>NZ_JACHFD010000001.1 GCF_014201715.1 Haloferula luteola
ATAGCCCACGATTTGAACCAGACACGACACCACTTTCCCAACCCTCAACCTACTCCAACGGTGCCCGACTGCTTCAAGTCGCAGCCATAGGGTCTCGCAATAAAATGATGCCCGATTGCACTGCCTTCATTGAATCCTCACTTCTCGGTGCACTGGTGGCACTCAAGCCAATGAGCTATGTGATCCGGCTCGGGTTCGCTGTGTTAGCGTTTGGCGCAGCGATGAACGTCGATAAGACTGTGGCGCGCGTGATCGGCTTCGTCTGGCTGCTTCTCACAGGAGCGGGCTTGCTGTTGGTAGGCATCCAGAATGGAACCATCGTAGACATCGTGCTTGGGGTAGCCGCACTCGGTGCGGCCGGCTACTCTTGGTGGTATACCCGCTCGTAGAGAACACCACCGATGAGCGACGACGACCAGATCGACACCGAGAGAGTCAAGCAGCGGTTCCGTGACGCCGGGTGACGTGTCACTGATTTCAGCGACGGATACTTCGAGGTGATTCGGCAGCCATTCCCGGCAGCTTCCTTGGTTCGTGCCAATCCCTATTTCGTCGAGTTCAACACACTGGTGTGGGCGAGGCCCTCCGGGTTTCTCGGAAGGACAATATCACGGAGAGACCGCCTCTTGAACCGGATGAACCATGTAACTAAGATTGCGAAAGTCACTTGCGATCAATCGACCATCGACGCCGAAGAAGGCGGGTGGAGGGTTCAGGCGATGGCGAGATTTGTCACGGGTCGTATCGAATCGGAATACGAGACCGAGGCCATCGACCACTGGGTGAATCTCTGGCTCCAGGACATTGCCAACTTGATTCTCGAGGATACAGGGTTTGAGATCGTCGCGATGCTGAAGGACCAGCCCGAAGAACAATAAGAATCGCAGCATCAAGGGTGAAGTGCAACCTCATGGGTATTCAGGATGAATCGGTTGCGTTCATCGAGAGGGATTCCGTTTCGACACGAAACCCTAGATGCTAACGCCTTGGGGATTGCGTCGAGGCGGAATCCCTCGTTGGCCTAATGCTCCCGCGGTGTTGCACTTGCCTCCTGAATCCAAGGAAGCCGAACAAGAATCGATGAGAAGGCCGCAGGGCCGTGACTGGCCCAGGTGGGGCAATCTCCTTGCTGCGATGAAAATCAACTCATCGACCCCAACCGTCGGACTTGCCTCGGCGACCGGAAGCTTGCTGTCTGCGTGCGCGGAGCCGGCGGGGAGATCAGCAAAGAAAGAAGCCTCCCCAACATCCGCCCCTTGCTCGACAAGCTCAGCGAACCATACCCCGGCGCGTTGATCGTGTTCGAGGTGGGCATGCACCGCCCGTGGACAAGCCACCACTTCGAGGCGCTCGGCCACCGGGTGCTGGTCGCCAACCCGCGCAAGGTCCGCGCCATCTGGCAGAACGACCGCAAGTGCGACGGCCGCGGTTCGGTTGCTCCAACCCGAATCCTCTCATTTCCCGCGGCCTCAGAAGAGGGGAAGTCTCCAGTCGGATTTGTTCCCACTTTCGCTCCCGATTCGGGGATTTGACGCCTGTGGGTTGCCCCTGAAAAAGGCGAAGGCCATTGAGCGTTCCTGCTCAATGGCCTCCATGGTACCCCGTCTAGGACTCGAACCTAGGACCAAAAGATTAAGAGTCTTCTGCTCTACCAACTGAGCTAACGAGGCATTTCCACCACCGCTGTTGCGGGTCGGGGCGCGGAAGAAACCTCGATCTGCGCCTCGCGTCAATCATGAAATGGATCTTTCTTCATTCCTGGAGTGCGGAAGGCGATGCCACGGTTTCCTCACGGATGCGGCTGGACTGAAACCTTCGCCAGCGTTAAACGCGCGCCGTCATGGCCAAGCAACCAGTGGTTCTTATCATTCGCGACGGCTGGGGTGAAAACCCCGGAGGGCAAAAGACGGCAAAGAAGGACGGAAACGCGACCTTGCTCGCGGAGACGCCCTTTCATGACGAGGTGCTCTCCGGTTGCCCGAAAGCGTTCTTGAGCGCTTCCGGCATGGATGTGGGCCTCCCTGAGGGGCAAATGGGAAATTCCGAGGTGGGCCACCTCAATCTGGGTGCGGGGCGCATCGTCTATCAGGACCTGACTCGCATCAACAAGGCGATTGCCGATGGTGAGATGGAAGAGAACGCGACCTTCAAAGAGGCGATTCAAGCCGCCTCGGGGAAGGGGAAGCGACTTCATTTCGTGGGTTTGGTCTCTGACGGGGGCGTGCACAGTCATTTGGATCACCTGTGCTCCATGGTCGCCATGGCGAAAAAGGGAGGAGCCCACGAGATCATGGTGCATGCCATCACGGATGGCCGCGACACCTCTCCAACGGCAGGTGCTGGATATCTCTCGACCGTCGAAGATCGCATCGCGGAGCAGGGTGCCCGAATCGCGACGGTGGTGGGTCGCTATTACGCGATGGACCGCGATAAGCGATGGGAGCGGGTCAAGCTTGCATGGGATGCGATTGTCCACGGCAAGGGTGCGGAAAAAGACATTCTGGCATCGGAGGCAGTGGCCGAGATGTATCAGAACGAGAAGACTGACGAATTCCTGCTGCCGATGGTGTTTTGCGAGGCCAACAAGCAGCGCATTCGCAGTGGCGATGTGGTGATTTTCTTTAATTTCCGGGCAGATCGTGCTCGTCAGTTGTCCGAAGTTTTTCTTCACGAGGGCACCTGGAAGCCGTTCAAGGCAGGACGTCGTCCAAAGGTCCACTATGTGACGCTGACCGAATACGATGCGGACTACGACTGTGATGTGATTTTCCCGCCGGAGCGATTGGAAATGGTGCTGGGTGAGGTGGTTGCCAATGCCGGCAGAAACCAACTCAGGATCGCGGAGACGGAGAAGTATCCGCACGTGACCTATTTCTTCAATGGTGGGGAGGAAAAGTGCTTCAACGGTGAGGATCGGAAGATCATCCCTTCGCCTAAGGATGTGGCGACCTATGATCTGAAGCCTGAAATGAGTTCTGCTGAAGTGACGGACACGGTCGTTTCGAAGCTGAAGGACTACGATCTCGTGATCATCAATTTTGCCAATCCCGACATGGTGGGACACACCGGAGTGGTGGAGGCGGCAATCAAGGCATGTGAGCGGATCGATGCATCGGTGAAAGAGGTCGTCGAAGAGACGTTGAGGTTGGGAGGTCAGTTGTTGATCACTGCCGACCACGGGAACTGTGAGTTTATGATCAATGCCGACGGTTCGCCTCACACCGCGCACACCACCAACCTGGTTCGTCTCTTTTATGTCGCGAACGAAACGGCTGGGGTGCAGCTCGCGGATGGGATTCTTGCGGACGTGGCTCCTACGTTGTTGGCAATGTTGGGCCTTCCGCAGCCGAGCCAGATGACGGGCAAGTCGTTGCTGTCGAAGTGACGCATTGTGCGTCAAACGTTTTGATAGAAATCAACAGAACGGGAAGAAGGTGCGCTTCTTCCCGTTTTTGGTGAGCTCGGACGGCGCTCAAACGGGCATTGCCATTCCATGCCGGGCGAGAAATTCTTCGGCGAGGGCAAGGTAGCTGTTGGCTCCGATTCCCGTGGGATCATGCTCCAAGATCGTTTTGGCGTGGCTCGGGGCCTCGCTGATTCGAACGGTCCGAGGAATGACCGTCTTGTAGAGTTCGTCAGGGAAGTAGTTTTTCACCTCATCGATCACTTGCCGGGAGAGGTTGGTCCGATTGTCGAACATGGTCATGACAATGCCCTCGATTCGGAGATCGGGGCTGGCTCCGCTGGCACGAATTTCGTCGATGACGCGCACGATTTTAGCGAGACCTTCGAGGCCGTACCACTCGCATTGCAAAGGCACCATCACTTCATCGGCTGCCGCCAGCGCAGAGGTCATCAAGACTCCCAGGGACGGGGGCGTATCGAGGATGCAAAGATCGAAGAGATCGTTGGGTTTCAGGCCCTGGAGGATACCACGAAGCCGTGTGAGGTGATCATCGCTGCGGGCAAGTTCGATTTCGACGCCCGCCAGATCCATGTGGGCAGGGATCAGGGAGAGGCGTTCGCGACCGGTTTCGCGGATGTTGTTGCGAACGTCGTGATCGGAAATCAGTGATGGATACACCGTATCTTCTCCTTCGCATTCGACTCCCAGGCCACTGGTGGTGTTGGCTTGGGGATCGAGGTCGATAAGAAGCACCCGTTGTCCGCGGGCGGCGAGCGCGGCGGAAAGGTTGAGGGCGGTGGTGGTCTTGCCGACTCCGCCTTTCTGGTTTCCTACTGCAACAACCTTCATTTTTTGAGTGGCACGAAGCATTCCGGTCTGGGGCCGGGGTGGCAAACAAAACCGGGGAGGAATTGAAATTGAGTGAAGATCCTCTTCTGAGGTTTTGCTGGCCAGCCCATCCCCTCCAAGGCGAAACAGCGGCCGTGCAGGAATGGACGAAAGAGCGGATCCGCAAGGAAACGAGTTGGGAAGCATTCAAGCGAGGGGAAGCTCTCGTCGCCGCCGGAAAGATCCCCGAGATGACTGAACGCCAGGGGATTTTGGTGGGGCTCTTCATCGAGGGTCGGACCAAGATTCGGACCACGGTGAAAACCCGCGGTGTTCTGGAAGTGGTCTGTTCTTGCAGGGAGAATCGCACCACAGGAGGCGTCTGTGCCCATGCGGTGGCGATGTTGCTCTCACGGCTCGCAGAGAAATCGCCCGCAGCCCGAGTTCAACCCAAGACCGAGCCTCGTCGCGCGCCGGCCAAGCTCCGTGCGGTAGCCGTGCAGTTTTTGCCGCGCTGGCAACGAGCGCTCACGGCAGGGGCCCTTTCAGTTCAAATCCAATGGGACGAGGCCATGCCCGAGGAGGGGGAATCGGCCCTGACCCGATGGTGGGACCAATGGGGTTCGGGGGCTCCCAGTGCCCACCCTCTGCATCTCAAAGGGGAAGTCCTGGGCGCGTTTCTGCGAGCTTTGCGGACCCATCCTCGAGTTCTCTCTGCGGAGGGACCCTTGGAATCAGGAGGAGTGGAGCCTCTGCATTTGTTGGACTCCCAGTGGACGGACCAGGGCTTGCAATTGCGGGGCGAACCCGTGGCGAGACATCTGGTCCAAGTCCCGGGATGGATGGGCTGGATTGAGGGGCTGTCATGGGGAGGACTCGATGAGGAAAACTTTGATGCGTCGACGGTGGATCGTCTTCGTGGACTTTTGGAATCGGGCAGGGCTCTGGTTCCGAGGGCTCGCATCCAACAAGAATTGCAAGCTTGGTTGGACCTGAGTTCGGAGCCCCGTCCGGGATGGTTGGGAAGTCTCCGTTTGGAGACCGCTCCTCCCCGTGTCGAAATCCACATCGAAGGTTCTTTGAATGCACTCGATGCGCGGATTCTGGTCGAGCCACCCGAGGCCTCTTCTCCGGAGTCGGGGCGCTGGATCACCGAGGAACCAGGGCATCGCGAGAATCTCTTGGAGGCGTTGAGGGGCCAAGGATTTGCTCCGAGGGAATCGGACCTCTGGGTGATCCGGGAGCCTGAGGAAGCGGTTTCGTTTTTAGCCAATGAGCTGGACCGGTGGAAATCTCGCTGGGATTTGCGGATCGGCTCGAAGTTGAGCCACGTTCTGCAATCGCTGCATGTCATTCGACCCGTAGTGGCTCCGGTGGAGGGTGGTCGCCTTTCGGTAGACATTTCATTCCAAACGGGCGGAGGCAAAACGATTCCTCGCGCCAAGGTACTTGAGCTGATTCGATCGGGGCGAGTTTCCAATCGAACTTCATCGGGAGCGCAAGTCGTGGTCGCACGCGAGGTCTTTGAGGATTTCGAGCCTTTGGCTGCAGAGTTGGGAATTGCCGGGCCGGAAGGGCGGGTGGCGCTCAGTCCTGCCCAATTCATCGGACTTCAAAGTCGCCAAGGAACTTCATCTGGCCAGCCCTGGAGGGCGCCTCAGTATCCGGCGCTCCATGAACTCAACGGGGTGAGCTTGCGGGACTACCAAACGGAAGGCGTGGCATGGTTGGCGGATCGGCTTGAGGCTTTAGGTGGGGCTTTGCTTGGAGATGAAATGGGCCTCGGAAAGACTCTCCAGACTATCGGGGTCATGAAGTTGCTAAGGAGTAAGAAGGCTGGCTGGAAGGCTCTCGTTGTCGTTCCGAGTTCCCTGCTGGCCAACTGGGAGGAGGAGGTGGCGCGCTTCGCACCGGGATTGAGAGTGGTGCGTCTCCATGGTGCGGATCGGGACGAACGGCGGAATCAACCCGCGGATGTGTTTCTCACCAGTTATGCCACGTTGGTCCGAGATCTCGCATTCCATCGCCAAGCCGACTACGATCTGATGGTCCTCGATGAGGCTGGAGCGATTCGCAATCCGACCAGCGAGACGGCCAAAACGGTGGTGAAGATTCCCGCCCACTATCGATTGGCTTTGAGCGGAACGCCTGTCGAGAACCGGCTTCTGGATTTGTGGTCGATCTTCCGATTTGTATCGCCCGGCTATCTTGGTTCACGGGAGGATTTCAGTGGGCGTTACGATGGTCAGGGTGGGTCGTCGAAGCGACTCGCTTCTCGCATTGCTCCGTTTTTCCTCCGGCGCACGAAGGCTCAAGTTGCCGCCGATCTTCCTGGAAAGAGTTTCGCGGACGTCGTTCTCGAACTGGCACCCAAGGACCGCGCAATCTATCAGGAAATCGCTCAGGCGGGACTCTCCAAGATGGAGGAGATGAAGGAAGAAGGCGCTGCGAGGATGCATCTTCTGACGGTGCTCCTCCGCCTCCGGCAGTTTTGCCTTTCACCGGAGTTGCTCCAACCTGATTGGGCGGTGGGGGAAAAGGTCCATTGGTTGAAGGAGTTTTTGGAGGCCCGAGCGGATCAGGGAAAAAAGACACTCGTGTTCAGCCAGTTCTCACAATTTCTAAAAAAGATCCAACCTCGATTGTCAGAGGACTCCGGGCGTATTTTTCATTTGGATGGGAGCACGACTCAACGCGGGGAGGTGGTCAAAGCCTTCCAAAATCACGGTGGGCCGGCGGTTTTCCTGATCAGCCTCAAGGCGGGGGGCTATGGTCTGAATCTCACCGCGGCGGATGCGGTGGTTCATATGGATCCCTGGTGGAACCCTGCGGCCGAAAGCCAAGCCAATGACCGAGCCCATCGGATCGGCCAAACGCTACCCGTTTCGATCTATCGGCTCCTGATGCGCGACTCTGTTGAAGAACGAGTCCGGCGGTTGCAGAACTCCAAACAAAGTTTGATAGAGGGTGTGAATGGCGGCGAACAAGGCACCGGTTGGTCTGCAGAGGACCTGCGTGGGCTGCTTCTGGGGAGCGACACCATGGGGCCTGGGCGAGGTTGAAACCTTCGGTCTTTGGCTCGAGACGGCATTCGAGCCTAGAGGGTGGGTTCGTCAAGCGATCGAACGGGCTTGGAGGCCAGTTTATGAGACTTGAGGCTTTTCGAGAATCAAGCGAGACTGGCGCAAGATGACCCGTGGGGTGGATGATAACCGGCGATCACGGCGGGGAGCCCGTTTTCAATGGATGCGGATGCCCATCACTTGGCTGGTGCTGGTGTTCGTCGTTTTTTTCGGTTGGGCTTGGTGGGATAGCTCGGTTCACCAGTCGGTTCTCTTCTTTCGTGGCTTCCCTGCAGGATCCTCTCATCGGTCATCCTACGGAATTGTCATTTCCGGCATGGGCCGAGTCGGGATGGGAATCCAAGAAGGCAGCCGTAAGGGCAAGGTGGTTGATGTTATTCGATGGGAAGATGAGAGGGCACACGCTTACCGGTCAGTGCGTCAAAATCTGCGTAACACCTCATCTTCCTACCTGGAAATCCCGATTTCGTGCTTGTTTGGTGGATCAGTTTTCTTCGGTGGCTGGGTCGTTCTGTGGAGGTGCCGGGCGCTCCGGCGATGGCAGAATCAAAGCAGATCCGCGTTTCCTTCGAGTTGAAAGGGAACGGAGCTGGGGAGCTCTTGGGTCGCTAAATCTGTGTCGATCCCGCTGAAAAGAGAACGGCGGGGCGATCTCCCCAAAGCGTCGTCGAAGGGGCCCAAGGCTTTCGCCAGTTCGGGCGATCGGTTGGATCCTCAAGGCTCGAACCGGCTTCTCGATATGCCGAGGCCGAAGCCGGAAGGGCCTGCGCAGTGAAAAGATTGGGTCTTGGTGGACTGGTTCAGGAGAAGTCCTCCTGCAGACGGTCCGAGATGGGACCCTCCACTCGCATGAGGGCAAGAGAATCCAATACGGCAAATAGGAGCCCTGCCCAAAGCACCGAAATCCCCAGCAATTTGCCTCCATCTCGGATACCAAAGGCGAATGCGGCGAAGAGGAGAATGGGACCCGCAAAAGCCCGGATCGCTTTGATCCTCAATCGGTCCAGTTGGCATGCAAGGAAGGTGGATACGGCAGAGGATACGAGGACGGCGGCGATCCCAGGTCCCCAAGTCCCAAGACGAGAAGCCATGGGGTGCAGGAGGAAGGCGATTCCACTACCGGAGAGAGCACTGGCGGTGAAGATAAGGAATCCGAAGTGCAGTTTCATAGGCAATGGGCAGGGTGGCGTCTTTGAGTCGGGGCCTCAAGTTCAATCGGGAGGCGATGGCTGGGTTACGGTGGGAGGCCTCTGAGATGGCGTGCACGGCCCAGAGGGTGTTTGCAGATTTCGGCGGGCTCTTGCCCGGGCGTGACCTGGATACGGGCGGAATCGATGCTTTTCCAGGCCGGGTTCGGCTGGCATGGAAGGCGCATGCCCGAGACGCCGATGTTGTTTTTCAAGAACGTAAGGATGGTGGATGAAGACTGCGGTGACGCGGTGGATGTCGACGTACTGGTGGCCGATGGGCATTATCGGAAGATCGCTCCCGGACAGCAGGCCCCTGCAGAGGCCCGAGTGATCGAGGGAAAGGGCCGTTTGCTGATGCCTGCCATGTTTGATGCCCATGTGCACTTTCGGGAGCCGGGAGGAGAGGCCAAGGAGGATATCGAGAGTGGGAGTGCGGCGGCTGTGAACGGCGGGGTGACGGGAGTGGTGATGATGCCCAACACGACCCCGTCCATCGATTGCGGAGCGGTCGTCAAAACGGTTCTCGATAAAGCCGCCGCGGTGTCGCCGATCCAGGTGCTGACCTCAGGCTGCGTGACTTTAGGGCGGCATGGGAAGGAGCTGGCTGCCTTTGATGCCATGCGAAACTTGGGAGTGAAGATGCTGACCGACGACGGCGATTCGACGGGGGATCCGGCGGTTTTGTATCGAGCGATGCTCTACGCGAAGGAGTTCGGGATGTTTTTTGCCAGTCACTGTGAAGTCCCGGAATTGGCGGGGCCTCGAGCATTGACGGAAGGAGCCATGGCCTATCGACTCGGGATCAAAGGGAGCCCGCCCTGCGCCGAAGAAATCATCATCGACCGTGACATTCGACTGGCTCACGCGGCAGGTGCGCCTATTCACATTCAGCACGTTTCGACCCAGCTCGGGATGGAGACGATCCAATGGTGGAAGGATCGCGGTGACGTGAAGGTGACGGCGGAAGTGGCCCCTCATCACCTGATGTTCATTGACGAAGACATCGGCGACTTCGATACCCACTACAAAATGAATCCGCCCCTGCGGACGAGGAATGACAACGAGGCCCTGCTGGAAGGTTTGAAGACTGGGGTTTTCGATTTGCTGGCAACGGACCACGCCCCCCATACCCCATTTGAAAAGGCTCAGGACTTCACCTCTGCTCCGAATGGTATCACCGGATTGGAAACGGCGGTGGTTTCGATGTTTGACCGCTTCATTTCACGTGGAGAGCTGACTTGGAGCGATCTGGTGAAACGCTACTCGGCGGAGCCTCGCCGGATGATGGGGCTTGATCCGGTTCCGGTTGTCGAAGGCGGGGTGGCGGAGTTGATCCTGTTCGATGAAGGCGCTGAAACCACTTTCAGCACCGAGTTCATGAGGTCGAAGGCCCGCAACACTCCTTTTCTCAATCAGACGCTCAAGGGGCGCATCGACTTTGTGATGCGAGCCGGCGTGGTGTTGCTGGAGCGTTGAGGTGGGGGAGAACCGAGCCCTTCTGCACCGGGAGGGGCTCGGATGGAGATGAGGTTTTCAGAAGTCCGATCGGGCATCGATGCCTGAAGTGACTCGCAGTTCTGGATCCGGATCGACCACCTGAAGACCGCCGAGGTCGTAGCGTTCCATCCGTTCGTCGGAGGCGCGGCGTTGATCGAGGCCATCGATCGAAGTGGAAATGGGCATGGCTTCCGCCGCCAATTCGCCGCTATCGAGGGGATCGACGCCGTTGAGAGGCTGACAGGAAGTCCAGCTAAGGGCGGCCACCGGCAGGAAGAGGTAAAGGGATCTCATGTTGAGAGAGGTTAGAAAATAAAAGCCCTCCGGTCGAAAGACCGAAGGGCGGGGAAGATGGAGCGCTCAGGGCTTCTTCGCATCCAGAACGGCGTCCCACTTTTTCAGGTTGTCTTTTTGAGCCTCAAAGAGGGCATCCGTGGAATCGAGAATTTCGATTTTCACGATTTTGTCGCCCTTGCCGTCATATTTGACGCCCGGCTCTCCGGTATTCACTTTGCCGACGATCTTGTCCACCACGTCCTGTCCTTTCGTGACTTCGCCAAAAACGGAATGACGACCATCGAGGAAAGGGGTGGGTGCCATGGTGATGAAGAACTGGGATCCATTGGTTCCCGGACCGGCGTTTGCCATGGAAAAAATGCCAGGCTTCGAGTGCTTGAGTTTGGGGTCGAATTCGTCGGCAAATTGGTAACCGGGGCCGCCGCGACCGCTTTCTGTGGGGTCGCCACCTTGGACCATGAAGTCCTTGATGACACGGTGGAAAGCCACGCCGTCATAGTAGCCGCGTTTGGCAAGGTTCAGAAAGTTGGCGACGGTCATCGGCACCTTGGAAGCAAACATGGTCGCTTCGATCGGGCCTTGGGTCGTTTCGATTTTGACGTGGATGTCTTCGACCTTGGTGGGAGTTTCATCGGCTGCAGAGCTGAGTCCGGTGAATCCTGCCAAGCAGGCGAGAGCAATCAGGGTTCTTCTTTTCATGGGATGAGAGAATGGGGGAGGCGTTTAGGCGTTCTTGTCGCCAGGAGCTTGGAGAGACGGGCGAGAGGGGGCTTCAGGACGTTCGTCGACAACGACGGGCGAAACTTGACCTGAAGGGACCCATCCTCGGGTTTCGTTGGTAAAGGCCACGTAGCTCCAGTCACCGGTGGTATGAAGCAAGCGGCAGAGGGAGCCTGCGGGTGCTTCAATGACGAGGGGGGCATTGCGTGCAGCATCCGTTCGGACCTCGGCGCGATCGGCGATGATCACGCCTTGCTGGCGAGCTTCGGCGAAGAGGGCGTCGTCGGGATAATAGTGATTTCCGAGCCACCCCACGGTGGCCAAGAGAGGGGCGGATGCGAGGGCGATGACGCCGGCAATGCGGAGTTTGGACCCGGTTCGCGTGGCAGGGAAGATCAAGCAGCCAAGGACTCCCAACCATGCCCCGACGAAAATGGTATTTTTCCAGGCCGCTTGAGAGAGCTTGGAGAGAGAATACTGATAATCGGGGCGACGGAGGGTGATGGAGCCAAATTTCCGTTCTAGAAATCGCAGGTTTTGGCGGGCTTCGGCATGCCGATCGTCCTTGAGAAGGGCGCGTCGCCAGTAGAGTGCGGCCTCACCCGGAGATCCAAGGCGATAGGAGGCATCCCCGATGTTGTAGAGGGTGTCCGCAGAGAGTTGATCCCACGGTGCGGAGTTCAACCAGAGATCGGCAGCTTCACTGAACCGCGAATCTTGGAAAGCCTGCTCGGCGGTGGGTGAAGGGGGGGGGCTGGAAGTTTCCTCAGCACGCACATCCGATGCGGTACCCCACAGAACTCCCGCCATCAGAAGCGGCAATGCGAGTTTCCGGAGTCCGCGGAGAATCCGTTGGCGATCGCGACTGGGCAGGGACGAAGACGGCACTTCTTTGGTAAAGCAGATTTCGTCCCGCGTGACGAGCACTTCACGGGGAAGTGGATCGGGAGAATCCCCGAGCCATTTCTCCACAAAGGCTCCGGCGCGACGGTAAAACTCCCGGGGATCGCCTGGAGAAGCAGAGACTTGTCTCAAATCCTTCTGCCGGGCCTGGCGATCCGGATCGGGTTTCACTCGGGGCATCAGGTGGAGTTGGAAGATGCGGATCACGAGCCCCAGAACGAGTGCGAGGGGAATCCACTGCCAGGCCGAAGAAAGTGACTTTGGCCAGGCGGCGGGCGAAGTGCCCGTGGTTGGGAGGATACCCAGGATATCGGTCATTTCCTCCAAAGGCATGGGTTGAGCTGGAGGGACGGCCGAGCCGAGTGCAGGTGCTTGCGTCGAGGGAAACACTTCCAGCGGGATGGACTCACTGATCAAGGTTCGGAATTCCTCGGCTTCGGGGTCGAAGTAAACAAAGCGAAATGGCGGAACGCGTTCACTCATGCGCTCGGGGCGCAAGAATTGGCGGAAGATCGTGGTCCCGCTCCGTTCCCGGCGTTCGGGGGATTGAACACGGGAGGGTGGATAGACTTTCCAGCCATCGGGCTCTTGGAGAGTCGGTGGATCCAGAGAGTCGAGGTTGCCCCATCCGGAGAGGGAAAGCGACAAGGTGACGGGGTCTCCCTCCCGCACCTCGGTTTCCATGGCGGAGACATCCATCGCAAACTGCCCGACAGCATTCGTGAAACCCTCGGGAGCATCCTTCGGCAACGGCCGGGCGTTCAACTCGATCGGCGGGATGGACAAGTTGACCGGCTGATAGCGAGCTTCCGAAAAGCGATTGAGAGAGGTCTGAACGGTGATCAGCCGCAGTGTCGACGGCCCGAGGGAGACTTGTCCACCGCGGAGAGGCGAAAGCGTGCTGGGGTAGCTGATCGCGAAAAATCGCCCACCGGGGAGTTCGACCCGACTGACCTCGGGGCGGGGTTCGAAGCGCCACGCGGCAACGCCGTTGCGTTCGAATTCGGGGACCCCCCAGTCTTCGATTTGCTCCGTATCGGGGAGGTAAATCTTCAATTCCACCGGGATGACCTCATTCACATAGGGGGAGTCCTCGGTGGTGTGGAAGGCCGCCGAGTAGCGGAAGGTTCCTTGGCCGGTGTCCGCCGAATCCCAACTCAAGTCGGTTTCACGGATGACTTGGAAGGAAATTTCTTCGGTTTCAACGATGCCCTGACCGGTGTCGATGCGGGCGGGGGGGATGGTGTAATTGCCCGGTTGATAGCTGACGATCTGAAAGCGGAAGGCGTATTCGTTGGTGCGTCGGAATTCCCGATTCGGCAGGGCTGTGTAGCCGACCTGGCGAATGGTGACGCCGTCAACCGTAGGGGGTTCGATGGCAGACCGAGGATCGACTCCACGCGGGAGGGGATACTGAAGGACGGCTTGCTCCCCGCGCACCAGGAACTGGCTGCTGAGGGTGGCACGGATTGGCTCACCGAGCGCGGCAGCGAACGGGAGCATCCAAAGGAGCCAAAGGTAGGTGAGGGATCTCATCATACTCAATAAATGAAGTTACCAGTCCTTTTCCGGAGGGCGGAAGCGGGCGCGGCCGGGAGACAAGGCCCCTTTTTGGAGATCGGCGTTTTCCCGAAGAATGCGTTCGGCGGCTTGTTTGTCCGTCTCGCCCGGTTTGGGTTGATTTTTTCCGTCCTGCCCCTGGTCCGATTCGTCCTCTTGGTCGCCGCCGGGGCCTTCTTGTTCTTCGCCATCTGGCTGATCCCCTCCTTCGGCCTCCTGAGAGTCCCCGTGGCCTTCCGAATCGCCTGCCTTGCCCTTGCCTTCACCATCTTCCGAGGGCTCTCCGTCACCTTCTCCTTCCTGGCCTTCTTGGGGCTCACCCTCGCCTGGCATGGGCAGTGCCTGGATCTGCTGGGCATTGTCTTCGACTTGCTTGAGGATCTCCTCCAGTTTTTCGAGATAGGTCAGGGTGAGGTCGCGATTGTGCTCCGAATCGTCGAGTCCCGATGCGCCGTGGTGCTTCATCGAGTCGATCCAATCTGACAGCAATTCGTGGAAGAGGAGAGACCCTGCCGAAGTCTCGCCGGGTTCTGTTTCTTCTGACATCCATTCGGAGAGGCGCTCCTTGGCCATCTTTTCGAAGCCGATGAGGTCTCCCTTGGCATCGTCTTTGGGCGGGTCGATGATGGCATCTGAAAGTTTTTTGAACCCATTGGATGCTCCCGATGGATCTTCAGTATCCGATTCTTGGGGAAGTTCCGGGTAGGGGAGTCCGCCGGAAAGTCGGGCCCAGCCGATTTCAAAAAGGGTATTGCCCAAGCCGTGGTGGGCCGCGGCCCGAATTTGCGAGTCGTCGGAGCGCAGAGCCTCGCTGAAAGCGTGGCGGGCGGTGGACCAATCTCCTGAGCGATAGGCGGCGGTACCTTGGGCGAGACGGAACGAAAATGACTGGTGGGCATCCGGGTTTTCGTCGGCCAGGAGGCCAAAGGCGTCTTTCGCTTCTTCCAACCGTCCCTCTTGGAGAGCGGAGCGGGCCTGTTGGTAGCTGATGGGGGTGATCGCCTCCACTCGATGGGGTGTCCAGACAAGTGCCAAGGTCAAGAGGGCGGTCGCGTGCCCGAGCCCGCGCCAGCGAGTGCCTGAGAAAACCGCCACCATCAGGCAAAGGATGGACGGAAGAAGCGCCCATTGAAAGTAGTCAATCATCAAGCGGGTTCTCCGGCTCTTGAGTTCAACTTGGTCAAGATCCTTCACTGCCTGGGTGACCATGGAGGGAATGTCCGAGCCCGAGGTGGCCACGGCAAAGCGGCCACCCGTCACGCTGGCGACTCGCTTTAGAGGTCCGGGCTCGAGGTGACTGATGACCCGTTCGCCTTGGCGATCGCGGAACAGTCCATCGGAATGGCTATCATCGGGGACGTAGTCGCCTGCCGCGGTGCCAAAGCCAATGGTGATGATTTGAATCCCGGCAGCCTTCGCATCGGCTGCGAGGTCTCCGATGCGGCCAATGTGCTCTTCTCCGTCGGTGAGGAGAATCAACGCATTCTGTCGCGTGCCGGTCTTCTTGAGAGTGTCGATCGCCATTTCCAGTCCGCCAGCCAGATTCGATCCGCCGGTAGGGATCCAGTCGATGTCGACCTGACTGATCATTTCCCGAACCGCCGAGTGATCGACGGTAAGGGGGGCAAAAAGATAGGGGGATCCGGCGAAGCCCACGAGTCCGATGCGATCGTCGGGGAGAGCATCCAACAACTCATAGCTCAAGGCTTTCGCCTGAGTGAGTCGGTCGGGCTTGAGGTCGGGAGTTTTCATGCTCCGCGAAAGGTCGAGGGCGATCAGGATGTTGCGCCCCAACACGGCCTCGGATTGGATGCCCGCATCCGATTGGGGACGAGCGAGAGTGACGGCAAGCCCGATCAGGGAGAGCTGGGCAAAGGCCAGGCTGACCCAACGGGGCACGGGATTGCCACGCAGCAACAAACGGGATCGCAGACGGGGTGCAACGAATGCGGTCCATTGTTTCCTGCGCACCCGCGGGATCACCACTGCCAAGGTGACCAGAGCGGGCACCAGCAAGATAAGAAGCAGCCAGTAGGGTTGCGCGAAGTGCATCAGGGTGTGGGAGGTGGCTGGAGGGCCATGGAGAGAAGACCCAGTACCGTCAGGAGTGTGGCGAGCCCGACGAACCCGCCGAACAACTCGGTATCCTCGACGATGGTATGCGATTGCGCCTTTGATTTTTCAAGGCGGTCGATGGTGCGAAAGGTGTCCGTCAGCTCCGCCAAGTTTTGAGCCCAATAGAATTCTCCCCCGGTCTTGGCAGCAATTTCCTTCAAAGTGGGGAGATCGAATTCCTGGCGAGGGAAATTTTGGATCCGGCGAGAAACGCGGCCATCCTCGGTGCCAATCGCCACGGTATAAATCTTGATGCCAAGAGTCTTGGCGTGATCCGCCGCTTCGAGGGGGGAGAGCTTGCCCGAATTCGATGCTCCATCGGTAATGAGAACGATGATCTTCGACTTGGAGTCACGGGCGTCTAGCTTGGAGGCAGACGCGGCAATCGCCGATCCGATGGCGGTGCCCTGTTCTTCGAGAATGTCCAGACGGACGTCTTCGAGTTTTTGCAGAAGCCAATCGTGATCGAGAGTGATCGGCCCGGAGATATAGGGCTGTCCCGAATAGAGGACGAGACCGATGCGGTCATCGGGTCGTCCCTGAATGAAATCTTTGACGACTCCCTTGGCCGCGTCCATGCGCATCAGAGGTTGGTTCTGATACACGAAATCATCGATACTCATCGAAAGCGAAACGTCGAAGGCGACGACGATATCGATCCCGCTAGCGGATTTGGCCTGAAGGGAATTTCGCCACACGGGTCGCGCCATGCCCAACAAAGCGGGAATGAGGGCGACGAGAAACCAAGGGAGACCTGCGGAAAGAGCGGTGCGCCGGACCTTGGTGCCAAGGCTGATAAGGACTCCAAGATAGGAGAATTTCACGGCGCTGTCGGCACCGCGCCCACGCCGCAGAATGACCAACAATGCACAGGGGAGGGCGAGCCACAGCCATTGGGGCTGGGCGAAGCGAAAGTGCTGGAGAAATTCGTTCATGCCGGGCGTGCCTTGTGGATTTCGTCGAGCATGTGGCGTGCGCGGGTGGCGACCTCTGGCCCTGAGCCTTCACGTGGCCGATCATACTTCCACTGCGAAAGCTCATTCAGAAAGTCGGCGGCCCGGGTGCGCAATTCCGGTGGCAGGTCTTGGAGGGCGGTTTCTCGTGCCGAGAACTCCTCGTGAGTTTCATACCAGGCGGGATCTCCAGATGCTTCAACGAGATAAGCTCGAAGGATGGAGGAGGCGGCGATCACGGCTTCGTGAAAGTCATCCGGCAGTGCCTTGAGATCCGCCACGGCGCGTCGATAGGCGGCGTGGGACAGAGCCGCCAAGCTAGGCGGCTTGCGTGATCGGCGAACGATAGCGATTGCCAGCAAAACGAGCCCGATAAGAATCAGAGCGGCGGCCAACCATAGCCACCATGGGATGATCCATTCCGGCAGCAGCGGATCGATGGGTGCGAGGTCGCGGAGTTGGAGGGCGTCGTCTTCCATCGGGCGATCAGCGCGTGCGTTTGCGGGCGCGTTTTTTCAAAAGCTGGTGGAGGTCGCGGAGACGATCGCGATCCGTGGTCAGCACCGCGTGGTCGATGCCGTGTTTCCGACACAGTCGAGCGAGACCCTCGCGATGCCGTCGCATGAGTTTCTCGTATCCCATGCGCAGGTTGGCGTTGTTGGTGTTGATCTGGACCTGGCCGCCGGTTTCGGGGTCGTAGAGGAGAACTTTTCCGGCATGGGGAAGGGATTCCTCAAGAGGATCGAGAATCTGCAGGGCCAAGGTCTCGTGTTTGCGAGAGAGCTTTCCGAGGGGCTTGTCGAGATTGTCGGAAAAGAAGTCGGACATCAAGAAGACGACGGCCCGGCGGCGCAAGGTGCTGAGCAGGAAATCACAAGCGGAGGAGAGTGAGGTGCCTGGCCGTTCGGGATGGGCCACAAGGATTTCGCGGACCATCCGGAGTAAGTGGCGGTTGCCTTTGGCGGGGGGAATGAAGGTGAGGGGTTGGTCGGCGAAGATCAAGAGGCCGACTTTGTCGCCATTGCCAAGAGCGCTGAACCCAAGGATGGCGGCTGTTTCTGCGGCGGCTTCGCGTTTGCTGAAGTGGACGCTGCCGTAATCCGATGAGCCGGAGACGTCGACGGCCAGGACGACGGAAAGTTCCCGTTCCTCCCTGAACTTCCGAATGAAGGGCTGGTTCATCCGGGCGGTGACGTTCCAATCGATAAAGCGGATTTCGTCGCCGTGCTGGTATTCGCGAAAATCGTCGAAATCGAGTCCCTGACCTCGGAATGAGGATTGGTATTCTCCAGCGAAGGATTCTCGAACCAGGCGTCGCGCCTTGAGTTCGAGCTTTCTTACGCGCTCGAGAACTTCTTCGATTTCCTTTTCGGTGGGTGGAATCACAGGGTTTTGAATCGATGCGGTGGTGGTGTGAGTCCCGTGAAGCGGAATCTTTAGGGCACCGGGACTTTGCTCAGGATACGATCGATCAAGTGATCGGTGGTGATCTCCTCGGCTTCGGCCTCATAGCTGAGGAGAATCCGGTGCCGGAGAACATCATGGGCCATGTCCTTCACATCTTGGGGGGTGACGAAGGCCCGGCCCGCGATGAAGGCCCGGGCGCGTGAGGTCAGGGCGAGGTTGATGGTGCCCCGGGGTGAAGCTCCGGCGCGGATGAGATGTTTCAAGCCCGGATCGATTTTGCCGGGTTGGCGGGTCGCACGGATCAGATCGACGATGTATTCCCGCACTGCCGGATCCACGTAAACTTCGTTCACCAACCTTCGCGACACTGCGACCTGCTCGGGAGTGGCGACGGTTTGAGTCTGGTAGGTCGGAGCGGAGGTGGCCATGCGGTCGAGAACCGTCAATTCTTCCTCTTTGGTGGGGTAGCCGACGCTGACTTTCAGGAGGAAGCGGTCGAGCTGGGCTTCTGGAAGTTGGTAGGTGCCTTCTTGGTCGATCGGGTTTTGCGTCGCCAGCACCAAAAACGGCTGGGGCAGCCGGTGGGTGGTGTCGCCCAAAGTCACCTGCCGCTCTTGCATGGCTTCCAGCAAGGCCGACTGCACTTTGGCAGGGGCGCGGTTGATTTCATCGGCAAGGATCAGATTGTTGAAAATCGGGCCGAGCTTGGCGGAGAAGGAGACCGACTGTGGATTGTAAACCATGGTGCCGATGAGGTCGGCGGGCAGCAGGTCAGGAGTGAATTGAAAGCGTGCGAAGGAGGCGTGCAGCGATCCGGAAAGGGCTTTGACGGCCAGGGTTTTGGCAAGACCAGGAACCCCTTCGAGGAGGATGTGTCCGTTGCATAGGAGTCCGACGACCAGGCGATCGACGAGGCTTTCTTGACCGACGAGCACCTTGCCCATTTCGGTTTTCACATCCTTGATCCAGCCGCTGCTGGCGGCGATCTGCTCCTGAAGTTCTTCGGTCGTCATGATCGTTGGTTGCGGGTCAGCATGGCACGGGTTTCTGTTAGCGCCAGTGGGAATCGGGCCCGACTCGTCTTGTAGCGGCACCGCCACAGCGGACCGTCTGTCGGAATGTCATTTCTTTACTACGACGGCACGGTGCATCTTCAGTGCCGGTTTGAAAAAAACCAAGCCACCGGCCCGGTGGGTGGGTGGCTTGGGAAAGGAAAAGACGGAACTCGGCGAAAGGGAGTGCCTTGGATCTTTTTCGAGGGGGGCTCTCAGCGGCTCAGAATTTCAAGCAGCCGATCCAGTCGACGATCTTGGCATCATCATCGCCGGCCGCCCAGACGCGCCGGAGAAAATCGGCAGGGTGAATGTCGCCGTGCTCGCGGAGGAATTTGCGGTCGCCGCCACAACCATACATCAGATCAGGATCGAGTTCACCCCGGAGCTTGGCCCGGGCTTTGGCGAGGATGCGTGGCAAATACACCATGCCCGCCAATTCATCTCCAAAGGTGGGAATGTTGTCGCGGGTCACCGTGGGTTCTGCCGCCTTGCCTTCCATCACCACGTGGAAGTAATCGCGTCGCACGGCGGCAACGAGCAGAGCCGTGGTCGGGGAGGGGGTGTCTTCGTCGCAGAAATCCTCGACGAAATCGAAGAACTCGCGCGGCCGACAGCCAATGGCATCGAGGAAGGCGGAGTCTTCATCGTTGTAGTAGCCGGTAAAGTCGCGATCCCCGATGCGATAACGAGAGACGCAGCGGGAGTAGAGGTCGAGGAATTGGTCGTTCCAGTGCATGATGGATGTTTGAAGAGAGGAATCAGCGTTTTTGAGCGAACAGCCACTCCCAGAACTGAGGGTCTTCGTAGGTGCGAGTCCAGGAGTCGTGGGCGGTCTTGGGGTAAACGGTTAATTTGACGGGAGCGCCAAGGCGTTGGAGGGCCTCGAAAGCGCTGCGACTGAACTCCACATTGACGACCGGGTCGTCTTCGCCGTGGAAAATCCAGCAGGGCGTTTTGGCGATCCGTGGCAGGAGCAGAAAGCGAATGCCTGCGCCGCCGCAGATGGGGGCAATGGCGGCATAGGTTTCGGGAAATTCAGTGGCAGTGTCCCAGGTTCCAAACCCTCCCATGCTTAAACCCGTCAGGTAGATCCTGGCAGAGTCGACGGATTCTTCGGCGGCGATTTTGTCGGTGAGGGCTTTGACGAGGTGCGGGTTCCAGACGGTGCTGGGCGAGCATTGGGGGGCGACCACGATGGCGGGGATCGATTTGCCTTCAGCAAGCAACTTGGGGGGGCCGTGTCTTTCGACATCGTGGACATGGGTGCCCCGTTCTCCGGCACCATGGAGGAACATGATGAGCGGCCAGCCCGCCTCGGGTGCTTCGCCGTCAGGAATGGAAAGCAGGTATTGGCATTCCAACGGAGTGGCTTCGGAGGTGAAGGATTTCTCCTGCAATTCGGCCGCGTGGAGTTGGCAGGCGCTTCCCATGAGAGCGGCGGTTGCGAGGGAGCTGAGACGTTTCATGATCTTGATGTTAGTGGCAGCAGGATGACTTCTCTCGGAGCGATGCCAGCGCCTCAGCAGGCGCCGGAGTTGGCTCGGGATATTCGAAGGTTTCGCCCTCGTAGTTGCGGAGCAAGGTTCGACCTTCATTGCGTTCGAGAACGTAATCCGGGTTGAGAGGGATCTTTCCGCCCCCGCCTGGGCCGTCGATCACGAACTGAGGAACGGCGTAGCCGGTGGTATGCCCCCGAAGACCTTCAATGATTTCCAGACCTTTCGATACGGAGGTTCGCAGGTGGGAGGAACCGTTGATGAGGTCGCATTGGTAGAGGTAGTAGGGTCTCACCCGGCAGCGGAGAAGCTTATGGACTAAGGTCCGCTGAACCTCCACCGAGTCGTTCACGCCCTTGAGCAAAACACTTTGGTTGCCCATCGGGATTCCGGCATCCGCGAGTCGGCCGAGAGCATCATGGACCTCCGTGGTGAGCTCTTTCGGGTGATTGCAATGGATCGAAATGAACAGCGGATGGAATTTGCGCAGCATGGCGCACAGTTCCGGGGTGATGCGTTGCGGGAGGAAAATAGGAATTCTCGAGCCGATCCGCACGAATTCGATGTGCGGGATGGCGCGCAGTCGCGTGAGAATGCGCTCAAGTTTGGCATCGGAGAACAGGAGGGGATCTCCACCTGAGAGCAGCACATCGCGTACTTGAGGGGTGCGCTCAAGATACTGAAAAGCAGCCTCCCATTGGGTTTCGAGCTGCTGTTCGCCCACCCCGGAAACGACTCGCGAGCGAGTACAGTAGCGGCAGTAGGAAGCGCAGCGATCCGTCACCAGGAACAAAACCCGGTCTGGATAGCGGTGGACGAGACCCGGCACGGGCATGTGCGAGTCCTCTCCGCAAGGGTCGGCCATCTCTTCAGGAGCCGTCCAGCCTTCTTCCAATCGTGGGATCACCTGCCGACGAACCGGGCAATTCGGGTCGTTGGGGTCGATGAGATTGAAGAAGTGAGGAGTGATCGACATGGCGAGCTTTGAGCCCGCGAGAAGAACTCCTGCCCGCTCCACGTCGGTGAGCGAGATCCGGGCTTCGAGCTCGGCGAGGGTGTTGATACGATTTTTCAACTGCCACTTGGCATCATCCCAGTGTTCCATAGCGGAATCCGGCCAGTGCCCTGGCGCGTGGGATACGAAGTCGGAGTAAGGCGAGGCTGACATGAATGGTGGAGACGTTAGGGGCAGACGGGTGACTGTCAAATAGGGGGGGGCGGTGAAGGTTTTACCAGCGGCTGGCAGGCATTTCGGATCCAAGCATGGCAGCGCGATGTTCGGGTAAACCACTGGCCTCAGCGAATTCTGGCCAGCGACGGAGCGTGTCGAGGAGGTGCCCCAGCTTTTCTTCCATGCGGCGGACACCCTGATCCTTTCCGAGCTTGCGGATCTCTTTGAGGGTGAGTTGAGAGAATCGACCATCGATGCCGGCTGCGCGAAATCCGGAACCCAAGGGGTAGGAAGTGCGAGTGAGGTCGTAGGCGGGGCTCAGTCGCCAGCCATCGTCGGGATTCCAGAGGTAGGCGTGGTTCCGGGCATGGTCATCATCATTGGCGATCGCGATGTTGAAGGCGGCCCGGAGAAATCCTTCCTCGACCTCACTTTCCCGCCCGGTGAGCTCACGGGTCAGGCCGAGGAGGTCCTGATAGTCGAGTCCCTCTCGAACAGGGGTGTGGGTCAGTCCGGCAAAGGTGTGAAGGTGGCGGGGTAGGTGATGGGGCTGACGATCGAAGCGCCGGGTGAGAAAATGCACCCGACCATCTGGAGTCGGAAACAGTCGAGTTTCTGGGGTGCGAATGCCTACGGCCTCGGCCAATTGGGTGACGGCGTGCTCCTCGGCTCCCACCGGATCATCCCGATCCAGCTGGAACTTCACCAACCAAGGCACAAATCCTTCAGGGATGGGACCACCTCCCGCCACCGCCCGGCTCAGGGTGGCGTCAAAAGCGACCAAAGCTTTGGGTTGAGCGCCGCCAGGTGAGAGGCCTCCACGCACCAAGGCAGGAAGCAGTTCTGCGGGGTCGTCTTCCAACAGCTGCCGAGCCGCTGCCACCAATTCGGTCACTTCAGTGGTCAGAGTATCCCGAAAGGATGCAGGGGAGAGGTCCGGTTCGTAAGCGATGGCGCCGAGACTGTAGGCTCCTTGGCAGGCCAGCTTCTCCAGAGGGCGCACTTGATCCCAAGGCAGGTTCATGGCGGCAAAATGTCGCCGCATGATGCGCTGCCCCCACCAATCGGGCATGGAATCCTCGAAGAGCCCAAAGAGGGGGCCGAAACCCGGCGTGGGACTGCTGATCGGTCCCGGTTGGCTGAGGGGAAGGTGAAGAGGAGACAATTCGATGCCTCGAGTCCTCCATTCCGGGGCGTATTGGAAGTAGATGCGTCCGCGTGCGTCATCGGCCAAGGAGCCAATCCGGGGCGAGTCCTCGCATCCGAGGAAACGGACATCGAGCCTCATGCGTGTTTCGAGGACGGACGATGAGTGGCTTCAACCTCCTCAAGGCTCGCATACTCCGGGGTTTGAGAGAAGAGTTCACGGAGGCTACCATCGAGATCCAGAGCGACGGCGATCTTGGCGAGACGCTGAAGGGAGCCTTTGCCCTCGCGTTCGAGCAATTTCAGGGTCGAGAGCGATACCCCGGCACGCTCAGACAACTCCGCTTGAGTCCAGCCACGAGCTTTGCGATGGGCTCGAATTCGCTGGCCTACTTGGCGAATCAGCTGGTGAGGATTGCGCCACTGGAAGGGTGGTATTTTGTCCACAAGGGATATTTGAGCCTCATTTGGACAAAATACAAGCGATTCTTTAGGGGGCGAGAGGGGGCTGTGAGTCGACAAAAAACGGAAGCACCGAATCCGCCCAATGCTGGATTCGGTGCTCGAGTGGGAGGGACAGGAAAAGGGGTCTTTAGCGCACCCAGTGGCGATGGCCTTGGACGTAGTAAACCGGCCGGCCTTGATAGATGTAGACATCATGACCGCGGTGCTGGCGGCCAGCAGCAACTCCAAGGGCAGCAGCACCCACGGCAATCGCCGTGGCGGCACCGGGGTCGACGCTTTGCACCGGTCGGCCGTATGCGTCGTAGGTGGTCATGCAGGAAGCTGCGGTGAGGGACAGAAGGGCGATGCCGGTCAATTTCAAGAGGGTGGTTTTCATGATTGCTCGGATGAGATGGATTCGATTCGGGAATATTCACTCAGAATCGCGAAATGGCTAGAGGGGAAAGCGGAACTGGAAGGAATCCTGCGGGGAGGCGTATTCTCCCGCGCATGAATCGAATCGTGAGAAGCATGATGATGGCGGGAACGCTCACATTGGGAGCCATGGCTGCGGACAAGCAAATCGTTTTCATCGCCGGTGATCGGAGTCACGGCTCAGGCGAACACGAATTCAACGCGGGTTGTCTCCTTTTGGCGAAGGCGCTCAATGAGCAAAGCGGACTCGGGGTCCATGCAACGGTCGTACGCTCGGATTGGCCCACGAAAGACCGGAGCGTGCTGGAAAAGGCCGATGGAGTGGTGATCTATTGTGATGCGTCCTCTGCGATTTCGGGTGAATGGGAGTACCTTGATGGTTTGGCCCAGCAGGGCAAAGGACTGATGTTCATGCACTATGCCGTTCACCCGGCGAAGCCCGACGCCGATCGTTGGCAGCGCCATTGGGTGGGGGCGACGATGGAGGACAACTACTCCGTGAATCCGCATTGGGTGGCAAAATTGCAGGTAGATGAAGATCATCCCATCGCGCGTGGATTGCCGAAGGATTTCGAAGCCTTCGACGAGTTTTACTACAACATGCGTTTCCAGGAAGACCGTGAGAAAGTGATGGATCTCGTCACGGCGGTTCCTTCACGGGAGCGGATGCGGCGTTACATCAACATGTGGGACTGGCACGGGGCTGAGGGCATGGGAAAGGAACAGACCTTGATGTGGGGGGTGCAGCGTGATGATGGGGGCCGTGGAGTCGGATTCGTGGGTGGCCACTATCATAAGAATTGGGCTCTCGATCGCTTTCGGACCGTCGTGCTCAATGCGATCGTTTGGGTTTCCGGCATGGATGTTCCCGAGGGAGGGGTGAAATCATTGCCGGTGAGCGAGGATCAGCTGAATGAGAACCTCGACATTTATCCCGGTCAGGAGAACCCTCGCCTTTCGCTTCCGGATGTGGCGGAGGTCCTTGCTCAGGATCCCGCGCCAATTCCCACCGACCGGGAGAAGAAACCGGAATGAAAGCCACCACCGTCGTCGCCCGCTGCACCACTCCCGATGGTTTCCCCATGCTGCTTCAGGAGCATGATGGGGATTTCTTCCTCAAAGTGGATGGGGTGACGCTGATGAGCACGACGGCGACGGCGTCGGAAGCAACGCTGGCAGAGCTCGGGTGTGCTCGTGGAGCTGGCAGGGTATTGATTGGGGGCTTAGGATTCGGATTCACCCTGAAAAGAGTGCTGGAGTTGGTTCCGTCCCATGCCGAGATCGTGGTTGCGGAGCTCTTGCCGGAGATCCCGGCGTGGAATCGACAGCACCTTTCCGAAGTCAATGGCCGCTACCTCGACGATCCGCGCGTCCAATTGGTGATCGGCGACGTCGCGGATCGAATTGCTCAAGCCTCTGGGGGAGGATTTGATGCCATCCTGCTCGACGTGGACAATGGAGTCGACGCGCTGGTCGCCGGTGGCAACCAGCGGCTTTATGGTCGAGGAGGCCTGCGCCGCATCAAATCGGCCCTATCTCCCCGTGGGCGTGTCGTTTTCTGGTCAGCGCATCGCGACAAGGCATTTGAGGCGCTTCTCGAAAAGGAGTTTCGCCAGGTGGAGACGGTGGGAGCCAAGGCGTATCCTCAGGCCAAAAGGTTTTCTCATACCTTGTTCGTGGCCGACCGTTGAGGTGCGCTATTCGGGTAATGGCAGGTCCTCGACCGGCGGCGAGGCAGGATATTCTCCGGCTCCCGAGTCGGCAGCAGGTGGGGCGGGCGGAGGGACGGGGAGAGTGTCGTGGGTGAGCGGAGTTCCTTGTTGGGCAGCCGCTTCGGCGGCTTCCTTCTTCTGCTGCTCAGCGGCCTTCTTGGCTTTGCGCTTCTTCAAGGCATTTCCGGGAACATCGACGGCGGCTTTGGTGGCACGGGCGGTGCCTTCAACGACTCCTCCGACCACGTGGATGGGCATGCGAATCAATCCGCATGAGGGGAGAAGCAGGCAGAGTGTGGCGAGCGCCAACGGGAAAAGTCGCATGGAGCGAAGGCTCCCAAGTGAGAAAGGATCCGTCAATCGCACGAGTCGTTTCCAGCGAAGAGACCGAAGAAGGCCCACGGCACCGATATTTCTTTTAAGAAATCCGGGAAAAAGAACGAAAAGAACACAAGGAAAGAGAACGAAAGGAATTCTAACGGGGTCACCGATGGACGCCATTTCGCAGTTTCTTCCGATCCGGAAATCCTCCAGAGTTCAGGCATTCCTGTGATTCGCACTTCTGTCATGTCGGATGCTCTTGATGGCTTGAGACTCGAAGATCTTCGCACGCACCTCGTGGCGGAGGGGGTCAATGCAGTGCATGCAGCGCCCTTGTTTCGATGGTTGCAGACGGGGCATCGTGGGGGCTTCGAGCCTCCCTTGGAGCGCTGGCTGGAGCGCCAAGAGGACACGTTGATCACGCCTTTACGGCGAGTGCTTGAGACAACCAGTGAAGACGGCTGGACGACGAAGTTTCTCTTTGAGTTGGCCGATGGTGCCCAGATTGAGTCGGTGCTCATGGGCTTTCCGGGTCGCTTCACGGCTTGCCTGAGTACCCAAGTCGGCTGTGCGATGGGCTGCGTGTTTTGTGCGACGGGGCAGATGGGATTTCGTCGCCACCTCAAGGCTGGTGAAATCGTGGCCCAAGCGCGCGAAGTGTCACGCCTAGTGGCAGATCGATACGGTGAAAGGGTGCGCAACGTGGTGATGATGGGCATGGGCGAGCCTCTGCATAATTACGATGCCACGCTGCAAGCGTTGGCGGCGATCACCGATACTCACGGCATGGGAGTGGGCCCCAGCAGGGTGACGCTCAGCACTGTGGGGCATGTTCCCGGGATCCTGAAATTAGCAAAAGAGCCTGCGCCGTATACCTTGGCGGTGAGTCTCCACGGTGCCGACGACGAAGAACGAGGTCGTCTGATTCCAGTCAACCGGCGCTGGCCGTTGGCGGAGTTGATCGACGCGATGAGAGTCTATCAGGCCCAAAAGGGGCGCATTCTGGTGGCTTGGACGATCATTGATGGCGTCAATGATTCTCCCGAGCATGCGCGGAAGATCGTGAACCTGCTCAAAGGCTTGGATATCCATGTGAACGTGATTCCCCTGAATGCCACGGAAGGTTTTGAAGGGAGCCAACCAGAAAGCCGACGAGTGATCGATTTTCAACGAATTCTCAAAGAGGCCGGATTGCCTGCGACCGTCCGGCAACGTCGCGGGCTTGATGTTGCCGCGGGATGTGGGCAATTGGTGGTGAAATCCGAGGTCTGAGGGGTTGCGCAAGGAGCCTTAGCAGGAAGCCATCAAAGTGCCGCAGCGAGAGCCTCCAAGGCTTCAGCCGGATGGGCCGCTGAAAGGGAAATGCGCAGTCGAGCGGTGCCTCGAGGAACCGTTGGATAGCGAATTGCTGGGACTAAAAACCCGGCATCTTCCAGGGCGGCAGAGGTCGCCAAGGCAGCGGCATTTTCCCCAATGATGCGGGGCAGAATGGGGGTCCGAGAGGTGGGGGATATTCTCCGGATGTTGTCCTGGAGCCTCTGCCTCAGTTGGGCTCCTTCGGCAGATCGAATGAGCTCCAGCGCTGCCGTAGCGGCATGGGCAAGCGCCGGTGGTGGGGCTGTGGAATAGATGAACGATCGAGCCCGGTTGATCAGCCAATCGCGCCAAATCGGACGGCATACCAGATAGGCGCCAGCGAGTCCCGCAGATTTGCCTAGAGTGCCCATCTGAAAATCGACTCGATCCTGCACCCCGAGTTCCTCGGCCCACCCCATGCCTCGAGGTCCCAACACCCCGAGCCCGTGGGCTTCGTCGAGAAACAAATGGGCTCCCCAATGGTCTTTCAGTTCGAGAATCTCCGCGAGGGGACACAAGTCCCCATCCATCGAGAAAACGGACTCAGTGACGATGAGGATGCGGCCATGAGGGTCCTTGGACCGAATTCCACTTAGGAGGCGGGCAAGCTTCTCGAGATCATTGTGCGGAAAGACTCGAAGGGTGGCTCCGGAGAGACGCGCGCCGTCGATCAAGCTGGCGTGGGCCAGTTTATCGAGCAGCACATGGTCGTTCTTTCCGACCAATGCGGGAATGATGCCGACTGCGGCGGCGAATCCTGAGGAGAAGCTCAGGGCGGCACCTTGACCTTTGGCTAGGGCCAGGGATTCCTCGAGAATCGAATGGGAAGGAAGGCTGCCAGTAATCAGACGAGACGCGGCGGCACCGTGCCCCCAACGTTCCAGGCCTTCATGAAAAGCTGCACGAATCGCGGGATGTTCAGCCAGTCCCAGATAGTCGTTGGAGGCAAAATTCCAGAGCGAGCGACCTTCTCGGTGGAGACGAACTCCCGTGGGCCCATCCAATGGACGTAGATTTCGGAAAAGGCCCGCCTCCCGAAGAACTTCAAGTTCATGCTCAGGCTCATGCATGGTGGCAAACCGAGGGTCTTCGGAGGATTCTCAAGCCGTGGGCGATTCCAGGGCCCAGCGCAGAAGTTGCTCAGAATCGTCCCAGATGTGAGCGGTGTTGCTCTTGAGAACGACGACAATGGCCGCACGACCATTGAACTCCCCGGTGGCGACGAGACAGCGCCCGGCCGCGTTGGTGGTGCCGGTTTTCATGCCGTTGCAGTAAGGGACCCGTTTGAGGAGCTTGTTGGTGTTCTCCAAATATTTCGTGCGCCCGTTGGGAAACTGAAAGGTGTAGGCTTGGGTATTGACCCACGAACGGATCGTCGGACTGCGGTAGGCATGCCGGGCGGCAATCGCGATGTCTCGCGCGGTGGAATACTGGCCGACTGCGGGCAATCCGTTGGGATTGACGAAATGGGAATTCCGCATGCCTAGCGAAGCCGCTTTGCGGTTCATCATGGCCGCAAAACCTTCCTGAGAACCGCCGATGTCGCGCGCCAACGCTCGGGCCACATCATTGGCGCTTTTCACCATCAGAACCTTGAGAAGATTTCCTCGGGAAAAGGTCTGCCCGGTTTGCAAGTAGAGCTTGGTCGGTTCGCAACGGGTGTCTTCCGCCGCAATGGTGACCGGATCCTCAAGCGTGCCTTGGTCGAGCGCCACCAAT
This sequence comes from Haloferula luteola, assembly GCF_014201715.1. Taxonomy (GTDB): domain Bacteria; phylum Verrucomicrobiota; class Verrucomicrobiia; order Verrucomicrobiales; family Akkermansiaceae; genus Haloferula; species Haloferula luteola. The sequence continues at coordinate 28,815 of NZ_JACHFD010000001.1, forward strand.
GCGGTGATGATCTTTTGCGTCGATGCGACCGGACGCGGGGAGTCCGCGTTTTTTGCATAGAGAACCTTGCCGGAATGGGCATCGATCACGATGGCGCTCTCGCCGTAAACCTTCGGCGGTGCAATTCCTGGAATCGTGGTGGGAATGGCCGGAGCCACCGCCATCGCGGCCTGGGGATTCGAAAGTGCCGTCGGTTCACCTCCGCCACAGGCGCTAAGTGCTACCGAACTGGCGAGGGCGAGGAGGAATCCAAAGGTGCGTTGCCTGAGCATCGGCGCGGATGAAAACGTGAACCCGGCCAAGTGGAAAGGCCATAATCCTCTCAGGACGCGACACAGGCACTTCTTTCCTAGATGCAAAATGCGACAAATCATTTGAATAAACTCGTTGCTATGACATCGAAAGATCAGCCACGCGCGAGGACGACAGGAAAGGTCCTTGCGAGAGCCATTTCACCACACACATTCAGAATAAACTCTTATGGGACTCGATAAAATCACCACCAAGCTTCAGGAAGCGCTGCAAGCGGGCCAACGGCTCGCCTCAAAGTCGGCGAATCCCGAGCTGAAAAGCGGCCATGTGCTGCTGGCACTTCTGCAGCAAGAGGGCGGCATTGTCGTTCCTTTGCTTCAGAATGCGGGAGCGGACGTCACCCGGCTCAAGGCTGCGGTGATTTCGGCGCTCGACAAGGAACCGAAGATTCAGGGCGCGGGATCGCAGCCTCAGTTGAGCTACGAACTCCGCCAATCGCTCGATGCGGCGGACGAAGTTCGCGAGGGGATGGGCGATGAGTTTGTCTCCGTCGAACACTTCATCCTCGGGGCCATGAAAGCGGGAGCGACGGCCGGCCAATTGCTTCAAGAGGCAGGGCTGGATGACACCAAGGCGCGGGAAGCCATCGAGGGCATCCGGGGATCCCAGAAAGTCACCGACGAGAATCCGGAGGGTAAGTATCAAACCTTGGAGAAATATGGGACGGACCTCACGGCTCGGGCTCGTGAAGGCAAAATTGATCCGGTGATCGGGCGTGATACCGAAATTCGGCGTGTCCTGCAGGTGCTGTCCAGGCGAACCAAGAACAATCCGGTTCTCATCGGTGAACCAGGGGTCGGGAAAACGGCCATCGTCGAGGGCCTTGCCCGGCGAATTGTCTCGGGAGATGTGCCGGATACCATGAAGAACAAGCGGATCATTTCGATGGACCTCGGCGGGATGCTAGCAGGCGCCAAATACCGGGGTGAGTTTGAGGATCGCCTCAAAGCTTTTCTCAAAGAGGTCACGGCGTCGGATGGCGAAATCATCCTCTTCATCGACGAGTTGCACACCATTGTGGGAGCAGGGGCGAGCGAAGGGGCAGTCGATGCCTCCAACTTGCTCAAACCGCAACTGGCCCGGGGCGAACTGCGGACCGTCGGAGCCACGACGCTCGACGAGTATCGAAAGCACATCGAAAAGGATGCCGCTCTGGAGCGGCGTTTCCAACCCGTGATGGTCGGAGAGCCGTCTGTGGAAGATACCATCGCAATCCTGCGCGGCCTGAAAGAGCGCTACGAAGTGCACCACGGTGTGCGCATTCAAGACGGTGCCTTGGTGGCCGCGGCGATGCTCTCGGATCGCTACATTTCGGATCGATTCCTTCCGGATAAAGCCGTCGATTTGGTCGATGAAGCGGCTTCCCGATTGAAAATCGAACTCGATTCGATGCCTTCCGAAATCGACCAGCTCGAACGGCAGATCATGCAGCTTGAGATGGAGAAAAAGGCTATCGAGAAAGAGTCCGACAAAGCCTCAGCAGCTCGCCTCGAAAAGGTCACCGAAGAGCAGGAAAACCTGCGGGAAGAATCGGCAGCACTGGTGGCGCGTTGGCGCAACGAGAAGGAAGTCATTGAAAGAGTTCGGGAACAGCAGGCGAAGATCGAGACCCTGAAAACCGAGGCAGAACAAGCGCAACGGATTGGAGATCTATCGCGCGCCTCAGAGATCACCTATGGCACGCTCCCCGAAGCTCAACGGGCCTTGGCCGCGGCACAGACGGAATTAGAAGCCATGCAAAAAGGGGGGGCGATCCTAACCGAAGAGGTGACCGAGGAAGACATCGCCGGGGTGGTCTCCTCCTGGACCGGGATTCCTGTATCTCGCCTTCAAGAGGGCGAGAAAGAGAAATTGGTGCAGATGGAACAACGGCTGGGTGATCGGGTGATCGGCCAGAAGGAGGCGATTCGCGCTGTTTCGAATGCTGTGCGACGCGCTCGGGCCGGCTTGCAGGATGAGAATCGGCCGATTGGTTCATTCCTGTTTTTAGGACCTACTGGAGTCGGCAAAACCGAACTATCCAAAGCCTTGGCGGAGTTTCTCTTCGACGATGAAGGTGCCATGGTGCGCATCGACATGTCGGAATACATGGAGAAACACAGTGTCGCTCGCCTGATCGGTGCCCCTCCTGGCTATGTCGGATATGACGAAGGAGGGCAGCTATCCGAGCACGTACGGCGCAAACCGTATTCCGTGGTGCTGTTCGATGAAATCGAGAAGGCCCATCCGGATGTCTTCAACGTGCTTCTGCAAGTGCTCGATGACGGGCGAATCACCGATGGGCAGGGCCGCACCGTCGACTTCCGGAATACGGTCCTGATCATGACGTCCAACATTGGATCGCAATTCATTTTGAATGAAGAGAATGCTGAGCAGCGGGAAACCAAGGTGATGGAAGCATTGCGTGGGCACTTCCGCCCCGAATTCCTCAATCGGATTGATGAGACCATCTTGTTCGACCGTTTGCAGCGGGACGAACTGTCGACGATTGTGGATCTTCAGTTGGAGCGGGTTCGGCAGCGACTCGCCAAACAAGGACTCGGATTGGCACTCAGCGAAGCGGCGAAGGAGTATTTGGGCAACCAAGGATACGATCCCGTCTACGGTGCCCGGCCGTTGAAGCGGGCGATCCAGCGCCACTTGCTCGACGAATTGTCGCTGGAGATCCTCGATGGTCGCTTTGTCGAAGGCGACGTGATCCGAGGGGATGTTCAGGAAGGCAGGATCGTCTTCGAGAAAGTCTGAACTCTCGAAAGTCAGCCGGCGGAGGAAGCTTGCGAAAGCTTACTTCGCCGGTTTCTTGCCACACCCACAGTCGTTCCCGCAACCGCCTTGAGGCTTCTTGGGAGCGAAAAATCGGCGCACGAGGATCGCAAGGGTGATGCCGACAATGGCGGCCGCCGCATAGCTTTGCCAATCGTTCATGGTACTAGAATCCGAGGAGAAGCCCGATTTGGTAGACGCCTAGTGAGGCGAGACAGGCGAAGGCAGACATGAAGACAAATTGGCCAACGGCCCATTTCCACGAGCCTGCCTCACGGGCTACCACGGCGGAAGTGGGCAGGCATTGAAGGGCGTAAATATAGAAGACGAGTAGCGAGATCACACTCAACGGCGTGAACATGGGTCGCCCGTCGGGCCAAGCGGCGGCGGCCATGCGTTCGCGCAGCCGACTTTGGGTCTCAGCTTCATCGTCGCTTTCCTCGACCTGAAACAACTGGGCCATGGATCCGACGAATACTTCTCGAGCGGCAAAGGAAGTCAGGATGGCGGTGCCAGTTCGACCGTCGAAACCCATCGGTCGCACCACTGGCTCTAACACGTGGCTAAGCCGCCCCACGAGGGAATGGGAAAGCTGCTCGGACGGATCGTCGCTATCACTTTTGGGATAGGTTTCGGCGGCCCAGAGGAGAATCATCAGCCCCAGAATCACCGTGCCGGCTTTGCGCACGAAGGCCCATCCACGATCAAGGAGATGACGGAAAATGTAGGGCCATTGCGGGGCCCGATAGGGAGGGAGTTCGAGGATGAAATGGTGTTCTTGATCATCGGGTCCCAGTTTCTTGCGAAGCAACTTGGCGACAAGAAAGGCAGAGAGAGTCCCGAGAACATAGAGACCCACAAGCACGAGCGCCTGTTTCCACCCCCCTTCCCGATCTCCGAGAAGGAGGGGAATCAGCAGAAGGTAGACGGGCAAACGCGCCGTGCAGCTCATCCAAGGTGCCACAAATAGGGTGGTGAGCCGCTCCTTGGCAGAATCGATGGTGCGGGTCGCCATCACCCCAGGAATCGCGCAGGCGTAGGAGCTGAGCAAAGGAAGGAAGGCCTTTCCGCTGAGTCCGACTCGAGACATCAGGCCGTCCATCAGATAGGCCGCGCGGGCCATGTAGCCGGAGCTCTCAAGCAAACCGATGAAGAAGAACAGCATCAGAATCTGCGGCAGGAAAATGATGACCGAGCCCACTCCGCCAATCACGCCGCTGACTAACAGGTCGCGCAGATCTCCCTCTGGCATGGCTTGGGTGACGAGACCTTCGACCCAGCCTTGGAAGGACTCCACCCAGCCCATGGGGATGCCCGCCAACGAGAAAATCGCCCAAAACACCGCGAACATGATGGCCACAAAGGCGATCCAACCACCCACCGGGTGCAGCAGCACCGTGTCAAGGCGATCGGAAACAGTCAGCGTATGGGCGTCATTGCGCCGGGCCGCGGTTTCACACAGTGAAAAAAGAAACCGCCGCCGCGCTTCATCGTCCGCGAAGGCACCTCGCCAAGACTTCGCTTCAGGTGCGGCCGGGAAGGGGAGACGCAGCGCTTGTTTGAGTTCGACGAGGCCCTTCCCTGAGCGGGCTTGCATGGGCACCACCGGCACGCCGAGTTCTTCCGAAAGCTTTACGGGATCCAGCCGAACCCCTTGGTTCTCGGCGACATCCACCATATTGAGGGCGAGGACGACGGGAAGACCCTTTTCGATCACGTCGAGCGCGAGGATCAAATGGCGTTCCAAGGCAGAAGCGTCGACGACACACACGACGAGGTCGGGGTCGCCGAGTTCTGCGATTTCTCCTCCGAGGGCGCGTCGCGCAATTTCCTGATCGGGCGAACTCCCCCGAAGATCGTAGCAACCCGGAAGGTCAACCACCTGCAACTTGCGTCCGTGAGGAGTGCGGGTGTGTCCGGTTTTCACCTCGACCGTGACCCCGGCAAAGTTCCCTACCTTGGCATTCTGGCCGGTGAGGGCATTGAACAGCGTCGTTTTTCCGACATTGGGGTTGCCCACCAGCAACACCGTTTCCACTCGCTCCACTTCACTCACTTAACTCAGACGGGACAAACTTTCACTTGGTCCGCCAAATCGCGACTGAGCGCCATCCGAGTGCCGCATATCGAGCAAATCAGGTTGCGCCCATTGGCCAATTTCCGAACCTGAATGGATTCGCAAAAACCCAGCCGACGAAGTTGATCGCAGGCGGGTCCTGCCAGAAACCGAATGCGGAAATCACAGCCCACACTGGCCTGAGTCAGGCTCTGGAGGGTGTCAGTTTCAAGATCTTGCGCTTCCGCGTGCGGCATGACAGGAGGAATTTCGATCAATTGAGACGTAGTTGCAATAGGAAAAATGCGTTCACCTCAGAGTTCCTTCTCAATTTCCTCAAGCAATCCCTGGCAAGCATCTTCCACGAGATCGGCGACTCGCTCGAAACCATCTTGCCCGCCATAATAAGGATCGGGAACATGATCCGCATCGATCGACTGACAGTGATCGGTGAGGAGTCGAATTTTCGAATGATGGGTGCCGTGTCGATCCATGCGGCGGAGATCCGCAAGGTTTTCCCGGTCGGCGGCGAGAATGTGGTCGAAGATTTCCAGATCCTGGGGCGTCACTTGCCGAGCGCTTCCGAGAATCGAGTAACCTCGCGCCTTAAGAGTCGCGGCCATGCGTCGGTCGGGTGCGTGGCCTGAATGGTAGCCGATGGTGCCGGCGGAATCGATTTTGATGCGCTCCTTCCAGCCGGCCTTTTCCACCAGATCGCGGAACACGATCTCCGCAGCAGGGGAGCGGCAAATGTTTCCCATGCAGACGAAAAGAACGCGAACCGGTGGCTTGGACATGATGGAGTGGGGACGGAAGGCTGAAAAAGCAAAGAGAGGGAGACGAAGCAGCGCAACTTCGATCTTCGCCTCGGGTTTTCGCGCCATGGCCATGAATTCATCAGTCACCGTAGGTGTCGCCGCCCTCCTTTTGGGAGGGGTTGGCGGCTTCATGGCGGGAAAGTCCGGCGGCTCGGATGCCGCGGAATCGACCGCCTCGTTGGAACGTGATGCCAAGATCCGGCGTGAGACGGGATCTTCTGCATCGGAAGATCCCTCTGGTCCCCGGGCCCACAGCATTCAGGAGGCTCTTCGCGAACCGGGGCAATTGTCCCGTCTGCAGGCCTTGGCGGACCTCTATGAAAACATGAGCGTCGATGAACTCTCGGCCGCGGCCGACACTCTCGACAACCTCCCCATGGGAGATCGCATTCTTGCTTCCATCTTGCTCTTCAGCCGCTGGGGTGAACTCGACCCCCAAGGCGCTTTGGCCTACAGCCAAACCATGGGCTTCGGCGGGATGTTTGCACGGCCGACGATTCTTCGCAGCTGGGCCAGTGTGGATCCGGTGAATGCCGCACAGTATTACCTCGATAATCCCAATGAGTTCCGCCAGATGGGTGGACGCGGTGGTCCAGGCGGCGAAAGCGGTGCGGATACGATTGCTCGTGAGTGGGCCAAATTGGACCCGGAAGCAGCAATGGCTTGGGCCAATGGTCTGGAGGGCGACGAAAAGGGAAGCGCCATGGTTTCGGTGATCAGCGAGGTTGCCGCCAGCGATCCGGCCAAAGCGGCCGCGATGGCAGCCAACCTGACGGGAGATGACCAGACCCGTGCCTATGGCGAAATCGCGAAAAACTGGGCCACGACGGACATGGCTGCCGCGGAAAGCTGGGCGAATTCTTTGACCGGAGACGCCAAAGACCGGGCGATGTCGGAAGTTTTGGAAGTGCTGGCTCGCACCGATGTCGATGCCGCTGCCGCCAAACTTTCATCGGTGAGCGAAGGCGAATATCGGGACCGCCTGGTGGCCACTCTGGCTGGGAAAATGGCTCAGACCGATCCTGCCGCCGCCGCCGCATGGCTCGGAAGTCAGGACAGCGCGGACTACGGCAATGCCATGCGCGAAATCATGAACAACTGGGTCTCTCAAGACAGCGAAGGGGCCTTGTCATTCATCGAGGCTCAGCCTGTAGGTGAGGTCCGCGATTCGGCGACTCAGACGTATCTCTGGCGCAGCCAGGACACGATTGAGCCCACGGCCGCCGTCGCTTTGGCGGAAGCCATCAGTGATGAGCGCAGCCGTAGCATGACCATTGGCATGACGGTGCGCCGTTGGATGGAAACGGACGAGGACGCAGCGCGCTCCTATGTGGAATCGAGCACGACCTTGAGCGACCGAGCCAAAGAGCGCATTCTCAGCGGCCGCGGTGGTGGCCCGGGTTGGGGCCGCGGTCCGGGCGGACGCTGAGATCGTCAGGTCTTCGCTTACTCCGACTCTTCTTGCGGGGCGGGTTCGATGCTTGGAGCGTCGGCCCGCCCTTCTTCTTGAGCTGGGAGGGTTGAAACGGCTGCTTGCCCCTTGAGCAAATCCTGAGTCAGGGAGTGGCCGGGATGTTCCTTGGAGTAACGGATCCCAAGTCCGAGGTAGAGCGCGACGAGAGCCAATAGGGCGAAGAGCGGCATCGGCATCGGACGAGCAAAGGCCCCCAGTTCCTGGCGCAGGCTTTCTTTCTCAGCTTCGGAGACCAAGCCACGCTTGGGCGCGAATTCCGCCTCATCGGAGGTGTCTTCCCGGATGATCGCAGGGGTGCTTGCATCTTCTTCGGCCAAGGTCACCTGTTCTTCTTCGGTGAGGTGGAAAAGAAATTCCACGTCTCCCAGAAGAACTCGGCGGCCATCGATCAATGGGGTGATGTCGCGCGACATGCCGCTGAGCTTCGTGCCATTGGTGGAGCCCAAATCGCGGATTTGGAACCCTCCGGGGATGCGCTCCATCACGGCGTGCTTCACAGATACGGAGGTGCAGTCGATGACGATGTCATTCTCACTCCCGCGGCCCATCATGACAGACTGGCGGTCCGTGTTGAAGCGATAGGGTTGGGAGGGTTTCCCGGGAGGCGTGATCGTGACTCGTGGCATGATAAGTGAAACGGAAGAAGTTGGCGATTTCTAGCGATCGGCTTGGGGATTCGCACGGAAATTCCGGGGAAGATCCACCATTCGGGAAATCCCGGTTGCCAAGGGGCGGGTGCTTTGCTCGATTATCCGGCTATGGCGAGCGCAACGAACGTTTTGTCGAGCGGGATCGAAATCATTGGATCGATCCGGTTTTCGAACGACATGATCATCGATGGTCAAATCGAAGGGGAAATCGTGTCCGAAAAGGGCAAGGTGACGATTGGAGAAAATGCCAAGGTCAAAGGCGACATCACGGCCGGAGAGGTGAAAGTCTTCGGCAAGGTCGAAGGCAAGATCACCTCCGAGCGCTGCGAGTTGAAATCAAAGAGCCGCCTCGACGGCGACATCAAAACCAAGAATCTCTCGATGGAGGAAGGAGCTTCCCTTTCCGGTCGCACGGAGATCGGAGGGTGATTTCGCATGGCCGACCTTAAGAGTCGGCTCGATTCACGATCGGCGCTTCGATGGTTTTCGAAGCGCCTTTTTGTGTTCTGAAAGGCGAAGCTCGCACGGGGGCACAGGCGTGAGTCCCGTGAACTTTCCCGCCCCACCTCAGGGCTCAAATCGTCGACAGATCCAGGCGACGCGAGCAGGAACGGATTCCATCTCCAGCAAGGTCTGGCGGTCATCCGCGTCGTGAATGAATTGCTGGGCCATCACATCGCAGAGGATGGCCGGATCATCGAGAGGATCGCACATGGCGCGAAACGCCACCTGCACCTCGGGTGCAAAATTCGAGAGGGCCACTTCAGCCGCTTCCTTCAGAGCTTCGACCGCTGCCGGAGCCTGGGATTCCGGTTCAAAGACCGAGGGCAATGGTTCGATGCGTGCGGTTGGATACTCCGCACCCAGGATCCATTCCTTGAATCGCACACGGATCACGCCGTGCAGCAAGAGGTTCGAGGTACCATCGTCCATTTCTCGCGATGCCCGAATCAACCCAATGGTGCCGATCTCAGGGACACAATCCGTGGGGTCGGGGGATTCGTCGCCGATCAAGCGAGCGATCGCGAAGAAACAATCGCCAGCCAAGGTGTCGGCCAACATTTGTTGGTAGCGGGGTTCGAAGATGCGCAAAGGCAGGCCGCCGTGGGGGAAGACCACGCAATCGGGCAGCAGCATGGCCCCACAAATTTCAGGGATTTCCAAGGTCGGCATGTCCAGAGCACAAGACCGGGTCGCCGGCGATGGCAACCGCTTTCTGACCTTCACGGACGACGAGCCCGGGAAGTTTGGCACGGTTCGCCACAATAGGGGCAGCGATAGTGCTTGGTGAAGGTGACCCGAGTGGCAATGTAGAGCCGAGGGCTCCCTAGCAGGGTTTTGCGGTGGCGCGAGTTCATGGTCGCGCCCGTCCGGCGGAAGACTTTCACGTGGCAAAGGGGGCACCGAATATTGCCCGAGAGGCCCAGAGTAAGAAGGAACAACAAGACCAGCGCCGCGATGATGGCGAGGGAGGCCAAGAGGCTTTCCCGGTGATCAAACATGAGCCCCCTGACTAGAGTGGCGACGAGGGCGATCCAAAGAATGGGAAACAGAAGATAGAGCCCGGAAGCAGTTCGAAGAAGCTGGAGTGAACGGGCATTGGAAAAGCGATGCACGAGCGGGAATTACGAAGCTCTCCACGCAAGTTCCAGCAGGGAAGTGCAAGAAATGCATTTTCACAAAAAGGCCATGATTTTTGAAAGATGATCGAAGCCGAAATGAAGACGAGGTCGACGGGTGAATCCCTCGGAGACCGGATTTTGCGCTGGCTCATCCTCAAGATCTGCCGCTTTTTCGCCGCGCGATGAATCGGTTTCAGAAGCTCGCCTTGGCGTCCCTCGTTTCGGTCCTGGTGTTGATTTTCGTGGGGGCGGTGGTTCGCGTCACCGGTGCCGGTTTGGGCTGTCCGGACTGGCCCACATGTTGGGGGTGCTTGGTGCCTCCGTGGAAGGTCGAGCAGGTCGATTTGTCGAAAATCGACTTCGAAAAGTTCCGCGCGAAGGCGGAGCGCTTGGGGCGCGACCCGGATACGGTCACGCCCGAGCACATTCTGGAGTCTTTCAATCCCAGACATGTCTGGACCGAGTTCGTCAATCGCCTGACATCCCTTCCTGTGGGGATTTTCGCAGTGGCGACACTGGTGGCTTCGTGGGGCCGATCGCGAGCCCAGAAAGCCGTGAAATGGACGGCCATGGCGGCATTGATCGTGGTCTTGATCAACGCGGTCATGGGCGCCAAGGTGGTATATAGCGGCCTCAAACCCGGGATTCTGACGGCGCACATGGCCTTGGCGATGCTGTTGATCGTGCTTCAAGTGTTCACCTTGTGGCGTGGCACGGATCAGCCCATGCGTCTCCACACCTCGCAGCAGGGAGCTCAGCGAGGATGGATTGGGGTGGGGATTCTGTTGGGGGCAATCGTGATCGAAGGCATCATGGGTAGCCAGATTCGGGAGTTGACCGATCAGATGGCCAAAAGTCATCAGGGGCAGGACCGGGTGGAATGGATTTCTGAGTTGGAGCAGTCGTGGATCTATTTGGTCCACCGCAGTTTCTCGTGGGTCATCGTGGTCGTGACGGCCATTTCCTGGGCATGGACGCGCAAGAATGTGGTCGGCCCCATAGGCAAGGCACCCCGATGGGTCGTGGGGCTGGTGGCTTTGCAGATGCTGCTGGGCTTGGTGATGGCCCAAGTCGAGGTTCACGAAGTGGCACAGGTTCTTCACGTTGGGTTGGCGGGAATCCTGCTTGCAGCAACGGTTCATTGGTTTCTCACCTTGCTCCCTTCAAAAGCTGAAACAGCCGGACATTGACGCCTCCCGGCGTCAGTGGATAATTCCGCCGCCCCGGCGGCTGCGGGGAGTCCGGAATCTCCGGGTTCCCGACGACCTCCGGTGGCCTTGGAGGAGGTTCTTCCGGCACACGGGGGACTCTCTTTCATGACCTAACCGCCGCCGCGGGGCGGCCATCCCACAACCACATCTCATGACCAACATCGCCATTAACGGATTCGGCCGCATCGGCCGCCTGGTGTTTCGTGCCCTTGTTGAACAGGGCCACCTCGGCTCGACCTTCAACGTGGTCGCCGTCGGTGACATCGTTCCTGCCGACAACCTCGCCTACTTGCTGAAGTTCGACTCCACGCAAGGTAAGTTCAACGGCACCGTCGAATCCAAGAAGTCCTCACCGGACCTCGAAGAGGATGACGTGCTGGTGGTCAACGGCCACGAAATCAAGGTGGTCAGCGCCCGCACTCCGGACGGCCTGCCGTGGAAGGAACTCGGTGTCGAAGTCGTTATCGAATCCACCGGTCTCTTCACCGAAGCGGAGAAGGCCAAGGGTCACCTCACCGCAGGTGCCAAGAAGGTGATCATTTCCGCTCCTGCCAAGGGCGAGGACGGCACGTTCGTTCAAGGCGTGAACGACGAACTTTACGATCCTGCAGCTCACCACATCATTTCGAATGCCTCCTGCACCACGAACTGCCTTGCGCCGGTCGTCCACGTGCTTCTCAAGGAAGGTTTCGGCATCGAAGAGGGTCTGATGACCACGGTGCACTCCTACACCGCGACCCAAAAGACCGTGGACGGTCCGTCGAAGAAGGACTGGAAGGGTGGCCGCTCCGCTGCCATCAACATCATTCCGTCGACGACGGGTGCTGCCAAGGCGGTTGCCCTGGTCTGCCCGGAAGTGAAGGGCAAGTTGACCGGCATGGCTTTCCGCGTCCCGACTCCGACGGTTTCGGTGGTCGACCTCACCGTCAAGACCACGAAGGAAACTTCACTCGCCGAAATCAAGGCTGCCATGAAGACCGCTTCCGAAACCTACCTCAAGGGCATCCTCGCCTACACCGACGAGGAAGTGGTTTCGACCGACTTCATCCACGACTCGCACTCGTCGATCTTCGACGCGGGCTCGTCGATCGAACTCAATTCGACCTTCTTCAAGCTCGTTTCTTGGTATGACAACGAGTGGGGCTACTCCAACCGCGTGATCGACCTGCTGTTCGACGTGGTGAAGAAGGGCATTTGACCTTCCTGTCGCTTCATTTGGAAGCGACTGACTTCTGCCCGCTCCGGTGCTTCCGGGGCGGGCATTTTTGTGCCGCGCGCCGGGGGGCGTGATCAGCCTTGAGGTTCAGCTCTTGAGGCGATCTTTGAGAGAAAGCTTCCCTCAAAGATCGCGTGATTGAATCTCCGCAATCTGCTTCGGCTCCTCAACGCTCTGCAAGGAGTTGGCACCCCTTGAGATCGAGCTTGCCTGAGGCGAGGACGGGGATTTCGGTGACGGGAACGATCGCCCGTGGGCACCAGAGGGAGGGCACCCCAGCATCCATCAGCTTGTAGCGCAGGTCGATGCATTCTTGTTCCAAAGCCGGGCCGGCAAGAGTGGAGAGCAGGATGATGGCTTCGCCCTTCTGCTCGTCGGGAACTCCCACGATGGCGATTTTCCGCTCGGCTTCCGAATCGAGGCCCAAGGCCTTGTTGATGGCAGCCTCGACCGTTTCGTGCGGCACCATCTCTCCAGCGATTTTGGAGAATCGGGAGATGCGCCCTTCGATGCGAAGGAAGCCGTCTTCATCGACTCGTCCCACGTCGCCCGTGCGGAACCAGCCGTCCGGGTGGATCACTTCGGCCGATTTCTTGGGATTGTCCAGATAGCCTGGAAAAATGTTCACGCCCCGGAACCAGATGATCCCCTGACGGTCGATCGGGCAGGGGAGATCGGTAGCGGGATCCGTCAGTCGCACGGCGATTCCGGGCAGCATTTGCCCGACCGTGCCCTGCCGGGAAGAAGGAAGGACCACGGCATTCCCTGCGGTGGAAGGCTCGGGCAAATTGACGTTGGTGACCGGAGACGTTTCGGTGAGTCCGTAGCCTTCCAATGGGCGAATTTGGAAACGCTGATGGAAAGCATCCGCGAGGTTTTCCGGTAGTTTCTCAGCACCCGTCACAACCAACTTCACCGATTGCAATTGCTCCGGCTTCACCCGTTTCATGTAGCCGCGAAGGAAGGTGGGGGTTGCCAGCAATAGCGAAACCTTTCGCGCTTCAATGAGTTCTCCCAACCGTTTCGTCTCGAGTGGGTTCGGGTAGGTCACGAGATCAAGACCTTCAATGCACGGGAACCACAGGGTGACGGTGCTACCAAAGGAATGGAAGAGAGGGAGGCATCCAAGAATGCGGTCACCAGGGCCGACTTCCAATCGACTCCCGAACTGGCAGACATTGCCCAGCACGTTGCGATGGGACAGCACCACGCCTTTGGGATCCCCCGAGGAGCCTGAGGTGAAAAGGAGAACCGCTTCGTCATCACCCTTCCGTTTGCCCACCCCAAAAAGGGCGGCGAGAGTTGAGGCAGGAAGCAGTTTGGCCAGAATCGTCCACGCCACGATCTTCTTCTTCAGCAATGGAAGAACTCGTTCGATGTGGATGAGGTCGCGGTTGGGTGGCCACGGGAACGAGGCGACCTTGCGAACGAAGGGATCGGCCGTGATGTAACGGTCGACTCCCGATTGTTTCATGGCCGAGCGGACGGCCTCGTGACTAGCGGTGAAATTGAAGTTCACCGGGACTTTTCCAGCAAAGACAACGGCAAGATTGGCCACCATGCCGGCTTTCCCCGGCGGCAGAACGATTCCGATCCGGGGAGCATCGGTGGCTTCGCGGAGGTATTTTGAGAAAACCAGAGCGGCCGCGAGTAGCTTATCAAACGTTAGCACCGAATCGTCTGCTCCGTCGAACAGCGTGGTTTTCGAATGCTTCTTCAATCCTTGCAGGACGGCCATTGCCAACGAGCCCTTGAACAGATTGCGGGCCGAGTAGGCCTCTTGAGAGGCAACCAGCATCCCTTCGCGAATCGTGGCACCGGAGACCTTCGACTCAGAGATCAACTCTCCCAAAGCAAAAACCACCCGAGGCAAGTTCGATGACTTGTCGACGGAGAGCGTGGTATCGCGAGGCGAGTCCATGCCGACGGGCAGAGTAGGGAGACGGAATTTGCCAAGCGTCGTCAGTGTTTTTCCCGGGATATGGCAAGGGGTGTTGGCCCGCGCCACCCCAGGTCCCGGAACGAACACCAACACGCCGTTGTCTTTGAGCGCCCCCTTGAGTTGATCTCCGACAGCAGCCGGATCTTCGTCATCATCAGAAAACACGGCACCGGACCCCGACTTCCCGAGAAAGTCCCGAACTTCGGGATCCATGGGGGCATTTTCTTCGATGAGCCAGGTGATCGGCCGCCCGTGAAAAAGCTGCTGAAATGTGGCAAGGTCCGGAGCATCAAGCTTTCCCGGAACTACGAGGCAACCGGAGGCAGGGAGACGTTCGCGATGAAGAAACTGGACGGCGGAACTCATTGAAGGCGTGCTGGGCGATTAGGGCTTCTGCACGACAATGGACGCGAAAACCGGGGCGTGGCACGGATTTTTTGCCGGGAATTGCAGGAGTTTTCCTCAGGGCGAGCCGAATCTCGGCCTAAGAAGCCAAATGCTTTCGAAACCTTTCCAGTGGACCCTCCCACAGTTCCGGTCGATGAGGCTGGTAGATGGGGAAATCGAAAGACCTGCGAAGCAGCGCTCTTCCTTCTGCAAGCGATTTCAGATGCCCCGTGGCGACCATTTGAACGATCAGGTTCCCGCAAGATGTCGCTTCGACAGGGCCTGCGATGATCTCTAGCTGGCAAGCGTCGGCCGTGGCTTGCATGAGCGTTTCATTCTGGATCCCACCGCCCCCAGCATGGAGTCGGGTGAAGGATTTTCCAGTGAGTTGACGAAACCGATCGAGAACCACCCGGTATTTCAATGCCAACGACTCGGAGGCAATGCGCAATATCTGCCCTTTGTCTTCAGGAACCGGCTGTTGGCGACGTCGGCAATATTCGCGAATGCGCTCCGGCATGTTTCCGGGCGACGCGAAAATCGGATCGTCGGGGTCGATGAACGCCTGAAAGGGCTCAGCCGCATCCGCAAGCTTGGCGAGCTCAGCGTAGCTCAGCGACTCTCCTTCAAGCGCCCATTGTCGACGGCATTCCTGGATCAGCCAAAGTCCGGCGATGTTCTTCAGAAAGCGCACGGACTGGTCGACCCCTAGTTCGTTGCAACAACGCGCATCGAATGCTTCTCTCGACCGAATGGGCGCGTCCGTTTCGATGCCCATGATCGACCATGTCCCGGAGGAAAGCCACAGTCGCTCATCGTTCTCCATCGGGATGCCGGCCACGGCCGCAGCAGTGTCATGTGAGGCGGATGCCACGACCCTCACAGGCCCCAGGCCAGTGACGCGCTGCACGTCATCGCGAAGCACACCAAGGGGAGTTCCCGGGTCGACCAGATGACCAAAGATGGCCTTGGGCAAACCCATGGCATCGATCACCTCCCAAGCCCAATCGCCCGTGGCGGGATCGAGCAACTGGGAAGTCGATGCCACGGTGCGCTCGATGGCAGCACTTCCGCAGAGCCAGTAGGAAAGCAAGTCCGGTACAAATAGGAGCGCCGAAGCGCCGACAAGAGCGGGCGAAGGCTTCTGGTTTTCTGCCAGCAAATGCAAGGAGCTGTTGTAAAACTGAGTCGTGATCCCCGTGTGCTGATAGACGATCGCTTCGGGCATTCGGGCATGCATCACCTCCGCCATGCCCTCGTGGCGAGGATCACGGTATTGATGGGGCAGCCCCAGCAATCGACCTGCCTCATCAAGCAAAGCAAAGTCACAGCCCCAGGTGTCGATTCCGATCGCCACGATCTCGTCTCCATAGCGTCCAGCCGCGATTCGAAGTCCTTCCTGAATCTCTCGAAACAATCCCACCACGTTCCAAAAGGAACCTCCCGGCAGGTCAGTCCCGGGGTTTTCAAAGCGGTGCACCTCTTCCAGAGAGAGTCGTTCTTCTCGGAAAACTCCTGCAATCAGGCGTCCGGATCCGGCACCGAGGTCAATGGCAATAAAGATGGGCATGAGAGCAGGTGAGGTGGCCGACTAGAGATACAGTTGAAAGGGGAGCGCCCGGAGTTTTCCTTTGAAGAACGACTTTGCAGAAGGATCGGTGACGACCGCATCAAGGTCTTCGGGACGGGCGAAAAAGTAGTCGCTGCGCAATCCCAGCTTGGTGTGATCGAGCAGGGCACAGCACCAAGCCGCGTGGCGGAGCATCAACGACTTCAGCCTCGCTTGGTCTGGATTGGGTTCACTGACGCCGCGTTCGAGATCCATCCCACGTCCAGAAAAGAAGAAGCGATCAACCTTGATCGAAAGCACGGCACTTTCCGTAAGGATTCCCGAAAAGCGACGACCTTTGGGTTCATAGACGCCACCCAATTGAATCAGCTCAAGATCGGACCGCGGGGCGAGGCGCTCGATGACCGGCAGAGAGTAGCTGATCACACGCACACCCGCGGGCAAATGAGCGGCGAGTTCCAGTGCGGTGGAACTGGCATCCAAGAGTAGCGTTTCCCCTGCTTTGACCAGAGAGGCGGCGAGCAACGAAAGATGCCGCTTTTCCTGAAATTGGAGCGCTTCCCGTTCGTTTTGCGAGAGCTCGGGAAGTCCGGCCGAGGGGTCCAGGGCACCTCCGTGGGCCCGATGGAGGAGTCCTCGTTTGGCGAGAAGATCGAGATCGCGCCGAATGGTTTCCTCGGCCACCCCAAAATCCCTTGCAAGTTCCGTCGTGCGCACTGTGCCGGTTTCCTTGGCGCGGCTTAGGATGGCGTGATGACGTTCGGCAGGAAGCATGGTGAAGGAGAACAGGAAGGAAGTCGGGCGATGTGGGTTTTTGTGGGAAATTGCTTGCTTGAGTGGGTTTTGTCCGGCACGCAGAGCAGCGTCAATCTCAATTCGAATCCATGCCCGACTTCAAGCACGTCAATTACTCCTGGGACGAGGAACACGCCGCCAAGCTCGATGCGGTTGAGCGACTGGTTTATCGTTCGAACCTCTTGGGCGGTGATCAGCGGGTCACCAATACCGGTGGCGGCAACACGTCTTCGAAACTTACTGAAGCCGATCCGTTGACAGGGGAAGAGGTGGAGGTTCTCTGGGTCAAAGGCTCCGGTGGGGATTTGCGCACAGCCAAGCGGGAGAATTTCTCGTCCCTCTATCAGGAAAAGTTGATAGCCCTGCAGGGGGTTTATGCGGCCCGTGCTGAAACAGGACTCAAGTCACCTGCCGAAGATGAAATGGTGGGGATGTACACCCACACCACCTTCAATTTGAACCCGCGGGCATCGTCGATTGATACCCCCTTGCACAGCTTTTTGCCTGGCAAGCATGTCGATCACATGCATCCGAATGCGATCATCGCGATTGCGGCCTCAAAGCGTTGTGAGGCGCTCACGCAGGAGATCTTTGGGGGCGAAATGGCGTATGTGCCGTGGATGCGCCCGGGCTTCGAATTGGGTCTAGCGATGCAGGAGATCGCAAAACTTCATCCAGGAGTTCAGGCGATCATGATGGGGCAGCATGGGTTCATTTCCTGGGATGACGACGATCAAGTTTGCTATCGGAAAACTCTCGAGTGGATTGAAAAGGCCGCCGCCTACATCGAAGATAAGTATCAAGCTAAAGGTGGGGACGCCACGGTCTTTGGCGGGAGCAAATACCAGACACTTCCCGAAACCGAGCGGCATGCCATTCTGTCTGCGGTATTGCCATGGCTGCGAGGTCAAGTTTCCCAACAGAAGCGCTTCATTGGCACGGTCCAGGACGATGAGAAGATTCTTCGCTTCGTCAATTCTCAGGATGCCCCTCGTCTTTCCGAGTTAGGCACGAGCTGTCCGGATCACTTTTTGCGGACGAAGATCAAGCCGCTTTACGTCGATTGGAATCCACAAGCAGAGGATTTGGCGAGCCTGAAAGCCAAGCTAGCCACCGGATTGGAGCAGTATCGTGCCGACTACGCGGACTACTACCACTCCTGCAAACACCACAATTCTCCTGCCATGCGGGATCCGAATCCCACGGTGGTTCTGATTCCGGGCCTCGGAATGATTGCTTGGGGGAAAGACAAGTCGGAGTCCCGAGTGACCGCCGAATTCTACAACTGTGCGGTCGAGGTGATGCGCGGAGCAGAGGCCATTGACGAATACATTTCCTTGCCGCAGCAAGAGGCATTCGACATCGAATACTGGTTGCTGGAGGAAGCAAAACTGCAACGCATGCCCGCAGAGAAAGAATTGGCGCGTCAGGTGGTGGTGGTCATTGGAGCGGGTTCGGGAATTGGTAAGGAAACCGCTCATCGCCTGGTCAAGGATGGTGCCCATCTGGTGTGTGTCGACCTGAATGCAGAAGCAGCCCAAGCGACCGCATCGGAGATTTCCCAGCGATATGGTGTCGGAATTGGGGTCGCAGGAACGGGGGTGTCGAACTGCGGACCGGCGACGTCTTTCGCTGCGAATATCACCGACCGTGCCAGCATTCGTGCCATGCTCGATCAAGTCGCTCTCGCCTATGGAGGGTTCGATCACATCTGTGTCACGGCGGGAATCTTCGTGCCGAGCGATACGACCGGTCACATCCCAGATGAGAAATGGGCGCTGACTTTTGCGATCAACGTTACGGGAAGCTATCTCGTTGGCGACGAAGCAGGGAAGACCTGGCGAGATCAAGGCCTGCGAGGCAACCTCGTGCTCACCACTTCAGCCAATGCGGCTGTGGCAAAGAAGGGCAGCCTCGCTTACGATACCTCCAAGGCAGCCGCCAATCATTTGGTTCGCGAATTGGCCATGGAGCTATCACCCTTGGTGAGGGTCAATGGGGTGGCACCTGCCACTGTGGTCCAAGGTTCAGCAATGTTCCCTCGTGATCGCGTGATCGGCTCATTGGCGAAGTATGGGATTCCTTATCAGGATGACGAAGCCACTGAATCCCTCGTTTCCAAGCTGGCCCAGTTCTACGCAGATCGGACGTTGACCAAAAACCCGATCACGCCAGCGGATCAGGCCGAAGCCTACTTTTTGCTCGTCACCGAGCGTTTGAGTAAGACGACCGGGCAAGTGATCACAGTGGACGGTGGACTCCACGAAGCCTTCTTGCGGTGAGGGGCGAATAGAAATTTCCAGGTACGCATCTGGGCGTCGATGGCGAGAGCTGTCGGCGCCCTTTGCTTGCGGCTCTTTTAGGCCGGTTCTCCGACCGGAGCTTCCCGTTCTTCCACCGATCGAATCAGTCCGAGGTAGGCCACTGTGCCGGCAAAATACAAGGCGGCGGTGGTGAGGAAAACCATCCAGTAGGGGAAATCATGGGCTCGTAGTATTTGGAACGTTCGGGCCGCCAGCCACCATGCACCACTCCAGATGGCCCCGCTGCACGCACTGACCAATTCGCGGTTGCGTTCTCCGACGTAGCTCATCGTCAGTTCACTGATCGCCGGGCCAGCCATGCTCATCAATGGCTGTCGAAGAATGAAGCAAGCCACGGCGACAGGCAGGGCCCAGCTGGCGGCTTTCACTGTCTCCGTCAATCCCATCACCACAAGCAGCAGCACGGCGACACCTTGGACCCCGAGAATGGCACCCCGCCATCCGAGCCGACGTTTCACCTCTGGAACCATCAAGCCGGCAATCAGAACCAAGACCGAGTTGGCGGAGCCATACCATGCATAGTCTTTCGAGCCGACCCCATGGACATGGTTGAAAAAGAGATTGAGGAACTGGATGCTCAGGCCCGCTCCGGTAGCGATGCACAACGTCGGAACCAAAGCCCGGGTGAGGAGGGGCCATTCCGCTCGATCGACGTGGAACCACTGGTGACTGCGCGGCTTCTCAGGGACGGGGTCAGGCAGGAGAAACTGAAACACGGGGGCCAGAAAGGCGACCAAGGTCAGGACCAGCAAAGTGGCGTGTTCGTCGAGGGGCCAGACTGTCCCTCCGACGGTGATGGACCCGACAGCTTGCAGTCCTCCAGAAAGTAGCCCGCCGCACACACTCGCCGCCGCCCAGGTGGCGAAGAGTAAACTGAGGGCTTCGCTCGACTGATCCTCCGGGGTCAGGCGGAGTGCCATGGGGAGACTCGCCACGCTGAGCAGGAGGCTGGCAAAGCCCATGAACAAAAAACACCCGGAAGCCACCGTGAGATGACCCAGTCTGACAGCCTCCAAGGCGGCCAAAGCCGAGCAGGGAAATAAAATCGAACCAATGAACAGAGGTTTTCTCAGAGGCTTTCCTCGTAGCCAAAGACCTGCAGGAAGCGCGAGAAGAAGCGTCGCAACAAAGCGCTGAGATCCCAGAGCGGCAATGGCGGGATCTTCCAGCCCCTGGCTTTTGAGGAATAGGTTCAAAAGCAGAAACTGAGCACTGGTGATCAGATTGATGAGAAACTGTCCAGCCGCGAGATGATAGAGAGGTCGCGGTAAGGAACCATACCGAGCGAGCCAACCGGGGATTCTGCGGCGGGGCAGGCGCGGAGGTTCGGGGGCATGGGGCGTCGCGCGCGTCATCGCGGGCGACGCCTAGCGAGCGGCTGCTAGGACGGCGATCAAAATCCCACGAACGGGGGAGGGACGAGAGATTTTCACGGAAATCAGCACACTCTTCTTCGCTGCCATGCGAGAGATCCAAACGTGAGGACGCTCACCCAAGCCCAGGACGGCTCAGGTACCGTGGTGATGGAGTCGAGCTGGAACGAGGCTCCAGGTGTGATCCGATAGCCATCCAAGTCCAGCGATGAAACCTGAGAGAGATCGATCCATGAGGTGAAGAAGGAGAAGGGGATCTCAACGGAAAAGGCTCCTTCGGATTCCCAAAAGAGGGGCACCACGGAAAGCGAGCGCTGGGCCGTTCTTCCCCGTTGGTCTCCCACTTCGATCGTGAAAGGAAACGCGATCCCAGTGTTGGCGGTGACGGTGCCTGATGCAAATTGCAGCATGAAAGCGGTGGCACCATCTGCCAGAAGATCCACGGCGGTGTCGAATTGATAGCTGACGTTGAAATAGCCACGGGTATTCCCGCTGACCTCTGGGTCGGGATGGTCGATTCGATACTCCAGCAAACCTTCACTGGTGGTCTCCAAGGTCTGCGTGCGTCCATAGGTGAGCATGAATCGCCGCTCCGCCTCGAAGTCACCCGTGGGAGAGCCGAAATTCAACCACCGCCCGGGCAGGGAGCTATCCAGCGCCTGTCCCGCGAGATCAAAGGAATCAATGACCGCTGCGGGCGCGGTCAAGGTGAGGGTCGGGACAAGGATCAAAGGGTGAAGATTGGGTTTCATCAGGGAATGCCCTAATGAAACCCAAAAAGATTTACAATGTATTTCTATTGTAAATCCATCGATCGATCATCGTCCTCTCAGGGCAGAGCCTTGAGAGTGATTTGGTGTTCGACCGGCTGCATGGAGTCGGCCAGTTCGGCGACGAGCTTTTGATGAACTCGTTCGGTTAGATTCGCGACGGCCTCCATGTCGGCGTTGGCTTCTGGGCCATGAAACATGTCTTTGATCTGACGAGTCTCGTAGTTTTGTTTGCGCTCAGCCGCTGCCCAAACTTTACGGAAGGGCTCCAAAAGAGGGTGCTCCACAAACTCCGCTGCCAGGTTGATCCCCTGTTCCAGTTGTTCTGCGGAGAATTCGTGGGTTTCTTGACCCCAGGTGACGGCATAGCGCTCGGCGGTTGGGCGCTCGACTTTCAGGGTGAAGCGATTCAGTTCGGAATCGAAGGGCACCAGAGCTAGCCCGGCGCGCAGGCTATCATCGTTCCCTGGATCGCCGGGTCCTGCCGAGAAGGGAAAGCGTGAGCTGACCAGAGAGAGGGTTCCTTGGGTCATGCCTTTGACCTCGTGGCCGCCTTTAGCGGTGGCGCGATCGCCGACGACGGTGATTTCCCCAAGATTCCCGTCGAGACCGAGTCCCTTGAGGAAAGCATAAGCCATTGGAAGGTGGCCCGCCCATCCAGGATGCACGCCGTCTTTGCCGGCCACTTTGAATTCGGGTCCATGTTCTTTTTTGGCCTTCCAATCGGCAATCAACATGGGCTCGAAGACGTCGGCGAAACCGGTCTTCTCTTTGGCAGCGAGAGCGATGTCGAGGTTGCGGAATTCCGCCAGAGATTGGCTGAGATTGAGCGGGGTCGCGGCCGGATTCTGTTGCCACCCTGGAACGCCATCAATGATTCCGGGCGAGCCTACTACGACTTTTGTTCCGGCATCCTTGAAGGCCCGGACGACAGCCGTCTGATTTTTCACATACTCGTCGGCAATCCCTTGCTCGAATGGCACGTAGCGAAAGTCATTCATGCCGTAGCAGGTGGTTGCCACATCCGGCTTGAACCGGAGCACATCGTTCTCCATCCGCTGGAAGAACCCTCCCGCCGTTTCGCCACCCCAACCGAACTGGCGGCAGGTGACCTGCAATTCGGGCGTGCAGGCGGTCAGATACACTTCCATGATCAGTGAATAGCGCTTCTGCTCCGTGATCGAATCTCCGCAGATGGCCAAGCGGTCTCCCTTTTCGAGCACCAACCCCGAAGGCTCAGGCGCTGGGGCCAATTGGTAGGGTTCGAAATGCGGATCATCCGGCAGGCCGGCTTCAACGAGCGGCATCCAGCAGGCAGTCGAGATCAGTGAGGAAATCGCAAGGGTCCGTAGGGTCATGGGCGATCGATACGCACCAAAACCTCACGGCATTTCCCATGCGTGAGAAGGATGACAGAAATTTGTCGGCGATTGGCCCAGCGCCCTTCAAGGGACCCGTTCCATGCGCAGTCGGAAATAACCCGATGTGGCGGGTGGGAGAGAGAAAACAAGCACGTTGAGATCCGAGTCGGTCTCCGGAAGGATTCCCGTCCAGCCGTCACTCAGGGTTCCTTCTGAGAAGGAAAGCCATGCACCGGACAAATCGGATGATTGCTCCAACTGGTAGCGAACGTCACTCGGGAGGGGCGAGGGCAAACGAAGTCGCAAGGTGCCAGAGGAATCGGCGAGGAGCACAGGCTCGGGGAAATCCGCGACTGAGGGATCGGAACCGACCGCATGCTCATAAAGATTGTTTCTGCCGTCGCCATCGGGGTCATCGTCGTCTCCTCGTTGGTTGGGATCGGATATCGTGGCAACACTTTGCTCGAACGGAGTCGTTTCGATTCCGATGGTGGGGGCGACGACCGCCTCAAGGAGGGGAGAAATCAGGAACCGACGATCGCTGTTCCCGGTGGCGTAATTCAGGCCATGGATCGCCAGCACGTTGGTGCCGGCGACGAGCGCCCCTTCCGGAACGACGATTTCGAAGGTCGCATAGGAGAGGGCGTCCTCGTCGTTGCGATTGGTCAGCGCATGGCTGTTCCAACTCGGGGTGCCACTGGCAATGTTGTCTCGGGCGATTTCTGTGCCATTGAGGTAGGCAACAAAGCCATCGTCATACTTCATTCTCAGGGTGAGCGATAGAATCTGTGGGGAGCCTTCGATTTCGAAGGGGACGCGGAGATAGCAACTTCCCGAGCTTCCACTCATGGAGTTGGCCACATTGAAGCCGTCGCCGATTTCGGAGAGATAGATACGCCGTCGGCTCGGGTTCTCCACATCGTAGCCGACTCCTGGAAAGCCTTGGATCCAGGCACCATCGTCAAATCCGGGGAATTGCCATCCCTCAAGGGGCTCTTGGGTGCCTACCCAAGCGGTTGCCGAACTCTCGCGAGAGGCGAGTTGGAGCTCTTGGTAGCGAGCCGTGAGAGTCACTTCGTCAAAACCCACCTGCTCCCCATCGCTCACCTCAAGTCGGATCACGACGGGAGTATCCGCGGCACTGAAAGCCAGCACGGGCTCTTCAGCAGTCGGTGAGGACAGTTGCCCGGGGCCCGACACCACACTCCATTGGTAGGAAAGGGATGGGGTGTCGTCCATAACGATCGCCTCCATCGTCAGCTCAGAAGCCGACACATCAAGATCACTCCCTAACTCAACTTGGGGAACCTGATCCGCATAGGTGCCCACCGTGCTCTCGACTTCGACGAGCAATTCATCGCTGCGAACCTCCTCTGACAAGTGGGCACTGAACCGCAAACGGTACGCTCCCGGCCCCGAAAAGACCGCATCGGTCGAGGCTGCCAGCGGAGAGGAAAGCACGACATCCTGGCCAACGGGAGATTCGACGACTTCCCAGGAGACCTCTCCTGCCGTGGCGACGGCGTCGAGGTGCAAACCGGTTCCGGTGGGCAGGCTGACCTTTTCGGCCTGCGGAGAGAGAATGGTGGCAGTCCATTCCGTCGATGTCGGCACGGTTCCCGCGACGCCATATTGGCCAAGGCTTCCATAGGCGGTGAGACCTGTCGATCCTGTGCCGAGGGCGGTTCCCGTGACACGCAGATAGTAGGTCCCAGCCCCGAGATCGGACTGAAGTGAAACCGCAAGGGGAAGGGCCGAATCGTCGGTCGCAACTTCGCCGCCCGATGCATTGAGGATCGACGCCTGGAGGTGAAGGTCAGGATCGGTACTCGGACTGGTGATGTCGAAGCTCACTTGTCCCCCCGTGGTTTGGAAAACGAACAAATCGGTATCGGAGGATCTTTCGATGATTCCGGAGGCGGTGAGGAGATCGACCCCGCTGATTTCCATCGGGCTCGCGCTGGCAAAGGAGTCGGAGTGGTCGTCGGTTCGATAACCGAAGCCATTGCGGGAACTGGAGATGATCGCGAGGTCGTCCTCCGTGTTGTTGGCGTCGCTGTACTCGCCGCGGCTCCATTGACTCACCGTCGAGGAATACGCGGCTCCCATGATGGGGCCCCAAGTGGAATTGCCGCTGTAATAGCTGGCCGAGGAAGTGCCGTCGTGATGCAGGCCCATGATATGACCTGCCTCGTGAGCAGCGGCTTCTGCGGCGTAGCTTGCACTGTTGGAGAGTTGATCGGTGAAGACCCAGGCAGGGGGATCGGTGAAATTGCTCGAAAAGACGTCCACATAGGCGACGCCACCATAGTTGCCGTACCAATCAGAATCTGGAGTGAAGATCACCATGGTGCGACGTTGGATGGGGGTCGCATCGAAGACCGCTCGATCGGTGGTCACGTTGATCTGGAAAGGGGAGTAGTCTTCAGCCACTCCGCTCCAAATCGAGGTGATTTGCGCGGACGAAAAGTTCGGGCCACTGACAACGAGGTCATCGCCGCCATTGTAGGAAGTATTCCATTGGGTGCCACTGACGGTTTCCCCATCGAAGTCGAGGTAGATCACCGCCTGGGCCGTGGGAAGACTATTGAGGATCGGGGCTGCTTCCGCCAATTCAGGCAATGGGGCCGCGGCCATCTCAGAAGTCGGAGGCAGGCCTGCGGACTCCGGACCGGAGCAGATCAGCTCCGAGACGGCGACTTGCTGGAGAGTCGTGTGGCGCGCGTCTCCTGCAAGCAACCACCCAGATTGGGTGTGTCGGGGAACCAGTCGAGCTTCCCAAGCATCTCCAAGGGCGGCGAGGAATAGATTTTCGCCGTCCTCCAAAAGCAAGTTCGCCAACAGGCGACCGTCCGGAAGATTTTGCAAAAAGGTCACCACACCTTCACTGACGTTCCCAAGTGCAAAGGGAAGGTGAATCCGGTCTCCTTTTGCCCAATTTTCCCGAGTCGTTTTCTCCCAGGGAGGAGCCTCAAGAAGCGGGTGGGGCTTCGGACGGAGGGTGGGGGATTTCGAAGCGCCCCCCGTCGCTTTTGGAGCCGAACTGGGGCGTTCGCTCGCGAAAAACGCAACCAGGCAAAAAATGGCCACCCCTGTGGCCAGGACGGAAAGAGGATGGAGCAAACGACCCATGGAAACGCGATCGCCGGTTTCCCGCAAAAGGTCCTCGGAATCAAACTTCAAGTTTCCTTACCTTCCTGACAGATCTACGTAAGGAAGATGAGACTTCTGACTCGCGAAAGCATCCGTGGCACGCTATGCGGAGGCCCGGATGGCGAAGGAACCGAGTGCTTGGGAGATGGACAAAGCGGTGGCCGCGGGAATTCTCGTGGATCGGCGTCGGCGACGGAAATGGCTGGGAGGATTTGCCGCCGGAATGATCGCCATGGTGCTGTTGGGGCTCCTCGGAATTGACGATTGGCTCGAGAAATCCTTGGTGCGCTTCGCCACCTACTGGGTCGTCTGCGGAGGGTGGAGCTTGTGGGTGATGCTATTCGCCGTCTTCGACGCGCTGTCCGTGATCAAGGAAGAACGAGAGAAGTTCTAACGACGGCGCACTCAGGCTTTCCCTGCCGGGACTGCGGGGCCTGTCACTGGGCGCCCGAGCATGCGCTCATAGGTGCGGATGTATTCGGCGGCGGTGGCCATGTGATTGAAGCGGTTTTTCGCGTCCCGCATGATCCGCTGGAGTTGCGCTTCCTTCACATCGTAGGGGAGTCGATAGAAATGCATCGCCTGATCGATGGCCCATCGCAAACCATCGGCGTTGAAGACGTTGAAGAGGAATCCGTTCCCTCGGTCCTGATCGACTTGAAGAGTTTCGACAGTGTCGTGAAGGCCACCCGTGTCGTGAGCAATGGTCAGCGAACCATATTTGGGCGCGATCATCTGTGGGAGACCGCAGGGCTCGAACGATGACGGCATCAGGATGAAGTCGGAGGCGGCGAAGCCCATGCGCGACTGGCGCTCGTTGAAATCGACGACGGCCACGCGGTTGCGGATGCCGTGCATGTCGACGATGCGTTGGAAATGCGGTTGGAAGGTGCCGCTGGCGATCACCGCGATCTGCAAGCCGAGATCCTCATAATCGCAGATGGTCCGATAGAGGATATCGGTGACGAGTTGGCAGCCTTTTTGCACGGGATCAAGCCGCGACGGCCAAAGGATCAATGGGGCATCCGGATTCGGATCAAGGCCGAGCTCCTGTTGCAGCCGGATCTTATTGGTGCGCTTCCCATTCATCACCGTGTCGACCGAGTAGTGATCGTCGATGTAAGCATCCTTGAGTGGGTTGTAGGATGGGTCGGGAGCATTCAAAATTCCGGATGCACAGCCTGCGTGGCACTTTGCCCACAGCTCGTGGCGGATGTGGCCGGGAATGTGTTGGTGGAGACCGTCCACCACTTCGCTCAGGAACTTCGGACTCACGGTATTGACGTGGTCCGAGGAAAAGATGCCGGTTGTGAGCAGATCGACAATATTGCCGACGCGGCTTTCCTCGTAACTGTGGGGGGGGCGGGCAAAGAACAGATATTGCCAGAACTCGGCGGCGTCGATGCCTCGATCCTCAATGGCTTCCACTGTCGTACGCTCCGTGTGAATGTTGTGCAGAGTGAACAAGGAACGGATGCCGAATCGTTTCGCGACCGCGGGGATCAACCCGGTCATCCAATCGTTGCAGTGGATGAGGTCCGGGCGAACCTGGGGGATGATGTGGTTGATCACCTCCCGCTGGAATGCGAGGGCCAAAGTGTGGTTCTCCGTCGCGCTATAAACTCGGGAGCGGTGGTAAAAGACGCGATCTTCGGCGAGGTGGATGCGTTGTTCGGGAAGAGCACGGCTCACCTTGCCGAACTCGTAATCATGCACGCTGGCGATGTCCAAGTGGAACATCCGGCGATAGTTAGGCAGGGCGACGTGAACGTCGGCACCTTGGTCGTAAAGAGCTTTCACCAACGAAGCCGAAACGTCGGCCATTCCACCCGCTTTGGCCG
The DNA here is from genome assembly GCF_014201715.1 of Haloferula luteola. GTDB lineage: Bacteria > Verrucomicrobiota > Verrucomicrobiia > Verrucomicrobiales > Akkermansiaceae > Haloferula > Haloferula luteola. Next base: position 56,453 of record NZ_JACHFD010000001.1, read on the forward strand.
ACAGTCGTTGCGCCAAGTTTCCCATGCCCTCCGGCAAATAGGTGATCTCCGGGGTAACAACGAGAATCCGGGGTCGGCTGGGGTCGGAGGGGAGCGTACTCACAGGGATTGAGGAGGTTCCGAAAGTCGGTTGCCCTGAAACTAGAGGTCCTTATGGAGAGGGGCAAAGCCTAATCGTCGACATCGCGGAATTTGCAAGACATCGACTCGCCCTGACCACTGCTTTCGCCTTGTCGGACCCCCAAAGACCGGGAGAAGTGTCCTTCATGACTTCCGAGGTGGCGCAGTTGTTGGAGTTTCTCCGTTTTCCCAGTATTTCGACGGATACCCGTTTCGCCGGCGATGTCCGGGCATGTGGTGAATGGCTGGTCGAAAAGTCCCGAGAGATTGGCCTGAGTGCGGAGCTTCACGAAACGCCGCGGCATCCGGTCGTGATCGCCCGCAATGAACACCGCCCCGGTCGCAAGCATGTTCTGATCTATGGGCACTACGATGTCCAACCCGTCGACCCTCTCAACCTGTGGACCAGTGATCCTTTCCAGCCGGAGATTCGCGATGGCCGGATCTGGGCTCGTGGAGCGACCGATAACAAAGGCCAGATGTTTGCCCACTTGATGGGCGTCGCCCAAACCATGGCGACCCATGGCGACCTGCCGGTGAACCTCACGTTTTTGTTTGAGGGTGAGGAGGAAATCGGCAGCCCTCATCTAGCGGCTTTTCTGGAAAACCACCGTGAGTGGCTGGCATGTGATGTGATTGCGGTCTCCGACACCGGAATGGTGGCCCCCGGCGTGCCGACCATGGGCTATGGGCTGCGTGGCATCACCTGTGGCGAACTGGTGGTGCGAGGACCGGCGCGGGACCTTCACTCTGGGCTCTTTGGGGGAGCGGTGATGAATCCAGCAACGGCCCTGGGCCGTTTGATTGCCTCTTTGCATGACGCCGAAGGAAAGGTGCTGATTGATGGATTTTACGACGATGTTCGTCCACTCGAAGCTTGGGAGCGGGAAATGTGGGCCCAAGTGCCCGGCGTTGGTGAAGCGGATTTCCTTCAGGTCACGGGAGCTCCTGCCTTGTTTGGGGAAGCGGGCTACTCGCCGGCCGAGCAGACCTGGGCACGTCCGACCGCCGAGGTGAATGGCATGGGCGGTGGCTATCAGGGAGAAGGATCCAAAACGGTGCTGCCAGCGGAAGCGATGGCGAAGTTCTCATTCCGCCTGGTCCCCGATCAAGATCCTGCGGACATCATTGAGAAGGTTCGTCGCCATTTCGAGAAGCACTGCCCTCCGGGTGTGACGATTGAGTTTGTTCCCGGCCACGACGGCAAAGCCTATCACGCCGATCCGCATGGCGTGTTTGGCAAGGCGGCCCAACGAGCCCTTCAAAAGGCGTTTGGCAAAGAGCCGGTGCTGATCCGTGAGGGGGGGAGCATTCCGATCATCCAAAGCTTCCGCGAGATCCTCGGTGCGGATACTTTGTTGCTTGGCCTCGCCTTGGCCGATGCGCAAATCCACTCTCCGAACGAGAACTTCCCGGTCGAGAACTTCGAAGCCGGGATTCGTCTGAACCAGGCTCTGCTTGAAGAGTTGGCGGCGAGTTGAAGCGAACCGACGCATGGAGCGCATGGCCTCCCCTCGTGGGGAGGTAGGCGAGGACTCCGACCAAGGTGAGGGGTGGCGCAGCCGAGAGGGTCACCTCGCGCACCATGCGTCTCCCTGAGCCTTTGCTAGAGGTCCGGCATTGCTTTCCGGTTGCCTCCTAGGCCGACAGGCGGCATGAAAGCCCCGTTCCGAAGATGTCTGAATCCTCCAGCTCGAAATCCAATTTCATCCGTGAAATCATCGCCGCCGATTTGGCGAATGGGAAGCACGCGACCACGATCACCCGCTTTCCTCCGGAACCCAATGGATACCTGCACATCGGCCATGCCAAGGCGATCTGTCTGAATTTTGGGATCGCGCTGGAGAATGCGAGCAGCGGTGCGGAGTGTCACTTGCGTTTCGATGATACCAACCCTTCGAAGGAAGAGGTGGAGTATGTCGAAAGCATTCAATCTGACGTTTCTTGGCTCGGCTTTGACTGGGGCCAACACCTCTACTACGCCTCCAACTACTTTGAGTATTTCCACGACTGCGCGGTTGCCCTGATTGAGAAAGGCCTCGCCTACGTCGACCAACAGACGGCTGACGAAATCAAAGCCACTCGTGGCAACCTGACCGAGCCAGGAACGCCGTCTCCCTGGCGGGATCGTCCGGTAGCGGAAAACCTCGACGTGTTTGCGCGGATGCGCGCGGGTGATTTCAAAGAAGGGGAAGCCGTGCTGCGGGCAAAGATCGACATGGCAGCGCCCAATGTCGTGATGCGCGACCCGGTGATCTACCGTGTGATGCATGCGCATCACCACAACACGGGTGACGCCTGGTGCATCTATCCGATGTATGACTTCGCCCATCCTCTGGAAGATGCGAAGGAGCACATCACGCACTCGCTTTGCACGCTCGAGTTCGAGATCCACCGCCCATTTTACGACTGGGTGATTGAGCATTGCCCCGTGCCGTCGCAACCTCGTCAGATCGAGTTTGCTCGCCTGAACCTAAGCTACACGGTGATGAGCAAGCGCAAGCTACTCCAACTGGTGAAGGAAGGTCACGTCGGTGGGTGGGACGATCCGCGCATGCCCACGATCAGCGGCCTCCGTCGACGGGGCGTTCCGCCTCAGGCGATTCGGAATTTTTGCGAGCGAATCGGAATCACCAAATTCAACGGCGTCACGGATGTGGCTCTGCTTGAATTCGAGATCCGAGATTTCCTGAACAAGGAAGCCCCTCGCCGGATGGCGGTGCTCGATCCGGTCAAGCTGGTGATTACCAATTACGAGGAAGGCCGGAGTGAGGAAGTCGATGTCCCGAACAATCCCGAGAAGCCCGAGGAGGGATGTCGTCGCGTGAAACTCACCCGTGAGGTGTGGATCGAAAGGGACGATTTCATGGAGGATCCTCCGAAGAAGTTCTTCCGGTTGTTCCCTGGAGGCTATGTTCGTTTGCGCGGGGGTTACATTCTCCACTGCACCGGGTTCACCAAGGGCCCGGACGGGTTGGTGACGGAAATTCACTGCGAATATCTTCACGACACGATTGGAAAAGATGCTCCAGAAGGCGTGAAATGCAAAGCGGCGATCCACTGGGTCTCCGTGGAAGCCGGGATAAGCGCTGAAGTGCGTCTCTACGATCGCCTTTTTACCGTGCCCAATCCCGATGGAGCCGAAGGCGGATTCGTCTCGGTCCTCAATCCCGATTCACTCCACACTCTGCGAGCTTGGGTCGAACCGGCCCTGGCGGAAACCGCTCCGGAGGGAATCGTGCAGTTCGAGCGAATTGGCTACTTTGTTGCGGATCGCAAGGATCACGTGCCGGGTGCCAAGCCGGTGTTCAATCGCACCGTTGCGCTGCGGGATTCCTGGGGCAAAAAGGCCTGAGGATTTCCAGTTTCAGGCAGGCAGCCCCGGATCGGTGGTCGACCCGGGGCCAAGCTTACCTTTCATGAGTCGCCATCAGGCAAACCAGCGGACGCCTGCCTCGAAGATCGGCTGGAACTTTTCACCGGGAATGTTCTTCGCGACGTGAGTTCCTCGGCGTTCAGAGTGGCCCATTTTTCCTAGGACCCGGCCGCATGGGCTGGTGATGCCCTCGATGGCCGCCATGGATCCATTCGGGTTCACCGTGATGTCCATGGAAGGTTGACCCGAAGCATCGCAATATTGAGTGGCGATCTGGCCCTGAGCGATGAGGGAGGCGAGAACCTCGTTCGTCGCGACGAATTTACCCTCCCCGTGAGAGAGCGGAATGCGATGCAATTCACCGGGCTTGCTCAGCGCAAACCAGGGAGAGCGATGATCAACGACGCGAGTCCAAGCGTAGCAGGAAAGGTGGCGACCGATATCGTTGTGGAAGAGGGTGGGGCTTTCGACATCCGGTTCGCGGATTTCGCCATAGGGAACGAGCCCTGTTTTGATCAATGCCTGGAAGCCATTGCAAATCCCAAGGATCAACCCGTCCCGATTGCGGAGGAGGTCCATGATGGCATCGGCCACGCGGGGGCTCCGCAAGACGGTGGCGATGAACTTGGCAGAGCCATCGGGCTCATCCCCGGCACTGAAACCACCAGGGATGAACAGGATTTCACTGCTGCGGATCTGCTTGGCAAGTTCCTCGATGGATTCGTCGATGTGGCGTGCACTGAGGTTACGGAAGACTTCGATGTGCGTGGCGGCGCCTGCTTCAGCAAATGCCTTGGCCGAGTCATATTCCGAATTTGTGCCAGGAAACGCCGGGATGACGACCCGTGGCTGCGGCACAGCGTCGCTGGTGCGCTGAGGACGTGACAGCCCACTGGGGGTCAAAGGATCGACAATGCCGGTCGATGGCTCATCGGGAAGCGTAGGATAGACCGATTCCAGCTTTCCGGTCCAAGCTGCGAGCAGATCGGAAAGGGAGTGTTTTTCCGAACCAAAATCGACGATGGGTTCTTCCGTGACGACGCCGAGGGTCTGCGCTCCGAGCGAGGCATGAAGCGGATCCGCGTGTTCGAGAATGAAGGCTGCGGGGCGGCGAGTTGCGAGCTCGGTCGCTGACCACGACGAGGCACTCTTGAAGCCAAGATGATGCCCGAAACAGCAGATGGCGATTGCATGGCCGAGACCCGCTGTGCCCACGTGTTTCATCGAAAGGATGCCCCCCGACTGATGGAGACCGTGCAATTGGGTCGCCAGGCTACGAATGGCATCGTAGTCGGGAAGACCGTCGTCGGTCGGAGGAATTTCGATGAGGCTGACGGTTGTCCCGGGTTCCTTGAACTCCGGGGAAAGCGCCAGAGATGCGCCACCGGGTGCCAGGGCAAATGAAACCAGAGTTGGGGGAACATCCAGCTCGTTGAAGGAACCGGACATCGAGTCCTTTCCGCCAATCGCGGCGAGGCGCAGACCGTGTTGGGCATCGAATGCCCCCAACAGAGCAGCAAATGGCAGGCCCCATCGAGCAGGATCGCTGCCCAGTTTCGGAAAGTACTCTTGCAGGGTGAGTCGCGCATCCTGCAGGCGAGCGCCCGCCGATACCAACTTGAGCACGGATTCCGTGACCGCCCAAGCTGCACCATGAAATGGGGAGGCAGAACTCAGGCATGGATCGTAGGCCCAGCTCATGAACGAGGCCAGGTCGGTATCCCCCTCAAGCAAGGGGATTTTCGCAACCATGGCATCAGGTGGCGTCAATTGGTGCTCTCCTCCAAATGGCCACAGCACGGTAGAGGCCCCCACAGAGCCATCGAACATCTCTCCGAGACCCTTCTGGGATGCTAGAGGAAGCTCTGCCAATCGCTTCACCAAGCTCTGCTCAACAGGCTTCGGCGGGGCTGAGGGGGAAGGGACGTGGACGATCGCCGATTGCTGGACGCCATTGGTGTCCAAAAATGCTCGCGACAGATCGACGATGGTCTTGTCACGCCAAGTCATTCGCAAGCGACCGTGGTCAGCCACCTTGGCAACGAGAACGCACTCGAGGTTTTCCGCGTCCGAAGCCGCGATGAAGAAATCGACATCTGCAGGATCGACGCAGACGGCCATGCGTTCCTGTGACTCTGAGATCGCGAGTTCTGTGCCGTCGAGGCCGTCGTATTTCTTGGGAACGGCATCGAGATCGATGTCGAGAGAAGGGGCGATTTCCCCGATGGCAACCGAGACGCCGCCGGCGCCGAAGTCGTTGCAGATTTTGATGCGACGGGAGAGGTCCGGGTTTCGGAACAGGCGCTGGATTTTGCGTTCGGTGGGGGCATCGCCCTTTTGCACCTCAGCGGAGTTTTCCAAGGCGGTGTCGGTGTGCTCCTTCGATGATCCTGTGGCGCCTCCAACGCCATCGCGACCGGTGCGGCCGCCGATCAACAGAATCACATCGCCCGGCACAGGAGTTCCGCGGAAAACATTGGAGCGAGGAGCGGCCGCGACCACCGCGCCAATTTCAAGCCGTTTGGCCACGTAACCAGGGTGATACACTTCAGCGACTTGGCCTGTGGCGAGGCCAATTTGATTGCCATATGAGGAATATCCACGCGCGGCGACCTGGCAGATTTTTCGCTGAGGAAGTTTGCCCGGCAGGGTTTCGGAGATGGGCACGGTAGGATCCGCCGCGCCGGTGACTCGCATGGCCTGATAAACGTATGAGCGGCCCGAAAGGGGGTCGCGAATGCATCCGCCAAGACAGGTTGCAGCCCCCCCGAAAGGTTCGATCTCCGTGGGGTGATTGTGAGTTTCGTTTTTGAACTGGATCAGCCACTCTTCCGGTTGGACCGAGCCATCGGGTTTGGAGATCTCCGCGGTGACGATGATCGAAGCGGCGTTGACCTCCTCCGACTCCTCAAGATTGTCGAGCTCGCCTGAGGCGCGAAGTTCGCGCATTCCGATCAGAGCGATGTCCATTAGGGTGACATCGCGATCCTGGCGGCCGAGTTTTTCTCGAACGGCTAGATAATTCTCCCAGGCTCTCCTCACGGGATCCGTGCCCTCACCAAATGTGGCTTCGGCAATCCGGGTCAGGAAAGTCGTGTGGCGGCAGTGATCGGACCAGTAGGTGTCGAGCATCCGAATTTCAGTGATGCTCGGTGCTCGGCCTTCTTCGTCACGGAAGTAGTTTTGGCAGAATGCCACATCCTCCGAAGACATGGCGAGACCCAGTTCCCTGCGAAGCGCCACGGGATCGGCCTGGCAAAACCCATCAAGCACCACCACGTCACCAGGGACGCTGGGCATAGCCTGGAAAGAGGGGGCGTCGAGAGAGACCTCGTGGGAATCGACGGTGTTGATCAGGAAATTCTTGATCCGGGAGATTTCGTCGGGCTCAAGAGCTCCTCCGGGCAAAATGACCCGTGCTGAAGCGACCCGAGGGCGCTCCAATCCGGTAAGAATCTGAATGCACTGGGCTGCGGAATCGGCGCGTTGATCGAATTGCCCAGGAAGATACTCGATGACAAAAGGATGCTCGTTCTCCGCCACTCGGAGTTCGCGACTGGCGAGGTCGATTTGAGGCTCGCTGAGGATTCCACCGATGGCGTCCTCAAACTGTGCATCGTTCAGTCCATCCACATCGTATCGCTGGACCAAGCGCAGGGTTTCGAGGTGGGGAACGTCGAGGGATTCCTGGAGTTCGTGGAGGAGGTGGCGCGCTTCGTTGGAGAATGCCGGCGTTCTTTCGACGAAAAGACGGTGCATGAGTGAGTGGTTCGCGGTGCGAAACCGCGGAGGGTAGCGATGGAAGCCCCGAGGGCAAGACGGGGTTTCGACCGCAGGGTCAAAAGGCGCAGGGATCGGCTGGATCGGATCGGTCAGGCGCCGGGGAATGGCCGGGCTTTGCCTTCATCGATGCACTCGCAAAGCCAATCGATGAGGCTGGCGGTTTCTTCACTTTCCCTCCTCAGCGCTTCCATGGCGCCCCATTCGATGTGCTGACGGTGGCGGGGCGCGGCAATGCGCTCGAACTGAAGTCGTTCCAGCAAAGCCTCAGTTTCCTTCGGGTGCGCATTGAGGATATTCGCCGCCCGGGGAAGATCATCGAGAGCTTCGACATCGAGTCCGAAGGAGCTGACGCCGACACCAAAGGCGGCGTTGAGGGCGCGCAGGCCATCCGCCAAGGCCTCATCAAGAATCGGGGCGGCATAGATGAGTTCCGCACCTTGGGTCCAAGTCGAGGCGGAGAGCGCTTGGAAGAAGTCTTCGCGGAACCCATGAAGGGAGGCCTGAATGCGCAACCGTGCGCCGGTCAGGCGGAAAGGCGGGAGCCCCAGCCGCTGTTTGAGGGATAGCATGCGTGACTCCAGCACCATGGCTTCGTCGTTCTCCTCTCCGGTCTGCCAGTCGACGAGGATCATTTCCGGATACTTCCAAAGATTGCCGAGGGGTGAGCCCGCGGTGAAGACATTCCGGAATTCAAAGGGAAAGCGAGAGTTTAGCTCATTGAACCGGCGAACAATGGCGCGAAATTTTTTGACACGCTCGAGTGCATGGTCGATCGCCTTGCTGTCGCCGCCGAGGTCATCGAGGCGACCTTGGCTTAGGGAAACCAGTTCTTGAGCCCCGGAAAGGGCAGGAACCGGTGCGGTGCGTCGGTAATACCCCTGGCCTTTTTCCACCTTGGCGATCGGCGAGGCCGGATCGCAGGACATGATGGAGAAGTGATAGCGCAGGGAGGCATCCGAATAATTTCCGGTCAGCTGCAGGCGCACGAGCCGAATGAGCTCGGTGCCCTTGATCGCATCGGCGGGGTTGCTGGGGAGAAGGGTAGGAAGGAGATCCGATAGCTGATTGCGGAGGCTCATGGTCAGGAAAGGGCGCCGAGGGGGAGGCCGGGCGATATCCAAGGGGAGCGCCAGCCAGCCCGACAAGCTCCAATGGTGCCTTTTTTGCATTTTTGAAAGCAAGCCTTGGGAGATCGTGGCGAGATTTTTGAATGGGGGAATCCTGCTTGCTGTCCGGGGTCATCCAGACGAGAGGGAGGCATGAACCATTGGGAAGCTTGCTGGAGCGAGGGAAACACGCCTTGGGACCGTGGAGCAGCGGCCCCGCCCCTGATAGAATTGCTCGATTCTGAGTGGGCGGGGTTTTTGAAAGATGCCCGGGTCTTGGTTCCGGGGTGTGGGTCTGGACATGATGTTCGCGCATTGGCGGAGTTCGGAGCTTTTCCCGTCGGCTTGGATTTGGTGCCGCGAGCCCTCGAAGTTGCTCGCGAAATCCCGTCGCCCGGCAGGGTTCAATACGAGGCGGGTGATTTCCTCGACGCATCCCGCGTGGGCTTCGATGGGCTTTGGGAGCATACTTGCTTCTGCGCCATCTCCCCGGATCGCCGCGAAGACTATGTCAGGGCCGCCGCCCGGGCGGTTCGGCCGGGCGGTTACCTCTACGCGGTGTTTTTTCTGAATCCGGATCACGAAGAAGAGGGACCTCCTTTTCGATCGACTCGAGAAGAGATCCACCAATCCTTTTCTCCCCACTTTGAATTCTTAGCGAGTTGGATTCCTGAGCGCGCCTATGCGGGCCGAGAAGGTCGGGAATGGTTGGTCGTGGCACAGCGCCGGGCCGAAGAAGTTGCGTCCGAGCCCTCCGGGGGTTAAGGGATCCTCTAGGCGAGCATGTTGGCACTGCGCATTACTCTTCTTCTTTCCCTCACCACGCTGGCGTCGGTGGCGGAGCCGTTGTCGATCAATCAGAAGCGCGTTCCTGAATCCCGGGACGATTTGAAGCAGATCCAGCGGTTGATGCAGTCAGCCCTACCTGCTGCGCGTGCTGCCACCGTCTGCATCCAGTTGGGGCAGGGTTCCGGAAGCGGGGTGGTGGTCAGCGAGGATGGACTCATCATGACGGCGGCGCACGTGACGGGAGGTGTCGGCCAGGAGTTCACCGTGGTATTTGAGGATGGGCGGGAGGTGAAAGCGGAGTCGTTGGGGTTGGATTCGGAGGTCGATGCCGCGCTGGCGCGGATTGTTGAACCTGGAAAGTATCCTTTCGTCGAAATCGCGAGGGATCATCCGGCGCAGCTAGGTGATTGGGTTTTTGCCCTAGGCCACTCCGGAGGATTTGATCTGAAGCGCGGCGTGGTCTTTCGTCCCGGTCGGATCGTACGCACCACCGATACCACTCTGCAGTCGGACTGCAGCTTGATTGGTGGGGATTCGGGTGGGCCTCTTTTCGATCTTATGGGGCGGCTGATTGGGATTCATTCGCGAGTCGGCGCCAAATTGCCGGAAAACATGCACGTGCCCGTGTCGGCCTTCCTCCGGGATTGGCAGGGCCTGATGGATGCTCAATTCATCGGGGATGGGCCTTTCGCGGAGCGTCCAGAGGTAGGCAAAGCCTTTCTAGGTTTGTTGGTTGAGGCACGGAGCGAAGGCGGGGTGGTTGTCAAGCGAGTGGGCCGTGAATCTCCAGCCGAAAAAGCCGGATTGAAGGAGGGTGATATCCTTCTGAGTGTTGATGGAAAGCCACTGAATGATCGGGATGGCCTGCAGGAATGGTTGGCGTCGAAGGCTCCTTCCGATCAGGTGGCTTTCGAACTGCTTCGCGATGGAGAGTCTGAAACCCTCACTCTTCGATTGGGAGACCGTGATGCATAAGGGCACGATTCCATTTTTGGCGCTGATCCTCGCGCTGCCATCTCCGGCGGCGCGTTCTCTGGAGTCTGCCTATCGAATGGGAGGTAAGGAAATGCATCGAGCTTTCGAGCCGGTGCAAGCCTTCCTCCAGCAGGGAAGTGCGGTGATCAAGCGAGGTTTCCACGAAGTGATTTTTGGCGTGGTGGTTTCCTCAGACGGCTATCTTTTGACCAAAGCGAGCGAACTGGGGGAGGTTGGAGATTTGACCATCACCGTCGACGATCAGCGCTACGAAAAGCCGGTTCTGGCCGCGGTGGATACCGAGTGGGATGTCGCCCTATTGAAAGTTTCGGCGACGGGCTGGCATCCGGTGGATTTGTCCCGCACTGAGGATCTCGAGCGAGGCGAATGGATCGTGGCCAACGGCGCAACCACTCGCAAATATCGACGGGTTCAAATCGGAATGGTGGCCGCAAATACCCGCGAGATTCCTCCCAGTGGCGGAGCCGTTCTCGGGGTGATGCTTGAAGAGGAGGAAGAAGGGCTGAACTTGTCCTCCATCACGGAAGGCAGCGGGGCGGAAAAAGCCGGGCTGCAGAAGGGAGATCGATTGTTGGCGATCGACGGAACGGAGGTCAATCTGCGCGAAGAAGTCCTGAGTTGCTTGGATACCCGTCGAGTGGGTGAGTCCGTGAGATTGACCATTCTCCGTGGGGATGAAAAAATCGAAGTGGAAGTCGAACTCGCGGGACGTACCGATATTTTCGGTGAGTCCATGACGCGGAACGACCAGATGAGTGGCGATTTTTCAACCCGACGCACGGGATTTCCACGGATCATGCAACATGACATCATCGGCAACCGTCATTTTATGGGCGGCCCTGTTCTCGATCTCGAAGGCCGCTGCGTCGGAATGAATATCGCTCGCTTTAGCCGTTGCGAAACCTATGCCATCCCGGCTCGGGACCTCGCTGAGTTGGTCGATTCTCTGATCAAACGTTCGACGATGATTTCTGCCGATTGAGCCAGGCATCGATGCCACCCTCGATGTTGATGGCATTCCGACCTGTGGTGCGCAACATCGCGACCGCCTTGGCAGAACGCATTCCCGATTTGCAGTGAACGTAGAGAGGGGACCCATGAGGCACCTCATCGAGCCGATGTTCCAACTCGTGAAGTGGAATAAGGACACTGCCTGGAATCGAAGCGACGGCGAATTCTTCAGGTCGACGAACATCGAGTAGCGCGACGGGCCCGCCTGCCAGCAAGTTTGCCAAATTCTCCACCGACAAGCTCGGCAAGGATGGGTCTTCGACGGCGCAATGGGCCGAGGCAAGTGTTTCAGGATTGTGCAACGAAGTGACGGTAGGAGTGGTGCCGCATAGCGCGCACTGGGGATCGGCCGCCAGTCGAAGGGTGCGAAATGAGGTACGCAAAGCGTCGTAGCAAATCAGCTTCCCCAGCGGAAGCTGGCCAACTCCGAGGAGAAATTTGATCGCCTCCATGGCCTGGAGGCTGCCAACGATTCCCGGCAAAACACCAAGGACTCCGGCTTCTTCGCAACTCGGTGCCGCGCCCGACGGCGGCACACTCGGCAACATGCATCGATAGCACGGACCACCAAGATGGGGGGCGAAAACCGTCACTTGCCCTTCAAAGCGAAATATCGACCCGTAGACGCAGGGCTTCTTTTGTTGGAAACACACGTCGTTGGTCAAAAAACGCGTGGGAAAGTTGTCGGATCCATCGAGAACCAGATCATATTGGGAAACTAGGTCCGCGGCGTTGTCAGGCGTCAGCCGGCAGGCATGAGGTTCAACTTGAACGTGCGGGTTCACTTCCGCCAGGCGCTGCACTGCACTCTCGAGCTTGGGCTTTCCCACCCAGGATTCGCCGTGAAGAATCTGCCGCTGGAGGTTCGACCGAGAAACGACGTCGTCGTCCACCAACCCCATCCGACCCACCCCCGCCGCTGCCAGATAGAGGGCAGCAGGGGAGCCGAGGCCTCCCGTTCCGACCAACAGCACGGACGATTCCTTGAGGCGGGATTGGCCCTCAAGCCCGATGCCGGGGACCGTGAGGTGGCGGGCGTAACGATCGAGTTCGGCGGAGCTGAGTTCCATGGACGCCGCAACTTGGAACGGATCCCGAGGCTTGGCAACCGCGGCTGGGAGAATCGTCGCTTGACGACCCGCGACGCGCGAAGGAGGGAATGGTCATGGCCGAAACTCCCTCCACCTTTCTTCTCAAGTCCGGCGAGCCCGCACCCTGCTTTGCGCTTCCCGATGCGACGGGACGAGAGCATCGCCTGGACGAGGTGTCAGGACCTCGCGGGACGCTGGTGGTGTTTGTCTGCAACCATTGTCCCTACGTCGTTATGCTGGCGAGTGCCTTAGGATCATTGGCGGACGAATGGAAAACTCGGGGCATCGGAGTGGTGGCCATCACGTCCAATGACGTGGAGAACTACCCTCAGGACGGCCCGGAATACATGGGCGATTTCGCCAGCAAACACGGCTGGAATTTCCCCTACCTCTACGACGCCACACAAGAAGTCGCTCATGCTTACGGAGCTGCCTGCACTCCAGACTTCTTCCTATTTGACGGAGAAGGCGCGCTTTTCTACGCAGGTCAGTTCGACGACTCTCGGCCGAAGAACGAAATTCCCCCTTCCGGAAATGATCTTTCGGCGGCCGTCGATGCCCTGCTTTCCGGCGCAGAGCCACCCTCCCCGGCTCGGCCAAGCACAGGATGCAATATCAAATGGAAAAAGGGGATGGAGCCGGAATCGTTCGGCTGATTTTAGCTTCTTTCTTCTCCACGGTTGCACGTCGGGGGGGGCGGGCGCTAGTTTCTCGAAATGGACGCGATCATTCACCACCTCGAATCCGGCCAGGAGTTGAGCCGCCGCGAGATTGATGTCGCAGCACGCCTGCTGCTCGATCCGGATGGCGACGAAGGCAAGAAGCTTCAATTGCTGGAAGCTCTCTCCAAAAAAGGAGAGAGCGCAGCGGAAATCGCGGGATTCGTGGAAGAGTTTCTCGAACATGCCGTCAATCCTCATGTAGGGCTGGCCGATATAGAGGGCCCGACAATCGATGTTTGCGGAACAGGCGGGGACAAGCTCAACCTCTTCAATGTATCGACGACAACGATGTTTGTCGTGGCCGCGGCCGGAGGGGTGGTGGTAAAGCACGGCAATCGCGGAATCACTTCCAAGAGTGGTGGTGCGGATGTACTGGAAGCTCTGGGAATTCGTATCGATCTCGATCCCGAGGGTTTCCGCAGATGTTTGGAAAAGGCCGGGATCGGTTTCCTGTTCGCACCTTCCTATCACCCCGCTTTCAAGGCGGTGGTCGGAGTTCGCAAAAAACTCGCCGAAAGGGGAGTGCGGACGATTTTCAATTTGATCGGTCCGCTCCTTAATCCGGCCCGGCCGGATTGTCAGCTCGTCGGCGTGTTTGAGCGGGCTTGGTGCCCGGTTTTCGCGGAAATCCTCCAACGCTTGGGTCGCGAGAGTGCTTGGGCGGTGCATGGAACCACGGCCGATGGACGGTCCGTTGATGAAGTTAGCCTACTCGGTTCGACCCGCATTTGTAAGGCAGGGGCCTATCAGGACATGGAAGACGAGGAGGTTCGTCCACGAGATTTCGGGCTCGTGCATGCAGAGCTGGCGGACCTGCAAGGTGGAGATGCTCCGGTTAATGCCGCGATTCTTGAATCCATCCTCGCAGGCAAAGATACGGGATCGAAGGCCGATATGGTGCTTTTGAATGCAGGAACGGCCCTCGCATGCTGTGGGCTGGCCGATGATATTGGCGGCGGAATCGAACTCGCACGTGCCGTCATTCAAGATGGCAGCGCTCTGGATCGGTTGCGGGCGCTCCAGTCGGTCGCCCGCTAAGGAGTTGTCGGGGGTTGGTCAGTTCACCGTTGGAGTGATGGTGAATACTCCCGTCGTCGCACGGAATGCATCGCGAATTTTCATTTTCTTCTTCTCATGCCCAGCTCCCCAGGAGTCGGAGAAGATGACCTTTCGCTGATCGAGATTGTATCCGATGATCATACGCATGTGTCCGCCACGTGCCTGTGGGGAAATGGCTGGCTCTTCAGGAAACATCCCGAGTTGCAGACTCCACAACAAGGGAATCCCGGCATCTACATGCCTCACGATCTGCTTTTCGAAGTCTCGTTCGTCGAATTCGGTGCCGGCATCGAAACGGTCGCCCGACCGCACTTTGACGCTATAGAGTTGGCCATTGGTGAATTCGACACCCAGAACGTCAAAGCGGGTTTTGAAGCGGTAGTCGATCTTCCCAAGCAGTCCCATGATGGCGATCGATGAGGTGCCCGAATCGGCATCCGAATCGGCCATTTCTGCGATTTGATGCTGATCGCAGGGAATGCCATAGTATTCGAAGAGCCTCTGAACGGAGGCCACGACGCAATAACCCTTCGGTCCTTGGTCGACCATGGGAATCGGGTCGATCCACACATCACCGTCCTGACTGTGGACGAAGGTCGGCAGGTCTGACTTGCGAACACGGCTGCTGTTTCCAGGACGTACCGAATTGGCGATCGGTCCTGACGCCTTGGTCGGGGCGATCCGAAGGCGCAAAAATTCAAGATGGCCTTGAGAGGCTTCGGGATTGCGCTCAAGCACCGCCATGCTGTCGCGATCCGTCCAACTCCATCCTTCGGTCAGAAGGCCTTGGCTTGGATTCGGTTTGCGTGCCATCACCCGTCCGCCGATTTTCTCTCCCATCTTCTTCCCCGTGGCCTTAAAGCGCCGTTCGAACTCAGACGAGTCGACTCCTTCGCTGTCCGCTCGATTGTAGATACTAAGGCTGATTCCACTGATTCCCTCGTCGGAGAAGTCGATGGTGACCTCTTCGCAGGGAACTTCTCCCCCGAAGAGAGAGAATTCAACCTTTCTGCCCTTTTCCCAGGCGGACTTCATGAACACGGCTCGGTCGCGATCTTGCGTCATCCATGCAAACGCCTTGGTTTCTTCAGCCGCGGGCGTTTGATACAGTTTCTCAAAAGCATCTTGAGAGATCGCGAACGATTGAGGGAGCTCAAGAAGAGGGTCGAAGTTAACTTTTATTCCTTGATCATTGATCTCCACCTGAGACCAGGCCAAGGAGCTTAACCCTCCTAATATCAAAAAACTCCGTATCACGGGGAAAACGTGACACGGAGTGATGATATCTCCAAGAGCGGAGTTGTCGGTTTAACCGATCAACCAAAGAATAGGCGCCGGGAATACCCCTAGAATGAGGATGGCAAGTGTCAGAGTGATCACAACCACTCGGCTGATCCCTGGAAGTTGAACCACGGGAGCATCGGCCGAAGCTTCCACCCACCACATGGCGCGGATCAACTTGAAGTAGTAGTAAAAGCCTGCAGCAGCGCCGATGGTCGCCAGGGCAACGCACCACCAGAGTCCCTGATTCACGGCCAGGGAGAAGACGAACCATTTGCCCCAGAATCCGGCCGTCAGTGGAACACCGGCCATGGCCGCCATGATCACGGTGAGCGCGTGGGCAAGCATCGGCGAACGCTTGCCGAGACCATTGAAAGCATCAATCTCCTCCGAACCACTCTGCAGCCGCACTTGAGCAAGGATGAAGAAGGCGGCCAGGGTCATGAGCAGATAGGTCGCCAAATAGAAGCTGACGGTGGTGACCGAACCCATGGCCGTGGCGGATGAAGTCTGCCAGGAGGCCAGTGCCAGAGTGAGGAACCCCGCGTGGGAAATCGAGGAATAGGCCAGCAAGCGCTTGAAGTTGGTTTGGGCGATCGCCGCAAGGTTTCCAACCAAGAGGGTCGCACCTGCAAGGATGGCGAGCATCACCATGACGTGCTTGGCCACGGGGGAGCCCACTTGAAGCAAGGGATCAAGGAAGCGCAACAGCAGCACAAAACCTGCAGCCTTCGAACCCACGGAGAGGAAAGCAGTGGTGGGCGTCGGTGCGCCTTGATACACATCGGGGATCCAGACGTGCATCGGAACCGCGCCAATCTTGAAGGCCAGGGAAACCAGCACCAAACCTACGCCAAGCAACAAGGCGGGCGAGGCCTCCGTCGCGGTGGCCAACTTCAGACCAAGGGCCTGCAAATTCATGGTCCCGGTGCTGCCGTAAATCCAGGCGATGCCATAGACGAGGAAGCCCGTGCTCAAAGCACCGAGAATGAGGTATTTCACACCGGCCTCAAGCGATCCGAGATTGCGGCGGAGGAAGGCGACAAGAATGTAGAAGGTGATGGTAACAAGCTCCAGCGCAACAAAGGCGGAGGCCAAATCCTTAGCAGAAGCCATCCACATCATGCCTGCACAGGCGAAGACGGGCAGCGCATAGTACTCGCCTGTCGCCGCCTCGCTACCGGGATGGTCGGTGAACCTAGCGAGAATCGGGCGGTAATCCAGCGCCATGAGAATCACCAGTGCGGTGCAGGCGAGGGCAAATCCTTTGTAAAAGCGGGCGATCCCGTCGTAGCCATACAAATTCCAGAGTGGCCACCCGGCCCAAGCCGAATCGGGTCGCGCCTGATCTGGGCCGATCGCGAAAAGGTTGAAGATGAAAATCAGCCCGAGTCCGCAGGCAGCAATCAAGCCGATATGGCGCTTGGAGTGCGCAGGACCAAAGGCCTCAAGCATCAAGAGAACGATGCCGAGAGTGACCGTAAGGGCTTCGAGGTAATAGGCGGGCATGGTGGAAAAGAAAAGGGTGGGACCCGGCGGGAATTACTGGAGAAGAGAAAGAAGGAGGTTCGGGAATATGCCGACAGCCAACAACACGCCAGCCAGCAACAGCGATGGGGCTCGTTCACAGAGCGACAAGTCGGTCGCCGTTTCCGTAGACGGGCGGGTCGGGCCGTGAAAGGTCCGTCGGAACGCACGCAGGCCATAGACGGCACTGATCACGACACCCCAAATCGCGAGGACGCAGGTGATTTGGACCGGACCCATGCCTTCGGCTGGGAGGTAATTGCGGAAGGAGGAGACGAAGACCATCACTTCTCCTGCGAAGTTGGCCAAACCTGGCAAGCCGATGCTGGCCATGGTTGCCAGGCCAAAGAGAAATGCCAGACCCGGTGCTGGCTTGGCCAGGCCCCCGAGATCGGCGAAGTCGAGGGATCCGGTCTTGCGCTCGATGCGGTCGGCGAGCCCGAAGCCAAGTGCGATCGAAATGCCGTGGGCAAACATCAGAAGCACGGCAGCAGGCAGAGCGAGATCGTTCATCGGCGAAGCCGCGAGAGCCGCGATGGCCAGAAAGATGTAGCCCATGTGCATCACAGACGAGTGACCCAACACGCCATCAAGACGCCGCTGGTTCAGAGTGACAAAGCCCACCCATAGAATGTTGCCCAGCAGCAATACACACAATGGAGTCAGCCACGCGTGCATTCCGGAAGGCAGCAGCGGAATCGCAAGGCGAAGCAGCCCATAAAGACCAAATTTCTTGAGCACCCCGGCGTGAAGCATGGCGGTCGGGGCCGGTGCGCTGGCATAGGCAGGAGCCGCCCAGGAGTGGAACGGGAAGAGCGAGACCAGGATGCCAAAACCCACGATGAGGAGCGCTGCGATCCCTTTCTGAGAAGCGGCATCCACTGGGCCGCGAGCCAGCATTTCTGGGATGCTGAAAGTTCCTGCGACATGGGCGAGCCACAGCAGCCCGGCCAGCAATATCAAGGAACCGAAGCCCAGATAGAGGGTGATCTTCCAGGCAATGGCCCGGCGATCACCACGGCCAAGAATCCCAATCATCAGGAATGTCGGAATCAGGGCCAGTTCGTGGAAGGCGTAGAAGAAGAAAAGGTCCGTGGCGACGAAAGCCCCGATCGCTCCGGCTGAAATCAGCAGAGAGGAGGCATAGTAGAGCTTTTCACGACCTTCCGGAGCTTTCCCGGAAAGCACAGCCGCCAGGGTCACGATCACGGCAAGAAGCAGCATCACCACGCTCATGCCATCGTAGAGACCCAAGGCAAGGTGGATGTCGGGCCGACTCAGGACGCTGCAAGAGATCGACCAAAATGGAGCGGCCGGTTGCAACGCGGCAGCGATGCCAAGCGCGAGGTTAAGACCCGCAGCCACCAAGGCAGCCATGCGAGCTTGGGCACCGCCAAGGATGGCGAGAGCGGCGAGAATAGGGATCAGGACAAGGGCGAGGAGCATGAGAAAACCGGGCGCTTAGTTCCAGAAAGTGGTGAAGTAGATGACCAGCACGACGCCAATCCCGAGAAGGAAGGCGTAGCCCTGAAGGTTGCCCGCCTGAGCTCGGCGGAAGAGGTTGCCAAACGATTGGGAGAGGCGCGCAGAACCACCAACAAGGAGTCCATTGATCACCCAGACATCGAGGAAGTGAATCAGCGCGGCGAGACCGTCCTGAAGGAGTTTCACGACACCCTTTTCATACACCACATCGATGTAAAAACGGTTTTGGAGAAGGGGCAGATCGATGGGGTCTTTGTCCTTCCCTCGATACAGGAGAAATCCGGCAAGCAATCCGAGCACCAGTGCAGCAGCTGACAACCCGAGGATGAGAAGATGCCCTTCTGCGTGTTCCTCGGCATGATGAATCAGCCGCGGATCCACGGCACTGAGGGGTTTGGTGAGCCAGGATGAGCCGATCGCCATCAGTGCCAGCAAGCAGAGCGGAGCCAGCATCAGGGGGCCCACTTCATGGGCATGATCGGAACCGTGATCCCGCGGCTTGCCAAGGAAGGCGACCACAAATGCTCGGGTCATGTAGAAGGTCGTGAGGAAAGCCACGAAGACAGCGATTCCAAACAGAATCTTGTTCTTCGCATAAGCCGTCGCGAGGATTTCTTCCTTGGAATAGAAACCGGAAGTGACGAAAGGAACCGCGATCAGGGCAGCGGTGCCGATGGCGAAGGTCAGGGTAGTGATCGGCATCTTCTTGATCAGGCCGCCCATCTTCCAGATGTCCTGCTCGTGATGGCAGGCGTAAATCACTGCGCCAGAGCCCAAGAAGAGGAGGGCCTTGAACCAAGCGTGGGTGAAAAGGTGGAACATGCCGGCTTCCGCTCCGCCCAGACCCACAGCCATCACCATGTAGCCCAGTTGCGAGAGAGTGGAGTAAGCCAGCACGCGTTTGATGTCGTTCTGCTGAGTGGCCATCAGGGCGGCGCACAGCGACGTGAAGCCACCTACCCAGGCAATGGCGTTTCCGGCAACTCCTTCGAAGGCCTCGGCACCGAGAGAAAGTTGCACGCGGAAGAGCATGTAGACACCTGCCGCCACCATGGTCGCGGCGTGGATCAGAGCTGAAACCGGGGTTGGTCCTTCCATGGCATCGGGCAACCAAACGTGGAGGGGCATCTGAGCGGATTTGCCCACAGCACCGCAGAACACACAAAGAATGGCCGCGGCAAGGAGCCCACCGACGAGGTCGGGATGCAGGGCAGCAAAGTTGTTCAAGCCGACCTTCATGTCGTCGAACACAAAGGTTCCTGTGAGGCCAAAGGTGAGGAGAATGCCAATCAGAAATCCGAAGTCACCGACGCGATTGACCATGAAAGCCTTGTTGGCGGCGTCTGCTGCCGAGTCCTTTTCATACCAGTGACCGATCAGCAAATAGGAACTCAAACCCACCAGCTCCCAAAAAATGAAAGTCATGATGAAGTTCCCCGCCAAAACGATGCCGGTCATGGAGAACATGAAAAGCGAGAGGCAGGTAAAGAAGCGCGCCTTGGCGCCATCCTCCGCCATGTAGGCGAGGGAGAAAATATGCACCAGGGCGCCGATCCCGGTGACCACGATCATCATGCCCGTCGACAGAGCGTCGAGCTTCAGTTGAATCGGCAATTGGAAATCCCCGATCGAGATCCAGGAATAGCTGGGGCCGCCGTCTGTCTTTCCGAGGAGAAGGAAGGAAACGATCAGCGTCACCACCACCGATGCCACGGAGAGCATCGAAGCAAGAAACGCGTTCCGCTTCAGATAGAGCTGATTCACCGCTGCAGAGCAGAGGGGAAGGAGGAGAAGGAGCCAGGGCAGCATGGAAGGCGGATGTTAGGTCGAGGAAAAAGTCTCTTGGGGAAGTGGGTTCCGAGCGTCAGTCTTTCAGCGCAGTCAATTCGTCGGTGTGGATCGTCTGGCGGGCTCGATAGAGGGCGACGATGATGGCCAACCCGACGGCGACCTCGGCCGCTGCTACCGTGATCACGAAGAAGACCAGCATCTGGGCGCTGTAGTCAGGCAGCCCTCCGGTGCCGTTGAATCGCGAAAAGGCGACCAGGGTGAGGTTGGCGGCACTCAGCATCAGCTCGAGGCACATGAACACCACGATGATGTTCCGGCGCATGACCACGCCGGAAAGGCCGATGATGAACAGGAGGCCGGAAACAAAGAGGTAGGAATTCAGAGAGGCCATGGCTCAGGTCGTCTGGCGTTTGGAAAGCACCACCACTCCAACGGTGGCAACGAGGAGAAGCACGCCGACAATTTGAAGCGGCAAATTGTAGCTGGTGAAAGCGACCTGACCGACGAGGTTGACGTCTGGCAAATGCCCAGCGGCGAGTTTGGCGGAAATGCCGGGGCTGGTCTCTGCCATGGCGACTGAAGCGGCAGTGAGGTCAAGCGGTTCCGCCGCTTTGTCAGGAGTGCTTCCCAGCACACCCAGCAGCTGAATGGTGAACGCCAGCACGATCCCTAGTCCGCCGATCACAGGAACAAGCTTGGGCGTGCGCTTCTCTTCGGTCTTCAAATCAAGAAGCATAATGATGAAGAGAAACAGCACCATGATGGCACCGGCATAGACGAGGATTTGCATCACCCCGACGAAGAAGGCATTGAGGCCGACGAACAGTCCGGCGAGTCCGACAAAGGACACCACCATCGACAACGCTGAGGCCACCGGATTGGGCAGCACCACCACGGCAAGGCCGCCGAGCAACATCAGGATGGCGAAAATCCAGAACAGAAGGAGAGGCATGGCTAAAGAATGGGAAAGGAGGTCAGGGCGATACGGTCACTTCAGCTCGTTCCACTTGTTGACGAGGCCGACGCGGACTCCGCCGATTTCGTAGAGCTTCTTCTTGTCATGCACCATCTCGGCACGGCTGCCGCCGGTGATGAGGTAGTCCTTTCGCAGGAAGATGGCCTGCTCGGGGCAGACTTCCTCGCACATGCCGCAGTAGATGCAGCGGGTCATGTCGATATCGAACTCCTTGGGACGCTTTTCCACCTTGGCCCAAGCATCATCATTAGGGATTTCACCGGGCTCGATGCGAATCGCCTTGGGCGGGCAGATGAACTCACAAAGTTGGCAGGAAACGCAGCGTTCGCGACCTTGTTCGTCGGTCACCAGCGTGGGGGCTCCGCGATAGTATTCGGGCATCTGGTCGTCCCACCGCTGTTCAGGGAACTGCATCGTGGCCCCGAGTCCTGACGACTTGAGGGTATCCGCTCCACGGGTTTTCCCGCGCAGCGAATCGAAGGCGTGCTTCATCGTGATGAAGAAGCCTTTGACGATGGCTCCGAGGTAGACCTTTTCGCCGGCGGCGAGTTCGGGGCGTTTGACTTTGACGACTGGCATCGATGAGGAAGGGGTTCAGTTGGAGCCTAGCAGACCGTAATTCGGAGCGGCTTTCGGTTCGGAGGCGCGAAGCACCCACAACAGTGCGGCGGAAACGATCACGAGCAGGACAGCGCCCACGACAGTGATGACCGTGCCAAGTTGGGGAGCCGCGATGACCAGAGCGGCCAGGAAGACATTGATCAGCGCCGCTTCGAAGAAGATCACCCAACCCAAGCGCATGAGTTGGTCGTAACGGAACCGAGGCACCGTCCAACGCACCAGAATGAAGAACAGGATGAA
Organism: Haloferula luteola; assembly: GCF_014201715.1. Taxonomy (GTDB): domain Bacteria; phylum Verrucomicrobiota; class Verrucomicrobiia; order Verrucomicrobiales; family Akkermansiaceae; genus Haloferula; species Haloferula luteola. The sequence continues at coordinate 78,427 of NZ_JACHFD010000001.1, forward strand.
GGCTACTAGCTTCGCCATAAAGATGGCGAGATGGATCAGTCCACCAATTTTGAATCCGCCAATCGCCAGTCCGGAGATAAAAGCATCGCTCCCGAAGCCCAGCGACCAGCCGCCGAGAAATAGCGTAATGATCATGGCAGACCCAATGACCATGGCCGCGTATTCGCCCATGAAGAACATGGCGAATTTCATGGAGGAATACTCGGTGTGGTAACCTCCGACGAGTTCGGTTTCGCACTCGGGAAGGTCAAAGGGCATCCGGTTCGTCTCCGCAAAGATCGAAACCGTGAAGATCAGGAAAGCGATGAACGCCGGAATCCAAAATAGCAGCTTCGACACCAAGGTGTGGTCGGCATCATGACCCCACAGCGGCAGCAACAGCCACCCGTGCTTGGCCTGGTGCTCGACGATGTTCGAGAGATTCAGGTCTCCATAGTAGAGGAGCACTGGAATGATCGAAAGTCCGAGGGCAATTTCGTAGGAAATCATCTGCGCCGTCGAACGCACGCCGCCCACGAAGGGGTATTTGGAATTCGAAGACCAGCCGGCCAAGGTGATGCCATACACCGACAGCGATGCGATGGCGAAAACGAAGAGTGGGCCCACGTCGAGGTCAGCGATGACCAGTTTGACCTCCTCGCCCGTGAATCCGATCGAGGAACCAAACGGCACGACACAAACGGTGATCAAAGACGGCACAATCACCAGCGCCGGAGCCAACCAGAAATAGGCCTTACGGACGTGAACCGGGGTGAAGTCCTCCTTGAGAAACAACTTGAGGCCGTCCGCCATCGGTTGGACCAAACCAAAGAAGGAGATGTCCTTCTTTCCCCCTAGGAGGGTGAGTGGAATGCCGACTCGGTTCGGACCGACCCGGTCTTGGATGATCGCTGAAAATCGGCGTTCAAAATACACCGAGATCGGCACCAGTGGCAACACGATCAGGAACGTGAGGCCGATGACCTTGGCTGCAATGATCGCGAGTTGGATGAGAAGCTCCATGGATTCAGGAAGGGAAGGGAAGGGTCAGCCGACGATCTCACCCGAAGCCTTGCGGGCGCGCTCGTTTTCAAGAAGGGGAATGGTCACGCCAGTTTCGGTCACCACGACTCCGAGGTCGCCGATTTTCGAGAGGGAGAGGTCGGCAAACTCCGAGACGGATCCGGCCATGTCTTTGAAGACATCTTCGATCAGATAGGGGCCTACAGAACCAGCCAGATCACGGAGGATTTCCCAATCGTCACGAGCCTCTTCAGGGGGCTCCACGGCTCGATTGAGGCGTTGCAAGCGCCCGGTGACATTGACCATCGAACCTCGCTTTTCAGCGAAGGCGGCACCCGGGAGAACCACATGGCTGGCTTCGGCGGTGGGCCCGGCAAGCAGTTGAACCGAAGCCATGAACTCGGGCTTGCTGAGGTCTTCTTGAGTGAAGCCCGCCTCGGCGGTAAGATCCTCTCCGAATACGAGCAGCGCCTTGATTTCACCGCTACGAACGCCATCGAGAATGGCCGAAAGTCGGAATGCGGGATCTTCTCGTTTCCAAACCAAGCGAGTTCCCGTGGTGTTCGGATTGCGGTCGGCAGAGATCAGTTTCCCGTCGCTCTCGCCGATGCGCGGCACGGTCGAAATCTGATCAATGCCGTGGCCTTCAGCAAGTTTGCGCACCATGTGAAGCTCCTCATTGGTCATTCGTGAGGAGGCGATGATGGCGATTTGCTGTGCTGGGTAGTTGGTCAGAGCCTCCCGCACCAAGCGGATGGACTGATCCCATGTGGCGGGCTGATGCACGCCATCGAGCTTCACCATCGGCTCAGTGAGTCGCTCAGGGCCATCGATATAGTGAAAATTGAGGCGATGCGAATCGGGCATCCAGCAGGAATTCACTTCGTCATTTTGACGAGGAGTGATCCGGTAGACGCGATTGCCACGGGTCCAAACGATGATGTTGGCTCCGGTCCCGCAGTTGACGTCGATGGTTTTGGTTTCCTTGAGGAACCAAACACGCATTTCGAAGCGGAAATCGTTGCTGGTGAGGGCACCCACCGGGCAGATGTCGGCGGTGTTCAGCGAGTAGTTGGAATCGAGCTTGCGGCCCGGGTGGACGGTGAGGGTGGTGTAGGTGCCGCGCTGAGTAAATCCAAGCACCGGATCATCAGCCACTTCCGCCATGAAACGAATGCAACGGCTGCACATGATGCAGCGCTCGTCATCGAGTCGAATGCGTGGTCCGATGTCGACGTTCTTCGGCTTCTTCACCTTCATGTCGATGAAGCGCGAAACGCCCCGGCCGTAACCCACCGAGTGCTCTTGAAGTCGGCACTCGCCTGCTTGGTCGCAGATGGGGCAATCCAGCGGGTGATTGATCAGGAGGAACTCCATGACCCCTTGGCGCACCTTGTCGACCAGATCGCCCGTGGTACGGATGCCCATGTTCTCCGTCACCGTATTGGCGCAGGCAATCACTGGGCGGGGCATCCAGCCGATATCGAGGTAGCCCTCGTCATTGTAGCTGGGTTCCTGACCCGGAGCCGGGCGTGGTGGCATGCCCATTTGAACCAGGCACATGCGGCAGTTGCCCGGAGAAGACAGCTTCGGATGGTAGCAGTAGTGGGGGACGTCGACGCCGAACATCCGACAGGCCTCGATCATGCGGGTGCCTTTCGGAACCTGGCACCAAACGCCATTGATCTGCACGTTGACCATGCCTTTTTCGGCGGCAAGATCCTTGGGAAGGCGGGCTTCTGTGGTCGATGCGGAGTCGCTCATGTCGATGCGAGGAAACGTGCGTTCGGCACGGTCGGGAAACGGCGCGGCGGGAATATGAAAACCACCCCAGCCAGCGGCAAGCGCACTTTGTGAAAAATTTCACAAACTCAGGCCGGCGGCGAGGAAAGAAAGGCCGGAAATGCACCCAAGCTGGGCAAATCCGGCCTCTTGAGGCTCTTTAGGCGCGGCTGATGTAGGATCCGTCCTCGGTTTTGATCAGCAACTTTTCACCGGGATTGATGAAAAGAGGAGCCTGCACGACCAAGCCGGTCTCCATCACCACGGTCTTGTTCGCGTTGTTGGCGGAGTCGCCCTTGATGCCCTCGGGGGCTTCGGCAACGGTCATGACCATCGACGGCGGAAGCTCGATGTCAGCCACCACACCGTCTGCGAAGAGCAAGGTGTAGATTTGAGCCTCGATCAGGTAGTCCCTCACGATCTCGATGATCTCCTCAGGAACCACGACGTCGTCGTAGGTCTCATTGTGGAGGAAGTGGTGACCGGCAGAGTCCTTGTAGGAGTATTCGTGGGGGATGCGCTCCAGCATCACGCCTTCCATCGAATCGTTCGAGGTGAGGCGAAGGTTCGACACCTTCTTGGTCGCCACGCTGCGGATCGACATCTGAACGTAGGACGCCATTCGAGGAGGCGTTTTGAGCTCGTGGGAGATCACGACGCAAACGTCGCCATTATGACGAACCGCGTGTCCGCGGCGGAGGTTGATGACAGGAGTGCTAGCCATGTTGCGGGGCGAAATAGGTGCCCACCCGCCCGATGGCAAGGATGGAGTCGTGCGAAGGGCTTGGGAGAGAAGGGGCTGGCTTGATATGCGGCGCTGTCTCGATCTCCCTCGGGAAACTCGAGAAGGGCGATTTCACAATGGAAGCTCGCCATGTGACAGAAGGTTCACGCAAACTGGAGCATTCCATCCAGGCAAAGAACCTACAACCCGCTTCCAGTAAAGGAAAAGGGCAGGTTTTTCGCCTCGCCCGCTCGGCGTGACAAAAGCGTCACACAACATCACTCCCGGGTGACGGGGTTGTCACCCTAGGAAGCGCCCGGTCAAAATCCATGACTTCCCACGCAACCATGAAATCGTTCGAAATTGCCCTCGCTCAAGGGCTTCGCATGGCCCTCCTCGGGCTCGGTGTCTCCACCGCCCTCGCGGGTGAACCCCAAGAACTCATCGCCCCTCCCACAGGGACGGCAACTGGGGCAGGGGACTGGTGCGAGTGGCTCTCCAACAAGCCTGGCACTCTCTACAAAGGGGAGAATCCGTTCATTCAGGAAATCGGCATCTTCGGACGCTTCCAATGGCAAGCGGCTTACGTCGCCGGGCAGGATGTCAATGGCTACGAATTCAGCGATGACTACACCGAACTGCGACGGTTTCGACTCGGCGCTCAGGTCAAGTTCCTGAACTACTTTGCGGCGAAGGCAAACGTGAACCTGGTTGATGACGCGCGGCATGCGACCAGCCGCTTTCCCGGGGATGATCAGCTCGGATGGGGCTACGAGGATTTCGATGAAGCCCTGCTTTTCTTCGATGCCAAGAAGGCTTTCGGCATCGAGGCTCTGGATGCCCTTGAGGTGGCTTATGGCCGGCATAAATTCACGCTCGGATCGGAAGCGAGGGAGTCATCGAAGAAGCTTCTCACCGTGGAGCGCTCAGCCATTTCCAACAAAGTTTACGACAGCCTCCGCCCCACAGGCGTGACCATCTCCGCCGAAAAAGGACCATGGTCTGCCATGGTGGGAGTCTTCAGTACCGACACCAATGAAGATGGGGACAATGTCGACTTCATCGGTGGCTGGCACGATGGTCTGGCCTATACAGTGGGCCTTGGCTATGCGGCGAGCGAGCAGTGGTCGTTTTACTGGGATTTCGTCCAAAACGATGCCGACGCGACCCAAGGAGAGGACAGCCTCTGGAACTACGCTTGGGCCACCAGCTTCACCGCTGAGTACGATGCGGAAACCTGGGGGGTCATCGGGGACCTTTACTACGGCGATAACGGAAGTGCCGGCAACGGAGTCGGCCGGCGCAGTCGCCAGGGCGAATTTTGGGCCTTGGTGGTGATGCCCCATGTCTGGCTGGTAAAGGACAAGCTTGAGGGCGTCGTTCGCTACCAATATGCCGGGTCATCTGAGGACCAAGGCATTCGAGCCAATAGCCGCTACGTGCGTCGCGACCACGGGCCTGTCGTGAACGTCAATTCCGGGCGAGGCAATGAACACCAATCCATTTACGCAGGCCTCAACTATTACCTTTGTGGCCATAACCTCAAAGTTCAAGGCGGCGTCGAATACGAATGGATGAACACGCCCGGCGTGGGAAGCCAAGGAGACTACGATGCGGTCACTACCTGGTTCGGCTTCCGCAGCTTCTTCTGATGGAAAACGCTCTCCGTCACCCGAGGGTCCGAGGTGTCTGCCGAGGAGGGTCGGGTGACGGCTTTGACATGCCTTTCGAAAGCCCAGCGTGACAACTCCGTCACCATAGATCCACTGGCAAAAGCCTCAACATTTCCGATGTCTCTGCCGCGCCTACCAAGCGCTTCTGTTCTGTTAACACCTGATCCACGCCAAACCACTTTTCCCATGAAAGCAATCCTGACTGGTATCCTCGCCGCCGGCATGGCCACCGCCATGGCCGCTGAATCTCACCTCGATGAAAACCTGCCTGCCTACGAGTCGGTTTCCGGAGTTTCGGGCAGCCTGAGCTCGGTGGGATCGGATACGCTCAATAACCTCATGACCCTTTGGGCAGAAGGCTTCAAAAAGGCCTACCCGAATGTGACCATCTCGATCGAGGGCAAAGGGTCATCCACCGCTCCGCCAGCGCTGATCGAAGGCACGTCCCAACTCGGGCCCATGAGCCGTCCGATGAAGGCTGAAGAAATGGACGCCTTCGAAAAGAAATTCGGCTACAAGCCGACGGAGGTGAAAGTCGCGATTGATGCGCTTGCGGTCTTCGCCCACAAGGACAACCCCTTGAAGGGACTGTCTTTGGCCCAAGTCGACGGGATCTTTTCCAGCACTCGCAAGAGCGGGAGCCAGGACCTCACGGAGTGGGGGCAACTGGGCCTCGATGCCTGGAAGGGCCGTCCGATCTCCCTTTACGGCCGCAACTCCGCCTCCGGCACCTATGGCTTCTTCCAAGAACACGTGCTGGGCAAGGGTGACTACAAGCCAACGGTGAAGGAACAGCCCGGCTCTTCGGCCGTCGTGCAGGGGGTGGGAGGAGATCTCTACGCTCTCGGCTACTCGGGGATCGGATACAAAACTTCGGGAGTCCGCGCGCTACCACTTTCCAGCGATGGCGGTGAGTTCTTTGAAGCGACCTACGACAACGCCCTCTCGGGTGACTATCCCCTGGCTCGTTTCCTTCTGATTTACGTCAACAAGAAGCCCGGTGAACCCCTCGCAAAGACTTCTCTCGAGTTCATGAAATTCGTGCTCTCGAAAGACGGTCAGGAAGTCGTGGAAAAAGATGGCTACTTCCCCCTTCCTGCGGAACTGGCCACTGAGGTGTTGGAATCGCTCTCGAAGTGATCTGACGCATTGACCCCAAGCCCGTCTGGGACCAGCAATATCCGCGTCCAAGTTGTCACTTGGGTGGAGTTGTCCCCTGACGGGCCTCTCTCTTGATTCAGCGCTCCCGAATGAGTTCCGCCAAGCCTCCAGCTCCCGATCCCAAGAGGTTCGAGGTCTCCAAGCGCACCCTGATGCTCGATCGCGCGATGACCCAGCTCATCCGCATCGGAGGTCTGGCGGTCATCATTGCCGTCTTCGGGATCTTCTTTTTCATTGTTCGGGAAATCCTGCCCTTGTTTTCGGGTGCCCAAGTGGAAGCCGAAGAGGTGGTTTCCACTCCGGGGGGAGACGTCCAGATCCTCGGCGTCGATGAATGGGGTGAGCATCCTTTCCTCTATCGCGGCGGCGATGAGGTGGTGTTCATCGATATGGTGAGCGGAGAGCGCTCAGTTCTCGACGTCCCCTCATTGAAGGATGTTGAAGTCACGGCGAGCTCCTTCGATCCCGTGCATCGGAGAGTCGCGGTCGGCTTAGCCGATGGACGTGTCGGATCCTTCCTCGTCGTCTATCAGACAGAATTTTCCGAGGACGGGACGCGGACGATCGTTCCCACCATCGAAACGGAACCTTGGTTCACGGTCTCGACTGGAGAAGGGAAAGTGACCGCCTTGTCGTACGGCGATGGCGGCGACAAACGCCTGTTGATGGTCGCCCGTGATCAAGGCCTTGCCGCGCTGCGACTGGGGAAAAAGCGCGCTCTGATCGGGAAACCCAAACTCACTCTCCAAGGCACCGTCGACCTGACGGAAAGCATGACTTCCGGGGTGGTCTCGGTGACCGCCTCACAAAACGGACAGGCGGGGCTGGTTTCCGGTGCTGATGGCCAAGTACGTTACTTCCAGGAGTCGGGAGGCGAGGTGACGCTGGTTCAAACCTTTGAGCCCTTCCACGGCGCACCACCGGTGCGCATGGACTATCTTTTCGGAGGGGTCTCCGTGGCTCTCACGGATGCCGCAGGGGATCAAAAAGTGTTCAGCTTGTTCCGCCCTGAAGGTTCGAACCAGCGGCTTTTCGGAGAAACCAAAGAGTTTCCCGGAATTGGCACGGGTGCTCCGGTTTTTGCCCCCAGCTTACGCAACAAAAGCTTCCTCACCGGCGCTGGGGGACAACTTTCCGTGCGCCATCTCACCTCAGGGGCGGTGCGCTGGGAGGGGTTCGCCGAATTTGAACCGGTCGCCGCCACCATTGATGGCAAAACCGAACATTTCTTCATCGTGGGCCACGAAGGCCAGGTCCAACGATTCTCCCTGAAGGACCCTCATCCAGAAGCGGGATGGCGGGCGTTTTTCGGAAAGGTATGGTATGAAGGAGGCTCAGAGCCGGTATTCCAATGGCAATCGACCGGAGGTTCGGATGATTTTGAGCCCAAGCTCTCTCTGATTCCTCTGATCGTGGGGTCCCTGAAGGGCACGTTTTACGCCCTCTTGTTTTCCCTCCCGATCGCTCTCTTGGCGGCAGTGTTCTCGGCGGCTTTCCTGCCGCACGACATGAAACGGGTGGTCAAACCTGCCATGGAGATCATGGCGTCGCTGCCCTCCGTGGTGCTGGGGTTCCTTGCGGGGATCTGGTTGGCACCGATCATTGAAGACAAAGTTCCATCGATTTTGTTGGTCTGCCTCTCCCTGCCATTGTCAGCGATGCTTGTGGGAGTGATCTGGAGCCGCCAACCGATCCAAGTTCGGGGTCGCTTTGAAGGGGGCCGGGAGTGGATGGTGATGGTTCCGGTCGTTCTCTTGATCGGCTGGCTTGCTTGGATGGCGGGCCCGCTGTTGGAGAAAGCAGTTTTTATCTACAAAGAACCGGAGAGCGGGCGAGAGATCGCAGATTTCAGACTCTGGTGGCCTCAGGCAACTGGCTTGTCGTTTGACCAACGGAACTCGTTGGTGGTCGGATTCATGATGGGTTTCGCGGTCATTCCGGTGATTTTCACCATTGCCGAAGATGCTCTTTCGAACGTTCCCAAAACCCTCACCGCAGCCTCCGCCGCACTCGGCGCCAGCCGCTGGCAGGTCGTGAGAACGGTGATCATTCCCGTGGCCTCCCCCGGGATCTTCTCAGCGCTGATGATCGGCTTTGGACGAGCCGTAGGCGAAACGATGATCGTCGTCATGGCCACCGGCAACACCCCGGTGACCGAATGGAACATCTTCAGCGGGATGCGCACGCTTTCCGCAAATATCGCCGTCGAGCTGCCAGAAGCCGCCCCGGGTTCGACTCATTATCGAACCCTGTTCCTCGGCGCTCTCGTGCTGTTCATGCTGACCTTCATCCTCAACAGCGTGGCGGAGGTGATGCGCCAACGCCTGAGGGAGAAAAACAAGCTCGTCTGATTTTCGTTTCATGCCTGCCAAGCCTTCCAATTTTGCCAGCACCGGACGATCGCGTCGCGGCGAGCCCTTTGTGTGGCTCACGGCCGCCGGCCTCGCCATTGGCGTGCTCTTGACCGTCGGACTGCTCGGTCTGGTCGTGACAAAGGGACTTGAGTCCTTTTGGCCAGGTCGCATCGAAGTTTGGAAAGTCGACCGCGAAGGAACCCTCGAGACGGTCGCTGGGTATGTGGTGCAGGAACGCAGTCGCCGCGCCATGGACGGCAGCGCTCACGAGGAGATCCAAATCTTTCGCGGCAATGGAGAACTCTACGGAGAAAAGTTCCTCTACGTCGATCAGGCGCAAATCCAAGAAACCCAGCAACCCGAAGATTTGGCGCTCATTGAGCGACTCGAAGGTGGCTTAGTGATCGGGCGCATCCAATCGATCCAGCTTCATGATGGCGCGACGGTGGAAGGAACCTCCTCGGATTTCCGAAAGCAACTCACTCAGCGCATCCGAGAAGCTTCTGACCGTCGGGATCAATTGGAAGACATCGAAAAAGACCGTATCGGCCGCAACGCCAAGGAGGTCAAAGAACTCCGCCTGAAGGAGAAGTTGTCGGGAACCTCTCCTGAGATCACGGCTCGATTGGAAGCCCTGCAAACGGAATTTGCTCAACTCGATGAACAGCGCACCGAAATTCGCCAGGAACTGGAGGCCGATCATCTGGTGGTCGAATCCATCGATGGCCGCCCGCTGTCGCTTCCAGTGGGAGAATTGCTCCACGTATTCCGTCCCAATGAAGTCGGGTTCTTCGGAAGAATCGGTGAGATGCTGCGTCGCATTGGCAGCTTCCTCATTAGCGATCCCCGTGAAGCCAATACGGAAGGTGGAGTCTATCCTGCGATCTTCGGAACGGTGGTGATGACCCTGGTGATGAGCCTGTTCGTGACTCCATTTGGCGTCATCGCGGCCATCTACCTGCGCGAGTATGCGAAACAGGGACCACTAGTGAGAGCCGTTCGCATCTCTGTCAACAACCTCGCTGGGGTTCCATCGATCGTCTTCGGCGTCTTTGGCCTCGCCTTCTTCATCTATTTTGTCGGCGGCGTGGTGGACGATTGGTTCTTCCCGACCAGTGAAGAGCCAGTGTTCAAGAGCGGGGGGATTTTGTGGGCTTCGTTGACGTTGGCTCTGTTGACCGTTCCCGTGGTGATTGTGGCCACGGAAGAAGCATTGGCCGCGGTGCCTCGCGGCGTCCGTGAGGCCGCCCTCGCGTGCGGAGCCTCAAAGTGGCAGGCGATCCAGCGGGTCGTTCTCCCCGCTTCTCTTCCAGGCATTCTCACGGGGGTCATTCTCGCCATGGCCCGCGGAGCCGGGGAGGTGGCACCGCTGATGCTCGTAGGCGTCGTGAAGAGCGCTCCAGATCTTCCCATCGATGGCACCGCTCCCTTCATCCATGCAGAGCGGCAATTCATGCACCTCGGTTTCCATATCTACGACCTCGGTTTCCAATCGCCTGACTCGGAAGCGGCAAAGCCTATGGTCTTTGCGACCACGCTGCTGCTGATCACGATCGTGGTCGTGATGAATCTGTCCGCGATCATCATTCGTAACCGTCTCCGGAAGAAGTACGCCACCAGCAGTTTCTGATGCCCCGCGAAGATTTTATCGCCGTCGACCACTTCAGTTTCTTCTACGGACCGAAGCAGGCTCTGTATGGCATCGACATGAGAATACCGGAGCGCCAGGTCACAGCCCTGATTGGGCCGTCTGGTTGTGGTAAGTCGACGCTGTTAAGAAACATGAATCGGATGAACGACCTCATCGATGGGGTGCGACATCAAGGTGACATCCGCTTGAATGGCAACAGCCTGTATGACCCCAAGGTCGAAGTGATTTCCCTGCGAAAGCGCGTGGGAATGGTTTTCCAGAAATACAATCCATTCGCCAAATCGATCTACGAAAACGTCGTTTTCAGTCTCCGGGTCGCAGGACGCAATCGAAAGAAGGAACTCGACGAAGTCGTGGAGCGTTCTTTGCGCTCCGCAGCGCTCTGGGATGAAGTGAAGGACCGCCTGCACGATAGCGCCTTCGGCCTTTCGGGGGGGCAGCAACAGCGGCTTTGCATCGCCCGAGCCATCGCCAATCAGCCGGAGATCTTGCTGATGGATGAACCTTGCGCGGCGCTGGATCCCACCGCCACTCTCAAGATTGAGGCTCTGATTCGCGAGTTGAAGGAGCAATTCACGATCGTGATCGTCACTCACAATATGGAACAGGCCACCCGTTGTTCGGATCGTACGGCGTTTCTCTACATGGGTCGACTCATCGAGTATGGTCCTACCTTGGAGGTCTTCGAAAACCCCAAGCAAGAGGAAACGGAAGCCTACATCTCCGGTCGCTTCAGCTGATGAATGCTTCATCTTCCAACGATTCGAACTCGCGTCCGTCTGCCATTTCGGTCGAAAACGTGGATTTTTGTTACGGCAAATCCCGTGCGTTGAAAGGGATCTCTCTTGAGGTCACCCGCAATGAGATCGTCGCATTTATCGGCCCCTCAGGCTGCGGGAAATCGACTTTGTTGCGCTGCTTCAACCGCATGAACGACCTCGTTCCTGGGGCTCGGGTGACCCAGGGCACGATCCACATCGAAGGGGTCGAGATCCATAGCCCTGAAGTCGATCCGGTTGAACTCCGTCGACGAGTGGGGATGGTCTTTCAGAAGAGCAACCCTTTCCCTAGGTCGATTTATGAAAATGTCGCCTATGGACCTCGCCTGGCGGGCACTTCAGAAAAGGGCGCGCTCGATAGTATCGTCGAAAAAGCGCTGCGGGGGGCTGCCCTTTGGGATGAGGTGAAAGACCGCCTCGGAGAAAGCGCCTTCGGGCTCTCCGGAGGACAGCAGCAGCGACTCTGCATTGCCCGGACAATCGCGGTGAAGCCTGAGATTGTCCTGATGGACGAACCTTGCTCAGCGCTCGATCCCGTGGCTACAGCGAAGGTCGAGGAGCTGATTCTCGAACTAAAAAGGGAATTCACCATCGTGATCGTGACCCATAATATGCAGCAAGCGACACGGATTTCTGATCGGACTGCATTCTTTTATCTCGGGGAATTGGTGGAATTCGACGAAACTGGGCGGATCTTTTCCAATCCCCGCCGCCAGGAAACTGAAGACTACGTTACTGGCCGCTTCGGCTAATCTCCCTCCTACTGCCATGCCACCAAATCATCCGCACATCATCCGCGATTTCGACGAATCGATCCGCAAGCTTTCGGAAAGTGTCATTTCGATGGGAAATCAAAGCCGGTTGAACCTGCAGCGCGCTGTCGAAGCGTTGATCCAGCGGGACATCGATCGCTGCAAGGCTGTGATTGCTGATGATAGCGAGATCGACGAAGCCGAGCGATCGGTCGACGCCATGGGCATGGATATTCTTCTGCGATTCCATCCGGTGGCTCGAGATCTCCGCCTGGTGATCAGTTCGATGAAAGCCGTCGCCAGCCTCGAGCGCATCTCCGACCACGCCGTCAACATCGCCAAACGCGCGAAAAAGATGTTGAGCCGAGAAGAAATTCGCGAGGTGAGGTTGATCGAACCGATTTACCTCATGGCAGACGAGTTGCTTCGAGACGCCTTGGCTTCCTTTGCTGACCGAGATTCAACGACGGGGCGGAATCTGGCCGTTCGGGATAAGGAGCTCGATCGCGCTCACAAACGGGTCGTCGCGACTCTCAGCCAACTTCTGGAAGAAGGAGGTGCCAATTCCGAAAGCTACCTCCATTTGATCCTTATCGTTCGTTCTTTGGAGCGGGTAGGGGACCTCGCCGTCAATGTGGGCGAAGACGCGGTCTTCCTCGATGCAGCTGAGGACATCCGCTATGCGCAGCGCCGCTATGCGAGGGAAAGCGACGATCCGGACACGGATCCCGCGCCCTGACCCGTATCCGGAGACGGGGAAAGGGAGATCCTCCGCCCTTCACCCTTCTTCTCCTTGCTGAGAAAATCAACAGCCCGGAACCCATCGAGGGTCCGGGCTGTGGAGAATGGGAAGGGGCCTCTTGGACGGGAAACCGTCCGTCTTTGAATCAATCGGGCAGGGAGTATCGAGTACCGTCGATAACCAGGTCTTCAGCACCCAAATGGACGTCACCACGGAGGATTCCGGTATTTCCACCGGTGAGATCCGAGTCCATGGCAGTCCCCATGAGGGAATAGGGTGCTTCGCCCGTCGATTGTGCCAGCTCGACGTGCAGTCCAAGATCGTCCAGATCGAGCATTCCATAGGAATTCTGGCCCGCGAAAGCGAATGCCAGCGCAGGGGCCTTGCCCTTGGAGACCTGAATTCCAAAGCTCTGATCGATGGTGAACGAGTCTCCAGCAACGTGTGCTTCATCAACGTCCACATCGAGATGGATGTTCTTCTTGTAGGTCAGCGGTTTGATCTTCTTAGAAACGTCCAGCTCGACTCCACCCGCACGGATGAGCCAGCGGGACTTCTTGCCGTCAGCCGTGACCTGATACCAAAGCTGGCCGTTGCTTATTGGTGATTTCGCCACGGTGCTGATCCACTCGCACAATTGCGCCGTGTCGACGGGGACATCCTGGCGGGTCCCTTCGCTGTCAGCGTAACGGAGACCGAGGTCAAAATCGAGTTGGCGTTCGATGACCACCGTCTTGCCACTTGGCAGGGCCGTCTCTGCGCCGAGATCCACATTCCCGTAGAGGATTCCCATTTCGGTTCCCGTAAGAGCAGGATCGAGGAGAGAACCCATCAGGGTGTAGGGCATTTCCGTCGAGGTCGCTCCAGCAAGGTCGACGGGCAATCCAGTCGTTGACTCGGTAGCGCGCTGGAAGGTGCTGGTCCCATTGAAAATCAAGGTCAATGCGGGTTGCGTCTTCGCTCCCGTCACCACGAGTCCAAAGATTTCGTCGGCATCAAAGCTGGCGCCATCGACGTGAGGATCCACCACTTCAGTGTTCAAGGTGGCAGGTTTGGACCCCTTGAGAACGCCCATATACTTCGTCACATCCAACACGGCGGACTCTTGGCGCAACAGCCACAGCTGGCTGGTTCCGTCGAGGGATGTGCGCATCCAAAGCGTCGCATCGGTCATGGGCTGACCTGCCACAGTGCTCACCCATTGGGCAAACTGAGCGGTATCGATTGCCAAATCTTGTGCGGAACCCGTCGCATCAAGCGTCCGAAGGGTTAGGTCCAAAGTGACTTCCCGTTCGATGTAGGCATTGGGAGCCGATTTTTTGTTCTTCGGATCGGTACCAAGGGCGATTTCCTGGGCATCCGTGAAGCCGTCCTTGTCGGTGTCGGCCATATCGGGGCGCGTTCCGTAGATTTTGACTTCGTCGCTATCGGAAATGCCATCGCCATCGGTATCTGGGTTGTAGGGATCGGCCTTATACTTCCGTTCCTCACTGTCGAGCAATCCGTCTTCATCGCTGTCACCATCCAGAGTCATCTTGAAGGTGAGGTTCTTGGTCGCCACTTCGGCGGTGATCTCGGCACCGGAGGTCAGCGCATTCAGTTCGGCCGACAAGGTATGGGTGGTATTGGATTTCACCCACAAGACCTCCTTCGCTTTGCCTTTGGTCAGCGTCACCTCAACGGGGGAACCGTCGAAATTCAAAATCGCCGTGTCCGAGTCCGCCGTGATGCCCTTGGCAAGGGCGAGATTGACGGTGATCGAGACCGGCTTGCTCAGTTTATCCAAAGGATCCGTGCCGGCTTCAATTTCAGCACCATCGGCGGCTTTATCCCCGTCGGTGTCCTTCTTTTTAGGATGGGTGAAGTAGACCCGAACTTCTTCATAGTCGGTCAACCCGTCCTTGTCCGTATCTGCCTTGTCCGCACGAGTTCCCAAGGCAACTTCCTCACTGTCGAGCAGCCCGTCCCCATCGGTATCGCCATCGAGTGCGAAGGTATAGGAGACAGGACCGTCAACCGTGAGCATCTCCGTGCGCTGCCCGTCCCAGGTGTCGAGCGATGCCGTGATCGCATACGTGGCACCCTTGAGAAGATACATGGTGCGAGCCGTCGCTCCGCTGATCAAATTCACCACCATGCCGGTCGGTGCTTCGTCGCCCTCTGCCAGGACCTGCGCTAAAGGATCTTTTTTCCCGAGCTTCAATCCGCTCTCCAATTCGACCCGCACAATCACCGGCACGGGGTAACGCACTTCCGTCGGGGTCTCTCCAGCCAACAGGCTTTTGATTCCGCTGACCACCCACCCGCGGCTCACACCGGCGCCATCGATGCTTTGACCGACGATGGTATCGCCATCGTCCGAAATGCCCGTAGCCTCATAGAAGAACCAACTCGGAAGGGTCATCCCAGCACCTTCGAGAAGCGTGCGAAGGGATTGCAGTCCGTGCGTTTCATCCCATACGGCAGCCTCCCGGCCGTTCGCCGAGACGCCGTATCCCACGGCGATTGTGCCATCGGCATTGACGTCGTTGAGGGAGCTGTTGGTGCTTCCCCCAGCGAGGTCTCCTATCGAGACCGGACCCTCATCGGTGAAAATGAGACCTACGGTTCCGGCAGAGGTTGTTCCAAGCCCCACAATGGTGCTGCCATCGGCAGAAATGGCGTTGGCGGAGGAACCCATGCCGCCACCATCAACGTCACCCAAAGCCACCATTCCACCCGCAGACGTCCATTTGAAGGCAAGGGTCCCATTCTGAGAACTGGTGTTACCGACAACAATTGATCCATCACCCGAAACTCCCGTCGCCACGGATGAGAGATTTGCCGTGTCAATGGACAGAGCACCCAAGTTCACCATGCCAGTCGCACTGGTCCAGCGGAAGGCTCGCGTGCCATTGGAAGAAGAGGACACGCCCACCACCACCGAACCATCACTTGAAATCGCTCGACCGGTGGACGCGGTGATCGAAGTCGTCGAAATCAGGCCCAGATTGGTAAAAGTGCCGCTATCGGACCAGAGCACAGCCCGTGTCCCCGCGTTCGGAGTGCCTGAGCCCGTCCCTTTGCTGCCATCCGAAGACAACGCATAGAGAGATGAATCAACTGGCGATCCCGAGAGATCTCCCAATTGAGCAAATCCTTCAGACAATTTCCATCGAAATGCTTCTTCGCCACTTTGCGTCGGGGCCGTTCCACAAATCCATTGTCCATCCCCCGAGACCCCAAAAACCGTCGAGCCCTTCGCTGTGTCGGCGGGACCCGTGATGACATTGAGAATCAGCGGACTGGGATCGGCCATCGCCGGAAAAACCACACCCGCTGCAAGGCAGGCCGTCAGGGAAAACTTCATATCAAAAACGTTCAGGGTTTGGGGAGAATGAGAGAAAAGCGAAGAGGAAATTCATTCATGAAATGACTTTCTTCCACCCGTTTCATGAGAGAGAAGATGGGGGAGAATCGAGAAAAAAGTACCCCCGGACGAGGCAAAAAACCGCCACGGAAACCCACCTCAAGGCTGAAAGTCGCGGGTCGGATCAATCCAATTCGAGGCGATATCGACGCACCGAGGGGTCGACCTTCTGGGACCACGCATCAATGCCACCGGCCATCGCGAACGTCTTTTTCAGACCATGCCCGCGAAACCAGGAACAATGATCCAGAACGTGCCGTCCGAGGTGATCATAGAGCACGATGCTTTTCTCTGGATCACCGGCAAACAAAGCCTGCTGCAATTCCTGGGTCATGAACTCCGCCTCCTCAATCCGCACCGCTTCGAATTCCTCTCGAGTGCGTGTATCAATCACCAAGACGGACTCTCCTGCGTCCAATTGGGCACGGACCTCCTCTGGAGAAATTTGCATGGCCTGGTCATGCAAATCGGCCGCGAGCAACTGGGCCAACATTTCCGCGGGATCCATCCCTCCGGACCGCGCTGCCAATTCCGCTAAAGTCTCCGAATCCGAGAATCCACAGCTTTGGCATCCACCGAGGTGGTAGTGGGAAAACAAGGCACGGCGGGCTCCGGGAAGCTTCTCCATGATGGCAGACATCGGAGATTCGGGGCTCAAGTCAGTCGGATTCATGCCGCAAGCTAATCACCTCATCCGGAAATTTCCACTGTCACCCCACCCGACCTTGAGGCAGGCTGCAGGCAGATGTCGACATCCCGGGACGAGCCGAAAATCTACCTTCTTCCGAATCTGATGACTGCAGGCAACCTCGCCTGCGGTTTCTTTGCGGTCCTCTCCATCTTCCAAGGAATTCTGGTCGCTACCAGCAAAGAGTCGGGTTACGACTTCTCACTTGCCCAGCCATTTTACGAACGGGCCATCATGCTGATCTTCGGATCGTGCATCTTCGACCTACTCGATGGACGTCTCGCTCGCCTTGGAGGGCAAGAATCTCCGTTCGGACGTGAGTTCGACTCTCTGGCCGACGTCATCAGCTTTGGCATGGCTCCCTCGCTGCTCATGGCCAAAGCCGTGCTTTTCCCTCTCGATCGAATCATCGATGGCCTCGGGTGGGTGCTCGCTTGCATCTACGTCCTCTGCGGTGCCGTCCGCTTGGCACGGTTCAATTGCATCGCGGCTTCGACTCACCACAATCCGTCGGACACAGACTTTCGCGGAATTCCGATTCCCATGGCCGCGGGATTCATTTCCTCTCTGACCTTCCTCATCATCTACCTCAACGAGACCGATCGAGACCTCGGAACTTGGAAGTTCGTCCTTGCCGGAACCATGCTCGGACTCTCGATCTTGATGATCAGCAACGTCCGCTACCCGAGCTTCAAGAAGTTGGACTGGAGGACGCGGGGCACTCCCATGGTGATCGTCGGAGCAGCGATCCTTTTGGTGATCACGGTGCGATATCGCTACGTGATGCCTGTCATCCTCTTCAGCCTCTACCTCATCTATGGTTTGGCGATTCGACCATTTCTCCCTCGGAGGGTGGTCAGTGAGATCGAGGACGAGCAGGAGCCCGATGACGACCTCGACTAATTTCAAAAAGTTTTTGCTTAATATTTGCTAAGCATTTAAAACGGACTCCGTGAAGAGCCCGTCCTTCTTCCTGCGAATCCTTCTCTTCGTCGGCCTATGGCTGACATTGACGTCATTCTCCACCGCCGCTCGATTCTCGACGGTGGTCATCGATGCCGGGCATGGAGGCAAGGACAAGGGAGCCCTGTGGGGCGGCATCCGGGAGTCCACTCTCAATCTGAAGGTGGCCAAGGAGCTCGAAGGTCGCCTTAAAAAGCGGGGGATTCGTACCGTGATGACCCGACGCTCGGATGTTTTCATCTCGCTGAGGAGTCGAGCGAATGTGGCCAATCGCTATCGTGATGCAGTCTTCGTAAGCATCCATTTCAATGCCTCCCACAACCGCGGGATCAAAGGCACGGAAACCTACTATTGGGGCAATCAGGGACGCATCCTCGCCGGAGCCATTCAAAGACGCCTCCCGGCCCGCCTCAAGACATCAAACCGCGGGATCCACCGTCGCGGCCTCGCTGTTTTGCTTCACACTCGATGCCCGGCAGTTCTTGTCGAATGTGGTTTCATGAGCAACTCCCGGGAACGAGGTCGCTGCGCCACCGCCTGGTACCAACAAACGGCTGCAGGCGCGATTTATGATGCGCTGATGGCCTATCGTTGAGATCCCTCCCTCAAATGCGACGGGGTTCTGGAGAGATTTGCCCTAGACGCCGACTCGCTACTTGTCAGGAGCGACGGTGGGGCCGATGGGAGGGGGGTGAATGAGGACCGCTCGACCCAGCACTGGATGCCAATCGCCCTCGTGGGATTCCCATTGGGGCTGGTGATTTTCACAGGCCTTGCCTGGTGGAAATGGCATGCCCGTGGCCCTGAGGTTGAGGAACTCCATGCTTTCACGCTTCCCATCACTCTTGAGGGGCTCGCGGCGGATCGACGAAAGATCGAAGAATTCGCCGCTCCTCGATATGCCGGAGATGTGCAAGCCGAGCAGGGGCTCAAAAGCATGGCGGCGATGATTGACGGCACTTTGGGGCCGGAAAATGCAGGATACCGCATGGAACTCCTTCCCGGACCTGGGAATTCTGGGGAGAATTGGCCGATCATTATTGCTCACGCCGAAGCTCAGGATGGCTCGAAGCCGCCTCTCTGGATCGTCACTCCCTACGACACCGACCCCTCACGCCCGGACCACTCCGCAGTGGAAACAACCTTAGCGGTGGCGGGAGGCATGGCCGGACAGCAGTTCAAACGCTCGCTTTCATTCGCGTTCCTTCCCCATGGCCAGCAGCTCGGGCCTCAGGCCGAAGAAACTCGGACGAAGTTGCAAAAGCGCATCGGTGAGAACGCCCGCGTGATGTGGATCGAAGCGGTGTCTTGGCCGAGCCTGCTGGAAGGGTCCCGCCACAATCCCTCATTGAGTCAATGGCTCTCCAAAGAAGTGGGCCTGGTGGCCGGCGAAGCCACCGACTCGAGCTCATCATCCTCATGGATCGACTTCAAATTGACCCGGGGCTCGCAGGATGAAGACACCCCTGAAAACCGTTATCGGGCAGCTCTCACCGTGGCGGATTTGATCCGATTTCTCGCCACGCAATAAAGCAAGGCGACGGAAAAAAGCTCCCGCCGCCGTTGAGCGATCGGGAGCTTGTGAAGAAAGTGGGCAGGTTCAACTCACCTCGCCCTAAAAGAAGCGCCTATCGGCTGGCAGTCGGTTCCGCTGCTGCCTCGTGTTGCTCTTCTGCGGCTTCCAGGGCTGCCCGCTCTTTGGGAATCACTCGCACAAACTTGCGTCCGTGCTCTTCCCAATTGGCGAGAATGGCCTTGCCATGAGGACTTCCGGTAGCGGCCACGTGTGCTTCAATCAATGCCTTCAGGGTGACCACATCTGCTTCACGCTTGGTGGGCAGGGCAACGACCATTTCGTTGTTCACTCGGGAATAGAAACGTCCATCAACATCGTAAACGAAAGCGGTTCCTCCCGACATCCCGGCGCCGAAGTTCTTCCCGGTGCGACCCAGAATCACGATCGTGCCATTGGTCATGTATTCGCATCCGTGATCGCCCACGCCTTCGACCACCGCCACTGAGCCCGAATTTCGCACGGCGAAACGCTCTCCGGCTCGACCATTGAGGAACAATCGTCCGCCCGTGGCACCATAAAGACAGGTATTCCCGGCGATCGAATTCTGGTGGAACTCAAAGCGCGCGTCGGACGGCGGGTGGACGATGATTTCGCCTCCGGCCATGCCCTTGCCGACATAGTCATTGGCTTCACCAGTCAACTCAATCCGCATACCCGAAACCATAAAGCAGCCCAACGATTGTCCGGCCGTGCCCGAAAGTCGCAGGGTCACGGCGGTCTGATCCGAGAATCCATGATTCCCGTGAACCTCTGCAATCCGCCCGGCCAAACGCGTGCCGATGTTGCGATCGGTGTTCACCACATCGTAGGAGAGAGTCACCGGCTCGCGATCAGGCAACAGCGCAATGGCTTCCAACGTGCTTTCCTCAACCGATCCGACTCCGTAGTGGATGGCAGCGGGTTCTGCGCTGCCTCCCATGCCCAACTCGCGCTTGAGATCGGCGAGAATCTGCAAATCCAGGGCGGGCTTGGAAATCCCGTCGTTGCGCTCTTGGGTGCGCACTCGTGCGAGCGTGTTCGGTTCGACGCCTCGCTGCGCGGCAAGACTCGGCACGACGTCCTTCAGCACAGGACCAAGATCCAGAGTGTTGGCCTTCGGGTGCCCTGGGACCTCACGTTGACGCAAGAATTCGGGCCGACCAATCAGCTCATCCAAACTCCGGACTCCCAAACTGGCCATGATTTCACGGGCTTCTTGCGACACTCCATCGAGGAAATGAATCACCATCTCCGGCGTCCCCTTGAACTTGGCGCGCCACTTCGGATCGGTCGTCGCCACTCCTACCGGGCAGTTGTTCAAGTGGCACTTGCGCACGTAAACGCATCCCATCGCAATCATGGCGATGGTGCCGAAGTTGTATTCCTCAGCACCCAAGATCGCAGCAATCACAATGTCCCGACCGTTGCGCAGACCGCCATCAGTACGGAGCACCACGCGGTTGCGAAGATTGTTGATCATCAGTGTTTGCTGGGCCTCAGAAAGTCCCAACTCCCAGGGCGAACCCGCGTGCTTGGTCGACGAAAGAGGCGATGCCGCCGTGCCGCCATCGTGACCTGAGATCAAAATGTTATCGGCGCTAGCCTTTGCCACCCCTGCGGCCACCGTGCCGACGCCGGTTTCTGCCACCAACTTCACCGTCACCCGAGCCCGCGGATTGACCTCTTTCAGGTCGTGAATCAACTGCGCCAGGTCCTCGATACTGTAAATATCGTGGTGGGGCGGGGGAGAGATCAGTTGCACGCCGGGCTGAGTGTTACGCAGCTTTGCGATCAAACCGTTGACCTTGTGACCCGGAAGCTGCCCACCCTCACCAGGCTTGGCTCCTTGGGCCATCTTGATCTCCAACTCGTCGGCGTTGACCAGGTAATGTGCGGAAACACCAAACCGCCCGGAGGCAATCTGCTTGATATACGAACGGGCCAAATCGCCATTGGGATAAGGCCGGAATCGCTTCGTGTCCTCTCCACCTTCACCGGAATCCGACTTCGCACCAATGCGGTTCATCGCAATCGCCAAGGTCTCGTGAGCCTCCGGAGACAGCGCACCCAAAGACATGGCAGCCGTCGTGAAGCGCCGACGAATGGATTCGATCGGCTCGACCTCATCGATCGGCACCGGACCCGCAGAAGAAGGAACGAACTCAAACAAGTCCTTAATGGCCATGGGCTGGTTCTCTAGCGAAGCCTTCACGTAGCCCTCATAATCTTCAGCCTTTCCGCTTTTGACGTAGGTGTGGAAATTCTTGATCACCTCGGTCGTCAACGCGTGACGCTCACCGCTCTTACGGAATCGGTTGTACCCCGGATCCCCAAGATCCAGAGATGTGCCCTCCGCCACCTCGGTGGTGTAGGCTGCGCGGTGCCGAATCAGAGACTCCTCTGCAATTTCCGCAAATCCAATGCCGCCAATCTTGGACTGCATCCCGGCAAACGAAGCGCTGATGACTTCCTTGCCGATTCCGATCGCCTCCAGAATCTGAGCACCTTGATAGGAATTGAGCACGGAGATGCCCATCTTCGACATGATCTTCAGCAAGCCTTTCTCCAAGGCCTTGCGATAGTTCTCCATCGCCTTCTCGGCCGTCATCTCGTCACCCAACTTGGATCGATCCTGCGTGACCAACTGACGCACCGTCGCAAAGCCGAGATAAGGACACACCACCGTGGCTCCCACGCTGAACACGCAGGCCACTTGATGAGTGTCGCGCACTTCGCCGGACTCCAAAACCAAGGAACACCGCAACCGCTTGCGCACCCGGATCAAATGGTGGTGGACCGTTCCCGTTGCCAACATGGACGGAATCGGCACCCGGTCCTTGGAAATCCCCCGGTCAGAGAGAATCAAAATATTCGCGCCGCCATCAATGGCAGCCTCGGCCTCACGGCACAACGCGTCGAGCCGTGCCTTCATGCCCTCAGGGCCAGAAGATACGTCCCAGGTCATGTCCAAAACACCGGCCGGAAAACCCTCCGATGCCAGCTCCTTGATCCGCTCGACCTGATGCTCGAACAGGATTGCGGCATCCACATTCACGATCTTGCAATGTTCCGGCGTCTCCGCCAGCCAGTTGCGCTCTTGCCCCAAGCCAGCCGAAACCGTCATCACCGCCCACTCTCGAATCGGATCGATCGGGGGATTGGTGACCTGAGCAAAGCGCTGCTTGAAGTAGGTGTAAAGCAACCGAGGATAGCTCGAAAGGACGGCCAACGGAATGTCATCACCCATCGAGAAAACCGCTTCCTGGGCACCCTTGATCATCGGCGGAAACACCATGTCGAGTTCCTCCAACGAAATAGCGTGGGCCACCTGCTGTCGCGACAACTCCGTCGCTCCGAAATCATCTTCGGGAGCATGCGCTTCCGGCGAAACGAATCGACGCAGCTCCAAGCGATTCTCGTCGATCCACTGCCGATAGGGCTTTTGCTTGGCCAAGGCCTCTTTGATCTCTCGGTCGTTCTTGAACTCGCCAGTCAGCGTATTGGCAGAAAGCATTTGCCCCGGACCCAGCCGTCCCTTGCGCACCACTGTGCAATCATCAATCACCACCGCACCGGCTTCTGAGCCAATGTAGAGCAGCCCGTCCTCAGTGAGCTTGAATCGAGAAGGGCGGAGACCATTCCGGTCCAGCGAAGCACACAACTTCACGCCATCCGTATACACCAAACCTGCGGGACCATCCCACGGCTCGGAGAACGAGCGGATGTATTGATAGAAAGCCCGCAGGTCGTCTGAAATGTCTTCGTCATTCCGATACGCCGGTGGCACGAGCATGCACATCGAATGCTCGAGGGATCGGCCCGAGAGCACCAAAACCTCCAAGGCATGATCAAGGGAAGAAGAGTCGGACTCGCCTTCGCGAATCAAGTTCTTGAGCAACTCGATATCGTCGCCCCAAACCTCCGATTCGAAGTAATCCTCGCGGCTGGAGAGCCAGTTTCGATTTCCCTCCACCGTGTTGATTTCGCCATTATGGGCGAGCATGCGGAAAGGCTGACCCAACGGCCACGCCGGGAAAGTGTTGGTCGAAAAGCGCTGGTGGTAGAGAACAATCGCCGTTTCGAAATCCGGATCCTGCAAATCACAGTAAAATCCCTTCAAGGCTTCCGGCATCGCCAGCGCCTTGTAGGAAATCAGACGACCCGAAAAACTGGGAATGTAGAAATCCCGAACCTCACGCGTCTGCAATTCAATCCGGCGGCGGCACAAGAACAACTGTCGTTCGAAAGCATCGCCA
Source organism: Haloferula luteola (assembly GCF_014201715.1). Lineage (GTDB taxonomy): Bacteria > Verrucomicrobiota > Verrucomicrobiia > Verrucomicrobiales > Akkermansiaceae > Haloferula > Haloferula luteola. The sequence continues at coordinate 101,918 of NZ_JACHFD010000001.1, forward strand.
TCGACCTCCTCCGGGCGACGCATCAAAAGATGCTCGATCTGAGGTTGGGTGGCCTTGGCCAAAACGCCGAGAGCCTCGGGATCCACGGGGACCACCCGCCATCCAATGATCTCAATTCCGCGTTCGGCCACTGCCGCCTCGGCCTTCGCACGGATATCCGAAATCACGGCTTCGTTCCCGACCGGGAAGAAGAACACCCCAACGGCAATCGACTCTCCAGGGAGTTCGACCCCCAAATCCTTCGCGGCCTTCTCAAAAATCGGGTGGGGGATCTGCGAGAGAACTCCTGAACCGTCACCCGTCTTCATGTCCGCATCCACTGCACCCCGGTGGGTCATGCAACTCACGGATCGGAGCGCGTATTCCAGAACCTTGTGGCTGCGTTCACCGTTCAGGTTCGCAATCGCTCCCATACCGCAGTTGTCGTGTTCTTCACGCAGGGTATGGAGGGAACCGGGAACGGAAGGGGTGGAAGAGTGATAGAAGCGGTTCATTTCAAAAATAGCGGGATGGGCCCACATTCATGAGCTCCGGTGCTGGAAGGAAAACCACGGGTCTCCCTTTTCCGGAGCGGGGCAGGGAATAAACGGCAGGCGACGAAGACTGCCAAGCAGGAATTGTGCCCCGGGATCAGGCGGTTGGAGGGATTCTTCCGCCCCTAAACCACATCATCAAAGGGATTCGGCTCCAAGAGCCCTAGATCGACCAAAAAATGATCCGCAGCCTTGGTCGTCAGCTCGAAATAAAATTCCGAAACATTGAAATTGAAGAACGAGTGCTCAGCTTTTTCGTAGTCCACGATCTCCACCTGATTCTTCCGCCACTTCATCTTCCTCGCGAACTTCGCCAGAGCCGGGAAGGGGGTCAATCGGTCACGCCGACCATGGAAAAAAATCATCGGGGGAGCGTGTCTCCGAGGTCGCCGCAACGGGTTGAACTTCTTGGCAAGACCGTCCTGAGGAAATCGAGCTGCGATCTCCGGTGCCGTCGTGTTCACCAAAGCACTGTAGAGAATCAACGCCTTTGCCGGAGGATTCTCCACCGAACTCGTCTTGTCCTTGCCCGGGACTCTCAGCGCCTGATCAAGAGCCAAAAAGGCACCACCTGCCGTTCCTCCTAATACCAACCGGTCCAGCTTCAAGCGCACCTCCTCCGACTTTTCCCTGAGCCAGGCAAAGAACGCGTCCACATCCTCAATGGCTTCCATCGGGCCCGTTCCATGGACTCCTTGCAAGCGGGTCTCAATCACCCCAGCAATGGCACCCCGCGAAGCGAAATGCAGGCACTGCGGGACAAACTGAGTGATCATTGGTGAATCCCAGAAGCCCCCATGGAAAAACAACACCAGAGTGCGCTCATCGCCCTCCTGATGTCCTTCAGGGAGAAAGAAATGGCCACTGAGCGGCCCTTGCTCCGTTTCCTTGTAGGCGAATGAAATCGCCGATTTCATCATTTCCTTCTGGCGGGCCTGGCCGATGGGAGGAACTCGGAATAGAACGCTCATGCGGGTGCGGAAAAAGGAGTGTTGTGTCCCGAGGCGGCTTATCCAACTCTTTTTGGCAATGAATCCATGCAAATCTCTCGCAATCGCCCTGACGACCTTGATTGCGACCTCTGCTGCGGATGCCCAAGATGTTCGACCTGAACTCGGCAAGACTCTCTCAAGCACCTACAATGCCTGGCGCAACGCTCTTGTGCAGAAAGATTTTCGAGTCTGGCAAGCGCTCACCGCGCCTCACCGCCAAATGGAGGTCAAAAACCGCATCCTATCAGAAAAACGCCCATTTCCTGGTGCCGTCTTTCAGGTGCCGGTGCCGCCGCCTGGATTGGATGGCTTGAAGCTCGTCCGACTCTCTCAGGTAGGTGCCACTGCCAAAGGCGTGTGGTTCGGACCGGTTGATTTCGGAGTGGATGGGGAACCCACTGACAACTTGCTGGCTCTGTCCTTCGTCCAACAAGGTGGACGTTGGCTCTACGATCGTGCGGATTTCGTCAACCTTTCCGAACTCCCGGCCGCCCGCAAGGAAATGGCGGAAGGCGACTTCCACTACGTAGACGAAATTCCAGAAGCGAAAGCCAGTGGACAAATCCCTCCTGTGCCCATGGAAGTGAACCGGGCAAAATACATCGCCAAGGTGTACGCATTTTGTCCGGGCCGGGAAGTCAATGTGCAGGTCAATCGCATCAGCCGTCATCGTTTTGCCAATACACGAGAGGCCGAAATCATCATGGGTGGAGCCGTCGATGGTCGCAACGAGATCACGTATTCGGTAAAACCCATGGAAGGCTCGACCGGAAAAGAGGCGTTCGCATTGAGAGTTTACCTGATGTCAGAAATCGAAGGCACCAAACCGGTGATCGCTTTCGAGCGCCTCGCTCAAGAAGGCGAACCCGTCAAAGGCTTCGAAACTCAGACCTTCAATTTGGATCCCGAAACCGCAAAGAAGCTGGTTCCGTAATCGATTGAGGAGGAGAAAGACGTGATCAATGGCCTCCATATTACTTGTGACAATGTATGTAATGCGGAATTGACTTCCGACATTTTTCTTGCTAGCCGCCGGGTGGTTTGTAGGCTCCGCGTCGTTATTTGGATGCGCGCAAGCGTCTCTGCACTGCTCGAAGGACTGCTACCCTGAGAGCGAAATAATCTCGGGTGCTAAGCATCTGCGATCGCCCCGGCGGGATTGCTACCCCGTCGGGGCATTTTTTGTCCATGGATTCGAATCAGATTTTTCTACTCGGCGTGATGGTGGTGCTCCTGGTCATCGCCAAAAAACTTGGAGCTTCTGGCGGATCAGGTAGACGAGCTCGGATCGATTACGTTCACAAGCCGCTCCTCACACCGGCGGAACGCTCGTTTTTCGGGGTTCTTCAATCCGTGGTTCCTCCTGGCTACTTCGTCGCCATCAAGCCACGGATGGCCGATGTCCTGGACCCTTCGCCGAAACTTCGCGGCCGGGTCAGACACGCGACTTTCTTTAGAATTTCGTCCAAACATTTCGATTTTGTGGTCTGTGAAACCGGCGGTTTCGAGCCTGTCGTCGTCATCGAATTGGACGATTCCTCACACAATAAATCCCGTGCAAAAGCCACGGATTTCTTTAAGGATCAAAGCCTAGCCTCTGCAAAGCTACCAATCCTGCGAGTGAAGGCCGCCCGCTCCTATGTCGCTGCGGACCTTGCGGCTTCTCTCAATCAAAAGGTCTCGGAGAGATTTTCTTGACGTCTCTAGTTAGGTCGTTCTAAGCGTCGAATACGTTCCGCGGTGCGGTTCGTCCGGTGTAGCAGCCGGAGGGTGTAGCAGCCCATTCACCATCCAAATAACAACCTAGCATCAGAGACCAACAATGCGCCCCGCATGCGTACCCGTGTGTGTGCCTACCCTTTCCGGGGTGTGGCGTTTGATCTATTCCCGCCTCTGCTGCGTAACACGCGGCCGACGTGCAGGCTAAGGCAGCAAATCTGTTAGGATCGGGGGCAACCCCTACAGAACTGCCCGCCCTTCGATGCCGAGAGGCTTGCTCGGATATGGCCGACTCGTCGCCGGGCGCTCTCGGGAAGTCTTCTCAGGGTGTCCGGCGGCAGGCCCATCCGTTCTTCACGGATCGCCGCAAATGGCGGAATCACCGTTGCCCTCTGGTGACGGATGCCTGGGCAACGGGATCGGGCGATGCCGTCGAACTTCTCACCGGTCAACTGGCCTTCCCCTTTTTCGGGCAGGATCACTTGCCCCTCTCGAAAGGAGGTCGCCGATGATCTGCCACGCGACGCTCAATGTAGCATCCGTGCACCTTTCGGCCCCCACCCGTGGAGAACGTGAGCAATGGGTCAAACTCGCTGTGGCCACCTGGTGCCGTTCGAGTGCCTTTGCCGAGTGCTTCTCGGAATATTGGGGCACCGTTCCGGGCGTTGAGTTCACTCTCTCAGGTGCCCATTGCCATCTCACGCTTCTGGTCCGGAAGCGTCTGACCTCCTCTCAGCTCGAACTTTTGAAAAGCGCATGGGGGCTTGGTCACATTGGCCTCCAATACCCCACCACCAAGAAAGGAGGTCGCCGTGCCAGCTGAGCGATTGAATCGGTTAGAAGCGGGTCGACCATCGCTCGAAAACGGTGCTCTGCGTCTTCGTCCGGTGCGAGCCGACGAGATCGAGGACGCTCGCAAGCGCTACGCCGAAGCCTGCGCCCGTTTTGGCTTCGATTCCTGTTTCCCAACTTTCTGCCGGGAAGTTCGCGGATGGTCCTGGGACGATCTTTTCGGCTGGATGGCTGAGCCCTCGCGCACAGCCTCGCCGATTTCGCCGGACGGCCGGCGCATGTATACCCTTACCCGGTCGGCTCAGCCCGACTCCCCTGGGAGGGAGCGGCCAGAAAGGTCGAGGGGGGCCGGCCGGGTTCTCCGTCAATCGGCCCCTGCCCCTGGCGGTTTCCTCCCCGGGTCGGCGCTCCACGTGCGCCAGCAATTTCCCCCATCCTGGTTCACCCCTGCGGGAGTAGCCAAAAAGCGCCGGCTTTTGGAGGCGAAAGGCCTTCCGTCGTTCAAGGGCTGGCGCTTCATCACTCTCACCCTGGCCCGCGACAACTTCGGCGGCTGCCCACTGACCGGCTTCCTTGAAGGCCGCGAAAAACTCCGGCGCTTCATGGAGTCGGCCCGCCGCCTCGGTCTCTGGAAGCGTGGGGTGAAGTGGGCATGGAAGCTCGAATTTCAGCGCGACGGCTGGGCCCACTGGCATCTCCTCATCGATCGCAAGGCGAAGTTCTCGATTGCCGAGATGGAAACCGTGGATCGGATTTGGGGGCTCGGCCGCACCAATTGTCGCCGCATCTCCAAGAGCGAGTTCGGGTATCAATTCAAATACGCCTTCAAGGGCGTCTACCAGGACGACGGATCGGGCCTCGCTGTCCCGCAATGGTTCCTCAGTTACTACGAAGCATCTAGTAAAGGGAAACGTCCCCTGGCCTTTTCGCGCTGCCGCTTCTGGCAGACATCCAAAGATTTTTACACTGGAGCGCGAGCAAAGGTGGATGAACGGAAAGCGAAAAATTCGTCCCTGGTCCCCCGCCCTCTTTCCGAGGTGCTCGAAGATCAGGGGCGAAGTGTCGTCATCTGCGCTCGCGATCATTCGGGCCGATACGTCGAGGGCAAGACCCTCCGTCTGGCCGTCGATTTCAAGGACTTCCTCCGACTGTTCCTCTGGGACGTGGAGAACCGGGCCGGGGTGGTGCTCTCCGTCCGGTCGTTCGTCGTAGCACCCGACACATTGGATCGAACCATCAACCAACACGAAAAATGGCAACTGCAACCCCTACACCAACGAAACCGGCTGACACTTCGAACGGCCAACCGAATCCGCCACGAGCGGCGCAACCTGGAAACATGCTGACGCGGGCTGACTATGGTTTGGCGATTACGGGCCGGGTCGATGCCATTGAGCCGTTGCGGCATCGCCAGGGCGTCGGCAAAGGCAGCGGGCAGCCCTACAGCTTCTGGCAACAATCGGCCTCGATCGCGATCGGCGGCGAGATGTTCGAGGTGAATTTCCGTGCTGATACCGACCCCGGCGGCGACCTGGTTCCCTTCGAGCTCGATGAAGTCGTGCGGATCCGCGTGGGCGCTCCTCGCGTCTACAACGGGAAAACCTCTTTCGACGCGGCGTAATGGATTCCGTCGTTGCGCAGAAAGCGGAGGCGTCGGCCTTTGATGAATGGTGGGCCAGCGAGGCTCCTGACTTCACGGACCCTGAGCGGGCGGCTCGGCTCGCCTGGGATGCTGCGTTGTGTGCGGCTGGCTCGGCATGCCTGCAACCCGCCGAGGCGGGCCCCCTGCCTCCGAAGAACGGCAACGAGATCCATTCGGCTGTCACTCGCCTGCATTCCTGGAACTCACGGCAGTAAAACCCCGGGTGGTTGCCCCGCGCCAGCGGGGCAGCCCCCGGGGTTTCCTTTCCTCGTTTAACAAAAACATAACTGACAAACACATGCCCTTCCTCCCCTGCGCCCGGTGCGGCGATCAAATCGAATGCGATCAAGAGGATTACGATTTGGCGAATGATCCTGAAGCCTTCCTTGGTGGGTGCGGGACCATCTGTGCGTCCTGCGCTGAAGAGCGGGATGCCGACGTTTGTACGACATGTGCCGTAGAGCGCGAGGAGTGCAGCGAGTGCGGGGAAATGTTCGTTCCTGGTCAGCTGTGGAACGGGCAATTCAGGGACAAGTGCAACGACTGCATCGAGGCGGAATACAACTGAGCCCGATAGGCACACGCCAAAGATTTTCACCCTTTCCCCACTGAGTTCTTGGAGCCGCGGCCCTGGGTTCCATGGGAAAACCAAGACGCAAAACAACATGGATTGGATCGCATTTTCCGCTGCCGCTGGGGCGATGGTCACCGCGTCGGCCATCATCATCGTTCAGTCAACGGTGAGGCGGGCAATCGATTCAATCTGATCCACTACAAAGCAATGGACGAAGCCATCACCACCGCCATCACTTCCCTTACCGGCACTGTGACCGGGATCGGAACGGCAGCCATGGCCCTTGTCGTCGCGTTCGCCATCTGGCGCAACGTCCGCAAGGCCGGTAACAAGGTGTAAACCGTTGGCCCCTCTTCGGGAGACCGGAGAGGGGCTTTTGTAGTCATCCCCTCCCCATGCATGGATCCTCAACAATTCGCGGAAATCGTAGCGCACTTGGAAGCGCTGCAGGAAATCGGATCGATCACGGCCGGACTCATGGTCGGCGGGTTCTTGGGTATTTTGCTCTCGCGTTGGGTTGGCTGAACTTCGCCCAATCTGCCGAGTTCAATCACTCGGCGCCGCACGCGACGATCAACGCCACAGTTGGGCGCAGTGTGGTCACCACAGGGAGCGGGACCTTTGAATATAGTTTCAACGGTTCGACCTGGGTCACAAAGACGGCGGGTGCGTTCATCGGTGAGGAGTTCAAGAGCAGTGGCTACACCTATTGGTACGGCACCTTCAAGGAGACGCAGGAGATTCCGATGAACACTGTTAGTCCGATGTATTCCTCCATTTGGACGGTTTGGGTTCGTCGGTCTTCCGGCCACGATTCCGTGGTCTTTGACGTTACATTGGACGATTCCACCGTGAACTATAAGGGCGGCTCAAGTGGTGGTAGCGCTCCTCACTTTGTTTTAGATCCGGTCACGATTGACCTGGGCGCGGATGCGTCGGCTCCAATCACGGTTGATGATCCGTATTTTCAGGAGCCCGAGCCGAGTCCCTGGGAGAAGTTTTGGGGCAAGGACATCACTGTCCCCATCGTCTCTGAGCCTGGGCAAGATTACGTTGAAATTGAGATCGGCGGGAAAACCTACCAATTCCCGGTCGAGCCATCCGGGAGCGATGAGTATGGATCGCTCGCCTACGTGACGCTCCCGATCCCTGAAGGCTGGGACGGCACTGCGACGATTGACGGGGTCACGGGGCAATTTGCCCCGAACATCATTTCCACGGGCAATGAGACCATGCCCTACATCCTCAATCCCTACGCCGGATCTAGTAGCAGCCTCCCAACAGGCATGTCTTGGGGTGTGGTCGATCTCCCTGAGGGAATGACGCGGGGCGGCGTGGTCCCCCTCCCCGATGGCATGACTCGAGTTGATTTTGGGGCATCCACTGGCGGTTGGCTCCCGGTGATCCTGGGCAACTCGAACGGCTCCACGACGGTGCACAATCAATCCATGGATCAGATTGTTTCCTCCTCGGTGTCTGGAACAGTGACCAGCTCAGGAGGCTCGACAAGTGGCGGCAGTGTTTCCAATTCAGGTTCGAACTCGTCAGCTTCGACGGGCTCCACCGGTCTTGAAGATTTGGAAGAACAGGCGATCGATGCAGGCTCAGCGGCAGGCTTTAATGGCGGCGGAGATGAGGAAGGCCCGAACGAATCGCTCCAAGGCATCGCCGGTCAGTGGGAGACGATCAAGTCTCAGATTCAAGGCAAGTTTGGCGGGTTTGCTCCATTGGCAACTGGAGGCCTTCCGACTCAATCGAATCTCACTTTGAATCTCGACTTCGGCCGTTTCGGCTCTCGGCAACTGGTGATCGATCTGACCGCAACCCCCTTCCCCACCATTCGCTCCCTCTCCCTGGTCATCCTCACCTTTCACGCTGCCTGGTTCTTCATCCGATGGATTAAGGTCTAATTGCACCTCTTCTAATGGCGTCTCCTACTATTTTTTGGCTCAATAACACCGCAAAGGTGCTTGGGAAGATGGTCCCTCTTATCGGGACCATTTTCGGTTGGTTTGTGTGGGTCAATGACCTGGGCGAGAGAATCATCGCTGGCGGTCTGAATTTCATCATCGATCGCTTGGACGCGATCGACACAACAGCCTTTTCTAATGCCTCCTTCGCCTCTGTGGCAGGGATCGGCATTGCCAATGCGGTCTTCCCCCTGAGCGAAGCCATCACGATGTGGAGTGCTCTCTTTACGGCGATGCTGGCAATCATCGTCATTCGCTGGGTCAAATCCTTCATTCCGACCGTCTCCAACTGAATGATCCAGTTCGTTACAGGAACTCTTGGAGCCGGGAAAACTTTCCATTCCATGCGTCTCCTCATGGAGGGCTTGGCCGGGGGGAAAACGGTCGTTACCAATATCGACGTTGACCGGGAGAAGGTCTTTCGGCGTGTCGCGATCCATCACCGGCGGAAGCTTGAGGAAGACCAACTGCGCGTCATCGACGTAGAAGAGACTCCGGATTGGGAATCAGAAATTCCCTATGGCGAAGCCGAGGGAACCGTCTTGGTCGTGATGGACGAGGCACACCTCTTCTACAACTCTCGCGACTGGGCCGAGACGGCTTCGAAGCACAAGCGGCTTTTGTCCTTTCTCACGCAGTCCCGGAAAGCCGGCGTCGATGTGATTTGGATCACTCAGAGCGGCGGGAACGTGGACAAGCAATTCCGCGAGCTGGCTGAGTGGCAATTGGCAATCGTCAACGCGAGGCACCTTCCCTTGGGCTGGCTCGGCGCGGTTCCGTGGCAAGCCTACATCGTCAAGCGGATCTCCGTTTCCGGCGGCTACGTCGTGAAGAAGTCTTGGCACTCCTATGATTCCTGGATCAAGGGCACCTACCGGACGCAAGCGCTTCTAGACTCGACAATGCGCGGCCTTGCCGAGCGAGCCGAATGGCTCGGCTTAAGAAAGCTCTCCAAAGTGGGACTCTTGGAGCAAGCCCGGCTTCGTTGGCTCGATTGGTGGCCGCAAATTCGAACCAAGTTTGCCAAATGAGGTTCTTTCTTATCCTGATTGGGCTCGGGCTGGCGGGTTGGTATGGCTGGCGGTCGGTGAAGTCGGCGTTGTCGTTCGAGTCGGCAAAGGAGGTCATCCAGAAGGTGGAGGATCAAACTCAGCCGCAAAAGAAGCCCCGCAAGCCGATCGAGAACGGAATAGCCTCAGGGATCCGGCAGAGCCTGGGCACGGACAAGGAACAAGCCCCCTTTTACGCTCGAACGGTTCGCTTTGAGAATCGGCCGGCACCTGCCGTCGAGATGCTCTCTCAGCTGGCAACCGTTGGCGTCAATGCATTCGCTGACTCGGTCACGCGCTCGATCGTGCTCACCGGCCCGGGCGACCGGGTCGAGGCCATCGCTCTTGCCCTGGAGAGCGGCGATTGGGTTCCCGGTTCCTGCGGGTGCCAAGCATTTGCGGTGTACGTCTCCAGGAAGGCCGAGAAGGGTTTCGATCTAGTGGCTGCACTTTCGGCCGTGGGAGGTCACAAGACGACGGCATCCATCGGCGGCGGCGATGTGGTGGTCACGCTGGGGCTGGATGAAGTGGTGGCCGCTCTCCAGGTCATTGCCGATGGCGAGGCGGTCGACGTGATCCAGCGGCCCCACGTGCGGCTTCTGGACGGAGTTCCGGCGCGTGTTGAAGCGATTGAGGAAGTTCCGGTTCCTTCGACCGTCGTCTCTCAGGGCATCGCGCAAACCTCCATCGAGTTCCGCAAGGTTGGCCTGCAGCTGACGGTGGAACCCGTGTTCCTGGGCGGCGATCGCGTGCGCCTGTCGATCCGACAGGAAAACGGGCTTCTTGGCTCGCCGGTCGAGATCGAGGGCAATGATATCCCCGTGATTCAGACTCAGGCAGTGGAATCCGGAGTTGAGCTCACCGTTGGCCAGTCGGTTGTCCTGGGAGGAATGAGGACTTACCGGAAGACGCTTTCGCGTGGCCTTCTGCGCAACGTGGAGAGCGTTGAAGAGGGAGCCTTGTATGTGATTCTCTCGACGTTCTCAGACGCTCCACGGGCGACGCTGCCGGTTCCTGACGCCTCCGGCCCGCTCGAAGGTCCAGAATGGTTTGAAGACGACTCCAGCGGCCCCCTTCCCTCCCCTGCGGATTGGATCGATGGGGAGCTGTTGCCCCGAAAGGGTTGGGAAGAAGAAGAGCGTGAGTTGATTCGCTCGAAGCTTGGCCATCCTGCAAAGTGAGGAAAATTCTCTGCACCTGTCGGCTTCCTCGATCAAAGTGGCCTGACCCATGGCCTGATGGGATGCTTTGCCGGAAGTGTCGGGGAAATCGTGGTGTTGCGAAGCCCTGGGAATTATCAGCGGCTCGGTCGCTTGTGCGCTCGGTAATGGCTGCTCGTGCTCGTATCTTGGTGGACAGAATGAAAAAAAGCTAAAAATCAATTGATTTGAATAACCTGAACTCAATGCCACCCTTCGCACCGCAACGGCACAGAACGCCCTCACCCCCCTGATCTTTAGTTGCTTGTCACCAGAAACAAAATCAGCATGAACTTTGACGTGGTTTCGATTTTTGATCCACAATGGCCCACCGTAAATTTACTGATTATTTTTATAGGAGTTGTCATTATTTCATATTGGATTGCGTCAGAAATTAGGCACTGGCGATCCCGAAGAAAGAAATGAATTGAAAATCAGATCGTTATGCGATTGGCATGATGAAAATTATTCAGAAATAGGGATTTTCCACACGCGTCTTCGCGTTATTTCTCAGAGAATTCGCGTAAATCGGGCGATTAATATTGCTCGGAAGTCGGGCGTTATATTTTATCCGGCCGCCTCCTAGCAGGCTACATACATCGTTCCCCCGAGCTGCATGTAAACCAGCGGCTCCTGCTCTCGACGCTCGAACACCCCCAAAGGTTCACTAGCAACGGGAGCAGGAGCCTTTTTCGTCTTTTTGGCTTCTCATTGATGCCCAATGTGGTCTCCTGAAATCGCTTACAGTTTAAGGGAAGGCCACAACGATTATTTGTGACTTGCCAAGCTAAGATCTCCACCAACTTCACCAAAAAACCCTTCAAAATTGGCGAGTTGGTGGGGATCGATCTCTTCAAATATTTTACATGGCTGCGGGAGGCCGACTTGTCACTTCTTCGGAAGATAGGTGAACTGAGTATTAGGCATTGAGAGCTTACGACTGCCCGCGTAGAAGGCGTTACCTCCCTAGTCCACCGATATTCGGGTACAGGAAATTGGTGACTAACCTGGGATGGTGTGTGTAGGGGTGTGGCGAAAGAGACTTCGTCACACCCCGATCACGAAAGAAAAAATGCGAGGTCCCCTTCCAGGCCTCCCTCCACCAATGAATCCACCCGAGCTACTTCAGGTCATAGGGATCTGATTTTTAAGCGTTTACCGCTAATTCGGAGGAGATGAAATCTTGTTCATCAACTTGATTTGCACGGTGAGCTTTTAAAATCACCCATGTTCAAAATCAGAAAACCTTGAACAATCGGCCCGTTATGGTCGATTGTTCAGACAATGCAGATTGCGAAGTGGAGCCGAGAGTCCCTGGGGGGGGATTCCGTCTCAAGCGCCAATGTTTGCGCCGCTGTAACTCTGCAGGACTCCACATGCATTGACGTCGGGGGACGTCAGACACTGTGGGCGGGCTCGGCGTCTCTTAGACGTCGGGCCCGTTAAATTTGCGGATTTCCCCCCAATTGAGGGGGTTGGCCTTTGTTGTTCGTTGGATGACAGTGATATCCATGGGAGGCCAGTCGTCTCGACGTTGGTCTGCTTCGGCCGCTCAGGAGCGAAGCAGCCCCCCTAATCTTCGGGTGAGAAGTCCGGGGGCTCCCATCAGCCAATCCCACTACGATAAGTTGCAGTTAACATGAAATCTCTAGATCTTGATTGGGACCATGTATCGTCCTTTAATGTGATAGTAACAATAAGAAGTGGCCTTGGGAATCATTCCGTTGAATCGACTCACTTTTTTTCGGAAAAAGACGTGCTTCCTCTGAGAATAAAATGCTTAAATTCACGCTGCGAGGATGGCGGCTTCGATCCTAAGGAACTAATTCAAGGAGCTCTAGTAGCTAACAATGGAAAGATTGACATCAATCAATCGATTGATTGCGGAGGGATAATTCAGATTCTCAGCAAGGAATCTAAGTCATGCGGTTGCAAGTGTATTGTTGTCGGAAGGATCGTCACCAAGGGGTGAGAGACCCCTTATATCCTGGTTAGTTCATTCGGGCGAAGCCTCGGATCAAGTGACTTTTGGGCCGTGAAACCAACGATCGGGGCTGGCCCATTCAAAGTGGGGGTTTGGGGGAGAGCATTTCCCCCAGCCGCCGGAGGCTGAATGCTTGGGGGGTCTAGGGGGTTCTCCCCCATGCGGGGGAGTTTGAGGGGGCGGGCCCCCTCGAGGGTTTGCGGGCCCGATCTGGCGACCGGACCCGTATTACGGTTAGAGTTGGAAGTGATGCACCTCCCCTTGGGCTTCGAACAAGTGCCCCTGCTCGATGGATTTGAGGACTTTCACTGCCCCAAACGCTCTAACGGGGAAAGCCCTGCAGGCGTCGACGACGGTGTAATCGGCCCAAAGATAGTGCTCATTTTCGACGACGGCTTTCAGTTCGATGGCTGAGGCGTCGGTGTAGATGTTGGCGAGGGCGGCTTGAATTCGGTCTACGAGGTTCATAGTATTAAACGGTGCGAATGCGCACGCTACGCGCGCGCAATTCTTGGGAGCCGATCCGCCCAGGTGGGGTCCCAGCGCAGTCACCGAGTGCAACGAGGGGAACCCCCGTTCGAGCATGGCACGCAGGTGCTTAGGGACTCGTTCCCTTAGCACGCTGCCGCCACGCGGAGATAAGCGGGGTTGACGGCGCGGGGTGCCTGGGGCGGGGTCCGGTCTTCCGGACGGGGTGCGGAGCTGCGGAGGGTCGGCGACGGTTCCTCAATGCCCCCTTCCCTGCCCTCTTTTTATCCATCCCTTGCTCAATAGACTTGCTAACAAGTAAACCTAACTTAATATTTTCCCGCCTTCCTGAAGGCGTTAAATATCAAGTAAAATTTGGGTTTTTGACGATGGGCACAGTTTCACGAAAAGAGGCGCTCCGGGTGAGAGCCTGGGAGAAGTTTTGCGAGAAGGAATGTGGGGTCTACCCACCCAAGCTTGCAGCGGCGGAATTGGGCATGACCACTCAGGGGGTCCGATCTGCCTCAGATGCCGGTTGGATCAGTTACTTCCTGGTGGGAAGAGAACGCTTTTATTCCCGCCGGGACGTGTCACGCTACCGGCACAATCCGAGGCGGCCGGGGTGCCCAAATACCCTCCCTCCCCCTCATCTTGGGACCGCAAATAAGACGCGGGAGATGATTGATTCACTGTAAGTCGTTGATATAGTGTATGTAATGCGGAATCAACTCAAGGGACTGTAGAAAAGAATCGAAACAGCTTGGGGAATCAGGTGCGAAGGTGCATTATTGGGTGTTGAGACTCATTTCAGGGTGAACCACATACTCTAGAGATTCGTTTTGGCGATGTTCCGCAATTCTAAGATCTCTAATCACTGAAATGAAATCACATTATCTTCACTTTCTCCTAATATCCCTAATTTCAAGTCAATTGTTGGCGTGCGCATTTACACCAAGTGAACTTCACTACAACGCACCCAAAGACATTGTTCAATTTGGAGTTTTTCAAAAGGATGCATTTATTCCAGACGAAAAGCCACTCTCACAAAACATATCTCACGATTTAAGGGAGATTGCTCTGAGTCTGCCGATCTGGGATGGCGGATGGATAAATTCAGAGCAATGGATATACAAAAACTCTAGTAGTGGCATTGACTCTCAAGAATGGGCAATCCCGGCGGATGGCGCCCAAATTTCATATAATTTGAGGCGGCTTCATTCTTCTGAAGATGGAGCGATACGAGTTGAATTACGACGCCCCTCTTCAAAATTATTCACTCCTAGCGGAGGTAGATATCTACCATGGACTGCTATCATTAGACGAACCAGCAATGGATGGATTATCGAATCCAACTCAAAGACAATTATTTAGAGCTGACTTAATGACCCAATCTCCGTCATCGCCTTTTCTTCCTTTGATCTCTCATTCGGTCATATTGCCTTCTCCATTTCGGCTTAAACAAATCTCTAAGGCATCGTTTGATCTTCTGGGAGAACTTGAAAAAATTCATATGGGACTTTAAGTTTTTGGTTTTCTTGGTGTTGGAATGCCTCCGGAATCCCAGCAAACTCAATGAGATGCCCAAAAACTTTTGCTTCCTCGAATAGGTATTGGCTTAATCTTAAGGGGTGCGTCTACCAGTTTCACCCGTTCGAAGGCCATTCCCTTCGCTTAGCCATGGCAATGGTGTTTGCATTTCTTGGGGAATGTCGAACACCAATTGCATGTTTTTGATTTCTCAAAAATGAATGAAATCTTCAATCCCCCTAAGCTGTTGATGGTAGGCATGTTAAATTTCACATCTCGACATTATTGTTTGGAGGCTTACCTTCGAACGATGGCATCAACAGGAAGCAGGCTCAGCAAAGCTCGGGAATCTCAAGGCCTCACGGTTTTTCAGGCCTCCTCAAAAACAGGGCTCTCCGCTCAACAAATCGAGGATTTTGAGAGCGATACGATTCACCCAACTCCGCTTGAAATTCGAGGGATTTTAGCTGGGCTCGGATACTCAAGGGATGAGGCTGTTCAGTTTCTGAAGGGGGCGACTGGGACCACAATTGGGGAATTCCAAAGACGGAAGGCGAGTTTACCCCCTGCCCCACCATTTGTGACTTTCTCAAAGGGAAGAATATCACTTCATGACCGGGGTTCGAAACGAAATGACTACTGTATAGAAGGAACCCAGGTCGATTCAGCCGACAAAATCCTATCTCTTATTGATCATTTGTCTCGAAAGGAATGGATCACCAAAAAGCATCTAAGAGATTTTGTTCGATTCTCTTCCCAACTTCTTGACGACTGATCCTAAGAACAGCGGGACAAACTCCAGGCCTCTGCTTTGTTGCCAGCCATGAATTTGCGTGAACCTCCGCTTACCATCTTGCTAACAAGTAAACTAAACTTAAGGAGTTCCCGCTTTCCCTGACGCATTAAATATCAATTAAAATTTGAGTTTTTGACGATAGTCACGGTTTCACGGAAAGAGGTGCTTGAGGTGAAAGCTTTGGAGAAGTTTCTTGAGCAGGTATGCGGGGTGTACCCACCCAAGCTTGCTTCGGCTGAATTGGGTGTGACCACTCAGGTGTCCGAT
This sequence comes from Haloferula luteola, assembly GCF_014201715.1. GTDB lineage: Bacteria > Verrucomicrobiota > Verrucomicrobiia > Verrucomicrobiales > Akkermansiaceae > Haloferula > Haloferula luteola. The sequence continues at coordinate 117,430 of NZ_JACHFD010000001.1, forward strand.
TTGCCTCAGACGCCGGTTGGATCAGTGACTTCCTTATTGGAAGAGATCGCTTTTATTCCCCCCCGAGACGTGTCACGCTACCCGCACAATCCGAGGCTGCTGAGGTCTTCAGATCTCTTTCCTCCCCTCCATCTCGGTACCAAAATCAGACGCGGAAGATGCTTGAAACGCTGTAAGTCGTTGATATAGTGTATGTAATGCGGAGTCGTCTTTTCCCAAGAACGTCTCCTAGCCGTTCAGCTGTTTCATTGTCGGTGGCAACCCGCTGCCCTTCCGTGCCGCGGAGATGACACCGTGACGAGGACCCGTCTCTCACCGGATCCGAATGATGTTCCAGATAGCGAGTGCCACCACTCCGACATTCGTCGGTATCTGCTGGATCCCCGTCAAGGGAGGGAGATGGAGAGCATCCCCCAGAGAAATCATGCACCAAGATTTCCAACCACTGAGCCTTCCAACCGTGGGCGGAAACGGCGGACATCGCCGAACACCCCTTCCCGGAGTCTTCTGGGCAACGCAGAGAGCCGTTGAAGACGATGGGATTCTCTTGACGGACTTCAGACGTTCCAATGAGCGAGGCTTCTGATTCCTGATCCATCGGCTCCCCCTTCAGCGGCCAGAATGATTTGGCCGTGTGGACAAATGGGTCACGCAGCCAATCCATTGAGGCAGCGAGGAATACGCAGGAAAGCGTCGATCTCGGCGATCCGGTCGTAGCGAGTGCCGATTCGACGGAAGCACTTGATACTCCCGAAGAAGTTCTCAACCACGTAGCGGCGTTTGCCGACATCCTTCACTTACAAGTGCTGAGACTCCGGTTCTTGCGGCAGGGAATGTTGGCAACGCCTTCCAATGCACAGGATCGATGGTCGGATCGTGTCGCTGTCGTAGCCCATGTCGGCCATTACCACGAGTCCGGCCATTTCCCCGAGTACTTCAATGGCGCTGCTCCAAGTCCGACTCGCTGCTTGGCACAAGCTTGAGGTTGATCAGCTTGCCTCTGCTTTTGGTAACCGCGTTGAGCCTGGAGTTTCGTCCGCCTTTGGTCTTGCCGAAGCCTTGTTGCTCCGGGGTTCTGGAGAAGTGGCTAGCGCCCTGATGGACCTACGCGTAGGTGGCGTCGATGATCTTCAACTCATCGACCGCTGCCGACGCACGTGCCGTTTCCTCGACCATCCGTTTGAACAAGCCGCGTTTGGTCCATCGGTTGTGGAAGCGGTAGACGCTCTTCCTTTGGCGATCCTTCGCGGGGAGTGGGTTCCACTGGCAACCCGATACGAGGATCCACCCGATGTCGCCAAACGTTTTGAAAAGATCGGCCAGAAGGCGGCCTTCAATCTAAATGCAGGTCAGCACGACCTATCGTTAGGGCAATCTTTAACTTGCTCGAGAATCACGTCCGATATCTCTGTCACATAATCACTCAAAGCACCAATGGAGCCCAGAAATCCTTTGATCTCTCAAGCACTTCAATTTGTCCACACGGACTTAGCGTGACGACTGAAACCATCCGCTGGCGACTGAAGCAGATCTATGGCAAACTGGATGTTCACGGTCGCATTGAGGCCGCTCTGTGAAGTCCATCAGCCTGAAAGAAAATACAGGAGCCTGGATTACGTCTTTCCTTATGAGGGCATCACCATGAAGGCACGTTCGAAGCAAACTACCCGCTTGGGGGGGGCGCTTACGTCTGACGCCACTGGACTTGCAGGCAGTTTTCATGTTCGACTCCGACTCCTCGGCAAGCCTCTCCTTGCTCCGATGTTACAGCAGCTCTCGTGTCGTAGCAGGCCGATTCACACATGCTCGAAGGGGCCCTGCCCGTTCCTCCTCGTAATTCCAGCTGAATTTCAAATCCAAATCCATGATTTATTCTTTGGCAAGAACCGGCCTAGTGGCCTTGGCATCCATGCTCATTTTCACCTCGATGAGTGCCCATGGACAAGGCCCCGAAGGTCATGGATACCTAGACATTCTCGATGAAAATCTCGTGGAGGGTGCCAACTGGAGCGTCGATCCCAATGGTCGCAAGGAGCTGCGTGAAGGGGGATTCAATAGCAGCACTTATCTATACATGACCGGTCAGGACAGCCCGATTTCGATCCGCGGACTCAACATTCCAATCCGCGAAAACCCGGGACCCGGCGAATTCCGCTTCCTTTCCTTCGCCTGGCGGAAATGGGGAAGCGGTCCCATCGCCATCAAATTCGAACTCAGCAACCCAGAGAACCAGGAAGGCAGCTTGGGAGCAAAGGATGACTACACACTCTACGCTGGCGAGCGGCCTCCCAAGAAGGGGAAAGGGCTTCAATTGACCGATCAACTCGGCGGCGGCTGGCAGGACATGCCGCTCGATCTCTGGCAGACGTTCGGCGAGTTCACCGTCACCGGACTCACCTTCATCGTCGAGTCCCGCGATGCTGGCTTCGATGCCGTGGCTTTCGCCGCAACCCTGGACGGATTCTCCTCCTCCGCCCCGCTGGTCCAGCCGAAGATCGCGGATTCCGTGGAAACCGGAGAGTCGGCTCCCAGCAGCAACTCCGAAGCCGTGAGGGAGGACGGTACGACTGACGAGGTGAAGATCGACTGGGCGGGCCAGATCAAAGCCGGCGGCATCTGGATGTATCCGCTCTATGTTTGCGCGATTGCCGCGATGGTCATCTCCGTCCAGCGCCTCCTGACGATCCGGGAGTCTCGCCTTGCTCCGCCCGCCCTTTGCCAGGCTCTTGGCCACGGAGCGGCGAAGGGCAACTTCGAGTCTGTCATCAAAGCCTGCGATGCAAATCCATCCACCTTGGCCAACGTCGTCCGTTTTATTCTCGAACACCCCCACGCCGGCATCGATGTCGTCAATCAGACTGCCGGCGACATCGCTTCACGCGATATTCGAGGTCACCTTGCACGGATCTATCCGCTGTCGTTGATTTCGTCCATTTCCCCTCTACTCGGTCTGCTGGGCACGATTATCGGGATGGTCGAGGCATTCGGCATCGTCGCGCTTTACGGCGATGAGGGTGGCGCAAGCATCCTGTCGGATTCGATTTCCAAGGCCCTGATCACCACCGCTGCGGGCCTCATTGTGGCGATCCCGTGCATCGCGGTCTACTTCACCCTGAAAAACCGCATCATGACGTTCGCCACGCTCATCGAAGTCGAAGTCGAGCAACTCATCACGCACCTCTACTTGCGTCCTGGCTCGAACGCCGGTTCCGGTGTGATGGCCAACGAAACCCACCTCGGAAATAGCTGACCTACGTTATGCGAATCGACTTGGAAGAGGACAACGAGATCGGCGTCGACATGGCACCGCTCATCGACTGCGTGTTCCTGCTGCTGATCTTTTTCCTCGTGACCACGATGATGAAGAAGTGGGAAACCCAGATTCCGCTAACTCTGCCCGAGAGCACCTCAAGTCTTTCGACGAGCAAGACCAACGAGAGTTCTGAAGTGATCGCTTTGGGCATCGACAAGACGCTCTATACCGTCGCCGGGCGCAACACTTACACGGGCGAGACGACCTACAAGCCGATCGACGACCTTGAGCGTCATCTCTCGGACCTCAAGGCAGCCCGCGGCAGCGATATCCCACTGGAAATCGCTGCCGACCGAAGCATCCCCGTCAAGCGGGTGATCGAGATCTTCGACATCTGCCAGCTCAGCGGCTTCAAGCAGACCCGGGTACGACTTGGCAGTCGACCGAACATGGAACCGGAGGTGGAAGCCCCGTGAAGATCAATCTCCATGACAACGAGCAGCCCGAGGTGTCGATGTCGCCGCTCATCGACTGTGTCTTCCTGCTGCTGATCTTCTTCCTAGTCGCCAGCATGGCAAAGGTGAAGAACAAGGACATTTCGGTGGATCTCCCCGAGTCCGAAGCCGCGATCCAGCTCCGTCCCCACGACAACCAGGTGGTCATCGGCATCGACCCGGACAGCCAACTCTACTGGGAAGGCTCACCCTGCACGACGAACTTCCTGCTCGAGCAACTTCGCGACCTCTGCATTGAGGACCCGGAGCGACAGATCCGCGTCGACATGGATAAAGAGGCTCCGTTCGGCCGCTTTGTTGAAGTGATGGACGCTTGCCAGTTCTACGACTTGAAAAACGTGGGAATCCGCACCTTCGATGAGAGCTACAATCGAGACTGACCGGCGGGCAAAGCTCGTGTCTTGGTCAATCGCGGCAGTCGTCGCGATTGTCGGTGCACTCGTGATCGTGCTGACGCCCAAGCCAGACAACAGCAAGGTGCGCCTACCCGAGCTGCAGGTGCCCAAGCTTCAAAAGCCGGACAACTCCAAGAAGAACAAGAAACCGCTGCCCGAGGAACTTGTGGAGGCGCGTCTCGAATCGTCCGAGATGATTGTCAGAAAAGAACTCCGCAAGCGGCTCGATCTCTTTGAGGAAATCAACCGGGAGGTAGCCTCCGAGCTGGTAAGCCATCTCGAAGCCGTCGCGAGCCGCCCGCTCCACGAGGGAATCACGGCTGATCCCAATGACGTTTCGTCGGCCCGTGAGATCATCGATTCGCGACCCCCGACTCTGGGCGACGGCCCCACTGTGGAGGATTTCTACAACCAACTGGCGGCCTATGAGGATCGCATCCTTAACAGCCATCTGGCCAATCTTGCCGCTGCCAAGGCACTTAAGGAAGGAACCTCGTTCCCGGGTGTCCTCGAATCGATGCAGCAAATCGCCACCCGCATGCCGGACTACGGGTCGCTGGTGGATGAGGTGAAGAAACAGCATGGGATCGATGGCAAATGGTTGCCTCCCAAAGGCCACCGAAGCACCGACGACATCAACCGTTACCGTGAGCTTCTCGGCCAGACCTCCCGACAATCCGGGCTTGCCGAAAGCCGCTTGCTCGGGCTCGTCAGCAAAGTGGGTCGCAAGCCACCACCGCCAGTCCAGGCAAGGAGTAAGGGCCCGAACGGTGACGGCGACGGCGGAATGAAGGTCGAGAGCGCCGAGATCAAGAAGGCGCTCTACAACCTCCACGAACCGAAATTCGAGAGTGAGGAACTGGTCGCCGCCCAGGCGCTTCCCGGCCGCCGCTTCTCCCGCAACTCCGAGCGCCGCGGATGGCTCTACGTCAACACTTGGTACATGATCGGCCCCTGGGACTCCCGCGGACGCAATGATTTCTCCCTGAGCCACCCCCCCGAACAGGGTGTGGATCTCGATGCCGTTTACCACGACGGCCAGGTCGGCCCTGGAGTGGCCGAGACCGACTCCCACTGGCTCAACGTCGTGGGTGACGAAGTCGAACTTGATGGCACCCTGCGCTGGAAGTTCATGCAGAGCGAGGCGATGCACAATGTGATGCCGGTCACCACCGACCGCTCGACCTGCTACGCGTACACCGAACTCTATTTCGACGAAGCAGAAACCATGCTGGTGGCCATCGGAACCGATGACAGCGGCAAACTGTGGATCAACGGTCGCGAGATTTGGAACGACGCTGGCGCGAGCTGGTATCACATCGACGAGCACCTTGAGCCGATCGCTTTCCTGCAAGGCTGGAACCGGGTCCTCATTCGAATCGACAACAACGGTGGCTCCGCCAGTGGCTTCAGTTTCCTAATCTGCCCGCCCGATGCCCCGGTTCGCGACGGCGCTAGGGCCCGCTAGAGCCTGACACAGCTTGCAGCCGCCCAACCCGCTTTTCGCACCACGACTCCCTAAATCTCCTTTAAGCCAAAACCCATGACCCAACACCTTATTTTGGCGCTCGCTCTGGCTTCATTGGCTTCAGCCAAGAACTTCGACTGGGAGGAAGCCGACGTCCTCCGCGTCCATACGGAAGCACCCCGGGCCACCACCATGGCCTTCCCTGACAAAGACTCCGCGCAGACCCTGCTACGACTGGAGTCCACCTGGTGCCACATGCTCAACGGATCCTGGAAGTTCCACCACGTCGGCAACCCTGCCAACAACCCGCATGGATTCGAGATGCCCGGTTTCGACGACTCGACGTGGGATGGAATTCCCGGTCCGTCGAACTGGCAGCTCCATGGGTATGGCATCCCATCTCCCTCGATACCCACATCACCTATCGCCAAGATTGCCGCGAACTTCCGGGGCGTCGGTGACAAGGGCGCGAGCTGCGCCACTATCCGCTCGGATGCGTTCGACGCTCTTTGGGAGGCCATGCGGCGTGGCAACCCGTTGGCCCATCCCGAATGTGTCGACGCTTTCGACATTCACTCCTGCCGCATGGTCGAAGGGATGGTCAATTACCCCCTGCTCTCTGAATGACAAACTCTCGCTTATACCTTCCGACGATGCGTGCTCGTCACCACTCGGTTGCTGCACTTCTACTGGCGGCCCTGACGACGGGCGAGGTTCGAGCGGAAACGAAGCCACAAGTCGTGATCCTCCGGGGTGATGCTCCCAGCAAACTTTTCGAAGGCATCGGCATGGTCAACGGTGGCGGGGCAACCTCGGTCCTGCTCAAGGACTACCCGGAGCCCCAGCGCAGCCAAATCCTCGACATGGTTTACAGGCCGAAGTTCGGCGCCTCGGTGAGCGCGCTGATGGTCGAGATTCCCGGCGACGGCAACTCGACCCAAGGGTCGATGCCCAGCCACATGCATACCCGCGACGACCTCGACTACACCCGCGGATACACTTGGTGGATCCTTCGCGAGGTCAAACAACGCAACCCGCAAATCACCCTTGATGGCGCAGCGTGGAGCGCGCCCGGGTGGATCGGCAACGGTGAGTTTTGGTCGCAGGACGCCGCCGATTACTACGTCCAATGGCTTGAAGGTCTGCGTGACGTGCACGGCATCGAGCTCGATGCCATCGGTTGCCGCAACGAAAAGGGCGTGAGCTACGAGTTCGCGAAGAAGCTGAGGGCAACTCTCGATGCCAAAGGATTCGACAAGGTACGACTGCACGCCTTCGACAACTGGCCCGACAACAAGTTCGACTTCGTGAACGACATGCTAAAGGACGAGGATTTGCGCGATGCGATCAACATCCTCGGCGCTCACGTTCTGTTCGCCAACAAGCACGCCTCCGAGGAAGTGCAACGGACGGCGGCGAAAATGAACAAGCCAATCTGGAACACCGAGGACCACGTTTACCTGAAAGGCTTCGATTGCGCGATCACGCTGGTGAAATGCTTCAACGAGAATTTCATCCGCAGTGGTGCCACCCGCATCGTGAACTGGTACGACATCGGCGGGGTGTATCCGATCGAGCCCTACTCCGAAGATCCGCCGGTGATCCTCGCGCACTCGCCATGGAGTGGACACTACGAGGTGCGCGAAGCGCTGTGGGGCTACGCTCACTACGGCCAGTTCACCGAGGCCGGCTGGGATTACCTCAAGGACTCCTGTGGCGACCTCCACGGCGGCGGCACTTTCGTGACGCTGAAGTCCCCGCAAAAGGACTACAGCGTGATTCTCGAAACCAAGGATGCCGAACGACCACAGCAGCTCCGCTTCGAGGTCGGAGGCGGCTTGTCCGGAAAAGAGCTGTGCGTCTGGCGAAGCAATGAGGCGGACCAGTTCGTCCAACAGGAATCCATCAAACCGAAAGGCGGCGAGTTCACGCTTACCCTCGAGCCGGATTCCATCTACTCGCTGTCCACCACCACCGGCCAGCAGAAGGGCGGCTTTGACGATATTCCGGCCGCCAAATCCTTCCCCTTCCCCTACTACGAAACCTTCGAAAGTTACGAATCGCCCGAGGCTCACGGCGGGCTGCCGCGCTACACGGCGGACATATCCGGCGCTTTTGAGATCACCGACCGCCCCGGCGGGAGCGGAAAATGCATGCGCCAGGCGGCGCCGATTCCCACCCTCTCGTGGGCCCCGGATTGGCAGCCCTACACGATCATCGGGGACGACAAGTGGACCGACTACGAGGTGTCCGCCGACGTCCGACTGGACCCCGGTGATTCCGCTGCGGTGATGGGCCGCGTGAACCACGTGGGCACTGGCTGGGGTTTCATTCCGAAAGGGTATTTCCTGGAACTTGGTGCCGACGGCCAGTGCCGCCTCGTCGTGATCCGTGGCAAAACGGACAAGAAAACGCTTGTCGGCGATGCCGAGCAGCAGGCCGCCATCGCTGCTGCGAAGGACGACAGCGAAGGGGGCGAAAAGGAACTCGGAAAAGCCACGGTCCCGGGTGTTCAGCCCGGCGGATGGCACCAACTCATGCTGCGCTTCGAGGATTCCACCATCACCGCCCTGGTCGATGGCAAACCCGTGATCAGCGCCACCGATGACCTCTATGAGCACGGCATGGCAGGTCTGCTGGCCGGTGCCCGGAAAAAAACCCTAAGCATGCCGTATTTCGACAACCTGCAGATTAAGGCAGTCGGCACTCCCACGCCGGATCCATCAACAGCCCTGCCCGGCCAGTCGCCGATCTACGATATTTCCCGTTAGTCCAGCTCGCCTCCAGCCCAAGACCTCTGCCATCCTTCGCCTACACGCCCTCTCCGCATCGCTCGCCGGACTCGGGATTCTTCTGCAAACCGCCAACGCCTTTTGCTCCTCGGTTTTGGTGCTCCCCGTGTTTGCAGGGCCGATGCGATTCGAGGAAGTCGCGGTGAAGTCCCCTTTCGACATGCCGGCCCTCAAGGTCCCGGTGTTTCCGGAGTGGGATTTTGCCATCAGTGGCGCTGGCGTGCTCAATGCCGGATGGTCTTGCTGAAAAGGTTGAGGATGAGAACTCCCACGACAATGAATGCCATTCCGATGGCGGCCGCGAAGTCGAGTTTTTGGCCAAAGCGCAACCATCCCACCACCGCGACGAGAACCACACCGAGCCCGGCCCAAATGGCATCGGCAATTCCTACTGGAATGGCTTTGAGCGAGAGGGAGAGGAAATAGAAGGTGATCGCGTAGCCCATGACGGCCAATGTCGAAGGGGTGAGTTTGGTGAACCCTTGGCTGGAGGCCAAAGAAGCGGTGGCAAAGACCTCGGTAGCGATGGCGATGGTGAGAAATATCCAGTTTTTCATCAGATCGAATGGTGATCGCCAGAGACATCGTGAGGCGCTCTTCGCCGGGAAAGTGTCAATGGGTTTCTCGTCATCCATTGAGCAAGCCGTTTGGAAACCACTTCAAAGCGGACTCTAAGGCGACTGGCTCGTTCGATGGAGCCTCTGGTGCATGGGCGAATCGGCAATAAAGTTGGGGAATTTCGGCCACAACCGGATGCCTATTGAATCACGAGTCATGGTTGAAGACCCATTTGGCCCTTCAGTGAAGACATTCAGGCTCTCCCCTGCATAGGATCTGAACATGATGGCTTACTTGACTGAATTTTCTTGTGATTCCTAAGATCTTGTCTATTCATCTTCACGATTGGCCCTTATGACATTGAAATGAGAGCATCCGCAAACACGGGTCACCACCTCACAAAGAAGACTGACCTTGAATCCTTTATGGATCATGCGATTTGAGACCCATAGCCCTATTTCATCATGAAACCTACCCTGTTTGGCACGATTTTTGGATTCATTATCGCCATTTCCCATGCTGCCGACAGGCCGAACATTCTCATTATCTTTCCGGACGATGTGGGTTGGGAGAACATCAGCGCCTACAGCCATGGAACGATGGGCTACCGCACTCCGCACATCGACCGAATTGCCAAAGAAGGCGCAATGTTCACCGATCATTACGCCCAGCCTTCTTGCACTGCGGGCAGAGCCGCATTGATATCCGGTCAGTATCCGATCCGCAGCGGCATGACCACGGTTGGCCGACCTGGTGCGGCACTCGGACTCAAGCCTGAGACCCCGACCCTGGCGGAGGTACTCAAGCCGCTCGGTTACGCCACCGGGCAGTTCGGCAAGAATCACCTTGGAGATCGCAACGAACATCTTCCGACCGTGCATGGCTTCGATGAGTTTTTCGGCAACCTCTATCACTTGAACACGCAAGAGGAATTCGAGCAGCGCGACTACCCGAAGGACCCGGAATACTTCAAAAAGTTTGGGACGCGCGGGGTCCTTCATTCATGGGCAACCGACACCGACGACCCAACCGTCGATCCTCGCTTTGGCAAGGTCGGCAAACAGAAGATCGAGGACACCGGGCAACTGGGAAGAAAAAGGATGGAGACCATGGATGGTGAGTTCATCAACGCCAGTCTCGACTTCATGAAACGCGCCCAGGAAGCGGAGAAACCATTCTTCGTCTGGTTCAACCCATGCCGGATGCACATGTACACCCGGCTCAGCGACGAGCACAAATACCTCGCCGCCGATATCACCACTGAGCACGATGCCTATGGCAGTGGTATGATCGAGCATGACATGCAGGTTGGAGAGTTGTTGGACGGCCTCGAGAAGCTCGGCGTCTTGGATGACACGATCATCATCTACTCGACCGACAACGGTCCCGAGCACAGTGCCAAGCTCCACGGCGGCACCACTCCCTTCCGGGGTGAAAAGATGACGACCTACGAGGGCGGTGTTCGAGTCCCAATGATGGTTCGCTGGCCGGGTCACATTCCAGCAGGCAGGGAACTCAATGGGATTCAATCCCACATGGACATCTTCACGACACTCGCCGCTGCAGCCGGAGAGCCCAACGTGGCAGAGAAGATGAAGACCGAGCGCAAGCAGTACATCGACGGGGTCAATAACCTCGATTACTGGACAGGGAAGAGCGAAGAAAGTGCGCGCGACAACTTCATTTATTACCACGAATCGACGGTCCGCGCCGTTCGCTACAAGCAGTGGAAGCTCCACTTCGAAACCAGCGAGAATTACTACGCTCCTTACTTGAAGCACAAGTTTCCAGTGATGTTCAACATCCGCTTGGATCCCTTCGAGTCCTTCGACGAGATCGGTGACCGCTCCCAGGTTCTTCAAGCCAAGCAGTGGATCAATGAACCGATCCAGCATCTGCTCGGAGAGCATGTTCAGTCTTTGATGGACTACCCTCCTGTGCAGAAAGCCTCCACCTTCGATTTCAGCGCGATCATGGAGCAGTTGATGTCCGGCAAGCAATAGGCGGGTGGAATACTGCACCCTTTACTTTCCCCGGGAGTCCAGCCCATTGGCCATCAAGGAAGCAATTTGAGAGCCGCGGGTCTCGCCGGGGAACCCTGCCCCCCCTGCCCTACTTCAGGGATGGTGAAGACCGAGATGGGTCATCGCATGGTTCGGATTTTGGACCTCCGGCGGCGTGAAGAAGACTTCTTTGCCCTTTCGAGTCCCCCTTTCGGAGTGGCTGATTCCATGCAGATGGAGCACGCCCATGGTGCGCGATTTCGCGCAGGCAATGGAGTTCACCGTGCCGATCCAATGTCACCACGATCGTTCACAACTTAGTCACTTGAGTGCCCTTGCGAGACCGGGAGTTTGGTTTTCAATCTCTCAGTCAACGGAACCGAGGATAACCGTCCAAAATCGCCGCCGCACCGACCAAGTTGAATGATGAGAGAATTGTCGCCAGTTCTAGCATGGTTTCTGATCGCCACCTGCGTCGATTCAGCTGAAGTGAAGAACGAGTCGGATTTAATCCGCCAGCTTATCTCGCTTCTGTGCGGGGGACGCCCTGAGGCTCCGTCACCTTTGATTCCGAAAGGCTCACAGTTGAGATTCGGTGCCGGTGGTGAATCTCACCCAAGCTGCCGGACTGATCTGAACTGAGTCCATTTTAAAATGACCATCCTGAGCTTTCCAAATCCGCCGTCGTCTCGTCAGACACCCGATGGGTTTTGAAGTTCGAAAAAACTATGAGCACTCGCATTCAAGAATTTGCAGACCGGCGCTGGACCCTGGCGATGCGCACTTTCGTGGGGGTGGTTGGCCTAGCCATCACTGCTGCGTCTTGGTTCACGATCATGATCTTGTTGTCGTTCTGGAGGGAATCCTCGGATTTTCCGAATCCCTTTGTGTCGTTCGCAGGCACATGGGGCCTCGTCCTTCTGGCCATGGGTGTCTCCATCTACTGGATTGTTCGTTGCGTGACGGGGGCTCGTTGGCGACCAGGAGATGGGTTGCTGCTCGTTTTGCCCGCTTCGTGTCTGGTTTTATACCTCGTCCTCCAAGGATTCATCTAAAGCGCTACCCGAATCGGGATATCCGGAGGAATCATCCATGCTGGATTTTCAGGTCGGACTCGCGGCGCCAGGAATGCGGTAGTCCGCCTCTCTCGTCGTTGAAGAGCACTTCAAGGCTATCGACGGAGGATCGATTTTCGACCCTTGAGGTTGCTGTCGAGTTGTCACGGATTTCCGGTCGCCTCCTGGGCGCGAGATGGCTAGGGATTTCCCGTGATTCGGATGTTTGCGGCCATACTTCTGGGGGTTTTTCTCAGCCTTCCTTGCCAGAGCCATCAGATTGACGAGATCAGTGGTAGCCTTGAGACGTCCGAAAGTTCTTTGCAGATCCGTCTGCTTGTCGACGCAGCCTATGCCCTCCCAGAATCCCGAGGGGACGAGAATCCAGAGGTCCCCGACCTCGCTTGGCTTCGGTCCCAAACCCCCGAGGCCTGGGAACGGATTCGAGATGAGGCGACTCATTATCTTCAGGAATGCCTAAGGGGAGATGCCGATGGAAAGCCGATCCAATGGGAAGTCACCTTCCCCGATTTCGCGACCGATCCCCCTCGGTTTGTTTCTGAGGGGGATCCCGAAATGCCCCCCATGTTGGAGGTCGTGGCAGAAACTCCACTGCCTCAAGAAAGGTTGGTCTTGAGTTGGACCGAGCCACTGGGAGTCGTGCTGATTTTGACAACTTCCGATGAGATTCTGCCTGTGGTCAGTGGGGATCGGATCACGATCTTTGAGCATGAAGGGGGTAGGCCATCGAAGCTTCATCGACCTGGCTTCATCCGGTGGCTCCAGATCGGCTGGGAACATATTCTTCCTCATGGGACCGATCACATTTTGTTCATCCTCGGAGTGTACCTCTTACTCCCGCAGTGGAAATCATTGTTGAAGCAGAGTCTGACATTCACCCTGGCACACTCAGCGACTTTGATTTTCGCGGCTCTAGGGTGGGTCAACCTTCCCACGACCCCCATTGAGGTTTTGATCGCTCTCAGTATTTCATGGATGGCTTGGGAGAATCTTAGGAGGACTCCGCTGGATGCACGGCGGTATGCCACGATTGCCGGCTTTGGCCTGATCCACGGCCTTGGCTTTGCGAAGATGTTGCAGCCGCTATTGCCGCCGGGCCGGCCCGATCAATGGGCCATCGGGATCGTTGGATTCAATTTGGGTGTGGAGGCAGGACAGATCGCCGTGCTGGTGGTGGCCTGGAGTTTGAGTTCCTGGTGGCAGCCTGCCGCATTTCAAAAATTGCGTTTCACCGGGTCTCTCATGATTGCCGCGGTGGGATTGTATTGGGCGTTCGAACGGGGAATTTCCGCGTTCCTCTAGAGTTGATCCGCCACGGTTTCGGCGATTCGCGAGAGCACTTCGTCGACCTGAGTGGGGTCCAAGGGGTCACTGTTTCGGAAATCCACCCGAAAAACCCGCCGAGCCAAAGCTTCGACAAAGTCAGGTTGCGCGGTCGCCAAGTTAAGCTCCCGATTGATTGCCATACTCAAGGTATCGTAGTTCGCCGATCCCACCATCGCCCAATCATCGCAGACCAAGGCTTTCAGGTGGGTCATGCCACGATAGGTCATGACATGCCCTCCTGCTTCGATGATATCGGCCGCCGCGGCCGCATTGGCCATTTTCATGAGCTGAGAATCGGAGGTTCCTGGAAAGATTACCTGAACGTCCACGCCGCGTTTCGCAGCGGCGATGAGTTCTCTTTCGATGGTATCGCTGGAAAAATAGGGGGTTTCCATCCAGACCCGTTTCTGCGCCGAGCGAATCGCAGCGATCGCCGTCGAAAGGATCTCAAAGCGAGCATCCACCACATCGGTGCGAAGGACGCGAATTCCGTGCAGAGGATTTTTTGAAGTAGGAGGCATGGGATCGAGCCGATCCGCCCCTGGAATTCGTCCAGGGAAACGGCAGGACTGCCAACGGCGGTCAAAATCACGCGAGACAACTCCCGTGACGGGACCCGTCATGCGCACCATCATGTCGTGCCACTCGGTCCGGTATTCCCGGCCGATATTCATTCCACCGACATAGGCGACTCGTTGATCGAATACGAAGAGTTTGGAGTGATCCGCAACCAACCATGGATTTAGAGTTCGCCGCATGGGGACCGGGTAGGGCTCTTTCTTCAAGAGTTTGGCGATATTCGATGGGGACTTGAATCCTTCCGGTGCTGGGGTCTCCGGGGGGACGGTGGAGGACAGCGCTGTGCCGAGGTCGTCGAAGAGCACTCGCACTTTGAGATCGGTCGAACGGCGCTTCAACTCTTCGGCGAATCCCACGGCAAAGTCGTCGTTGTCGAAAATGAAGACCTGCACATCGATGGATGATTGAGCGCGCGCCATTTCCTGCTCCACCGAGGAAAAGAACTCCTCCCCCCCGACCTTCAATTCGAGCTGCCCATCGACCGGCTCTGGAATCCCCTTCCCTGTGAGCCAAGCTTCGAACTCAAGAGTTCCGGGTGCTGCTGGTGGAGTCTCACCAAAAACTGCGTCGGGGGGTAAGTTTCCGGCAAGCAGTTCGGTCGGCCGACGGAGAGCCATCGCCACACCAGTGACGGCGTAGTTCACGGGAGACCGCAATGCTGAACTGACGTAGGCGCGACCGACGGTGGTCGCCAGTTGTCCATACCCTTGAACTGGATGGCTCGCGGCTTCTCCTGCCTCTTGCAAACCTGCCATCCGCAAGGAGGCACCGCAAGAGCTGAGCAGGATTGCCGGCCCTAACCAGCCTCCCCTTTTGATTCCCCGACGCAGTGCTTTTCGACTCACCCTGTGAGGCTACTACGATAGTAGGTGAGCGCGAGTCCGCATTTTGTCGGTCGCTCACGCGTTTCAGAGTCGAAGAATGGCGCGGGTCAACCGGCGATTACAAACTTGGGGTCGTAGAACGTGAGCGCTTTCACTTTCCCATCCGGATCGTCGTAAAAAACGGCGACGTAGTTGCCCGCTTGGTCAGGTGACATCTTGCAAATCGGATTCTTCTCTCCGCGCAATCGAACGACGACATCGCCACGCGAGCTTCCGAGGTCAACGGTCTGAGTATTGAAGCGTTTGACCGAGCGTTCTTCGTAGGCTTTGCGCGCTTCCGTCGCGACATTGAAGTTCACGTTTGGCAATGCGCACACGCTGACCACCGTCAACCGATAGCCTCTCTCTGGATCGGATTGCTTGAGTCGGAGAACCTTCGATTTCCAGATGATGGGCTGCTCTGGATCATCGGTCTCCTCTTTCTCTGCAAAGGCAATCAAGGTGGTGGTCGCTCCCGCAACGACATTGACCGTAGTGCTGCCCTCTTCCACGCCATCTTTCCGGACGGTGACGCGACGACTTCCCGGAGGAAGCCCAATTCCACCGGTGCGCTGACCGAGTTTGTAGCCTTTCGGATAAAGCACCTCTCCATCCACCAGAATTTGCGTGTTCCCCTCTCCTGGAGCGACGGCATTGACGATTCGAATGAAACCGACTTTGGGCGCCGACTCCTGAGCCTGGAGGATGGACAGGGTGAAGAGGGCTGCGAGCAGCTTAAAAATCGTTCTCATAGATCACTCGGGGACGGTATTCAGCAGGATCGATGGCTCCAGAGGATGTGCGATCTCCTGGGTCGGCGAAAATTGTAAACACCTTGCGTGATTCCGCCAGTACAACGGGTGCTGCAGTGGAGGTCGACTCACGGGGTGCCAAAGCCTGGCCTACCACCCAAACGCGGAAGTTTCGCGATCGTGGGGTCGTGGCGTTGTAGACTCTTTCGAAAATTTCCTCCGCGGCCGAATCGTCCCATTCGATCATGTCGCCAGCCTCCATCAACTTGGGATTCCCAAAAACGAGATCCTCATCTGCATCCTCGACGGAAGCGAGATCGGCGGCACAGGTGATCGGTCGACTGCGAATGATGGCATCGGCAATGATATCGGCCGGTTCGGATTTGCGCGGGGCTCCTTGATCGACCAGGCGAGTGGGTGGGGCCATGAGGGTGGTCGCCTGATGCGATCGCGTGATCTGCTCGGCAAGGGCTGGGTCCTGCTTGAGATTTCCGACGACCAACGCACGCAAGACATCGCGGGGAGCCGTATTGACGTTGACCTTCCCGTCGATTCTCACGAGAGACCCGGTCCAGTCCTCTTCGTCTCCATCCATTCCTGCATGGAAGAGATCCAGCAAATGGGCGGCATGCTTTCCGGGAACCTGAAATCGGGGATGTTCTGGCCGACCAATCCGCAAGGTGTTGCCACCTCCGTATTGGTCGCTGGACGGGGAGGCATCGAGAACCAATGGCCAAATGTATTGGCCCGATGGCAGACTTCCGCCCCGAATGGCGCTGGTCTCTGCCG
The DNA here is from genome assembly GCF_014201715.1 of Haloferula luteola. Taxonomy (GTDB): domain Bacteria; phylum Verrucomicrobiota; class Verrucomicrobiia; order Verrucomicrobiales; family Akkermansiaceae; genus Haloferula; species Haloferula luteola. The sequence goes on from NZ_JACHFD010000001.1 coordinate 133,799, forward strand.
CTTTCTCATAGGTCGGCATCCACATGATGGGATCGTAAACCCGTCCGAGTTCCGACTCGGAAAAGAAGCGGCCTTGATTTGAAAGTCGAGTGGGCGCCTTGTCTTCTTCCGGAGAGGGCCATCCTTTCATGAACTGCTCCGCATCGGGGTCGATGCGTTCATCCCCCTTGGCGCTTCCGCGGCCGGCAGCGACCCCGGCAGGAATCGATCCAAACGAGCTGTTATGGCCACCATCGGGCCACTCTGATGGCATCACTCGGCCGTACACTTTCGGTTTTGTCGCTCCATCCCCTTGATAGATGTTTCCCCATCGAATGTTTCTACGGCCCGGGCTGTAGTTGTCAGGATAGTCATTCGGATCCTGATTGATGGTAATGTAGTAGGCCATCCGCGGATCACCCATGTTGTTGACGTAGTCGAAGGAGACTTCCGAATAGCTGTGCCCGGAGACAGTGGCCCAAACGCCTTGGCGAGGCATCGCCATGGTGTCGAAGGGGTAATTCAAGGTCATGTCCGGGTGCTTCACGTTGCCGCGGGACTGATCAACGATCACGCCGTTCCAGCGCATGCGGTAGCCCACTTCGCCCTGATCCTCCCCCATCAACGTCATCGGACTGGTGACCCAAGCCGACGCAGGGCCTGCATCGATTTTGTAAAAAACCTCTCCACAGGAGATCACCCGGTATTCGTTGGGGCGCATCGTGATATTCTGACTCGGAAACCAGTAGTAGCCGTCGTTTTTGTCGAGCTGAGGAGTCGCGACATCCGGGTCCCCAAGCAAGTCGTCTCCGCCAAGGTTGAGATCGGGGATCACTCCCAACGAGAAGGTATAGTTGGTCTCGTAACTGAGTTGAAACTCTCCCGTCACCTCCTGGTTGGTCATGTTCCAGAGTTCGACGAAGACTTCACCCGAAAGGCTGACATACTTTCGGCCGTCGACAATTTTCACGTCCTCCCACCGAAATTTCACGAGGTGCTCACTCACCATCGGGAATCCATCGATTCCGCGATACTGATCGGCTTTCACTCTCGGCTCGTTGTCCTCATCGGCGTAGTCAAACGCGTTGGCAGCGAGGGTTTCCAGATAGTTGTCGGGAAAGCCCCCCTTACGATCAACAAACTCTGGCAAGGCACGGTCCACCCAGTCGGCAAATTGAGTGACCGCAGCAGAGTCGGAGCCACTCCGCAGGAGTTGATTGAGGTTGAGCTTCGGCTGACCGGCGACTTGCTCGGAAATCCCCGCAGCAAAAGGAACCGTTGGACGCTCGTCGTATGGCTGCACCCCGGCGACCGCATTCTGTTCGATGGAGGAGGCCAGGTCGTCATCGAGTTTGCCCTCTTCGTTTCGAGTCAATGGAGGGGTTACCCCCACCGCAGCGAGCACCGACCCCGGTGAAATCAAGAGATCGCGTGATTCCTCCAAGCGATCATCCACCCTGCTTGAATCATCATCTTCCGTGTTGTCGGGATCCAAGGCATAGAAAGCGGCCTCGGTTCCCTCTCGGCGCGAAGTGTCTGAATTCCACGCCAAACCCGGTGCCGTGGCGGGATACTCCACCCGCTCTTGCTCGGTGTTGACTTGGGTCGCGTCGAGCTTGCCCTGCAAATCCTCCACCCAAAAGGCATAGCGACCCACCACTTGGTCATCGTCATCTGTCACATCGATCCAACGTGCCCGCGCATCCTCTTTCCAGGGGAGGGTCGTGAATGAAGTGGTGTCCTCGCCCAAATATGAGGAAACGGGCGAAATGTCGGTGAGATCCGATGCTGAGAACTCCTCAGTCTGACCGGAAAACAGGGGCGTCACTTCAAAGTCCACTTCCTCTCCCCCACCCTTTCCCCGGGCAAGGAACAAGTAATCGAGCCCGTCTTTGAGGGCTTCGGTGTTGGCTTCGTCGGTCTTCGAGAAAACCAGGTAATCATCATTATCGGTAAGTTCGCGCAGTCGCGTCCGAACATCCTCCATGCCCGATTCCGCCATCCACTCGGCGCGCTTCACGTCGACGTAGGAACGAGCGGTCTTTCGTTCGATTCCCACCAAGGCCAGCAAGCCGACGGTAAGCAGCAAGATCGCCGCCATCACCACCAGAACCGCGGCGAGTGTGAACCCGCGCCTATGAGGGGTGCGCGAAGTTTTGGATGACTTCATAGAATTCCACTTGGTTGGATTCCTCCACATGTTCGGAATCGGGGATCAATCGACTTTGTTCCCAATCTTCTGAACGCATCAGTTTCGCGGCCAACTCGCGCCGGGCGAGCAAAAGTTTCAATCGAAAGGCTTCCGGTTGAGTGGTGCCGGAACTCATTTCCCCCTCCTCCATGTCGTGCCACTCCCCACTCTCCATCCGCCTCAGTGGCGTGACTCCGAAGGACAAAACTCCAAAGGCAACCGGTTCGTCCGCATCCGTTTTGCCAAATAGAGATGCCACATTGCCTTCTTTCACGGCTTCGAATGTCGCTTGGCTATTGCGAAACCCTCGCATCAGGCAACGAACCATGCGCCCCCCGGTATCGAGATCGGCCACGTAATAGACCGTGGCACAGAGATCTCCGATGCGCTCGTCGTCACTTTGGGCGTCGTCCGGCTGCAGCATCAAGAAGCCGAGTTGATCGAGCGCCCGGTCTTCCCCTTCGTGTTTCACCAAGGTGTCACGGTGCCACACGGCCCGCGAAAGGTCTTCGCCGATCTGGGTGAGGGACGCGCGGGCTTCGCGCTCCGAGGTGATGCCATCCGTATTGCGACCGTAGCCTTTGCCCGCAGAATCGAGACTCGAAACCGCCAATAAAAGCACGACCATGCCGATGCCCATGGCGACCAACAATTCGATCAACGTGAAACCTCGGGCTCTCGTCACGGCAGCAATGTGTGGAAACTGACCTCCTTGCGTTTCTTCGCGGCACGGATTGCCGGGTGCGCAATCTTCACCGTCACCAAGGTTCCCCGCTCCGTCGTGCGGGTGGTTGCCAAGGCGACAAAATACACCTCCTCCTGACCTGCGGTCGGCCTGACGCCGTTTTCATACTCATCGTCTCCTAAGGGGCCGATCAGCGACCCATCGCGGGAAAACCCCAAGGGTTTGGCACCGGAACCTTCAGAAAGAACCGGGAACTCGTCCAATTTTCCATAAACGGCAGACGTCCCACTACGGGCCTGCTCCAACTCCATTTTGACGTATTCGGCAATCGCGGGAGCACGGGTCTCGGCTCTCGCCACGCGCGTTTCATCGCCAGCTTTGGTCATGGCCGCCAAAGACAGGGGAATGGCCACGGCCAGCACGGCCACCGCCACCACCGTCTCGACTAATGAAACCCCAGCAGGGGTTTTGCTACGAAATCCGTTCCTCATTGGCTCAATATCCATGGCCTCGCAACCACCCTCCCAATCCGAATCACCGTCCTTCCCTCTCGATGAATGAATTCTCCGTGCTGGTGCACACCCGATGCAAGAATGACCACCATGGGTTTCGAGCCCTTCGGAGATAGCATGCCGCCGCGAGCAGAAAATACCACCATGGGAAGTTCCGCCTGAAGATCTCCATTTCTCCAGGTCAACGAGGTGCGCTCCGAATCGACGACATTTTCCAGCGAATCGAACTCCCCGGCCTGAAATCCCACCCCTCCCGGAAGCCCCTGCCAGCGCTGAATCTGAGTTCCCGTGACGGGCTCTCCCGACACCCAATCATCCAATTCGAAGAGGCCCAACCGGCACACCTCGTCACCCATTCCCGCCTCCCCAGGAGACACCAAAACCAAGGCCACCGGCTTACGGCGAGTGATGGCGGTGGTCCGTGCCTGCTCCACCATGGCCGCAAACTTCTCAGTGCCGGTTTTGACGGCCTCCGCTGAGGTCCGTCGAAACAGGCTCGCACCGACGGCTAGCAAGGTCGCGGTGATGCCCACCACCACGAGCAATTCGATCAGGGTAAAGCCCACGGGTCTCCGGGTCCGGAGACGCGCCGGACCTTGGGTCTCATGAAGGAGGCTCATTCCCATGGGTTACTAGAAAAAATCACGCTTTTGATCGTTCGCCAAGCCTCGCGATGCGAATCGCAGGATGTGACGATCCTGCCAACTTCGACCGCTTTGCAAGGGTCCCGATCTTGAACCACATAGGCAGTTTCCATGCCGCCCAGCCTGAGACTCATTGATGCCATCGGGCCTTTCTTCCGAGGATACGAAAAATCCCGGATCAACTGGTCCAAAATCCCTTTCGAACACCTCCAGACTTTCGGTCCCGATCGCGAGGCTCAGTGGACGCGTATTCGGGCGGATCTGACACACTTTTGCCACGAAGTGCGTCGCATCGGCTACACCGCCATCACCCTCGACGATTTGAGCCACCTCGCTCGCCATCCTCTGCATGAGGACGATGTGGCGGCGCGCATTGATGCCTTCCGGGAAGAATTCTCGCGACTCTTCGATTTGGTGCGCGCATCCGGCCTTGGGATCTACCTCACTTCGGACATCCTACCTCTGACTCCACGGCTAGAGGTGAGCCTCGGCCGGGACCGGGCGGCTCTCGACGCCTATTACGCCGAACTGGTCGAGCAGATCTTTTCGGATTTCCCTCAGGTGGACGGATTGATCCTCCGCATGGGGGAAAGCGATGGCAATGATGTGCGCGACCCGATCCGCACCCGTCTCCACCTCACCACGCCGGATCATACCAATCGCCTTTTGCGGGCACTGGTTCCGCTCGCCGAAAAGTATCAACGGCGTTTGATCCTAAGGACTTGGACGGTGGGCGCCTATCGTGTGGGGGACCTCATTTGGCACCGGCGGACGCTTGCTCGGACGCTAGAGGGGCTCGATTCCCCCCATTTCATCGTCTCCATGAAATACGGCGAGAGCGATTTCTTCCGTTATCTCCCGCTCAATCGTGCTTTCTTCAGAATTCCTCACCCCAAGATCATCGAGTTCCAAGCCAGGAGGGAGTACGAAGGGGCTGGCGAGTTCCCTTGTCCCATAGGCACGGACTGCGAACGTTTCGCCGCCGAGCTGAAGCAAGCCGAGAACCTTGTTGGCTTCTCCACCTGGTGCCAAACCGGTGGTTGGCATCGCTTCCGACGTCTCGCCTTCCTTCCCGAGGCGGGAGACGACACGTGGATTCGGCTCAATACCCATCTGATCCATGGCATTCTTGGTGAAGGCCAAACTACGGACGAAGTGATTCGCCATCACTTCGGCGTCGAGCGGGCTGCGGAGGTGATTGAGCTGGTCCGACATGCCGAAACCGTGGTTCGCGATTTGATGTATGTGCGGGAGTTCGCTTCCCAGAAGCTCTTCTTCCGCAGGGTCCGCATCCCTCCTCTCATTCATCTCTACTGGGACTGCTTGTTCATCAATCATCCCGTACGCAAGATCCTCCGCCATCTGGTCCGAGATCCCGAGCGAGCGCTGCGCGAAGGAGAAGCGGCCTTTGCTCTCTTTCCCCGAATGGTCGAACTCGCCCGCCGCGCGGACTTACCGGTCGACGATCTCGAGCATTGGCGAGACCTGTGCGGACTCCTCTGCCTCGCTCGCCGTTACTATTTTCTTCCCTTTGAGGAAGAGATCGTCAGCGAACTCCGCGTGGCCAAGTCCGCCTACAAGAAGCGCTGGCCAAAGACCGTGCGGCAGCGCTATCGCATCAAGCTCTCCTTCCAGCCGTTCCGAGTGAAACGTCGCACTCTCGGATGGATGACCGGGTTGCTCCTGCGAAAGAAGAGAGGCTACCGCATCATCGACCACGTCTTCACCCTTCACCTCCTCGGGTTCATTTACCGTGCCTTCAAACCACGCCGGAAGCAGGACGTGCCGAAGTTTCTGCGGAAATCGGCCATGGGTATCGACTCGCTCTTCCATTGATCGGTGGCACAAAAAACCCCGGCGGGCGCACCCACCGGGGATCGAAAGTCATAGGCCGTGATTGCTTCTAGAGCAATCCGCTGATCAGTTTTGCTTGGTGAAGGTCACCACGTCATCGGAGGTGCCTTCTTCGCCATCCGCACCAGGCGAATAGACGGCGACTTGCTTGCCCCGCAGACGGTATTGCTTGCCGCCCATGGAGAAGCGCAGTTCGTCCTCATAGTCGAGGTTCAGCACCACCGTGAATGGGTTGCCAAAAGCATCAAAGAGGGCTTTCGGACCACGATCTCCGGTCTTGCTGCGAATGACGCCTCCCTTGTTGCCTTTGCCTTCTTGCGGGTCGAAATAGCGGTTCTTACGGCTGTTATCGAGGTCACGTTGGCCGTCCTCTTCCGCCATGAGAATTTTCAAAAGGTCTTCACCTTGCGAAGTATCGGTCTTGATCTCGTCTTGGGTGAAGTCAGGCAGCCGGTTGTAATCGTTGTAGAAATCATTCACCGCCTTCTCAAGTCCCGTGGCGAGGGTTTGGGACTGGACCGTGCGCGTCTTTTTCATCGCTGCCGTCACACCGGCAAAGCTCATCGCAGCCAGAACGGCCACAATCGAGATCACCACGAGAAGTTCGATCAGGGTGAAACCGCGTCGTAGGGACGGGTGGGATTTTTGGGTCATCATCGCAGGTTTTTTGGGATTCGTCGTCGCCCACTCGATTCACGAGCGGCTTGAGATAGGCGCAAGCTAGACCTGCTCGCTGGGGATCGCAAGCCCTCAGGCGATTGCTTCCTTCTTCGTTCACGATTTGCGGTTTCCTTGGCGAATTCCTTTCCCCAAGCTTCCGCCATGCGACCACCTTCCCTGCAGATTCTTTCCGTCGAAGACGCCTTCGGACGCCAAGGCTGGCACTGTGAACCCGTCGAAGGCAAAGATGTCCTCCGTGCTGTTTTTTCCGGTCACCATACCCGGATCGAGCTCATCGCCCAAGCCTACGCCCCGATGAATGCTCTTGCGATCATAGGAGAAGCCTCCCTGCCGGTGCAAGAAAGCCACCAAGCGGCCATTCTCGAACTCCTCGCCCGCGCCAACAAATCCCTCAATTTGGGAGGCTTCGAATTCGACCTCGATCGCAACCGATTGGTCTTTCGAATCACCAACCTCTTCGACCGCGAGAAGTATGACGCCGACATCATCACTTCCATGGTCCACTGCACCGTCGCTGAACTCGATCGCCTCTCCCCCTACGCCGTGACCGTCGTGCGCACGCCGGAGGACCTTCTCGACGATCTCGACCTCCAGCGTCTCCTGCAGCGCGAGGACCTGATTCCTCCGGTTCCCGGCGACGAAGATGATCTTCCTTGAGCTGCGGGCCACTCCCCCCATTTTATTCGTCACTCGATCCCGCCCTCTCTCAATGAAACTTCTGTCGCTCCTTCTGATTTTTCCCATCGCCGCCTTCGCGGATCATCCTTCGGATACTTGGGAAATCACGACCGAAACCGGATACCTCTGGAACATCGGTCACAACACTTCGATCGACTACGAGATCGTCCCCACTCAGCTCACCTTCCGGACTCCGGCCCAGCTTTTCTGGTGGGAAGGGGAGGATGGGGCACGCCTCATTGTCCGTGGACGCTACTCATTGATGATGGAATACTTCACCGTCGGGCCGGAAACCGGCTATCTGGGAATATCAGGTGCGCCTTCGGTTGAATATTGGTTTCCCGGCTCCACCACCTCTGCGTTTTTCTCAATCGGTGGCGGGCTGGGCCTCACCGATTCGACTCGCGTTCCCGGCGGGCAGGGTCAGGATTTCACCTTGAATTGGTTCGCTAACCTTGGATTGCGCCAAGAACTCACCGAATGCCTATCGCTCCTCGGTGGGGCCTATTTTGTCCACCATTCCAACGGAGGGCAAACCTCACCCAATCCCGGGATCGATGCCCTCGGTTTCACCGTCGGTCTCGGCTACCGATTCTAGCCAAGCGCCGAAGTGCCGGCGCGCCTGATTTCCCATGAGCAGCTCCGCCGATCCGATCGACCTCCCTGGATTTCTAGAGACGCTCCGTCATCTGGTTCGCGAACCCTCGGTGGTGGGCACAGAGGACTCGTTCTTCCGGGTCCTGCGGCGGGAATTGGAGGAACTCGACATTCGCGTCGAACGTCACTTGGGCATCCTGGTCGCCCAAGGCAGCGAGCCCGATTCGTTGATCCTCTCCGCCCACGTCGACCGTCATGGGCTCCTCTGCACGGGGCCCAATGAGTTTCAATACGCGGCCTTCATCGCGGGCAACCGCGGAGAACTGTCTGGCGACTCAGTTTCGGAGCAAATGATGGCTTCCATCGCCGGGCGCTTTGACGGCCAGCGGGTCCAAGCTCACATGCCCTACACCGGCACCTACCTGGGCCAAGGAGTCATCTCCAACAGCTTCCATTGCCCCAAGCGCCACAACCTCATTTTCGAGATCAACGGACTTGAGTTCCTTCAACCCGGCTCTCCTGTATCCTTTCTCGATCGACTTCAAACGACCGACACTCACCTTTCGGCCCAGCTCGACAACGTGCTAAGCGTGGCCCTCATTCTCCATCTCTTCCGGCTGGGATTCCAAGGCACGGCTCTCTTCACGGCCCAGGAAGAAGCCGCGCGCAGCTGGCGCTATGCCCTCGCCTGGTTTCAGCGGCAGTCGATTTCGACGCGCCGTCTGCTGGTTCTCGATACGAGCCCCTACCCCACCCCCGAGGCGGCCTCGGAACAAGAGATCGTCCTCCGCTGGAAGGACGCCACCGCCTCCTTCGATCCCGGCTTTACTGAAGAAATCGCCCGCATCGCCCACCGGCTCACCATTTCCACATCCTTCAAGGACACGTGGATCGAGAACCAGAACTTGGAACGTTCCAAACCCCTTTCCTTGGGCAGAACCGAGTTGGGCCGACTCGTCGCCGCCACTGGCGGATGCATCACTGGAACCACTCTCCAGATCCCCACCACGGGCTATCATACCACCCGAGAAACCGCCTCATTCGCCTCCATTCGGGCCGCCATTCAGCTCCTTTCCACCTACCTCAACGCGCCTTCGCGGGCGTGGGACTGAAGTGGAAACGGTGAGTCCCCCTCTCAAGCATCTTCCACCACTGGCCAACCCTCTTTCCAAACCAGTGGAAGCAACCGTAGCTTGGAACGACCTCGGTCCTCACCATCGTAGTAGTGGTGGACCAACCACTGCCGACGGCTTTTCTCCAAAATGGAGGCGTGTCCCGGCCCGATGTACCGGCCGCGAGTCCCGAGCACCAAACTTCCCCCTCCTTGGGTCATCGGCGTGCCGTCCTGATCCAGATAGGGCCCGGTGATCTTCTTGCTTCGACCCACTCGGATTTCATAGGTGCTATCCACCCCGCGACAGCATTTTCCCCAGTTCACAAACAAATAGTACCAACCCGATTCTTCATGGATGAATGGGGCCTCGATCTCCGGCGCATTTGCCAGGGAATAGGAGGGGCGATCGGGGTGCTTTCTCAACCCAGTTTCCCTATCCAATTCAACCAACTGAATTCCGTCCCAAAAACTCCCGAAGCTCATCCAGAGTTCATTCCCCGTTTCAATCACCGCGGGATCGATGGCATTGAACCGATCTCCCGAGCCTGAAGTGATCACCACGCCTTCGTCTTTCCAAGGCTCTTCGTCGGTTCCTGCACCGAGGTGGCGACGGCTCGCCAGCCCAATCGCCGACTGGTTTTTCCCAAAGGTCGATACCGAATAATACAACCACCACCCGTGTTTCGATTCGATCACATCGGGAGCCCATAGGTGCCCTTCATTTCCCGGAACCAATTCCCGATGCCAGGCAGGCATTTCGTCCTGCGGAAAAACGGTCCCAGCGAAACTCCACTCTTTTCCGTCCTGCTTCAACACACCAATGCCATTGCCGGTCGTAAAGCACCAGGCATCACCACGCTCCCGAACCACCGTCGATGGATCATGAACCCGCGGTACTCGCTGCCACGAATTTTGAGCCTGAACTCCATTCAGACTCAAAACTCCCATCAGGAAAGCGCACTTCATCATCCCCGCACCAAACGTTCGCCGAACAGGAAAGGTTTCATGAAATCCCCACCAGGAAATCAGCTTCCCGGCCCCGCCACCACTAAACCATTGCCAAGCGACCTCTCTCCCCTCCTCATCACGCCGATCCATGTCGCTTCTCTCCGCCAACGAAATCCGCCTCGCCTACGGTTACCAGACACTTCTCGATGGGGTGACGCTCGCCGTCGAGGCGGGCGAAAAAGTCGGTCTCGTCGGTCGCAATGGGTGCGGCAAGACCTCCCTCCTCAAAATCCTGGCGGGCCAAAATGCGGCCGACTCCGGCGACATCGCCCTGCAACGCCAACTCCGCGTCGGCTATCTTCCTCAAGAGTTCGAACTGGATCCGGAGAAATCGGTTCACGAAAACATCTCGGCGGGAGCCCAAGACCTCGTCGATGCGATCCGACGCTATGAAACGGGCGACGGCTCCGAAGCCGAGCTTGCCAACCTGCTCCATCTCATCGATCACGCCGATGGTTGGAACCTCGACGCTCGGATCCAATCGCTTGCCAACGCCCTTGGCACCCCTCCATTGGAAGCCGAAACTGGGCCTCTTTCGGGAGGAGAAAAACGTCGGGTCGCGCTCTGCCGTGCCCTCGCTTCCCAACCCGACCTGCTCCTGCTGGATGAGCCCACCAACCACCTCGATGCCGATTCGATCCGCTGGCTCGAAGACTTCCTAAAGACCTATTCCGGAGCCGTCATCTTCGTCACTCACGATCGCTATTTCCTCGATGTCATCGCCACCCGCATCATCGAAATCGACCTTGGAAAAGCCTACTCCCATCCCGGCAACTACACGGCTTTCCTTGAGTCCAAGGCGATCCGGCAACAAATCGCCGAGCAAACCGAACGCCGCCGTCAACGTTTCCTGAGAGAAGAGCTCGAATGGGTCCGAGCCGGTGTCAAAGCCCGCACCACCAAGTCCCGCCATCGGCTCGACAAGTTCTACGAGATCGAAGGCATTGAAGCTCCACCGGAGGAACGCGAAATGGACTTGCTCATTCCTCCGCCTCCCCGACTGGGTGACAAAGTCATTGAGCTGGAGGATGCGGGCATCAATGTCGGAACCGCGACATCCCCTCGCTGGCTCTTCCGGCACCTGACCCTCTCACTCCGAGCGGGCGAATGCACCGGCATTGTCGGGCGAAATGGAGTCGGCAAAACCACCCTTCTCAAACTCTGCCTAGGACAGATCGAACCCACCGAAGGCCAGGCCGAGGTGGGCAAGCGAGTGAAAGTCAATTACATCGACCAATCCCGCATGATCCTCAATGGCGCAGGATCGCTTCTCGATGAAGTATCGGAAGGCAACGAGAAGCTCCACTTTGGCGATCAGCTCATCGGCGCTCGCGGCTACTTGCGTCGATTCCTGTTTTCCGACGATCGCATCAACGAACGGGTCGACCTGCTTTCTGGTGGCGAGCGCGCTCGGCTGATGCTCGCCAAGGTCCTCAAAACCGGCGGCAACCTGCTGGTTCTCGACGAACCCACCAACGATCTCGATTTGCCCTCCTTGCGCATGTTGGAGGAGGCCATCGCCGACTTCGAAGGCACCACTCTTGTCGTCTCCCACGATCGCTATTTCCTCGATCGGGTGTGTGATCGCATCCTCGCCTTTGAAGATGACGGTCTCCATGTCACTCCGGGAAACTACTCTTACTATCTAGAGAAACGTCAGCAGCGCGAAGCCATCCATCGCGCCCAAGCCCAAGCGGCGGCACGGGAAGCCGAAGCTCGCCGCAAAGCTGCCGATCAACCTTCTGCCAAGCCGCGGAAACTGACCATGGCCGAACGAATGGAGCTCGACGGCATCGAAGACATCATCCTTCAGGCCGAAGAAACCGCCGCAGGTTTTGAAGCTCAACTGAATGATCCTGCCTTTCAGGCGGAGCACTACGACCAACTCCCCGCCATCTCCGCCAAGTTGGAGCAAGCCCAAGCTGAGGTTGCCCGGCTCTATCAGCGATGGGAAGACCTGGAGGCCCGGGCCTAACCGGTCAGGGCTGGAACAGACGGCCCAACAGGGCCACTTTGCCTGATGCGTCGATGATCCTCCAGTCCCCCCTCTCCAAGACTTCCAGGTGGACGTCTTGGTCCGAGGATGGGTAAGCGAGGTAAAGCGTCCGGGTTCCATCGCTGAAGTCCATGGGAACCACTCCAAAGGGTGCCGGACTTCGTCGCCGGTAGAGATCTGTCAGGCGGGCTTGAATCAACGACCACGTTAGTGGCCGCCGTTTGGGAGGATGGATTTCCAGGTAACTCTTCACCGCCCGAAGCTCAACGTTACTCAATTGATCGGCCCCGCGGAGCGGCGGCATCGGTTCCCAAACGACCCAGCCCGCCAGAGTCACGAAGATCGCCACCGTTCCCCATCCCAGAATTTGAGCCGTTCTTTTCCTCATCCCTCGGTTTGAAGTCTCTGCAAGATCCAGAACCAAGGAGCGCATGTCGATGTACGAAACTCTTCACCCCTCCCCTCGACGGCGCCCTCTTTCCTCTTTCGCACCGAAAACCACGGACTTCGCGCCCCGTCAGGTTCCCCACCCATGGAACCCTTTGGAAATCGCCATGATTTCTGCCGCCCCCCCCCCTTCGGCCGCGCGGAGGTCTTTGCTCGCGAATTCCGCAGGAGGTTCCCTCCCTCTCCTGTCCCATGGTTTCTCCTTCCTCACGACCGGAAATCCCCATCATTTCTGGCTTTTTGACCCCTGAAGTGCCACTTTTTGGACTGGTCATCCCACTCTGGACCACTAATTTTCTCATTGCCGATTGGCACCGTGGCGCCGTCACGGAAATGTCCTTCCTGCTTTTGCATCCATGAGTCTCCATGCCCAATTGAGTCCCGAAGCCCAGGCGCGGCTTCAGGCCCAACGTCGCAATTCCACGATTTCCTCCATCATCATCTCGGTGCTGGTGTTGGTTCTAGTGGGCTTGGTTCTTGCCTTCATCCTTCTTCCTCCGCTGCTCAAGGAGTCTCAGGTGATTGTCAGCTATCAGAGCAATGCCAATACCGAGGAAAAAGTGGAGTCCAAGAAGCTGACCAACAGCGTCGAACGCAAACCTTCGGCACCCTCCTCCGCGATGTCTCGCGTCATTGCCGCGAACACCACCTCCCCCACGGCGGTGCCCGTTCCGGAAATCGATATCCCCGAGCCATCCCTTGATTTTGGCAATGGCGATGACTTCGGCGATGGTTGGGGTAGCGGTGGCGATGGAGGCGGTGGTGGCTTCGGTGCCATTCCAGCCACCATGGCCAAGCGTTGCTCCCCGGAAGACCGGATGCAGCGTCTTACCGAGAGCGGTGGCACTCCCCAGTGCGAAGATGCCGTCGTCAAAGGTCTCGATTGGCTGAAGAACACCCAACACGCCGATGGCTCCTGGGGTGGAAAATACAAGTCCTCCGACACCGGCTTCGCGATCCTCGCCTTCCTCGGGCACTGCGAAACGCCCCTCTCAGAGAAATACGGCGACACCGTGCTCAAGGGCATTACCTGGTTGGTCGACCTCGGCATGAAGCAAAATGGTCGCCTTAACATTTCGGGCGAAGTCAATCCACAGCCCTACGAACACGCCATCGCCACCTATGCCATCGGCGAATCCGCGACCTTCTGCAGCCAACTGGGCATCAATGTTCCGAATCTTTCCGAAATCGCCCAGAAAGCCGGTCAATTCATCATCGACCACCAGCACGAGCGCTCGGGCGGATGGGATTACGGCTACAACATCGATAATGACCGAGGCGGCGACCTCTCGGTTTCCGCTTGGCAAATTCAAGCCCTCAAGGCCTGCAAGCACACCGGCATCGACTTCAAAAACATGGACCGCGCCATGCGCAAGGCCCTCGATTACGTCGCCAGCTGCCAGATCAAAGGCGAGGGAGGCTTTGGCTATCGTCCGAGCGAAGCCCATCGCACTCCTTCGGGCTACGCCACCCTCACCGGAGCCGGCATGCTGGCCTTCCAAATGTGGGGCAAGCCTTCCGTGTCGGAGGTGCGCAATGGCGCCAAATACATCCGCCAGAACTCCAAGTTCGATTACAACGGCGTGCGCGCCGACCTTTACGCTCACTATTACGAAAGCCAGGCAATGATTGCCCGTGGCGGCGAAGACTGGAAGGCCTACAATGCCATGTTCCGTGACCAGGTCCTCGGCGGACAGGAACAGGATGGCTCCTGGAAAGTTCCTGGCGGTGGCAAGAACGATGCCCACGCGGCCGATTCCTACGGGGATCGCCACTACCGCACCTGCCTCTGCGTGCTGATGCTGGAATCCTATTATCGGTTCCTTCCCGCCACGGGAGAAGGCCACTGATCTCCAGCGTCTCGGCTCAAACCGCGTCTTTCTCGGCCCTGCCTTCCGGCAGGGCCGATTTTTTGCACCACGAAACCTTTCATGGAGTTCATCGATCGATTTCATCGATTGTCAGGATTTCCCCTCGCCACCCCGTCCAATCCAGCCTACGTCCTGCCGGACATGAGCCAGAGCCAACTCGACCAACTGAAGCAATTTACCACCGTGGTCGCCGATACCGGGGACTTTGAGTCCATGAAGGCCTACCAGCCTCAGGACGCGACCACCAATCCGTCGCTCATCCTCCAAGCTGCTGCGAAGGAAGAATATCGCCACCTCGTCGAAAAAGCCGTTTCCGAAACAAAAGACTCCGGTCTTTCAGGCGACGCCCTATTGGAGGCCATCCTTGACCGCATCCTGATTCTCTTCGGCCTGGAAATCCTCAAGATTGTTCCCGGTCGCGTCTCGACGGAAGTTGACGCCCGCCTTTCCTTCGATACCGATGCCACCATCGCGAAGGCCCGCGAACTCATCGCCGCCTACGAAAAAGAAGGCATTTCCCGCGACCGTGTGCTCATCAAGATCGCCTCCACTTGGGAAGGCATCTGCGCCGCCGAGGTTCTCGAAAAGGACGGCATCCACTGCAATCTCACCCTCTTGTTCTCCTTCTGCCAGGCAGTCGCCTGCGCCGAAGCAGGAGTCCAACTCATCTCACCCTTCGTGGGTCGCATCCTCGACTGGTACAAAGCCTCGACCGGCAAAGACTACCAAGGTGACGAAGATCCAGGGGTGCAATCAGTTCGCCAGATCTACACCTACTACAAAAAATTCGGCTACAAGACCGAAGTCATGGGCGCGTCTTTCCGCAACACCAGCGAAATCACCTGCTTGGCTGGTTGCGATTTGCTGACCATCAGCCCTGGGTTGCTGAAGACCCTCAGCGAAACCGTCGAACCCCTCGAGCGGGCACTCTCTCCCGAAGCTTCCGCCGATGCGGACCTCGACAAGGTCACCTTCGACGAAAAGACCTTCCGCTTCGCCCTGAACGAAGATGCCATGGCCACCGAGAAACTCGCCCAGGGCATCCGCGCCTTCGCCGCAGACATCGTCAAGCTAGAGGACTTGGTGAAGTCCATGCTCTGATCGTTCGATATCCATCGGATTTCCCTGAGCCGCCGCGAGATCGCGGCGGCTTTTTCATTTCCTTCCGACTCAATCCCGGCACAGTCGCGGGCATGCGAACGCTCCTGCTGATGCTTCCGCTGCTTCTTGGACTGGTCCTGCCGTGTTCTGCGGGCGGCAAGCGCGACCAAAAAAGCAACATCGTCTTCCACATGGAGACCAATCCTGGGGAGAATCCGAAGATGGCCTTCACTCAATTCGTCGGCGGCGAGAAACGCACCTTCAGCCGAGTGCCTGACATCAGCACCCGCGATATTGCCGCCTTCAATCCTTTCCCCTCCCAGGACGGAGCCGGCTATGGTGTGCTGATCCGACTCAAACCCGGATCCAAAACCCGCCTCACGGCCATCACTGCGGCCAATCAGGGCCGCTGGATGCTCGCCCGCGTCAATGGACGCGTCGTCGATGGCGTCATGATCGATCGCCAAATCGACGACGGTGAACTCGTCATCTGGAAGGGCCTCTCCTCAGCTGAGATCAAGATGCTCGACGAGGAGTTCCCTCGCATTTCTCAGAAAAAGAAACCCTGAGGTCTCGGTCATGCTTCGATTGCTCTTCGTCCTCCTTGGACTCGCTATCGCCGCCCCGGCGGTCACCTACAGCCTTCCCACCGAAAATGACCACTTGTTCCGCAATGAGCCGGACAAGTTCTACATGTGGGTCGATCGCACCTTCGAGGGTGAAACCACGCGCCCCTGGGAAGGTGGCGGATGGGGCCTCGTTCGCACCCCGGTAAGGGTGGACGGCAAAGTCTTCATGCTCCGGTTTCACGAAGGCATCGACATCGCTCCCGTGAAACGGGACAAGGCGGGCAATCCGCTCGACCTCGTCATGTCCGTCGCCGACGGCACGGTCGTCCACGTCAGCGACGTTCCCGGCCGTTCCAACTACGGACGCTACATCGTCGTCAGCCATCCGATCTCCCCTCAGGGGCACGCCGTCTTCAGCCTCTACGCTCACCTTGCCAAAGCCACCGTCCAACCGGGAGACCCTGTGAAAATGGGCAGTGTGCTGGGCCAAATGGGTTACACCGGAGTCGGCATCAACCGCACCCGCGCCCACGTCCACCTCGAGATGGGGCTCCTGATGAGCGATCATTTCGATGGTTGGTTCAAGCGCTACTGCGGTGGAACCAACTACCATGGCAACTACAACGGCATGAACCTCATCGGGATGGATGTGGCCAAATTCCTGCTCGCCCACCACGCCAACCCGACCCTCACCATTCCTGCTTTCGTCCGTTCGGAACCGGCCTATTTCAAAGTCACCGTTCCGCGCAAAGGCACCCTTGAGTTTGCCGAACGCCACCCCTGGCTGGCCTACGGTGACCTCACCGCTCCAAGCCCGTCTTGGGAAATCTCCTTCACCTCCACCGGCCTGCCCACCGGCATCGCCACCTGCCAACGGGAGGTGTCCCGTCCCATCGTCTCCGCCGTCCGGGATTCAGGAGATCCTCACCGCTATCCCACCCGCGGACTTCTCACCGGAAAAGGCAGCTCCGCGCAACTCACTGACTCCGGCCTCAAATTTGTCTCCCTCGTGACCGGCAGCTTTGCCCAACCCTGAGGATGTTTGCAGAGCGCTCCGCCTCTCGCCCCCCATTGCTCACTTTCAAATTCCATCTCATTCTACGCACCCATGGACCAGACCCTCTCCCACCTCGAATCTCTCGGCTACCAATTGCCCCAAGTTCCCGCCCCTGTCGCCGCCTATGTCAATTGCGTGCGCAGCGGCAATCTCCTCTTCCTTTCCGGAGGCCTCCCCATCGATGGCGACCGTAAAATCATCGGCAAAGTCCCCACTGACGTGAGCCCCGAGGAGGCCGCCGAGGGTGCCCGTATCATCATGCTCAACCGTCTCGCCGTGATCCGTGACGAGATCGGTTCTCTCGATCAAGTCGTGCGCATCGTCGCCCTCAACGGCTTCGTCAATTCCGAGCCCGACTTCTTTGGCCATCCCCAAGTCGTCAATGGCGCGTCCGAATTCCTCCTCGAAGTTTTTGGTGAGCGCGGCAAGCACAGTCGTACCGCCCTCGGAGCCGCTGCCCTTCCGCTCAACGTCGCGGTCGAAATCAACATGATTGTCGAAGTCGAATAACCCGCGCTCCCCATCCCCGACCGGCTCATTGATCGACGTCCACAACCATCTCCAACAATTCGATCGGCCTGACCTCGTCGTCGAGACCATGAAACGAGCCGGCATCACCGGCTGCGTGGTCAACGGCACCACCGAAGCCGACTGGGAGACGGTTTCCTCCCTCGCGCAGCGCCATCCTGGTTTCATCCGACCCGCATTCGGTCTCCACCCATGGTATCTGAGCCAGCGAACTCCAGGCTGGCTCGACTCCCTCCGTCGATTTCTCGATCTCCATCCTGAGGCTTCGGTGGGAGAGTGCGGTGTCGATGGATGGATGGATGGGGTCACATGGGATGAGCAAATCGACATCCTGCTTCCTCACCTGGCCATTGCCCGCGAACGCGAGCTTCCCATCACTCTCCATGCCCTCAAGGCCTGGCCCGCCCTTGAACAAGCCCTCCAAGCGGAGGCACCCCCTTCGTCGGGATTTCTCCTCCATTCCTTTGGAGGATCTCCTCAGCAAGCGCGGCAATGGGCCAAAATGGGCGCCTTCTTCTCCTTCTCCGGGTATTTCCTTCACGCACGCAAAGCCAAAGTCCTGGAGTCCTATCGGCACATTCCCACCGACCGCCTGCTTCTCGAAACTGATGCACCCTCGATGACACCGCCCACCGAGTGGATCACTCATCCCTTACCCGAGTCCCGCAACCATCCGGCGAACCTTCCCGCCGTCGCCTCCGGCCTTGCCCGATGCCTCGATCTTCCTTGCTCCGATCTTATCGCTCTCTGCGACCGGAATGCCACCCGCTTCTTCGGCACCATCGGATGACAGAGGTTTCGCAAATGCCCGAAAACCGAACCATGGAAGCAAGTAGAAACAGCAGTCATCGACGGGGCACCTTTCCCATTGACCGAGCCCGGAGCCAGTGGTGATTGAAGCCCGGCGGTGTTGAACCGCATGACGACCCAAACCCAACCATTCTCCCTCCTGCGAACATGCGCATCGCCATCCTCTCCCGCGCCTCCCAATGCTACTCCACCCAACGCCTCGTCGAAGCGGCGGAATCCCGGGGGCATGAAGTGGAAATCCTCGATCCGACCCGCCTGGTGATCGACCTGAACCACGGCGAGCCCGACCTGATCCATCACGGCGAACCCGTCTCCATTCCCGATGCCATCCTCCCGCGCATCGGCTCATCGATCACTCGCTACGGCACCTCCGTGGTCCGGCAGTTCGAGCAGATGGATGTCTTCACTCCCAACACCGCAGCTGGCATTGGCAACTCCCGCGATAAGCTGCGCAGCCTGCAAATCCTCTCCCGACACGATGTCGGCATTCCGACTACCGCCTATGTTTACGACAAACGGGATGTTCAGGACGCGCTCGAGCGCGTGGGCGGCGCTCCGGTGATCATCAAACTCATCGAAGGCACTCAGGGCGTCGGAGTGATCCTTGCCGACAAAATCGAAATCGCCAAAGCCATCATCGAGACCCTGCACTCCACTCAACAAAACGTTCTCCTGCAGAAATTTGTCGCCGAGAGCAAAGGCAAAGACGTGAGGGCCTTTGTCATCGGGGATCGAGTAGTCGCCGCCATCCGGCGCACGGCACAAGGCCAGGAATTTCGCAGCAATGTCCACCGTGGTGGCGTGGCCGAAAGCATCAAGCTCGATCCTGCCTATGAACAAGCTGCGGTCCGCGCTGCTCAAATTCTGGGATTGCATGTGTGTGGCGTCGACATGCTCGAAGGCACCAACGGCCCGCAAATCATGGAAGTGAACTCCTCGCCCGGGCTCGAGGGCATTGAGGGTGCCACCGGACTCGACATTGCCGGAGCCGTCATCGATTACATTGCCGATCAATTGAAATTTCCGGAAATCGACATTCGCCAACGCCTCACCGTCAGTCGCGGTTATGGCGTCGCCGACATCCACATCCCCGAAGGCAGCCAGTTTGTCGGCAAAACCATCGACGAGACCGGCCTCCGCGATCAGGACGTGGTCGTTCTCACCTTGCGTCGCGAAGGTTCCGTGATTTCCAATCCCAAAGGCAAACGGGTGCTTCAGGCCGATGACATTCTCCTCTGCTACGGCAGATCCAGTGTCATGAAGGAATTGATCGGTGAACGCCCAAAACGCCAACGCCGGATCAAGCCGCTGCCAACCACCCCGACCACCGAAGGCACCACCCTATGACCCGCCCCTCGCCGCCCAAGCTGGACCGCAAGTCGATCGCCATCTGGGGCGATCGCACCATCGAGCCCGGCGATCGGCGGCAGCTCCGGCTCGAGGCCGGCGAAAGCTTCAGCGGAACTCAAATGAAGCTGCCCGTCATGGTTTGGCGAGGCCCTGAACCCGGACCAGTTCTCGGCATCACCGCCGCCGTCCACGGGGATGAAATCAATGGCACCGGAGCCGTCCTGCGATTGATGCAGGATCGCGCCTTCGCCCCTCGCCGCGGCGCACTGCTTCTCGTCCCGGTCGTCAACATTCTCGGTTACGAACGCCACAGCCGTTACACCCCCGATCGCAGAGATCTCAATCGGGCTTTTCCTGGCACCGCCGCCGGCTCCCTTTCCGCTCGCCAGGCTCGGCTGATCTTCGACGAGATTCTCGCCCGCTGCGATTACCTCGTCGATCTCCATACCGCTGCAGTGCGGAGGACCAATTTCCCCAACGTTCGTGCCGATATTTCCCGCCCGGAGGTCGAGCGACTTGCCCGCGCCTTCGGATGCGAAGTCGTGGTCAACGGCACCGGTCCGGAAGGGTCCCTGCGCCGGGTGGCCTGCGAAGCCGGCGTCCCAACCATCGTGCTCGAAGCCGGCGAACCGTGGAAAGCCGAGCCTTCCGTGCAGGAACTCACCCTACGCGGCCTCGCCAATGTGTTGTCCGAACTCGGCATGACCGATCAGCCGGCCCTCCCCCCGCCCCATCAGGTCGTCGTCGAGGAAACCCATTGGGTGAGGGCAGGCTTTGGCGGTTTTCTGCAATTTCATGTCAAACCCGGCGACACCGTCACTGCCGGTCAGGCTCTGGCCACCAATACCGGACTTCTGAACCGACCCCTGGAGGTCATACAGAGCCCGCATGACGGCTTGGTACTCAGCATGACTACCATGCCAGCAGTGGTTCCGGGCGATCCTGTTGCCCACATCGCCTTGCCCTCCACCGGACGTCAGTTCAAGCACGTCGAGAAAAGCATCACCGCCCTCGACGGAGCCGCCATCGAAGCTCAGGTCCGCGAGCACCTTGCGACGAGCTTCACCGTTGTTCACTTCGAGGAAGAATCATGAAAGCGCCGACCGTTATCGGATGGAGAGAATGGGTCGAACTCCCGGAATGGGGGCTGGTCCTGCGTGCCAAAGCCGACACCGGCGCGAAGTCCAGCGCCATCGATTGTGCATCGATCGAACGCATCGACGACGATCACGTCCGCTTCGTCCTCCGCCTCGATCGCAAGGGCAAGAAGATGCTCACCCTGGATGGCCGGATCGCCGCCACCAAAGTCGTCCGCAGCAGCACCGGGATCGGCCAAGAGCGCCATTTCGTGGAAACCACCATGGTGCTGGCAGGTCGCAGAAAGACCATTCAAGTCAGCCTGGTGTGCCGCAAACGGATGATCCACCGCATGCTGCTGGGGCGCACCGCATTGGGGCCGGAATTCCTTGTCGACAGCTCAGTCGACCACTGGGCGACTCCACGCAAAGCGAAGTCATCCCGATGACCCGCGCCCTGCGCCTCACCGTCACTCGCTCAGCACCGCCACCGCCGTGACTTCGGCAAACGTACCGACGGCTCCGAAATAGTGGATCTTACGATCGGGGCCGAGCACATAAGCCAGCGGCCAGGAGCCCACGCGATACACCTGACCCAACTCATTCAGAGGATCCGAAAAATTGGGCCAATCCACCAACTGGTTGGACTGCATATCCCGCAGCTTCTCCCTTGGATCGCTGTTCACGCCCACCACCTCGAAGGCTTTTCCCTTGAATCGCTCATCCCGACGCAGGGCAGACACCCAACGCAGCAGAGAATCCTCTCCGCCCTGCTTGGAGTTCCAGA
Source organism: Haloferula luteola (assembly GCF_014201715.1). Classification (GTDB taxonomy): domain Bacteria; phylum Verrucomicrobiota; class Verrucomicrobiia; order Verrucomicrobiales; family Akkermansiaceae; genus Haloferula; species Haloferula luteola. The sequence goes on from NZ_JACHFD010000001.1 coordinate 155,334, forward strand.
AAACCAGCATCACCACCTTGTCACCGAAGTCGGAAAGCTTCATCGATCGCCCCCCGGAATCCGTACCTTCCAAGTCGGGAGCCACATTGCCCTTGCTGAGGTGACGGATGATGTAGAGCTCCTCCTTCGCCAAGTCCGCCACAGTGGTTCGGTCGATCTTGACGTCCGCAGCATCAATGATCGCCATGCGGAGCATCGTCAGCCGCTCCCGCATCACATGGCCTTCGTCCCCCAGTCCCTTCGCCATCATGGCGATGCCGAGTGCCGCCACTCCAGCCACTTTCTTGTCAGGGTTCTCTTTCTGAATCTTCCGCAACATCCCCAATGCCTGCTGGTCACCAGCGGCCACCAAAGCCATGCACATCGGAGTCAAATCCGGACTCTGCAAATGATGACTCGCTACGGCTTGCTCCACTTTGGCAATTTCGGGGCGGTAAAGGGGGCGCACCGTCCCGGCTTCATCCATTTCTTTCAGCGGCGCCGCCAAGCGCACGAACCAAGCCGCGGGCTCGATCGCCCACTTCTGAGCCAAATCCCCCTGAATCACGCTCCACATCCGATCCGCGGCCACTTTCGGCGAGGGCCGCTCCAATGCGCCGCGTTCCGCATCAGTCTTGGCCAATTGCATCTTCAATGCCCAGGCCTCAAGAGACGTCTCATACGCGGTGCGCACGCTCGCAGCTTGCTGGGGTGTTCCGCCGCAGGCGATCGAAGTCAAAAAACTCAGGAAAAGGAGAGCGCGCATCCGCATGGGCCCAGAACTTATCCACCAGAGCCCCGGTGACAAGCCCCGGACCTCCGCGGGCTTGCCGCGGGCGTTCCCACGCCTTTTACTCCCCGCCCGATGGCTACTGACCATATCGACGTCCGCTACGTCGCCGGGCTTGCCCGGCTGCATCTCACCGACGAGGAGTGCGAGGTATTCCAACCTCAGCTCGACGCAATCCTCAACCATGCCAAAAGTCTTTTAGAGCTGGATGTGAACGACATCGAGCCCACGGCCCATGCCGTGCCTGTCGACGATGTGATGCGTGATGACGTGCCCGGCATCAGTCTACCGGTCGAAAGCGTGCTCGCCAATGCCCCTGAGCAAGCCCAGCAGCAGATCCGGGTGCCCAAAGTGATCGCCGACGCCTGACCTTCCATTTTCCGCTGAATTCCTCCACCATGCCTCTTTCTCAAGAATCCATCTCCGGGCTCCGCCAGCGCCTCACTGCCGGGGAAATCACGGCGGTCGATCTCGTCGACCAACTCGCAGCCTCCATTGAGGCCCGCAACCCGGAACTCGGAGCCTACTTGTCCCTCGACCTCGCCGCCGCACGCGAGTGCGCCTCTCAAGCCGACCTATCCCTTCCTCTCGGCGGAATTCCCATTGGCATCAAGGACAACATCAACGTCCTGGGGCAACCCTGCACCTGCGGCTCGAAGTTTCTCCAAAACGGCTACACCTCGCCCTACGACGCCACCGTCATCTCCCGCCTCCGGGCTCAGGGGGCCATTCCCATGGGACGCCTCAACATGGATGAATTCGCCATGGGCTCCTCGACGGAAAACTCAGCCCTCGGACGAACCGTCAACCCCCATGCCCCCGACCGCATTCCCGGCGGCTCTTCCGGTGGCTCCGCCGCTGCCGTTGCCGCCGGCCTCGCCATCGCCACCCTTGGGTCCGACACGGGCGGCTCGATCCGTCAGCCCGCCTCGCACTGTGGAGTCGTCGGCTTGAAACCTTCCTACGGACGCGTTTCCCGCTACGGACTCGTCGCCTTCGCCTCCTCTCTCGATCAAATTGGCCCGATCACACGCAGCGTCGAAGACGCCGCACGCGTTCTCCAAGCCATCGCCGGCCACGACCCGCGCGATTCAACTTCTCTCGATGCGCCCGTCCCCGACTACCTCGCCACCCTCGAAAACGGAGTGGCTGGGCTGAAGCTCGGCCTGCCGAAAGAATACTTCGGAGAAGGCATCGATGAAGACGTCCGCACCCAAGTCATGGCCAAGGTGGACCAACTCGAAAAGGCGGGCGCGGAAATCGTCGAGATTTCCCTCCCCCACACCGAACACGCCGTCGCCACCTACTACATCATCGCTCCCGCAGAGGCGTCATCGAACCTATCCCGTTTCGATGGAATCCGCTATGGAGTCCGCAAAGGCGATGGGGACCTCCTGGAAGTCTATCGAGATTCCCGGGAACACGGCTTTGGGGCAGAAGTCAAACGCCGCATCCTGCTCGGAACCTATGTGCTGTCTTCCGGCTACTACGACGCCTACTACAACCGAGCTCAAAAGGTCCGGACGCTAATTCGCCGCGACTTCGAGGAAGCCTTTGGAGAAGTCGATGCCATCCTGTCCCCGGTCGTGCCTACCGCCGCCCGCAGGATTGGAGAAAATAGCGACAATCCGCTTCAAGAGTATCTCTCTGACATCTTTACCCTCGCCGCCAACCTCGCCGGCATCTGTGGGATCTCAGTGCCTGCCGGCTGCGTTTCACAAGGCGGCCAAGAGCTTCCTGTCGGCCTCCAAATCCTCGGCAAGCATCTCGGGGAGGAAACCCTTCTCCGCGTGGCCCGCGCCGCCGAGACCGTCTAAACCTCCTCTATCTCATGGCAGAGCCGCGATCGAGCAACGACATTGAAGTCTTCGGAGCGGCTCCGCGTTTTCATGTCGTCCGGGCCGACGACCGCGACCTGCGTCCCTGGATGATGGAAGGCAAGCTCTGCCCTCTCCTCGCCCAGCACAAAATCGCCCACGTCGGCATCATGGAGGCTGGTCGCCCCTTCGAAATCATTCGCAACAACCAAGGCGGCACCTTCATGCTCGCCTGCTTTTCCGGCGAGGGCCTGGTCCTTTCCGAAGGCCGTTGGACCCGGATTCGCAGTGGAGAGGCCTGCTTGCAGCCGCCCTTTGTCGCCAATGCCATCAAAGTCGATGGCCCAGACATCTGGAAATTCGCCTGGGTGCGCTATCACGAAGACCGCGAACAGCTCCCCATCCTCTCCTCGAACTCGCCCGTGAGCGGCAAATTCCACGCGGAACCCCTCCGCTCCGCCATCATCGGCCTCCACGAAGAAGCCTCAGCCGGTGCGTCCCCCTCCGCCATGCACCACTGGACGGAGTTGATCCACCACTACGTCGTCAGCTTTGCACAGCCTCACCGCGGCGATTCCCGATTGTGGCGCGTGTGGCAAGCCGTCGAGGCCGATCTTAAGCACCCATGGACGCTCCACGAACTCGCTGGAATCGCCTGCGTCAGTGAGGAGCACCTGCGACGCATCTCCAAAAAAGAACTCGGCCGCAGCCCCATGAAACATCTCACCTACCTGCGCTTTCAGCGCGCCATGCGGCTCCTTTCCGATACCGACGATAAAATCGAGGTCATCGCCCATGAGGTCGGATTTGAGAACCCCTTCACCTTCTCCAACACCTTCAAACAGTGGTTCGGTTGGCGACCTTCGGAACACCGAGGTCGCAAACCCTCGGCTACATCTTGAACAGCCCGCCCTTCTTGCCAGCCAGGCGGGTTGCCCCGATGATCGCCACTGCAAGAAACACCATCGACCACGTCCCTAGAGCAGCCGCCAGTTCCTGCCCATTCCCAAGGTTCGACAACAGCGTGTAGATCGCCTTGGTGATCGGATAATGTTTCACCTGCTCGGCCAGGATCAAACTGTCGCTGACCTCCAGCATCGCAAACGCAAAGGCCAGAATCGCTCCGGCCGCCACATTGGCTCCAATCAGGGGGATCGAAATGCGTCGCAAGGTCCGCCATGGATTGGCCCCCAGCGAACGCGCCGCTTCTTCCATCGCCGGATTGCTCTGCTGCAGGCCCGCTACCGCTGCCCGCACCACGTAAGGCAAGCGCCGGATCGCATACGCGGCAATCAGCAACAAGGCCGGGCCATCCGCCAGTTTCACCAGGAAATGCAGCGGCTTTCCTTCCTGTGACAATGCCAGATATCCGAAGGCAAGCACCAAGCCGGGCACAGCCAAGGGCAGCATCACCAAAGCATCGAGGATCAATCGCCCGCGCAAATTGCTGCGCACGACCACCCAGGCAATCGCCAATCCCAAAACGGCCGCCACCAGCGTCGCGACCGAAGCGTACACCAGACTGTTCTCAATCGATGGCACCACCAATGGGTCCCCCAACGCCTCTTTGAAATGCTCCAAGGTCCACGCCAGCGGAGCCACCGAATCATACCAGTCTTCCGACAATGCCAAGGCCACCACCCCGGCGTGCGGAACCGACGCCAGGAAGAACACCCCGAAAAACAACAACGCCACCGCCAACGACGCCAATGGCCGCAGTTTGACCTCATTTCCACGACCCTTCGGACGCGGCTGTGAGCCACTCGTCGATCCGCCAAAGAACCACTTCGTCAATCCAAACGCCGTCGCTGAAACCAACAACATCACCGCCACGAGCGCATACGGCGCCGGATTGCCACTGAGATCCTTGATCCCTTGAAACACCTGAACCGGAGCCACCCGCGTGTAGTTGAAAACCAAAGGCACACCAAGTTCCGTGAACGCCCAAATGAACACAATCGAGCCTCCCGCGAAAATCCCCGGCATCGCCAGCGGCAAAGTGATCCGCATCAAACGCCGCCACGGAGGACAACCTAGGTTCTGTGCGGCCTGCTCCATCGCTGGATCCAGATTCGCCAACGCAGCCGAAATGTTCATGTAGAGGATCGGATACAAATGCAGTGCATTCATCACCACGATCCCCCAAAACCGTCCCTCCGCCAGCCAGTCAAAGCGATGGTTCGGATCCATCAGGCCCCAATCAATCAACAGCGCGTTCAACGAACCCGTCACACTCAACACCCGAGTCATGCCCACTGCGCCGACGAATGGAGGCAAAACCAAAGGAATTAGAATCAAGACACTGAGCGCCTTTTTTCCGAAAAAATCGTAGCGGTGAGAAAGCAGCGAAAGGGGGAATGCGATGACAAACGATGCCAGCGTACTCACCACACCGAGAAGCAACGCATTCCACAGCCCCTCGACGTACACCGGGTCACGAAACACCTCGGTCACGAAACGGGTGGTGAATCCCCCACCGGGATCGCGAAACGCCTCCGAGAGCACCGACACCGAAGGGTAGATGAAAAATACCAAAAAGATCAGGCTTACGCCCATCAACACCGCCAGAGCATGGGATCGTTTCATCATGGCCTCACCTCCTTTCCCGCGGCAATCGCCTCATACTGCTCCTTGAAATGGCGCGACAAATCGGTCGTCTTGCGACTGATCGCAATCTTGTCGCCGCCCTTCACCAACGGCACCCATTCCTTCATGACCGTTTCGTAGCGGATTTCCCCCAGCACAAAGAGCGATGCAGGCTCCTCTCCGCCTTTCACCACGCGGGCTTCCCAAGCCCGTTTCAACTCCTCGTGGGGAGCAATGCACATCGACTTGATGATGATGCGGAGGGCATTGAACGCCGCCCCTGTGAGCTCCGGCTGATAGACGAACTCTCCCGCCCTCTCGAATGGCATGGCATCGGGGTCGCTGAATCGTTGCAGCCGATCCGGAGTGTAAAGATCCCGGCGTACCGGCAATCTTCGCAGCGCCTGTGCTTGCGGTCCCCCAGGCGACCCAGCGCGTTGGTTCCACAACACCTGCCCGGCCTCGCTCAGGCAGAACTCGACAAATTCCTGCGCCACCTCTCCGTGCGGAGCGCCACGAAACACCCCCACCGGATCCACACTCACCGGAGTTCCTCCCGAGGGGGCAATCCACTTCAAACGGCTGTGCCCATCGTGGGCCACGATCTCCTCCATCGTGCGACCGTAGAAATCGATCGTGGTTCCCGCCGCGGCATCGCCCAAGGCGACGTCATGAGGAATCTTGCTCGATGAGTCCGAAAAATACCGTGCATTCGCCCCCATGTTGAGAATCAGCATCATCCCGTTCTCCCACCCTTTTTGTCGCGCCTCCGGGCTGTCACCCTGCTCACGAAGCACCTTCTGCATCTGCTCCTGAATCATCATCTCGAACGACTGCATCACCGAGCTGCTCATCGTCGGGTCCGCCAAAGCCAATCGCCCGAAATAGGCGGGGTCGCGCAAATCATCCCAACGCGTAGGGGGCGCCACATCGATCCAAGCCAGTGCATCGGTATTGTAGAGAATGCCGAACTGCGAAACGCAGACCCCCACCCATCGATGATCGGCGTCGTAGAAGGTCTGCCCCGTGAACTCTGCAGGCACCGCCGTGTCCGCAAACCACTCCGGATGGCGGGAAAACACCTCCAACTTCGCGAGCCGACCCAAATCTGCCTGCTTGCGGAAATCCTTCTCTCCACCACCAAAGAAAATATCATACTCCGTTCCCTCTTTACCCAGGTCCTTCGCCGCGGAGAAAGCCGCGTCCAACACCCGCAAAATCTCTCCCCCTCCCGCAGGCGAGCGCCAATCGATAAACAATGGGCGCCCGGTCTTCGCCTTCCAGTGTGCCGCAAAAGCCTCACCGAACTCACGTCGGATCGATTCATTGTGCGGTGTCACCACCACCAAACGATCTGCGCCCTCCTCGCTCAGTGCCACCTCCGTGTCGCGACGCAGCAGCAGCGGGGCCGCCACGATCACCGCCAAGAGGACAAGAATCGGTAGAATGCGACGAATCATGGCTTCATCACCACCACATCGGCGGGGCGAGCTGAGAGTTTCACCGTCGCCTCCGCGGGAGTGCGCAGCGTTTCAGGATTCAATTCCACCACCTGTTGACGCCCTGCGGCAGTCTCCATCGTGTAACGGATCATCCGACCCAAATAACTGCGATCCACCACTCGTCCCGTCACGCTGGATTCCCCGGGCGCATCCAAGGCCCACGCCTCAGGCCGGACCGAAAGCACCACTTTGGCTCCGCCCGACGGTGGTCCATCGCCTTCGTCCCAACCGGATAGCCGACCTACCACCTCCCCTGCCGCGGTTTGCACCCGGGCAAACCCGTCCCTGACATCAAGAACCTCGCCTTCCAGCAAATTCGTCTCACCAATGAATCCTGCGACGAAAGGGGTTCGCGGCGAACGATAAACCTCCTCCGGAGTTCCCAACTGCTCGATTCTCCCTTGGTTGAGAACCGCCATCCGATCCGCCATCTCCAAGGCCTCCTCTTGATCGTGCGTCACGTAAATCGCCGTGAGTCCTCCCTCCTTCACAATGCGGCGAATCTCACGCCGCATCTCGATCCTCAATTTCGCATCCAAATTCGAGAGGGGCTCATCCAACAATAGACATCGCGGCCGCACCACCAGCGCCCGGGCCAGAGCCACCCGCTGTTGCTGACCACCGGAAAGCTGATCCACCCCCCGATCCACCATCGCCCCCAGATGCACCAACTCCAGCGCCTGCTTCACGCGCTCGTCGATCTCCTTCTTCGCCACCTTCCGTTCCTCCAGACCGAAGGCAACATTTCGCCCCACCGTGAGGTGGGGCCAAAGCGCGTAACTTTGAAACACCATCGCCGCCTCCCGCTTGTGGGGTGGCAACTGGGTCACATTCTTCTCTCCGAAATGGATACTCCCCGAGGTGGGAGTCTCCAGCCCTGCGATCGATCGCAACAGCGTGGTCTTCCCACAGCCGGACGATCCCAGGAGGAAGAACAGCTCTCCTGCCCCGATCTCGAGCGACACCCCATCGAGGGCGGTGACCGGCCCGAATTGCTTCACGATCTTGTCTGCGCGAATCGATTCCATGCTCCCCTGCAATGCTTACTCTCACGCCTGATCTGGCAAGCCTTGAGCCAATCGTGTCGAAAAGTTCATTTTCGATAAAAGATTCTCTTGCGTTCACCCGGCGCCCCCCGTAAATCCGCGCCGCACCAACCACTCAGTGCTCGGGTGGCGGAATTGGTAGACGCGCTAGACTAAGGATCTAGTGGAGTAATCCGTGGGGGTTCGAGTCCCCCCTCGAGCACCACTCTAATTTTTTGGGGGTTACGGGACACCGTAACCCCCTTTTGTTTGGCTCCCCTCGGCTTCGATGGGCAGAAGATGGGCAGATTCCTTGGGCCGGCTCTGGCTCGATTTTGCTAGTGGATGGTTCTGAAAAACCCGTCTCGCATCCGCCAAACAGACCGCACTCCACGTGGTTTCTAGCACCGGTCGAGCTGACCGCTCCTACGATACCCAACGAACGGATGAAGTCTGCCAGTGAAAACCGGCTCGCGATCTTTGAGCCGCTTTTGCGAGGTACAATGGTTGGTGACCGAGGCCCTCGTGAGAAGAACGTCAGGAACATTCAGCATCTCTACGACGCGTCTTCGTACCGCCTGATTCCTGACGACAGCAGGCAACCTCGCTGAAGATTGCTGCGTGCGGCCGGATCACCGACGACGGATTCGTCCAGGTGAAACCCCATGGACCCGCTTGAATGCTCTCGAGAAATGATATGGGTCTGGGAAACCCACCGCTTCCGCTGCCGCCTTCACGCTGTGGCCACGTCTCACCATGAGGTCCGCCGCATGTTGAGTTTTCAATCGGGTCAGCAACTGCAGCGGCCGCTCGGCAGAGTATCGCTTAAAAAGTCGGGCCAGATAGGCCGGATCGAGATGACACCGCGCGGCCACCTGCGCCACCGTGTGCACTTCCAGGTAATGGTCATGCATGAATGCCTTGCACCGGGCGAAGGTTTCCAGCCCTCCGGTACGGCTGCGATCCTCCCGCCAAACATCGCTGTCGATTCGCAGGAACATGAGTTCGACAATCTGATCGCCCATCTGCTGCGCCTTGCCAGGATCCAGGCGATCACACTCAATCAGTTGGTCCCATAGTTCATGGATCCACCGGGGCTCACGGGCCTGCAGCACCTCGCACTCCGCGAGTCCGCACGATCGGATTCGCGCCTTGGCGACATCACCGGTAAGATTGACGAAGTATTTGATCAGCCCACTGCCCTGCTCCGGCCTCAGGGAATAAGCCGTGCCAGGACCGTAGGCAAAGAGTGCGCCCGGCCGGAGGCTTCGTTCGATGCCCTCATGCTCCAACTTCCACCTGCCACCCACCACGAACTCGATGGTGTAGTAGTCGAACCCGGCCCGATCGATGCCATAAGATGGAGAGCAAACTTCGCGACCCGCTCCGACTAACTTGAGCCCAGGAGCGCCGGACGGATGCAGGTCGAGAAAGAGATATTTCCCCTCGATGACATCTGTCGAAATGAAGGCTGGTCGGGACGACTCAAAACTCATGCAGAAAGGTCTGAAATATCCATCGATCCGTCAATTCCCTCCATTCCCGGGATCGCCCCAGACGCTAAGTTCATCGTTCATGCGCCGGAAAGCGGCGCCCGAAACCCATGGAATATCGCAGTCTTGGAAACACCGGTATGGAGGTCTCCTCCCTCAGCTTCGGCGCGTCGTCACTCGGTGCTGTTTTCCACAACGTCTCGCTCGACGATTGCATCGAAACCGTCCACGCGGCCCTTGAGGGCGGGATCAACTTCATAGATGTCTCACCCGCCTACGGCGGCACGCTCGCGGAGCTCCGTCTCGGCCGCGCGCTCGAAGGCGTGCCGCGCGATTCCTACTACCTCGCTTCCAAGATCGGCAGCTACAGTGAGGCTCGTGGCGACTATGATTTCTCCCGCGCCAGCACCGAGCGCAGCGTCGAGCACAGCTTGGCACGGCTCGGCGTCGATCACCTCGATCTCATCCAGTGTCACGACATCGAGTTCGCTGACCACGCCCAAATCGTGAACGAAACGCTGCCGGCCTTGCAGCGTCTCAAGGCGCAGGGACTCGTCCGCCACATCGGTATCACCGGACTGCCGCTCAAAGTTTTCCCAAGCATCCTCGACCGGGTCGAGCCCGGCCTCGTCGAGACCATCCTCTCGTTCTGCCACTACGAATTGAACGACACTTCGCTCGCCGATCTGATCCCCTTCTTCCAAGAAAAAGGGGTCGGCATCATCAACGCTTCGCCGACCGGGATGGGGCTGCTCACCGAGCGCGGGGCACCCGGCTGGCACCCGGCCAGTCCAGTCATCCAGGAGGGTTGCCGGAAGGCGGTCGAACATTGCAAGGCGAAGGGCGTCGATATCGTCAAGCTCGCCGTCCAGTTCTGCCTCAAGAACGCCGGGATCGCCACCACTCTGGTCGGTACGGCCCGTCCCTCAAACATCCGGGCCAATATCTCCTACGCCAACGAACCGTTGGATGAAGAACTTCTGCGCGAGGTGCTCGAGCTTCTCGCCCCCATCCACAACCACAATTTCACCCGGGGATTGCCGGAGCACCGCGACCCCATCATCGACTGACCATTTTCGAGTCATGCGCATCTTCGACCTCTCCCAACCCGTGACCCACCGCGGCCCGAACTGCCCGGTTCACCCACCCATCGAACTTCCCCGCATCGCCGACCACCCGACGGATGGCTGGCGCATGGAGGTGCTTCACTTTGCTTCCCACACTGGCACCCACCTCGACGCCCCGCTGCACAAGCTCGCAAACGGTGCGAGCATCGACGCTTTCCCACTCGAAGCCTTCGCCGGACGGGCTGTCGTCGCGGACCTCGATGGCATCGAAGCCGGGCACCCGATCGGACCCGAGGACCTCGAAACCACCCTGACTTCCGACCTTGAGGATTCCATCGTCCTCCTCAACACCGGCTGGGGCCACCGTCGGGAAAAATCCGAAGAATGGCATTACCGCAGCCCCTACCTTTCTCCCGCTGGCGCGGAATGGCTCGTCGCTAAAAAGATCCGCGCGGTCGGCATCGATCATTACTCCATCGGTGGTAGCTGCGATCCCGACAACACCCGCACCCATGAGATCATCCTCGGTGCCGGTATCTGGGTCGTCGAAGACCTCTGTTTCCGCGATGGCTGGCGCGAGGCCGCCAGCGGCACCTTCCAAGCGCTTCCCCTGAGTTTCCCCGGCTTCTCCGGCACACCCTGCCGGGCGGTTTTCATCAACGATTAATCCCCTTGCCATGCACACTCTCACTCTTGAAGGGCCTGGCATCCTAAAGTCGGTCGAGGCCGCGGAACCCGGCGCACCCGCCCCGGGGGAAGCCCTCGTCCGGGTCCACCGCATCGGCGTCTGCGGCACCGACATCCATGCCTATGGCGGCAAGCAACCGTTCTTCACCTACCCGCGCATTCTTGGCCACGAACTCGGTGTCGAGGTCGTGGCGACCGGCGATGGTGTCACGAACGTAAAGCCCGGCGACCGCTGCTCGCTCGAGCCCTATGTGAACTGCCAGAAGTGCATCGCCTGCCGCCGGGGCCATGGCAATTGCTGCACCTCCATGCAGGTCATCGGGGTGCATACCGATGGCGGGATGCGCGAGAGATTCGTCGTCCCCGCCCACAAGCTCCACCCCAGTGCCGAGCTCAGCTACGAACAACTTGCCCTGGTCGAACCGCTTGGCATCGGAGCGCACGCAGTCGAACGTGTGAACCTCGAATCCGACGAATTCGCGCTGGTCATCGGTGCCGGGCCCATCGGCCTCGCCACCATGCAGTTCGCCTTGGAAAAAGGCGCGCAAGTCATCGTCCTCGACATCAACGACGGTCGCCTTGCCTTCTGCCAGAAGCAGCTTGGGGTGCCCCACGCCATCAACGGCCTCCATGAAAACGTCCTTGAGCGCCTCGCCGAAATCACCGGCGGCGACATGCCCACCGCGGTTTTCGACGCCACCGGAAGCCCGCGCTCGATGATGGCCTCTTTCGACTACCCCGCCCATGGGGGGCGTCTCGTCTTCGTCGGTCTCTTCCAAGGTGAAGTCACCTTCAACGACCCGAACTTCCACAAACGTGAACTCACCCTGATGGCCAGTCGCAACGCGCACCCGGCCGATTTCCCGCGAATCATCGACCTGATCGAGTCCGGCCGCCTCGATACCAACCCATGGATCACCCACCGTGGCGGATTTAACGACGTACCCCAACTCTTCCCCACATGGACGAACCCTGAGACGGGCGTCATCAAAGCCATGATCGAACTCTGAAATCCAAACATTCAAAACCCATGAGCAAATACCCGAGTGACCAGGACTCCCGTGTCGTGCCCGCCAAGTTCATCTACCCCTTCATCTTTGTTACCAGCCTGTTCGCGCTATGGGGATTCGCGAACGACATCACCAACCCTCTAGTGCGCGCGTTCAAGGAAATCTTCCTGATCAGTAACGCGCAGAGCAGCCTCGTCCAGTGGGCCTTCTACGGCGGCTACGCGACGATGGCAATCCCCGCCGCCTTGGTCATCCGCAAGCTTTCCTACAAATGGGGCATCCTCATCGGTCTCGGCCTTTACGCCACCGGCGCGCTGCTAACCATCCCGGCGAGCATGCAGATGAACTTCAACATCTTCCTCGTCGGCTTTTACGTACTGACCTTTGGCCTGGCCTTCCTCGAAACCAGCGCCAATCCCTACATCCTCTCAATGGGTTCCCCGGAAACCGCCACCCAGCGGCTCAACCTTGCCCAGGCCTTCAACCCGATGGGCTCGCTGACCGGCATGCTCGTCGCCAGTCTGTTCATTCTTCCCAACCTCAAGGTAGCCGAGTTCCGCAGCGCTGAAATCAACGCTCACCCCGAATACAAGGAGATGCTCCCGAGCCAGGTCGACGGACTCATCTCCAAATCACTGGAAGACTTCGCGAGCGCCAACCCGGCCCCGCATCTTGAAATGGTGAAGCACGATCTGAACGTCGTGATGATCCCCTACGCCACGATCGCAATCGTCGTGCTGCTCGTGCTGGTGCTCTTCAGCTTCTCGAAAATGCCCAACACCGGCCACGAAGAGGACCCGATCCGCCTCAGCCACCTGCTCAAGCGGTTGTGGAACTTCCACTACGTTGGGGGGGTCATCGCCCAGACCTTCTACGTCGGCGCCCAGATCATGTGCTGGACCTTCATCATCCACTACGGGATGACCCTCGTCGGGCTGTCCGCAGCCCAGGCGCAGAACTACAACATCGCCGCGATGGTGATCTTCCTCACCAGCCGCTTCATCTGCACCTTTCTGCTGAAATACCTGAATCCCGGCGTGCTGCTCGGCATGCTCGCCATCGGCGGCGTCACCCTTACCCTCGGTGCAGTTCTGATCCATGGCATGCCCGGCCTCTACTGCCTCATCGGCGTGTCGGCCTGCATGTCGCTGATGTTTCCCACCATCTACAGCATCGCCTTGGACGGCCTGTCCTCGAACCACGCCAAGCTCGGCTCGGCCGGCCTGATCTTCGCCATCGTCGGTGGCGCTTTCATGCCCCGCATGCAGGGAGCGATGATCGACGGTGAGGGAATGGAGTTCCTCGGCCGCTCGCTCGAGTCCATCCGCGTCTCCTTCTTCCTTCCCGCCATCTGCTTTGTCGTCATCGCCTGCTACGGGTTCCTTTGCAACCGCATCGAACGCGTGGCCCACCATTGATCTTCCATCTAAAACCATGCTCAAAGGCATCTCACCGCTCCTTTCCCCGGAACTCCTCGCCACGCTCCACCGCATGGGACACGGCGACGAGATCGTCCTCGCCGACGCCCATTTCCCGGGGGAAACGTTCAGCACCCATACGCTTCGTGCCGATGGCCTTGGCATCGCGCCTCTCCTCGATGCAATTCTTCCGTTGCTGGAACTCGACGCCTATGTCCCCCAGCCTCTTCTCATGATGGCGGCGGTCGAGGGCGACACGCTCGATCCTGAAGTCGAGAAGCGCTACCGCGAATCGATCGATCGCCACGCGCCTGACGCACCTTCCATCGCCCGCCTGGAACGCTTCGCCTTCTACGACCGCGCCAGGAAAGCCTTCGCCGTGGTCATGACCGGCGAACTCGCAAAATATGGCAACATCATCCTCAAGAAGGGCGTCACGCCCGCAACCTCCTGAACCGACATGCCGCCCACCGTTTTCACTTCGTTCCCCAAAATCGGCATCCGCCCGACCATCGATGGTCGCCTTGGCGGCGTGCGCGAAACGCTCGATGAGCGCACGATGCAACAGGCCAAATCTGTCACCGAACTCTTCGCCAAGGAACTCCGTTACCCCGATGGCTCACCGGTCGAATGCGTGATCGCCGACACCTGCATTGGAGGCGTGAAAGAAGCCGCCGCCTGTGCCGACAAGTTCCGTAGGCACAACGTCGGCGTCTCGCTCACCGTCACGCCGTGCTGGTGCTACGGCTCGGAGACCATGGACATGGATCCACACACACCGAAGGCTGTGTGGGGCTTCAATGGCACCGAACGGCCCGGCGCGGTGTACCTCGCCGCGGTCCTCGCCGGTCACACTCAAAAGGGCCTGCCGGCCTTCGGCATCTACGGTCAGGATGTCCAGGCGGCGAGCGACACCGAGATTCCCAGCGACGTCCGCGGAAAACTCCTCAGCTTCGCGCAGTGCGGCCTCGCCGTCGCGATCATGCGCGGCAAGTCGTACCTCTCGATGGGTGGCACCTCGATGGGCATCGCCGGCTCGGTGGTCGATCCCTCCCTGTGGGAGAAATGGTTCGGCATGCGGGTTGAAGCAATCGACATGACCGAAATTGCCGGCCGCATGCTCAAGGGACAGTTCGATCCCGCTGAATACGAGAAGGCGCTCGCCTGGGTGAAGGCGAACTGCGCCGAGGGTAAGGACTACAACTCGCCAGAATCCCGCCGCTCACGAGAACAGATCGATGCCGAGTGGGAGGACAGCGTGAAGATGACCCTCATCGCCCGCGACCTGATGGTCGGCAATCCCATTCTCGCCGAAAGGGGCTTCGGCGAGCAGGCTCTCGGACACAACGCCATTGTCGCGGGCTTCCAAGGCCAACGCCAGTGGACCGACCATTTCCCGAATGGTGACTTCATGGAGGCGATCCTCAATTCCTCCTTCGATTGGAACGGCAAGCGCGCACCCTACATGGTTGCCACCGAAAACGACGCCCTCAACGGCGCCGGCATGCTCTTCGGCTGGCTCCTCACCAACTCCGCCCAGATCTTCGCCGACCTCCGAACCTATTGGAGCTGCAGTGCGATCGAACAGGCCAGTGGTAAGAAGATCGACCACCCTCTTGTGGCCGATGGAATCCTCCACCTGATCAACTCCGGCCCCGCCGCGCTCGACGGCACCGGAGAGCAGACCGACTCCAACGGAAGTCCGGTGATGAAGCCGTTCTGGGACATTGCCGACGCCGAAGTCGACAAGTGCCTCCGTGCCACCACTTGGCATCCGTCGATCACCGAATATTTTCCCGGGGGAGGATGGAGCACCCGCTACCGCACAAAGGGCGGCATGCCAGCCACGATGATCCGCCTCAACCTCGTCGACGGACTCGGCCCCGCGCTCCAGATTGCCGAAGGCCATACCATCGACCTGCCCAACGACATTCACGACGCACTCGACCAGCGCACCAACCCGAGCTGGCCGACCACATGGTTCGCGCCGGTCATCACAGGCGAAGGTGCCTTCCGTAGTACTTACGAAGTCATGAACCACTGGGGTGCCAATCACTGTGTGATGACCTGCGGCCACGTCGGCCACCTCTACCTCACGCTCGCGTCAATGCTGCGCATCCCGGTTTCCATGCACAACGTCTCCGAGAACCGTGTCTTCCGCCCGAGCGCGTGGCGTGCTTTCGGCACGGCCGACCTCGAAGGCGCCGACTTCCGAGCCTGTGCCAACTACGGCCCGCTCTACTCCTGATCTCCATGAATGACACCAAAGAGGCTCTCATCGAGCTCTCCCACGACTTGGGTGCCGAACACCGGCAACTCGCAATCCTCGGCGAAGGCAACACCTCCGCGAGACTCGGCGAAGAAACCTTTCTCGTGAAAGCCAGCGGCAGCAGCCTTGGTACGCTTGGCGCGGGCGACCTCGTCGAGTGCCGCTTCTCCCCCTTGCTGGCCATGCTCGACAGCTCCCATCTGACGGATCAGGAAATCGAAGATCAACTCTTCGGCAGCCGCGTCGATACCGAGGCGAGAAAGCCATCCGTCGAAGCCCTCTTCCACGCCTACTTGCTGTCGCTGCCCGGGGTCAACTTCGTCGCCCACACGCACTCCATCGCCGTCAATCAGATCCTCTGCTCGCCCCGCGCGACGGAGTTTGCCGGGAGGCGGCTGTTTCCGGATGAAATCGTCTGCTGCGGAAACGCCAGCGTCTTCATCCCCTATACCGATCCCGGCCTGAAACTCTCGCAGGTCCTCCGCGATGGCTGCACCGCCTTCACCGAAAGCCACGGCGTCCCGCCCCGCGTGATTCTGTTGGAGAACCATGGACTCATCACGCTCGGAGCGACTCCCTCCGCCGTGAAAGCCGCGATGTTCATGGCCGACAAGGCCGCGCGGATTTTCACCGGGGCAGCCATGCTAGGAGGCCCCGTTTTCCTGTCGCCAGAGCAAGTCAATCGCATCGCCAACCGAATCGACGAGCACTACCGGCAGCGAGCCCTCAATCTTTGAACGATTCGCCGTTCGGCAACCTGACTTCTCGTCCCAAATCCTGAGCTTCCTTCCGCTTAACGCTCTCCTACTACCCCATGAAATCCTGTCCAAAATTCACCTTCGGTGTCGGCGACCGTTTTGCCCATGGCGCCGTCGCCCAACTCCAGGCCTTCATCGCCGCTCGCGACCTCGGAGTGACCATCACCCCGGTTTGGAACAAGTCGAATCGCGAGCACACGATCATCGGCTCTGAACCCCGTGACACCCGCACCGCAGCCGACGCCGCCGTTCGCGAACTCGGCTGGGACGGCGAGTATCTGCTGGACGCTGATCACATCAACCTCTCGACCGTCGACCGTTTCATCGAGCCCTGCGATTTCTTCACCCTCGATGTCGCCGAAGACATCGGCAAGCTGGCCGCTCCTGCCGATATCGCGTCCTTCATCACCCGCCATCCAGAACTCATCGGCTCGCTCGCGATCGATGGGATCGACCGCCCTCTAGAGATCACTCGCTCAGACGTGGAGCAGGCGGCCGGCAAGTTTCTCAAGGCCACCCAACAGGCGAAACTGATCTACGAGCATATCGTTGCAGCCAAGGGACCGAATTTCGTTACCGAAGTCTCGATGGACGAAACCGACCGTCCGCAGACACCGGTCGAATTGCTCATCATCCTCGCCGCTCTCTCCGATCAGGGAGTCCCTGTCCAGACAATCGCCCCGAAATTCACCGGTCGATTCAACAAGGGGGTCGATTATGTCGGTGACCTCGCATGCTTCGAACGGGAATTCAACGACGACCTCGCGGTGATCGCCCACGCGGTGAAAACTTACGGCCTCCCGGGGGAGCTGAAGCTTTCCGTCCATTCGGGATCCGACAAATTCTCCCTCTATCCGGTGATCCGCCGCGCCCTGAACCGGACCGGCGCCGGGTTGCACATCAAGACCGCCGGCACCAACTGGCTCGAAGAAGTGATCGGCTTGGCCGAATCGGGCGACGAAGCACTCGAACTCGCCAAGAGCATCTACTACGGCGCCCTGAAAAAGAAGGAGATGCTCTGCGAACCCTACGCCACGGTGATCGACATCGATTTCAGACAGCTCCCGGGCGTGGAGGAGGTCGCTGGCTGGAGCGGCAAACGCTTCGCATCGGCCGTGCGCCACGAACCCACACATCCTGACTACAACCCCAACGTCCGCCAACTGCTCCACGTTGGTTTCAAGATCGCCGCCCAATATGGCGACACCTACCTGGACGCCCTCAGGGCGAACCGCGACACCATTGGCAGGTGCGTGACCAACAATCTGTTCGAGCGGCACATGAAGCCTTTGTTCGTTGGCTGACCGCCAGCCGTCCATGGTCAAATTCCGCCAAAGTCCTTTCGTGGTAGCCGGCACCCCGTCTCTTGGAGAAGATGTCCTGGCGCGGGTTGAAGTGAAGCCACAAGGCGATGTCGACCCATGCTTTCCGGGCGGTCATTGGAACCGCTCCAGCGTGGAGAAACCGAAGTCCGCGGTCTTGCCGTCGCTGGAGAAATCCTGCGCAGCGAGGCGAACCTTCGCGCCGGCGCATCCAGCGACGCCGTTGTCGGAGAGCTTCGTAACATCAATTACCAGGCCGAAATCCTGCCACTCCACTCCATCCAGTGAGGTGGCGAATTGCAGCATTTCGATCTCCGCCCTCGGCCGCGTCCACGGCCTGTGCCTCGAGCGACCGGGCGAGTCAGGGGCAAACCTGCCACGAAACCACCAACCGATGATTCCAAACGAACCTGCTGCCATCCGTTCCAACGATCTGAAGGACATCCTCGGATCGCACCGCTTCACCCGGGCCAGGACCAGCCAAGGGCCGCCACTTCATCCATCACGAGCTATCCTCTTTCTGGCCCCGCATCACCGCTTTGATCCAACGCAGCGAGGGCCATTCCTTTGCGGCATTTCCCAACAGTCCCTGCCTGGTGAAACGTCAAAAATATCCATGTCTCCAACCACCCCATCCATTCCCTTCGATGGATGAAACTGCTGAACCGAAAGCGATTTCTCCTTGCTCCGCGGCGATGACCTCGACATCTTTTAGGTCAATAGAAGAAAGCTTTCTTGTCAGGGCGTCGTAGAATCTGGCACCACCCACCGGTTCTGTGGCCCGTCCCTTCCCTTCGTTTGAAAACCATGCCCGCCCAGCATCCAGGATCCCCCTCCCTCGACGAAAACTCCGAGGAGACCTTGCAGGATCGCTTTCGAAACGAAGCCTCTTCCGCCGATCTTCTCGCGCAGGTTTACGACGAACTGCGCGGCCTCGCCGCGGCAAAGATGGCCCGGGAGTCTGCCGGACACACCCTCCAAGCGACCGCACTTGTGCACGAGGCCTGGCTGCAATTGGTCGGCACCGGAAATCGAAACTGGGAGAACCGTTCCCACTTTTTTGGCGCAGCCGCACTGGCCATGAGGCAGATCCTTGTCGATGTCGCCCGTCGCAAATCCCGCTTCAAACGCGGCGGTGATTGGGAACGAGTTCACATGGACTCCGTCGACGTATCGCAGGAATTCCATTCCGATGATCTTCTGGTCATCCATGAGGCCATCGAACGCCTCGAACAGGAGGACCCGGAGCAAGCCCACATCGTGGTGCTCAAATTCTTCGGCGGTATGACCAATGAAGAAGTCGCCCTCGCCCTAGGCATGGGGGAGCGAACCGTCTACCGCCACTGGGTCTGCGCCAAGGCACGGCTCGGAAGATCCATTCAAAAACGCGACTAGCTTGTCGTGAGTGAGCGAAAACGACTCGAAGACGCTCTGTTCTTCGCCGCCTTGCATCTCCCCGACCCTGCCGAACGGGACGCCTTCCTCGATGCCTGCTGTCGAGAGGATCCTCTCCTCCGCGAGAGCATTGAAGAAATGATCGCCGCCAGTGAAGGCGCCGATGACATGGTCGACCGCGGATTCTCCGCGATTGCCGAGAGCCGCTCGGCGTTGCGAGAGTTGCCCGAAGCGGAAACGCTGACCCCAAACGATGAGCGAATCGGAACCCTGATCGGCCGATATCGACTTCTCCGAAGCCTCGGCAAAGGTGGCTGCGGCGATGTTTACCTAGCCGAGCAAGAAGAGCCGGTCCGTCGGGAGGTGGCGCTCAAAGTCATCAAGCTCGGCATGGATACCCGCAGCGTGATTGCACGTTTCGACGCCGAGCGGCAGGCACTCGCCATGATGGACCACCCGAACATCGCTCGGGTTCTTGATGCCGGAGCCACCACGCTGGGCAGGCCCTATTTCGTCCTCGAACTGGTCCGCGGCACGCGCATCACCGACTACTGTCAACAGCAGCGCTGCCACCTACGGCAACGCGTCGAATTGATCATCTGCGTCTGCCGAGCCATCCAGCATGCCCACCAAAAAGGCATCATCCATCGCGACATCAAACCATCGAATGTCCTCATCGCCGAGCAGGATGGCGTCCCTGTGCCCAAGGTCATCGACTTCGGCATCGCCAAGGCCATCGACGACCGACTCTCCGACGACACCCATCCTACCTTCCACGAACAACTCCTCGGCACCCCTGCCTACATGAGCCCGGAGCAGGCCGGAATTGGCAAGGATGATGTCGATACCCGAAGTGACATCTACAGCCTCGGCGCCTTGCTCTACGAACTCGTAACCGGTCACCCACCGCTCGGCGACTTGGTACAAGCTCGTCATGATCCCAGCGAAGTCCGCCGCATCCTTCTCCACCGCGAACCTCAGCGCCCCTCCGATCGACTCCTGCAAATCGCCGCCCAGAGTGCGAGAACTTCGGAGACGCCTCCGATCTCCGACCCTTTGAAACTCGCCTCCAAGGTCAAAGGAGAACTCGATTGGATCATCATGCGGGCTCTCGAGAAGGACCGGACAAGACGCTACGACACCGCCTTCGGCCTCGCCATCGATCTGCAGCGGTTCCTCAACCACGAGCCCATTGCTGCACGGCCGCCAAGCCGCCTCTACATCCTTCGCAAACTCATCCGGCGCAACCGTGCTGTCTTTGCTTCGACGTCCTTGATCCTGATGGCCTTGATCGCCGGTCTTTCGACCTCCACCACTCTGTATTTCAAGGCACGCAGCGCCGAGCTGAGACAGTCGGAACTCCGCGCAACTGCCGAGTGGGCACTCCAGAAAGAAGCCAAGCTCCGCCGTGATGCGGAGACCCGCGAGAAACTCACGGAAGCAGTCGCCTTGACCCGACAGGATCACTTTTCCGAAGCCGCTCGCATCCTGAGCAGCATCCATTCCCCACCCGTCCTCCCAAGCTTGGACGCCATCACCGCCCTCCGCGATGTCGGCCAATGGTTGGGTGGCGAACAACGTTGGCAGGAAGCCGAACGATGCTTTGAGTGGCTCTTCGAAATCGACAAGCTCGACCCGTGGCAGACCGTCAGTCTCAACTGCCAGGCTTACGGCGTTTTGCTCGTCGAGACGGACAAACAAGCTCTCTACCGTCACTTCTGCGATGTCATTGGTTCCTCCCACCAGCAGATCACCGATCCCGACGAAGCGACCCGCCTTCTCAAGTCCTGCCTCCTCCGCCCGCTTGAGCCCGAGTTGAGGTCTCAACTCCATTCCCTGGCCATCACCTCCGAAGCCTGGAGCTCGAGCTTGCCAGTCGATGCCAGCGGCTGGCCGTCGATCGCCCCCTGCCTTTGGAAATATCGCATCGGTGACTTCGAAGCCGCCATTTCCATCGGCCTGCAGTCCCAGCCAAGTTCCGACGAAACCATGGCACACCGGCCAACGCGCGACGCCATCATGGCCATGGCTTATCACGCCTCGGGAAACACCGAGGCGGCCGCCCATCACCTCAGCCTCGCCCAGCACGCAGTGAACCTGCGCTTTCAGTCCCCCCTCTCTGACGGGTCGGGATATACCGGACTATGGTACGATTGGCTTTTTGCCAAAATCCTCGTCGACGAAGCCACCCACATGCTCGCGGAGCCAGCCAGATCGGACTCGCACAACTTCGAAGCGCACTGATGCGCGCTTCGCTTCGCAGCGGAAGCAAGCCCCTTTGGGACTCAATTTCCCCTGGGCGACTCCTGAGATCCGACACTGATGATCCACCACTTAGGCGGATTCACTGACGCCGACGCCCATTCCGGAAAAAATAATTGGCAGGTTTGAAGGACGCATCGGCGCGTTGCGATCGGAACCCGACTCGGAAGGTCCTTCCCGATACGCCAGCCCTTCACCCGATTCCATCCTGCTCCCTTCAAGTTCGGGTTCCCCACATCATCAAAAAACCCGTATGCATCACTCACTCACTTCCAGAAATCTCGGCCGACGCGCCGGACTCGCCGCCCTGCTCGTCACCCTGACGACCGCTCATGGGGCCACCATCACCTTCACCTCGGCAGCGTCGTTCGACACCGCCGATGTCCTCGATGCTCCCTACACGGCAGGCTACCAATTCGTCGCCGCCATGAACATTGGCGACAATGCCAAGACCTTCGACACCCCCGGTGGCAACAGCATCACGTTTGCCACTGGATACGGAGTTGCCGACCTCGGTGATCTCGACATGCCGGAGCCTGAAAGCACCACCACGGGATACTACAATGGCAATCCTCAGTGGGGAACCGTCCTCTTTGCGGGAGGAACAGGATCCATCGATTTTGATGACATCCTCCGTGGAAACGCATGGCACACCAATGGATCCGATTCGGCACAACCGCTCACCCTGCGCCTGACCGATCTCACCATCGGTACCACCTACGCCGTCTACCTCTACTCCGTCGATCAGAGAAGCAGCTCGGCCGACCGCTCACAGGCGTATTGGGATTCCTTCAGCGGCGGAACATTCAGCGGAGGCACATCGGGTCTTGTCGATCAAACCAGCCCACAAGTGGTCATGGGAACCTT
Organism: Haloferula luteola; assembly: GCF_014201715.1. Lineage (GTDB taxonomy): Bacteria > Verrucomicrobiota > Verrucomicrobiia > Verrucomicrobiales > Akkermansiaceae > Haloferula > Haloferula luteola. The sequence continues at coordinate 177,581 of NZ_JACHFD010000001.1, forward strand.
CGTCGCAGATGCTTCCTATCAGGACATCTTCATCCAGGAAGCCGATGGCATCGACAACGATGACACCCATCTTTCTGCCTTCACCCTCTATACTGTCCCCGAGCCGACCACCAGCCTCCTCGTTGCAGGAAGCCTGTCGCTCCTTGGCATTCGGCGGCGCCGCGCCCGTTGAAGTCCGCGCACCTCGATCTCCTGCTGCCTCACTTCTACGGGAGGCACAGGAGAACCCCGCCCCGCTCCCCACTTCTCCGCCATCCTCATGTACCGATTTCTCTTTCTCGCCACCGCCGCCGTTTGCTCGATCCCCACGCTGACCAGAGCCTACGAACTGCCCACACTCCCCCCCATCCCGGACATTCCTGCCCCCCAGCCTGCAGGCTCCGTGGCGATGGGCGACCCCGCCACCTTCCCAGAGGTTCAAATGGATTTCTCCATTCAGGAAGGCACCTTCGAGCCCACCTGGAACTCGATCGCCTCCCATCTGCCCATGGATGCCGCCATGCTCCGTGAAAAGAAATTTGGCATCTGGGTTCACTACGGCCCTCAGGCAGCAGGAGAAAGTGGCGACTGGTATGCCCAGCACATGTACCAGCAAGGATCGACCCCTTACAACAACCACCTCGCCGAATACGGCCACCCGACTGAGCAGGGCTACAAGGACTTCCTCAACGATTGGGACCCCTCGGCCCTCGACCCCGAGGCGCTGACCCAAATCTACTACGACGCTGGCGCTCGCTTCCTCCTCGTCCAAGGCGTCCACCACGACAACTTCGACAACTGGGATTCCCAATACAATCCGTGGAATGCCGTCCACCTTGGCCCGCGACGCGACACCATGGCCGAATGGCGAGATGCCTGCCGCAACCGAGACATGGGGTATGGAGTCACCTTCCACCACGAATACGCCTGGTGGTTCTTCCAGCCAGCCTTTCTCTCCGACACTTCCGGCGACCTCGCAGGGGTCCCCTATGATGCCGTCACCTCCACGGATGGAACCGGCACCTGGTGGGAAAACTGGGACCCGCGCCTCCTCTACAACATCGACCTCCACGAATACGCCGGCATCTCCACTCCAAATCAAGGATACTGGAATCCCGGTCAGGGCATCTTCACCAACCACCTCGACTACGCCCACTGGTACGCCACCTGGTGGGCCCTGCGGATGATCGACGTCATCGAGAAATACGACCCCGACTTCATCTACACCGACGGCACCTCAAGCCAGCCCTTCAATGGCTACGGGACCGGGACCGGCTACAAGTGCGATGCCATGCAACGGGTCATCGCCCACTTGGAGAACCGCGCCATCGAACGCCACGGCGAACCGAATCGATTCGCCATGGTCAAGTTCCACTCCGGTGACCGCATCACCACCACCTTCGAAGGCGGATTCGCCGAAGGCATCAAACGCGATCAACCTTGGATCGGTGAAATCCCCGTCGGCGATTGGTTCTACGCTCCCGGATTCACCTACGACCCCTCCATGGTCATCCGTTACGTTCTCGAGTGCGTCTCGCGCGATGGCGCCGCCGCCGTCTGCATCTCTCAACTCCCCAATGGCGGGCTCGATTCCGGAAGCCAAGACATGTTGGCAGCGGTCGGCGATTGGATGGATATCAACGGAGCTGGCATCTATGGTAGCCGCGCCTGGGATATTTATCGGGAGGGCGATCTCACACTCCCCGGAGGACGCCTCGGCGCCACTCAGGCCAACTATGCCTTCACCAGCTCGGACTTCCGCTACACCGTCGGTGAAGATGGCTACCTCTACGCCTATTGCATGACCGTTCCCGAACCGGGCGAAACCCTCTTTCTGCCGTCGCTCGGCTCTGAGGATGGCAACCTCGCCTCGCCCATCACCACAGTCGAATTGTTGGGCAGTGACTCGCCGGTCACGTGGACTCAAACCGCCACCGACCTCAAGATTTCCTGCCCCGCTGCCATGCCCTATCAGTCATCGGTCGCCTTCAAAATTGGTCCTCCGGCCATCATCAAGACCACCGCACCGACTCAACTTACCTCGAGCGAGACGCCCTCAGGAATTCTCCTCGAATGGTATTCCGCTGAGTCGGACGTCACCTTCTCCGTCAAGCGAGCAAGCTCGTCTCAGGGGCCCTACACGGAACTCGTCAGTGGTCTCACCGAAGCATCCTACGTTGACACGACGCTTCCTGCGAACACTCCCGCCTACTACGTCGTCACCGCCACCAAGGACGACAATACCTCTCAGGATTCCGACCCCACCATCGCTCTCCTCTCGGAGTCCAGCACTTGGGTTTCCGAAGACATCGGCACTGTCGGCGCCCTCGGAAGCCACGCCGAGTCAACCGACTATCTCCTCGTCAAAGGTGCGGGAACCGACATCTGGTATGCCGCCGATGGATTCCACTACGTCCACCAACCACTTGTCGGCAATGGCAGCATCACCGCCAAAGTCGAAAGCATGGATAACACCGGCGGCTGGGCCAAGGCGGGCCTGATGATCCGGGAAACATCGGACGCCTCCTCGAAGTACGCCATCGCCTTCATTTCACCCTCCAACGGAACCGCTCTCCAAATGCGCTCCACCACCGGTGGCGGGGCCACGGGTGTGGCCAACACCACCGGCCTCGAAGCGCCGGTTTGGCTCCGCCTCACTCGCATCGGTTCCATCATCAATGCCGAGCAATCCAGCGATGGCACGACGTGGAGTTTGCTGGGAACCACCACCGTCTCCATGACCGAAGAGGTCTCGATCGGCTTGACCGTCTGCAGCACCTCCAGCGGCACCCTCAACGAAGTCCTCTTCAGCCAAGTCTCCATCTCGGAAGTCGACGCCTCCGCGGGCATCACCTGGCAATCACCCGTCACCGTCACCTCCGATTCGGTGATCGACCTGACAGGGACCCTCGTGCATGCAGGCAACTTCCGCGAATCGGGCGATGTCACCGTCGATCTGGGTTCGGAATCGATCAACTTCCAGAACCGCGGAGCCAGCAATGCCTTCACCGCCCTCCTCACTGGGGAAGAAGCCAAAGTCGTCTCCGGAGCTGGTGGTAAGCAAACCAACACCAGCCTGTTCGATGCCACTGGCACCACGGTTTCCGCTGAGTTCGAATCCGTGCTGGATGGATCCGCATGGGAAAACAGCGACCCCGGTCCCTTTCCGGGAGCTACCGACATGGACCTCCGTCTCACCGGAGCTGGCGGAGCACCTCTCACTGAAGGCACCCTCTATCAAATTCAACTCTTCTACTCCGACGACCGCAGTAGCAGCGCGACCCGTGGCGAACTTTTCCACGATGGTCTGGGACACCAGAGCGAAGCCTTCCTCGCAAGTGCCAGCGCCTCCGTCATCGGCACTTTCACTGCCGACGCCTCAGGCTATCAGGACGTCTTCGCACAGAACACCACAGGCGAAGGCAACTACCCCGTGGGATTCAATGCCTACGTCCTCCGCGAAGTCGGCGTCGCAGATTCCGATGACGACGGCATCGACGATGCCTGGGAGATCTCCCACTTCGGCAACCTCGACTCCTCTGGCGAAGACGACAACGATCACGACGGAACCGACAACCTCACCGAATTCCGACTGGGGCTCGATCCCAATGACGCTCACTCCCGATTTGCCGCCATCGTTGCAGCGGACTCCACCCTCGAATGGCCCAGCACCACCGGCGTCACCTTCACCGTCCAACGCAGCACCACGCTCGAAGGTGGGTCTTGGACCGACATCGCCACCATTTCCGGAGCTGCCAGTACCACTCGCTTCACGGACCCCAACCCGCCTGCTGCTTCGGCATTCTATCGCATTCGCCTCGATCCATGAGTCCCATGACCCCGTTCCGTCTCATCCCATCAAGCCTCCTTCTGGCGATCTCTCTCTCACCCCTCCACGCCGCTTACGAACTCCCGCCGATTCCGGACATTCCCGCGAAACAGGAGCTCAACAGCGTGCCCATGGGCGACCCAGGATCGTTTGAGGAGGTCCAACTCGACTTCCCCATCGCAGACGGGCCTTTCCAACCTAACTGGGATTCCATCGAAAGCCACTACCCCGGCAGCCCCGACTGGCTCCGCGAAGCCAAGTTCGGCATCTGGGTTCACTTCGGACCCCAATCCGCTGGCATGAGCGGAGATTGGTATGCTCGGAAAATGTACATCCCCGGCACCCCTGCCTACGAGAACCACCTCAAAAACTACGGGCATCCCTCCGAAGTCGGCTACAAAGAAGTTCTCAGAGACTGGAACCCCAAGAAGCTCGATCCCGCCAAGCTCACCGCCATCTATCAGGACGCGGGCGCGCGATTCCTCATGATCCAAGGCGTCCACCACGATCAATTCGACCTCTGGAACTCCCACTACCAACCTTGGAACTCCACCCGCATGGGGCCCAAAAGAGACCTCATCGGAGAATGGTCCAAGGCTGTCAAAAAAGCCGGCATGCACTTCGGCATCACTTTCCACCATGAATACTCATGGTGGTGGTGGCAGTCTGCCTTCGGTGCCGACACCAGCGGCCCCAAAGCCGGTGTCCCCTACGATGGCAACCTCACCCTCGCCGATGGCAAAGGCCAATGGTGGGAAGGACTCGATCCCCGCATGCTCTACAACGTCGACCTTAGGGAATACCAATCGGTCGACGCCGCCGCTCACAGTCCTTGGAGCCCGCCCACGGCCGGCATCTTCGACCGGCATCTCGACTACGCCCACTGGTATGCCACTTGGTGGGCTCTCCGCATGACCGATGCCATCGACCAGTATGACCCCGATTTCATCTACACTGATGGCACCGGGCAACAACCCTTCGAAGGCTGGAACACCGGCACTGGATACCGCTCCAACGCCATGCAACGGGTCATCGCCCACTTCTACAACCAGGCCCTCCAACGCCGCGGCCAAGTCGACACCTTCAGTGTCGTCAAATTCCGCAAGCCCACCAACGGCACCGTGACCACTGAAGAGTTCGGTATCCCTCGCGACATCCACACTCTCCAACCCTGGATCGCTGAAGCGCCCGTCGGCGATTGGTTCTACACCCCTGATGTCACCTATGACTCCGGCATGATGATTCGCTACATTCTGGAAGCTGTCGCTAGAGATGGAAATGCCTGCATCGCCATCTCACCCCTGCCCGATGGCTCCCTCGAACCCCCGTGCGTCGCCATGCTCAAAGAAGTTGGCCAGTGGATGAAAACCAACGGCAGCGGCATCTACGGCAGCAAAGCGTGGACTCGCCTTGGAGAAGGTGACCTCGACGGCGATCACCTCCGGCAAATCCCCGGCGGACCCCTCCGCCAAAACCACGCCGACTTCCGTTTCAGTGAACGGGACTTCCGCTACACCATCGGCAAGGATGGTGACCTCTATGCCTGGTGCATGACGGTCCCCAAACCCCGCACCTCACTTCGTCTCACCGCTCTTGGGACCTCCGCCAACTCCCTTCCCGGACCCATCCGGAAAATCGAACTCCTAGGCGGCACCGGCTTCGTTCACTGGAAACAAAATGACGATGCCCTTGTCATTGAGACTCCCGACACTCGCAACCTTTCCACCGCCATCGGCTTCCGCATCTCCACCCACTAACCGGCACCTCCGCCGTCATCATCCTTCCCATTCCCAATGATATCGATGCCTACCTCTTCCATCTCTCGGCCACTCGGCTCCGTGCTGCTTCTCGCTGCCCTCACCCCGACACTTTCTCTCGCCGCCGGGCCCATCCCCATCGATGCGACCCCGACCGTACTCGTCGACACCTCGAAAGAACCCGTCGCCGAAGGGAAATTCCAACCCACCTGGAAATCCCTTGAGCAGTACGAAGTTCCCGAATGGTTCCGGGATGCCAAATTCGGCATCTGGGCCCATTGGGGACCCCAATGCGAACCCGAATCCGGAGATTGGTATGCCCGCAACATGTACCTCCCCGGAGAATGGCAGCACCAGGCCCACCTCGATCGCTACGGCGATCCCGCCCAGTTTGGCTTCAAAGACGTCATCCACCAATGGAAGGCCAACCATTGGGACCCCGAGCGCTTGGTGAAACTCTACAAAGACTGCGGAGCCCAGTACTTCTTCGCCATGGCCAACCACCACGACAATCTCGACCTGTGGAACAGCCGCTACCAACCCTGGAACTCCACCACCGTCGGCCCCAAAAAGGACATCATCGGCGGCTGGGCCAAAGCCGCCAAAGCCCAAGGACTCCCCTTTGGCGTCAGCGTCCACGCGGCCCACGCCTGGTCCTGGTATGAACCCGCCCAGTCTGCCGACGCAAAACTCACCCTCGCCGACGGCAAAGGCCAGTGGTGGGAAGGCCTCGATCCTCAGGACCTCTACGCCCAAAACCACACCCCCAGCCCCGACTACATGAACTCCGGTGGCATCCATGCCCGATGGAATTGGGGCGGAGGCGTCTCCCAACCGGATCAGGACTATTGCGACAAATTCTACAACCGCACTGCCGACCTCATCCACCGCTACCAACCCGACCTCCTCTACTTCGACGACACCGCCCTGCCCCTCTGGCCCGTCAGCGACGCCGGCCTTCAAATCGCTGCCGATTTCTACAACTCCAACCTCAAGAACTCGTCCGGAAAACGCAACGGCGTCCTCTTCGGAAAAATCCTCAACGACGACCAACTCAAATGCCTCACCTGGGACATCGAACGGGGCGTCCCCAATCGCATCTTCCCCTACCCCTGGCAGACCGATACCTGCATCGGCGCCTGGCACTATGATCGTGGTATCTACGACCGAGGCCACTACAAAAGCCCCCAAACTGTCATCCAGATGCTGGCCGACATCGTCAGCAAAAATGGCAACCTCCTCCTCAACATCCCGGTCCGTGGCGATGGCTCCATCGACGACAAAGAAGAGCAAGTCCTCAAGGGCATTGCAGCCTGGATGAAGGTCAACAGCGAAGCCATCCACAGCACCCGCCCATGGCGCAGCTTTGGAGAAGGTCCCGCTAGCGAAGGTGCCGAACTCTCCGCTCAAGGCTTCAACGAAGGCCGTGGCAAACCCTTCACCGCCGAGGACGTTCGCTACACCCAATCGAAGGACTCGAAGACCCTCTATGTCATTGTCATGGGCGTGCCGCAGCAAGCCCTGCGCCTCACCCACCTTGGCAAGGATGCCGGCCCTGAAACCGTGCGCTCCATCACCCTCCTCGGGGCCAAAGGCTCCGTGAAATACCAGCAGGACTCCGATGCCCTAGTCATCGAGCCTCCTCGCAAAGCCCCTGCTCACGCCGAGGCGATCGTCTATAAAATATCTCTCTAACATAGGCCATAGGGAGCCACCGCGATGGCATGGAGCTTGTGGACTCCATGCCATCGTGGGTGCGCTCCCTTTTCTTTTTCCCTTTCCGGCGCCTCATGCATGCGGTCTCTCGAATCCTCTTCGCCCTCCCTGTCATCCTCCCGCTGATCTCAGCGGAAGCCGCTTCCCCTGTCTTGCTGCCAGGGCAAGTTCCCGAATCGGGCAACCCGATCCTGCCCGGCTACTTTGCCGACCCATCCATCGTACAGATCGACGGCAAAAACTTCATCTATGCCACCCTCGACCCCTGGGGGGGCCAGACGCTCGGTTGCTGGGAATCCCCAGACTTCAAAAACTGGACCTACCGTCAACTCAACTGGCCCACCCAACAGGCCTGCCATAGCCCCACTTCAGGCAATGCCGGCGTCTGGGCACCCTCCGTGATTCTCGCGCCCGACGGTCGCTACCACATGGCCGTCTCCGTCGGCAGTGAAGTCTGGATTGGCGTGGCAGATTCCCCGCTGGGTCCATGGCAAAATAGCCTCGGCGATCGCCCCCTGATTCCTGCCGACTTCAAACCCGGCTACCACATGATCGACGCCGAATGGTTCGTCGATGAAGATCAACAGGTCTACCTCTACTGGGGCTCCGGACATGGCTGGACCAACGGCCGATGCTTCGTTGCCAAAATGAATTCAGACCTCACGGCCTTTGCTGGGGAAATTCAGGACGTCACCCCTTCCCACTACTTTGAAGCCCCTTTCATGGTGAAACGCCAGGGCCGCTACTTCCTCATGTATTCCGATGGTGTCACCGTCAAAGACACCTATCAGGTCCACTACGCCGTTGGGAATTCCCCTTTCGGTCCCTTTGAAGAAGGCCCGACCAGCCCCATTCTCGTCACCGACGCCACCCAACACATCGTCAGTCCCGGCCATCACTCCGTCTTTCAACGACAAGGTCGCGACTACATCCTCTACCACCGCCATCGTATCCCCTTCGAACCAGAGTCTGTCGCCCGACAAACCTGCGTCGACGAACTCCACTTCCTTCCCGATGGCACCCTCCAAAAAGTCACCCCCACCCACCATGGACCTGACTTCATCCAAAACCGCGACGAAACCCTCCATCGCATCCCCGGAGCCGCCGCCAGCGCCTCCAGCACCGCCACGCCTCTCACCTCCCCAGCATTCGTTCTCGATTCCAACTACGCCACCCGTTGGACAGCCGCTCCCGACGCCCATGGTGCCTGGTTGATGATCGACCTTGGAGAACTCAAATCCATTCAGCACCAGCTCATCCGTCCCGAGTTTTGCTGGAAACCATTTCCCTTTGCGATGGAGACCTCCGCCGATGGAGAACACTGGAATCGCCAAGCCGATTTCCTGCAAAGCCCCTCGCTCGGATCTCCCATTCTCATCGAGAAATCCTTTGTCGCTCGCTTCGTCCGTCTCGTCTTCCCTGACACCCTCCAGGGTTCCGAGATCTCCATCTTTGAGTGGTCTCTCCACTGATCCTCTCCACCATGTCACTCCGCCACTCGTTTTTCGCGATCGCTTCCCTTCTTGGCGCCCTCTCCCTGACAACCTCGCTCACAGCCACCGAGTGCACCGTCACCTCCCCGGACGGTCAACTCGAGCTCCTCATCAGCGACGAAGGTGGACTCCACTTTCGTCTCCAACAGGCCGGAGAGCTTCTCCTTACCGACTCGCCCCTTGGCCTCGATTTCGCCCACCAAATCTCTGTCGGACCGTCCGCTCGCATCGCCGAAACCACCCGCCGTCAGCACGACGGCTCCTGGACCCAGAACTTTGGCATCCGGAGGCACATCGTCGATCGGTGGAACGAACTCCACATCCACCTCAAAAACGACCTCCCCGACAGCGCGATGACTCCGCCTACTGTAGGCCTCATCGCCAGGGCCTATGACGATGGTGTCGCCATCCGTTACACCGTCAGCCCGCCGGCCGGGAGTCACGAATTCACCCTCGAAAGCGAGCGAACCGAGATCCATTTTCCAGACGATTTCCGCTGCTGGCTCGGTGGAGAATCCACCTGCGCTGAAGTCACCTACCCGGCCACGACCCTCAGTGCCATTCCTGTCCTTAGCGGGGATACCCGCTGGCAGGGGAAACCCTATCGCGGCGTCCAACCCCTTCTCGTCGAAACCGCGAAAGGCTACCTCCTGATCGCCGAAACCGACCTCTCCGATTGGGCCGGCATGTTTCTTTCCGGAACCGGCAAACCCGCTGTCACTCTCACCCTTGCAGAACGCCATGACGGTGCCGCCGCCGTCATCGGAAAGGGTGCACGCTTGAGCCCATGGCGCGCTCTGCAGGTCGCCCATAGCGCCGCGGATCTCGTCTCTTCCGATTTCCTCACCAACCTTGCCGCCCCCAGCAAAATCCGCGACACCCGCTGGATCCAACCTGGCATCTCCGCCTGGGACGCATGGTGGACCGGAGAAAATCCCTCGCTTCCCCAGTTCACCGGACTCGATGCGCGCGGCGACACTCGCTCCCACAAAGAATACATCGACTTCGCCGCCTCCATGGGCTGGCCCTACCAACTCGTCGATTGGTTCTGGTATGAAAACATGAGCTCCTACACCAGGAACCTCCTCTCCCCCCTCTCCTCCCCCTCCGGCGATCTCCAACGCAGTGTGCCCACCATCGACCTCCGCGCTCTCCTTGCCCACGCAAAGCGAAAAAAAGTCCGCCTGTGGATCTGGGCTCATTCCCATGACATTCGCTCCTTTGGCATCGAAAAAACCATGGCTCACTTCGAGCAACTCGGCTTTGCCGGCATCAAGGTCGACTTCATCGACAGCGAATCCCAAGAGGCCGTCCAATGGTGCGAAGAACTCCTCGCCTCCGCCGCTCGGCATCACCTCATGGTCGACCTTCACGGCATCTTCCAACCGGTAGGCTGGGCACGCACCTGGCCCCATTTTCTTACCCAAGAAGGAGTCCTCGGGAATGAATACAGCAAACTTCCCGGAAATCGCTGTGACGCGCAGCACACCATCACTCTCCCTTTCACTCGTGGCATCCTCGGTCCCATGGATTTCACCCCGGGCGGATTCATCAATCGCACCGCCGAGGAGTTCCAAGTCACCCATCCTGCTCAAGTCATCGGCACTCGCGCCAGGCAACTCGCCATGACCGTCATCAACTCCAGCCCTCTTCTCGTTCTTTGCGACAGTCCGCGGAACTATCGGGATCAACCAGGAATCGAATTCTTCCGCGATCTTCCCACCGTCTGGGACGAAACAGTCGTCCTCGAAGCCGAAGTCGGTCAACATCTCGTCCTCGCACGGCGCTCAGGGAAGCGTTGGTGGCTCGCCGCCATGAATGGAGAACAGGGCTCCTCATTCCAGCTCCACCTCGATCGGCTCGATCCCCAGGTCCAGAACTGGAGCCTCAAAGAATTTGCAGACGCCGTGCCTCCTTCCCCATCTGCCGCTCCGTCTTCCGAATCCCCATCATCCCCTCAGGAGATCATCGAAACCACCCGCACCTGGAACTCCGCTCAGCCGCTCCCCATCCATCTGAGCCCCGCCGGTGGATACACAGCCATCCTTTCCGCACGCTGATCATCCCCCCGCTATTCGGCCCTTCCTTCCCCCTGAATTCGAGCAAACGAAACCGCCCCTCGACCCACCTCACCCGAGGCAGGCCGACGTGCGATCCTTAGACCAGCCCGGAAACAAAACTCACCGGACGTCACGGCGTCGCCGGAATCCGAAACCGACCATCCCGCCAAGCAACAGAAGCGCGGATGTCGGCTCAGGAACCAGGGTCACGGCTGTCGTCTCGAACTGATCAAGAGCCGCACCATCATAAAGGCCGAAGTAGAGATGAACGCTATCATCCGCCGCCAGAGCTGGATTCAATGTCGTGCCGGTGATCGTCCCAAGCGTACTCACCACCGATCCATCGCTCGAAGCTTGGCTCAGAGTGGCCGTGATTTGATAGCTGTCGCCCCCAAGGTAATTGACCCCAAGATCATACCGGTACCAAGCATCGGTCTCCGGCAGGTCAATGTTCGTCTCCACCACGTGGTCATCGGTTGAGGAAAGGCCAGAATGATATCCGATGAACCCGACTGAACCCCCGTCGGCATTCCCCGAGCCCAAGTAAATGAAAGGCAGAAACGTCGTTCCTCCATCCTGCGACATGAACGACCCACTTTCACCCGGTGCCGCATCGGTCGTGAAGCCAAATTGATAAAAGGCATTGGCATCTCCGTGATAATAGACACTCGCCGTCCAACTGGAGAGGCTGCCCGAGAACGAAGTGTTGAGGGTGTAGAAATTGATCACCGTCCCGCCCAAGCCTGAAAGATCCACCGATCCGCTGCCATTCAATCCACCACTGGCCGATTCGACGATTGCCGGAGTTTGTGCCGTGCTGAAGTTCGAACTGAAATCTCCCGGCGTGTTGAAGTCGAGCGACAAAGCGGCATTCACCTGGGTCGTGGCTGCCAGAGCGCTCAACAGCGCCAACGAATGGAGTTCGAAAGAGAACTTGCGTGGAATCATAAAAGGGACGGATGGGTTGATGGGCGATGAAAAACCACTCAGAGATGAGTGCCGGAGAATTAGAGACCCAACTCTTCACAAGTCAATTTGCATTCTTTGTCATTTTTGAACTCCTAAAGAATCCCCCGAACCCTTATCTCAAAAGCACGAAGAGGTGAACGATGGCACCCGCCAACTCCGCGAATCGCCGGAAGCTACGAACCCTGCATTCCCGCCGGCTGACCAACCCTCGGATGGGGTGAAAACCCAGCGAAAATCCGCTCGACCTTCCAGCACCATGGGGCTCGCCGGAGCGGCCGCCCGGCTTGAGACGACCACCGATTCCAGCGAGTCGGCGCAATCCACCCGCCCCCGTGACCCTCCCACTCTGCGTCGAACCGTTCACCCCCCTCGATTCCTACCAGCCTCACGGACCGGCTCGTTCACAAGCCCCCTTCTCCTGCTGGGCCGATCCAAAGATACCGCGAGATCGCCTCCAGTCCTTTCCCTCCCTCAGAATCCGATACCAGCGCCTCATCATCTCCCATCGAGAAGTCACCTCACTCACAGACCCTAGCTCCATGTCCTCCGCAGCACGCTGGCGTCTGCAAACTCCCCCATATTCTCCAGAAGATGGATCAAAATTCGGAGCGTGTCCGGATCTCGCGGGGTGAGGTGCAAAGCTCGAAGCAGCGCCTCTTTGGCCTCCTCTCTGCGACCTAGCTTCGCCAATGAAGATCCGAGAACGGTGTAGGCAAACGGGAGGTCGACACGCAGATTCACGGCCATGGCCGCACGTTCGGCGGCCTTCTCGTCATCGCCTTCCGCAGCAAGACCCACGGCAAGCCCCAGTTGCACCCAAGCGGAATGAGACATCGCGGGCTCCAAACTGCGTGCAAGCTTCGATAGCCGCGCCCAATCTTTCACCCGATAGAGCAGCATCCCTAGCTCCGAGGCCACCTCCGGCGAGAGAACTTCCCCCTGAAGAATCCCATCGATGATCGCCACGGCCTCTGTAGTACGTGATTCAAGGAATCGGCACCACGCCTCCAACAATTCAAGAGCGCCCCTTGGATGCCGATAGTGAATGAGGACGTCCAAAACCTGTCTTGCAGACTCTAACCGACCCAACTCCAATAGACATTTTGCACAAACTCGCCCCCTCTCCGAGTTTTCCGGATGGAGGCGAAACACGCTCAAAAAAGACGGGGAAGCTTCCCTCTTCTTCCCGGCATCATCGAGACTCAGGGCGCGGTTCCAGATCGCCTCAAGGTTCTCAGGTGCCTCTTCAAGGTCAGCGGGGGGCGAAAAGCTTGTTGGACACGACATCACCGGTTGGCCTTCGGGAAACGCAAGCCATACCCCCATGGCCACTCCTTCCAAATGCTCCGGAGACTGCCAGCCACGGCATGCCAACACCGTCGGCCCGATGTCCAGTAGCGATGCCGTTCCGCGAGCTGGAGAGCCCGCGGCGAGAAGATCACCTCCAAGGATGGCCCGAGACCACGCCTCTCGCGGATACACCCCGGAAGTCGCCTCCTCTTGGAAACCGATCACCATCATCATCGACTCCCTCCCCACCAATTCTGCCACTCGATTGACGAGCATCGCTGCCAGCGAACCACCCCCATCCTCGGCCACTTGGAAGTGCCTCCTCAACCCGGCATGAAATCGGTATCTCACCGTCGCAACCGACACGTGAGAAGATGCAATTTCCTCGGTGAACCTCGCATGCACGGTGAAGGCCTCGGCCATCATTTCTCGCGCTATGGTCAGAGCAGCGGGTTCGGCAGAGGCCAGCACCTCAGGTGACAGAACCTCCCTCAAGACCGAGACATCGATTTCCTCCGGCATCACCCTCAGTTCTCCCGATCTTGAGCTCTCCCCCCGGCGATCCCCGAGGAAAGGCATCCATCCCATGGAGACCACTCGCTCTCCCTCCTGTCGTTCCAGCAGCTCGAGAAATGTCGGAAACGCACCCCACGGGGAGCAATCCGTCAGATATCCATGCTGATTCGATCTTACCCCGGTGAGCAGGGTCGCCCCGATCGTCCCGGAAGATCGGGGCGGTGGGATGGACAATGACCCATCGACCACCTGCCGATGAGTTTCCACCATCCCCTGATGGATCCGGTCCATCGCAAGGCGTCCGATGCCTTCGAAAACCATCATGACAACCGGCAGCGTCCTCATCGGCTTCCCGGAAGAGATAGAGTTCGACGCCACACCGCAGCCTCTGGCAATTCCTCGCCACCCAGCTTCTTCGCCAGATGGATCGTTTCTCGATGAAGTTCAGGTCTGGCTTCGAAATCGCAGAAGCGGATTCCCTTCGGAAGCCGACTTTCGATCTCTCGAATCAGGATCAGATTTCCGAGCCAGCGGCCTCCGGGGAAATCCTTCGCCACCGCGCGCAAGAGAAAGGCCACCTTCTCCGGGCCGTTGCGATGGACCACTCCCGCCGCTACAATTCGGCCCTCATGGATCAGCGCTAGCGAAAGATCACGATCGGGTTCAACCGCCCTGATCTCCCCCACCAGATCGCAGGACTCGAGAAATCCCTGCAGCCGATTCGCCTCCAAGTCGCGGACGGGCTTCCATCGGAAACTCGATGGCTGCGGAAGAAACCGCCGCGAGGCGAGCCGACGCAGCCGCTGCCGAATGCTCTCAATTTGAATGCGGTAGCGTCGGTGCGAATCACGCGCCTCGAATCCTGCATTTTTGAGTGCCTCCGCTGTGGGATGCCCAGCAGGAAACGCACGTCGAGATTGCAGAACCCGGCACCCCTCCTTTCCTTGGTAATCCAAAAAAGAGTGCATGAAAAAGCCCGCCTCAGATTCTCCCAGTGCAGGGCTGAGGAAGATGTCGAACGCAAGGAGTTCGCGATCGCCGTTGGCAGGCCACCAGCAGGCCGCGACGCAGTGACGGATTCCATGGGTCTCCAGAAATCCACACCAGCACCCAGTGGGTCCGCTCAACCCAGGGCCGAGCTCCCGACAACGTCGAAGCTCCCACGCATCAGCCGGAACTCCGACGGAAATCGACTCCATGGATCGCCTCCAACGGTCAGTGAACGTTGCCGCTACGACGTCGCCGCAGAGTCGCCAAGCCCCCCGCACCGAGAGCGAGCAGAGCCACAGAAGACGGTTCGGGAACGAGCTCGCCCGGTGTGGTGATGGCCACTCCCGGCTCAGTTTCGTAGGCCCACCGATGCACGGTCATCGACTCATCGTTCGTATTGAGTGTCAACTCCGCCCAACCATACCGAACGACTCCATTCCCAAGGCCGTTCACGACACCATCGTCCTCTCCGATGCTAAAGCCGTAGAAGCCTTGGATAGTCCCCCCATTCGCGCTGGCCTCTATTTCCCAATCGGTGTCGAACGAGCTACCTCCGGAATAAATACCTGCCGAACTCCCTAAGAATGAGCTTAAAGGACCAATGACTTGGTTCACACCCAGTCGATCAGGCGCGATGACATTCGTCTCACCCTTCACGCCGAAACCCAGACGATCACCCAAATTCACATCGGTATCGGGGTCGACATGAGTTCCGCTCTCGATGCTGAGCGTGATGTTGCCGCCACTAGAGTAGGAGTAGAAAGCGAAATCGTAGGGGCCCAGAGCATATGATGCATCGCCGGGATTGGTGTGACTCACCAGACCGTCTTCGATATCAATGAAATAGAACTGTTCTCCCGATGAAAAGTCGATGGTCACATCCTCCGGATCGTGAATGACCACAGCACCCGATACAGGAGAGATCGCCGCAGCCGCCAGCCCCCCCGTTGCCAGCAAGCGCTTCGGACTATGATTGCAATTCATCATTTTCATCGAGCCAAGGGCGATGACATATCAGATATCTGAGAGCAAGAAAAATAGCTCATTCTGGAATCGTTCACTTTCTCCAAAGCCATCTCACAAGTGCATGGGGTAGGATCCATAGGCAGAGCACCCGCATGACCTGCATTCGTATCGAATGCCCCCCTCGCGAGATGGGAAATCGCCAAGCGAAGATCCGCTCGACCTTCCCCACCGAGCAGAGACCTCCACCGATTCCAGCGGTTCGACACGATCCTCTCATCGGCGGGGAAGTCCGGCCCCGCTCAGCGGCATCAGGAAAGATCCCGAAAGGATCGCGGGCTGTGGCCAAAGCTCCTCTTGAAAGCATGCGAAAAGGCATTCGCATCCGAATACCCCACCGTCACGGCGACTTCGTCGATGGTCAGCCGCGCTTCCGCTAACAACCGCTTCGCCTCCCGCATGCGCAAGCGACTGAGATGCTGGATCGGAGCCATCTGAAACTCGCGCTGACAGATCAGCCGAAACCGCTCGATCGAATATCCATGAGCCCCCGCCAGGCTCGAAAGCGTCCATGGCAGATGCAGGCGGGAACCAATGCGCTCCCATCCCGCATGAAACCTCTCCAACTCCGGATCCAGATTCGCCCGCAAGCGCACCAGCCCCATCAGCGCTTCCAGCAGCTTGCCCGCCATTCCCACCTCCTGATAACTCTCCCAGCACCGCACCAGGGCCTCCACCATCTTGTGAAACACCACCGGCTCGTGCCGAAACCAGCGGCCATCGCAGCCAATGCTGAACGGCGCGAGTTCGTCGAAACAGATCCACGCAAAACACCACAGCCCATCCCCCTCCACCGAATACGACTGCGGCCGTCCTTTCGGCGTCAGGGCTCCCTCGCCACTCTCCAGCAACAGAATCGTCTCCGATACCCGCAACCACCCAGCCCCGTACACGCTCGCGATCAGCAACGGACAGGCGGGGTTGGTGCGCTCGAAGCGATACCCTGCCGTAGCGTGCACGATCCCCAGATGGCGGATCCCAAAATCATCCAGCAAAGGACACACCGGCAGAGCCTCCAGCCAAGGCTCCCGGGAAGGTCCGGTCTTCGGTGAGCGGAGACCATCGTGCTTCGTCGAGACTCCGAGGTGCGTGCAGTCCGTGAAAGGTTCCAAGGGATGATGGGCCATGATCGGGGAAAATGCGTTGCGATGCCTCAAGAATCGGGCGCCCATGGCTCTGGGTTCCGCCGCGATGAGGCTCCGGTGCCCACGCGCTTTTTTCCCTGTCGTTCCTGCCAGGAAATTTCCCGATTCTCCCCCTCCACCCTCTCACCCCTACCCGCTGCCAGCCGCCCTCATTCACACTCTTTTGCATTTTGTTTGCGTTTGCACTCAGGCTGCCCTTGCTTCCGGGCATGCCCCTGACCGATGCCCCGCCCGCCTTGCCGGATTCCCGCACCGCCGGTCTGCTGCGCGATCTCTCCGCTGGTCTTCGCCAGCAGATGTATTTTTGGGGTCGTGATGTCGTCCATCCTGTCGGCAATCTCCTCGTCCACGCCGGACTTTCCCGCAGCCCTTCGCCCGGACTCCAAGGGACCAGCTGCTACACCCGCCCCTGGCAAAAGGGCTCTATCCAACTTCACGGGGCGTGCGCCGGGTGGTATGGCGAGCAGGGCGGAGTCGTGTTCATCCGCCCGCTCGGTCACTGCGTCGGCTGGCGCATGTCCACCCCGCCCACACCCGGTGAGTGGTCCCGCGAACATTTCGAATCCCTGTCCCCCGACTCACTGCGCCATCGTATCCAACCCTTCCTCGAATGGTGGATCGCCTACGAAGAAACGCTCCTTTCTCTGCGCCCTCTCCATTCCACCCACCCCTCTTCCAGCCTCCTCGGGGCTGGCTACCGTGACCGCTGCTTCCGCGCGTTCCGCCAACTTCCCCGCTCACGCTCCTGGCTGCCACCCCGCGACGCCCTCCCTTGGCTCCGCCACTTCCGCGATCGCACCCCCGGCCTGCCGCGCGCCAAGCGCTTCTCCGCCGGCATCGCGGGCTCCTTCCCGCGCCCCTTCGCATGAATCGCCCCGCCATCGACGCCCCCGTTCCCATCACCCTCCTCACCGGCTTCCTCGGCTCCGGGAAAACCACCCTGCTGCGGCGCTGGCGACGCGAAGACTCCCTGCGCAACGCAGCGCTGATCATCCATGATCTCAGCGATTTCGGCGTCGATGCCGAACTGCTCTCCGCCGAAGGCGCTCCCACCACCCCCGGCCACCTCCACGATCGGGTCGCCGCCCTTCACGGCTCTCATGCCCGCGAAAACCTTCACCCCACCCTGGGGCGGATTCTCGGCGCCATGGCCGCCCTCCGTCCCGCCCCACCGCTCGTCCTCTGCGAAAGCACCGGCGCCGCCCGCCCTTGGCCGCTCATTGCCGCTCTCACCCAGCACCCCCGATTCTTCCTCCGCCATTTCATCGTCACCGTCGATGCCCTCAACCTCCACCGCGACTTTGCCGATGGCCACCACCTCTCCCGCCAAACTTCCGCCCTCCCCGATCCCGCCCTGCGCCATGCCGCCGACCTGCTCACCGAGCAACTCGCCTTCGCCAGCGTGATCCTCCTCACCAAGATCGACACCCTCCCGCCCGGTGTGGCCGACCGCCAAGTCGCCGTGCTGCGGAAACTTCAACCCCGCGCCGCCATCGGCCTCTCTGCCCAAGCTGGGCTGCTCCTCTCCCAGCTCGATGCCACCCCCGCGCCCCCGCTCTCGGTTCTCCGATCCCGGGCCCGCCAACTTGGACTCCTGCCCACCGGCTCCGCCACGGCAATCACCGCTGAACAGATCGATGCCAGCGTCTTCCGCGACCCTCGCCCTTTCCATCCCGAGCGTTTGTACGATGCCTGCCGTCGTCATCTTGGCACCGGCCTCTACCGCACCAAAGGCTTCCTTTGGCTCGCCTCGCGCCCCGGCCATGTGCTCCTCTGGCAACAATCCGGCAGCCACATCTCACTCGAACTCACCGGCCTGTGGCGCGCCGAACTCGCGCGCAATCTCGACGGCAAACTGCTCCCCGAGGAAATCGCCCACCTGCGATCTCGCCTCACCACTCAGCATCCCGTATTTGGCGATCGCCACAATGAGCTCACCCTCATCGGTCTCCCCGCCGCCCGCGCCGCCTTCACCCGCGCCCTCGAAGCCGCCCTCTGCACCGACCCAGAAATCTCTGCCTGGCAGCGCGGCGAAGCCTTCCCCGACCCCTGGCCCCACGACTTGCGGAAAGTCAGCTGAAACCCCCGCATTCGCCCCTCCCGGCCCAAGCTCCGTCCGCTTCCCTCTCCCTCCTCGTCGCTCCCGATAACCGACCCCGGCCCTGGCTCCGGTCACTCAGGGCGCGGCGTCGATGCCATCGCCTCGTCAAAGGCCAGCTTCACCCTCCCGCGGGGAAGACGGTCCACAAATGTCACCAACGCAGCGAGATCCCGTTGCGACCACGACTCGACGATCTTTCGAGCATACTCCACCTCATTGAAATCCATGTGTCCGAAGTCATCCATGTTTCGTAGATAGATCAGATCGCTGAACGACTCGGCGGCCTCGTCCGGCTTGGTTCTCGCCCAATAGTCGCTGAACCGAAGCGAGGCGTCCTGTTGCGCACCACCTCGCTTCATGCCCTTCAGTCGATTCATCACCGCCGGTGCATCCTGATCCGTCCACGTTTGCAGCAAGGTATCGAGAAAGGCGTAGAGCTTTTCCATCGTGTTGAGACGGAAGAGCCCTTTCTCAAATGCCGTGAAGGTTCCCTGAGGGTCCTCCTGAGTGAGCCGTCGTGCCGCTTCCCGGATCTCCGGGAGGGTGTCGATGTCCCCGTCCATCATCTCCATCACCAACTGATCGTGGTCCATGAACGCGATCTTGCTGCGCAGAAATGCCCGAGTGCGCAGCGGGCTCCTCTTTTCATCGGCGAGTTGTTGAGCCGCGATCTTCATCGAGATGCCTTCGTCCATGCTGGGCGACTGATCACGGAGCAAACGGCGGAACGCGGCGACCGGCGATGAACTGCGTGAGCCCGGATCCTGACCCCGGACGTCCTCGATCCGCTCCGTCGGCATCGCGGACCTCAGCGCCGACCAGGGTCGCAACCATGCCCCTCCCACGAGAACACCGAGTCCCGCACTCGCGGCAAAAATCCAGCGACGGGCACTCATCGGGCGGCCCTCCCGGATTGAGCTTCCCGCATCACCTGAATGTTCGGAGTGTTGGGTTGCTCGGCCAACCACCTCCCTGCGGAAGACGCATCCATTTCGCTCCAGCGCAGCATGAAGGCCCGCAAAGTTTCCCGACCCATTTGCGTGCTTCCGAAATCGGCCGGGAGCTGCGCGATCGAATCCTTGGCGGCCGCCGGATTGCTCCACGCGGATCCCTTGACGGACCCTTCATACACCAGCGCCCGTTGATCCTCCCCCTCGGCCAGCTCCAGCAGCTTGGGAAGATCCTTGGAAAAATTGATCATGAACGATTTCGAGAACGTCACGATATTTTCAGCCGTCCAATCTTCCGGGAAACCCGTCGAAAGATTTCGCACCGGACGGCTGTCGGGAGAGATCGAGTAGCCCCCGCTGGTCGTTCCCCACCAATAGATGGCATCATTCCTCGCCAGGGCCCGTTCGTGGGCATCTTCTATATGGTTCGCCACCTCCAGCCCCTCAAACCCTCGGACTTTCGCCACATCGACCGCCATCGATCGAAGCAGTGGATTCTTCACCTTTTCATCCGGATAGCTCGCCACCCAATTGCCCGCTTCGAGCGGTTCAGATCGGGCCCACAGCCGAGCCACTTGCTCGAAAAGCGGACGGTCCGCTTCCGGCCAATCTTCCGCAATCTGATCGACCATCCGCGCGGCATCCCGGGGATGGCGCTCACATTGATACTCGAGGAACTCCCGGAGAATCTTCAGATCGGCTTCCTCCTTCCTCGCCGAAACATACTCGAGCGCCGAATCCCCGTGCATGTTCAGCCAGGTGATCAGAACCGCTCGATAGCCCTCCGCAGCGAATTCAGGAACCGCGTCGAGCCGGGCCAAGGCCTCCTCGGGATTCTCCTCCGCCCACCGGGCAAACAGCGCCGCGGCGATCGGTTGATAGCGCGCCCGATCCTTGGCGGAAGCGATCAGATCCAGCAGTTCCTCGAAATGCTCCGGCGGCGCCAGGAACATCAAACTTCGCAGATGGCTTTCCAGGCGCGAATCCCGTCCCTCACTTTCCTCATACTCGCTCATCAACTGCCGGACCCACTCGAGCGAGAAGGCCGTCGGGCGCACCCCGGTGCGGGCGAATCGAGGAGAGCTTGGGACCGAGATTCCCGGCGAAACATCGCCGGAGGAGAATCCGGCCCGAGCGACGAGCGGCGGCACAATGAACTTCCAGCCGCAAACGGCGAGAGTTCCCATCGCGAAACTGAGGGCGATACCGGCTTTCATTGAGGTCATCAGGAGTGAAGTGATCCCGTTGCCCGCCGACGGGCGCGTGACCGCATCGCGGCCATAGGGAAGCAGAGAGGACATCGTCGGCGTGCTGGCCGCAGCCTCGGCGCGCGATGCGGCAAGGAAGGAGGTCAGTGCCGCGATCGACACCGGCACCCCCTGATGCCGCAGCCGTTTCGAAAGCGCCTCCAGTGCGCGAATGCTGCGCTTTTGCCAGGCCCCGGCGGTTCCGCCGAGCTGACTCGCGATGCACTTGAACGAGCGACCTTCGAGATAGTGCAGCGTCAGAACCACCCGATCGCTGCCGCGGAGCGAATTCAGGGCCTCATCCAGTACCGGTCGGAGTTCCGCGATCGGATCCCTCCCTTCCCGCGCCATCTCCTGGTGTTTTTGCGCCAGCCGCTCCCGGTCTTTCCGGAAGTGCTGCTTCTTCCGGATCTTGACGGCTTCGTGAACCACCACCCGATGCAGCCAGGCGCCCAGGCTTTGGATCTCCGCTCCCTGCCGTACTTTGCGGGAAAGCGTGGTGAAGCCATGCTGCACCGCCTCCTCGGCATCCATGGCATTCCCGCAGATCCGATAGGCCGTGGCAAACGCGAGCCCCCGATGCCGCGATACCAGCATCGCGAAGGCATCTTCATCGCGCCGGGTCGCGAAATCGCGCAGCAGTTCCTGATCGGACTTGGCCAAGGATTCGGGCATTCAAAACATCAGAGCCCTTGGCCCGCCAGAATCGGACAAAAAAATCTCCGCGATCTCTGCGTGATCGAAAAAGTCCGCCGGGCCTCACCTCTCGCAACTCGCGCAATTCCGTGCCACCACCGAACCGCGCAGCCCCCCCGCTGGAACCCAACCCCACGAGGGTGCAGAAGAGTGAGCGGAGAAACGGTCGAACACCGACCCAACTCAGGCTTCCGTGCCCGAATCTGGGAGCTCCCTCTGGTCCCCCATCACGCCCACTCTGCACACAGCAACTCCGCCTGCTTGAGCACCGTCTTGACTGCCTCCGCTTGGAGGTCCGGCGGGTAGCCATATCGGTTCAGAATCCGCTTCACGATCACCCGGATCTTCGCCCGCGCGCTCTCGCGCAGGGTCCAATCGATGGTCACGCTCTTCCGCACCATCGTGATCAGCTCGGCGGCAATCACCTTCAACTTGTCATCGCCCAGCGCCCGCACCGCGCTCTCATTCGCGGCGAGGGCGTCGTAGAAAGCCACCTCGTCGTCGGTCAGCCCCAGGTCCTCGCCGCGCTTGGTGGCGGCGTCCATCTCCTTCGCCAGCTTGATCAGCTCCTCGATCACCTCCAGCGTGGAGATTGCCCGGTTGTGGTAGGCATTGAGCGTCTTCTTCAGCTTGTCGGAGAAGAGCTGGCTCTGCACCAGGTTCCGCTTCGAGCGCACCTTGATCTCGTCCTTGAGCAGCTTCTCCAGCAACTCCGCCGCCACGTTCTTGTGCTTCAGCCCGCGAACCTCGGCGAGGAAGCCGTCGCTGAGGATGGAAATGTCCGGCTTCTGGAGGCCCGCCGCGGTGAAGACGTCGATGACCTCGCCCTCGGTGGTGATCGCCTTGCTCACCAGTTGCCGGATCGCCGCGTCGATCTGTGCCGGGCTCTTGCGGTTCTCGCCGCTCTGCTTGTTCAGCGCCGCCTGGATCGCTTGGAAAAACGATACGTCGTCGCGGATCGCCACCGCCTCGTCGCTCGCGGCACACAGGGCGAAGGCGCGGGAAAGCTCGGTCACCACCTGCACCCAGCGCTGCTTGCCGTCCTCCTGTTCGAGGATGTGCTCCTGCCCGGCGGGGATCAGCTTCAGCCGCTCGGTCGGCGTGCCGGTCGTCCACTTGCTCCAGTCGAAGCCGTGCATCATGTCGCAGGCCACATGATGCTTCTCCAACATCACGGCAATGGCCTGCGCGGTGTCGAAAGTCGGATCGCCCTTGCCGCCGCTCTCGGTGTAGGTCGCCAGCGCGTGCTTCAGTTGATCGGCCAGCCCGAGGTAGTCCACCACCAGTCCGCCCGGCTTGTCCTTGAACACACGGTTCACTCGCGCGATCGCCTGCATCAGATTGTGGCCGCTCATCGGCTTGTCCGCATACATCGTGTGCAGGCACGGCGCGTCGAAACCCGTCAGCCACATGTCCCGCACGATCACCAGCTTGAACGGATCCGACGAATTCTTGAAGCGGTTCGCCAGATCGCGGCGCTGCTTCTTCGTCGTCAGGTGCTTCTGCCACTCCGGCCCGTCCGCCGCGCTGCCGGTCATCACCACCTTGAGCGCATCTTCCGCCCACTCCGGTCGCAGCTGGATCAGGGCATCGTAAAGATCGACGCAAATGCGGCGGCTCATGCAGACGATCATCGCCTTGCCTTCCATCGCCTCCACCCGCTTCTCGAAATGCGCCACCAGATCAGCAGCGATGAGTCCGATCCGCTTCGGGTCGCCCACCAGCGCCTCCAGCG
Organism: Haloferula luteola; assembly: GCF_014201715.1. Classification (GTDB taxonomy): domain Bacteria; phylum Verrucomicrobiota; class Verrucomicrobiia; order Verrucomicrobiales; family Akkermansiaceae; genus Haloferula; species Haloferula luteola. Next base: position 201,077 of record NZ_JACHFD010000001.1, read on the forward strand.
CGGCCCACTTGGTCTTGAGCTTTTCCTTCTTGGAAAACTCCTCGCCCTCGGTGATCTCATCGAACTCGGAATCAATCTTCGGCAGCTCGCTGGCATTGAGGGCCAGCTTGGCGATCCGGCTTTCGTAATAGATCGGCACCGTCGCCTTGTCCGCCACCGCCCGCTGGATGTCGTAGATCGAAATGTAGTCGCCGAAGACCGCCCGCGTATTCGCGTCCGTCTTCTCGACCGGCGTGCCGGTGAAGCCGATGAACGAGGCGTTCGGCAGGGCATCCCGCAGGTTGCTGGCGAAGCCGTAAGTCATCCGCCCCTCGGCGTTCACCTTGCCGCCGAAGCCGTATTGGCTGCGGTGCGCCTCGTCGGCGATGACTACAATGTTGCGACGATCCGACAGGCATTCCATGCGGTTCTCTCGCGCAACATTGCCCTCACCCCCGGCCCCTCTCCCAGAGGTAGAGGGGAGATGTTCTGCAATCTTGCGCAGCACCTGCTCAGGATTGGAAAGAACCTCGGAATTCTCGAAGCGGAGGACCGTCAGGCCTTGTGACTTCAGGTAGGCATCGCGCTGGCGGTCGAGTTTCTGGCGCTCGGGCGTGTTGTGGGATTCTCCGTCGCATTCCACGACGAGCTTCGCCTCGTTGCAGAAGAAGTCGGTGATATATTCGCCGAATTGGTGCTGACGACGGAACTTGGCTTCCGACAATTGCCGGTCCCTCACCAGCGACCAAAGCAACTCCTCCGCCGTCGTGGCGTCCGCCCGCATCTCACGGGCGCGTTTCACCAGTCCTGCGAAATCAAAGCCGCCGCGATAGTGTTTCCTCCCCTCGCCCTTTGGGAGAGGGGCCGGGGGTGAGGGTTCAAGCGGAGCGAACTTATGGATCGTGGTAAAAATCACCCCGCCGCTCGCCCGATTCAAAAGCTCCCGTAAGTGCCCGCGGTCCTCCGCTTGAATAGGCTTCTGTCCGAGCAAATCCTCACACCTCTGGAACTGCCCGAAAAGCTGGTCGTCCAGGTCGTTGCGGTCGGTCAGCACCACCAGCGTCGGGTTCCGCATCGCCGGATGCCGGATCACCCGCGCCGCGTAGAAGAGCATGGAGAAACTCTTGCCACTGCCCTGCGTGTGCCACACCACCCCGGCCCGACGGTCGCCCGGTCGACCGCCTTTCATCGATCCCGTCCAGTAGCATCCCACCTCATCCCCCAGGCCGGTTCTGGTGTCCGGTTCATTCATCCCGCTGGCCCGAACCGTCTCCTCCACCGCCGCGTTCACCGCGTGGAACTGGTGGTAGCCCGCCAGGATCTTGTGCACCGCGCCGTTGTCCGGGTCTTCCTCGAAAACAACAAAGTGCTGCAGCAAGTCGAGAAAGCGCCGCCGCTCGAACACCCCGCGCACCAGCACCTCCAGCTCTAAACTCAGCTTCGCTTTCGCTCCCTCACCCCGCCTCCGGCTCCCCTCTCCCAGTGGGAGAAGGGTTGGGGGTGAGGGTGGAGTGAAATCGGCATCGATTTCCCTCCATACCTTGAACCACTCCTCGCTCGCCGTCAGCGATCCCATCCGCGCCTGCAAGCCGTCGCTTACCACCAGCGCCGCGTTGTAGCGGAGCAAGGTCGGGATCTCTGCCTTGTAGGTCTGGAGCTGCTTGTAGGCGGAAAGAATCGTCGCGTCCTCCTTGATCGCGCTCTTCAGCTCGATCAATCCCAGCGGCAGCCCGTTGACGAACACCACTATATCGGGTCTGCGATGCGCCCCAATACCCTCACCCCCGCCTCTCCCAGAGGGAGAGGAGCCTCCACCCTCGATCACCGTGAACTGGTTCACCGCCAGCCAATCGTTCGCCCGTATGTGGGAGAAATCCACCAGCCAGACTTGGTCGTGCTTCGTGCTGCCGTCGGGGCGCTTGTAGCTCACCTCCGCTCCGTCGCGCAGCAGCTTGTGAAAGGCCCGGTTCGTCCGGACCAGCGTGCCATCCGCCACCCGCAGCACCCTGCGCAGGACTTCCTCCCGCGCCTCATCCGGCACCTCCGGGTTCAAGCGCCGCAGCGCCTCGCGCAAGCGACCTTCCAGCACGACGTCCCCGATATTCTCCCGCTCCTCCGCCGCTTCTCCCGGAGCCATTTCCGGCCCATGGCCGATGGCATAGCCCAGTTCCCCCAACCATTCGAGGGCCGCTTCTTCGACGGTGGATTCGGTGAGGTTCACGGACGGAAGGTTTTGCGATTAAACAAGCGGATCATTGTTTTTCAGTGCCTTGGGAATCCGGAGGCTTGCGTTCGCGGGTTGCATTTAAAGAAGAAATCAGGCCCAGAACGGGACATAGTTCCGGTAGCGGGTGGACGTTTGCGTGGGGTCGGCGACCTTGATCTTATCCGCGTCCACGGTGGCGGCGATGATCTGGGAAACCGTGGCCACCTTGCTCTCGGGAAGCTTGAAGCGTTCCCGCAGGCTCTGGTTCGTCATTTTCTGGTTCATCACATACCGCAGACAGCAATGCTGGTAGCAGGCGCGGATCCGGTCATTCCGATCCATCTCCTCGATTCCCAAATGCCCGAAGAGCACCACCGAGGTTCTCTTCTCGCCGACCCGGAAGTCCGGGGCGGGAAGCTGGAAAAACTCGGCCGCTTGGATCACCTTATCCACCCCGCTGCCCTTCTCCTCGCAAACCCCGAGACGCCGCATCAGATCCGCCAGTCGTTCGTTGCGGGATTGGTATTCGTCAATGAACCGGTCCGGCGAAATGAACGGTTTGCCCGGATTCGAAATCTCCATCCGGTCGTCGTAGATCTCGACCATCACCGACGTTCCCGATTCGGTGAAGTCCTGATGAATCAGAGCGTTCGCCACCAACTCGCGCACGGCGATCTCCGGGAACATCTTCACTTCCTTGCGTAGCGCCTGCTCGATCACCTCGTTCGAGGGCACCAGTCCGTTGATGAACTCCACCAAGCCCTGGAAGCCGACCGCGTAGCCCTTGCTTCCCGGCTTATCGAGCTTGGTCTTCAGCTTGTTCGTGCCCTCGTAAACGATCACCCGCGGTGCCTTGCGGGCCAGCCGATCGAACTGCTCCAGTTTCTTCGCGAAAAGCAGGCCGCCGAGATTCGTGATCGTCCAGCCGCCACCGTCGCGCTGGATCAGCTTCTCGCTTTCGAACCTTTCCAACACCCCCGCCCGGTTCACCGGATAGGGCAGGTGCAGCAGGTCGAAGTAGCTCTGCGTGTCGAGCAGTTGCACCACCTTGTCGTCGTCACACTCGGTCAGCGCGGGCTGCGACAGCCAGTCCGGCTGGCCCTCGGCGAAGATCGCTCGCAGGCGGTCCTCGCTCATCGGCACCAGCTCCTCGCCGGCCCGCATCAGGTAGGAGCCCTCGAAATCATACACCGTGCCAAGCGGACGTCCCGGAATGTGGAAAACCAGCACCCGCCCGTCGGGGTGCATCACCTCCTCGATCTCCACCCGGAAACCCAGCGCTTGGAACATCTTCGCCGCCATCGCCACCGGGTCGTTGAACGCCGCCGTGCCAACGACCTTGCGCGGAGGTTCATCCTCGATTCCCAGCAGCAGGTGCCCGCCGCCCTCATTGGCCAGCGCGACGCAGTATTTGTAGAGCTTCCGGTTGTCGAACTGCGTCTTCGCCTCCTTGAACTCCAGCCGCTGGTGCTCGGAACGAGCCGAGCGCCAGGTATCAATCTGTTGGATCGTCGTCGCCATGAGTCAGCCAGCAGTTTCAGGAAAATGAAAAAAGCCCACCATACCAAACTCTCCGTTCACCGGCTTCCGCACCAGCGTGCCATCCGCCACCCGCAGCACCCGGCGCAGGACTTCCTCCAGCGCCTCTTCCGGAACCTCCGGGTTCAAACGCCGCAGCGCCTCGCGCAAGCGAACTTCCAGCACCACAACCGCGAACGACTCCCGCTCCGCCGCCGCTTCGCCTGGTGCCATCTCCGGCCCGTGGCCGATGGCATAGCCCAGCTCCCCGAACCATTCGAGGGCAGCTTCTTCGACGGTCGATTCGGAAAATGGCACTGCTCTTGGTTTCTGATTCGCGCTCCAATCAGCTAGTCGATGCCCCACATTTTGTAGGTGGCCTCAGAATAGAACCAAAGCCCATGCGGCGGCATGTTATTGTGAGTGTATTGGTCAATGGCATCGGCCAAAGGGGCCTTTTTAAATGGTATATGCATCACCTTTGCAGTCCCGTTTGCAATCCGGTCGGCAAGAGCTTTCGGCCAGTAATCGGATAGGTATTCAGGAGACAAAATTCGCCGCTCCCAAACAGAGTAAGCCGCGATAATCGGAATCTTGTAAACATCCACAGCCTGTTGGATCTCAAACGGAACCCAGTCGGTGTCAAAGCGCGTAGTCTCCCCAACAATCAGGACCATATTCTTCGAATTTCGTAACCGCAGCTGGAGCGAGGCCATCAAGGTGCTTCGCTTGCTGGAATCGCGAACTGAGGCCGCCTTGTCGTGGCTATTCACCATGGTAAAGTCGTCGTCGCTCTTTCCCGTCCATGCCTTCATCAAATTGTAATACTTGATGTCGGAATTGATGGGCACATTCGTTCCATTCGCATGAAACGCTACGTAGGTTCCATTTCTGTAGGCCATATCAACGCTCCTCCCAATGCTTCTTCACGGTTCGAAGATCCAAATCCTCGTAGACATCCATGCCCAGAACGATCCGAATCACTTGCGTAATCTGTTTCTCCTTCGTCTCCGTAATCAACGACAGGATTAGAAGATTTAGGAGGTCACGCGGCGGCAACCCGATGTTCGACAACCCTGCACCGACCAACGGCAGGGCTAGCGGATGCCCTCCGCAAACGATCCTCGCCTGCTTCCACAGGCCGTGCAGTGCCACCCACATCATCGTAACACTTGAGTCTGCCTTGCAGGTTTTTGGGTCTGCTTTTGACAGTGCGAAAAGAATGAAGCGGTCGGAGCCTACCGCGACCAGTGCCGACGTCCCTATTGGGTAGCTCACCGATTTCCCCTTGGCCTTTCCAGTTTGCGTCCCTGCCGCCTCTGCCAATTGCTGTTGGAGTTGTTCTTCAAGCGAGGTGACGCCACCGCCGAAGTACTTCTTGATGAACGCCCCGTGAACGCTGCGTTCGGAAACAGGCTCGCCAATCTCCGTGTCAAAAAACTCCGTGACCGCAATTGCTCGAACTCCTTCCTGAGCGAAAAGGTCTCCGAAGCTGATCTCGATCTTTGAATTCGTGTCGGCAATTTTGATTGTTACTTTCGTGGGCTTCCAGACGAGCCAAAACCCGTAGGCAACACTGGCAGCGATAAATGCGGCTAGGACCCACACCCCTCTGATCTTGTCCGTCTCGGCCAAATAGCTAACGGCTTCAGTGAGCGTCCAAAGGACACTAAACGCGGCAAACGAACTAATCGCAGTCCGCCACGGATGCAGCCGCAGCCCACGGCACAGATCGAAGAATCTTCGCTTAATCGCGTTCATATTGTGTGGGATTCATCGGATTACTCATTTCTCCAAAAACGTCCCGACGAGTAAATCGGTCCGTTGGGATGATCCCTCCGAACAAATGGGGGCTCAGGACAACGCAAGAACGCCGAAGCACTGGCGTCATCGGCGTAGCGTCGAAACCCGTTGCGTTGCAAAGCCAGCGTCGCCTCCTCCGGCGAGGGGAATCGCAGCTGGTCAAAGACTCCACCTGTGTCGCCAAAGAAGTAAACGACGACGCCTTCCGGCTCAGGATCAAATAGCGCCCAATTCTGTTGGAGCATTTCAATGACCTTAAACCAGTAATCACGGGACTGAATTTCGACCGGCTCGTTCATTTCTTTACCTCCAATAACGTGAACAGCTTTCCTCCCAGCACTTTGAGGGCTGCCGAAAGGTCTCGGACTTCAGTGGCATCAATTGAAACCTTTCGACCAAACATGGATGGTGCCACTCCAGTTGCCGTGAGGTAATTCTCATCAATCACTCCCATCCTATGCGCCAGCAAATGCCGCTTCTGGAAGGCATTCTGGATTTGCTTCCACTCGTCAGGCGGAACCGTTGCGGCAAAATCGACTCCGAATTGCTCCCGCACTTTATCGCGAGCGCCCCCTATGTTCTGAAACCGAATCTCAGCAGCCTTGGAAGGCTTGACCGCCTTCGCTGCGAATGCCCGGCAAGTCTCTCGACCGAAGCCATCGAAGGCCGAAACGCAATCTTCCAACGCATTCTCGATCAAGTGCTGTGCAACTTGCGATTCCTGCGTCTCTGCGACCTCCAAAAGCTTTCGGACCAGTTCGAGGTTCTTGTTCAGAATCTGCGACGAGTTGTGCACGCCACAATCAGGACAGAAGCCGAACACGCCGTAGATGGTGTATCTCAAGGTGCACCTATCGCACACTACTTCAGTTTCAAGCCTGGATTCGCGGTAGTGGCGAATTGCCGACGGCTTGCCGGTTACCTTCATGCTGATGCCAATCCCGAATGCCCCTTTTGGGCGGTGATTGAACTCCAGGGATTTCAAGTCCTTCAGCAGGGCTCCCGTAACCTCGCGCATCACGACGGACTTCGCATATTCGACCTGTGCTTTGGTGAGAAAATTGTTCGAATCCGTGCCCTGCCCGCAATACGGGCAATGGCAAGGGAGGTTCTCGCCTTTTAACCCGGTTCCCGGCTGAACCTTGAAGTATCCCTCACATTCGGCCACAGGACACTCCCGCCCGATGAAACCTTCCTCGTCGGGCGGCAACGAGATGCTGAACTGAGAACCTAGATTGCGCAGGTGCCTCATATCGAGACCTCCTTCCCTATGTTTGGCACGCTCAAATCCCCACTGAGCAGCTTCGGAAGCAGCGTGTCGCGGAGATTGGCGAGGATGCGGGATTGGTGGAGGTTGGCGCGGATCTGGGAAAGAAGCGGTGCTGCAGATCGGTCGAAGGCGTGAGTCAACTCAGGCGCAGGGAAAGCACAGTTTAGCGTTTCGAAGGTCTGGCGAGTGATCGTGTCAAAGACGGTTCCATGGGTCCGCTGCTGGAGTTCCCCTACCGCATCTTGAAGCACGAAGTAGGTGAAAAAGTCGGAGCAGCCCTTCGCCCCACGTACGCCGTAGCAGGACTGGTTCATCGCCATCGGTGTTCCAATGAGAGCAAGTTTACCGACAGTTCCACGCGCGCTGATGATGGTCGTTCCTTCCGGCAGAATCTGAGCGGCGCTGTTTTCGATCCCCTGCCTGGTGACGTGCTTCTCGGTCTCAATGACCCAAACGTCGGTTTCGGAAGGAGCGTCCTTCACGGAATACCACGGGATGTCGCCGTCCCAGTAGTCAGGCTCGGAAGTCTTCGGTGTGCCACCGCTCAAGAGTTCAATCTTCTCGGAAAGAGGACAAACTTCCCACCCCTTCGGAATATGCCCGAGTTCGGAGTCTTGGAAGGAGTCGGGGAAGAGGGCGGCGGTGGCGGGGTCCAGTGCGAAGCACCCCTCATCCCCAGCCCTTCTCCCAGTGGGAGAAGGGAGTTTTGCTTGATCGAGGTCTTTGCTCCCTCTCCCGGTGGGAGAGGGCTGGGGTGAGGGTTGATTTCGATCCAGGTTCGCTCGAACCGGATCGAAATCAATAAACCAGCTCTGGAACAGCGCCCGCGCCATCGCCTCCAGCGTCGCGTTCATCCGCCGGTTCAACTCGATCTTGTCGTCCAGCGCCCCCAGCACCGCCGCGATGGTTTTTTGCATCTGCAGCGGCGGCAAAAGCACAGGGAGAGCGCGGATTGTGGGCAAATTTAACCGCTCAGCCACTGATCCATCGCGGTAACCATGGATGTGAACGGCCATGATTGACGAATTCAGCCAGTAGCGAAGGAAGCTGAAATCGAGAACTTCTGGCTTCGGACGAATGAGAACCATCCGTTGGCCCAGGCACACGCGGGTGTTCTCGGGTACCTCAGCTGCGATCCCGAAGTAAGTTCCTTCGCGGCTGTAGAGCAGATCACCACGGCTCGGCGTCACCCGAGCGATCCGTTCGGCATAGGTCTCGTCTGAAACACGCGCTGCTTGCTCGGCGCGAAAGACCCCGGTGATAATGTCCTGGGTTCGGACGACATATGGACCGCTCTCAGTGAGTTTCGGCGTAGAATGGGGGCAATCGAAAACACCTTCGCTGACCTCATCGAGGCGCGCCCACGTCCAACCGTGCGGCGGCTCTCCATAGGCTGCCGGGATGTGGATTGATTTGGACTCCTCGACATTGCTACTCGCCATACCCCATCCCCCTCATGTTTGCTTTGATGGCCTCCACCTTCGCCAAGGCTACGGCGGACAGGTGCTCCAGTTTCGCGGACTCGACGAACCCGCCTGCGCCAAGGCTCCGGCGGACATGCTGGACGTTCTGTTCAGTGACGAGGCGCGGCATCTTTTCCGGCTGTATTACGGTCGCGCTCATGGTTGGGGCCAGTTGTTTTGAAGTTCAGCGATCCACGGATTCAACCCGCCGTTTCGAATCGAAACGAAGCGGTCGAGCGGTTTTGCAAGATCGTGCAACTCCGGAGACATCCACGCGATGATCTCGAGAATCGCCTGATGCCGCACATCCAGATCCCGCCAGTGCAGGATGCGTTCGTGGTGGAAGACCCGGTTGCGGAGGTCGCGGATGTCCTGCCAGCGGCGGTCGAGTCGAGATTGGTATTGCTCCGCGGCGGGAGCGTGGGGAAACGCACTTCGGGAAAGAAATGAGCCGATGCCGGTGCGGGCGTGGGCGTTATTGAAGAACCCCGTCCAGAAGCCGAAGGTGAGCTCGGCGATGATGCGGCCCGACGTGAGCCGCTTCCGGTTTCGTCTGAGAGTGGCCTTGGCCTCCGTCACTTTGTCTTGCTGCCAAAGAGTGAGCCGTGCCCGCGGCGAGTCATACCAGGCATGGGTGCCGCATCGGGCGGCGAGTTCCCGGTGGACTGCGTTTCGGAGTGCAATCTCGGCGAACTGAAGTGTCGGATAAAGCGACTCGCTCAAGGCCATGTTCAGCATGTAGCGGGCGAGCGTGAGCTTCGGATCCGCTCCATCCTGCCGATACGCGTCGACGCGCTCGGTGTGGAGGATGTTTTCGATTTGCTGGAAGAACGCGGGATTCATCGAATCAACAGGCGCCTCGCCAGCCTGTAGGAGTGCAGGATTGCAGCGTTGACATATGAACGTCGTTGGGCGAGATTCTGCCCGTTGACCCCGGGATCCCTTCCTTGACCGCTTGCGGTTGAGAGGCCCCGGGGTTTCTTTTGGGCGAATTCAGAGCGCATAGCCGAGACCGTTCAGGTTCGCTTTAATCGCCTCTTCCAGTTTCGCGGACTCGGCGAATTGGGCGTTCAGCTCCGCGACGAGGCGCGGCATCTTTTCCTCGAAGGGTTCGCCGTCGTCCTCGGCTGCCTCAGCACCGACGTAGCGGCCGGGGGTGAGGACGAAGCCGTGTTTCCCGATTTCCTCGGTGGTGGCGGATTTGCAAAATCCCGCTACGTCAACATAGCCGGGATTACCCTCACCCCCGGCCCCTCTCCCAAAGGTAGAGGGGTGCCCCTGCCAGGCGTGGTATGTGTCCGCGATCTTGGCGATATCCTCGCCGGTCAATTCGCGATTCACGCGGCTGACCATGCTGCCCATTTTTCTCGCATCGATGAACAGAGTTTGCCTGCGACGGTCGATGCCTTTACCCCCTTCTCCCCGTGGGAGAAGGGCCGGGGATGAGGGTGGTCGCCCCGATTTATCGCGCCGGAGGAACCACAAACACACCGGAATCTGAGTTGAATAGAACAACTGGCCGGGCAGGGCGACCATGCAATCGACGAGGTCGGCCTCGATGATGGCCTTGCGGATCTCGCCCTCGCCGGACTGGTTCGAGCTCATGCTGCCATTGGCGAGGACGAAGCCGGCCATGCCGTGCGGGGCGAGGTGGTGGATGAAGTGCTGGACCCAGGCGAAGTTGGCGTTGCCCTTGGGCGGGACGCCGAACCGCCAGCGCACGTCGTCGTCCTTGCGGTGCCAGTCGCTGTCGTTGAAGGGCGGGTTGGCCAGCACGTAGTCGGCGCGGAGGTCGGGGTGCTGGACGGCGCGGAAGGTGTCGGCGTGTTCCTTGCCGAAGTCCGCCTCGATGCCGCGCAGGGCGAGGTTCATGATGGCGAGGCGGCGGGTGGTCGGGTTGCTCTCCTGGCCGTAGATGCTGATGTCCCCGAGCTTACCGCCGTGGGATTCGACGAACTTTTCCGACTGGACGAACATGCCGCCGGAGCCGCAGGCGGGGTCGTAGATGCGGCCCCTGTAGGGGGCCAGCATTTCCACCAGCAGGCGGACGATGCAGGAGGGGGTGTAGAACTGCCCGCCGTTCTTGCCCTCGGCGCTGGCGAACATTGTCAGGAAATACTCGAAGACCCTTCCGAGGATGTCGAAGTCGTGGGATCTGGGAGCACTTCCTGGTGAGTCAGACTCCTGAAAACCCTCACCCCCGGCCCCTCTCCCAGAGGTAGAGGGGTGTTCCTCCTCCGCAGGATCTTTGCTCCCTCTCCCCTTGGGAGAGGGCTGGGGTGAGGGTGGGCGGGCCACCCCAAGCTCAATCGAACCAATCAGATCAATCAGCTCCCCCAACCGGTGCTTATCCAAATCCGCCCGCCCATAGTTCTTGTTGAGCGCGCCCTTGAGCCGCGGGTTGTCGCGCTCGATGGCGTCCATGGCGTCGTCCACGTCCTTGCCGATGGTGGGCAGCTTGGCGCGGCCCTGGAGATGGGACCAGCGGGCCTCCTGCGGCACCCAGAAGATGTTCTCCGCTTTGTATTCGTCCGGATCTTCGGGATCAGCCCCGGCGTAATCGCCCTCCCCGGCAAGAAGCTTGGCATGGTGCGCCTCAAAAGCGTCGGAGATGTATTTGAGGAAGATGAGGCCGAGAACGACGTGCTTGTATTCCGCCGCGTCCATATTGTTGCGGAGCTTGTCAGCGGCGAGCCACAGCTTCGCCTCGAAGCCGAGGTGGGCGGTGGAGTCTTTCTTGGCCGACTTGGCGGCGCGTTTGCGGGCTGGCACGAGGGGGATGTTAGGAAGTCTCCGCCTTGGGTGACAAGGAGAAGGTGGGTGATGTCACTCTCCCGCGCGCTGGGAGAGATGCATGAGAGATCAGGAAGGATTCCAGAGGCAAGATGTCGTGACATCCCTATCCTTGGATTGACGCCCTTCATCCGATGGTGTTGTCTGCTGATGATCAGCGGCTCTCGCGGAATGCACCAGCCACTCTCTCCTCCCCCCAAGATGAATCTCTCCCTCCCCGTGAAGTCGGTTGCACTGTGGCTGCGTCCTCGCAGCCGTATGGGTTTGCCCCCGCAGCCGCACGGGTTTGCCCCCGCAACCGCACGGGTTTGCCCTCGCAGCCGCACGGGTTTGCCCTCGCAACCGCACGGGTTTGCCCCCGCAGCCGCACGGGTTTGCCCCCGCAACCGCACGGGTTTGCCCCCGCAACCGCACGGGTTTGCCCCCGCAACCGCACGGGTTTGCGCTCGCAGCCGCACGGGTTTGCCCCCGCAACCGCACGGGTTTGCCCTCGCAACCGCACGGGTTTTCTTCATCTCCCCCTGGTTTTGCCCTTTCACCCTTCATCCCCTCTCCCTGGCTCACGGTCGTTGCAGCCTTTCTGCGGACGGATTCCGCAGGAAATTGAAAGCACCCAAAATACAAGACTATGGCCAAATCGGACTATATCGAACAAGGAAACCCTTCGTTCTCCACGCAACTCCTCACGTTCAAAAATGCTCTCGGCAGTTATGGCGTCACGCTCGGACTGTCGGAGGCGGACATGACGCAACATGGCGCCGACGCCGACTATTTGGCGTATCTGCTGGAGCGCGATGAGGTGCTCAAGAATGCCTCGCGGCAGTCGTCTGCCTGGACGCGCTTGATCCGCCAGGGCGGAACGCCGACGAGCGGTGCACCGGTGGCCCCGGTGTTGCCGGTGGAGGTGCCTGCGGTAGGACCCGGAATCGAGGAACGTTTCCGCGCCCTGGTGCGGCGGATCAAGGCTCATCCGGCCTACAGTGAAGCGATCGGGCTGGCGCTCGGCATCGAGGGCTCTCAAACCACCGGCCCTGAGCTTGCCACGCTGGCACCAGTGCTGAAGTTGACGGTGGCCGGCGGCAAGGTGGAGATCGCCTGGGGATGGCAAGGGTACGGGTCGCATCTCGATATGATCGAGATTCTGGTCGATCGCGGTTCCGGCTTCGGTCCGCTGACTTTCGACACGACGCCGGGATACACGGACACGGCAAGTTTCCCGGCGACGCCGACACGATGGGCTTACAAGGCGATTTATCATCAGGGCGACAGCCCGGTCGGCCAATGGAGTTCCGAGGTGTCGGTGATCGTGGGAGGTTAAGCGCGACGCTGGAAGCGGCGCCGCGATGGCGAAGCGGCGCGGCACGCAAGGAAGGTCGTGGAGGGCGGGCATGAGCCTGGGTTCCCTCCCGATCTTCCCGATCTTCCCGATCTTCCCGATCTTCCCGATTTGCGGATCTCCCCAGGTCGGTGAGACGGGTGCGGTGAGGGTGGGAAGGGACGCGTCGTCGATTTGACGACGGCACCGGGACCGTGAGTCGAGGGGACCCGCGAGGAGCAGGAAAAAAGCGATTCCAGGACCGGGTCTGGGAGGCGGGATGGGACCGGGTGGCCTGAGGGGTTCGGCGACAATTGTCTCCCCGTGAGACAATCCAAAATCGCGACGACGGCTTTCCTCGGACAGCGAGAGCCGCTTTACAAGGGGCTGACTTTCCCGAATCGGCCCAGCATTCGATGTTCACCCGACGATACCCCACGTCCCTGACCGCGACCCGCCGCCCCGCGAAGCGCCTCAAGCGCGCTTTGCCCGGATTTCACCGGCGGGTCGCGGGAAGCCCGTTTGGCGGGGAGGGTTCCCCTGCCCTGAATCGCCGCGCCGAGGGGATGTTTTCGTTTCCAGCCTTTTGTCCCGCTTCCTGTCTGCACTCATGAAACCCATGGCCTGTCCTTTGCTCTTTCGACGATTTCCATTCTCTCCACGCGCTCTCCGGTTGGGGGAGAGTGGTTCCCGCACTTCACGCGAATGGCGCACGGCTGCGTTGGGTGGATCGGCCCCTGCAAGGGGGCTTGGCGGGCTGATCGCATCGATCGCGACGGTCGCTTCGCTGGCCGCGGCTCCGCAGTCGTTCCATTCGGAGGGAAATCCGATTTTGGGGGATGGCAGTTATTATTCGGCGGATGCCGCACCGCTCTCGGTGGACGGGAAGCTGTACATTTATGCGGGCCACGATGAGCCGCCTGAGGAGGTCGGCGGCTTCGTGATGCATGACTACGGAGTTTTCGTGACGGACGATCCGGATTCGGGGGATTGGACGCTGCATGCGGACAATCTCGATCCGGCCAAGGTGTTCCGCTGGGCGACAGGCAACAATGCCTACGCGGGCCAGGTGGCGCGGGGTGCGGATGGGAAGTTCTATTGGTATGCGCCAGTGGAGTCGCAGGCGACTGATGTGGCGAATCGGATGGCGATCGGGGTGGCGGTGGCCGACGAGCCGCTGGGGCCGTGGAAGGATGCGATCGGCAAGCCGCTGGTGACTTGGAAGGAGGTGTTCGGTGAGGCGACGGTGGGCCAGGAGGTGATCGATCCGCATGTGTTCACAGATGACGACGGGAAGGTGTATCTTTACTGGGGTTCCTGGGGTGTGGCGCGGGTGGTGAAGCTCGAGCCTTCGATGATCGCGATGGATGGGGAGATCTCGGTGATGTCCGGTCTGGATGCGTTCTACGAGGCTCCCTGGATTTTCCGGCGGGAAGGCACTTACTACTGTGTGTACGATTGGAAGCTCGGGGGATCGAAGTTCACGCCGTCGAATTATCAGGCGGCGATCGGTTATGCGACCTCGTCTTCGCCGACCGGGCCGTGGAAGTTTCAGGACGTGATTTTGTGGGGGACTTCGTCGACGACGGTGCACCCATCGATCATCGAGCACGGCGGAAAGTGGTGGATCACGTATCACACGAAGGATGCGAAGAAGGGCGGGCATTTCCGCCGCTCGGTGGCGATCGATGAGGTGGAGTGGAAGGGCAAGACGATCCTGCCGGTGGTGCAGACCTGGGGGCTGCCGCCGGTGATGGAGTTGACGAAGAATGTGGCGCGCGAGGCGGAGCTGACGGCATCGTTTTCGGAGGAGCCGCCGATGAGTTTGGCGGCCTTGCACGACGGTCGTCCTCCGGTGGTGCGCCTGCCCCCGGACATGTGGAGCACGTATCGCGGAAATGAATCGAAGGTGGAGTCGGACTGGGCGCAGTATGTCTGGGAGACGCCGCTGCCGATCGACCGTGTGGGTATCATGTTTCATCAGGACCCGAATTGGCACCGCCCGCCGGCGGAGTGGAAGCTGGAGTATCTGGACAGCAAGGACGCGTGGCAGGAAGTCCGAGGAGCGCAGTACCCGACCGATGCCGACACTTGGCTGACGGTGGATTTCGAACCGGTGGTGACGAAGTCGCTGCGGGCGACGTTCAAGGGTCAACCGGAGGGGGCGTATTTCCACTCGATGATGGTTTCGGAATGGGAGGTGGATTCGCTTGCGGCCGATCAGTTGCCAGCGGGGCATTTGTCGACGCGGGTGGGCCAGGCTCCGAAGTTGCCGGAGACGGTGAAGCTGAGCTTCGGGAAGCTGGGCACGCTGCCGATCCCCATTCATTGGAAAAAGATCGATCCCCAGCAGTACGCGAAGCCCGGCAGTTTCAAGGTGGAAGGCAAGGCGGCCGGGCAGGATGCCGGCTATGTGACGCTCGACATCAAGGTGACCCGATAATTTCCGCAAATTCATGAAGATTCTCACTCTCGCCCTGCTCGCCTCCGTGGTGGGCACCCATGGATCGCAGGCCCAGACGCGACCGGTTTCCGATCCGATCACGTGGCCAACTTACAGCCCGAAGCTCGAATACGATTTCTCCAAGGAGACCGCGAAGATCCCGCCGCCGACGAAGGTGCTGGATGACGGGGTGGAGCATGTGGAGGAGACGGTGGTCCGTGGATGGTGGTGCTTCCGCTACGGTCCGGACAAGAATCCGAAGGTGACGGAGGACGCATGGATCCCGATGCTGGATCGTCTGAACGAGGATGCGGCCTACATCCGCCAGGAGTTTGGCTGGCCCCCCGACAAGCGTGCGAAGAAGGGCTACTACAGCACGGTGTATTTGTTCGGCTCGGGGATGTCGACGGACAACGCGAACAACGAAGCTCTGGGCGGCTGGATGGGCAGCGTGCACCACAAGGGCCAGGACTGGCCGATGGTGCTGCTGTCTTATTATCCGGTGTGGTGTTTTGACCCAGCCTATCCGAACCAGGATGCGGGGTATCAGACCGGGGCGGTGGTTCACGAGTATGTGCACGCGATTCAGGCGGACATGCCGGGCTGCAAGCAAGCGGCCTGGTTTCACGAAGGCGGCAATAACTGGGTGCTGGGGATGATGGCGGCCAAGCGCGGCGGTCCTCGGGACAGCATGGGCTGGCTGAGCGCCGGGTCGATGATCGCGCCGTTCCTGCCGATCGAGTGTTATAGCGGCTGGCTGCAGGATGGCAGCTTTGGCGGTCCGTCCGCCGAAGGGGTCCATCAGGGCCAGGACTCGCAGGGGCGCAACTACGCCACTTGGCGGAAGTTGCTGGGCGGGGTGGCCTACAGCGAGGCATTCCCGTATTTTCTGGGCGAGTTTGTGTCGGAGAAGAGCATCGCCTGGATTTGGCAGAATTGTGAGGGCCGGGTGCTCGAAGGGATTGCCAAGTCCAAGGGCGGCCTGGGCGATGAGCAGACCCGCCGGTTGATTCAGGAATACCGGGGTCGCGCTGCGATGTGCGATTTCGGGGGCTGGTCGGCTGCCTACCAGAAATTGCTCACCGATGTGTGGGGTACGGAGATCGTCGCAGAAGGTGAGCCGATCTGGAAAGAATGCGAACCTTGGAAGGCAACTTGCTACGCGAAGACCACCGTCGAAGACGGACTGCTCGTGCCCGAAACCCGGACGCTTCCGGGATGGACCGGCGCGAATCAGATCCCGCTGACTGTCAGTGGAAAGAAGGGCGACGTGGTCGGCCTGTATTTCCAGCCCGAGGACGAAAACATGAGCTGCCAGCTGGTTTATCGCGCCGAGGACGGCAGCGTGGTCTACAGTCGGCCCGTCGCGAACGGACCCTGCGCCCTGAAACTCGAGAAACCTGTGAAGAACAATGTCGTGATCGCCGTGGTCTGCAATACGGACTACGTTTACCAAGGCGAAGAGACTCGAACCCGGAAGTACGACTATCGCCTGAAGTTGGCGAAGGGTCTGTCGGGAGCGGCGGATGTGGATCAGCAGTGGTTCAAGGCCGATTGATCGAAGTTCTCCCCTAGCCTGCCACGCGTTTCTTTTTGTTGGCCGCCGATGGGCGGCTTGGCCCTGCACTCTCTCATTCTCATCATGCCCACTGCTCGACCTCTGGCGATCGTCGCCACGCTTTTCATGACCTCTGGATGGATTCATCAGGCTTCGGCCGAAGATGGCGACCAGTTCCTCGATGGAATTGGCGAAACGGCGCTGATTTCCCGCTATCGGTTCGCAGGCGATCTGAAGGATGGATCGCGCAACGGCCTGACGGCGCAGGAGAAGGATCAGGGTCTCCAGTTTGTGGATGACGAGACTTTCGGCAAGGTGCTGCAACTGCCGGGCGGCGAGGACGGGGCGTATGTGCAGATCCCGGTGGACGCGATCGGTGATGCGGTGAGTTTCAGTGTGACCGGCTGGGTGAAGGTGGATTCCGAAACGGCGGGTCAGGTGTTTTTTGATTTCGGCAAGGATGCGGAGCATCACTTGACGTTGGTCCCGATGGGCGAAGGTCGGGAGAACGGCTGCTCGCTGGCGATCGAGGCGGGAGAGTCGCTGCCGCTGCAGGGGCCGAAGAGTTTCCGGGTTCGTCCGCAGACCTGGGTGCACCTCGGTGCGGTGCTCGATGCGGCGAAGTCGTCGTTGAGCCTGTATGTGGATGGTGCCCGGGTGGGTCGCCAGGAGGGCGTGAAGGCTTCGGTGGAGTCGTTGTTCGATGCGGACGCGCCGCGGGCAACGCAGATTTTTCTGGGTCGTTCGCTCGACGACGCGGCGCCGCGATTGGCAGGCCAGTTGTTTGATGTGCGTTTTTATCGCAGCGCGCTGAGTGATTCGCAAATTTCGGTGATTCACCACAATGCGATCTCCGACGAGAAGATCACTGCGGTGGAGGGCGACGGTCGGATGGAGAGTTATCGGGAGGACCGCCCCCGCCTGCTCCAGGAGGGCCTGGAAGGGGTTCCGGACATCACGGTTACGACTGCGGTGGGGACGCTTCCGCATCTCCCTGCGTGGGTTCCCGGGACGTATGCGGGAGGAGTAGAAGGTCCTGCGGTGCGGGTGATTTGGCCGTCACCCGTGGACAATGAAGCGGTGGCGAAAGCGGGGAAATACACGGTGACGGGCAAGGTTCCCGGCACGGATTTCGCGCCCAAGGCGGAGGTCGTCATCGAAATGACGACGACACCGGAAGATCAGCCGAAAGCGACTCTGCAACCCTTTCCACTCGGCCAGGTGGTGCTCTCCCCCGCTCCGGATGGCAGCCCGACGCCTTTCATGAGCCATCGGGATAAGTTCCTGCGCGGCCTGGCGGCGACCGATCCGGATCGGTTTCTCTATGTGTTCCGGGATGCGTTTGGTCAGCCGCAGCCTGCCGGGATCGAGGCGCTGGGGGTGTGGGATAGCCAGACGACGCGACTGCGCGGGCATGCGACGGGTCACTATTTGACGGCACTGGCGCAGGCGTGCGCGAGCACTTCTTACGATGCGGAGCTCCACGCGGCATTTGCGGCGAAGATGGATCACATGATCGAGGTGCTTTACGAGCTTTCCCAGATGTCGGGCAAGCCAGCCACGGCCGGGGGAGCCGCTGTGAGCGATCCCACGCAGGTGCCTCCCGGTCCGGGCAAGGAGGGTTTTGACTCGGATCTGAGCGAGGAAGGAATCCGGACGGATTACTGGAATTGGGGTACGGGTTTCATCAGCGGCTATCCGCCGGATCAATTCATCATGCTGGAACACGGCGCCAATTATGGCACGGGCAATGATCAGGTGTGGGCGCCGTATTACACGCTGCACAAGATCCTGGCAGGGTTGGTCGACGTTTATGAGGTGGGAGGCAACGCCAAGGCGCTGGAGATCGCCAAGGGGATGGGCCACTGGGTCGATCAGCGTTTGCGTGCGCTGCCGCAGGAAACCCGGATCAAGATGTGGAATAGCTACATCGCGGGCGAATACGGCGGGATGAATGAGATCATGGCGCGCCTGGGACGAATCACGGGGGAGCCGCGCTTCTTCGAAACGGCCAAGTTGTTCGACAACACGCGTTTCTTCTTTGGCGATGCGGAGCATCACCACGGGCTAGCGAAGAATGTGGATACGATTCGCGGACGCCACGCCAACCAGCACATCCCGCAGGTGATTGGTGCCCTCGAGACCTATCGCGGCACTCACGAGCGGCCGTATTTGGACGTGGCGGAGAACTTCTGGGATCTCTGCGAGCATGGCTACATGTATTCGATCGGCGGCGTGGCCGGGGCCCGCAATCCGAACAATGCCGAGTGCTTCACAGCCGAGCCGAATCAGCTGTTCCACGAGGGGCTTTCCGAAGGGGGGCAGAATGAGACGTGTGCGACCTACAATTTGCTCAAGCTGGGACGCGAGTTGTTCCAATTCGACCGCGACGCGAAGTACATGGATTACTACGAGCGGGCGATGTACAACCACATTCTCGCCTCCGTCGATGAAGACAATCCGGGGAACACTTACCACGTCCCGCTCAATCCCGGGGCCCGCAAGTCGTTCAGCAACGCCCACATGGATGGCTTCACCTGCTGCAATGGCACGGCTCTGGAAAGTGGTACGAAGCTCCAGGATTCGATCTACTTCCACGGTTCTGAGACTCCGGGGCTCTACGTGAACCTGTTCGTGCCGTCGAAGCTCGACTGGAAGGACCAGGGCATCACGCTCACCCAGGAAACCGGTTTCCCGTTTGCGAAGACTTCGACGCTGACGCTCGGAGGAAGTGGCGAGTTCCCGATCTTCATCCGGGTTCCGGAGTGGACGACGGACGCTTTCACGGTGCGCATCAATGGCGAGAAATCATCGGTGCCGATCCATCCCGGAAGTTACCTGAAGCTCGAACGCTCCTGGCAGGACGGCGATGTGATTGCACTGGAGATTCCGATGGGCTTTCACCTGCGCCCACTGATGGATCAGCCGAACATCGCCAGCCTGTTCTATGGCCCGGTGTTGCTGGCGGCGGAGGAGGCGGAGGCGCGCAGCACCTGGAGGAGCGTGACGCTGGACCTGGACGACCTTGGAAAGAACATCAGCGGCGATCCGGCGAGTTTGCATTTTCAGATCGGCGAGACCCAGCTGAAGCCATTCTTCGAGTTCTACAACGGTTTCCACTCGGTGTATCTCGACATCGTTCCCGCACCCTGAAACGACTGACAGGCGATCCGCTCCCCGCGGTGCACGGTCGCCCGACGCTTTCAAACAGCCCCAGGACCCGAGCGGTCTCTGGGGCTTTGTGATGGGGGGATGGAGGCACGGAGTGCTTGAGGGGTCCCCTGCCCTGCCCGGCGTGAGTCACGGCGATCCCTGCGGCGGGAATCCATCCTTGACGGACAAGCCCCGGAGGTGGAGGAAACAAGGTCGTGCGTCCAGCCATTGCATTGCTCCTTCTTGTTCTGCTGGGGATTTCGTCCCCTGCAGTGGGAGGATCGGTACGCATCTGTTTCTCCGATCTCATGCCGAGTTCGGCGGAGAAATCGGATTGCTGCGATGGCTGCGATGAAGCCCAGCAGAAGCATGCGCCTTGCTGCATGAAGCTGGAGAAACTCCCGGATGCCCAATCCCCTGCACCGATGCCGATCGTGCCGATGGCTCCCATGGTGGACCTCGGCTGGCAGGGGATTCTGTGGTTACCGGAAGCGATCCAACCGGTGACTTTGTCCGCCGCGGCCGCATCGATCCGTGGACCCACGCCGAGACCGTATCGGCGTGCGATGCTGGCGATCTGGAGACTTTGAAGCCGGGCGATTTCCGCCCCGCTTTGTCGTGCCCATCGGGTGCGGCACCGTGCCCCGTTGTTGGGGTGCCCTGTTTCCATTTGGCCGACTGCCATGAATCCATCTCTCGACTCTCTTCATCGATCTTCCGATGTTTCCACCCGACGATTTCGCCTCCCGGCGTGGTCAATTCCCCTGCTGATCGTCAGCGGGTTCGCCCTGCTATTTTTCGCACTCTTTCGCGACCGCATCCTGCCCGCGCAGGAAGTGGAGGTGGCCATGGTCTTAGCGACCCCAAGTGAGAGCGCGGCAAGCGCTTCGGGAACTCCCGTGCAGGAGCCGCCCACGGACGGGCCGATGGCTTTCCAGGCCAGTGGCTGGATCGAGCCCGATCCGCTCCCCATGAAAGCGACCGCACTGGTCGATGGGGTGATCGATACGGTGCATGTGCTGGAGGGCCAAAGTGTGGAACAGGGCCAGCTACTCGCGACCCTGATCGACGCAGACTTCCAGCTTGCGCTGCGCTCGGCACAGCAATCCCTCAGAATGCGCGAGGCCGAGTTGTCCGCCCACCATGAATCGATTCAGGCAGCAGGTTTGGACATCACTGCGGCAAAGGCCGAGCGAGAAGCCGCGGAAGCCTTGGTGGATGAGATGCGAGATCGGTTCGAGCGCTACGAGCGGCTCTCACCTGGAGCGATTGCCGAAGCCGAGATCGTCGCGGCAAAGAGTGCTTTCCTGAGGGCCGAAGCTACCGCAGGAGCTGCGTCGGCCGCCGTTGGGCAGGCGGAGTCAGAGGTGAAACGGCTGGAGGCACGGGTGCCTGTTTTCGAGAGCGCGGTGGAAGCCGCCAAGGTGGAGCTGGAGATGGCGGATCTGGCGCTTGCCCGCACCCGGATTCTCGCGCCCTCCGCCGGCAGAGTGCTGCGCCTGATCGCGGCACCGGGACAAAAGAAGCGGTTGGCCATGGATGATGCGGACAGTGCAACCGTAGCCGTCCTTTTTGATCCCCACCATCTTCAGGTGCGGGTGGATGTCCCGCTGGCCGATGCCGCCGGTCTGCAAATCGGCCAACAGGTTCGCATCCGCTGCAGTCTGGCGCCCGACACGATTCTCCATGGCGAGGTCACCCGCATCACCGGTGAAGCGGATGTCCAGCGCAACACCCTCCAGGCAAAGGTGAGCATTGATGATCCCAGCGACCAACTGCGTCCTGAAATGCTCTGCCGTGTGGAGTTTCTTGAGGCCATCCGCCGTGGGGAAGCCACGACCACGACTGGTTCGCTGAGTGCGTGGGTGCCCGAAGGAGCGCTGGTCGGCGACTCTGTGTGGGTTTGCGATCCTGAGTCCCGGCGGGTGAGGTCGCGAACTGTGCGATCCGGCAAGGAGACCCGGGACGGATATGTGCGCATTCAGGAGGGGATCCGACCCGGCGAGTGGGTCGTCTTGGCGCCCCACCAATTGAATCCCGAGCAACGAGTTCAACCAACTTTGATCCAACCATGAGCGAATGGATGATCCAATGCCGAGGGCTTTCGAAGAGTTACCGCAAGGGAGCGACCGTGGTGACGCCTTTGGAGGCTCTCGATCTTAAGGTGCCCAAGGGCGAGTTTCTTGCTCTGATGGGACCATCCGGATCGGGGAAGACCACGCTTCTCAATCTTCTATCGGGGATCGACTCCCCGACCCAAGGTTCCCTGGTGATCGCCGGGCAGGAGATCGCAGAGCTGTCGCGGCGCCAGTTGACGGCGTGGAGGGCGCGACACGTTGGCTACATTTTTCAGCTCTACCACTTGGTTCCGGTTCTCACTGCCTTCGAGAACGTCGAGCTTCCATTGCTGCTCTCGGAGATGTCGAAAAAGGAGCGACATGACCGGGTCGCGACGGCACTCGAGTTGGTCGGTCTGGGCGACCGCATCCATCACACCCCGACCGAACTCTCAGGAGGGCAGGAACAACGGGTCGCCATTGCCCGGGCGATCGTCGCCGATCCACCGCTGCTGGTGGCGGACGAGCCCACAGGCGATCTCGACCGTGATTCCGCCACCCGCATCCTCGACCTGCTTCGCGGTCTGACGCGCGACTATGGCAAGACGATCGTGATGGTCACCCACGATGCCAAGGCCGCCGCCGCCGCAGACCGAACGCTGCACCTGGAAAAGGGACAACTCCTCGAAAACCCATGCGCCGATTTCTAAATCTCCTGCGTCTTTCCTGGATCCAGCTCACCCGACACCGGGTGCGCTCGCTGCTGACGATTCTAGGCGTGGCATCGGGGATGTTCCTTTTCACTGCGGTGGAGACCCTCCAACGCTCTCTGACGCGGGCAACCAAGGCAACGGCGGCAGATACTACGTTGGTGGTGTATCGTGAGAATCGCTTCTGCCCATCGACCAGCCGTCTGCCCGAGCACTACGCCGACGAGATCCGCCGGATCGACGGGGTGCGGGAAGTGATCCCTGTGCAAGTGGTGGTGAACCACTGCGGGGCATCGTTGGATGTCGTGACTTTTCGCGGCGTGCCGCCAGAGCAGCTCAAGCGATTCGCACCCGAAATTGAGATCATGGAAGGGAGCGAGGAGGCATGGTTGGAGCGCGACGACGGGGCTTTGCTGGGGGAGGTCTTCGCCCAACGACGCGGACTTTCCCCCGGTGATCGCTTTGATGCAGCAGGTGTGACCGTCACGGTTTCCGGGGTCCTCCGCTCACCTCACGTCCAGGACAACAACGTGGCCTATGTGAAGTTGCCGTTTCTTCAACAAGCATCCCGCGCGGGGCTGGGCGTCGTTACCCAATTCAACGTGAGGGTGGAATCCGGCGATGATCTCAAGCGCGTATCGGAGCGCATCGACGAGCAATTCGACTCCGGTCAGGAGCCGACGGACACACGACCGGAAAAGGCATTCTTTGCTGAGACCGCGAAGGAGCTGGTCGAGCTGATCGGCTTCACCCGCTGGCTCGGGGTGGGAGCCGTGGTGGCGGTTGCCGCGCTGGTGGCCAATGCGCTGCTGCTCGTGGTCCGCGGCCGGGTCAAAGAAAACGCCGTCCTGCGCACCCTCGGATTCCCTAGCCGAGCGATCGCGACCTTGGTGGTGAGTGAAGGAGGCATGCTCGGCTTGGCCGGCGGCGGTGCGGGAGTAGGACTGGCCGCGGCATTTCTGCAATGGCAGAGTTTCACGATGGGCAATGAGGGGCAGACCCTCGCCGTTCGGCCTGACGGATGGGTCGTGATCGTTGGCATCGGCTCCGGTCTGTTGCTGGGGGTTTTCTCTTCATTGTGGCCCGCCTATCAAGCGATCCGCCAACCGATTGTTCATAGCCTGCGACACTGAGTCATGCTGCCCTTTAGCTACGCCACGCGGAATCTGTTCCGCTCAAAGACCCGGCTGCTGCAGACGATTGGCGGCAGCACGCTGGTGGTGCTCCTCGTAATGGCCGCGGTGGCGATCAACCAAGGCATGAATCACGTGCTCTCGGCTTCCGGCTCGCCGCGCAATGTGATCCTCGTGGGGTCCGGTTCCGAGGAAAGCGTGCAACGCAGTGAGGTGCCTGAAAGAGCCGCAGGAATCGCCGCAGCGAGTGTCCCCGGAGTTTCCGAAGCCCTCGGCGTGAGAGCGGTGTCCGGTGAGATCCACTACATGAACTACCTCGACTTTCCCGGACATGTGCGCACTCAGGCGTTGATCCGGGGGGTCACCCCCGAAGCCTTGCGGGTGCATCCGGAGGTGCGGTTGACAGAGGGGCATTTCCCACGAGCCGGAGAAGTCATGATCGGTCGACTGGCATGGCGGAAACTCGACGTCCCAGAAGACAGCCTGCCCATCGGAAGTCGCTTGCAGCTCAGCGATCAGGAACTGACGGTGGCGGGAAAATTCGCCGCGCCGGGGACCGTTCTCGAGTCGGAGGTATGGGCGACCCTCGGAGACATCCGCGTGCTGGCCCAGCGCGATACCCTCTCGTGCGTGGTGCTACGCCTCGACGATCCCGCGGATTTCCCCGAAGCGGATCTTTTCGCCAAACAACGGCTCGACCTCGAACTCACGGCGATGCGCGAGAGCGACTACTATGGCCGCTTGAGTCGCTTCTTCGGCCCGCTGCGTGCGATGATCTGGATCACCGCGGGACTGATCGGCGCGGGAGCGGTGTTGGGCGGAGTGAACACGCTCTACGCGGCATTCGCTTCGCGCGTGCGAGAGATGGCGACGCTTCAGGCGATTGGCTTCAGCCGTGGGACGCTACTGCTGAGCCTCATCCAGGAAAGTTTGCTAGCCTGTCTGACTGGCACGTTGATCGCCTCAGGGATCGCCATGGTGTTTCTGGATGGCCGCACCGTCCCGTTTTCGATCGGTGCCTTCACCGTCGAAATCGACCCCGGCGTGGCCCTGACCGGCGTGGTCACCGGGATTCTCCTCGGCCTGCTTGGAGCGATTCCCCCCGCGATCCGCTGTTTGAAACCTGCGCTGCCGACGGCGCTTCGAATGTCCTGATTCTTCCTAACTGAAATGATGACGATGAAACTGAAATCCACCCTCCTTTTCGCGGCGTCGGCCCTGCTGTTCGCCGCCTGCCAGAAGAACGACCCTACTGCCAGCCCAGGGGTGACGAAGACGGACTCCAGTCCGAGTCCCGCGCTGTCCGCCATTCTCGATGCCTCGGTCACAGGAGATGCGGTACCGATTCACATTTTGCGTGAAACCGCCCAGCCGGGCGACACCGTGACGGTCAGGGGCCGCGTGATGGGCAACGCCAGCCCTTTTGTGGAAGGCCGTGCCGCTTTCATCATCGGCGATCCGGAAGTCCTGACCGCGTGCAGCGACAACGAGGGCGACGAATGCGAGACCCCATGGGACAATTGTTGCGACACTCCTGAAGACAAGAAGAGGGGCACGGCGACGGTTCAAATCGTCGGGGCCGATGGTCGGGTGTTGAAGGAAGGTGTCGAGGGCGTGGGAGGCGTCGGCAAGCTGGTGACTCTCACCGTGTCGGGCACCGTCGCGGAGGGGTCGTCACCCGAGCTTCTGGTGATTGATGCACGCGCGATTGACGTGGTTCGATGAGGCTTGGGTGAGGTGCAACGAAGACCCATCCCATGGACATTTCTTCTTGATGATCATACCCTTGAAGACATAAATGGCGATCCTGCCATGAGCTGGGCATTTCCAAGGACTTGGCCAGGAGCACGAATCGCAGGTTTCCCGACACCCCCAGAAAACCATGAGCCGCATCTCTCAAGCCCGTCTCGATCGAGCCTTCGAGCAACTCCAGACCATCTCACCCGAAGACCACGCCAAGGTCATCGCCCTTGCGAATCTCGTCCGATCTCCACGCAGTTTCATTTTTAAGACTCCGGATGATCATGGGATGACGGACTGGCACGATCTCGTGATCCCGTCGGACGACCAAGTTCCCCTGGAAGCCTGGTACATCCCGGCCCAAGGGGGTGAGAGCGACAAGCTGGTGATTTTCAACCATGCGCTGCCGATGTGTCGTTCCGGATTTCCCGGGCATTTTGGGCTGCCGTGGAGTGGCTTCGATGAGGCCGAGATCGACTTTGTCCTCCAATACAAGCACCTCACAGAAGCGGGCTACAATGTCCTGACTTACGACATCCGCAACCACGGCAACAGTGGCGCGGCCAACCACGGAATCTGTGGCATCGGTCAGTGGGAGTGGCGCGATTGTGTGGGGGTGAAGAAATTCGTCGATGCTCACCCGCGGCTTTCCCAAATGAAGGTGGCTCTCTTCAGCCAGTGCATGGGAGGAATTTCGCAGTATGCCGCGATCACCAAACATCCCGAATTGTTCGAGAATGTGCTCTGCATGTGCAGCCCCCTCGTCCCCAACATGACGGCGATCTTCGATGCCTTCTCCAGTCTGCAGGGCATCAGCCAGTATCAGGAGTTGATCGATCTGGAACTCCTCAAGATGGGCGCTTTCCCCGCCAGTGCTATGGGCGGCGAAATATGGGCAGAGGCCGTCACCATGCCGGTCCTCATGTGGCAGGTCCGCGATGATGCCTGGACGAGAAATCCTGAGGACGCCCAGAAGACTTTCGATCGGCTCGGAAGCACGGAGAAAGAGATGATCTGGATCGAAGGGACAACCCGGCGATTCCGGGACGGATACAATTACTTCGGCCGCGAACCCGAGAAGGTGCTGTCGTTCCTGGCAAAACACATGGCTTGAACGCGCGAGCCGGAGCCCACTCTCGACGGAGAGCATCGGGAGTTTGCGGAACGGCAGGTGTGCGAGGCGCCCCGTTCTGCCCTCTCCCGCAGCGAGGGGTCTTCCACCATGAAAAAAGCCGCCATCCCGTGAAGGATGACGGCTTATGGCTTTTTGGGAGAATCCCGATGATCAGGCTTCAGCAGGAGCCTCGGTGGACTCGTCGGCTTTCTGATCGCGGAGATAAGCACGGCGGCTCATCTTCACGCGGCCTTTCTCGTCGACACCGATGCACTTGGCGGTGACGACATCGCCCTTCTTGACGACGTCTTCGACCTTCTCGGTGCGGCCTTCCTGGAGTTCGGACACGTGAATGAGTCCGTCCTTACCTGGCAGGACTTCCATGAAGGCACCGAAGTTGGTGACCGAAACGACCGGACCGGTGTAGGACTTGCCGACTTCGATTTCGGCGAAGATGCGCTCGATGAGCGACTTCGCACGGTTGAGGCCTTCTTCCTTGGAGGCGTAGATGTGAACGGTGCCGTCATCCTCGATGTTGATGTCGGCGCCGGACTCGGCCTGGATGCCCTTGATGTTCTTCCCGCCAGGCCCGATGAGTTCGCCGATGCGATCCGCAGGGATCTTGACGGAGACGATGCGGGGAGCGTGCGGGCTGAGGTCCTGAGGCGTTGCCACGGCTTCGGTCATCTTGGCGATGACGGTGGTGCGGCCGACCTTGGCGAGCTTGATGGCTTCTTCCAGGATGGACAGGGGAAGCCCGGGCAACTTGAGGTCGAGCTGGAAGCCGGTGACACCGTCATCGGTGCCGCAAAGCTTGAAGTCCATGTCGCCGTAGAAGTCCTCGGAACCGATGATGTCGAGGAGCACCTTGTGCTCTTTCATGGTGCCGTCTTCGTTCCAATCGGTCACCAGACCGCAGGAAATGCCGCCCACGGGAGCCTTCAGCGGCACGCCTGCGCAGAGCAGCGACATGGTGCCGGCACACACGGTAGCCATGGAGGTGGAACCATTCGATTCGGTCACCTCGGAGGAAACGCGCATGGCATAGGGGAAGACATCCTCATCGGGGATCACCGGAGCGATCGAGCGCTCGGCAAGGGCACCGTGACCGATTTCACGACGGTTGAGACCGCCCATGCGACCGGTTTCACCGACCGAGAAGGGAGGGAAGTTGTAGTGAAGGATGAAACGCTTGTTGTCCTCACCACCGGCGTAGTTGTCGAAGTATTGCTTCTCATCGGCCGGAGCGAGGGTGCAGATGCCGAGGGCTTGCGTTTCGCCACGGGCGAAGATGGCGGAACCGTGGACACGTGGCAGCGAATTGGCTTCGGCGAACAAGGGGCGGAGCTCCTGGATCTGGCGACCATCGGCGCGCACGCCCTTCTCCATGATGGAGAGGCGGAATGCCTTCTTCTGGATGTATTCGAAAACCTGTTCGATCTCGAACTCGGTGGTCTCCGGGTAGCGGGCCATGATGGCGGCTTCGACTTCGTCGCGCAGGGCGCCGACTTTCTTGCCACGCTCGACCTTGGAAGCGGCGTAGATGGCGTCCTCAATGCGGTCGCCAGCGATTTCGTAACCGACTTCCAGGAGTTCGTCCTTGGCCACGGTCACGGTGTATTCGCGCTTCGGCTTGCCGCAGAGGCGCACGAGTTCTTCCTGAGCTTCGACCAGCTGCTGGACGGCGGCTTGGGCGAAATGGAGGGCCTTCACGAATTCTTCTTCCGGAAGCTGATCGGCAGCTCCTTCGATCATGATGACATCGGTCTTGTTGCCGACGTAGATCAGGTCGAGATCGCTGTCTTCGCGCTCTTCGAAAGTGGGGTTGATGACGAATTCACCGTCGATGCGGCCGACGCGCACGGCACCGATCGGGCCGGCGAAGGGGACATCGGAGATGGCGAGAGCGGCGGAAGCGCCGTTCATCGAAAGGATGTCGGAGTCGTTGATCTGATCGGCCGAGAGAAGCAGGGCGATGATCTGGGTGTCGTAGAGGTAACCCTTCGGGAAGAGCGGCCGCAGGGGGCGGTCGGTCATGCGGGAGGTGAGGATTTCCTTCTCAGTCGGACGGCCTTCGCGCTTGAAGTAGCCACCGGGGAACTGGCCGGCTGCGGATGCCTTTTCCTTGTACTCGACGGAGAGCGGGAACCAGGTTTGGCCCGCCTTGATCTTGGTTTGCGACACGGCGGTCACCAGAACGGTGGTTTCGCCGCAGGAAACGACCACGGCACCGTCGGCGAGCTTTGCGAGCTTGCCGGTTTCGATGGTGATCGGGTTCGAGCCGACCTGGCTCGTGACTTTGTGGATGTTCATTCGATGTATGCTTACTGACGTGAACCCGCCTTTCGGTGGCGGGCGGGAGGCCGAAATCCGATTTCGATCTCCCTCTGGAGCCCGTCCACTCGGACGGGGGCGTGGTTTCGAAGTTTCCCGGGTTTGAAGGTTGTTGGGAGAACTCCACGCCGGGGGGCCAATCCATGCCACCCAGCGCAAAACGAAACGGCCACGGATGCACCGTGGCCGTCTCGGAAAAGGATGGTCGATTAGCGGCGAAGGCCGAGACCCTTGATCAACTTCTGGTAGCGTTCCTCGTCGATCGCCTTGAGGTAGTCGAGCAGCTTGCGGCGCTGGGCCACGAGCTTGAGCAAACCGCGGCGGGACGAGGTGTCCTTCTTGTGAATGCCGAGGTGCTCGGTGAGGTGCTTGATGCGAACGGTCAGGTTGGCGACTTGATAGTCAGCGCTGCCGGTGTCGGTGTCGTGGACTTTGTAGTCCGCGGGATTGATGGTGCTTTCGCTCATGGAATAGACTTGGTTCGATCCAGCCACCTTGGCCGGTCCGCCCTAGGTCGGGACCGCGGAGGAAAGCGGAAATTCCTACGATTGCAAGGATAGATTCACGCCAAGGAGGTCATCTGGAAGCCCTTCGGCCCGAAGGCTCCGCTATTCCGGCTGGCTCGCCGACGCCGCATCCTTGGGCACTGGCAAGAGTTGGGTCAAGCGGCTCTCGAGGAGCGAGGTCAAAGGCCCGGCACCGCCCTTTTGGGGAAGATCCCCGCTTTCCAGTAGATCGCTGACCGCAATCGGAGCATCGGCCACCACTCGCGCGTCGCGTGGGCACGGATAGGTCGGAAAGCCGAAGAGATCCTCCTCCAGTTTCATCAGGGTCTCTGCCCGTCGATTCAAGCTGGGGTGGGAAAGTAGGTAATCGCCAATGTAGCTGTGGGCCTGCAGCGCGGTGAACACCGCATCGAGGTCGTCGAGCATGCGGCGCTTTTCCTCCGCCGATGGTGGACGGTCGGAGTTCAGCAACTGCCGGCGAATGCGGTAGCGCAACGAACGGACCCGCTCGGGAGCGGTCACAGCTCGCGGGTCGCGACCATGGTGGTCCTCGGCCCCTGCTAGCAGGCGTTCGCAAAGTTGTTCCAAGCGGGATTGGAGCCCCCCCTGCCCCGCTTCGCCGAGGAATTCGGTCTCCTTCAGCGCCAAGACGCCGGTGCCCAGACGGATGATTCGATCATCGGTCGCCATGGCAGGCCGCGGGGTCCAGCCGATCCGATCTTCCAAGCGCGACAGTCGCGCATCGAAGGTGGCCTCCACTTCGGGACGGTGCTGGAACTGAATTCCCACAGGAAACAACCACGCCTTGCGCCCCGCCGGGAGTCGGCCTGCGGCCTTCAGGAGAATCGACGCCACGCCTTCCATCAGCGGGTCGAGTCGTTCATGGTGGTGGTAGATTTCCCCTTCCGGATAGATCACGAGAGGCTGGCCGCGTTCCAGCAAGCCGATGGCGGTTTTGATCGAGGAAAGGTCGGGGCCATCGCGATCCACGGAAAAGACGCCCATGGCCTGCAGCGACCAGGCGGTGACAGGAGAAATTTCAAAGACCTCCCGGGCCGCCATGAAATGGAGACCGAGGCGATGGCGGCGGCCCATTTCGATCATCAGATGGGGATCCGAATGGTCCGCGTGGTTGGGGGCCAGCAACACCGCATCACCGGCATCGACCCGTGCCCGCACGGCGTCAAAGCCCGCGTCTTCCACCTGATCGACCTGATACTTCCGGCGGAGAAAGTGGTAGCGATTTGCCGCCAAACCGAGCGGACGGAACCATGGCCGCACAGCGGGCGGACAAAAAGTATAGGGACGATCACTCCTCAAGCGACGCATTCCGGGAGTGTCGGAATCTCGCGACCGAGATTCAAGCTTCGCAGGAGTCGCTGAGGCGATCGCTGCTGCCGGTGCCCGAATGGGCTGTCACTGCCGGTTGAAACGGGCGACTTCTCGCTGGGCCTCGCGCAGTTCGACCTTCTTTTTCAGGTCGTGGCGCTGATCGGTGTGGGTCTTGCCCTTACCGACACCCAGTTCGACTTTCACCCGGCCGTTTTTCCAGTACATGCGGAGGCATGGCAGGGTCGAACCTTTGACCTCCATGGCGTGCTCCAGCTTGTGGATCTCCTGTTTGTGGAGAAGCAGGCGCCGGGGCCGGCGGATATCGTGCTGAAACCACTTTCCAGCAGTTTCCCAAGGCTGAATGTGGCAGCCATAGAGAAACATCTGCCCCCGATCGATGCGCGCGAAGGCATCGGCGATGTTCACCTTTCCTTCGCGGATCGACTTCACCTCGGTGCCCTTCAACTCGAGACCTGCCTCGTAGGTCTCCGAAATGTGGAAGTCGCGGCGCGCCTTGCGGTTGTTAGCAATATCGGCGCTCATGAATGGCACAATGGACCTGATGGCCCGGGCCGCAAGCCTCAGCCGTTGATCGGTTCGCCAGTGAGACGGATTTTGCCTTCAATGATTTCCTGAAGGGCAATATCAGCGGCACCCATGCTAGGGACCGTCGGGATCAGAGGCGAACGACCGCTGTTCAACTGGCGGACCCGCTTGGAAACCATATTGATGAGAACCAGGGGATCGCTCACGACTTCAGACGCCTTCTCGACAAGATCGCTTTTCATGGGTGTGCCTGCAAACCGGGAATGGGGCTTCGGCTGCTCGAACGGGATGATATTGTCTTGAGACATGCCAAGCCAGCCGGCCATTCCGCGGCCGGGACGCGGAGGAAATGGGCTTTCGGGGCACTTGACAAGACGAAACTCGGGCACATGAGTTATTTTCCCTGCAGAAACGAGATTTAGGCCCCTTGCGGCACGATTTCGCGGGTGTAAGCGCTTCACGATCACTCTCCTTGCCGATTCCCGGGTCCCTCTCTTAGTTTCGTTCCATGCACGTTTCGCGCCTCGCCGCTCTCCTCGCTCTCACTTTGGCCGCCTGCGGCCCCACCGCTCCTGCTCCCGCCGCCGGTCAGTCTTCGTCGCTGGCGCCCGCCCACAAAGCGGCGATTGGCCGGAAAATCTGGCAGAACGAATGCGGTGGCACGGTCGACGGTCTGACGTCTTGGAATGGTGGGGAGAACTTCCCCTCTCTCGGGATTGGTCATTTCATTTGGTATCCCGCCGGGGTTTCCGGGCCCTTTGATGAAAGCTGGCCCCGCTTTGCCGCCTATGCCGCCCAGCGAGGCACCCCGGTGCCACCGATCGGCCGCCAAGCGGATGCACCCTGGGCGAACCGTGCGGCCTTTCAGGCAGCGTTCCGTCGTCCCGATCTGAACCAACTCCGCCAATGGCTGGCCGGTCATGTGGAATTGCAGACCGACTTCATCATCGCCCGATCCCGCGCCTCCCTGCCGAAGATTCTGCAAGCTGCCACCCCAGCCGACCGCCCGCGCATCGAACGCAACTATCAAAAGGTCGCGACCACCGCGAACGGCCAGTATGCGCTCATCGACTACGTCAACTTCAAGGGCGAAGGCACTCACCCTGGCGAGCGCTATCAAGGCCAAGGTTGGGGACTGCTGCAGGTGTTAGCCGGCATGGCGGAGGTGCCTTCCGGGCAGCCTGCCGCCGCCGAATTTGCGGCCTCCGCCAAGCGGGTGTTGGGTCGCCGCATTGCCCAGGCTCCCGCCGAGCGTGGCGAGGGGCGCTGGAAGGCGGGTTGGTTCAACCGTTGCGATACTTACGCCCGCCCTCTCTGATTTCTGCGCTGCCTCGTCATGCCCCGCCTTCGCCTTCGCTTCCTCGTCTGCTGCCTGACTCTCTCGCTGGGAGCCGTTCTGTCTTCGGTCGCTCAGGAGGCCCGGCAGGAAACTCAGGAGGAATCCGCCACCCGCCGCAATCTTTCGGCGATCGAAGCTCAGTTGCCGCTTCTGGAGCAGGAGCAGAAATCGATGGCGGCACGACGTGCCGATCTGGAGAAATCTCTCACCGATGAGGAGAAGACCGAGATCGAGCGAGAAATCACCGAAAAGCGGGCCCGCATCCGCGAGATCCGCGCTAACATCCGATCGCTCGCCTCCGGTGTTCCGGAAGATTCCTGGGCCCGGGAGCCTTCCGCACCGCGCACCCTGAATGAGGAGTTTCAGGACGTTCTCAGCCCGATTCTTGAGCAGCTCCGCAGTGCCACCTCCGGCCCACGGGAGATTTCCGAATTGCGGGAAGACATCACCAACTGGGAAACCCGCCTGACCCTCGCCCAGCGCGCCCTGGAGCGCATGACCGGATATCCGCCAGACGAGCAGTTGGGCCCGGAAATGGCCACCCAACTCGAAGAGGTTCGCAAGCTTTGGGAAACACGCCGCACCGAAGCGAAGGGGGAACTCGAAGCTCTTCAGGCGAGGCTGGCTGAACGGGAAAACGACAATGAAGGTTTTGTCGAATCGCTGTCGCGAGGAGTGTCCGGCTTTTGGCGCGGCAAAGGCCTCAATCTTCTCCTTTCCATTCTCGCGTTTCTCGGGGTGTTTCTGATCGGTCGCCGGCTTCACGCGCTGCTCCGCCGCCACAGTCCCCTCCACAAACGCGAGAATGTCCCCGTCTATGCCCGACTTCTCGACCTTCTCGCCGGGCTTTTGATCGGGCTTTTCGCCACCTTTGCCTCGCTGTTGGTGCTCTACTTCCGCGGCGATTGGCTGCTGCTCTCGATTGCCACCATTGTGATCGCCGCCACGGTGATCGCCTCCCGCAATTCCATCCTGCCGTACGCCGAGCAAATCCGCACGATTCTCAATCTCGGCTCGGTCCGTGAAGGCGAACGGATCTTCATCGACGGCATCCCCTGGAAAGTCGAAACCCTCGGCTTCTACTGTGGATTCCGGAATCCGCAGCTTGGCGATTTCGTGCTGCGTCTGCCGATCCGTGAAGTGATTGGGCTGCGCTCGCGGCCCCTCCAGCGTAAGGAGCCGTGGTTTCCCTGCTCCGAAGACGATTGGGTGCTGCTCTCCGATGGGGTGTTTGGCAAGATCCTGACCCTCACCCCGGAATGCGTCGTGCTCCTCCAGCTCGGCGGGAGCCGCCGACAATATGCCATCCCTGATTTCCTCGCCCTGGCTCCGGAGAATCTCTCGAAGGGCTATCGCATCTCCACCTCCTTCGGCATCGATTACAATCACCAGGCCATCGCCACCACCGAAGTTCCGGAAATCCTCGTCCGTGGCATTCACCGCGCTTTGGTCGCCTCCGTGGAGCGGGAAAACGTGAAAAGTGTGAAGGTGGAATTCCGTTCCGCAGGTGCATCCTCGCTCGACTATGCGATCCTCGCAGACTTCAGTGGCGAAGTTGCCCGCAGCCGCAATATCCTTGAGCGCGTGATCCAGCGCACCTGTGTCGAATTGTGCAACGAACACGGCTGGGGCATCCCCTTCACCCAAATCACGCTTCATCAGGCGACACCCCCGCCCAGCGAAGCCTAATTCATGTTCCGCCATCACCCAGGACTGCCATGGCCCCGGCTCCATCGTCACGAGCAGGTCGCCTGCCCGTTTTGCGATGCCCTGCAGCCTGCACCGCGGCTGCGTGAGGGTGAGGCCGCGCTGTGCGGACACTGCGGCGAGGAGCTTTACCGCAATCGTCCGCGATCCCTCTCGCGCTGCGTCGGCTTCTCTCTGGCGGCGATCTTTTTCATGGTGCTGGCGCATGCCTTCCCCTTCCTCACCATGGAAGCCGCGGGCAATCGCACCCGCCTGGGTCTCTGGGAATCTGCTCGCGCCCTGTATCTCGATGGCGCCTTCCTGCTGTCGATCCTGACGGTGCTCTTCACCATCGTCGCACCGGCGGTGCTCGCCTGTGGATTGCTCTATGTCTGCGCCCCCCTGATGCGGGGCAAGGCGCTGCCCGGCACGGTGACCATTTCCCGCTGGATTCAACTTTCTGAACCGTGGTCGATGCTCGAAGTCTTTCTCCTCGGCTTCATCGTCTCCTTGCTGAAATTGGGCCACCTCGCCGAAATTCATTTTGAAACCGGCCTGTGGGCGCTTTCCGCGGTCGTCTTCTGCTTGGCGGCAGCGCTCGGCGGCATCGACCGCCGGGAACTCTGGGATCGCATCGAAGTGGCCAAGCTGTCCTCATGAATCCCGGCGTTTCCAAAGGCTCCTTTGCCATCGACCAAGGTCTCGCCAGTTGCTCGTGCTGCGGCAAGCTCAGCCCGCAGGAAGTCGAGCATTGCCCGCGCTGTGGCAAACGTCTCCATCTGCGCAAACCCCAGAGCCTCGCCCGCACCCTTTCCCTGCTCGTCGCAGCCATCGCCTTCTACATCCCCGCCATGGCCCTGCCGGTCATGATCGTGGATGGCGTCGGCACCAGTTCGGCCGGTGGGTCCACCGGTGGATCGACGATCATCGGCGGGGTCATCACTTTTTGGAAATCCGGCTCCTATCCGGTAGCGATTATCATCTTCACCGCCTCGGTGCTGATCCCCATCCTGAAGATCGTCTCCCTTTGCTGGCTCTGCCTGGCCGCCACCGGGCGCGCCGCGGGATCGCCCCACTCCCACGCCCTTGCCTATCACATCACCGAGCTGGTCGGCCGCTGGTCGATGGTCGACGTTTTCGTCGTCGCCATCCTCGTCTGCCTTGTCCGCCTCGGCAATCTCATGACCATCACTCCGGGTCCGGCCGCCATTTCCTTTGCGACGGTCGTGATTCTGACCATGCTATCCGCCATGAGCTTCGACCCACGCTTGCTGTGGGATCACCAGCGCCGCACCGCATGACCGACGTCCCACCATCCCCACCCACCGAAGAATTCCGCGCCTCCGTTCGTCCCCGGCGTCGGATCAGCAGCGTGTGGGTCGTTCCCATCGTCGCCTTGGCCCTCGCAGGTTGGCTGCTGTGGAAAAACAATGTCGATCGCGGCCCCTTGGTCTCCGTTCAGTTCGAGACAGCGGAAGGGATCGCCTCGGGAAAAACCGAGCTGCGCTGCCGCTCGGTGCCCGTTGGAATGGTGGAAGTCGTGAGCCTCACCAAGCAGCTCAAGACGCAGGTGCAGATCCGCGTGAAACCTGCCTACAGCGATTTGCTCCGGGCCGACAGCCGCTTCTGGGTGGTGCGTCCCCGGGTCTCCACAAGTGCCGTTTCCGGTCTCGGCACCCTGATCACCGGAGCTTACATCGAGCTGGATCCCGGCACCGTGAAGAAGCATTCCGATGAATTCGTCGGCCTTGAGGAGCCACCAGTCACCAGTCTCACGGTCCCCGGTCTCCGCCTCACCCTCACAGCCAAGGAAGCCGGGTCGCTCTCGGTCGGCTCGCCGATCTACTACCTCGGATTCGAAGTGGGCAAAGTGGAACGACGCATCCTCGACGTGGAAACCGAGCGGGTCGAGTTCCGCGTACTGATTCGCGAGAAGTATGCAGACCTGGTTCGCAAGGGCACTCGGTTCTGGAACAACAGTGGATTCGACGTCACCGCCGGTTCCGATGGTTTCAAATTCCGCACCCCCTCGGTTCAGGCTCTGGTGACTGGCGGTGCCACCTTTTCCACCCCATCTGAGCTCAAGGACAGCCCCGCGGCAGATGACGGCGACACCTTCACCCTTTACGACGACCAGAACTCGGCGGAGGACGCCTACTACCTCGCCGACACCCGAGCCATCCTGCTCTTCGACACGTCGATCCGAGGCCTTCAACGAGGGGCCTCCATCGAGTTTCACGGGATTCCTATCGGTCGCGTCATCGATATTTCCTTCAAACTCGCGGAACCCGGCGACACCCGCATCCCCGTATTGATCGAACTCGAATCGGAGGTGCTGCGCCGCACCCTGGAGCCCGATCTCACCGAGGGCCAAGATTTTGACCTGAGAATGGCAATCCAACGCGGCCTGCACGCCAAGCTCGCCTCCGCCTCGATCATCACCGGTGCCCTCTACATCTCCCTCGAGCTCGATCCCACCGAGATCCCCGAAACCATCGAAACGGTTCAAGGCTTGCCCGTGGTTCCCTCCACTCCGGGCGGCCTCGCAGAGATCCAAAACCGCCTCAATCGCATCCTCGCCAAAATCGAAGCTCTGCCGCTCGATGACACTCTCGCGAAATTCGGCCATGCTGCGGATGAAGCCACCGATACCGTCGCCGAGGCCCGAAAGACCCTCGCCACGATCGAGGAGACCGTCAATGAAGCGAAGACCCTCCTCGCCTCCGACTCCACGCAGAACCTCACCGCCGAGATCAACAAGACCCTCGCGGAGCTCCAAACCTCAGTGAATTCGCTCGGCCCGAATGGCGCCCTGCAGGGAGACTTGCGCCGTGCCCTCGATGAAATCCGGGCGGCCGCTCGGTCCTTCGACAAACTTTCTAACACCGTGGATCAAAAGCCCAATTCGCTGCTCTTCGGCCGCGAAACCCCAGGCGATCCCATTCCCCGCGCCCGCCGATGAATGTCCTTTCCCGATGCCTTCTCAGTGCTGTGCTGAGTCTCCCCGCGCTCCTCCTTTCGCACTGCGCGGATGCCAATCACTACTACATCCTCACGGCAGAGGGTCCGGCTCCGAATGGGGGCGGTGTTGGCATCGGCGTCGGCCCGGTGACCATTCCCGCCTACCTTGATCGCGACAACCTGGTCTTCCAACAGCAGGGCAACAGTCTGGCCGTAGCCGAGGCTCACCGCTGGGCCGGAGAACTCGATGAAAACATCGCCCAGGTCCTGGCCACGAATCTCGGCCGCCGCAAACATTCCGGCAATATCCGCTCCTATCCATGGGTCGACGACCACGGCTTGTCCTACCAGATCGTCGTCGACATCCGCCAGCTCCACGGCAACGACGAGGGTGATGCCGTGCTCGACGCCGTGTGGCAGGTCTACTCCCTGCCCGACCGTCGCTTGGTCAGCTCACGGAACTGGTCCGGAGTCGAAGCCCTCGAATCCGATGGCTACAATGCCCTGGCAGCGGCCGAATCCCGACTGCTCGCCCGCCTCTCCGATCAGATTGCCAGTTCGCTCTAAGCGGCGTTCCCTGCGCTTATCCTGCTCCCCGCCCGAAAGGACTTGCTACGGTCGCCCCACCCCCGTAACTCCGCGCCATGGCTCTCGAGACGACTCTCATTCTCTTCAAACCCGACGCCGTGGCCAAAAACCTCGTCGGCACCGTGCTCTCCCGCTACGAACAGGCTGGCTTCAAGGTCCGCGGCCTCAAGATGATGAAGCTTAGCGATGAAATTCTCGCCGAGCACTACTCCCACATTGCCGACAAACCGTTCTTCCCGGACGTGCGCGGATTCATGCAGGAGACTCCCGTGATTGCCCTCGCCCTCGAAGGCGACGACGTGATCTCCAAAGTTCGCGATCTCCTCGGCCCGACCGACTCCAAAGCGGCGGCGGCTGGCACCATTCGCGGTGATTTCGGCGACAAGGAAGGCGATGCCAAAATGCGGAACGTCTGCCATGCTTCCGACAGCCCTGAGGCCGCCGAAGCCGAGCTCAAGCGCTTCTTTGGCGAAGGCGAAATCTTCTGATCCACGCCGCCTCGCTCGCTGGGACTCCTCCCGCGATTTTCTTTCCCACCACGGCCGCTCCCTTTCCGGGCAGCGGCCGTTTGGCATTTCTGAGCACCTCCCTAACTTGAATCCTCTTCCTCCCTCGATCGAGCGGAGACGAGGAGGGGCGCTTCTCCCTCGACAGCCCGACCGCATCTCCCTCCATTCATGACGATTCCATGACAATCAGAATCCGGCATTCTGCTCCCATGCTGCCATGAAACGCCTCGCCTTGCTTGCCTTGTTTCTCCTCCCGCTGCATGCGGAAGAAGCCCCCCTCGACGATCTCCTGCGGGATGCTCTCTATGCGGAAGAGGTGGCTCGCGATCTCGCGAAAGCTGCTGAGCAGTATCAGCAGGTTCTCAAGCGTATCGAAGCCCATCGCCCCATCGCCGCCAGTGCCCTGTTCCGCCTCGCGGAGATCCGTCGCGAACAGGGCGACAAGGAGACCGCCGCGGCCCTCTATCAGCAACTCCTCCGTGACTACTCCACCGCAGTCGCAGAAACCCAGCTTGCGCGCCAGCACTTGGTGGAACTGGGCGGCAAGCTCCCTGAAGGCGCCCCGGCGGAAGACCCCAACCTCGTCCACCTCCAGGAACTGCAGGCCCTCGCCCGCTCCAGCCCCGATCTCGTCCAACAGTCCCGGCATGCGGAAGAGGCCGCCACCCGGGGGGATCTCCCCTCGCTGCAGTTTCTCGAAGAGTGCGGCAATGCTGCGGACCCTGCTCGCCTGCTCTCCTTGGCCGCGAAAGCAGGACATCTCTCGATCGTTCGTCACCTCCTCGAACAAGAACCCGCCCCGGATGCTCCCGCCAAGGACGCCGCGCTTTTTCGGGCCATCGAAGCGGGTTTCCCCGAACTGGCCACCCTGTTACTCGAGTCGGGAGCCAACCCCGATTTTGCCGATGCTCCCGCCTCCCTTTCAGGAGATCGCTCTCACCTCCAATCGACTCTCGACCTCGCCATCTCGCATCATCGAGTCGACCTCGCTACCTTGCTGCTCAAGCACGGCGCCGATCCCAATTTCATGGTGCCCGACCCGAATCATGGCGAGTCGGAAGCCCCCCTCCATCATGCCATTCGAGAAAGCGAATCCCTCGTCCACTTGCTGATCGACCATGGAGCGGATCCCAACTTGGCCACTTCCGTCAGTCACTTCACTCCCCTCCACGTGGCGAGTTATTGGAATCAAGAGCCCGACATCCTCCAGTTTCTCATCAAAAAGGGTGCGCAGCTGGAAGCGCTCACGGCCCCTCTTGCGGAAAGCGACTCCGCGTCCCCCGGAGAGTCCCCAAAGTGGCCGATGACTCCGCTTCACATGGCCTTGGACCGCAAGCATGAGTCCCAAGCCCTGCTGCTCCTCGATGCCGGTGCCTCCGCCCAACACCCCGGCATTCTCCGCGCGGCAGTGCGGACCGGAAACCTGAAAATCATCACCCGGATCCTGGACGCCGGAGCCCGGGAGTCGACCGAAGATGGCGATCTCCTTCGCCTCGTCGCCACCTCCCCCAGCAACCGGAACCGTTTACAGAAAAGTGATCTAGGGCCCGATGCCCTCGAGATCCTCAAGTTTCTGATTCAGCAAGGGTTCTCCCCGGCTGAGGAATGGCGGAAACAGGGGATGCCCGATGCGGCGGGCAATGCTCGGGTGGTCCTCGACGAAGCCTTCACTTTGCCCGAGCTCACCCGCCGATCCGCCATCACGTTTTTCTCCCGGCAATCTCAGCTCGTCCTCCCCCTGGCTTCGCCCGCCGAGTCCTCAATGCCTCCGCCCCTTCATCAACTGCTTCTCCATCCGGAGCTCATCTCGGCGTTTGAGGATGTCTTCGCTGGGAACAAGCTCGAATGGCGACGCTGGCGAAGCCCGAATGAGGGTCCACTGGAGTCGCTTCTTTTCGACCTTGCCAGCGACCGAACACTACCCCCGCTGCAGTGGGGAGATGTCATCGAATTGCGCTCCACAGCGGACCCTGCATCGACCTCTCCTGAGATGCGCGCTCCCGAGTTTCGATGGAATCTCAGGAAGCGCATCGACCTCCCCATCACCGCCGAAATCGCTGGCTCCAACCGCAACTTCCAGCTCCGGGGGGATGTGCTGGTCTATGACCCCACGCGCGACGTTCTTCCCCATGGCGATCTCGCTCAAGTCGCCCCCATGCTCTGGAATCCATTCCCGGTAGCCTCCACTGCCAGGGTCGTCATCCGCCGGGAAGGCTGGGGTGACATTATCTGGACCTGGGGAGACCAAGGTTTCCATCTGCAGGCAGGAGATCACTTGCGGCTGGAAAACACACTGAGCCCGCAAGAGGCGGAACACCGGTTCAAAAAGAATCGTCAAAGCTACGTCCATCTTCTGTTTCCCGACACTCCGTGCGCGATTCATTCCTCCCTGTCCTACCGCTCGGACCAGGGATTCTCCCCTTTCACTCTTCCCACTCTGGCTTCGCTGATCGCCGAAGCCTATGCGACCGCCTTTGACACTTCCGCCTATCCCCGTCCGTGGGAACAGGCCAACGTCCCCTATGCATGGAGCCTGCCTCATCCGGATTTCTCCTCGATCGTCATTCGAAGATTGAAAGACGATGAAACGGAGGAGGTTTTGCACGTCGATTGGGAAAAGGCGATCGCCGCCTGCACCCCTGAAACCACCGCTGATGATGTGCGCGAGGCCGACATCTCCCTTCAACCGGGCGACATCGTGGAGCTTTCCCTGAAGGACGATGACTCGCTGCCATGGAGGGGCTTCTCAGCGGCCACGGCTCGATTCTTCCATGGGGTCCTATCGGGGAGCGTTCAGATCTTTCCTCGGAACGAAAACCCGAGACTTCTTCGCCTCAACTGGCAGCCGGTCGAATGGAAGGAGACCGAAGTGGGATGGCTGCCACTTCTCCCCAAAGTCGGCTTCCCCACCTTCCGATATTTCGATCGCGTGCCAGCTCCCCACGGAAGCCTGGCCGAACAAGTCGGGGGCAGGCTCACTTCCATCGAGCGTGAAGGAGACAGCCAAGACGCACCCCTCTACAACTACTATATCAAAAGCGGTGACCGGCTGCTCACGGAGGCCCCACTCAAGGCCACTCAAAAAGTCGTTCCGAATACCAGGCCCTCCGAACGAACTCCCCGCCCCCGAGTCGTCGTCCCGCCCACCCCCAATCGCTGACCATGTCACTGCGCTGGCTCTATCTCGCAGTTCTTGGGCCGCTGGTGCTCCTTGCCACCCTCGCCTGGTGGGGCACTCGCGTGCAAATCAAGGCAGCATGGACCGACGCCAGAGACAACGCCGAGCTTCTCGCCCCCCAACTCGCACAAAGCCTCACCGCTGAGATTGCTTCCTCCTTTCGCCTGATTCCAATCTACCCGCATCCACCCAGCCCTGGACCGACCTCGCCGCAAGAGGAACACCTACAATCCGATGATCTCGATGTTCTCAACGCGCTGCGCGACGACGAGGATGCAGGAACTTCGGCTTCAGGATTGCCCCTTCGAGCGCTCGCTGCGTTGCGCATCGAAGCCCTCTTCCCCAACACTCAGGATCGCCAATCATTGATTCAGCTCCTGACCGAGTCGGCGCCCTCCGCACTGACGGCGCCCGCTCTGACTCAGCTCGGCACCACCACCGAGGTCCAATCCAACTGGCGACGCGACGAGGAAATTCGCCGCCAAACGCAGCCACTTCCCGCAAACATCTGGTCGATCCTCCCCCCCGCGATCCACACCCTCCCGAGCGAGGCAACGCCGCCTGTGGGCTTGGCCCGCCGCACCGAAAACCACATCGAATTCTTTTCTTCGGAGCAAGTTCGAGAGTGGCTGCAAACCCTTCAGCCCCCTTTATCGCCCGGGCTTCAAGTGGCGGTCTTGGCTGCTGGAAATCTTTCGAACCCTTCCCCGGATGGCCGATCGCTGGCGACGGCGAAGCTCGGCAGGGAGATCCCGCTTCTCCTGGAAGTTCGCGCTCTCCCAGAGCGGCTTGAGGCTTCTCTCCGTCGACAACAACGTTGGACTCTTGCCCTTCTCGCCGGAGCCATGGCCACCGCCGGCATCGCGCTTTTCACCATCCACCGCACCGTCGCCCGCGAACGCCGGCTCGCCGAGCTAAAATCGCAGTTCGTATCGAGTGTGTCTCACGAACTCCGGGCGCCTCTCGGGTCGATCCGCCTGATGGCGGAAGCTCTTCAACAGGGGAAAGTGGCCCATCCCAGCGAATTCCACACCCTCATCGCCCGAGAAGGCGCTCGGCTCTCTCACTTGATCGAAAACGTCCTCGATTTCGCCCGCATTGAGGACGGGCGGAAACGCTATCGCATGGAGGAAACCGATCTCACGGCCCTCATCCACGCCGCCATCGACCTCCTTCGACCGCAGGCCAAAGAACGGCAGGTCACTTTCGAAAGCCGATTGCCCGAACTCGTGGTCTCCGTCGATCCCGCGGCTTGGCAACAGGCCATGATCAACCTTCTCGACAACGCCCTCAAGTTCTCCCCCGAAGGAGGAATCGTCCGCGTCTCGGCTCATCAAATTCCAGCGCCACCGTCGCTCTCCATCGCCATCACAGATCAAGGACCCGGCATTCCCAAAGACGATCATGCGATCATTTTCGAACGCTTTCACCGACTCGGAAATGAACTGCGTCGCGAAACTCAGGGCGCTGGCATCGGCCTCAGCATCGTCAAGCACATCGTCGAAGCCCATGGCGGAGCCATTCACATCGATAGCCAGCCCGGACACGGCTGCACCTTCACCCTGATCCTCCCGCTGACCGCCCATCGCGGTTCACCCACCCCATCCCCATGCGCATCCTGATCATCGAAGACGAGCTGCCCATGCGCACCGCTTTGCTCGAAACACTCAAGGGGGAAGGCTACCGCACCCAGGCTGCCAGCGACGGCGTCACGGGGCTCGAACTGGCCTGCTCAGAGCCCTTCGACCTGATCCTTCTCGATGTCATGATGCCGCGGCTCGATGGCTACGCCGTTTGCCGTGCTTTGCGCCAGCGGGGCCGCGAAATGCCCGTCCTCATGCTCACCGCCAAAAGCCTCGTCGACGACCGCGTCGCGGGCCTCGACTGCGGTGCAGACGATTACCTTGTCAAACCGTTTAGCCTCCGCGAACTGCTCGCTCGCGTCCGTGCACTCCTGCGCCGCCAAGAACGCCACCACGCCGTCCCCGATCAGGTGACGCTCGGTCGCTCGCTGCTTAACTTTGCCACGGGCACCCTCACCCGAGATGGAGCATCCCAAGAACTCCCGGCCAAAGAACTCGGCATGCTGCGCCTCCTCATCGCCCGCCGTGGGGAAACCATCACCCGGGAAACATTTCTCGACGTCGTCTGGGGCTACCACGCCTTCCCCAGCAACCGCACAGTCGACAACTTCATTGCGACCCTGCGCTCACGCATCGAAGAGGATCCCTCCCGGCCTCAACTTCTCCTCACGGTTCGAGGTGAGGGATATCGCCTGGTCTGATCACCACCAGAAACGGAGCGCCTTCTCTGGCTGCGGCAAAGACTTCCCCATCCTGACTTTCCGCCCAGGAAACCACCGCGGCCGCTTCCTCATCCCCCCCCGGGTGCCCCGGATAGCAAACCACCGTTACCACGCCACCGGGCCGCACCACCGACCTTGCCGCTTCCAGAGCACGCAAGGTCTCCTCCGTCCGCGTGATCACGCCATGATCAGCCCCGGGCAGATACCCCAAATTGAACATCACCGCATCCACCGGCTTCTCCACTCGATGAGCCAACTCTGCGTGGCTTTCCTGGAAGAACTTCACCCATCCCGCACAACCCGCGGCTTCCATCCGCGCCTTAGATGCCGCAATCGCCGCCTCCTGAATGTCGAATGCCAAGACCTCACCGGTCGGCCCCACCAAGCGCGCCAGAAACAACGTATCATGCCCATTCCCAGCCGTCGCATCCACCGCCACGCCTCCCTCTCCCAGCACCTCCGACACCTGTTCATGCGCACGATTCGTCGCCCTTTTTGTCATCTCGGGGGCACGATGCCTTGAAACAGAAAACTTGACACTTGAAACCTGCGCAATTTTCGCCAGCTTCCGCCCTCACCTCCGAGGCACACACCTCGAATCCAGAACTACGACGACTACCATGGCCGCCAAGATCTACACCAACAAGGATGCCACCCTGACGCCGATCAAGAAGAAGACCCTCGCGGTCATCGGCTTCGGCTCCCAGGGCCACGCCCACGCTCTCAACCTCAAAGACAGCGGCCTCAAGGTCGTCATCGGTCTCTACAAGAAGTCGAAGTCCCGCGAAGTCGCCCAAAAGCTCGGCTTCGAAGTGATGGACACTGCCGATGCGGTCAAAGCCGCCGACGTCATCTTCGTTGCCGTGCCCGACACCAAGATCGCAGCCGTCTACGAGAAAGACATCGCTCCGAACCTCACCAAGGGGAAGACCCTACTCTTCTCCCACGGCTTCGCCGTTCACTTCAAAACCATCGAGCCACCGACCGACGTCAACGTCATCATGGTCGCACCGAAGGGCCCGGGCCACACCGTCCGCTCCCAATTCGTCGATGGCAAGGGCGTGCCCGGCCTGATCGCCATCCACAACGATGCCGACGGCAAGGCCAAGAAGATCGCCCTCGCATGGGCTCGCGGCGTTGGCTGCACCCGTGCCGGTGTCTTTGAAACCAACTTCCAGGAAGAAACCGTTACCGACCTCTTCGGTGAGCAAGTCGT
Source organism: Haloferula luteola (assembly GCF_014201715.1). GTDB lineage: Bacteria > Verrucomicrobiota > Verrucomicrobiia > Verrucomicrobiales > Akkermansiaceae > Haloferula > Haloferula luteola. Next base: position 245,832 of record NZ_JACHFD010000001.1, read on the forward strand.
CCTCTGCGGTGGCGCTTCGGCGCTCGTGAAGGCCGGCTTCGAAACCCTCGTGGAAGCCGGTTACCAACCGGAAATGGCCTACTTCGAGTGCCTTCACGAACTGAAGCTCATCGTCGACCTCATGAACGAAGCCGGGATCGCTGGCATGCGTTTCTCGATCTCCGAGACTGCCGAATGGGGCGATGTCACCGTGGGTCCGAAGATCATCAACGACTCCGTCAAAAAGCGGATGCAAAAGCAACTCAAGGACATCGAGTCCGGCAAGTTCGCCCGCGAGTGGATCAAGGAAAACGAAGAAGGCTGCAAGCGCTTCAACGAAATCCGCAAGGCCGAAGCCGCTCACCCGATCGAAAAGGTCGGTGAAAAGCTCCGCTCCACCATGAGCTGGATCAAGCAGAAGAAGCTCAAGAAGGGCGCGGCCCAAGCGAGCTACGTCTCCTCCTCCAAGTAAGCCGATCCCGGGAGCCGCACGGTTCTCGCAGCATCTCAACTTTCCCCAACCCGGTCCTCCTCAGGAGGCCCGGGTTTTTTGCGTCTTTCCCTGCGGCATTTCGTCACATTTTTGCGACATCTCCCGATAGGTCCCGCCCCCCCGCACCGTTCCTTCCGCCGCGGAAACTTGCCATCGCGACGGACGACCGCTAGAGACCCCGATACTCCAGACCAAAACCCATGACAGCAGCTACCCTCGATGACTCGGGCATTGCCCCGAATGCCAAACGACTCCTATGGGCCGGATTCACGGCCATCCTTGCCGCCGGTGTCGGCTTTGCCATCCGCAATGGCACCCTCGCTACCTGGAGTCAGCAATTCGGATTCACCAACCTCCAAAACGGCTTAATCGGAGGCGCCGGCTTTTCCGGATTCTGTTTCGGCATCATCATCGGAGGCGTCATTGTCGACAAGATCGGCTACGGAAAGCTCATCATCAGCGCCTTCCTCCTCCACGTTCTTTCGGCAATCGTCACCCTCATGCCGACCTCCGAGATGGGTCAGCAATCGGCCTTCCTCCTTCTGTTTTCCGGTACCTTCATCTTCTCGCTGGCAAATGGCACCCTTGAAGCCGTCGCCAATCCCTTGGTGGCCACCCTTTTCCCCAAGAACCGCACCCACTACCTGAACATCCTCCACGCCTCCTGGCCGGCGGGCATGATCATCGGTGCTCTCATCACCTTGGCCGTCGGCAATCACTGGTCGTGGAAAGCTCAGCTCGGGCTCTACCTCCTGCCCACCGTGGTGTATGGTCTGATGTTCTTTGGGCAGAGTTTCCCGAAATCGGATGCCTCCGCCAAGGGGCTCTCGCTCGGTGAAATGATGAAGGAAGTCGGCATCCTGGGCGCCAGCGTCGCTGGATTCTTGCTCTACTTGTTCACCCGCGATGCCCTCGGTGCGAACATCCTCGCCGGCCTCACGCAGTCGGACTTCTTCGTGAGCGGTGCCTGGAATGGACTCTCGATGCTGGTGGGAATCGGCTTCGTCGCCTGGGTCGCCGTGATCACCCGCGGTGCCATCGGCCACTGGCTGCTCTTCGTCCTCTTCCTCACCCACGCCGTGCTCGGCTCGCTGGAACTCGGCACCGACTCCTGGATCGAGAACATCAACGGCACCATCCTTACCCCGAGTGAGGGCAAAATTCTCTTCATCTTCGCCTCAGCGATGATGTTCGGACTCCGCTTCTGCTCCCACTGGATCGAGAACAAACTCAAGCTGTCCCCGATCGCTCTCCTCTTCGTCTGCTCGATCTTTGCGATCGTCGGCTTGTTCAGTGCCGCCGGCGTCAACGGCATCACCGCGGCCTTCGGTGCCATGTTCATCTACAGCATCGGCAAGACCTTCTTCTGGCCAACCATGCTGGCTGTGGTGGGCGACCGTTTCCCGCGCACCGGCGCCGTCGCCATGAGCATCATGGGCGGCATCGGGATGCTCTCGGTCGGTCAGCTCGGTGGACCCGGCCTGGGCTACGCCAAGGACCGTTTCACCGCTGAGCACATGGTCGCAACCGGCCATAGCGAAGTCCTTGAATCCCACCGTTCCGAAAAGCCCAGCAAGTGGCTCGGCTTCTCCGAAGTGACCGCCCTGGACGGTAAGGCGTTGGAAGAGGCGAAAAAACTGGCCGAAAGCGAACGCTCGGCAGGCCAGCAAGCCATGGTGGAAAGCGAGATCGCCGGTAGCCGCAAAACCCTCCGCTTCGATGCCATCCTGCCGATCGGTATGGCGACGGTCTACCTCTTGCTCCTGCTCTACTTCAAGTCCATCGGCGGCTACAAGGTGCTCACCATCACCCCGGAAGAAGCCTCTGGTGGTTCGCAAGGACCTGCGGGTTACTGATCCCGGCCAACCGGCTCAAGCTTTCCCAAAATTCGGGCGCGACCTCTCGCAGGTCGCGCCTTTTTTCATCGCAGAGGCGGGCTCCACCCATTCCTCTCGAAGGCTCTCACCCTTCGCTGGGCGGATAAATCACCGCCACCCGCTCGATGCCGTTCTTGGAAAACTCGTCCCAGTAGCGCTTTTCCAGATCGGCCGTGCGCTCCCGCCGTTGCTCCTCGCTCAACTTCTCCCAGTTTGCCAACCCGATCTGCCGGGCAAGGTCCCTGTCGGAGAGCCGAAGCACCAGATCCTCCCAGAAGCTTTCATTACGAAACTCCTCGTAGCATTCCCGGAAGAACGACCGGTCCTGAGCCTCGGGCTTCACTTGAAAACGCTGCTTCTCTTCGTCCCATTCGATGGCATCGCTGAGCCCGGTATTGTGGGCCTTCTCCAGAATCTTGTTTTCAAGACTGTCATAGGCGGAAACGCCGTCGTCCGAACCCGGCTTCCGATTCCACGAAGCGACATCGGCGGCGAGGCTCACCATCTCCACCAATGTCGCTAGTTCCTGTTCCGTGAAACGCAGATGCACGGGCGCAAGGAATCACCCCGTGCTGCCATGGGCAAGCCTTGAGGATCACCTGCGAACCCGGCCCCCTCTCCCTCAGTCGCTCGCGCGCACCAGCTTCAAGCCGAGGAACATGGGAAACTCCCGAGCGGCCCGATGCTCGCCTTTGCTTCGGATCCCGCCCGCCTGCGAACGCCGGTGACTGTAGAGTTCTTCACAACCGAACAAGGCCAAGCCCGCTTGACCGAATGCATTCAGCACCTCCGCCAACGGCCGGTGATAAAACAAAGTTTCCGAGCTCTCTCCTTTGCCAGGATGGGTCTTGATCGGAATTTCGAGGTCCACTCCATATCGATCGACCCGACGGTATTGAAGCCTCCGCCCCTCATCCCAACCCCAGTGTGTCTGGCGCGGAATCCGGAAACAGGGGTGCATGAAAATGACCACCATTTCGCCGCCTGGCTTCAAGGCAGCCGCGGCATTGCGCGCCATCGCCGGCAGGTCCGGAACGTCGTGGACCGCCATCAGGCAGGCAGCAAAATCAAAGTGCCCATCCGCCCAGGGGCTCGGCTCTGCGCACGCATCGGCGACGACGAATCGCACCGCGCGATCTCGCTCAAACCGCCGCTGAGCCGACTCGATCAAACGCGGGCTGGCATCGACACCGAGCACTTCACGCGCCCCCGCTTTCATCAACTCCGGAACCAAAACGCCTTGCCCGCAGCAAAGATCCAGACCTCGCAAACCGGAAATGTCCCCCAGCATCTCCAAAGTCGCCGGCAACACCACATGCTGGTGATAATCCGAGCCTCCCTTACCCACCAGCTGGTCATACCAAGCAGCCACCGGGTCCCATCCCTTCGACGGTGCTTTTTTCGCCGCTTTTTTCTTCGGGCGCCATCCGCCCTCTCCGCTCCGTCGTTGCCGATCCATGGGCCGATTGTCCGGGAGCAAACCGCCCCACTCAAGCCAGCTTCTCGCGAATCCTTGCAGCCAACTTTTCCATCCTTGGCACCGCCACCCCCAAAGACAAAGCCCGTCGCAGCGGCTCACCCCAAATCGCCTCGAACTCCACCGGACGACCTTCGACGTAGTCAATCATGCTCGAGGGACGATAAGGACCCATCGGTCGAGTGCGGCCGATTTCAAAGTCCACCAAACTGTCCTCCATCGCATAGCCCTGAGCACGGGCCACCGCCATCACCTCCCGCATCAAGCCCGCAATCTCTTCTTCAATTTCCGGCTGCGCCAACAGCACATCCGTGGTCACTCCTCCTTCCGCGATGGCCAAACCATTGAACGGAAAATTCCACACCAACTTCCGCCACTGAGCCGCCGGCAAAGTCTCGACCGCTGTCGACACCACGCCCGCCTGCCGGAAAGCTTCCGATAGCCGTTCTGCCCGCGGCAAACCCGGCTCAGGCACCCATTCCCCCAAAGTGACCTTGCCACCTGCCGTGTGCTTCACGTGCCCCGGCCCCAGACGATTGATGCAAACAAAGCACAACCCACCGCACACTCTTTCTGCGCCAAACAACTCCGCAAGCCGCTCACAATTGCCGAGACCATTCTGCAAAGTCACCACCTGGGTGTTGGGACCGACCATCGGTCGCAAGATCTCTTCAAACTGATCGTTCGCCGTCGCTTTCCATGCCACCAAGATCCAGTCCACCTCGCCAATCTCCTCGGGCGACCGAAACACCTTGGCTCCTTCAAGCACGGCATCGCCATCGACGCTCTCGATCACGATGCCTCGCTCCTTCACCGCTTCGTAGTCCGAGCGCAGCAAAAAATGCACGTCCTCCCCCTGCAACGCCAAACGAGCTCCATAGTAAAGTCCTACGGCCCCAGCGCCGACCAATGCGATTCTTCCTCCCAAATGCATGATGAAATCAGTGTCCGCGCAAGGCATCCGAAAGGCGTTTTGCCGTCTCCACCGTGTTGCGGTGAAGCTGCGCCGTGAACAGCGACTCCCGGTTGGTGCCTTCTCCGTAAAGCACAGCCACCGGGATGCGGTTGCGGATCAAAGCGCCCAATAGAACCTCATCGCGCCGCTTCATGTCTTCCAGCGTGAGATACATCTGTCCGAAGCGGTCGTCGCTGTGATTGTCCGCCCCTGCCACCCAAATCACCAAATCAGGAGCAAAAGTGTCCAAGGCCGCCGCCAGACTGCTGAACAGCTGCCGCAGATACATCGTGCCCTCCACGTAGCGCACCGTCTCCACATCCATCGATCCCGCACTCAGGGTTTCCCGGCGACCGGGACCGACGTGAATCGAATACGTGAAGACCCGCGGGTCATCCCGCAGCAGGGATGCCGTCCCATTCCCGGCTTGGGCGTCGGTATCGACGATCATGATTCGGATCCCAGGACGCTTGGCCTGCAAGTCGGCCACCGCAATCGCCACATCATTGAACACACTGAAGCCCTCCCCATGATCCCGAAACGCATGGTGGGATCCACCCGCCAAGGCGACGGCCACCCCTTCCTCCAGCGCCGCGTGGCACGCCAGACGCGTGGCCTCCACTTCCGTCACGCTGCGTTGATACAGCATCGGAGTCGCCGGCAGTCCGAGGCGGATCTGCTCTTTCATGTCGAGCTGCCCGCGATAGATCCGCTCAAGATAGCTCGTGTCGTGAACCCGCATCAGCAGGTGGCTATCGGCCAGCCCCACCTCCACGATCTCCTCGGCACGCAAGACCCCCCCCTCCAACAGCATGTCTTTGGATACACGGAACTTCTCGACCTGGAACGGGTGTCCGGCCGGCAAGCCAAGCTCAAGGTTCTGGGAGTAAAAGCAGCGCATTGCGGCAGCCCCAAGCAATCACAGGCCACCGGCCTTGCCCAATGATTTTCCCACGCAGAGCTTCAACGGTCCGGAAAGCTCGGCCACTCTTCGCTCCGTTCGTTTCTCAACCAGCCGCCAATCGCACCCGCTACCCGCAAGTACCGATCCTTCGGAACACCCCCTTCTTCCAAAAACGGAGCTCCCAACGGTGGATCGGGATCGAACTTCATCAGAGCAGTGCCTTCATCCATTTCATCGAACATGGCGAGATAGACGGCATCGCTGCCGGCCTTTTTCGCCGCGACTGCCTGCGACCAAAGAAATCGTCCCCCAAGCCGTGGAATCGCATCGAACTCGGCCTTCTGACCGCGAGATCTCATCAAATGATGCCAACTGAAGCCCGGAAACAACACCGGCAGATACCGCACGCCTTTCTCCCGACACCACGCAACATCCTTCGCCACCACCTCACGCCCTAGCCGCTCTGCGTCGTCGGGAGTCCCCAAGCGTCCCACCGCCCACGGGCTGATCACATCCGCACGGGCCAGCACCTCATGCAGCCGGGCATCTCCGACCGCATCGCGATCCAAAGTTCGCCAGTAATAAGGGACTCCCAGCATCACCGCAAAACCCTTATCGTGGAGATGATCCACCCAGTTCTGCCATTCGGCAAAGTCGGTCTGCCGATCGCCAAAGCCGATCCCCCAGGTCGCCACCACCGGCTTCCCCCCGATCTTGAGGTAGCTCTCCCCGTGAGGATCCCACTTCGAGGTTTCCAGCAACCGGGCCAAGTCCGACTTCAACACCTCCATCGGGCCCGATGGCAAACCACTTGTATCATACATCAGAGCCCACTGACGCCCCTCTGCCGTCGCCGCGGAGTCGACCTGGGTCAGCACCTGATCCAAAGTCCGCCGCATGACCGGGTCCCGCGTTTCGGTCGCGAAGCGCTGCAGAAACGCCGCATCCACCCCATACTCCCGCATCCACCGGAAATGCAGCCGAGTCACCTCCGGGTCCAACGAACTGAAGACCTCCGCCACCTTTCCGTCCCGATGCCGAAAAGGCGTGGGCCGACGCAAGCTCGCAGGCAACTCATCCACTGCCGGCCAAATCTCAATGCCCAGCTGCTCGGGAGTCGGTCCATTCGGGCCGCCGTAGTGCCTCCACCCGACCTTTCCTCCATCCCCCTCGCAGCGAAACCACCCCTGATACCCACAAAACACCTTGCCCTCCCATTCGTCCGCCCACGCGATGCCGACGAGAAAAACGAGAAACCAGAACGAGCGAGCCATCCCCCTTCCTACGTCACCTCCCGCTCCCGACTTTCCCTCGCGAAGCGGGGATGAGGAACGCAAAAAGCCCGGCCGCGAACGACCGGGCTGAAAGCCCCTGGGGACCCGCACGGTAGCCTCAAGCCTCAGCAACCGGGAGGTTCGTGACCTCTTCACGAACCTTTTCCGCAAGCAAGGTCGACAGGTAACGCTCCGTCGATGAGCAACCCACAGTGACGATCCGCTTGCCCGCGAATTCCGGCCGCTTGGCGAGCTGAATGGCGGCCCACACATTGGCACCCGTAGAGATCCCTGCTGGCAATCCTTCTTCCTGAGCCAGCGCCTGGGCCGTGGCGAGGGCGTCCTCATTGGTCACCTGAATGACTTCGTCGATGATATCCACGTTGAGGTTGCCCGGGATGAATCCCGCGCCGATGCCCTGAATCATATGAGGCCCCGGAGCGCCTCCCGAAATCACCGGGCTCGCCGTCGGCTCGACCGCAAACACCTTCAGATCCGTGCGCGATTTCAGCACCTCACCAACACCAGTGATGGTGCCACCGGTACCCACGCCAGAAACGAAGGCATCGATCTTTCCGTCCGTATCCCGCCAGATCTCCTCGGCGGTCGTTTCACGGTGGACCTGCGGATTGGCCGGGTTGTCAAATTGCCCCGGACCAAATGACCCAGGATTCTGCTCCACCAACTCCTTAGCCTTGGCGATCGCACCGCCCATTCCTTTGGCGCGAGGAGTGAGCACAATCTCGGCGCCCAAAAGACGCAGGAGAACCCGCCGCTCGATCGACATGCTTTCGGGCATGGTCAGGATGCAGCGGTAGCCTTTGGCACGGGCGACAAAGGCAAGGGCAATGCCGGTGTTTCCCGAGGTCGGCTCAATGATCAATCCGCCAGGCTGGAGAGTTCCATCCTTCTCAGCGGCCTCAATCATGGCCTTGCCGATCCGGTCCTTCACGCTGAATAGCGGGTTGAAGAACTCGGCCTTCACGCACACCTCGGCATCAAGGCCCGCGGTGAGCTTGTTCAATCGGATAAGCGGGGTGTTGCCAACCGTGGCAACCATGTTCTCTGCGATGGGCATAGTTTTCGAGTGTTGGGTTAAATCTGGAAATCGGTCTGTCCCGAGTCGAGGTGAAGACCGCATTCATACTTCTGACCATTGAAGCGGCTGGCTTCCGCATCGAGGCCATTCACGGCAGGAGCGGTGCTGTGCCAATCTCCCATCGTCGCGTAACCTTGCGCTGCCAGTGGATGAGGCGGCAAGCCACGGTCATGCATGTAGGCGGACACTCGGGCATCGACCCAATCGAGAATCGGATACACTTTCGTCATCCGGTTCTGCTTTTCCGCAAAAGGCCGCTCGGCTCGGGTGCTGGAATGGGAGCGCCGCAGACCACTGATCCATGCATGGGCATTCAATTCCTTGAGCGCCCGGTCCATGGGCTCGACCTTCGTCAGAATTCCATAGCGATCCAGACCCTCCTTGCCTTGCTCCCACAGCTGGCCATGCAGCGCCTCCATACGCGCCGAACTAAGCCGCGGTTGGTACACCCTCAGGTCGGTGCCAAAACGATTCACCAGCTCTTCCGCATACTGATAGGTCTCGGGAAAAAGATAACCTGTATCGATGAAAATCACCGGCAATTCCGGAGCGTGCTGGGCGATCAGATCCAGCATCACTGCCGACTGAAGCCCAAAGCTGGTGGATGCCACGAGGCGATCACCGAACACCTCGGAAAGCAGACGCAGCCGATCTCCCGCAGACAGCGGTTCGAGCTCGGCGCTCAATTCTTCCCCCGTCATCGATCGCGTCCTCATGCAGTTTCAAGGGCCTCCGGCTTGATATTGGCGTGAAAATCCGCGCCCTGTTCGGTAGCGATGACGTATCCAGCACGAATCACAAAATCCCCAAACTTTTCCCCATCTTCGCGCTCCTTGGCATATCGCTCCAGAATCGGAGAAAGCGTTTCGATGATCTTGGCCGCAGGCAGATCCTGACGGTAAAGCTTGTTAAGACGTTGGCCAGCGTGGCCGCCCCCAAGATACAAGTTGTAGCGATCCGGACCACGCCCCACGAAGCCGATCTCCGAAATGAACGGACGTCCGCAACCATTCGGGCATCCGGTCATCCGGATGGTGATGGCATCATGCCGCAAGCCAAACTTCTCCAACTCCTCCTCCAACAAGGTGAGGACATCAGGAAGATAGCGCTCCGCCTCTGCCAGCGCGAGGCTGCAGGTGGGCAACGCCACACAGGCGATTGAAGCCAGGCGCATGGCGCTGCGCTCGTGGCTACGGCTCATGCCAAACTTCTCCAACAGCGCCTCAATCTCGGGCCGACGTTCATCCGTCACGCTCGCGATGATCAGGTTCTGGTTTGCGGTCAGGCGAATGTCCCCTTGGTGCACCTTGGCAATCTCCCGCAGTCCTGTCCGCATCGGATATCCCGGCGTGTCGATGACGCGGCCTCCTTGCACAAACAAGGTGTAGTGGTGGACACCGCGCTCATCAGTCGTCCAGCCAAAGCGATCGCCGTTGTCCGTGAATTCAAAGGGCTTCACCTCATCAAGGTCGTATCCCAGGTAACGATGGAGTTCGGCCTTAAACCAGTCCACGCCACGGTCTTGAATGGTGTATTTCAAGCGCGCATGCTTGCGGTCGGTCCGGTCCCCGAAATCCCGCTGCACCATCACCACTTTCTCGGCGACGTCGACGACCTGATCCACCGAGCAATAGCCGATCACATCGGCCAAGCGCGGATAGGTCGCCTCGTTGCCATGGGTCATGCCCAGACCACCGCCAACGGCCACGTTGTAGCCCACCAGTTTCCCATCTTCGACAATCGCGATGAACGAGAGGTCATTGGCATAGAGATCCACGTCATTGGACGGAGGCACAGCAATGGTGATCTTGAACTTCCGAGGAAGATAAGTCTTCCCGTAGATCGGCTCGACCTCTTCTTCAGAGCTCTCCACCTTCTCCCCATCGAGCCAAATTTCGTGGTAAGCACCCGTCTGCGGAGTGAGGTGATCGGAGATCGCCTGCGCATCGCGCTGAACCTCTTCGTGAACCGAACTGAGATGGGGATTCGGATTGCACATCACGTTGCGGTTCACATCGCCGCAGGCCGCGATCGTATCCATGGCGGCATGATTGATTTCGGCAATCGTGCGCTTCAGATTCGTCTTGATGATGCCGTGCAACTGGAACGCCTGGCGCGTGGTCAGTTTGATCGTGCCATTGGCATAGTCGTCGGCCAGACGATCCGTTTCCAACCACTGCTGGGTCGAGGCCACACCACCCGCCAAGCGGATGCGCAGCATGAACGAATAGGCCTTATCGAGCTTGTGCTTGCGGCGATCTGGACGCAGATCACGATCATCCTGCATGTAGGTTCCGTGGAACTTGAGGAGCTGATTGCTATCCTCCGTCACGGCACCCGTCGAAAGGTCGGCGAGGTCGTCGACAATTTGGCCGCGCAGATAGTTCGAGCGCGTCTTGATACCCTCGTTGGCGGAAAGTGGTTTGTCGGACATGGAAATGAACGGTTGGGGATGAAATGGAATCAACAGTTAGTAAACGTCGCGCTGATAGCGCTTGGACTTCTTCAGGTCCTCCAGGTAGGCCTCGGCTTCCTCACGCTTGCGACCGCCTGCCGTGGTCACCACATCGATGAGAGCCTCGTGGACATCATGCGCCATGCGCGAGGCGTCACCGCAGACATAGAAATGGGCTCCTTCTTCCAGCCAGGCAAACAACTCGGCGGCCCGTTGACGGATGCGGTCCTGAACATAGACCTTTTCGGGTTGGTCGCGGGAAAAGGCAACGTCCAGCTTGTGCAAAGAACCATTCTTGAGGTGATCCTGCCATTCCAGCTGATAGAGGAAATCGAATTGATACCGTTGGTCACCAAAGATGAGCCAGTTTTTGCCGGACGCTCCGCTGGCAGCACGGTGCTCAACGAAGGACCGGAAGGGAGCGATGCCCGTGCCCGGACCCACCATGATGATCGGGGTGTCACCCTCCGTCGGCAGCCGGAAATTCTTGTTCGGCTGGGTGAACACAGGAACTGAATCGCCATTCTCAACGAGATCGGCAAGATAGGTCGAAGCCACACCCTTGCGCGGAGCACCGTGGGCATCGTATCGCACCGAAGCGACCGTCAGATGGACTTCTCCTGGATGCTCCAAGGGGCTGGAAGCAATCGAATAGAGCCGAGGTGGCAGTTTCCGCATCACCCCAGTCAGCGCTTCAGCCGACAATCCGTCCGGAGCAAATTGACGAATCGCATCGGCGATCCATCGGCCCCATAGATACTCCCTCAACTCCTCCTTGCCCTCATCCGCAAGCAACGCGGCGAGCGACTCCGAGGCGGGTGCCACTTCGGCAAGTTTCTTGAGCACGGCTTTGGATAGAGTCGTGATCTCAAAGTCTTCACGCAGGGCTTCCGCCAGCGGCTTGGCTTGGCCCCCTTTCGGTGTCACCGATTCTGAGCCACTAAGGCGAGCCGCCCGCAAAATATCCTCCACGACGTCGGGAGCATTCACCGGCAGCACTGCCAGGGCGTCGCCAGGTTCGTAAGTCAGCCCGGAACCTTCCAGGGAGAGTTCATAGTGCCAGGTTTCCTTGGCGGACCCCCGGCCATTCAAAAGCACCTTGTCGAGCAACTCGGCAGGGAACGGATTCTTCTTTCCGAATGTCGAACCAACCGGCGCCACCACCGGCGAAATTTCGCTCACCGCTGCCACCGCCGCCGGTGCCAGAGCCGTGAAAGCGGCCTCGACCCACTCCTGGTAAGAATCTTCGTAATCGACATCGCAATCCCGACGCTCCGCGACGCGTTTGCCACCCAACGTGGCCAAACGGGCATCGACATCTTTGCCCGTCTTGCAGAACTGCTCATAGGAAGTATCCCCTAGCGCGCACACCGAGAAAGATACCTTGGAGAGATCGACATCCTCCGACATCAGCCCCTTATAAAACGACGTTGCGGTTTCCGGTGGCTCCCCGTCACCCCAGGTGCTGACAATCACCACCAATCGCTCCGACTTGGCCAAATCGGCCGGCGAAAGATCGGCCATGTTCTTGACCGTGGGTTTGAATCCCCGGCTCTTCGCCGACTTAGCCGTGCGCGCGGCGAGCTCTTCGGAGTTACCCGACTCCGTTCCATAAAGAATCGTCAAAGGAACCGATACAGCCGCTCCAGCAGTCGCTGGCGCCGCCAAGGCAGGGCCCCCGCCCGTGCGAGCAGTCAGCCATCCGCCCAGCCACGATTGCTGGTCCGTCGACAGTTCGGCCAATAGCGCATCAAAGCGACTGCGCTGGTCGGAATTCAAGGGAGCGTGAGCCGGAAGCATACCTTAGTGTTTTGCTTTGTTTTCTAATGTTTAGGTGCAGGGACTGTGCATTCCCTGCTTGGTGGCGCAAGTGAAAATGCGAAAAATCAAGAGGTCGGGACGGCTTAGCCGACCCAATTCCAATGCATCACGACTTCAATATCGGGGTGGATGCTATGAAAAACCGGGCATCCCTTGCCTGCGGCTTCAAGCATCGGGCGCTCCGCGTGATCCGCTGGGAGAGGAATGTCCAAATCGACTTCAAGCTTCACAATTCGCCGCGGCGTGTCGGCGGACATGAACTTGCGGACGTTCACTTTGGCACCCTCCATCGGCAGTTCCTTTCGCTGAGCCACGATGCCCATGATGGTGAGCATGCATGACCCCAGAGCTGTCGCTACGAGATCGGTGGGTGAAAACGACTCGCCACGGCCGTTGTTGTCGACCGGTGCATCGGTGGCGAGAGTGGCTCCAGAAGGACCGTGGACCGCGGCGCAATGAAGGCCGCCCTGATATTCGAGTTGAATGCTAACCATCTTCGGCCGAAGTCTCCGACCTCTTGACCGATGAAACAACGCGTTTCGCGAGTACGACGCGGAAACCATAGGTTGAGTCCCTCGCCGTCGGGGGCTGCGGGTTCCGGGCGCCGATGTAGAGATCCTTCTCCAAGTAGCTGCGCCATCCGCCCCCTCGCAACACACCTGTCTCCATCGCCAAGGCAGTCGTGCTGTAGGAATCGGACACCCATTCCTGAACATTCCCGCAGAGATCGAAGATCCCATCATCCGTCGCCGGAAATGCCCCCACCGGAGCCGTATGGACAAATCCATCAGAATATCCGGGAATGATCCGATTGCTGGGCAAACCCGCGCCGATCCCCGCGAGGTTTCCCACCAATCCCGGCGGCGGCCAATTCGGCCCCCAGAGGAAGACCCGCGACTTCATCTGATCGCGCCTGGCGGGCGAAAAAGCCAACGGCTCAATCACTCCCGCCAATTCACTCCACTCCGCATCAGTAGGGAGCCGATATTCCAAAGTCGGGCCCAGGCGATCCTCCGCTCGTTCTTTGAGAGTCAACCAAGCACAGAAGCTTTCACATTCTTCCCGTGAAACCATGATCACCGGATGCTGATCCAAAGTCTCGCCGTCGGGCAGATCGTCAGCCCACTCAGGCTCGGGAGGCATGGGCTCGCGAGTCGCCACCGAATAGCTGCGAAAATCCACCCACCGTGTTTCCCACGCCGAAGCCATCCAGTCCTTGGCCATCGGCATCAACTTCATCCCCAATGAGTTTTCCCACTCCTGATCGAGAACCACACTCAAGTTCCGCTGCAGCGACATCTCCAGATGCGTGGTTTCCTTGGGTCCCAGATGGATGGTTCGTGACTCCGTTTTGTATCCCTCCAGTCGAGCTTGGATCTCGACCTCTCCCGGCTTCACGCGATCCACCAGCAAAGACGTCTTCGCGATCCCTTGGTTGATGCCATTGACGTAAATATCGGCCTCCGCGGGATGCGTTTGCACAATCAAACGCCCGAACGGAATGGTCCGCACCAGCAGCCGGAATGGCCTCCAGCCTTTTTCCCGGTTTTCCGCTGAAATCAATCCTTCGGAAAAGGAACCCACCGGCCTCGGGACCGCCTCGTGATCGACTTTCAGGAAGCCCGCCTTGATCCCGGAGCTGACATACCAGTCGCAGAAGGCTTGGGCCGCCTCTTGGGACACTGCCACGGTTTCAGGCAACTCACCCGCACCAGAAATGATCTCGGCATCCTGGGGGCCCGTTGCCTCCACAAATCGACCCCAGGCAGCTGGGCCCACGGGCAACAAACTCTCATGTCCCTCGCCCAGAGGACGAAACTCCTCATCCAAATGATCCATCCAATCCAAGTTCCGGATCGGAGGCGAATAGACGCTCAGCAAAGCCGTGATCGTCAGAGGCTCATTTCGGGCCGAAAATGGCACCACCGCCTCCAGTTCGTATGGCCGGTATCCATCCTTGACCATCCGCAGCGAGAGCTTTCTTCCCACCCGAGTTTCAATCACGTCCGTCGGAGTACGCCCCAAAAATACCGCCTCCCCCCCATCGTCCGAAAGTTGGTAAACAGCGGCTTCATCCGGAGTGCTCGTGACCTTAACGAAAGCGACTTTCTCCGCCTCTACCGGAGGAGGAACCGGAGTCACACCGGCCAACCGGTCCATGATTTCCGATTCATGACTCAGCTCCCACCCAGCCCAGGTCAGACCTGCGCCAAACAACACGGAAGCCGAAAATGCACCCAGAGGACGCCGCCGACGCCGACGTTTCCCCGCCCGCAAATCCGATAGGGACGCCGCCAATTCTCCCGCTGAGGAGATCGTCCGTCGAGAAATCTGAGGGTCGCAGACGCTGCAAATGATTCGATTGAGCTCCAACCATTGCCGACGCTCCGCTCCCGTCGGCAACTCATCCGGCAACTCGGGAAAGTCGAGCCGATCTTTCCCAGTGGCCATCTCGTAGAGCACCTTGCCCAGCGAGTAGACGTCCGCCTGCGCAGAACCCGGGCCCTCCGGGGGCACAAATCCTTCCGTGCCCACAAAAGTCCGCTGCCCACGTGCCGCCACCAACCCGATGTCCGCCAACTTGGCCCGGTTGTTGACGAAAATCACGTTCGCCGGCTTCACGTCCCGGTGGGCCAGGCCATTTTCATGAAGATGCTGAAGCGCCTCCGCAAGACGCTGCCCCGCATCAATACAAAATGCCGTGTCGAGGCGCTTCTTTCCCGCCGCCAGCACGTCTGACCGCAAGGTCCGTGCTTCATACTCGATCGGATTGATGTCCGCGCCGGAGACCACGTCGTCCCCCAGCTCCATCACGTAGTAGTAAAAAGCCGGCTCTCCGACACTGCGACCCACGTGAAGAATGTTCACTAGGCCCGGATGGTCGCGCGAAACCGGCTCGTATTTCAGAATCCCTTCAAACTCCCTCTCAAATCCTCGCTCATCCTCAAAGTCCTCACGCCAAAGGACTTTCACCGCCCGCAGAGCCCCCGTCACACCACGCGCCAGCCAGACCTCTCCATAAGCGCCCCCGCCAATGCGGCGCAGCACTTCATGGTCAGGAATGACGGGGTCAGGCCGGAGTCTCGTCGTCGGCATTCTCCTCCAAACGGGCTAGCTCCTGCTTCAATACCGCTCCAACGCGGTGTTTGGCGAGATACACTTGAGCCATGCTGACACCAAGATGGTCTTGAACCTTCTTGGCGTCCCATTGGCGGATCACGTAATAATCAAAAATCTGATACTGCTTCGGAGAAACCTTCGCCTTCACCCGGGACAAAGCGGCCTCCGCTACATTTTTTTTCCATTCCACGTCCCAAAGACGCTCAAGAAGATCTCCCTTGGGGTCCTCAAACCGATCGATCACGGCCGTTTTACGGTCGTCATCCCAGTCGCCCCCGGCCATGGCAGTGTCCTTTTTGCGCTTCCTAAACTGATCATTGATGCGCCACCGGGTCATATTCATCAGCCAAGTTTTGAAGGAACCTTGCTCCGGATCGTAGAGCTTCTTCTTACTCTGCTTGGCAATCGACAAAATCGTCTCTTGCACACAGTCGTGAGCCTCCTCCGGGCGCAGCCCGGATTTGATCGCCACCGCGTAGATCAAGCGCCAGTAAGTCTGGTAAAATTCATCCCAGGTCCTCTGGTCTTCCCAGTTGTCGAGCCGGGCGATGAGGCTCTTGCGGGTCCGCTCGTAAGCTTCCTGCAGGGCCTTGTCTCTCTCTTTGTCTTCCGTCTCCTCGTCCGGCATGCGGCCGACTCTACCACGAAAGAGGCGGTCTGTCTTTCACCGCTTCAACAATCCGCTGTTTCACAAAAAATTGCTTTGGCATTCCTGACCATCGTTCGAAGCGAAGCGCGAATCTTCCTCTTTTCCCGCCCGCTTCTTTGCGCCATGCTTTCCGAGTTCATCCCCCACCCCGTGTGCATCACCCATGCCACAGTCATCCCCCGAACCCTCATCCACTCGTCAGGTCGAGAGGATCCGAGAGATTCTCGTCGGCCGTCAGCTCAACCAAGTTGAGCACAGACTCGCGCGCCTAGAGGCCACGCTCCGGCCCATGCCTCTGGAGGCCGAGCCGTCGTCGGCCCTTGCCCAGGAGGTCACAGCCACTCTGGCCCAGCTCAAAGATGAGTTCGATGCCGAGCGGCTCCGTCAAATGGAGGAAACCCGCCGCCTCGCCCACCAAATCCAAACCGTGGCTCGCCAGCGCCGCGAGATTTCCGACGAGGCCCGTCAGGCGGTCGTCGACGAGCTCCGGCCCGGTTTTGAGCGCTGGCAGGAGGGTTTCATGCACTACCTTGAAATCCGCGAAAATCGCCTTCGACACGAAGTCGCGCGGTCTCTGCAATCCCTTCGCGACGAGTCCCCCCAATGGTCCCCGGAAATCCGTGATGCCCTCGGCCGCTTGGCAGGGGCCGCCTGCGATCTTTGCGAAGCCCTTCAGCCCCCCGATCCGTCATGAGTGTGGCCGATCTTTCTCCGCTGCCGTTGGGAACCTTTGCTGCCCCTTCCTCTCCCGGCACCCCGCTGCCCCCCCTCCCATCCGCCGAGGAGCCCCCTCTCACGCCGTCCTCCCATCCCTCCGCCCTGGAGGCACCCTCAGCACCCGGCGCTTCTTCGATGGAGGACCCGGAAGCCCCCTACACCGATGAGGATCTTCTGGAAGCCCTCTCTCCATTGATGCGCTCCGCCCACCCTCCAACTCCGCTCTCTTGCGAAGAATGGGAACCCGTTTTGAGGACCGCCTTCCGACGAGCACTTGCCCAGCACACCCAAGGTCCGTTTCAGGAGCCCGACCTGTTCCAAAAATTCCGCTGGAGGCTCCAAGCCCTGTTCTCGAGTCGCAGCTATGAGGAAGTCGTCGAGACGCGTAGTCATCGCTACCATCTGGAGGAGGTTTTCCTGCTCGACGATCGACACTTCAGTCTCATCTCCCACGCAAGCGGCAATCTCACCCGCCACCTGCATCCTCGCCGAGTGGCTCCCACCGTGGATCGCCTCGCTCAATACCTTGCGGAATCCCCATCCCCCTCACCCCGCGAGTTCCCCTTCGAAAATGGCATGCAGGCGGTGGTCCTCCCCTCCCCCCATGCCTGGCTGATTGCCTGCTTCCGCGGTCGTGCGGACACCGATGCTCTCCTCGATCTCGAATGCATCCTGCGGCGCATTCAGTTGCGCTTCGGTCCTCGTCTGGCCGCGGGTGATCCGCTCCTCGAGGAAATCCAACCCATGCTCGAAGAGTGCCTGCTCATTCATTCTCCCTTGGCTCCGATCGCGAGATAAGCGGAGAGTGCCCTTGACCGCTCACCCCGAGCCCAGTACGGCTCCCGCCTATGGGTTTTGATACTCTCGGTCTTTCCGAAGCCGTTCTCCAAGCCGTCGTCGAGTCCGGCTACGAAAATCCGACGCCCATTCAGGCGAAGGCCATTCCTCTCATTCTAGAAGGAAAGGATGTGATTGGAGCCTCTCAAACAGGCACCGGCAAGACCGCAGCCTTCGCGCTCCCCGCGCTTTCCAGAATCCAACCCATTGGAAAACCACAGATTCTGGTCCTCGAGCCCACCCGGGAACTGGCTCACCAAGTCGCCGAGCAGTTCGAAAAATACGGCAAACACACGGGATGCAAAGTGGCCCTCCTCTACGGAGGCGTGGGCTATGGCACTCAGATGGAGCAGCTCGCTGGCGCCGATGTGGTGGTTGCCACCCCCGGCCGCCTCGTCGATCACTTCTATCGCGCCACCATGCGCTTCGGGGAACTGAAGATCCTGATTCTCGATGAAGTCGATCGCATGCTCGACATGGGATTCCTTCCCCAAGTGCGGAAAATCGTGAATCTTTGCCCATGGGACGGCCGCCAAACCTTGTTTTTCTCGGCCACCATGCCGCCGGCGATCCAAACCTTCGCGCAGTGGTGCCTCCATGACCCGGTCGAAGTCGAAATCGCCCGCCGCGCCGTGGCATCCACCGTCAACCACGCCTTCTATCCGGTCTCGATGGACCAGCGTGACCAACTGCTCCTTGCCCTCCTCAATCAAACCGACTTCCACTCGGTGATGATCTTCACCCGCACCCGCAAGGAAGCCGATTCCGTCTGTGCGCTTCTCAAGACCAGCGGTCATCCCAAGGTCACGGCGATGCACTCGGACATCAACCAGACCGACCGCATGAAAGCGCTCGCTGGATTCAAATCCGGAGAATACGAGGTGCTCGTCGCCACCGACGTGGCCGCCCGCGGGATCGACATTTCCGGTGTCTCCCACGTCATCAACTACCGAGTTCCGGAAAACGCCGAAGACTACGTCCACCGTATCGGGCGGACCGGCCGAGCCGAAACGGAAGGCGACGCCTTTACCCTTCTCACCGCCGACGAACTCGACTTTGCCAAGTCCGTCGAGGTCTTCATCGACAAGACCATCGAACGCCGCAAGCTCGAGAACTTCGAATACATCTACACCGCCCTCCTCGACGATGACCGCAAACCTTTGCGGAAAAAGCGTCCTGCCGGAGGCGGCAAAAAACGGCGCCGCTGAGGCTCGCCCCTCCGCGTCCACCGGACAGGCCTCAGAATTCACCGCTTCACGCCCCGGATCGTGCGCGTTCTCTCCATCGACCCCGCCATCCGAAATACGGGATACGCCGTTCTGGAGGGCGATCACCGGAGCGCCCGCGTCATCGTCTACGAGGTCATCTCCATCCCCGCGCGGATTGCCCAATCGGCAGCCTTGGCCGCGGTCAGGACCCACCTTGCTCATGTCATTCGAACCCACCAGCCCGATGAGGTTGCAGTCGAAGGCATCATTTACGTCCAATCCCACCGCACCGCCATCACCATGGGAGCTGCCCGCGCAGCTTCTTTGATCGCTGCCGCCGACGCTGGGTTGCCCATCTACGAATACGCTCCCACCAAGGTGAAACAAGCCGTCGTGGGCAATGGCCGCGCCGACAAAGCCCAGGTGGCCTTCATGATCCGCGCCCTCCTCGGCCTCTCGGAAACCCCCGCTCACGATGCCGCCGACGCCCTGGCGATTGCCCTCGCTCACCTGCAGGCGAATGATCCCCTCAAAGCCCGCTTGCTCGACCGGAAACCGATTTGATCATCCCTCCATGCAAGTCTGCCATCATTCCTCGACTGTCCCCTACCCTGATGGGCTCACCTTGCAGGAAGCCAGCGCTGCGGCCATCCTCGAAGGGAGCGGTCCGGAAACGCTTCACCTGCTGGAGCACACCCCAGTCTACACCATTGGTCGCCGCCGCGATCAATCCTCACTCCAAAACCGACAAGCCCTTCCAGCTCCCGTCTTTGAAATCAATCGCGGTGGCCAAGCCACCTATCATGGCCCCGGACAGCTGGTCGGCTACCCCATTTTGGATCTCAGAGAACGAGGCAAGGACCTCCACGAACATCTTCGCAAACTCGAAGAATCGTTGATCCTGACCTGTCAGGACTTCGGAATTCCAGCGAGCCGGCGCGATGGCATGACCGGGGTCTGGGTCGAGAATCGCAAACTTGCCTCCATTGGCGTGGGAGTCACCAAATGGATTTCCATGCACGGCTTCGCCATCAACGTCACCCGTGATTGCCTCCTCCCGTTTTTCGCCATCACACCCTGTGGCATTGACGGCGTCGTCATGACCTGCGTCGAAAATGAAGCAGGTCGACCTGTTTCTGTGATCGAGTTTGCCCAAGCCTACACTCCCCGCTTCGAGCAATGCTTCGCCAAGGCGTAAGGCCTCGACATGACGACCGGAGAAAAGGGGGCTCGGCGCAGCACCGAGCCCAACACAGGCCTCTAACAAAGCTGGAGCTCAGGCTCAGCCAATGTTCGTGAACACCACCTGCACGTCGTCGTCGTCCTCGATTTTTTCCAACAACGACTCCACTTCCTCCATCTGAGCGTCGGTCAGCTCAACCGGCTGCGTAGGAATTCTCTCCAAACCCGCCTTCTTCGGCGAAATCCCGAGCTTTTCCACGCCGGCGGTGAGGTTGGCGAACGAGGTGTAATCCCCGATCGCTCGAGCGATGCCGTCCTCCACTTCCAGCTCCTCCAACCCGTGATCGATCAACTCCAGCTCGATCTCTTCGAGTTCGACCCCCTCCGCTTCGAATTCCACTACGGCCTTGCGGGTGAACATGAAATCCAGCTGGCCACTATTCACCATCTGCCCGCCGTTCTTGTTGAAGATCGTCTTCAGATTGGTCACCGAGCGATTCGTGTTGTCCGTTGCGCACTCGATGTAAAACAGGGAACCATGAGGGCCTTTGCCCTCGTAACTGATTTCCACAAAACTCGCTGCGTCGTTTCCCGTCGCACGCTTGATCGCCGCATCGATCTTATCCTTCGGAAGATTCTCGGACTTGGCGGTATGGATGGCGAGCCGCAAGGCCGGGTTCATATCCGGATCCGGCCCACCGTTTTTGGCGGCGAGCGTGATCGACTTCGACAATTTCGGAAACACCTTCGACATTTTGTCCCAGCGTGCTTCCTTGGCCCGGCGGCGGCATTCAAATGCTCTTCCCATGGATTCTGACGTGTTGGCGGGCAATTCAACCGATCGACCGCGGAAGCGCAACCGTGGAAAAACGACAGAATGCATGAACGAACCGAATCAGGTTCCCGCCCTTTCCGCTTCCCCCGATCCCCATTCCGCGATTTGCTCTGGCCACACGCTCATGGAACTCGACCTGATCGACGTCAACTTTGACCTCAAACACATCAAACCTCGGGAAATCGAGGAAGCGCTGGAGGACCCCTTCGCGCTCCGTTTTCTTCCCGAGGACGACCGGGCCGACGGCGAGACCCGCTTCTATGCCATCGGCAAAACGGTCGCCGAGCGTGGCATTTTCCTTTGCTTTTGGACCAACGGCAAAACGGTTCGGGTCATCTGTGCGCGAGAAATGAGCGAGGGCGAACTTCGCTTCTACGAGCGCAAATACGCCGAATTCAAGTGATCCCATCCCGATGAAGACTCTCACCCACTGGAACCAGATCCCCGAGTTCGAGGACGAAGAGCAAGAAGCAATCTTCTGGCTCGAAAATGAATTGGATGGCCGCCTCATGGCAGGCTCGATTCACCAGCCCGACTCCCGTGAATCCACCACCATCACTCTGCGTTTCGATCCCCGAATGCTCTCGCGAATCAAGCGCATCGCCCGCTCACGCTTCCTCAACTACCAGTCGATGATGAAGCAATGGCTGGCGGAGCGGCTTGAAGAAGAGGTCCGCAAACAATGATCCGCTCGCCTCGGTTCTGGTTCGGAGCATTCGCCATATGGGTCGCAACCCTGTGGTGGCTTTCCTCCGACGTCCGGGAACTGCCCGCACCCCAAGACTGGGTCAACGTCGACAAATTTTATCACTTCGGATTTTTCCTCGGAGGAGCCGGCATTCTCGCCTCCGCCGTGTACTGGCACCGTGGCGATTGGCCATTTCGTCGACGGTTCTGGATCGTGGTCGGCATCGTCGCCTTGGTCGGCGGACTGGACGAACTGCATCAAAGCTTCGTCGAAGGACGCAGTGGAAATGACCCCTTCGACTTCGCGGCCGACTTCCTCGGCGCCTGCGCCGGCACTTGGCTTTTCGAGGTACTGAGACCCAAGATATTTCGCCGTCGCTCCGTCCCTGCACCGACGACCTGATTCGCGGATCAAAGGCCCCGACGGCCCTCCAGGGCCCGCGCCAACGTGAGAGCATCCGCGTGCTCCAGTCCACCCCCTGCGGGAAGACCCTGCGCCAATCGGGTCACTTGGCATTTTCCTCTCAACAAATCCGCCAAATAATTGGCCGTCGCCTCCCCCTCCACATCCGCTCCGAGGGCGAGAATCACCTCCTCGATCGACTCCTCCTCCAAGCGTTCGAGCAACGAACCGATTCGCAGATTCTCTGGAGTCACGTTGTCCAGCGGAGATAGGCGACCGCCCAAACAGTGGTAGCGACCCTGAAACGCTCCGGATCGCTCCATGGAAATGACGTCCGTGGCCTGCTCCACCACACACAGGATCGGCTCGCGGCGCGGATGAGCGCACACCGAGCATCCTTCCGGCGTCGCAAAAAATCCACACCGGGCGCAGGAACTCACCGTTTCGTGTGCCCCCAACAAGGCCGCCGAAAGGGCCTGTGGGTGCGCCCGAGGGTGCTGAACGAGCCAAATCGCGATCCTCTCGGCACTTCGGGGACCAACACCTGGCAACTGCTTGAGTTCTTGGATCAGTCCGAGGACCGCTTCCGGGTATTCGATACGAGCCATGTTGATCTCACTTCGGTTCGCGGTGGCGAGCCGCGTAAATCATCGCTCCTACCAAAACCCAGAGCAAACCGACCAAGGGCGCGACCAAATACGGAACCCGCCCACACAACGCCAAAACCGGAATCCAGCCGAGATGCACCACCAAAGTGGAGATCGCAATCACTCCACGACGCCACGTACCTCGCACATGCAGCAATGCCCAGCTGCTCAGGAAATAGACCGCGCAAATCCATGCCCACGCCTGCCAGGCAATCAAAGGCTCCAAGCCACCTTCCAGCCCCAAGCCTCTCAAGCGCTCCATCAGCGAAGCGTCCCACTGCCCACTCACTCCCATGGCCTGAATCACCAGGGCCACCACCAACGCCATCACCGAGATGGCACTGGCTGCGACACCCGGGTGAGGATCCGGTTTGAAGGTGGGTTCTGACATGGCTTCGACGGGACCGTAGTGACTCCCCGACTCGGGCTCAAGCGACACTCTCAGTGTCCCCCCTCCCGCTTTCCGTGCTGGACCGCAAGCCACTCCACCAAATCGCGGATCTCACCCCGATTCAAAATGGCGCCCATCGGCGGCATCGCCGAAATCGGCTCACTCATGGATTCCAGATCCGCCCGATCCAGAATGCGCCGCTCCCCAGCCATATCGATTTCAACTTGATCATTGTCCTCCTTCATCAGGACTCCTCCGAGCACCGAGCCGTCCTTCAGCGTCACCGTCACCACGCCAAAACCCGGTGCGACCTTCGCCTGCGGATTCACGATCGATTCCAGCAAATAACGCCGGTCTCCACGGTCAGCGACTCCTTCCAGATTGGGACCCGCCTCAGTCACTCCGAAATCCCCACCGATTCGGTGGCATCGGGCACACTGGGCGCGACCATCATTGAAAAACAACTGCTTCCCGTGCTCCGCATTTCCTCCCTCCAACGCCACCATCCAGGTTCCCAAAGGCTCGCCACCGTCCTCCAACTTTTTGGAGAAGTCCGCCAGAGCCGCATCAACCTTCGGAGACTTCATTTGATCGGCCGCGTCCAACAACTCCAGTCCCGCAGGATCTTTTCCACCCGCTTCGGCCAATCGATTCAGTCCTTCGACAATCAACGTCTCCATGGCCTCACCGCCCACATCCGGCACCATTTTCCACGCGGTTTTTTTGCGCCGAGGATTTGGGGAAAGCACCCCTTGAGAAACCCCCGCAGCAGCCATTTCCGGTGAGATTTCTGCCAACTCTGCAAGTGCCGAAAGAGCCAATGCATCGTCTTCGCCCGCCGCAATTTCCGCCAACTTCGCGTCTCGGTCCGAAGGATTTTTCAGAACCCAACGTTTCAAAGCGGCCTCTTGCGCTTCGTCCGGAAGCTCGGAATCCTGAGCGATCTCCAACCATCTTTGCGCGGAAACATCCGAGTCATCCAATCCCAACTTCCCGATTAAGCGAATCGCGGGCTCCAAAATCTCCGGGGAGATTCGGGTCAATTCATCCACCATGGGACCCAGCACACTGGCCACGGCAACTCGACCCTCCGTGCGCGCCGGCACATAGGAACCGTTGGCTCCATCGATAGGAGTCGGAGCATCCCAGATTTCGAGAACCCGCAGAGCCTCGCGGCGCACCGATAGAGGCAATCCCCGTTCGGCAGGCAATGCCGCCAACCAACGCAGCTCCTGCTCGGTCCCAAGATGCAGCGCATTGTGAATCAGTCGCCGCCACGTCATCTCTCCGAGGTTATAGGGAATCCCTTTGCTCGCTCGACTGGCCAGATAGGGCCGCGCCGACTCGATGTTCCGGTCATGAATCATTCGAATCACTTCCTTCAGCACCCGCATGTCCGCATCCTGAAGAAAGGCTTCGATCTTCGGAGAACCCTTTCGCCCCAAAGCCACCACCGCCGCCAACCGCAGCCCCACCTCGTCCCTTCGCGCCAAGGTCACCAACTGCTCATCAGTCGAAATCATCGACAACGCATAGGCTCCCGCATGCCGCAGATAGGCATCCTCCTCGCCGTGTTTGGCCAACATTTGCCAAATAAAAGTCATGCTGCCCAGCGCCAACGAGCGACCCGCAGCAATCGTTCCGAAAAACTGTCCACGTGGATCGTCCCCGAGAATCAACGAACCAAAATTCGCAAGATCGGAGACACCGCCAACCTCTCCGAGAACTTTGACCGCCTGCGCCCGAACTTCAGCGTCCGGGTCCGCCAAAAGCTTCTGAAAAACGGGCAGGAATTGCTGAACTCCTGACGTCCGGGGCAGATCCTCGAAATCATGATCATCCATCACCGGAGTATCCGCCACCGCACCCCGACGCATGATCACGCCCAATCCCCAAATCCCATGCAGCCGCTCCAAGCCTTCCCCCTTCATCGCCGCCGTGACCAAAAGGGCTGGACCTTCCGGCCGACGCGTCAACTCCAGTTGCGCCCGGATTCTGAGACGCATGTCAGGATGGCGCAACCAAGCCGCCAATTGATCCGGTGCCACCGTTTCCAGGCCCTCCCGCATCGCTCGGGCCACCTCCTCAGCCGCATCCGCCAGATAAGGATCCTGAGCAGAAATTTTCACCAGCCGACCCTCTTCATGGGAGGTCCAGCCTCCCGCAAAATCGGAAACCATCATGCTGCCGTTCCAAGCATAAGAGACGTCGGTAGCCGTCACCCCCCACACCAGTTTCCGCGGCTCCGCCAAAGACATGCCGGCACCCTTTTCATCAACGCGGAACGACCACAGTCCCGATCCCGCAGGCGTCGCCGTGTAGTCGCAAACCACGAATCGCCCTTTCTCGGATTCCAGGAAACCCGTCCCCGGATAGTAGTCGAGGCCCGAAGGCCCGTTCGTCAAATACCCCACGGGAGGAACCAAATAGGCAGGCTGATCGTCATTGGCCGTTTGCCAGGACTTTTCCGTCATCCAAGCAGAGGCCACATCAGGCCCAACTCCCACCGGACCTCCAAAACTCATCAACACCTGGTGACCCATCCGCCACCCCGAATCCCCACCATCGACCACATACACCACCCGCGCCCGATCCCCTTGATCTGCGTTGTTGTCGACCGTGATCGGATTCCCATGCACATCAAAAGCAAGTTCCTTGGGATTCCGCAGGCCCGTATGGACCACTTCAAAATGGGTCCCATCTGGATCGAACCGAAACACCGCCCCCTGATCAGGAAAATCGTATCGCCGCCCTTCGCGTGTCGTGATCGCAAAGCCACGGTCTCCCACCGTCCCCCAGATCCGACCATCCGGACCCAACACAAATCCATTCAAGTCGTGTCCAGATAGCGACACCTTCACCCCAAATCCGTCCTGCAGCACCTTGCGACGGTCAGACTTCAAATCCCCATCGCTATCTTCCAGAACCGTGATCTTCGGAATGCAGGCAAAGTAGACAGCCTTGTCATAAGCAAAGATACCCGCCGCCGTTCCATCGAGGGGTTCATCGAAGTCCTCTGCAAAAACCTCCGATCGCGCGAAAACTCCCTGCTCATCGGGATCCGCTAAAATCCGGATCCGCTCGGTTTTCGCCGTAAAATACCCCTCAGGAAACTTGTGAAGCCACTTCTCGATCAGCTTCAAGCGATCCGCAGTGGTCCTGGAGGCAACATCATCCTCCAGCCAGTACTCGTGATTGCGATTGTCCTCCACACCGAATCGGAAGCGATGGGTCTCCGCCACATACCACCGTCCCTGAACATCTTGGGAAATTGCCGTCGGCGAGGTAACTCCTTGATTCTCGTGGGTAGCCACCACTTGAGCCGTCGCACCTTCCGGCAGAGAAAGCCCCGGCACTTCCGCACTCGCCGTTAGGTCCGTCGTCGCTCCACGAGCTACGGCAGCCAGCGTGACCAACATCGCGCATCTCAACATCACGTCGGCACCATAAAGATCCGGAGCCCGCTGGCAACGTCTGTCCTTCGTTTCCGTCAAGTCGTGCGAAACCCTTGCCCCCACTCTCATCCAGCCCTAGAAACCCGCCGCCATGGCTGGATTTCTCCGCTCTCTTTACAATCGGTTCTCCAACACCGCCGAGATCGACTGGGACGATTTGGAAGCCTCCCTCGTCGCCGCCGACCTCGGACCCCGTTTGGCCATGAGCTTGGTCGAGGAACTGCGCGATCTCGGCCGCCAAATCACTGCTGACGACGTGGTCGAAATCACCCGTCAACACCTTGCTCAACGCCTCCCTCCCGATCTCCCTCCCCCCCTTCCTCCCAGCTCCGACAAGCCCTTCGTCTTCCTCATCGTCGGCGTCAACGGCGTCGGCAAAACCACCACCTGCGCCAAACTCGCTCATTGGCTGCAACGTCGCGGATCTCTCACCTACCTCGCCGCGGCCGATACCTTCCGGGCGGCCGCAACCGAGCAACTCCTCCGCTGGGGGCAACGTCTCGACATCCCCGTCATCACGGGGCCCGCGAACGCCGACCCCTCCTCCGTCTGCTTCAATGCCCACCAGCAGGCCATTCGCGACGGCGCACGATACCTCATCTGCGACACCGCAGGCCGGCTCCACAATCGTCACAACCTGATGGAGGAGCTCTCAAAAATCCGCCGAACTCTTGCCAAACAGGATCCCGCCGCACCGCACCTGACCCTGTTGGTATTGGACGCTTCCACCGGTAGCAATGCCCTCCAGCAAGCCAAGGAATTTCACAAAGCCTCGCCCCTCGACGGCTTCATCCTCACCAAAATGGATGGCTCTGGCAAAGGCGGCGTCGCGGTGGCCATTCACGAGCAACTCGGGATTCCTCCCCGCTTTCTCGGCACGGGTGAAGAACCAGCGGACTTCGCCCTTTTCCAACGTGCCCGGTTCCTTGAGGACATGATCTGATGGCCCCTTCTCTGACCATCCGCGGCACCGCTTGCCTCACCTGCCTCGGCGATGACCTCGCCGTTCAGGCTGCGGCTGTGCAGAAAGGCCAATCCGGATTGCGCCCCCTCGCTGAACTCGACGGATCGCCTGCCGACTTCAGCGATCTCCAAGCGGGCTGGATTCAGGACCGCTCGCGTTTGGCCCACCGCATCTGGTCTCCCCTTTCCATGGCCGCCCTGATCGTGGCCCAACAGGCCGTCGCCTCCTCAGGCTGGCGCGACCTTCATGACGTGCCCATCTTTTTTGCCACCAGCCGAGGATCCGTAGCTGGCGTCCGGGAACCTTGGCCAGGTCGCCGCCCGACTCCTCTCATGACCGCCAGCAACTCGTTACCCGCGGAACCTGCGGCGGCAATCAGCTCAGAATGGGGCACTCATGCCCCATGGCAAACGGTCTCCAGCGGCTGTTGCGCCGGCCTGGATGCGCTTCACCTGGCCTCCGTCTGGCTCCGGTCAGGGGAAGCTCAGCGGGCCCTAGTCGTCGCGGCCGATCTCCCCCTCACCCATTCCATCCTTCAGGACTACGACACGGCCGGAATCCTCGCCCACGGAGGCGGACTGGGCATGCACCCATCCGAAGGTGCCGCCGCTCTCTGCCTGGAATCGACCCCCTCGGGAGAAGGACCCGAACTCGTGGAAATGCTCTCACTTTCTGAGCCCGAAGCGCGTTTTGGAGGCAACCGCCCCCTTCCCCTCCTCGCGGAGGCCCTCGCCGGGCTCGCCTCACGCCACGGCAAACCCGACCTTCTCGTTCCTCACGCCAGCGGAACGGCGAAACATAAAATCCATGAAACCCAAGCCATTGAAGCCGCATGGTCACAAGCTCTTCATCTGGCTACCTTCAAACAGGCGACCGGTCACTGCGTCGGCGCTTCCGCGCTGATCGAAGTCGTGCTCGGACTTGAGCTCCTCCCCGCTGCCTCTTCTCTCCTTAAAATTGCTTCCGCCTTGGGCGGAAAGCATTCTTGCGCTTGGATTCGGCGCTCATGACATTTCCAAAGCTCCACCTCGAAGTCTCCATCGACCACCAGCGGATGGACCTTTTCGAGGACGATCAACTCCTCCGTTCATGGCCCGTCTCCACAGCGGCCCGAGGACAAGGGTGTCAGACCGGGAGTCTGAGAACTCCCACCGGTAGATTTGTTATCTCCGAAAAAATCGGCGAGGGCTGTGCCCTCCACACTCGATTCATCAGTCGACTCCCCGTCGGCATTTGGGACAACACTGAAGCCGGAGACCCCATCCTCTCCCGTATCCTCTGGCTCGATGGTCTAGATGCCGACAATGCCAATACCCACGGACGCTTCATCTACATCCACGGCACCCACCAGGAATCCCGACTCGGCCACCCTGCGAGTCATGGATGCATCCGAATGGCGAATGCTGACGTTGTCGAACTGTTCGACCGCGTCCCAGTGAACACCCCCGTCATCATCCACCCTCCCTCTCTTATGCAAAGAAAGCTCATCTTCTTCGACTGCGATTCGACCCTGTCTACCATCGAGGGCATCGACGAACTCGCCCGAGCTCAGGGGCCTGAGACCTTTGCCGAGGTCGAAGCTCTCACCCATGCCGCCATGAATGGTGAAGTTCCTATTCATGAAGTTTTCCCACGCCGGATGGAGATCATTCGCCCCAACAAGGCACTTTGTGATCAGATCGCACAAACTTACGTAGAGACCCTTACCGAAGGTGTCACAGAGGTCATTCGTCGTCTTCAGGCGGATGATTGGACCGTTATCATCCTCTCAGGAGGCTTCAAACCACTCATCGAACCCCTCGCTTCCGCCCTAGGTATCGAACATGTCGAAGCCGTCCCTTTAGTCTTCGACAATCACGGAGAATACCTCGACTACGGCAGAGATTACCCCACCACCCGCAACGGGGGCAAACCCCAGATAATCAAAGACTGGCGTATCGCCACTCACGCAGCTCACACCATCATGGTCGGCGATGGAATCTCCGATTTGGAGAGTCGCCAGGAATGCGATTTGTTCATTGGTTTTGGGGGTGTTGTGGTCCGAAAAGCCGTCCAAGAACAGGCCGACTACTACATATCCAGTATGTCAGATTTCCCATTCGACGCACTTCCCTGATGTGTTATTTGGATGTCCTGACTTATCCCACAAGCTAACAAAGACTCTTGCACAGTGCGATATCGCCACTTATCGTTGGCCCGCAATGAGCACCAAAACCGCTAAGAACAACAAAGGAAAACGCTACACCGATGCTGAAAAGCAAGAGGTGGTCGATTACGTCAACGAGATCAACTCATCGAAGGGACGTGGTGGACAATCGGCTGCTTCCAAAAAATTCAAAATCTCACCTTTGACCATCTCCGGATGGCTGAAGAAGTCGGATTCCGTCCCAACCGGTAAGTCGACGGCTTCTGTGGGAGGTTCCATTACCAAGAAGCTCGCAAAGCTTCAGGACCTCCATGGTGAGATTGCACGGAAAGAGAAGGAACTTGAAAAGCTTCGGGCCCAATTCGAAGCCCTCAAGGGATCACTCTAACCTTCCCCCGTCTTCACAACTTCCCCCGGGACACCCACACGCACCCCGTCGCCGCCCCTCCGCGGTCACGGGGTGTCTTTTTAGATTCATCTCCTTCCCCTTCCGGGAAATTTAAAAAATCAGTCCGGAATCGTCACCCCTTCGGTCACTTCCCGCCAGACCAGCTCTTCACCTTGGAAGACGAATCGACCCAAAAATGTCTGCTCCATTAAGAGCAGCGGGAGCCAAAAGCGATCGTCGCTCCACATTCTCTCATAGGGAATCTCCTCGATCGGCACCCATAGCGGTACCGCCTCCTCCGTTTCCTCAGGGGTGCCCGTGAAGTCCTCGGCGCGGTAAACATGGCACAGGATATCAGGGAAGTCAGACATCGAAAAATGCAGCTCCCCGAGCTTCCGGGGCTCAAGAACTCGGATTCTCAGCTCTTCTTCCGTTTCCCGGAGAGCGCACTCCAACGGGGACTCTCCGGGATCGATCTTGCCCCCGGGACCATTGATCTTCCCTGCTCCCAGGCCTCGCTTCTTCTCAATCAATAGGATCTGACCGTCCCGGATCACGAACATCAATGTCGCGTGAACCGGGGCGGACCAAATTGCCCAATCCATCGGAGCCGCTTCCATCATCCAGCAGAGGCGGCTGCGTAGGCTTCCACACTATCGCAGGTGCATACCAAATTTCGGTCGCCGGCCACGTTGTCGATACGCCCAATCGAAGGCCAAAACTTGTGTTGGCGTTGTCCAGGCAGCGGATAAGCAGCCTGCTCTCTGCTATAGGAGTGCCCCCAATCGTCCGAACAAACGTCTTCTGCCGGGTGCGGGGCGTTCTTGAGGACGTTGTCTTGAGCATCCGCCTCACCATTGACCACCGCCATGATCTCACCGTGAATGGAGACCATGGCATCGCAGAATCGATCCAATTCCATCTTCGATTCCGATTCGGTCGGCTCAATCATCAGGGTTCCCGCAACAGGCCAGCTCATTGTCGGTGCATGATAGCCATAATCCATGAGCCGCTTGGCGACATCTTCCACGGTGATCCCGGATTTCGCCGAAAGCGGGCGGACGTCGATGATGCACTCGTGCGCCACCAAACCGTCCTGACCCGTGTAAAGAATCGGGAAATGATGCTTCAAGCGGCTTGCCACGTAGTTCGCATTGAGGATCGCCACTTGGGTCGCTTCCGTCAGCCCCTCCGCCCCCATCATGATGATGTACATCCACGAAATGGTGTTGATGGATGCGCTACCCCAAGCCGCGGAACACACGGTTCCTGCAGTGTCCGCCAAAGTTTCGTGACCCGGAAGATACGGCAGGAGATGCGCGGCCACTCCGATCGGTCCTACCCCCGGCCCTCCACCCCCGTGTGGGATGCAGAAAGTCTTGTGGAGGTTCAAGTGACAGACATCCGCCCCAATATGCCCAGGGCTCGTCAAACCCACCTGAGCATTCATGTTGGCACCATCCATGTAGACTTGGCCACCAGCCGCATGCACACGCTCGCAAATGTCGATGATCGTGTCCTCAAACACACCGTGAGTCGAAGGATAGGTCACCATCAGCGCAGAGACCCGATCAGCATGAGCGTCGATCTGCTTCTGCAGATCGGCCACATCGATATTTCCCTCA
Source organism: Haloferula luteola (assembly GCF_014201715.1). Lineage (GTDB taxonomy): Bacteria > Verrucomicrobiota > Verrucomicrobiia > Verrucomicrobiales > Akkermansiaceae > Haloferula > Haloferula luteola. The sequence continues at coordinate 277,420 of NZ_JACHFD010000001.1, forward strand.
TCATCGCATTTCACCCCCACCACTTTCATCCCCGCCATCACTGCCGACGCCGGATTGGTACCATGTGCCGAAAGGGGAATCAGGCAAACGTCTCGCTGATGATCACCGCGATCGAGGTGATAGCGGCGAATCGCCAGCAAACCGGCATACTCTCCTTGAGATCCCGCATTGGGTTGGAGGGAAACTCCCGCAAACCCGGTGATCTCAGCCAGCCAACCTTCCAATTGATTCAACATCTCGCGATACCCCTCACTTTGTTCCGCAGGAACGAAGGGGTGAATCGAGCCCACTTCCGCCCAACTCAGAGGCAGCATCTCGGAAGTCGCATTAAGCTTCATCGTACAAGACCCCAAAGGAATCATCGACTCATTGAGTGCCAGATCCTTGGACTCAAGACGCTTGATATAGCGAAGCATCTCCGTCTCCGTGTGATAGCGGTTGAAGACCTGCTGGGTCAGAATCTCGGACTCGCGAGCCAAGGAGGCTTCCCAACCGCCCGCTGCCGGTTCGAGATCGACGTATTCCACGCCCAGAGCACGACAAATCGGCTTCAAATCCTCAGCCAAGGTCGTCTCGTCCAGACTGATCCCCACTCGACCTTCGTCCAACCGACGCAAATTGTATCCTTCGAGCGCCGCCATCCGGACCACCGTGTCGCTTTGGGGCACCTCAACGACCAAAGTGTCGAAAAACTGCTCGGTCGTGACCTTCAGCCCGCCGTTCACCAAAGCAGCCTTGAGGGCTCCGGTGAGGGAATGCACGCGCTGGGCGATGTTCTTGAGTCCTTCGGGGCCATGGTAGACCGCATACATCGAGGCCATCACCGCCAGTAGGACCTGTGCAGTACAGATATTGGACGTCGCCTTGTCGCGGCGAATGTGCTGCTCGCGAGTCTGCAGAGAAAGGCGGAAGCCCGGACGTCCCTTGTCGTCGTGGGAAACCCCGATGATCCGTCCTGGAAGCTTACGTTTCAGGGCATCCGAGCACGCCATGAAGGCGGCATGAGGACCGCCAAAGCCCATCGGGACACCCAAGCGCTGGCTGCTCCCCAGGCAAATATCTGCGCCGAACTCGCCCGGAGCCTTGAGTAAGGTGAGGGCCAACAAATCTGCGGCCACCACGGCCAAACCCTGGGCCGCGTGCACTTTCTCAAAGAAGCTCGCGAAATCACACACTTCTCCGCAAGTATCCGGATATTGGACCAAGGCGGCGAAGAAGCCTTCGACCTGGCTGGGTTCGAAACTCCGCCAATCTCCTGACACAATTTCGATGCCCAGGGGCTCCGCGCGAGTCCGCACCACATCGACCGTCTGCGGGTGGCAGGCGTCAGAAACAAACATCACCTTTCCCTTGGGCTTTCCGGAGAGGGCCAAGCTCATGGCTTCCGCGGCTGCAGTGCCCTCATCCAACAAGGAAGCATTGGCAACGGGCAAGCCGGTAAGACTCGTCACCATCGTCTGGAAGTTCAACAGCGCCTCCAATCGACCTTGGGCAATCTCAGCCTGATACGGCGTGTAGGCCGTATACCAACCGGGATTCTCCAGAATGTTGCGCTGAATCACGCCAGGTACCCATGTGCCGTAGTAGCCTTGGCCAATGAAGCTCTTCAGCACCTGGTTGCGGCTCATGATACCGCGGAGTTGATGCAAAGCAGCCGTTTCAGAAAGCGGGCCAGGCAGATCAAGCGGCCGTGTCGACCGGATCGAATTCGGCACCGCTCGGTCGATCAGGGCGTCAAGAGTTTCGAATCCAGTGGCTTCCAGAAGGGAAGCGCGATCGGCTCCGATGGAACCGAGGTGCCGAGTGGCAAATGTGTCGTGCAGGGACATGTCGGTGGTGGAAACAAAAAGCCGCCACCCCGGATGGACGGGGTCGCGGCGAAATCCAGGTTCAAGCCTTCATCCAATCAGGGCGCGGTATCCTTCCGCATCCAAGAGAGCATCCAATTGAGAGGCATCTTTGATCTTCAGTTTGAAGATCCATCCCGAACCATAAGGATCGGTATTGACCAGGGAGGGATCGGCCTCAACCGCATCATTGACCTCGATGACTTCTCCGGAGATCGGGGCGTAGATATCACTTGCAGCTTTCACCGATTCGACCACGGCCGTCGGATCGCCGGCATCCACCGCTCGACCCATTTGCGGCAGCTCGACAAAGACCACGTCCGTCAACTCCTCCTGCGCGTGGTCGGAGATGCCCACCACGGCTGTATCGCCCTCAAGGCGGACCCATTCGTGGGAGCTTTGGAATCGCAGGTCATCAGGAACATTCATTGGCTATATTTGGCTTAGGCCGGGATGGTGGTTGGTTTGTAAAAAGGCTTCTTAACAACTTGGGCGGGAAAGCGGCGGCCTCGAACATCAATCCAGACCTCGGTGCCCGGTTTCGTGAACGCGATGGGCAAGTAGGCCATTCCGATCCCCTTTCCGAGGCTCGGTGAAAGCACCCCGCTGGCCAACTCTCCCAGCACTTCACCATCAGCATCCGTCACCGGATAATGAGAGCGTGGCGGAGCACCTTTTTCAAGATATTCAATCCCGACAAGTCGCTGATCCAGACCCTCTTTCTTCTGCGCCACCATGGCGTCTCGCCCGACAAAATCGCCCTTGTCCAACGCGACAAAAAATCCAAGTCCGGCCTCAAGGGGCGTCCGCTCCGGAGAGAGATCGCTGCCATTCAGTGGATATCCCATCTCCAGGCGCAAACTATCGCGGGCACCCAGTCCACAAGGCGTGGCTCCCGCCTCCATGAATCGCTGAAAAATCGCACACGCCGACTCGCTCGCACAAAACAGCTCGAATCCATCTTCGCCGGTATAACCGGTTCGGCAGACGATCGATCCATCCGCCAACCGTGCCAGTCCGTTGCGCGATGGTAGCTCTTCCCCAGGAAATGCGCTGGCAAACGCAGCCGAAGCCTCAGGGCCCTGAATGGCCATCCCGGCCCACTGGGAGCTTTCATCCGAAAACTCCACCTCTCCTTGCAAATGGGAGGTCATCCAGGAGGCGTCTTCCGCCACTTTCGACGCATTCACCACCAGAAAATACCGCTCGGGAGATTCCCGATAGACAATCAAATCGTCAATCACCCCACCCTGCTCATTCAGCAAGAAAGTGTACTGCCCGGTGCCGTCGCTCAACTTGCCAAGGTCATTCGCGAGGAGGCCATTCAGCCAACTTCCCGCATCCGCACCCGTGACAACAAATTGTCCCATGTGGGAAATGTCAAAAACACCGACCGCCGACCTCACCGCTTGGTGTTCGGTTAAGATCGAGGAATACATCACAGGCATGTTCCACCCGGCAAAGGGGACCAAACGCCCGCCGAGTTCGAGGTGGAGATCTTCCAGAGGAGAACAGAGCAATTCGTCGGACACGGCGGCAAAAGTGGTGAGCCGACTTGAAAAAGTCAATGGAACCGGGGCTTTGCGGCCTCCGCATACGAAAAAAGCCCGACGTCACCGTCGAGCTTCTCCGCATAAGAAACGCTGCGTAGGATCAAACGTATCGCTTCACCAACAAGGATGCATTGTGGCCACCAAAGCCGAAGCTGTTGCTCAAGGCCACCTCCACCTGCTTTTCGATGGCGACATTCGGAACGCAGTCCAGATCGCATTCTGGGTCTTGGTTCTCGACATTGATCGTCGGAGGAATGACGCCGTCACGAATCGCCATCAGGCAGGCCAGCAGTTCTGCCCCGCCAGCGGCTCCTAACATGTGGCCCGTCATCGATTTGGTCGAACTGACCTTAAGGCCATTCTGCACCCGATCCCCGAAGGCCCGTTTGATCGCCTTCACCTCGGCGATATCTCCCAGACCCGTCGAAGTGGCATGGGCATTGAGATAGTCGACATCCTCCGGATTCACTCCCGCGTGGCGCATTGCCATTTCCATCGCACGAGCAGGACCGGAACCATCCGGTGAGGGTGCGCTGAGGTGATAGGCATCCGCGCTGGCACCATAGCCCGCCAATTCGGCGATGATGTTCGCGCCGCGGCGCTTGGCGTATTCGAGTTCTTCGAGAACCACCACCCCGGCACCTTCTCCCATCACAAATCCATCGCGATCTTTGTCAAACGGGCGCGAAGCCCGCTCAGGATCGTCATTGCGAGTGCTCAGGGCCTTCATGCTGCCAAAGCCTGCGAGGCCGCAAGGAAGAATGCTCGCCTCTGCGCCACCGGCGACCATCGCATCGGCATCCCCAAACTTGATGATCCGCCAAGCTTCTCCAATCGAGTTGTTGGAGGTCGCACACGCCGTGACGATCGCCATGTTCGGTCCACCCAAGCCGAATTCCATTGAGAAAACGCCACTCGCAATGTTGGCGATCATCATGGGAATCAGGAAAGGCGAAACCTTGGCGCCTTCTTTGATCACCAACTTGGAGTGCTCGTTCTCGAGCGTTCCCAAGCCCCCGATGCCACTGCTCACAATGGCACCAACCCGCGTCCGATCGAGACCTTCTACGGCCTCCAAGCCCGAGTGATCGAGCGCCATCCGTGCGGCCGCTACGGCCAACTGGACGTAGCGATCTGCGCGACGAGCGTCTTTCGGATTCTTGAAATACTGCTCGGCGTTGAAATCCTTCACCTCGCCCGCGATGTGGCAGTTGTATGGGGTCGGATCCAGGTGGGTGATGCGGGCAATGCCACTGCGTCCCTCTTTCATCCCTGCCCAGGTCGATTCCGCATCGTTACCCAGTGGGCTGACGCAGCCCACTCCGGTGATCACAACTCGTCTCTCGCTCATCATGCTCAGTGCCCTCTCGGTTTGCCGTCCTTAGATCGCCTCAGGAGGATTTGGCAAGTCTCATCCCAAAGGTGTCGGTCCCTCCTGTCCAGTCGAGGCGTGACATTGCGGGCAGTGGTGCTCGTCAAATCGGCCGTCCACCTCGAAAACTGCGAGACACAGCCGACACACCGCTTTTTTCTCCAAAGCTTTGCGTTCGGTCTTGGCGTGCTTCGATCTCGAAAGGATGGCGAACAGGATCACAGCGAGAAACGCTCCTCCCACCAACCCCACCACCAGATCGCTAAAATCCATCTCGATCATCGGTCACCATGCATGCATTCGACCACCCACCAATGGCGGGTGGCACTTTCGGTTTCCACACGCCCCTTAAGAAGCCAAGCCACCGCACGAGACGCCGTTTCACTCGGATCCAACGCCTGCACCGTCAGCACCTGCCCCTGCACCCCTGTCTCGATCAAATAACGCTCCCCCAACCAACCTGCAGCCTCTGCAACAGGCACCCTTCGCGATGGCACTTGAATGCTGTCGGACTCAGATCCACCCATCAGGCGAAAGCTCAGCGCCGTCGTCCGCTCGACGGGAATCTCGGGCAAGGGAAGCGGATCGGGTAAGGGGGGCAACATTTGGATGCTGGCGGCCATGAGGTCACGCTCATTCCCTTTGGCGAGGCTCATGGCCGCGAGAGTTGGGACATAGTCCGGATCCGATGGCGCCCAGGTCGATGGGGATTCTTGCCTCCATCGGGATTCTCGGCGTTCCCCATCTTCTCGAAATGGATATGGACCCGCATCCTTCGCCATCCGCTCAAGCGCCGCGCCCATGGCGTTGGTAGGAATCAATGTCATCACTGCCCGACGCTCCCCGCCGGCCCGTGCTTTGCCAATTCGCACCTTCACCCCCACCGCCAAAATGACGGCCGCCGACCCCACCAAGAAAAAGGCGACCAGAAACGACATAGTATTCGACACCGGCACTCGCCAGTTGAAGCCCAGCCCCGACTCGCGGTCGCGTTTCTGAAGCGTGATACGACGACGAAACATCAAGGAACCTCCGTTGTTTTCGCCCCCCCCAGCAAATACACCCGAAACCCAGCATTCAGAACCTGCTCGGCGATGCGACGCTCCACCCCCGCAGGAATTCGCTGTTCGGTCTTGATGTAAGCCACAGGAATCGGCCCTCCTTCTCCGGTTTGCTCCTTCAAACGGGCCACCAAATCCTGCTCGCTCAATCGCTCCCGCCCCAGCCACAGGACCACCGGGTCCCCTTCCGTGAGCGTGATCACTCGGGCATCGGCATTCCGAGGAATCTGATATTGCGAAGCCGGCATCTCCACCTGCACGCCAGATTGATTCAAAAACGTGGGCCCCATCAGCAACGCCAATAGCAGCAACGTGAACAAATCCAGCACCGGGATCGCGTGCAAGAATCCGATCCGTTCAGGCAAGGTCGAAACGAGCTTCATCGCTGACGATTCAGGCGTTCACGGGACTCGATTTCGTCACGAATCGACACGATCCCCGTCTCTGCCCGGGCATCGCAGATGATATTCACCATCTCGATCCCCGTGCGCTCGATGCGGTGAAAGAGCCGCTTCGCCCGCCCCACAAAGTAGAGGTAAAATACATAGGCCGGAATGGCGATGGCCAACCCGAATCCAGTCGTCACAAGTGCCAAAAAAACCCCCTTCGCCAACTCGCTGGCCGGCATGACCTGCTCACCCGCACCGAGTTCCTGAAACACCTCCAGAATCCCCATCACGGTCCCTAACATCCCCGCCAAGGGCGCAATCAGCGCCACGGCAAGAATCGCTCGCAGGTTCTTCTCGATGCGCGGAACCTCCAACTGCCCCGCTTCCTGGGCGACGTCGCGCAAATCCGGCCGCGAAAGATGATGCCGGAGCAACACGGCATGCGCGACTCGCGCCACCGGCCCAGGGGCTCTCGCAGCCTCATGCAAAGCTTCGGCAAATGCCTTGCGACGGGCATGATTCGACAAACCCACCAAAAGATCCCCGACATTGATCCGGGCACGGTGAAAGAAAAACATCCGTTCCACCACAAATACGGCCCCGAAAAACGCCAACCCCATCTGGAGGAAGACAATCGGCCCACCGCTCTCGACCAGCGTGGGGGGATCCAGAAGTTCAGGTGTCATGACCAAAATTTAGGCATTGCGCCCCGACTTGACCAGTCCGGGCTGATACGGAGGAGATTCTCCACGAATCACTCCCAAAGATACGAACGACGGCGGGCGATTTCCCGGTCCCCACGGAACAGTCGACATTGCCAGGCCAGCACTCGCCCGCCCTTCAAATACGAATCCCCATTCACCACGAACTCCGCCTTTCCCGACGTCTCGGAGGCATCGAACGAAGCCTCTTGGCGGTGAATTTGACTCCCCGTGCTCCCCTGCTGGAATTCAAAAAGCACCTTCACCGGCTCTCCCTGGGAAGCATCATTCCAGCGAACCACGTAGTAATGCCCAAGACGCTGCTCCTGTTCCCGCAATCCAATCGCGCCATGCAGGAGATTCTCCTGCTCAGCACGGACCATCGGCTCATCCTGCATAGAGGGAGTTTCAAGATTGCGAAGATGGGTCGACCGCACCTCCAGCGCTTGGGGTGCCGCGCAGGACACCACCATCATCGACATCATTGCCACGAGCCGCCATTGCTTCATGCGGCTCATTCAAGCCGTCCGTGGCCGATTGCCAATCCGGAAAGCACGAAGATCCTCTTCCGCCCGCCAACACACAGGGAAATGCCTTTCCGAGCCGCGCCGTCCCCGCCTAGTGTCGCCCCATGGACGAAGGCGCCGCCGCCAAGCTCGACAATTTCATTCGCAAAAAAGGCCTGCGGCGCACGCCTCAACGGGATGCCATCGTACGTCTCGCCTTCGCCGAGGACGAACACTTCACATCCGAAGAGCTCTTCGACCGGGTCCGTCGGCATAACATCAACGCCTCTCGGGCCACCGTCTATCGGACCATCGCCCTTTTGGTCGAAGCCAAGCTCCTGCGAGAAATCGACCTCGGCGGGGACACCAAGACCTACGACCCCAATTTCCTCGACAAGCCCAGCCATAACCACCTGGTATGCATCGATTGCGGCAAGGTCCTGGAGTTTGAAGATTCCCATGTGGATCTCCTCAACGACTGCCTCACCCGTCGCATGGGCTTCCGCCCGGTGTCCCAGACCATCAAGATCGAGGCCTGTTGTGAAAAACTTCGAACCCAGGGATCCTGTCCCAATCTCATCCAAGCGCGGCTCTCACGCAAACGACTGCCAGCCCGCAAACGATAGTCTCCAAGTTTTCTGTTCCAAGCGGCGGACAAACCACCCATCGTCCGCCCGCGGCGCCGGCTCCTCCGGACGCCCGATCCGAACCTCTTAAATTGCCCGCCAGAGTCATGTGGAAAGGCCGCTTCGCCAAGGAAACCGCCGAACTCGTCCAGCAAATCGGTGAATCCGTCAGCTACGATTGGCGCCTCTATCAACACGACATCGCTGGCTCCATTGCCCACGCCCGTGCCCAGTACAAGGCGGGCTTGCTGACCGAGGAGGAGTTTTCTCAGATCGAATCCGGCCTGCGTGAAATCGAAGCCGACATCAATGCCGGCAACTTTGAATTCCGCACCTCGTTGGAAGACATTCACATGAACATCGAGGCTGAGCTGACCCGCCGCATCGGCCCTGCTGGAGCCAAGCTGCACACCGCCCGCTCTCGAAACGATCAAGTAGCCACCGACACCCGGCTCTACTGCCGGGCAGAGATGGAAGTGCTCGCCGCCGGCATTCGGGATCTCCAACGCGCCTTGCTCGACCGAGCAGAAAAATATGCGGCCACCGTGGTGCCCGCCTATACCCACTTGCAACGCGGTCAGCCCGTCACCGTGGGCCATCACTTCCTCGCCTACGTCGAGATGCTGGAACGCGACCTCGGTCGCCTCACCGATGCGCGTACGCGGGTCAACGTTTCACCGCTTGGTTCGGGAGCGTTGGCAGGTTCGACCATCAATCTGGACCGTCATGGAATCGCCAAGGAACTCGGCTTCGATCGCGTCTCCACCAACTCGATGGATGCCGTCGCCGATCGCGACTACATCGCCGAGTTGATTTTCGTCATCGGCCTCTGTGGTGTTCACCTTTCCCGACTTTCTGAAGACCTGATTCTCTGGACTTCTGCCGAGTTCGGCTTTGCCGCGCTTTCCGATGCCCACACCACGGGATCGTCGCTGATGCCTCAGAAGAAAAACCCTGACGTCTGCGAACTCACTCGCGGCAAGACCGGACGGCTTCTCGGCAACCTCGTCGCCATTCTCACCGCCATCAAAGGACTCCCTTTGACCTACAATCGGGATCTTCAGGAGGACAAAGAGCCCCTCTTTGATTCCATCGACACGCTCAAGCTCACGCTCGCCGTGAATGCTGAAATGATTGCTGCCATGGAAATCCGCGAGGAACGCTGCCGTGCTGCCGCTTCTGACCCCATGCTGCTTGCCACCGATCTCGCCGATTGGCTGGTGCGCCAAGGAGTGCCCTTCCGCCACGCCCATGAATTGGTGGGAAAAGCGGTTGCTGCATCTGTGGCAACCGGCACGCCGCTTGATCAACTCGATCTGGCAACCATCGACCCCGCCTTCACTTCGGACGCTACCTCGGTGTTTTCGCTCGAAACCGCCCTCGCCGCACGAACCAATCCGGGAGCTCCCTCCATCGAGAACGTTCGATCCGAAATCGCCCGCTGGAACACTGGGCTCTCATCGAACTAAAAGCTCATCGAGACGCCGAGGTGATTCCGATGTTCGGTATCATCAAGGCGCCATCCATGGTCGAAGCGGAGATCCACGTGCCCCCATAGCCGGGCGCGAAGGCCCAGTCCAACGCTACTCAGCGAGACGGAACCCCCATCGTCATCCTGCAACGCAGCATGGTCGAAGAAGGCCAAAAGCCGAAAATCACAGCGCGGAATCACCGAAATCACCGGGGTCTGCACCTCCAGCCCCCCAACGGCACCGTTGTCCATCGAATAGGCTCTTTCATCGACTCCTCGAACCGTCTGGTAACCTCCCGCGCCCAATTGCTCTGCGGGGAGAAGATGAGAATCGGCCGCCTGAAGGGACCATCGCCCCACCCAGCGCCAATCTTTTTCCGTCCTCCACCACGCATTGGCATCGAAATTGGCAATCAGGTAGGTGGCATCCGCCTGCAGATCATAGGCGCGAAACGCCGCGTCCCGATTGCGATCCCCCAATCCACCTGGAGAATATCGCAAGTCCGAGGAAAACTTGACGCCAGCCGACTTCCATTCTCGTTCGATTCGATGGGAAACCTTCCAATCCGCCATCACCACCTCCCCCGGCGTGACGGAGGCACCACCGAAAAGCAAAAACTGGTCGGTTCCCTTGAGTTCAAATCCCGCCCATAGGCTCTGCTCCCACGCTCCCGCTTTAGGTAAGATCATCCGATCCAACACCGCGAGGGTCCAGGAACTGCCCTCTGTTTCCAACGGAATGCCACGGAACAAATAGCGCGACGCGACCTCTGCATAGGCGGCATCCACCTGAATCACCTGGTGACTGCGGTGCAGTGGAATCTCCCACCGGATCGCGTTGGCAGTGAGCGATGACGCCGGCATGCCCATCACTCCACGCCAAGCCAGCAAATGCTCATTCGGCAGTAGGCCGCTGACTCCAAAAACCATCCGATCCTGGCCGAGCACATCCGGCCCACTGTTCTCATAGCCCACACTGACTTGCCACGGACGCCGCTCCTCCAGCGCGATCAATAGATCAGCACTGGCCAGGCCCTCTCCCGGAGACACGAACAAACGTGGATGGCGAAATCCAGTCCGCCCATACCACGTGAGCTGCTCCTCCAACTTCTTGCGCTGCAGCCATTCCCCGGTCCTCAACCTCAGTCCCTGGCGAATCAGCTCAGGATTTCCGTGCTTCGGTGGAGTCACCCCCACCTTGCCGACTTTCCCCACTTCCACGTCGATCACCAATCCCCCCTCAGAAAAATCCTGTTCTGGCGCACTGACCAGCACCACAGGGAAACCCTCCGCATCGTAGTGCAACAAAATCTCATCGGCCATTTGCCCAAGAGAAACATCCGTCACCGGATGCCCCAAAAAGGGCTTCAACCTCGCCGCGAGAGTCGCAGGCGAAGGAAGCACCAACTCTCCACTGGCTTCGATTCCCTCCGCCAACGCAAACCAGTCGCCACCTTCGGCCGAACGCAAGCGAATGACCTTCAAAGCATCCGCCCACGTCTGGTTGGGAACCTCATCCTGACCCGTTTGAGCCTCCACGGAAGGCAAGGACTCCACTTCCGCCTGATCCGGCAAGTTGGGCTGAATCCCAGGCAGCGATTCGGCCCGGACCACCCCCAGCCCCATCAGCAAAATCCATCCTTTCACCCTCACAGGCGTCCATCCTCTCATGAAAAAAGGTCGCCGGACAAGGGACGGCATCAAAGATTTCCAGCCCGAGATCCGGGGAAAGCTCACCGGCGGGCGGTTTTCTTTTGCTCATCAGAACTCGATCCTCCGCGAGTTCCACGCATCCCGAAAAATGAACTCCGCGCCATCAAGGCTTTTTTGACCGGTGCTGCGACGTTGCGTGTTGGATTCGGTTGAGTGACCGAAGAGCTCGCACTGACGGCATTGCTCGTCCGCACCGCGGAAGCCGTGGTGATCCGTGTTCCATCCGGACGTCTCAGTGTCGGCACCTTCAAAATGGAGTCACTCACCACCGCAGGGGCATCGGCCTCGTCGAAATTGGCCCGTGGAGCCTGCTCGATCACTCCCTTGAAGGCCATTTCCCCGACAATGATCGCGCGATTGTCCGAGAAAACCCGCCCATCGCCGCCCACTTCGATGAAGATCCGACCCGTCTGTGCGTCCAGAGTCCCGACGTTGTGGACCTCCTTGCCAGCACGAATATCGATCTGTGACGCGTGCGTGGTCCCTTGGTAGAGCACAAACCCTTCTTCTCCAGCATCCTTGAGGCGTTGATTCCCACTCGCGGAAACCTTGATCCGATCCGTCCCAGCCATCCGCACGGCCCCTGTCGCAGTCAGCTCGCCCCGCCGACCCACGATCAATTGCTGGCCGCCGAGCATGATATCGCCATCCGTAGCATTGACGAAACCATCGACCTTCAGAATTCCCGATCCCAGGCTCCCATCAAGGGTGTATCCATTGCCATCAAGAACATCGGCCGGGTTCGCATTCAGACTGGCCAGAGTCACACTCTTCGCCGTGATCGATCCGCCCACGAAAAGATTTCCTCCGGGTGCAAAAAAGCTCACCGAGCCATTCGACGTCACCGTTCCGTTCAGGAAGTAGCTACCACCCCCATTCAGGTAGTTGAGCACTTGGTTGCCTCCGATGAAGTCAAAGACCAACTCGCTTCCCTGATCCAAGTTGAAGTCCCCCCAATCAAAGACCGAATCATCAGAAATCGTAAAAATCGTCTTCGTGCCCGTCTCCGTCTCGATCGTTTCCCACGTCGCGGAGCCTGAGGACAGGACGGGGTCAGCCGCCTGAACAACAGGAACACAGGCGGCAATGGCCACCCGGAGGGAGCGGGAGTTGAGGGACATGGGGAGAAACGGAGGAAACAGGTAACTTCGGGGAGTTCGTTTACCTGCACGGGATATACAACCCTCTCGGTATTTAAGGGAATACAAAAAACGCACGTGATAAAAGACTTGACCCTCCAAACCATCAAAATCCCCCGATATCCTGACCCGGACGGCTTCTCATGGTGTCGAGCAATCAGGTTCTGGCGACCGATTTGACCACTCCGGACCGAGCGTCGCGGCGGCAGTCGACTTCAGGGCATTTTTGCCTCGGCACTTGCGAAAGATCCCTTCCCACGCGCAGTATCCGCCCGCCGCCGATGTTTTTGCTCAAGAAGGTCTTCCAACTCCGGGACAAAACGAACCCAGAAATGGAGAAGCCATTTTTGGATCACCTTGAGGACCTGAGAGTCATGATCATGCAAGTGGTCGTGACCCTGATCATCTCCATGATCCTGTGCTTCTCGCTCCAAGGGTATTTGATGGATGTGTTGCGGGCACCCGTGCAGAACGTCTGGCTCGAGCACACCCGGGGATCTCTTCCCTCCGACATCACTCCCGAGTCTTGGGAGCAGGCTAAAGACCTCCTCAATCGGTCCATCGACCTCTCTCCGGAACAACGCTCCGCATTTTATGAGCACTTTGATCCTCAGGTCCTCCGATATTTGGACGCCATTCGATTGATGCGCGCCGCAAAGGCTTTGAACGAAACCGATCGCCTGCCATTCCTCGAACAACAGGCGGCGGACGACGCCGAACTCAAGCGCATCATCGAAGCCGTCTCTGCCACTGGAGCCGATCCCGACAGTCGGGCGGGCTCGGACGTGATGATGATGTCCGCCCTGAAACCGACCGAGACCTTCATGCTCTCGATGAAACTGGCGTTCTTCGCCGGCGTTGTTCTGGCCTTTCCATTCCTGCTCTACTTCATCCTCCAGTTCATTCTCCCGGGCCTCCACCAACACGAACGCAAGATCCTCTGGCCGTCCATGTTCGTCGGCTTTGCGCTCTTCCTCACGGGGGTGTTCTTCGCCTACTTTTTCGTTCTCCCGAAAACTCTCGTCTTCTTCTTCGAGTGGAGCATCGACATGGGCGTCACCAACGACTGGCGAATCGGTGAATACATCACCTTCGCCACCCAATTCACCCTGCTCTTCGGGCTCTCCTTCGAGCTTCCCGTCGTGATCATGGCCCTCGTCAAACTCGGCCTGCTGACCTACGACATGATGCGCCGGACCCGTTCCTATGCCATCGTGGCCATCGTCGTGGCAGCCGCCATGATCACTCCGACTTCGGACGTGCTCACCCTCTCCCTCATGGCTGTTCCGATGTATGTGCTCTACGAAGCCTGCATCCTCCTCGCGTGGCTCGACCAACGCAAGCGGCGCCGCGCGGAAAAGGAAGAAACCCTCCAGCGCTATGGCCTGACGCCTCCATCAACCGACGACGAAGCCCCCAAAACCATCGATCTTCCAACCGATGAGCCCGAAACCATGGCTTCGGATGACGACGATGACTCCCAGGAAAAACCCTCGGATCCAGAGGATGCTCGTTGAGGCCACCTACGACTTCGAGTCATGACGGAGCTTTCCCCTTGGCCCAGGGCAGCCCCTTCCCTCTACTTTCGATCCATGCATTCCATGACAGGATTCGGTCGCGGTTCGGCAACCTCCGATGAGGGAACCGCCACCGTGGAAATCGCCGGTGTGAACCGCAAACAAGCGGAAGTCGTCATCGCAGGTATCCGCGACCTCCCTGAGCTGGAAAATCAGATTCGCAAGGCGGTTTTGACCCGGATTTCCCGCGGACGCCTTCAGGTCACCCTCGATTTCCAGGCCCGTGCTGGAGATCGCTCAGCGGTCGCCATCGACCCCAACTCCTCCATGGAGCTCGAGGCCGCCTTTCGTCAGCTTTCCGATCGCCTTGGACGCGAAGTCCTTCCGCTCGCTGCCGATTTCCTCCGCGCTCCGGGAATCGTCACCTTTGAGGATCGAGTGCTCGACCCCAAGACCGCTTGGAGCGCCATCGAAGCTGCCCTCGAAACGGCCTTGGGACAGCTTCTCGAAATGCGCGCCAACGAAGGTCGCGATCTCGCTCAAGACCTCACCCAGCGCCTGAATACCCTCGCGCAACTCCGCACCACCATCGGCGAGCTGGCTCCCGCCCGCCCGGAACGCTACCGCGAGGCCCTCGCCAAACGCATGGCAGATGCAGGCTTGGAATTCGATTTGGCCGACGATCGGGTTCTTCGTGAATTGGTGCTTTTCACCGACCGGATCGATATTACCGAGGAACTCACACGCCTCGATTCTCACTTCCGCAAATTCCGCGAGTACCTCACCGGCAGCGAACCTGCCGGACGTCACCTCGATTTCCTCTGTCAGGAAATCCATCGCGAATTCAACACCATCGGCTCGAAAGCCAGTGACGCGCAGATCGCCCAACATGTCGTGACCGCCAAGGCTGAGTTGGAGAAAATCCGCGAGCAGGTCCAAAACGTCGAATAGGCGTCCTTCGCCCACTCTTTGCGGTCGCCAGACCACCCCGGATGCTCCAGCTTCCGGCGCGTCATGTTCCACCCCGCCATTGTCCGTGCGCTGGTGATGCGTCAGGTTCTGCTTTACACTCGGAACCCCGTCCGCGCCATCGAGCTGTTTTTCTGGCCCATCGTTCAGCTCCTTGTTTGGGGCTTCGTCACAGTCTTCCTCCAACAACAATCCGGCGGCGGCCAGGAAGGATTTGGCCGCGTGATCACCTTCCTGATCGGGGCCATCATTCTTTGGGACTCCCTTTTTCGTTCCCAACAAGGGGTCGCCATCTCCTTCCTTGAAGACGTTTGGACACGCAATCTGCTCAACGTCTTCGCGGCGCCGATTCGCATGACCGAATACCTGGCGGCCTCCTTCACGGTCGGCCTTTTGCGAGTCATCATCACGGGGATCGTGCTCTTCGCCATCGCCCTTGCGGCGTACTCCTTCAACCTGTTCCAATTCCAAGGCTATCTTTTCGTCTTCTACGCCAACTTGATGATGTTTGGTTGGACCCTCGGTATTCTCTCCACCGCCCTGGTATTGCGCTGGGGACATGGCGTCGAATCGCTTGCTTGGGCGATTCCCTTCATGGTCCAACCCTTTGCCTGTGTCTTCTACGACATTTCGGTGCTTCCGAGCTGGATGCAGGGAATCGCTCTCGCCATGCCTCCCGCCCACATCTTCGGGGGCATGCGGGAAATGGTCGCCACCGGCAGCCTGAATCTCTCCGACCTCGCTTGGGCTGTAGGCCTGAATTTCCTCTACCTCGCTTTCGCCAGCGCCCTGTTTTCCCGAACCCTGGGAGTCGCGCGCGAACGGGGACTCTTGGTCAAAACCGCTTCGAGCTGACGAGGGATCCCTGCGAAAATCCCCTTAGTCCGGTTCCTCGGTTCACCCCTTAAAGTCGCGCCGCTCCGTTGACAATTCGTGCTTCGCCACGCATACGACCCCCATGTCCACGGCGCTCCCACCCAAGCCCCGCATCATCGGCCCCCGGATGCGCGTCTGCATTGTCGCATCTCGCTACAACGAGCAATTCTCTGACGCCTTGGTGGAAAACACCGTGGCCGAGCTCAGCGAGTTGATGCCGAACACGCGGATTGACGTCATTCGTGTCCCCGGTGCTTACGAAATCCCCGTGGTCGCGGCCGCCGTTCTCGACCGCCAACTTCCTTCTGCCTTGATCGCCCTCGGCGTCATCATCAAAGGTGCCACCGCCCATGCCGACCTGATCGCCGGATCGGTGGTCGACAGCCTCCAACAGCTCGCCGTGCAGTATCAGACTCCGGTCATCAATGAAGTCCTCCTCGTTGAGGATGAGAAGCAGGCATACGCCCGCTGCATCGGTGCCAACCTGAACCGCGGACGGGAAGCCGCTCGGGTCGCCGCTTCCATGGTCGACGTCTTCCAGGAACTCAACCGCACCCTGCCGCTCGGCACCCGCTGATGCCCAGCCGACGTCAAATCCGCCAAACCGCCATCCAGTTTCTCTACTGCTCGGACGTCGAGGGTGGAGGGGATCCTGCCGCCTTGCGCGATCCATTCTGGCAATTTGTCACGGAGTCCGATCGCCGGGCGATGATGCTGGCGATTCGCCGTACCATCCAACACCTCAACCTGGGTCGCGAACAACGCCGCGCGGAATTCTCCGAACGACTTCCCGCCGCACTCGCCACCCTCAAGGCCAATCCCGAACTCGAAGAACACGCCTCGCAACTCCGCCGGGTCTCCGAACTCGAGGATGAATGGGACCGCGTCATCGTCGAACTCGCCCGGTCCACCGGTGACGACGAAGGCGACGCTCTCGTCGCCCGCCTCACTCCGCTCATCGATCGCCTGTTTTTGGTCAACCGAGAACTCATTTACTCCCGCCAACAACTCACGCGCGTCCTTCTCGACTTTCCCAATCTTCGCTCCCAAATCGAACCGATTCTCGGCTCCATCAAGCGTCTCGACCGAATTTCCGCGCGACTCAAAATGGTCGAAACCCCCGAGGATTTCCCCGAGCACGCCGAGTTCGCTCGCATCCGCCAATCGCGCGCTGAACTCCGTGAACTCCGCGAACAGGTCGACCGACTCGTGGATCGTGTCCTTGCCAAGAAAGACGCCATCGATCGCATGCTGGAAAGCATCATCGACAACTACGCACCCGAACGCGTCGACCCGATCGACCGCGCCATTTTGCGCCTCGGCACCCTCGAAATCCTCTTCGACGACGACGTTCCGGCAGCTGTTGCCATGAATGAAGCCATCGAACTTGCCCGCCAATTCGGGACCACCGATTCGCCACGTTTCGTCAATGGCATCCTCGACCGCATCGCGCGCGGTTGATCTCCGGGTTTCCCCTAGGCATCCTTGGGTGGGCCCGGCGATTCCAACTGCCAGGCGATTTTCCCATCCCCTCGCCCGGCAAAAGCTGCTAGTTCACCATCTGTTCGCCGATGGCGATTCTGATCCATGCGCCGCCACCCGACTCCTTTCCAGATCCGCACCCTTTGGAATGCCGCGACAGGCGTCGCCATCACCATCCTTGGACTGCTCTTGGTGCTGATCATCTGGTTGATGGGAAAAGTGCTCGGGTTCCTCCAACCCGTCATCGTTCCCCTCGCCGTCGCCGGCATCATCGCTTATCTCCTTGATCCGGTTGTTCGCTGGTTCCAGAAGCGCGGGCTCTCCCGGATTCGCGCCGTCGTCGCCACCTTCGGCTCTTTCCTTGCAGCGGGGGCGCTCCTTACCGCCATCACCATTCCGATGGTCGGAAACCAAATCAATGCCTTCCGCTCGAATAAGCCCGGAACGCAAGAGGCCTCATCGACGCCAGCCCAAGAAAGCTCCGAGGAGAAATCCAACACTCCTTTCGACCAACGCATTGTCGATGCCTTGGTGGACATCCGCACCCGCACCCCGTGGACCCGCCCCGTCATCGATTCTGTCCTCGCTCCTCCTACGGACGAACTGCCCGCCCCCGAACGGGCCACCCAAGGCGAAGAGATCTCCGACCGGCTCGACACGTATGCCGAGGAACTCGACGATCAACCCGACCAGAAACCCGAACACGGCATCCGCTTCAGGGAGACCAGTCTATGGAGCCAGGTCAAAGCCCTCAATGACGACGCCGTCCACTGGATCAAAGGTGGCACCGGGAAAATTCTCAACTTCCTCGGCCTCGTCCTCGGCTTCGTGATGGTGCCGATTTACCTCTACTACTTTCTCAAGGATAGCTCCGCAATCCGCGAACATTGGCACGAATACGTGCCGCTGAAAGCCTCTCGCTTCAAAACCGAAGTCATCGAAACTCTGACCGAGATCAACGGCTACATGATCTCCTTCTTTCGCGGTCAGGTTCTCGTTGCCTTCATTGATGGCCTTCTGATCGGAGTCGCCCTCACCGCCTTCCGCCTTCCACTTGGGTTGCTGATCGGCATCATGATGGCCATTGTTGGCATCATCCCCTTTGTCGGAAATATCCTTACCCTCATCCCGGCGTGTCTCATCGCCTGGTTCCACTATTCGGACCCGAATCACGCCTCCATCGTCGGTTCCAACCCCTGGGCCAATGTGGCTGCCGTTTGTGCGATCTTCTTCATCGCCCAACAAATCAACTCGATGGTCACTGCGCCGAAAATCGTCGGTGACTCCGTGGGCCTTCATCCCATGACCGTCATTTTCTCCATGATCTTCTGGTCCCTCATCCTTGGAGGTTTTGTGGGAGCCTTGCTCGCAGTCCCCCTCACCGCCTCCATCAAGGTGCTCTTCCGCCGCTACATCTGGGAGCGGAAAATCAAGGAACAATCCGCCGAATCCGAAGTCGTCGCCCCCGACGAACCGCTCACTGAGCCCGCATCCTAGGAGAAGTCCCCATCGATTCAGTCCGCCCGGCCGACTTCATACAACTGGCGTAGTTCACTCCCATCGAGCACACGGGAGAACAACATGAACTCGTCAATCAGGCCGGTCCAATTGCGGAAACTCCACTCTTCCCCCAAGTCCGGCCGAGCCACGTGAGCTTCGGGCTCCGGGTCGAAGAAATTTCCCAGCGTGGCACGCCCAAATCTTAGCGCGACGGTTTCTTCCAGCCGATTTCGGCCCACCTCCACGCCGTCCACATAGTGGACCACTTCCCCGGCACCGGCATCATAGGTCGTCGCTAACATCCTCCAACTCCCGTAGGTCCACGGCGTCACCACCGGATCACTGAATGCCCGGAGAAAAGGACTCACCGGCTCCGATCCCGGAGGGCGCACACCAAAAAGGAAACGCCCGTCATCCGATAGCTGCCAATGCACCTCGCCATCGATGCCATATTCACTGAGAAACAATCCATTGTAACGTCGCGGAAGTCCATCCACCCGTGCCCATGTGACGAACGAAGCCGCCAAGAATCGCCCGGGAATATCCACACGCACACGATCCGCCGGACGTCGAAAGGCCAACGCCGGCTTCCCGGGCCAGCGGCCGGTCGCCCACTCCGCAGAAATCACGGTGCCGCTCTCAGGTTCTCGCCCATTACCCGCGTGATTCCGAATCACACGCGTTCCTCGCTCTTCCGGCGTGAGGCTGAAATGAGTGATCAGTGACGGATCTGCATCGATCCTCACACAAGATTCCCGCCATCGCTCCAGTCGGCTCAGATCTTTCCGCTGCCGCACGGACTCCAACTCCCCCGCAAGATCCATCGGCAACCACTCCAACGGATTCAGCCCCTGCTTTCCGGCCAATGAAACCGCCTGGCCTTGCTGCAAGCGCCTGGTCACTCCTGAACCACCTTCCTTGGCGGTCGTCACTTCAATCTCTCCTTCCAGCGCTTGGACACGAGTGGTGGATTGGCCCTCCACCCGCACGCTGAAACGCCTTCCAAAATCGGTCACCATCCCATCCGGCAGCATCATGCGAAATCCCACTGCACTCTCGGGCACCTCTGCCTGCGCCTGACCATTCAAAACCGTGACCTGAAAATCACTGTCCGGAATAAACGTCGCAGGCCCCTGGAGAGTGATTCTCGCACCACTGAAGAAATCCAATTCGATCAGGCCTCGACGAATCTCAATGGCCTGGCCGGCCCCGATCGACTGCCCTCGCAGAAATCGAACGTCCGCCTCCACATCCACCGAACTTGTGAGTGTCGCCACCGGATTTCCATCCGCAGAATGCAGCACCGGGCGCGGCGCAACGGCGTCGGCCATCTCACGACTCATCCCCTCCTGCCCCCGAGATTGCCAGCCCCAAGCGATCAGCACTGCCGCGGCCGCCGCCCAACCCGCACCACCGGTAATCCATATCTTCCACCCACCTCTTCGAGCTTCGCGAGCGTCGGAATGCCCGGGGAACTTCAATTCATCGCCCCGTTGCTCACTCCCCCACGACTCCAAGGCCTGCTCCATGGCAGCCCGTTCCCAGAAAGCTTCCCGTGCTTCCCCCGAAACCTGCAGCTCCGCCTCAAGAGCCTCCCAATCCTCCTCGGACAGCTCTCCTGAAAAATAGCCATCCAGGCGGCGATCGTGAGAGTCCGACTTCATGAGTTTCGAAAGGGGGCCATGCGCGTTTCCAAGCACTCCTTCAAACCACTCCTTGCCCGAGAAAGCGAAACATACACCGCCTCAACGGTCCATCCGACCCGCTTGGCGATCTCTGCAGGCTTCTGCTCCAGCACATAGCGCAGATGGACCAACTTCCGCATGCTGGCAGGCAACCGGTCGATGCAATGGCGCAAGTGATCGAGCCGGTAATCCTGCTCCTCCGCTGCCTCGTCGCTCGCCAACCGCTCCAATGTTTCCTCAGCAAAAAACCGATGCCGGCTCGACTCCCGCCTCACCATCTCCAGCACCTTCAGGCGAGCCACCGTACACGCCCACTTCGGAAACGAAGTGCCTTCTTCAAATTGCCCCGCCTTGCGCGTGATGGTTAAAAAAGTTTCCTGCAACACATCATCCGCCAAATGCCGATCCCGCACCAGGCCACGAATGAAGCCACGGATCAAATCGATGTTCGCGAGGAACAACGAATGAACCAAACGGACGGCATCCTCAGACGCCTCTGACGAAGGAGAGCTCAACTTCCCCTCCATGTCATGAAAGTCCGAAACCTTAGCCAAGTCTGCGGAAAAAAGATTTCGCAGAAAAATCTCACTAAGGTTTTCAGCCCTTCAGACATCGGCTCCTGACCTCCGAGCTGCCTCCTCATGATTGGGCGGCATCTCCTCACGGTCTCGATTGATCACCGACTCCCATTGCCATGAAAAATACCCCTTTTCTCCTTGCTGTCGCCCTGACCGGCTTGTCCGCTCCGGCATCCGCCATCACTGTCACCCTCACCTCCGGCAACGCCGCCGGCACCTCCGGCATCAATAGCGCCACGGGCTGGAGCAACGGGGCGGCACCCTCGGCCGGAAACACCTATGAAGCATCCACCACCTGGTTGCGGACTCCAACCAGCAGCGGCGACTTCGTTTTCGCCGGTGACTCCCTGCAACTGAACACAGGTGGAGCCATTCTCACGAAAAACACCGGTGCCCAATCGCTGACCGCCAACCTCATTCTCAACGGCGGCTTCGTCCGTTCCGGAGCCGGTTACTCCGACACCTTCACCCTTGCCGGCACGATCCACATCACCAGCATCGGCGGAGGCATCGTGGCCGACCAAAGCCCCTTCGTCATCAGCGCCGACCTTACCGGAACCTCCGGCACCCTGGTCTTCGCCAACTCGGGTGCCGATGTCGGGTCCTCCGCCAGCGGCCCTGGCCGGGTCATGAGCTACACCGGAACCAGCACCTTCACTGGCGACCTCTCCGTCCTCGCCTCTGCAGAAGGTGGAGTGACCTTCTCCAGCACCAGCAGCTGGACCTTTGGGATCGGAGCCAGCGGCGTGAACAACACCATCACTGGCAGTGGAGCCATCACCTACGCTGGCACCTTCCTCTTTGACCTCACGGCTGCCAGCAGCGTGGTCGGAGACAGCTGGTTGCTCTCCTCCGTCACCACCCAAACATTCGACAGCTCCTTTGCCGTCGATGGCTTCGCCAACCAAGGAGATGGCACCTGGACTCAAACGATCGATCCGTCCAAGTCCTACGAATTCGACACCGCCACAGGCACTCTCTCCGTGGTCGCAGTTCCGGAGCCCTCCGTCGCCCTGCTCGGTCTCCTCGGAGGTCTCGGCCTGATCCGCCGTCGGCGTTAACCTTTCGGGCACCGCCCATCGGGCGTGGAGTATCCGGACGCCACTCCTGCTCCACGCCCCCCATCTCTCCCATTTCCGATTTTCATGAAGTTTCTCCGCCACGCCACTGCCGCGTTCCTACTTGCTCCCTTCACTCCCGCTCTTGCTCAGCTGACCTACGTCGATGCCACGGACGGAACCACCGGCAACACCAGCCTCTCCGACGGAGGTGTTCTCGACGCCTCAGACACCACCGGGGCCACCACCTGGAGACAACGCGACTCCGCCAACTTCGGGGCCTCGGCCACCGTTTTCGAAGGCGTGGAACCTTCACCGGAAATCTGCACCCGGCTCACCGGTCTCACCCCAGGTCAAACCTACCAAGTATACGTTCATTTCTGGGACCCTCAATCCACCAATGAAGCCTGGAACATCCGTGCTGGCTTCACATCCGGTTCATTGACCCTCTTTACCCGTGAAGCCGCCGCCCTGACCGGTTCCACTGCGTCCGTTCTTGCCAGCAGCCTTTCCTTCGATACCGCTCCCGATCTCCTGGGACCGATCAGCGGCCGAGAAAACCTCGCCGGCCTGCTCGGCACTCGAGTCGCCGACGTCAATGGAGAGATCGCCGTCTACCTCGATGACTACGGCTCTACGGACGTCAACTATCGAACCTGGTATGATGGACTCTCTTACGAAGCCGTCCCGGAGACCTACAACATCACCTATGTGGATGCGTCCCTCACTCAAACTGTGCGCTGGGACGGCTCCACCTTTTCCCCGGCTGCCCAAGGAACCACCGCTCTCGACAACAACTGGGAACTCCGCACGCTTGGCAACTCCGCCACCGTCTTTGAATCCAATGCCGATGGCGCTGAGGATGCGCCCCTCCTCGTTTCTACCCTTACCGGCCTGAAGCCCGATACCGACTACGTCCTCTACGCCTACTTCTGGAGCGATGGTCGCAACTGGCGCCTCAAAGCCTCCGCCGATGCCTCGGATATTCAAGACAACGGGACTCCCGCTGATCTCAGTGACGACTTTTTGCCTTCCTCGCCACTGACCAACTTCGCCGCGATCGATACCGACGGGGGAACCGCAACCATCGCACCCGCTGCCATCGCCTTGGACTTCGAGACCTCCCCGTTGGTCACCGAAAGCAACCGCACCCTACGCCAAGCATCCTTAGGCCTCGCGACCTCCAATGCCTCAGGTGAAATCTCCATCTTCATCGATGACCTCGCAGCCGTGGGAGAACCCGGCCGCACATGGTTCGACGGACTAGGCTACAAACAAGCCACGCCGCTCGATCCTGAAGGCGACGAAGACGGAGACGGTCTCACCAATGCCCAAGAAGAAACCATCGGCACCGATCCCTATCTCGTCGACACCGATGGCGACACCTACGGCGACCAAACAGAATGGCTCGCCGGTTCGGATCCCTTGGATCCACTCTCCGTCCCTCCTCTTCCCGGGAATGCTTTGGAAATCTCTCCCGATGGCGCATGGACCTGGTTCAACGACGAACGCGCGATTTTTCACCAAGGCTCGCTTTTCACCGGATACGTCAAAAGCAACGGCGAGTACGGCGTAACCCGCTATGATCCGGCCACTGACACCAGCTACGTCATGGTCGTCAGCACAGCCAATTCCCAACAACAGGACGACCACAACAACCCTTCCATCACCGTGCTGCCCGATGGCAAGCTCATGGTTTTGTATGCCAAGCACCTCGGTGGATCCCAGTTCTACCAACGGACATCTCTGGTCGCGCTGCCATCCAGCGAGGCCGATTGGGGACCGGAAATCACCCACGCCGTTCCGGCCAATAATACTTACAACAACACCTACTTGCTCAGCTCCGAGTCCAACCGGATCTACAACTTCCACCGCTGCATCAATTTCAACCCCACCATCACCATCTCTGATGATCTGGGAGCCACTTGGCAGACCTCTGTTGCCTTCATCGAAGTCGGGTCGGGAAATGTTCGACCTTACCCACGCTACTGCTCCAATCACACCGACCGCATCGACCTCATTTACACGGATGGTCACCCGCGCGACGTCGAGAACTCCGTCTATCACATGTACTACCGGGCGGGCGGTTTTTATCGCACCGACGGCACCTTGATCGACTCTTTCGACAACCTTCCCCTCGACCACGAGGGCGGCCAGCGTGGATCCGTGATCTATCAGTATTCGAACGATAGCTGGGGAGAAAACGACGGACCGAACGATTGGATCCCAACCGGCCGCGGCTGGACCTGGGATGTCCACTATGGCAAGGACGGCAACCCTGTCTGCGTCTTTCAAGTTCAGGCGGACGATGTCACCGGCACCGGTTGGAACCACGACCGCATCTACTACTACTACGCCCGCTGGACCGGAACCGAGTGGCAGAAGCGCTTCATTGCCCAAGGCGGTCGTCCAATTTACAGCGACGAAGACGACTACGGCGGCGGCATGACCCTCGACCCGGAAGACCCCAACATCGTCTACATCTCCTCCAGCGCAGCCGATCCGTTCGCCCTCGATAGCATCTCCGACGTCCCGTTGAGCGTCAACGAACGCTTTGAAATCTGGCGTGGCGTCACTAGTGACGGCGGTCTCACATTCGAATGGGAAGCCATCACTCAAGGCTCCCCTGCAGACAACCTGCGGCCCATCGTTCCCGAAAATCACGGCTACGACCGTTCGCTGGTTTGGTTCTACGGCACCTACACGACTTACACCAATTTCAGTGCCAAAGTGCTCGCCATTCTGAACAACGGTCTGGCCGTTTCCGACTTCAACAAAAGCCCCCTCGCGACGTCC
Organism: Haloferula luteola; assembly: GCF_014201715.1. Lineage (GTDB taxonomy): Bacteria > Verrucomicrobiota > Verrucomicrobiia > Verrucomicrobiales > Akkermansiaceae > Haloferula > Haloferula luteola. Next base: position 302,259 of record NZ_JACHFD010000001.1, read on the forward strand.
GCAACTTTGAAGTGGGACTCATCGCCTGGGCAGAGCTACCGCATTACAGGGTCGGACGACCTCCAAAGCTTCCCTGTTGGAGTGGCGGCAGGCATCCCCTCGCAGGGCCCCTCCACTGAGCACACGTTTACGATTCCTTCCCCCCTCGACACCTCCACCCGAGCCTTTTTCCGGGTAGAAACCGAGGAACCCTGATTTTTCTCAGGCAAAGTTGGCAAATGGGAACTCCCTTCGCTTCTTCTTGAGGAGCGTAGGGAGTCACCCCTCGCCGGAGAGATCGAAGATGGCTCCGACGCCACACACAGGCATACCGGTCCTGCATGGGAGTCGCCAGGTGATGCTGTCTTGAAAAACTCCGCACCCGCTTCTTTCTGGAAGCGTTCGAGGACACCGAGCCTGTTTCAGACCGTGCCCTGACGAGCTTTAACATTCACCAAGTCCGCCCCGTCACCAGCGGAGAACGATCTCAACACTCGGGGAACTCAGAGTGGAGATCAGCGCAAATGCGCAAGAGGCGCTCTATCGTAAGCTTCGTCGTTGAACGACTTTCGCGAAGCACTGAAGAGCTGGCGTGAACCCTGAACATGGAAGCGCCTTCAGCTCAAGGCACTGGAAAGGGCCTTTTCCGTTCAGCCAGGAATGCGCACGCCCCCCCCGTTGGAGAAGGCGTGCGCGGGAGGCTCCCATTTTGAACTCCTCAGGGAGCCGTGACTCTCAAGCGAAGGAACAGCTTACTTGCCGTGTCTGCCGGGCGTGTGAAGCGAACCAACTCCACACTTCCATCGCTCGACAAGATCTCCTCCGAACCCATGGCCGACACCCAGTCTCCTTCAAGAGTTGCCGACTCTTCCACCGTCCAGGTCAAATCCGTCGCCGCCAAAGACCGAGGATACTCGAGGCTCAACCGCTCCGCGCCATCGTTGACGACCGGAAGCACCGTCGGATCCGCCCCATTCGGATCACCGCCGAAGGCACGCTCAAGGAGGTTCACGACACCATCTCCGTCCGGGTCGGCGTCATCAGCCGCATTGCCCAAATTGGCAGTCGTACCAAAATGCTCGCTGCGCCAAACCTCTGCAGGATCGGTGAGCGGGTTCAAAGGAATCATCTGTTCCACTGTCAGAACTCCCTCGGTGAACCTGACATTGTCCATGCGGCCATCGATGCGATTCACTTGGGCTCCATCATACCAACCGCGTCCAAACAACCAGGCCATCGGAGAACCGGGCAGGGCATTTTCAGCGGGGGATTGCGCGGAGATATCAAGGCTTCCAACTTGCTGGTAACCGGAACCGCTATCGAGCCACATCTTGAGGGTCACGCCATCGCTGGTCACGGCCAGTGCATACCAAGTGTTCGCCAGGACGCTTGGGGTGCCGTCCAAAGTCCAACGCTGTCCCCCCACGGTATCGAAATTGATGCGGAAGCGGTTGTTGACCCCGTTTTTCTGGAGATAAAAATCGGCAGAAACATCCTCCTGACTTGAGCCATCAATTCCAATCAAGGTTTTCCAATCGCTGATCTCTTCGAGGAGTACCGTGCATTCGATGGTCCATTCGGTCGGTGACCATCCAACCAAGGGGCCATCAATCACATAGCCGTCTTGGGCGTTGTCCGCCGCGCTCATGGCCAACTGATCTCCGTTGGGTGGGGCGTCAGCACTCCAGCTGGGGCCATAGGTGGCGCTGTAGCCACGCATCAGAATCCCGCTCACCAAATCGTAAGAGCCTCCAGATTGCGCCACTGCACCTACTGGAGTGAAGGATTGCCCCGCGACTCCATCTTCAAAGTTCCAGAAAGCCACGGTGCCCGTTGAAGTTGCCGGTGCGGTCACCGACAAGGCCGCGACTTCGCCGGCACTCAACGTCTGGTTGTAGACACGGAAATCATCGAGCATGCCTTGGAACATCGGGTCGGCGTCATACTGGCTGTCTCCAATCAAATTGAGCACCGGATTCACATCCGATGGATGAACGCTCAAGGTTTCCGACTCTGCGGAGAGCTCTCCATCGACATAGATGCAGGCGGTGTCACCGAGAGTCACTGCCACGTGTACCCAACGACCACTCGGTAGAACCGTGGTGTTGAGCTGGTGTTGGACGCCACCATGTTGAATTTCAAATCTCAGGTTTCCGTCGCCAGCCTTCGGACTGAGGAAGAAGTAGGACTCCGTGCCGTTTCCGAAATCGAAGATCCGCTGCCAATCATCCCCTCCACTCCACCAGACCCAGCCGGCAACGGTCAGTGCGTCGTGGCTGGCAACCGTCGCGGGCAAAGTGACCTGAGTCTCACCATCCATGATCAATGCCCCACTGCCAACGTGACCGCGCCCAAACCGACCCTGACCTCCGATCAACCCCTCATGTCCGTTACCGGAAGCGTCACTCCCGTCACCATCGAACGGCAGATGGGCGACCAAAGTTTCACCCCCTTGGGGAGAGGCACTCGATTCTGCCGAAGCCACGGAGCGATTCAGCGAATGATCCGCTGCTTTCACCACATAGTGGTAGGTATGACCCTCCAGCACTTTGCCATCGGTAAACGTCGTTCCTGCCACTCCACGGCCAATCATTTCATACGGCCCCCCAAGAGTCTCCGAACGCAGCACTTCATAGCCAGCCAGGTCGGCCACAATCACCGGATCCCAACTCAGGTCGATGGCGACTTCACGAGGAGTGGCCACGACTGAAGCAGGTGCAGGAGGGGCCTCGAAATCGTAGGCACCAGCAGAAGCGGGAATCAGACGCCATTCCTGATTCGCTTCCCCATCCAATACCCCTTGTTGAACATTGGCACCCGCATCCGCAGAGCGATCGGCCACTTCGAGATAGAGTCCGCTCCAGCGGCTCCTCAGACGAAAATACCCGTCCTCCACGTATTCAGTCACCCACTGCTGGTTCACCCCAGACGCCGCATCCCACAGGCGAACATCGCCGCCATCATCCAGCGAGTAGTTGTAAATGTCGGTCGACTTCCCATTGTGAGCCGCCGTCATGGTGAAATAGTTGAAGTCGCCCCCAATACGAGAGTCCACCGGTTGAATGTCCCACTGCTGGGCTTCCGTCCCGGTGAAATTCCCTTGCTGGATATTGGTGCCGTTCTCAGTGCCACCACCGGCGACTTCCACGACCTTGCCGCTGCTCCGAGACACCAGGAAATAGCGCCCCCCCACCACCGGTTCAATATCGTCTCCCCAGGTGATGTTCACCATCTTTTCTGCATTGGGTTGGTCCACCCAGTAGCCATTGCCACCTGGCACCTGTTGAATATAGGCGCGTTGCGGACCCTGACCATCAAAGAACACATCTCGAGCTGTCGAGACGAATCGGAAGTCTGTGGTCACGGCCTGGCGCTCTGATGCGCCCACAAACCCTTTCACGCTGCCGTCCGGAGCCCGGTAAACGGAAGCAGCCGACCAGTTAGGTCGGTGTTCCGCATAGCCGAGGCGCTCGCCGTCACTAGCCTGGACAAACTGCCCCCGCGTGTACTCGGCAGTTCCCCACCAAATGCCCACGCTGACGCCATATTCGATCCCCACCATGGCCTCCATCACGTTGTGAAGCTCGTCATTGGTCGCGACATCTCCATTGGCGATGACCGACTGATAGAAAGCGGCATAGCTGTCGAAGGTGCCCGCCAACTGGTGAGTGTTCCCTTCGTCCATGAAATCGTAAACATCATACCAATAGTAGGCGTTGTCACAGTTCAGAGCGCTTGAACAAAGCCGGATGTCGCTGAATGCCGCCGAAAAATCACCAAATCGCAACTGCCAGCAGATGTCCCCCAATCGCGTCACCGTCCCCTGGTTCAGGAAACCGTCGTCAGGTTCATTGAACGGGGCGACGGAAAGCACCGTACGTCCCGCGTCTTCGCACTTCTGGCGAGTCACATCGATCAGCTGTGCCCACTTGTAGGCATCCGTGGTGCCATCACCGAGCCGGAACCAGCTGGCGATCCCGTTGTCGGCAGCATCGCTGTTGAAATAGAGCTCTGTGTCCTCCTCCGTGTAATTATCGACGATCGCCATGCGCGCGTCGAACTCGGCTTGTGCCGCGGCGCTCAAATCACCGTCCTCCAATGCCGAATCGGGTGTGAACGAAAACCGGATCAAGTCGACCTGGGGTTTCCCCATAAACTCCACCCCTCTTCGGACATTGCCCTCACTGAGCCACGCCGTATCCAATCCCCAAAGGTCGATCGCTTTGTCCTCCCCGGGCGCATCGACATCGAAAAACAGGCTTCGGTCCTGAGCCCGCGCCAGACCTGCCGCCCCCAACAGGGCGGCCGTCGAAAGGATCCAAACTCGGGAGGAAACTCCGCCATCGCGGCGACTCATCTGATTCATCTAAAACGTTGATTTTTGGTGACTCACAAACTACCCCAGAATTCCATCGTCTCAACCAGAAGACCTTTCCAGGGGGAGATCAGGATCCCAAAGCATTCCTCAAAAGAGGTCGATGACCTCGTCTTCCGTGAACTCTTCAGGATCCCGATGCAGGGGGACCGTGCTTAGCGGTCCGCGTACCAAGAAACGTTTCACTTAGCAATCCTCTGGTATCCACTTAGAAGACAACCCCGCTCTTTTCGGATTTGTGCGGAATCACAAGAACTGGATCTTTTCTCTGTCGGGTCTCGCCATGAAAGCGGGTTCGTAAGCGTGAAAGGAACCTCGCTCCCCTTGCTCCCGTAGCTCCCTGACCATGTTAAAATCCTTCTTCTCTCTCTGTTACCTCGCGGGCATTTTGATCGGCTCCGCGGAAACCATCGACTTCAACGCCGATTGGAAATTTCTCCGTGGAGATCGGCCTGGCGCTGAGCAGCTGTCCTTCGATGACTCCGATTGGAGGACACTCGACCTCCCTCACGACTGGAGCATTGAAGACCTCCCGGCTCAGGATGGGTCGATTCCGGAGCTGGAGGCCGTCGCCGGGGAGTGGCGGTTCATGCCCGGCGACCAACAAGCATGGAGCCAACGGGATTTCGACGACACCGCTTGGTCCAAAGTCACCCTTCCCGACGCTTGGGAAAACCACGGTCAGTCCGACCAAGACAACGTCTATGGTTGGTACCGCAGGACTCTTGAGGTACCACAAGCCCTCCGCGGCAAGGATCTGGACCTACTTCTTGGAAAAATCGACGACGTTGACGAAACGTGGGTCAACGGCACTCGCATCGGTGGCACAGGGTCCTTCCCTCCCCAATATCACTGGGCCGATGAAGTTCCCCGCCGTTATCGGGTGCCAGCCTCGCTGGTAGGAGCCGATGGTCTCCTGACTCTTGCGGTCCGCGTCTTTGATGGAGCCAATCGAGGTGGGATCCTGGCTGCCGGAACTCCCTCCGAAAGGGTCGGCCCCTTCGACCCTGTCGCCGCATCCAACCGCCATTTTACGGGATTCACCGTGGGTGGGACCGGCTGGTACCGAAAATCCTTCACGCTCCCAGAAAAAGGGCAGCGTGTCGCTGTGATCTTCGATGGCATCTACATGAATTCCGAAGTTTGGATCAATGGACACTCTCTAGGGGACCATCCTCACGGCTATACGGGCTTCGAGCTCGATCTCAGCCCTTTCCTCAACCCCTCTGGAGAACCCAATGTTCTCGCGGTGAAGGTTCGCAACGAGGGCCAGAATAGCCGCTGGTATTCCGGATCCGGAATCTACCGCTCCGTCCAGCTTCGAGTGACCCATCCCGTTCACATTCCAACTTGGGGAACGTTCGTGACGACACCCACCGTCACACCTCAAAAGGCCGTAGTTCGAGTCTCCGCCGAGATCACCAACGGCGAAGCGTCTCCACGACAATTGCTCGCTCAAGTGCGCATCCTTGATCCTGCAGGAAAATCCGTCGGCAGCACCCGCACTCCAGTGGAGATCCGTGGTGGAGAAACTCACATTCCCCAACTCGAGATCGCCGTCCCCTCTCCGCTGCTTTGGACGCCTGACTCACCCCATCTCTACACAGCAGTGACCGAGATCCTTGACGGGAACCAACTCCTGGATGCGATCACCACCGTCTTCGGCATCCGCTCGATCGAAGTCGATGCCCGCCGTGGCTTCCTGCTCAATGGCCAACCGCTCCTTCTCCGTGGTGGCTGCATTCACCACGACAATGGTCCGCTTGGAGCGCTGGCCTTGGCTCGAGCCGAAGAACGAAAAGTCGAATTGTTGAAAGCTCAGGGCTTCAACGCCCTGCGCAGCAGTCACAATCCGCCCTCCACCGCCCTTCTCGATGCATGCGACCGCTTGGGGTTGCTCGTCATTGATGAAGCCTTCGACCAATGGAACGAACCCAAGGAGAACAACCTGGAAGGACATCAGCGATTCTTTGCGAACTGGCACGCGCGCGACCTGGCCGCGATGGTTCGGCGTGACCGCAATCATCCTTCCGTGATCATGTGGTCGGTCGGAAACGAAATCCCCGAACAATTCCGGGCTCCGGAAATCGGTCCCCTGCTGCGCAAAGAGGTGCTCCAGCATGACACCACCCGCCCACTGACCCAGGCCTTCCATCGCATCGAACCCTGGGACGAGGTTTCCAAAGAGGGCTTTCACCACCTCGATGTTGTTGGCTACAACTACCTTTCCGACAAATACGAAAGCGATCACCGGCAGGCACCCGACCGAATCATGCTTGGCACCGAGTCCTACCCCAAGGAGGCCTTCAACGACTGGTCCGCCGTTGAGCAGCACCCCTACGTGATCGGTGACTTTGTTTGGACCGCCTTCGACTACCTCGGAGAGGCTGGATTGGCCCACAGTGTCCTTAGCAACGAAGCCAATCCCTTCTTCATGGGCTGGCCGTGGACCAACGCCTGGAGTGGAGATCTTGACCTTTGTGGTTTCAAAAAACCTCAATCATACTATCGCGACGTACTGTGGAATCGCCGAGACATCGCCTTGTTTGTCCACGACCCGATCCCCGCTGGCCTTACTGAAGTCCTCAGTGGATGGGCCTGGCCCAAGGAGTCGGAAAACTGGAACCCTCGGGAAGAGGACCAAAGAACACGCCAGATCTCCGTCTACTCACGCTGCGAAAAAGTACGGCTTGAGCTCAATGGCCGCACTGTCGGGGAACAACGAATCACGGGCGAATCCAAACTCACTGCCCACTTCGAAGTGCCTTACGAGCCCGGTGAGCTCAAAGCCATCGGCCTGCGCAATGGACGGCCAGTCGCGGAAACTCGACTTGTCACCACGGGTAAGCCCGCTGCCATCCGACTCGTAGCCGACCGCTCCACACTTCACGCCGATCGGCAGGACCTTTCCTACGTCACGGTTGAAGTGGTCGATGACCACGGCCGGCGAGTGCCGGATGCTCGGATCTCCATTCACTTCTCCGTCACCGGTGAAGGGGAGCTGGCTGGGCAGGCCAATGCCCGACCCCATGAACCGGCCAGCTTCCAACAACCCTCATGCATCACCTGGCAAGGACGCTGCCTCGCGATCATCCGGCCCCAAGGAAATATGGGCGAAATCCAACTCAGCGCGGAGGCCGATGGACTCAAGAGCGCGACCCTCTCCTTCGAGGTGAAACACTGAAGCGGCAATCCTGCAAAGGTGAATCGACCCTCGCCGAGTCAAACCCAGGCCGAACGGCGCTCGATCACCTCTTCCACCAGCAAACGAATCGCATCAACGCACTGATCAAACCCCACGGTTGGCTCCTTCACCTCTCCTTCTCTGAGACGCGGAACATGAACAAATCCGGCGGGCACGCTTGGGCCCTGCGTTGCGAGGTAGTGCATGACCTGATAGAACAGGTGATTGCAAAGATAGAGCCCCGCCGTATTGGAAATTTCAGCAGGGATCATCGCATCCTTCCACCGCCCAAGGATTGCCCGAAGGGGGAGAGTGGAAAAATACCCCACGGGGCCGCCGGATACGATCGCTTCATCGCACGGCTGAAAGCCCCCATTGTCGGGAATGGGATAGTCATCGAGATTGATCGCCACTCGTTCAGGCGAGATCCCTCGCCGACCTCCCGCCTCCCCCAACATCACCACCAAGTCCGGACGTTCCTCCTGGATGACGCGTATCAGCTGCTTGGGTGCCTCAAATCGCACGACCGGCAACTCAACCATCTGCAGTTGCACCCCCGGAATTTGCTCGTTTCTCAGAGCCTCTGCGACTTGCAGCGAGGTATTGGTGGCATCTCCCCCAAACGGCTCAAACGCGGAAAGCAGTACTTTCTTCATGCCCTTCCTTTTACTTCATCGACCCGAATCTACCCGAGAGGACATGGCGAGGGAGCAACTCCCTCAAGACAGGAAGAGCGAATCTCTTGAATGGCACTGTTGACCGCTGCCGCGGCCCGCAGGAACGATTGCCTTTCTTCGTCATTCAGCTCGGGGTAGAGATACCGCTCAATGCCATTTCTCCCGATCACGACGGGTAGGCTCAAGTAGACTTCATCGACTCCCAGATAGCCCTTCACCTGCACACTCACCGGCATGGTCCTTCGTTCGTCCATCAGGATCGATTTCACGATATACGCCGCAGCCAATCCCACCGTATAGGAAGTATTTCCCTTCTTCGAAAAGACCTCAAATCCCCCGAATTTCGCCCTCTCGAACAATCCCCTCCTCTCCACGGTGTCATCGATCCGCTCTCCACCAACACCCGCCACACTGAGAGCCGCGAATTGATGATCGCCATGCTCACCCAAAATGTAGGTCCTCAAGTCCTGAGGGTGGATGCCGATGGTCTCCGAAAGCAATTCTCTCAACCGCACCGAATCGACCAAGGTCCCGGTTCCCATGACGCGCTCTGCAGGAAACCCTGTGAGTTCCTTTGCCCACCACGTCAATGCATCCACCGGATTACTGACCATCAATAACTTGGCAGCAGGTGCAACTCTTCCCAAACGAGGAAGCAACGCCTGCATCAACTCCACATTTCCACGAAGCAGCTCGTTCCGATTTGAAAACTCTTTTCCCATCGGGACCGAGGCGCAAACCACGACCACTTCGCTGCCCTCCGCATCTTCGATCTCTCCGGCCCTGACTTTCACAGGCACCTCCAGAAACGTCTGCGCGTGCATCAAATCCAGCGCCTCCCCTTCCGCCTTGGCTCGATTTCTCCCCACCAAGACCACTTCTCGCGCGATCGCTCTCAATACCAATGTGTAAGCAAGAACCATCCCCACAGCTCCGGGACCGATAATGGTGACTTTCATCGAGGATCGAGAGGATTTCGTGGAGGACGTCAGAAGGCACTGCCTGGGAACAATGGAAGCGGCCCGGAACCGAAGAATCTAGAAGCTCTCAGGTCCGGACCGCCCCACGGGTGGTTTTTTTGGACCTCGGCCCTAGCCACAATCGTACCAACCTCGCCCACGGATCTCCTATTTCTCAAGTATCTCGCATCGAGACAGCACTTCGTTGAAAATGAAGCCGCCGCCGAGTCCCCGGAACCCGGCGGCGGAAAAAATGCGCACGAGAGTTTCAATGCACACTCATCAAGCCATCAAGCCCGGCGACGGCGCAGCCATACCAACAGCCCGCAGCCTCCGAGCAAGGCACTGGATGGTTCGGGAACATTCATGAACTCGGACATCGCGAGAGCCGAATCGCTGATCGTTACCTCATCGATCTGGCCGTCCACAAAGTCGCCATTGCCACCGTAGTAGCCGCGGCCGATTGACCACGACTGGTCGGCCGTCGAATCATAGAGACCATCGTACCCAGTTGCGCTCCCATCGAGGATGTAGTTCCCGTTTCCGTCGGAAAGATTATCGAGAAAAAGTGACACGGTACCCGTCGAGATATCCGCCACCATCGCCAACGCATACCACTGCCCGGCTTCCAGGACTGTCGAGCCCGCCACATTCACGTAGTCTCCCCCCGTCGTGGCAAAATAGGCCCGGATCACATTGGAATCCGTCTTTTGCAGGTAGAAGAGCGCCTCGGAACCCGCAATCTCCACCGCGTAGTCATCCCTCCCCAGAATCGTCTGATACCCACCAAGGGAATCGAACTGGAAGTAGGCTTGGATCGTAAGACTACTGGAACTGTAGTCACCCGTCACCAAAGGTCCGGCAGCACTGGTGTAAATGTCACGGTTGCCGCTGAAATCAAGACTCAGCGTGTTGGCGGCACCCGTCTGAGGGATGACCGACACTGGAACATTCGACACATACGTGGGTGAAGTGTAGTCGGCATAGGTATGAAACGGATCGTCCGTGCCCGCGAGATCGGCGGTGTCTCCGCCTTGGTTCCACAGCAGAGTGCCGTCGCTGCCGTCATCAAACGGCAAATACACCACCGTGGAGGCTGAAATCGGACAACTACTGATAAGGACAGCACCGGCAAGGTAACCAAGCACCCGACGATGAGAACCGGGGGCGCGCAATGAGGATTTAGGGAATTTCTTCATGAGGTAGCAAATGGCAATGCAATCGTCTCCTCGTTTCACGCTTCCGCCATGAAACGCATCGCGATCACCAGGGCACCACGCCCTGATGGAATCCGCAGCGCAGCGGAGCCTATGCCACCTGCATCCGCAAAGCGCCCCATTCAGATGTCCATTCGTTAGACACCTTCGACGATATCGAAATCGACCTTACCTTCCTTGATGCGGGACTTCCTTGTGAATCAGGACGAAGATCACGATTGCCTCCCCCCATCGAGAACCGTCATTTTCAACTCATAGAGCCACCGGCCGCAAGGGAGCAGGCACGGGGCCCCACGGCAAGCTTCCTGCACAAGCGGGCAGAAATTCTCCCGTGAGTGCCGCGATCTGACAAACCCTTCCTCGTTTCGCTGCCTGATGCCATGTCCGACGATCTCGACATCCTCAAATCCGCCCACCCCTCCGGCGGGCTCGTCTCCTCACAGCTTCTACCCTTGGTGTATGATGAACTTCGCAGCCTTGCCGCCCGGCAAATGGCCCGCGAGCGCGCCCACCAGACCCTTCAACCCACCGCCCTCGTGCATGAAGCATGGCTCAAACTTGGCCATGAGGATCTCGCCTGGAATGACCGTGAACACTTCTTCAGAGCCGCAGCCCAAGCGATGCGGCGAATCCTCGTGGATCGCGTACGTGAAAAGTCGGCCCTCAAACGTGGCGAAGGGATCCCCCTCCTCGACCTCGATCAACTCGACATCGCGGCCACGGGTGAAGACGAGCGGATCCTGCAAATCGATGAAGCCCTCACCATCTTAGAAAAAGATGACCCCGATGTCGCCCGCGTCGTTTCGCTAAAATTCTTCGGCGGTCTCACCAACAAAGAAATCGCCAAAATGGACGGAGTGAGTGAGCGAACCATCGAACGGCACTGGGCCTATGCCAAGGCCCGACTCCTCCTTTTCATTCGCGATGCCCACTGACCTTGACCCCTCCATCCCTCTTGAGCGTTTGCTCTTCGAGGCGGCAGCGGGATTCTCGACCCACGAAGAACGCCGACGATTTCTCGATCACACCACGGCTGGCGATCCCGATCTGCGAGCTCGTCTGGAAACCCTCCTCGCCGTTCAAGAGGAGGCCGACTCCTTCTTTGAATTCCGTCCCCACGAAGGGGCCACCCGAGCCGAATCGCTGGAGGCCACCGATCTCGACATCGGCGTGGGTCGTTACCGACTCATCGAACGCCTCGGCGAGGGGGGCTGCGGAGTCGTCTATCGCGCCGAACAACTGGAACCCGTCAACCGGGAGGTCGCGATCAAGATCCTCCGCGTCGGTCTCGAATCTCCTGAAGGAAGGGCGCGTCTTCGCGCGGAAAGCCAAGCTCTCGCCTCCCTAGCCCATCCTCACATTGCCAGGATTCTGGATGCCGATTCATTCCCCGATGGCCGTCCCTATCTCGTGATGGAGTGCGTTCATGGTACGGCGCTTACCGAATTTTGCCGTCTCCATCATCTCCCCTTGCAGTCACGGCTCGAACTCTTTGTCAAAATCTGTCGCGCCCTTCAGCACGCCCATCAACGAGGCGTAGTTCATCGCGACCTCAAACCCTCCAATTTGCTGGTCGAGCTTCACGACTCGGTGGCGGTACCAAGAGTCATCGACTTTGGCCTCGCCCTGGAACTCGATTCTCGGCCATCCGATGGTCGCGATCTGTTTCTCGGCACTCCTTCTTACATGAGCCCCGAACAGGCCTCGGAGAGTCCGCTGCACGATACTCGCAGCGACCTTTTTAGCCTGGGAGTCATCCTGAGTGAACTCATCGCTGGCCCCCCACGACATCTCCCGGAGTCTCTCGGCAATCAAGACATCAAGACGATTCGACTCGCCATCCAACAAGCGCGCGCCTGGCTCCCCTCCAAGACTTTGGCCCACCTGACTCCGGAACAACGCGCCGATTGGGCGAATCTCCTCGGCCTCAAGGAATCCACCTTGATCGCGGCCTGTCATCACGAACTCGACTGGCTGGTGGCCAAGGCGACTCAGCACGATCCCTCCTTACGCTATGAATCCGCCTCGGACCTCGCATCCGATGTCCAACGTTGGCTCGACCATGAACCCGTGCGGGCACGCCCCCACTCTCAGCGCTATCGATGGCGCAAACTCATCCGCAAGCATCGGGTCGGATTCTCAGCAGGGGCCTTGGCACTGGCTGGTTTGATTGCAGGTCTGGGTGTGGCCACCGTCCTCTTCTTTCGGGAAAAATCCGCCCGCTCCCTGGCCGAGCGAGCCCTCGCGTCCGAAGCCCAACTACGGCAACGTGCGGAGATCCGATCGCGTGTCGCCGAAGCTGCCGTAAGGGTCCATTACCACGATTGGACCGAAGCATCCCGATGGCTCTCCGGCATTCCCGTCGAACAAACCCCACCCTCTCTTGAAGCGGTTCACACCAACCGGGCGGTAGCCGAATGGCACCTCCGAGCCGGCCGCCAGCAACAAGCCGATGAACGCTTCCTTGCCATGGCCGTCGCCTTGGCGCGCGTCGATCCCACCGATACCGAGACCGTCTCGATGGATCTCCTGCCCGGTGCCACCGCGGTCTGTCGCTCCGGCGATCTTCAACGATACGACTGGTTTCGCCACATCACGCTTCAGCGATTTGCCGACACCCACCAACCCGTCGTCGCGGAACAGGTCCTCAAAGGATCTCTCCTGCGTCCTGCCAATTCAGATCTATTAGATCGCCTCCAACCGCTCGCCATGCGGGTTCAGAATGCCCTTGAAAATCACCAGAGTCGGACTTGGCGCGATCCCGATCTACGGGCCTGGAGTTGCTTCGCTCTCGAACTGCTCCGATTTCGCATGGGGCAGGATGAGGATGCGCGGAATTGGGCGGAACTATGCCTGCAACAGCCCCCGGTCAACCCTACCTGCCCCATTTCAGCGCGCATCGTTTTGTCGATGATTGCCCGCAATCAGGGTCGCAACGAGGAATTCGAGCTGCTCCTCGCCGAAGCCGCTCAGGAAGCGCAGGGACACCTCGACGACATTCGAGAACTGGGAGGCACCCAAAGCGGCTTTTGGTTCGATTGGGTCAACGTCCAACTTTTGCTCGAGGAAGCGAGGACTCACCGCTGATGAGGTCGCTCCGGGTCGGATCCGGATTTTCTGAGCGGAAATGGGCGCGCATCCTATCGACTCTTACGACTCAGAAAAAATTTCCGCATGGAGTGTCGGGTTTCTTCTGGGGATTCCGCTCCTTCCCCTTTGAGGAAGTCCTCTTTCTTCCGAATCCCAGCCATCGGAAGCAGGACAACCACCCAGAAAATCCAGAATTCCAATCCATCCAGAACTCCCAACCCATACCCTATGAAAGGCACCTTTCGGTCCGGCCTCTTGGCCAGCCTCGCGATCTTCGCTCCATCGGTCTACGGCGCCCTGACCCTGACCAACGGAGATTTCAACGCTGCCGGTGACAATCAAGACGATGTCACCAGTTGGTTCGACACGAGCAACGGCACCTTCTGGCAAGGAAGCTGGCAATCCAACAACGCCGGACAAACGCCCAACGGCACCGGCATCGTGATTCTGGGTTCTTATGAATCCGGGGGCATCCAAAACACCACCTCGGCCGATCCCTTGGTCGGAAACTGGATCTATCAATCCATCGGGACTGCCGACCCTGGAACGACCCAGCTCACCGTCAATTTTGACTTCGGGCAACCTGACGACGATCCAGGCGGCCGAACCCTCGGGATCACGGTGGCCATCTATTCCTACGATGGGTCTGGAAGTTTCACACCTGACGAGAACGCGAGCCTCTACACGGCATCTCTCGATTCCGGAACCACGGGCATAACCTTGCTGGATTCTTCCAGCTTCTCGTTCGGTCCGACGACGTCCGCAGACGACATGATTAGTTCCTACGAAGCCACGCTTGACCTGTCGTCTGCCGGCAGCCAGCAGCTCTTTCTCAGTTTCAACAATTACCGCCCCGCCAATACGGACTCATGGTCCGTCATTGACAACATTGCGATCACTCCCGTTCCCGAGCCGACCCTCTCTCTGCTGGGAAGCTTGAGTGCTCTGGGGCTTCTGCGTCGACGTCGCGACTGATTTTCACGCCCCCCTCCTTCCCCCGGGCCGTCTTGGAGAACACCAAGACGGCTTTTTTGCTCTCGCCTGACGGATTTGCCATGCGTTCCGGGTTCTTCATGGCAACTCCTATGCTGATCCCTTCTTCCCGCCTCGCCGTCCTCTTCCTCGTTCCCTTCTGTGCCATCACCCGTGCCGAATCGCTTCGATGGACTTGCACGACCGCCACCCAACGTTGGCAGGAAATGCCCGAAATAAAACTGGGTGAATCCCGTGTCTACGCCGATCGCGAAGCGATGCGGGTATTGGTCAACACCAAGCTCACCCACCAGAAAATCGAAGGCTGGGGCGGATGCTTCAATGAGCGAGGGTGGAAAGCGATGGACTCCCTGCGGCCTGCGGATCGAATCGCACTCCTCCACGATCTTTTCGATCCGGACGGAGCGCTCCGACTCGACCTTTGCAGAACTCCGATCGGTGCCAGCGACTATGCGATTGATCTCTATTCACTCAATGAAACGGCCGGCGACACGGAAATGAAGCACTTCAGTCTCAAACGAGACAAGAAATGGCTCATTCCTTTCATCCAAGCCGCACAAGAGATTCAACCCGATCTCAAATTGTGGGCCTCTCCCTGGTCGCCACCCTCGTGGATGAAGGAGAACGGCTCCCTCCACGGTCCCGGGCAGGAAAACCACATCAAGGACGACGCCTCGACCTTCGATGCTCTGGCGCTCTACTTCGCCCGCTATATCGAGGAATATGCGAAGGAAGGCATCACTATCTCCATGGTCATGCCTCAGAATGAGCCCAACATGACCACCAACTACACCTCCTGTCTATGGACGGGCGAGCAAATGGCTCGATTCATCGGGCACCACCTCGGTCCAGTCTTCGAGGAGCGGAAGCTTGCCACGGAAATTTATCTGGGGACCATCAATGATGACGATGATCGAGGAGGCTTTGCGTATTGGGTTGAGCCCTGTTTCTCTGACCAGGCGACTCTCAAATATCTCGCTGGCCTGGGTTGTCAGTGGGACTCCGCTCCGACCATGGCAGAGACCCACCTGTTGCACCCTCGACTTCCGCTCATGCAGACGGAATCCGAATGTGGGAATCACGAAAACGACTGGGGGTTTGCCGAATATCAATTCGGTCTCGCTCAGAAGTGGTTCGAGGCCGGAGCAAGCTCCAACATGATCTGGAACTTAGTGCTCGATGAAACAGGTCTCAGCACGGGCGGCTGGGCTCAGTGCTCGCCCGTGGTGATCGATACCCGCCAACGCACCGTCATCCGCACCCCCTACTTTTATCTCTACCAACATTTCTCCCACTTCATCGAACCAGGCTCCCATCTTGCCCAAGTGGAAGGCGATTGGGGTGACAAGCTGGCGTTCACTCTCCCCGACGGAAAGGCCGTGGTCATCCTCGCCAATCGCTCGGATCAAGACCACCCCGTGACTTTGAACATCGACGGACGACGTACCGATCGGGTGATGCTCCCAGCTCGTTCCTTCAATACCTTCGTCACATCAGGGACTTGAGTCGC
Source organism: Haloferula luteola (assembly GCF_014201715.1). GTDB lineage: Bacteria > Verrucomicrobiota > Verrucomicrobiia > Verrucomicrobiales > Akkermansiaceae > Haloferula > Haloferula luteola. The sequence goes on from NZ_JACHFD010000001.1 coordinate 318,243, forward strand.
CGAGACCGATCAAGGCAACTCAACCGCAAGGCGAAAGAAAGCCGCGCCGTCATCGTCCGGGACCGTCAAGGTCACCCAGTCGTTGGCGTCGGATGGGTCGCGAGCCACCAAGGATGAGGTAAAGTCCGCATCCTCATCGGAACTCCACAACAGCTTCCAGGTTTTCAAATCCCGTGTCCTCCAAACTTGATAAGAAACATCAAGAGCTTGCGCCGAGTGGAGGAAACGAAACTCTGCCGACGCGGGCTCTTCCCAGGCAAACTGGGTGACCGGTTCCGCGTCCTCGCCTATAGGGTCTTGGCTGGAAGCATACGCCATCAGATTACTCAGGCCATCGTGGTTCGGATCTGCGTCCGGTAGCGCCCCAGCCTCGTTTGTCGCATTCTCAAAGTGATCTTGGGCCCAACTCGCGTAGTCCCTGTAGGGAAAGGTATCGGTGATCCCTGCCACCAACCCTAACTCGATGAAACAAATCTTGTTGCGAATCGCTCCCGCTCCGTTCGTGAGGGTCATTCGACCATCCTCGACCGTCACCAACTCTGTGTTTTCGACGAAATACCGAGAGCTCGAAGGTACTCCCCGCACCAAGGTCTCGCCCTCCGCCAACACATGATAGGAACTGTCCGTGTAGCCTGGGTCTCCGCAAACCAGATGCACCTGATAAACCCCATTGGGGACCCCGATCTCCCAGGTATGCGTCTCCGTCGCAGGGGAATTGTACTGCATCTGATTGAGCGTGTCGTAGCGCTCATCGGGTGACTGGGAGAGATTGCGATTGCGATAGAGAAGATTCGCCCCCTCGATCCAACCGTAGCTCCGTCCACTTCCGCGAACCCCGTAAGCTGCCCCGGAATCAACCTCATAACCTGGGTATCCTGCCGAAGCCGCATCCTGGAAGTTCACTTTGATATCCATCACGCCGGGCTCGATGATCACGGGGTAGTTCGTCACCTCTACATGCGAGGCTAAGGAGGCACTCCCCAGCCAAGCCAAGGTATCCAGATCATCGACCGACGTCACCGAGGCGGGCAGCTCCGCTTGCACGATGAGACGCCGTTCCGGTTCGCCCTCCGGCTTTACCCAGAGGGAATAGCGGTGGGCCTGAAGGTCGAATAAAGCACGAAGCCTGTAAACCACTCCCGCCTCGTAGGAAAGATCCACTCTCGAACTTCCCGCCAAAGGCACGATCTTACCGTGTTCCGCCCACTTCACCCCTGCGACAAGGGCCCCTTCGTCCGTCACTCCGTCAGCCGCCCACCCGACCGGAAGATCGACAGCCGTCGTTTCCGGAGTGAAGTCGACCTGAACTTCGAACCGATTCTCCACGGCGGGAACTTCCAGATGCTGCCAAAGACTGGCTGTCTCAAGCCAGTTCACCGGAGTGTACGGAGCCAGGCGAACCTCTTTCCCTCCATGCGTCATCGTGACGAATTGATCCACTTCTACGGTCACCACCTGCGCGCCTTCACGCCGAAGCACGAAATGGCACGGGGCGCTGAAATGAACATCCTCGACCCCATCGTCATCGAGGTCGATCGCCTCTCCCTCTCCACCGGCCATGGTGCCATTGAAAAACTGGTTCCCCGTGACGCGACCAAGCACCGTCGCAAAGCCGTCCTCCTCCACCACATAACTATCTCGCACCGCTGCAGCGGTGGGTTCACCGGCACTTCGCGGGTAGATATAGGTGAGAATGGGACCCTCCCCAGAGCGACTCATCCGAACCGGACGCAAGTCCCCATAACCACTCCGAATGACCGCGGCACTGGCATCGAGCTGATGGTCTTCTCCGAAGGCGATGAAATTCTGCTCATCCATTTCCAATGGATTGGCGGAAGCGGGGATCACGCGCAGCTCATCGAGATTCGCTCCGTCTTGCCCGATCGATGCCACGCGGATCTCATTCGTCGCTCCCGCCAACAACGTGACGGGAAGCTCTACCGAATGCCAATCCGCGAACGAACTCGTGCTGTCAAAAGTCAGCGTCTGGGTCACTCCGTTGACAGTCAAATTCACCGTGCGAGCGGCATTGCCCAATGCGTAGCGAAAGCCGATCACCGTCGGGCCACCGGCCCCACCCTCCACGTTTTCCCACCGGACCTCTCCCCCAGTCGCAGGAAGGTTGGCATAGCCAGTCCCCTTGAATCCGGCATGGTCGGATTCGCTGAGAACGCCACCGGAAAGCACCGCCGACTCGGCCTGATAACTTTGAAAACTACCATTTTGATAGGGAAACGAGGTTGAGGCAACCCCATCCCCTACTGAGGTCACGAGCCGAGTGCGGCCGTCGTATTCCAGCACCGGACAACTGACTCCGAACTCCTGCGTGCCCGAAGTACGAGTCGTTTCCACCAAGGCACCACTCGGCGTCAAAGTAAGCTTCATTTCAAAGCTCGGCCCACTCTGACCGGAAACCGGTTGAAATCTGAGCACACCACGAATCAACAGTGGACTCACCAATTCAGGCGTGAAATTCCCCTCAAACCGGTCCGGCATCGTGCAGAGATTTTTCCACACTCCGTCCTCCAGGAAGGTCGGAGCAAACGAAATCCCCTGTGACAGATCCCAGGTTGCAAACCCATCCGAGGGTCCCAATCGCGAATCCCACCCCACACGACTGAATCGCGGAATTCCCAACTTATGCCACCGGGTCACCCACTCATCCGTCACCGTTCCGCGGGTGCAGATTTGCACCTGCATCCCACCAGCATTGATGAAAACATTATCATACTCTGGATCGAGTTGCACACAATACCCACCGATCTCGGCTGGAACCGGCTGCTCGGGGATCTCACTTTTCCGGGAGGCAAAGGCTTCGGATGTGTGAATCTCCATGTAGCCATTGTAGTTGGTGAGAGCACTATAACCGGCGTAGTTCACCCCCAGGCTTGGATGAAAATGATTTTTCGTCACCGAAAACCAGCCGTCTTCGGACTGAAATCTCCAGGCACTCCCGAAGGCCAGCGCGGCGGCTCGACGGAACTGACCGGCACTCCTCAGGTCTCCTTTCCGCCAGGCAACCTCAGCCATCATCTCGAAGGCATTGCCATACACCACGTCATTCCACGTGTGGGCTCCCGATCGCCCACCTGCCGGGGCCTCTCCCGAGGCCCCCATGAACAGCAGATCAGAGGTAACGCTCCGCTCGATGACCTCTCTCATGTCATCCGCCGAGGCCCCCGTGTAGCCATTTTCTAGGAGATCGAGATAGTTTCCTGCCGCGGCACCACTGTAGGCGAACGTCTCCGGATCACAGGTGTCGTCGTGGTAGATATCGAAATAAGGGCTGGCTTCATACTCGTCGCGATCTCGACGAAATCGACTGCGCTGCTTCTCGTTCCACTTCGCTTCGATCCAATCGACCCCTTGGGTGATCCGGCCATCCTTGTGGCGCAGCCACTCCCCCTTGGAAGCGTAGGTGAGCCAATTGATGTCATACGCTTCACGCATGAATGAGGTCCGAGGAGTCGACATGCGGTTTTCCCAGGTGGCGATGCGAGCCGCGGTAAGTTCGGCGGGAAACTTACCCGCCTGCTGCATCGACCGGAAAAGAACCAAACCCTTCATGATCGGCGCGCTCACAAACTCCCCGTGGCTTTGAGGTACGGTATTGCTCGCCACCTCTTGGGTCGCCCGGTCCATGGCCAAGGCCCCTTGGGTGATCAACTCGGGCGCCCGCCCTTCCGAAAGGACGGTTGCCGCCGCAAACGCAAAATAAGGCGTCGAATACTGCCACTCTTGTGCCTTGTAAGGATCGATGATCGCCCCTGTTCCGGAATCCTGATAGACGGCCATGGCACGTACGATGTCTTCGACCTTATCCAGCAAATCATCTGCAGGCTGATCCACCGGTGTCCAGGGCCGTGCAGTGAGGTGCCACTTCAACTCCGGGAGGGTTTCCGGCAACGACTGCGCCGATGCGGTGGGAACCGCGAGCAACAAGGCCCACCGGTAGCTTCGATTGAAAGAACGGAACGCGAAAAAGGCGAAGGATGACGACATGTGGGGTTGGGGCAAAGCTCCCGAAATCGAGTGTTCACCACCGGCCCAAGACCGGCAGCCGCTCAAGAAATCAACCGAGCAAAAATCGTGAAAATCGACAACCCCACGAACGGAGGGACCTCGCGCGCGCCCAAGAGTTCCCCAACATTGCGTATATTGGGCATTTCCCTCTGGTCCGGAAGGCACCACACTCTTCCCAATGCCCCGTCTGAGTGCCCAGATTGCCAGCACCCTTGAAGTCGAAATTCTTTCCGGAAGCCTGCCTTCGGGTTCTCGCCTGCCTTCGGAAGAAAAGCTCAGCGAGCGATTCGCTGCGAGCCGAACCGTGATTCGCGAAGCCATTCAGCAGCTCCGAGGTCGCGGATTGCTGATCTCCCGCAAGGGATCGGGCACCTTCATTGCCGATCCTTCACTCGAGAATCTAGGAACGGCCTTCGAAGCCTATTCAGTCCTCGCGGATACCCCAGACTTCCTCGAACTGATCGACTTTCGGATTCTCATCGAAAGCGAATGCGCCCGCCTGGCCGCGCCCCACGCCGGCGAACGGCATCTTCAACGGATGCGTCAGGCCATCGACCGCATGGAGCAAGCCCGCGGAAACCAAGCGCTCTTCAGCCGCGCCGATATCGCCTTCCACGTGGCCATCGCCGATGCATCGCGAAACAAACTCTACGCGGCGATGCTCGGAGCTCTCGAAAAGACCTGCATCGACTTCGCCCAAACCAATCGCGCAGAGAGCGACTGGTATGGGGAAGTCATCGAGCAGCACCGAGGCATCCTCGCCGCCATCGAAACCGGACGGCCCGATCAGGCGGCAGACGCCATGCGCCGCCACCTGCTCTCGTCACGACGCCACTTTGTCGACCTTACGACCGAGCCGAAGGCATCCACCCCCGGTTGACAAACCCATTGAGGATTCGAGTCACTGAGCCGAGGCCATCGGCGACCACCTGCGCATAATCGCGCCCATCTCGGGTATCGACACCATGCCCGGGATCAAGTTTCCGCAGCGCTTCCAGTGCGGCATCTTCGTGATGGAAGACCTCCACGAACACCTGACGAAGCTCCCCCGTCTGCGCAGCGGCGGCTAGCAAAGCGGCGGACCAACCATCGTCGGTCGCCAAGCAGCCACGGGTGGTCTTTGAGGAGGCGTGCATCACCCCGAGACCACCGCCGGCGGCAATTTCTCGGATCAACGCCTCATTCTCAGGGATCTCCAGCGCCGAATCCCCACAGTGGGCCGCGTCGACCAGACAACGGAAGAACCGACGCCCCAAGGCCTCATTGGCGGCTTTGACGAAGACCCATAGCCGTCCGACATCCGTGAAAGTGGTGAATTCCCCGGGACGGAGAAACTCGACGTCAAAAGCTTCGATGCAGGATCCCTCCAATCCCGCTTCCCGATAGACGCGAAGATGCAATTTCACCAACTGCGCGACTGCTTCTTCGAAAGCCACACCTTCTTTCCGCTCAGCACCCTGCTGCATCCACAACTCGACCGAGGTGGCGGAGACATGAGTCACTCCATTGCGCTTGGCCGCCTCCAATGGGACCCGCAACTGACCAAGTGCTGCTTCTTCATCGGCGGGATCCATCGGATCCACCCCGCCCATCATGATCACCAAATGGACCGCCAGCCCCAAACCCTGGAGCTCAGAAATCATCTGATCCCATTCGCTTTCCAAGGTCCCTGAAAACACAGGAATCTGTACTCCCGTTACCTGAACCGGAGATTTTGCCAACACGGCCTCCGTTGCTTCCACCACTCGCAGCTTTCCACCCTCTGAGCGCGGCAATCGGCCGTCCTCCTCAGGGACCAAGGAGCCGACAAACTTCTCCTGGGTACAAACAAAACCCAGCTCAACGGGAGCTTTCAATTCGATCGAATGCGACATGATGGTGGAACTTCGGGAGAATCCTACGCCGGGTGAAGTACGAATCTGTCCATACGGCGAAATCGTCTCAGGCTCCGGCAGGGATTGATGCTTCCGCTTGGCCCACGGATCGCTATGAAAGGCGCATGCTCCATGTTTCTGAACATCCGCTGATTCACTCCGAGCTCACCCGTCTGCGCGAACGTTCGTGCCCGGGACCCGAGTTCCGCCAGCGGGTTCGCCGGATTGCGTCTCTCATGGTGGCCTCCGTCACCGCCCGTCTGCCGACCCAGGTGGTGCCATGTGAAACTCCGCTGGAACTGACCAGTGGCGTTTCTCTGCAAAGACCCATCGTTCTCGCCCCCATTCTCCGCGCAGGGATCGGTTTTCTCGATGGCTTCCTCGACCTTCTGCCCGACGCTCGAGTTGCCCATATCGGCCTTGCTCGCAACGAAAGCACCTTGGTTCCGGAGCCCTATTATTTCAAGGCTCCCGCTGGATTGGAGAACTCCGAAGTCATCGTCCTCGATCCCATGCTCGCTACAGGGGGATCGGCCATCGAGGCCATCCGTACCCTGCAAGACGCAGGTGCTCACCACGTCTCCCTGGCAGTCTTGGTCGCCTCCCCCGAAGGAGTGGAGGCCATGGAGGCGGCATTGCCCCATGTGCCGGTATTCGCCGCAGCACTCGACCGCTGCCTCAATGAAAAAGGCTACATCCTCCCCGGCTTGGGAGACGCTGGAGATCGCCTCTTCGGAACCTGATCCTTCAAGGATGCTCCTCAAGAAAGGTTCTGACCTCTCTCTGCTCGGCAGCTGGCAAAGCTTGAAGCCATTGCTCGGAAGCCTCCGGATCGTTCAACATCCAATTGCGGACCAAGTTCTGCTGCGCCCAGCTTCGCCCCTGGCCTGGCGGCAAGGAGTTGACCCATTGACTTGCCGCTACCGGATCATCGTTCACCCACTGCACTGCAAGCTTTGCTGCCTGAATGGGGATGTTCTGATTCTCTTCGTCCGCCAACGACAATTGATCGCGAATCACCTCCCCAGTCAGATTGGGTCCAAGTCGATGCCCGTTTTCCATCAAACCCTTGGCAACCTTACTCCTCTGCTCCTCGGGAAGATGTCGGTAGCCCTCAAGAAAGGCCGTTTGCTTTTCAGAATCCCAAGATCGAAGAGTCTCGAACATCGAATATCCGATCTTCCCTTCTGCCGCCGCTGCGAACCACTCGTCAGGACCATTGGGTTTGAAATCCCTTTGTTCCTCCGACATTTCCACCAAGTCCGTCCGATTTTTCACCAGAGCCATTTCTTCCTCGGAAAATCCACTCAGAAGCGTCGACTGCTGATCCGCCGGAATCAGATGCGCCCAGTTCGCCAACACATTGCGCCTTTCGTTTAGAGAAAAGTCCGACTCCCGCAGCATTCGAATGCCCTCTTCGATGTTCTCGCGGCCCAGGTAATTCAACGCCCTTGCCCTTAGTCGGTTGGCACTTTGATGACTGACCCCCAGCCCCTCCAGATCCATTTGAAACCAGGCTCCTGCATTTTTCGCGTTGACCACCGAATAGGGATTCTCGGCGATTCCTTGGATCCAGTTCGGAGGAAGTTGATCGATTTCTTCCAGAAGTCGATCGCCCTTTCCTTCGAAATCCAACCGTGTGAAAACCTTCCAACCATCTTCGCGCCCGATCAGATCCTGAAGCCCTTCGTGAAAAGACTCCTGGAGTTTCCGCGCTGTTAGCTGATCTTCGAGCTTTCTCGCAAATTTCGCAGGGAGTTTTGACATCAACCCTTCCGCCAAAGTGGGGTCGGCAGCAATGATCGCCCGCAGCGCTGCCTCGAGCCGATATTCTTGGGTTCCGTTCGAGCCCCACAGCGAACTACCCTCGCTGAACATTTCTTGGATGCGGAGAGCCACCATGGCAGGATCACGCTTCGCCAACGATTCAAGATGCTGCAGCTCCATCGTCGGGTCGGGATGTTCACGAAAGTAGTCGATCAGGCGAGCTGGGTCCGATTGAGCCCATTCCGAGAAAACATCCCAAGCACTCCCCCCTCCCTGCCGAATCTTCCACAGTTGAAACCCCTCTGGATCCTCCCTCTGCCATCGCTTCTCGGCGAGTTTGTTGAAAAATGACAGATTGTAGTCGTCGACATGCTCGAACCATCGGCCCTCTAACCACTTCGCCAATTCTTCCAAACTGAGAGACTCGACGAGAGCATAGGTCGCCCGCAATTGCTCGGATTGGGTAGGCAACGCACGAATCGCAGCAACCTGAATGCGCGCAGGAGATGGGGTACTCTCTCGATTCGAAATGCGGGCCGGACGGCTTGGGTTTGCCGATGCTGATGCCTCCGTTTTGGGCTCGTCAAACGGGCTCTGCGATGGCGCAGCCATGCTCCAGCCAAGGGAGAACAAGGCGACCACCGTCACCCCCAAACCTCCCCAAACCCACGGTGAAATCTGAGTTGGCTCGCTCATGGATTCAAAATCGATTGGATCGCTTTCACTTCCTCCGGATTCAGGTCTGCCGACTCAGCCCATTCTCGAGCTCTCTCAGGGGATTCCGAAAACCACTCCCGAAAACTCCACTGAATCTGAGTCTTCAGCTGAGGTTCGCGGAGAATCCACTCCATTCTTTCTTCCTGCATCCCTTCCTCCCTTAACTCCTCGACCAAGACAACGGTCGCCTGAGTTCGGGCGTGTGAGGGCTCCTCCCCGGCAACCCACTCTGAGAACCCATAGAGATCTTGTTCTGCCCACTGCCTGGCAACGAGGCTCACCGTACTTCCCTGCCCAAATGGAGACTTCTGATCGGTGGCGTTCGTTGCCCTCGCCGCGGCATCCTTCGCCAAATCCATCGTCCGGCCGGCGTCGGTGGCCACCAAGAGAGATAGGTAGTTCTGGACTGCTCCATTCCCTCCTGAATACCCCGAGTGATTGCCAGTGATCACTTCATTCGACCTTTCTATAGCCCGGAAGGGCTGCGCGAAAAGTTTCACCGCCGCTTCGAATGCCTTCTCGGGATCCTTTTGAATCCATTGCTCCCCTGTCTGGCATAATCTCTCGATCGCAATCTTGGGCGCTTCGGTGGCCAGCGCTTTCTCCAGGGCAGCGTCAGGATCCGATTCCATCAGCTGCTTGAATACGACTTCATCGAAAGCCCGACGATACCGGCCTGCCGGCATCTGCTCCCCCATTCGCTCAAGAAGATCGGGATGAGAGAGGCTCACCGTATGGATGAACGTTTCGATCGTGGCGCCGCTGTAGTTCATCTCATTTCCAGATTTCGACAAAATCCAGTCGAACGCCGCCCAAGGATCTTTTCTGACGAGGCTCTTAAACATCCTCACGTCTGCCGGCCTTCCTTGATCGGCGAGAAAATCCAAAATCGATTCAGGATCGGCAGCATCGTCCCATTTCACCAAGCCACGGATGGCCATCTCCCGATTCTCTTCAGGGATTTTGTCGAAATGCTCCATCAGCCACTTCGCGTGAAACTCCCCGATGCCCCAAGCCACATTGTTGATCCGGTCAGGATGATTGGCGAGGGCCTCTCGAAGTGCAGCATCCGGATCGTGACACGCCCATGCCCACCAGGCGTAGTGCTCGTCGGAGGTTCCCTCGGCCGCTGCAATCGCCCCATCGGTATCCTCGGCCGTCCAACGAATGAAGATGAGATCACTGACCTCGTTGTTGCGGTTTTCCCGATTCCGATAGGCCTCCCAATAGCTCGCGATTTCCTCGGCGTCGGCCCCTGCGATCCACAAGGCAAAGCGCTCAAACTCCTCGCCGGGATCCACGCGGAGGATGCTTTCCAAATCGTCGGAAGATCGCGGCACTCCCAGCTGCCGCATCGATGGGCGGGCCCGATTCTCTCCTTCAGCAGGGTTCCCAACTTCTGAAATCAGCCCCGTCCCCTCTCCTTCCTCACGTCCATCGACCGAGGCCCATGACGAGCGTTCGTTCCCTAAAGTCAGTCTCCGGACGCCCCATCCGGCACCCATTGCCAGAGAGCCAACGAGGCCAAAAATCATCCATACACGGGTCTTCATCGCCAATGGGATCCCAAAATTGCGGGATCTTGCGTATCCTGCTGCGATCTTCCCCCCCACTGTCAATGGGATTCGAATCTTGATCAAGATCTCCAAAGGACTTCCCTGAAATCTCCCGATTCTTTCGCCTTGCCAAGCTCGGCAGAGCCCCCTAGTTTCCGCGCCCCGCGTCAGGCAAACCGCGATTATTCTCATGTCCAAGCACAACAGTCTCAAGCTCAAGGGCGGCGCCGAAGGTAAGCGCTCTGTGATGAAGCGTTTCGAGCGCATCAAGGTTCTCAAGTCCCGTGGCCAGTGGCAAGAAGGCCGCAGCCCGATCGGTCTTCCGAAGACCAAGGGCGAGGGCTGAAGCCATCCGTTTTCCGATTTTCATCGAAAGCGCGCGGTCCTCACCGGGGCCGCGCCTTTTGTGTATCCGGACTTTCCAAGCCCCTCTCTATGAACGATTCCGACGGCATCCGCTTGAACAAATTCCTCGCCTCCTGCGGGGTGGGATCACGCCGCGCCTGTGACGCGCAGGTCCAGCAAGGACACGTCGAAATCAACGGCAAAGTCTGCCTCAATCCCGCCGAGAGAGTCACCCTCACCGACTTCGTCAAAGTCGACGGGAAACGGGTACAGCCGAAACGAACCACCACCATCGCCTTCAACAAACCGCGAGGACTGGTGTGTTCCAAAGATGACGAACTGGGTCGCAGCACGATCTTCGAAGCACTCCCCGTTCAGCTATCCCACCTCAATCACGTTGGCCGCCTCGACCGCGACTCCGAGGGCTTGCTGATTCTCACCAACGACGGCCAGCTCGCCCAGACACTTCTTCACCCCTCCAAGGATGTGGAGAAGGAATACCTTGTCACCGCGAACCAGCACCTCGCCGACGAACACCTCGACCAATTTCTCCGGGGTATCTTTGTCGAAGAGGGCAAAGTCAAATTGCGCGCCAAGGAGATCGAGCGCCTGTCGCCACGACGACTCCGCATCGTTCTCACCACCGGATACAAGCGCCAGATCCGCGTCATGCTGGAAGCCATGGGCTACACGGTGCAGCGACTGGTTCGGGTGCGCATTGGTTCATTCCATCTCAATGACATGCCACCCGGAGCCTGGGTGCCCCTCGAAGCCGAGGAGATCGCCGCACTTTCGGTGAATCCTCGAGTCAAAGCTCGCCCAAAGGCGAAGCGTGAAGTCCCCGCTGATCGCCGCAAGCCCTCTTCGTCGAAGCGCCCTCCCGGCAAGAAGCTCGCCAGTTTTGGAAAAGGCCGTCCTGCCGCCAAAAAATCCCCCGCCGGCAAAAAAACCGGTCGACGGCGTCCCCAGTAATCTCCGGGAGATACCTCAAAAAAGTCGGATCGAATCTCCAACTTTTGATTGGCCCCATCGATAGGCTTTCTAAGGTCATTCCTTAGAAACCCACGATTCATGAGCCAGAAACCCAGTCCGGACATCTACAAACCCTCCAAGGAGTTCTCCAAGCAAGCCCGCATTTCCAGCCTCGCCGAATACAAACGGATGTGGCAGGAATCGATCGCTCAGCCTGAAAAATTTTGGGCCGAACAAGCCCAAGAACTGACTTGGCGGGAACCCTGGAAAAAGGTGCTCGAGTGGAAGGCTCCCGATGCCAAATGGTTCGTCGGTGGAAAGCTCAACATCACTGAGTCGTGCTTGGATCGACATGCGACGGGTCCCAGGAAAAATAAAGCTGCCATCATTTTCGAAGGCGAACCGGGCGACCGCCGAACTCTAACCTACGCCCAACTTCACAAGGAAGTTTGCCAGTTCGCCAATGTGCTCATCGGTCAGGGCGTCAAATCCAAGGATCGCGTGCTCATCTACATGCCGATGATCCCGGAAGCCGCGATCGCCATGTTGGCTTGCGCCCGCCTTGGAGCCGTTCACTCAGTGGTGTTTGGCGGATTCTCCGCCGAGTCGATCGCCGATCGCCTTTCCGATAGCGGAGCCGTCCATATCATCACGGCTGACGGTGGTTGGCGACGCGGAAAAGTCGTCCCACTCAAGGACAACGTCGATGAGGCCATCAAGGGCAATCGCGAGATCAAGAGCGTCATCGTCTATCAACGCACCGGCCAACAGGTCGCCATGCAAAAGGACCGCGACCATTGGTGGCATGAACTCACCGCGACGGCTTCGAGCCGCCATCAGGCCAAAGCCTTCGATAGCGAACATCCGCTGTTCATCCTCTACACCTCCGGCTCGACGGGCAAACCCAAAGGCATCCTCCACACCACTGGAGGATATCTCACCGGCACCTACACCACCTGCAAATACATCTTCGACATGCGCGATGATGATATTTATTGGTGCACTGCCGACGTGGGTTGGATTACCGGACATTCCTACATTGTCTACGGCCCGCTCGCCATGGGAGTGACTCAGGTCATCTATGAAGGCGCTCCCAACTTCCCCGACTTTGGACGATTCTGGAAAATGATCGAAGATCATGGGGTCACCATTTTCTACACGGCACCCACCGCAATCCGCGCATTTATCAAGGCGGGCGATGCATTCGTCGAGAACCACGACCTCTCCTCCCTCCGCCTTTTGGGCTCCGTCGGCGAGCCGATCAATCCGGAAGCTTGGCGCTGGTATCACCAGAAAATCGGCGGCGGCCGCTGTCCGATCGTCGATACCTGGTGGCAGACCGAAACGGGGGCGATCATGATCAGCCCCCTACCGGGCGCAACCCCACTGGAACCCGGCACCGCAACCTTGCCCTTCTTTGGGGTCGATGCCGCCATCCTCGACGATTCCGGCAAGGAGTGCAAAGCCAACGAGCAAGGCCGACTCGTCATTCGCAAGCCCTGGCCGTCAATGACCCGAACCATCTACGGCGACAAAGCCCGCTTCAAAAAAACCTACTGGTCCGACTACGAAGGACTCTACACCGCAGGCGATAGTGCTCGCCGTGACAAACGAGGCAATTTCTGGATTGTCGGGCGGTTGGACGATGTCCTCAACGTTTCGGGCCACCGTCTCGGCACGGCTGAAGTCGAAAGCGCTCTGGTTGGCCACAAAGCCGTTGCCGAAGCCGCCGTGGTCGGCCGACCCGATGACCTCAAAGGCCAGGCCGTCGTCGCCTTCGTCACCCTCAAGGCCGGCTTTGACGAAACTCCTACGTTGCAAAAGGAACTTCGAGACCACGTCGGAAAAGTCATCGGAGCCATCGCCAAGCCCGACGACCTCCACTTTGCCCCCGCCCTGCCCAAGACCCGCTCTGGAAAAATCATTCGCCGACTCTTGAAAGAACTGGTCACCACCGGCAGCGTATCAGGCAACCTGACGACGCTGGAGGACTTCTCGGTCATTGAGTCCCTCCAACAACGTCTCGCCAAGCGTTGAAACCCTCATGACTCCCGGTCGCTACTTCCTCGCCCGTCTCGCCCTTTCTTTTGGTATCGCCCGCCGCCAGAAGCGGATGGCCGATGCTGCCACTGAGGCTCACCTGCTGCGCGAGGCCGAGCAGTTCCTCGGATTCCACATCTGGCAGCAGGTCGAGGGCGTCGAAGAACTCGGCATCGAATACTGGAACCTCCGCCGTCTCCAAAAACGGCGCGAGGAACTCAGAGTCGCGCTCGAATCCTCCGAGGACAAACTGCGCGGAGCGCATGACGAACGCTCGTCCATGCTCAATGAGGTTTCAGCCAAGACAGAATCTCTCGTCGAGGAACGCTCTCAGCGGGTCGCCGAGTTGGAAGCTCTCGCCCGCAAGCGCGATAGCATCGTCGTCAAGGCGCGAGAAGTCCGCAGAGTGTACGATGGGGTCAAAGCCAAACTCGAAGTTCTCAAACAGGAGGATTCAGGGGATCAGGAGAGCATCCGCGTTTCGCGTACCCGCCTCACCGAACTCCGAGAGCAATTCGATGCCATTAAGATCGAGCGCGATCAGACCGCGGGTGAGGTCGAACGCCTCAGCGCTGAAATCCAAATCATCGACGATAAGTTGAATGCTGAACGAAAAGTCCATCGCGACGACAGCGCCGGGGCCTTTCAAACCATCAGCGACATGAATCGAGAGATCTCGCGCAGCAAGGCGGAGCTCGGCATCATTGAAACGGAGATGCACCAACTCTTCGGCGAGATCGGTCGTCACATCAGCCTCAATGCCCGAACCAACGAACCCTGCCGCCGAGCAAGCAAAACGTATTCGGCATTGATCGGAGTGATGGCCGCCCTGCGGCGATCCATTCTCCTGAATCACCGCCTGGCGGAAGCCTCCTGAAGGCGTCTTACTGACCCAGCGATTCCAGCAATCGGCGGTGAATGCCTCCGAAACCGCCGTTGCTCAAAACCGCGACCGTATCGCCGCTAGCTGCCTCTGCGGCGACCGTGTGGACGATTTCCTCCACGGTTGGAACATAGCGTCCCCCACCCCCGGGAACGCTTGCGGCCACCTGCACTGGGTCAAGGCGATCCGCCTCCGGCACCTTCTCCGGGTCCGGTAAGGCCGCAATGATTGCCACATCGGCCTCCGCGAAACACTCCGCCAGTTCGTTCTGGAAAACCTTGCGCTTCGTCGTGTTGGAACGGGGCTCGAAAATCACCCACAATCGACCCTCAGGATACTGCTGCCGGAGTGCCCGGATGGCTTGTCGGATCGCCGTCGGATGATGGGCAAAATCATCGACCACTCGCACCCCGCCTGCCGTTCCCCGCAGCTCCTGACGACGAGCCACTCCCTCAAAACTTTCCAAGCCAACGCGGACTTCCTCCGCACTCAATCCGCCCAATCGCGCCGCTGTAGCAGCCATCGCGGCATTGCGCACGTTGAACTCTCCGGGCATGGCAACGCGAAAACGTTCGCCCTCAAGGGTGAAAGCACTGTGATCGGGTTGATAGTCGATCTCCGAAATCTGCACTTCGCAGGACTCCCCCAGCCCCACTCGCACCACCGGACAATGAGCCTTTTCCGCCACATCCAGACAATGAGGGTCGTCTCCATTGATCACCGCGTGGCCATTGCGCGGAACCACCAGCAATAACCGCCGGAAGCTCAGTTTGATTTCGTCGAGAGATTGATAAATATCTGCGTGATCAAACTCGATGTTATTGATCACGGCGATCTCCGGGAGGTAGTGGAGAAACTTCGACCGTTTGTCGAAAAAGGCCGTATCGTATTCGTCGCCTTCCAGAACATTGATGTCGGAATCACTGAACTCCGCACCCCGCCCGAGATTTCTTGGGAGCCCGCCAATCATCCATCCCGGATCCTTGCCGGCGGACTGGAACAACCACGCCAGCATGGATGAAGTCGTGGTTTTCCCATGCGTGCCGCTGACCACGAAGTTTCTCTTTCCGCGCAACAAATACTCCTTCATCACCTCCGGCAGAGAGCAGTACAACAAGCGCCTTTCCAGAGTCGCCTCCGCCTCGTCGTTCCCACGGCTGATGGCATTGCCGATCACGATCACATCCGCATCAGCGGGAATGTTTTCGGCACGATATCCTTCGTGAATTTCCACCCCTTCTGCCCTCAGAAAATCGGACATCGGAGGATAGACGTTGGCGTCCGATCCTGTGACGGTGAAGCCTTTGCGCTTCATCGCCACTGCCACCGAGCCCATGGCCGTGCCACACACTCCGACAAAATGAAAATGCTTGTTGCTGAGTCCTGCCATGCTTGAGGCGTGACGCTAGAGGGCAGGGACTCCCCTGCCAATGCGGAATCCCCCAAGCCATCGACCCCCGCATTTTTACCCCCCACCCTACGCGATCGATCAGTGGACGGCGTCCCTCAATCCCGTTTAACTCCCGCCATCCCCACTGCCACACCCCCAAACGTGGCAAACTTCCCCACCTCATACCCCCTTACCCCCGACCTATGTCCCCTGTCCCCTTCCGTGGGCTCGTGCCCACGACGTGTGCCTTCTTGTTGGCTCAAACCCTCCCAGGTCTCAGCCAAAATCTGTCGATGGTCGACGGCTTCAACATCTACGTCCTCGGCGATATGACCGAGTCCAACGTCGACTCCGAGGGCCGCGTTGCCGTCGCCGGCGATGCCACCCTGACCAACTACGGGATCGGCACCGCCTTCAGCTCGAACCCTTCTTCCGCAGGCGATGCGCTGGTGGTGGGAGGCTCTCTCAGCTACTATGGCGGTGAGGTTCACTACGGAAACGTGGTCTACGGCGACACTCTCTCCGGCACACCCTCCGTTCCAAACGGCACCATCACCCAGGACAACTCGCTGGCCTTCGACTCCATCAGTTCGTCCTTGATCGGATCGTCCATCTACTGGTCAGGCGTCACCGCCACCGGAACAACCAGCAACAACTACGGTGGCATCGTGCTTTACGGCTCCGATAGCTCCCTCAATGTGTTTGACGTCACCGGCTCGATGCTGAGTTCGGCCTGGGGAATCACCATTGACGTTCCCGCTGGATCCACCGTGCTCGTCAACATCAGTGGCACCATCATGGATTTCGACAACATGGGCATCAGCTTCGCCAGCAGCAATGGCTCGGCGACCGACAATCAGCACGTGCTGTATAATTTCTACGAAGCCACTTCGCTTTCCATCAGCGGCATCAGCGTGCAAGGTTCCGTATTGGCCCCTCTCGCCGATGTCAGCTTCGGGAATGGCAATGTCGAAGGGCAGCTGATTGCTGGCAATCTGACCGGCAACGGCGAGGCCCATAACGACCCCTTCATCGGCAACTTGCCTATCGTTGCGAGCACCGTTCCCGAAGTTTCCACCGCTGCACTGGCTGGCCTTTCCGGGCTGCTTGCCTGCCTTCGTCGCCGCCGCGCTTGATCGCACGGCGCGACGACTCCTAACGGTTTAAAAAGTGGGCGCGGAAACGGTTCCGCGCTCTTTTTCTTCGGCGCGCTGACGCAAAATACGATCGGCGATCTCCCTCACCATTTCGGTGAGGAGCAACCACAGGTGGCTGCCCTGACGATAGTCGGCGGGAGCAATGTGCTTCACCCGATTGGCGTGAGCACAAAGTTGATAGCACTTCCGAAAACTGCGTCCGCTCGGATCCTCCGGGTTGTAAACCGCGATGCCCTGCCCGCCATTGCGGGTGATCACCGTGAAACACGGGACGTCCGTCGGGCCATCGCCGACATACACCATATTTTCGAACGGGATCGGTCGCAATTCTGCAGGCATGTGGTCATTCACATCCTGAGAGTAGTCGAGCATCCCCTTGTTGATCCGAAACAGGAACTGAGTTTTGGTCGTGTGCGAAATTGCCCGCTTGGGAAATGAAATGTGACCCGAAGCGTTTTCTCCGAACTCGCATCCAAAGATCCGCTTCACACGCGATGCCAACGGAGAGCCATCGAGTAGCGCCTTCAACCCCGACGAAATGATGTAAAACTCGACCACGATTCCCGCGGCTTCGTGGTCGGAGGAAAGCACCAACTTTGAAAGCTCATCGAAGACATCGGGAACCCCCGGGAAGTAACGCAAGCCGGCTCCCAGCTCCTGGAGCCGGGCATTGGTGACTCGATCCATTTCCAGATAATCGAGGAGGCACTTCAAATACGCCAGTTCGCCATCCCACTGCTCCTCTTTCACGAGTTGATTGCACTTGCTCCAGAACTGTTGGGGATCGATCCCGAATTCCGGAAACAAAACATCATCCTGCATGTAGCGCGGACTCAGAGTCTGATCGTAGTCAAAGACCAGTGCGATGCGATTTTGAGGAACAGCCATGGCGCTGGGGGCAAACAAGCAGCCCACTGGCCAATCGCAAGTGCAAAGCCCTGCAAGTCCGTGGAGATTCAGTGAGGAGAAGTCTTCATTCTCAGCAGACGAAGGCCATTCAAGCATACCAAAACCGTGCTTCCTTCGTGCCCCACCACACCCGCAGGAAGAGGAAGGGCAAAACCCAGGGCCGCTGCCACCAAGGTGAGAATCACAATCCCGGCAAACACCAGGTTCTGCAACAGGACTCTCCGGGCCCGCCGAGCGTGGGCCAATAAGCGGGGAAGGTTTTCAACCCGATCTCCCATCAGGACCACATCCGCCGTCTCCATCGCCACATCCGTGCCCGCAGCCCCCATCGCCACCCCCAGATCGGCCGCAGCCAATGCCGGCGCGTCATTGACCCCATCTCCTGCCATCAACACGCGACCTGACCGCTTGAGCTGGCGAATGACCTCCAACTTATCAATGGGGAGCAACTCAGCACGCACTTCATCGACCCCTGTCTGACGGGCAATCGCCTCTGCAACCCGAACCTGATCCCCCGTGAGCATCACCACCTTCTTCACCCCCACCGCTTTCAGCTCGCGCACCAAAGCCGCTGATCCCTCCCGGACGGTATCCGCCATCGCCACCACCAAATGCAGGCTTGCCCGGTCCCCCTCCACTTGGGCGAACCCAACACAGGTCTTGCCCTCGTCTTGCAACTGGCGCGATGCCTCCTCAAATCGGGGTGCGATGTCCACCTGACGTTCCCTGAGAAACCGCAAACTCCCGACCAAATAGCGGCCCTCTCCGACCTGCGCTTCCGCTCCTTTGCCGGGGATCGACTGGAAATCTCTGACTTCGGGCAATGCCTGCCCATCACAGGCATGAACGATTGCCTGCGCCAACGGATGCTCTGAGCGACTTTCCAGCGCACCGCAGATTCGCAACAAGGCCTGCGATTCCACCGAAAACTCACCGGCTTTCTCCACCCCATACCGGCTCACCACTTCTGTCACCGATGGCTTTCCCACCGTCAGGGTGCCGGTCTTGTCGATCGCCACCACGTCAATCGTGGCCGCTCGATCGAGGTGCGACCCTCCCTTGATCAAAATTCCTTTCCGCGCGGCACCACCAATCGCAGAAAGCACCGTCGCGGGAGTACTGATGATCAGGGCGCAAGGAGAAGCCACCACCATCACCGTCATGGCCCGATAGAAGGCCTGGGAAAAAGGCTCATGTCCGATCCACCAAGGCACTCCAAGAACCCCCACCGTGAGAAGGATCACTCCCAGCGAATACCCCTTCTCCGCAGTCTCCAGGAACCGCTGAGCATCGGATTTTTCCTCCTGTGCCTCTTCTACCAACTTCACCATCCGAGCCAGAGTCGAATCCTCAGCACGCTTGGTGACTTCTAGCAGAATTCCCCCGGCCTGATTGATCGTGCCGGCAAAGACCTCCGAGCCTGCATCTTTGGCAACCGGCAGCGACTCCCCGGTCAGGGAAGACTCATCAATGCTCGTCCGCCCTTCGACGACCCGGCCATCCACGGGGAGTTGCTCCCCCGGTTTGACCTCAACTTGCTCTCCCACCGCAAGATCCTCGATAGGCACTCGAATCAGCCTTCCGTCTCGCCGCACCCATGCCTCGCTTGGACGCAAAGTCAGCAGCGCTTCGATGGCTCGGGTCGTGCGATCCATCGCGCGCGTTTGCAGCACGTTAGAAAGACTGAAGAGAAACAGCAGCAGTGCTCCCTCCAACGGTTGTCCAATGGCCGCCGCACCGAGTGCCGCCAGCACCATCAGGACATCCACATCCAGATCTCCGGCACGCAACGAGGCCCATGCCGATCGAACTCCTTGCTGACCGCCAAAAACATAGGAAGCAGCGAAACAAAGATTCACCCCCACCGGAGGCCCTCCCGATTTCTCCCAGCCCCAGCCTGCCAACAAAAACACCAATCCCAATCCGCACGAGATCTCTTCCCGGAGCGATCCCCTTTGCTCAGCCGCACTCATTCGTCGACATCATCTATGCCCCGAATGACCGCCCTCGCAATCCCCCATCAGGGCTGCTTGGGAATCATTCCGTCATGCACCGCCCACCAAGTCCTCCAGCGCTTCTGGCAGACGGGCAAATCGGAACGCGTATCCGCTTTCCTCCAGTGCCCGAGGAATTGCCCTTTGGCTTGCCAACAGTGCACTCGCAAACTCCCCCAAACCCACCTTCAGAGCCCACGCGGGAGCGTGCAGGATCGCAGGTCGACCCAGCACCTTCGCCAACTCACGCGTCAGCTCTTCATTGCGCACCGGCTCCGGAGCCACCCCATTCACAGGTCCTGAAATGCCCGCTTCGAGGGCGTGGAGCATTCCCCCCACGAGGTCCTCCACGTGGATCCACGGCATCCACTGCCGACCGGAACCGAAATTTCCCCCCAACCCCCAGGAAAACACCCGCTTCATCTTCCCCCAAGCCGCTCCCCCCACCCCTAGCACGACCCCAGTCCGCCAGACAAGCACCCGGCACGGTGCCGCACGAAACGCCACGGCTTCCCAATCGCGGCAAAGGTCCGCCAAAAACCCTTCTCCAGCCACGGCGGACTCCGGAAGAATCTCCTCACCCCGATCCCCGTAAATCCCCACAGCGGATCCATTGAGGAGAACTTCTGGCCGTTCCGAACACGTCTCCAGGGCATCGACCAAAGTCTGAGTCACGCCAACTCGGCTGCTTCGAAATGCTTGCTTGTGAGCGTCGGTCCATCGCTGATCGATGGCCTCTCCGGCCAGATTCACCACCGCATCAAGGCCACTCAGAACCGGTGCTTCGTTCCAAATTCGCCACTCCGACACCACCCCGTTTGAAACGCGGGGGCGTCGGCTGAACCCGACCACTTCCCAGCCCTTTTCCTGAGCCCGAGCAGCCAACCGGCCTCCAATGAAGCCCCCAGCCCCGACGATTCCCATCCGTTTGCCCTGCATCGCATCCAACTTCTTCCTTCCTCGTCCCTGCGCAATCGCTTTCCACCTTTACTTGCAGGCCCCTGATCTCTGCAATCCGGCCCGATGAGGTTCGCCGCCGCCCTGCTCTTCCCAATCCTCCCGCTCGCCGCTCAGGACGTTCTTCCGGAGATGAATGGGGCCCCGCCCTCCATTGGCCCGATCACGCCGGTCCCGTTGCCGACCGATTCCGACATCATGCTCTCCGAGGAGATCCAACCGGAGATGCCCAAATCGGTGAATCTCAGCTTCGAAAAAGGTTGGGAAGCCGACACCAAGGCCAAGGTGATCACCGCCCTTGGACCGATTTCCGCCACGGGTGACACCGGCATGGCCCTCCGCTCAGACCATGCGAAATACCTTTGGGAGGAGAAGAAACTTGAGGTCACGGGCGCGGTCAAGCTGCGCACCGAAACCGGAGTGGAAGTATTCGCCGATCGCGGGGTCCTTGATGACACCCAGCAGTTGCTGACACTCACCGGAGATGTCTCGATTTACCAAGGCCAGACCGTCCAGCGCGGCAAAGAGGTCGTCTACAACATCCAAACCGGGAAACTGGATTTCTCGGGCCTCCGCACTGGCGTCGATCCTTTGCTTCTGGAAGCCGATGGCTTTGTCCGCGAAATCACCCCAAATGGCGGTCAGGTCTTTGTAGGACAACACGCGGGAGTCACCACCGATGACTCGGAAAACCCCGGATTCTGGGTTCGAGCCGACGAAACCCGCGTCTATCCGGATGACCGCGTGACCTTCAAAAACATGAAGATCTACGCGGGAGACACCCCCATCTTCTGGCTCCCCTACTTTGCCCAACCTCTTGATGCCGATCTCGGTTACCATTTCGTTCCAGGTGGACGCAGCAACTGGGGAGCCTACCTCCTCAACAGCTATGGGGTGATGCTCGGTGAAGAAGACGATCCCTGGCTGCTTTCCCGCTGGAAGCTCGATTTGAGAAGCCGTCGTGGTGCCGCTCTGGGCCTCGATCTTGTCGACCGCAACCAAGAACGTACCAACAAGAACCTTGAAGGCCTCTCGCTGTATTATGCGAACGACCTCGATCCCACCATCTCTCGAACCGGTTTGTCCCGCGGGATCGTCAATGAAGACCGCTGGGAGGCATCGCTGAAATACCGGGTGCCCATGGGGCTCGAAGGTGGTGACAAATGGCGCACGGACTACAACCTGCACCTGCTGAGTGACAAATACTACATTGAGGACTTCGACCCTCAGCTGTTTCGTACGGATCCAGCTCCCGACAACACCATCGGCCTCTTCCGCCAGGATGACGAGTCCTTGTTCGGTGTCATGGCCCGGTTCCAGCCAAACGACTTCTACCGCTCGGACACCCGCCTCCCGGAAATCACCTTCGATCAATCTCGTCGCCCGATTTTTGGCACCTCGGTGCTTCATGAAGGCAACACTTCGTTCTCCATCATCGAAGAACGCATCGGCAGCACCGCCCAAATCAATGCCCGCACCCTGCTGGGCCTCCCGGCAACCAGCCCTCAGGCGGAAGCCATCTACAACAACCTGCCCATCTACGAACGACAACTCGTTCAGACCATCCGCTCTCTCCCTGCCGGCAGCCCTGCCATCCCGGCCCTCACCAGCCAGCTCCTCAACCCTGGCTACTCACGTTTCCACACCTACCAGGAACTCTCCCTTCCCACGAAGCTGGGCGGTTGGCTGAATTTCACTCCGGAAGTCGGCGTCGGCTACACGCGCTACGATTCCATCGAAGGACCTCTCGATTCATTGGACCGCCCCCTGTTCTACGCAGGTGCCGAAAGCTCGGTGAAGTTCTCGAAAGACTACGCCGCCGTGGCGGATCGGTTCTGGGGGCTCGATGGCTTACTCCACGTCGTCCAACCCTACGCGCGCTTCTCCTTCCTCAGCACCGACGATCCCGACCCATTGTTCCCCGGCATCGATCGCGAAACCTTCTCCACCCGTCCGCGCACCCTGGCACCGGACCGCTTCACGGCCCTCGATTCGTTTCGCAACTGGTCGATCATTCGACTCGGCATGCGCAATCACCTCATCACCCGGCGCAACAACCAGAACTTTGAGTGGCTGTGGATCGATACTTACATCGACGGTTATTTTGACGATCCCGAAGGCCTCGATCGCCGTTTCTCCAACCTCTACAACGACGTCACTTGGAATCCCCTGCCGTGGCTGAACTTCCGCCTCGAAACGCAATTTCCGGTGGTCGATGACGGCTCGGGATATTCTGAAGTCGCCGCCCGTGTGAACTTCATGCCGACGGAAAACTTCGAATTCTCCATTGGCAATCGAATCCTCAACAACCACCCGATCGTCACCGATTCGAACCGGATCGACGCCAAGGCATTCCTTCGCCTCAACGACAAGTGGGGCCTCGGTGCCACTCAGATCTGGGAACTCGACGATGGCACGTTGGAACTCCAACAATATACCATCCACCGCGACTTCAATTACTGGATCGGCTCGGTCGGCATCACCACCCGCGACAACCGCCTCGATACCGAGTTCGGCATCATCTTCGCTTTCACTCTCAAGGATTTTCCCTCGGCCTCCGTGCCCTTCTCTCTCGACGCCCAATGAGCCCCGACGAACTTGTCCAATCCCTGCAGTGGCGCTATGCCACGAAACATTTCGATGCATCCAAGCCCATTGCTGAAGACGTCCTTGACGCTCTTCACCAGTCGCTGGTGCTGACGCCCTCCTCATTTGGGCTGCAGCCTTGGAAGTTCTTCATCGTTCGCGACCCGGAACTCAAAGAGAAACTCAAGACCGCCTCTTGGAATCAACCCCAGCTGACCCAAGCACAAGAAATCGTCGTATTCGCCGCCAGGGTGGAACTGGGGCAACAGGACATCGATCGATGGATCGATTGCCTGGGAGAAGCGCAGAATCAACCGCGCGAAGCCCTCGCCCCTCTCGTGGGAATGATCGAGGGATTTGTCCACCGCATGTCACCCGGCGAACAGCACGCCTGGAACTCCAAGCAGTGCTACATCGCCCTTGGCCAATTCATGGCCGCCGCCGCGGCCTTGGGTGTCGATGCCTGCCCGCTGGAGGGCATCGATCCTGCCGCTTACGACGTGATTCTGGACCTTGGGGCGACGGGTTACGCAACCTGCATGGCATGTGCCATTGGCTATCGGTCCAGCACCGACCACACGGCGAATCGCCCCAAAGCTCGCTTCCCGTTGAACGAGGTTGTCGAGATTCGCTGATGCCACCCATGAAATCGGCGGCGCTCCGTGATATGGGAGGCCGCCGAGGTTTGAAGGCAGGGAATCGTCAGAGACTTCAGCCCTCCAAAGCCGACAAAGTCACCAAGTGAGTCCGAAGCTTAGGCAAAAGCTGCATTCGGATCAGCGATTTGCACTCCGGCATCACATCGTCGTTCTCGATCGCCGCTTCGTATAGCCCGATGCCGAACTCCTCGCCTTGCCGCAAAGCTGCTACGGCCGAGGCTTCCCCGAACAACTTGGCCGTTGCTTCGACACCCTTAGCAAAAGTTCCCCAAGCACCGGAATTCGACTCTGGAACTCCGCCCATCTCAAGGATGTTCGCCTTGAGCTTGGCGACGCTTTCACGGTGCTCGTCCTGGACTCGGCGCAGCGTCCCAACTTCAGGTTCGCCGGCAAACTTTTCGATCGCCTGACCATAGGTTTCGACCGCGGAAATCTCACCGCGGAGGAGCTGGTTGCAGACTTCGATGCATTCTGTATGAAGGGTCGTATTCATGGATTGTTGGAGTAAGAGCTCAAGGTCTTAATGACCTGTGTTCTCCCTCCATTCGCAATCATCTCACCAATCACTTTCCACAATCATCACCCTTCATTTCAGCGACTTATAAATACCCCTCAAGATTCCCCTGCGCTCTCTCTTTGCAAAGCGCGATCCTCGCCGTGCAGGGCGCCCGATCCTGGTTGCTCAAATCACCGCCCCACCCGGCAGGCGCTCTTCCAACTTGCCATCACACATCCAAAGCGTGCGATCTCCCCGTTGCGACAATGCAGGATTGTGGGTGACCACCACCAAGGTCGTTTCGTTTTCCCGGGCTAGATCCAACAACAAGCCCATCACCTCTTCACTGTTTCGGGTGTCGAGGTTCCCGGTGGGCTCGTCCGCGAATAACACCGACGGCTTGCCGCTGATGGCACGAGCGATCGCGACCCGTTGTTGCTCGCCACCGGAAAGCTCGGCGGGCAGGTGCTCCGCACGCTGCGCCAAACCCACTCGCTCCAGCGCCTGCAACCCCCGCTCCCGAGAATCCACGCCACCTATCGCCCCGGGGACCATCACATTCTCAAGTGCCGTCAGTTCCGGAAGTAACAGATAGTTTTGAAAAATGTATCCGACGTGACGATTCCTAAAGGCCGCCTGCTTCCGTCCCCCAAGTGCATAGAGGTCCGTTCCGGCAATCACCACCGAGCCCTGTTGGGGTTTCTCCAACCCGGCAAGGGTATAGAGCAGGGTCGTTTTTCCAGCGCCACTCGGCCCACAAAGAAATACGCTTTCCCCTTTCTTGAGGTGGAGATCCACACCATGCAGAACCTCGATCGACTTGGGCCCGATCCGGTAGCTGCGGTGGAGATTCGTCGCTTCAATCATCGTGCCTTATCCTTCACCCTTCCTGAATCGGAGCAAAACGATTCTTTGAAAACAAAAGGCGCTCCGCAGGCGTTTCTCCCGGGTGCTTGGCTCTCCGTTCCGTAATCGGTTCCAACCGTTTCAAGAGGCCCACACCATTGGCCAACTGAATCGCCAGACCAGGCCGGGCATTCACCTCGATCATCAAGGGGCCACGGTTTTCGTCGATCATCAGATCCACTCCCAGATAGCCGAGGCCGGTCATCTCGTAACACTGAACGGCAATTTCCAAAATCCGCTCCCACTCAGGAACCGTCACCCCTACCAACGGAACTTTGAGATCCGGGTGCATCTTCACCGCTCGCCCGTGGTGCACCGCATGCACGGTTTTTCCTGAGCGGATATCCACCCCGATCCCCAGGGCACCTTGGTGCAAGTTGGATCGTCCGTCCGATTCACGGGTGGAGGCCCGCAACATCGCCAGGACCGGATACCCGTGGAACAACACCACACGAATGTCAGGAGCGCCCTGAAAGCTGATCGAGGTCATCGTCTTCTCCGGGGCCACCTTGTATTCGATCAGGGCGGTGTCGCGCTTTCCACCCAAACTATGAAGCCCTGCAAGGATGTTCTGAAGATGGTTGCGCACATCCCCCACGGAGAGCTGAGCGCCACTCGGCTTCAAATACATGCCGTCTTCACGCCCAGCGATCACCAGCACCCCTTTTCCGCCTGAACCACGAGTCGGTTTGATCACAAACGACTCCCGTCCCTCCAGCATTCGCTCAAAATTCCGGACATCTCCTGGATTCGTGACCACGCCGTAGGTTTCAGGAACCGAAATTCCGCGTTCCACCGCCAATGATTTGGTCCGCACCTTGTTGTCGACCAGATCATACAACTTGCGCGGGTTGCTCGGGAGCACGTAGCGCGCATTGCGCATGTTGATCCCCACCACACCCATCTCTCTCAGTTCCGCTGGCGTGCGGAACCATCGGTGCCACCAACGTGTCATGCTGCGGTTTCGAAGTTTTTGAAGCGCATCAGCTCACTGAGGCGATAACCCGTATAGCGCCCGATCAGGATGATGCCACCCAGCAGCACCAACAGCAGCTCGGGGAAGTAAAATGCCCAATAGCGGATCTGCCGCATCTCCATCACGGAGAAGGCCACCACCGCCACAAACAAAGACCCACCCACCTGCAGCAAGGCACTGCGCTTGCCCTCCTCCTCCCAAATCAGGGACATCCGCTCGATGGTCCAAGCCAGAATGATCATCGGGAATAGCGTGATCTTGAGCCCATCACGCATCCCCAACCGCCAACTCACGACGCTGAGCACCATCATCAGCAAGGTCACAATCACCACACACGCGGCCACCCGCGGCACCACGAGCAAATTGAGCCGCGATAAGAGGAAACGGAACCACAATCCCGCACCAATGATCACCGCAAACATGATCAATCCGCTCTGCAAGGGCATCTCCAACAATGAAAGTGCCAGCAACACCGGCATGAAGGTTCCCAAGGTGGCAATCCCCACGATATTGCGCAGCAAGACGACCACAAAAGCCCCGATCGGAATCAACACGACAAAACGAAATACCTGCCGCTCTGATGCCGGAAGCGCCAAAATGGTGGCAACCAAAAGACTCGATTCCCTCAGGTCGGTTTGGCGCTCGATCGGGATCAAATCCCGTGTCGCCGTGAAAACGATGCTCGAATTCTCAGCCCCTTCGTTCACTTCAAACAACGCGTCCCCGCCACGATTCCAGACAAAGATCTGGTCAGGACGCAATTCGTCCGTCGGCTTGTCTGGATTGCGGATTTTCCAGTGAACCCCATCGAAATACTCGACCAGCAACAAGGCCTCCTGGGGCCCTCGCATTTCCTCCAGACGCACTCCGTAGGCCATCCGCGCCGGAATCCCTGCGAGCTTGAGCAAGTCCACGCCGAGGGAGATCAGTCCGCGACGCTCGTCTTCATCCGCATATGCCCGCTTCAACAGGGAGATCTCTTGGGACGACTCCAACGCCGTAATTTCCTGGAAGATTCCGACGAATCGACTGTCGGGCGACGAAGAGAATTCGCTGACTCGCCGGACCACACTTTCCGCCGCCTCGCGCGCGTTGCGTGTCAGACCTGGATCCACTGCTTTGGGAAGATCCCCTGAGACGGACACCGGACCCGCACTGTTGACGCCGGATTCGGGAAATCGCACGCGATAGTAGAGCGCTTGAGGTCCTTCGACCGAATCCGCCTCCCAAACCGCTGACAAGTTGCCGCTGGCATCAGCTTCCGTGCGGAAACTGTAGCCCGACGATTGGGCATCAATTCCCAGATCCCGAGTGATTTCCGAGGTCGGCAAAGCCAATCGCACACTGACCGGCTCCCCGAAAGCCGCGAAGGTGATTTTCGATTCCACCAACCATTCCGTTGAGGCCTTCCCCACCTTCAGGGGGATGCCGATCACGATATGTTTGTAGGCGGCGAGCCCGCCCCCGGCGAGGACCAGAAACGCGACAATCGCGAACAGCTTGAAACGAGCGCTCATACGAAGAACGAAAAACCCTCACACGGGTCGATGAAAGAAGGCCCCTCCAAGAGGCCCTCGGGGGAAAACCCATTATCGCAAGACCTTCTTGTCCGCAAGGTAAGCACGGCTCGGATCCACCCAGCCCAGCTCCTTGATGGTCTTCCGACCGATCAGCACGGGACTGAGCATGTTCGACCGGTTATTGAGGGTGAACTCTGCCTTCAGGCTACGCTCGCCGATTTTGAAGCGCAGAAGCACCGTCTCGCGGGCTTCCGATTCACCCGCCGGCTCCTTGATGTGCGCGATGCGGACCAACGGAGCCTCCATTTGCATGCGCTTGGAATCTTTATTCTGAGGATTGGTCACGATGAACCGCACCCACTTCCGGCCATCCCGCTCAAAGAGATGCTTTTCCTCGCAATGAATCGAGCTGGTGAGAGCACCGGTATCCAACTTGGCCGGAAACTTCTCCGATTCGTTCTCATTCTCCAGCACCACCCATTCTTTCCATCCGTAAACCTGAACGGGATCACCATTGACCGGGCGTGCCACCGCCGCCTCAACCTCACGATTCTCTTCCTCTTCAAGGTCGATCACCACCTCTTCATCCGCTTTGGCTGCGGGCTCCGTATCGACGGCGTCCTTATTTTCGCCCTCTTTGGCCTCGGATTTTTTCGGTTCTTCCGCCACCTCCGCTGCAGGAGTGGGCTCATTTTCCGCCTTTTCCTCGGCAGCCCACAACCCTCCGCCCTTGCCAAGAAAAACGAGGCAGGCCATCCACGTAACGAACTGTCGATTGCTGATCACGCGCGGCGACTTTCACCACCGATCCCTTTTCAATGCAACGGAATTCACGAGCTTATCCCGGCATACTCAGCGCCTCGATCCTGCTAGTTACAGGCTGCTCCCCCCTCACTTTCCGGACTCCTGTCAGTTCCTTACATGGCTCCCCGCCTGCTTCATGGGAAAACTCCCTGACCGGCCATTCCGGCCGCATCAGCACCGGTTGGCTGGAAACGTTTCATGATTCCGACCTGATGGCCACCGTCGATGCCGCAATGGATCGCAACCAAGACCTCGCAGCGGCTGCGGCCCGCATGCGAGCCGCCAAGTACCAGCAACTCGCCGGTCGAGCCCGCGTGAAACCGGACGCCTCACTCCTCACTTCGGGCAGCGTCAGTCGCTCCGAAAATGGTCGCGCCCCCGCCCAGAGCTCGGAAAGCTACGGCCTTTCCCTGTCCACCTCATGGGAACTCGATGTTTGGGGTCGACTGCGCGATCTCAACGCCGCCGACGAAGCGGACCAAGTTGCGACCGAAGCCCTGTTCCGTGGTGCCCGACTTTCGTTGGCCGCCTCCACCGCCCGCAGTTGGTGCAACCTCATCGCGGCCGAACAACAACTCGAACTCGCTCACATCACTCTCGATTCTTTCCAGCGCAACCTGCGCATCAGTGAGCGCAACTACAAGGGCACGGGCCAAGGGGCTCTGGACGTTCAATTCGGCCGGACCAATGTCGCTTCTGCCCAACGTGATTTGGAGTCGCGACGCCTGGCTCGCGATGAAGCCGCCCGTACTCTTGAGGTTCTGACTGGCCGATTCCCGGCGGGAACCACCCGGGCCGGGCATGAATTGCCTACCTTGCCCAAGAAAGTCCCCGCTGGACTGCCGTCGGAACTGCTGGATCGACGACCCGATCTGACCGCCGCCCGTGCCTCGCTGCTCGCCAGCGCGCATCGCGCCCATGCCAGCCGGAAGTCGTTGCTCCCTTCCCTCAGGCTCACGTCCTCGGCAGGAACCCCTGTCTCCGGATTCTCCCAGCTCCTCAATCCCGATTGGCTGGTCGCTTCCATCGGGGCGAATCTCGTGCAAACCCTCGATACCGGAGGGGCGCAGAAGCTGGAAGCCCGGGCAGCACTCGAACAAAATCAAGCAGCCGTCCACGACTACCAACAGGTCGCCCTCACGGCTTTTCGCGAGGTCGAATCGGCCTTGGATGCCGATCAATCCCTCGCCCGGCAGGAGGACTTTCTCGTGGCTGAAGTCGAACAGGCCGCTCTCGCCGAGCGTCAATCCACTCGCGACTACGCCGATGGCATCGAAGGCTCTGACATCCTCGATGTCCTTGAAGCCCAACGCCGTGCCAACAACGCCCGTTCCAGCCTCATTCGCCTGCGCAACGAGCGCCTCCTCAATCGCATCGATCTCCATCTCGCACTCGGCGGAGATTTCAAAACTCGCGGGGCCTGAAGCAACATTTCCGGCCCGTCTTCGTATTTGGCAAAACTCCGCTTTCCGTCGACATTCCGCCGCCCCACATGCTCACCCGCATCATCATTCCCATTCTCGTCCTCTGCGCTGGCGCCTTTTTCGCCTGGCGTTTGTCGATTCCGGAAGCTCCTCCGGAAATCGAGCATGTTGAACCCCAGAAGCTGAAGACGGAAATCGTGGAACTCGAATCGGTCGATTTCCCCGTCCTGCTCGATTCTCAAGGCGTGGTGCGAGCCCACCACGAAACCCCACTCACCCCCACCATCAGCGGCACGATCGTCGCCATCCATTCGCCCTTCGAAGATGGAGCTTTCTTTAAAAAAGGCGACATCCTAGCCGAACTCGATCCAGCAGACTACACGGCAGCACTCGAAAGCGCACGCTCGCGCCTGGCCCAGGCGGAGGCCGCTCTCGCCCAAGAAGACGCTCGCGCTCGTCAGGCACGCCTGAACTGGGAAGACCTTGGCTACGAGGAAGCCCCCTCCGATCTCGT
The DNA here is from genome assembly GCF_014201715.1 of Haloferula luteola. Classification (GTDB taxonomy): domain Bacteria; phylum Verrucomicrobiota; class Verrucomicrobiia; order Verrucomicrobiales; family Akkermansiaceae; genus Haloferula; species Haloferula luteola. Next base: position 348,712 of record NZ_JACHFD010000001.1, read on the forward strand.
TCTTCGGGTCCCTCAACTCAAGGAGGCCCGCGCCAATGTCGACGCCGCCAAGGCGACCCTTGATCAAGCCAGCCGCGATCTCGATCGCACCAAAATCCGCGCTCCCTTCGACGGCCGCGTCCGCCAACGCCTCGTGGGACTCGGTCAAGCTGTCGGCGCCTCCACCGAACTCGGCACAGTGTTTGCCACCGATTTCGCGGAGATCCGCCTGCCGCTCACGCCCGCTCAACTCGGCTTCATCGATCTCCCCGCGCACGAAGGGGATCCGGCGGTTCCGGTGACCTTGGTCGATGCTCTCGGTGAGACCACCCGCGAGGCCCCGACCACCTGGTCCGCCCGCATCGTCCGCACCGAAGGCACCCTCGACCCCTCTTCGCGCGAGCTTTTCGTGATCGCGCGCATCGACGATCCCTTCGGCCTCCACTCCGACCACCCTCCCTTGCGCATCGCCCAACCGGTGCGCGCTTCGATCGTCGGTCATACCCTCCACAACGTCTTTGTCATCCCACGGAACTCCCTCCGTGGCGTCAACGTGATCTACCTCGTCGATCCCGTGGAGTCCGCCATCGTTCGCCAAGAGATCGACCCCATCTGGTCGACCGCCACTCAACTGGTGGTCGATCAAGGTCTCGAAAACGGCCAGTGGCTCGCCATCACCCGCCTTCCCTACGCCCCGAACGGTGCCCCAGTGCAGATCCTCGACTCCACGGAGCCAGCGGACATCGCCACCACTCCGGAGAAAGAAAGCGCCGATTCCTAAAAAGCTTTCCGGGAGGAGTTTGCAGGCAGCAAGCGCCTCCTCCATCCCTTCGGCCTTCGACGGATCCGGGCCTTGAATTTCCGGATCCCCGCGACCCTCCGTCGCCGCCTCTTGAGATCGACCTCAACCTCCAAAAGGGAATCTTGCGCGCTTAATATTTAAGAAAATTTAAATTCTAATTGCGCCGTTAGATCTTTTTTGAAAATGTCTCGCCACCATGAAGACGTTGGCATCCATCCTCATGACCACCTGGGTCGTCACCCAACCTTTCGCGTCCGCAGCGGAAACGGGAGATGAGCTTCGTCGACGCTGCGACGAGCAGGAGCGCCAGATTCGCAGGCTTGAGCTGGAGAACGGCCGCCTTCGCGAACTCCTCAATGAATCTCGGGAAGCGCCCGTAGAGCCCAACCGCACGGACGATCTCAAGCGCCAGGCAGAGACCTTGGCCCCTGCGACTCCTACTCACTCAGCACCTACAGCCACTCCGGCCATCCACACGGTCAAGGCGGGCGAAACTCTTTCCTCGATTGCCAAGCAGCACGGCACCACCAGTTCCAAGCTGGCGCAATGGAATGGGCTGAAAAACGAAGGCCTCATCCGGGTCGGCCAAAAACTGAAAGTCGAATCAGCATCCCCTTCCGTCGCGCAACATAAAGCGTCTACGGAGGCCGTCACTCATCAAGTTCGCTCGGGCGAGACCTATTACAGCATCGCCCGCCGTCATGGCATCACGGTCGACGCCCTGACCCGCGCCAACCCTAAGGTCAACCCCAATGCCCTGCGGATTGGTCAGTCCCTCACCATCCGTGATGCCACCGCTGGTGCTTCTCCGGCAAAGTCCTCTCCCGCCCCCGCCCAGCCAGCACCCGCTCCTCGAGAGATCGCGGAAAAGGCGCCGGCGAAATCCAGCCAAACCGTCAGCCAACCCGCTCGATTCCGGTCCATCCACCTCAAGGAAAAGACCACATTCGGGGAGTTTGCTGCCCATTACGGCACCACGCCGGACAAACTGAATGCTCTCAATGGACTGAACTTGGAAGCCAAGCAAGTCCTGGCCGAGGGTTCGGAGCTCTACATTCCCGCTCAGCCTCAATAGAGCCCGATCTCCTTGCCGAGAAAATGCCCTTTCTGGGCCAAGACAACCCGTCCGGAGCACCCCCTCCGGACGGGTTTTTTGCGTCTGGCGACGTCGGTTCAGATCCATGGACATGCCGCGATCATCCCTTTTTCATGGCGCATTCATGAAACCCTCCAATAATGCCGACAGGTTCTTTCGTTAGATCATCATGGAATTCGCCTCGGAAAATGAAGTCGCGGCCGCAGGGCAGCATGTGAGCGCCCTCACTGAGGCGCTCAATCAGGTCATCTTTGGCCAAGAGGAATTGGTCGAATTGGTGCTCACCGGCGTCCTCTCCCGCGGGCATATCCTGCTCGAAGGCCTCCCCGGACTTGGCAAGACCGAGCTCGTCAAAGGGCTCTCCAAAACCCTCCGCCTCGACACCAAACGGATCCAATTCACACCCGATTTGCTGCCGGGCGACATCACCGGCAACCCAGTTCTCCAGGAGGTCGATGGGCGCCGCGAATTTGTTTTTCAACCCGGCCCACTCTTCACCCACATCGTCCTCGCTGACGAAATCAACCGGGCCTCCCCCAAAACCCAATCGGCGCTCCTTGAGGCGATGCAAGAACGTCGGGTCACGGTTCTGGGGAAAACCCATGACCTCCCCCAGCCTTTCTTCGTTCTGGCCACCCAGAACCCCATCGAACTGGAGGGCACTTATCCCCTTCCCGAAGCCCAGCTCGATCGCTTTCTCTTCAAACTCGAAGTCACCCGGAACCGCGTCGATACGCTCGAGAAGATCGTCTCCCATCGCGAACTCGGTGCCGAACCGGAAGTGAACCCCATCATGGACGCCGACGAGTTGGCGCAGGTCTTGGCTCTCGTCCGCCGAATCTACCTTCCCGATGTGGTCGCCAACTACATTGCTCGCCTCGTCGACGCCACCCATCCAGAAACCTCCTCAGCTTCGCGCCATATCCGCTACGGCGCCAGCCCACGGGCGGCGCTTTCCCTCGCTTCCGCCGCCAAAGCGCGAGCCTTGATGAATGGGCGGATCAACGCCTCCTTCGAAGATGTGCGATTTGTGGCTCCCGCGGTCCTTCGGCATCGCATCGTTCTCGAATACCATGCCCGGGTGGAAGGGGTAACGCCCAACGAGGTGGTCCGATCGATTCTCGACGAGATCCCGGGACAATCCGCCGCCACGCCAAAAGTGATGAACACCCCCTAACCTGGATCACCCCATGAGGCTGCTTCCGCTTCTCTTCCTCTTTCTTTCGTGCCTGACGGGCGCTCTCCGTGCCCAAGAGTCCCTCTTCCAGCTGGTTCCCAACCCCCAACACCCTGCTGACAAAACACGCATTCAAGTCGAAGCTTTGTTTAGCCGCCCGGCACCTCGGGGGTTCCTTCCGGTGCGCGTTACCGCCGTCAACCAGCGAAAGTCCGATGGAGAATTCGGGCTCCGCTCGTTAGCGGTGAGCGGCAATCAATCCAAGTTGGACTCCCATATCACTCTGAACCTTTCCGCAGGGCAACAACTGACCCGCGATCTCCTGATCCCACTGAATACTGCCCTGCCTTATTACAGTGAGATTTCATGCTCGATCAATGTCGAAGCCACAGGCTCGTTTGGAGACAGCAATGGTTGGTTGCAGGGCGAGTGGTCCCCTCGAATTCCTGCCGTTTTGCTCTCAGAGTCGCTTTACACCCCGAACATTGGGGAGCTCGACAAGGAGCTGAACAGCTCTTCCGGATCCCGCAGCTATCGAACCTATTCGTTCGCTGCCAGTTTCACACCCGCCCGCATGCCCACGGATTGGCGGGCTTACTCGGGATACGACCGGATGATTCTTACCGAGGTCGATTGGAACGACTTCGACCCCGGCGCGCGAACGGCCATTCTCGAATGGTGCCGCCTCGGCGGCGTGATCGAGATTCTTCGGATGGGTGACAGCTCGGCCAACCTCGCTTCACTTGGGATCGAGCCCGACACTTCTGAACCGGACACCTCCTATGGCTACGGAACGATCCTTCTGGGCAACGTGCCGAACGATCTTCGCCTCGATGCCAAAAGCATGGTTTCACGCCTCGATCAACGGCGCGCCAATCGAACCCAGAATCTCGACAACGATTATTCCCCAACCTGGCCATTGCAGGTCCAATTTGGCTCCCGCTCGTTCAGCTACGGGATCTTCATCGTGGTGCTCATCCTGTTCGGATTGCTGGTCGGCCCCATCAACCTCTTCAAATTTGCAAAATCCGGGCAGCGCCACCGCCTGTTCATCACGACCCCGATCATTTCCATCGCCACCTGCCTCATCCTCCTCATTCTGATCATCACCCGGGATGGGCTCGGCGGCCACGGTGAGCGAATGGCCCTGATCGAAGTGCGTCCGGATACTAACGAGAATCGAGCCTACATTCACCAAGAACAGGTTTCTCGCAGCGGTGTTCTCCTAGGATCCTCTTTCGATCTGAATGAGGAAGCTTTGATCTCCCCTGTGCCGATGGCCCCCGGGCCGTGGACCCGCCTTACCAGCGACTCGGGAGGCGAGGGTCTCCACTATTCCGCCAACCTCAAGGACGGCTCCCTGAAACTCGGTGGAGATTGGTTTCGGAGTCGCTCTGAACAAGGACAGGCCCTGCAAGCGATCGTTCCGACGCGTGGCCGTATCGAGGTCCGCGACGATGCGGGCACACCCTTGCTTTCTTCCACCTTCGAATTCCCGATCGAATCCGTGAGCTTTGTCGATGCCGATGGCCATTGCTGGCTGGTAGAAAACTTGGAAGCCGGCAGGCCCGTGCATGCCCATTCCATCTCGGTGGAAACGAATCAGCAGCGCCTAAAGAATTTGATGAATCAATTCACCCAGACGCATGCCGGCATCTTGAAGCGGGCTGGGAAGCGCAGCGACCACTTCGTCGCGATCACTCAACAAGCTCCGGCCATCGAGACCTTTTCTTCGATCCGCTGGAATCAAACGACCACCGTACTCACCGGTCCGGTGGTGCGTTGAAACCCTCCCTTTTTCCCTTTTCGCCATGTCCGATCCTGCGATCAGCGTCCAGAATCTCTACCGCTACTTCGGTCCACTGAAGGCCGTAAACGGCCTTTCATTCGATATTCCCCATGGCTCGGTGTGCGGGTTTGTGGGAGCCAACGGCGCGGGCAAAACCACCACCATGCGGATCCTCGCTTCGCTGGACTATCCAACGATGGGCACCGCGAAGATCTGTGGCATCAATGTCATCCATTACCCCGAGGAAGTACGACGCCTGATCGGGTGGATGCCCGACCACTTCGGCAATTACAACCACATGACAGTGGCGGAATACCTCGACTTCTATGCACGAGCCTTCGGATACCGCGGCTCCGAGCGCAAACAACGAGTCGAGGAAGTCATGGAGTTCACCGACCTGACCGGCTTGGCCGATCGCTTTTCCAACAAGCTCTCCAAAGGCCTCACTCAGCGCCTGTGCCTCGGCCGAGCCCTCCTTCACGACCCCCAAGTTCTCATCATGGACGAGCCTGCGGCGGGCCTTGATCCAAAGGCGCGGGTCGAACTCAAGCACCTCATTCGAGTCCTCGCCGAAGAGGGCAAAACCATCTTCATCTCTTCCCACATCCTCTCCGAACTCGGAGAAATGTGCGATTCTCTCCTCTTCGTCAACCAGGGACGCATCGTTCACCACGGAGATGCCGAGTCCCTTCGGCAGGGAACCGACGCCTCCGGAGGCATGCTGTATGATGTCCAAGTGGTCGGAGAACCATCTCGGCTCCAAGAATGGTGCTCGATCACCCCGCAGGTGGAGTTCCTCGAATCCCGCAAGCAAGGCGCGCGAATTCGGATTGAGGGTGTGGAGGGAGCATTGGCTGCCCGAGTTCTTTCCCGCATGATCAAGGACGGTTTGGAAGTGACCGAGTTCCATCGCGAACAGCGCAATCTCGAAGATGCCTTCATCGATATGCTGGGACGCCTCGAAAACCCCTCTTCAGAATCGGGGACACCCACCTCATTCGCACCCCAACCCTGATTCTCATCATGTCGGCCTCTCCGCCTCCCTTACCGACACCCGCATCGCCTACCGCGAACTTGGTGGACTTTGGTGATCGCATCTCGCCCATGGTGGTGAAAGAGCTCCGCCAAGGATTGCGCGCCCGCACCTTCGTGGCGGTGTTCCTGGCTCTTCAAGGGCTCCTGATGCTGCTGATGTTGATTTCGGTCACCGCCACCAGCCAACCAGGCGAGGCCGGCCGTGCCATCAGCCACATTGTCTTCCTCTTTTACGGCTTTGCTCTTCTGGTCATCCAACCCATGCGAGGCATCGGCAGCCTGCATCGCGAAATCGAAGCAAACACCATCGAGCTCATGGTGCTCTCCCACCTGAGCGCCTGGCGCATTGTTTTGGGAAAATGGATTTCGATCATCAGCCAATCGGCCCTGATGTCGATCTCGGTGATGCCCTACCTCGTGCTCCGCTACTGGTTCGGAGAAATGAACCTCTTCGGAGAAATGGCGGTGGTTGTTCTGTTCCTCTTGGCTTCAGCAGCCCTCACCGCGGTGGTGGTTGGCATTTCAGCGCTACCCAATATTCTGTTACGCGGCCTGCTCCCTTTGATCGGACTCGCCGCCGGCATCTTCATCGTTCCCACGATGGTCTTCAATCGAGGAGTGGAAGAACTGGCGGATGCGATCACATCGTCAAGTTCTCAAGCGCAAGCCGGCATCTTCTTCATCGTCGCCTTGGGAGCCTACTTTTCCTGGCTCGCCCTCGGCATCGGAGCCTCGATGATTGCACCTTCCGCAGAGAATCAGAGTTCCATCAAACGAATCGTCACCTTGGCCCTGATGGGGCTTCTCTTTTTCGTCCTTCCAATGATCGATTCTTTTGATGGAGACGAGAGCAGCCTCATCATGCTTGCGGTTCTTTGCCCCGCGATCTTTTTGGCTCTTTCCGAGAACTGGAATCTGCTTCCTCCTCACTGCGCTCCATTTCTTCGTTTCGGGCCCGCTGGACAATTGGCGGCTCGATTTCTCTATCCTGGCTGGCCCAGCGGGGTTCTCTTTTCCCTGCTGATGCTCATTCCCTTCGCGGGGACTCTCGCTTGGATCAACCATCGCCACTCGATCGACGACGAATTGCCGTTGGCTCTTTTCACCATGCTTTCGTGGGTGACCTTTCCTGCGGTGGCCATGCTTCCCATGAAAAAATCGGAACGTTCTCGGGTGACCTTAGGCCTGGTGATTTTGGTTGCCATTTCCGTCGCTTTCGTCGCCCTCGCCATCCTCGCGGAGGCACTCAATTCCGATGCCACGAATTTCCTCTGGCTCTTCATTTGGATTCCAGGAGTCCCCTTCATCCTCCACGAGAGCACTTCATCGACTTCTCAGGCTACAATGAACTCGCTAGCAGGTCTGATCTTCGCCGTTCAATTTGCCATTCTCGTCATCGCCGCCATGCTGAAGCTGAAGCAGGTCAGCAAGGTGGAGAAAGCCATTCCATCCGCATGAATCAGGACCAGCTCGTCGCTTGCCATCACCGCGCCCTGGCCGCCGCGGGACGACTCCGGCTTCCCTTCCGCTCGCGCGTCTGGCGAGGCGCAGCGGGTGAGTTCGGCGGAGCTGGAGCTGGTTCCTCACTCGATTTTCAAGACCATCGTACCTACGTCCCTGGCGATGATCCCCGCCATATCAACTGGCAGGCCTATGCCCGGACTGGAAGTTACACCATGAAGCTGTACCGGGAGGAGGTTCGCCCGACCGTGGACGTGATCATGGATACCTCCGAATCGATGTTTTTCGACCCGGGGAAAGCCACACGCAGTGCGGAATTGCTCTACCTCGCCACCGAAAGCTCGCGTGCTGCTGGGGCCGCGGTGGCGGTTCATCTCATCCGGGGTTCGGCCATGCGAACTCTCCCTCTTGGCGAGGTTTTCTCGCACCGTTGGCTGGAAACGGCTCGGGCCTTGGCCTCGTCCGAAGCCGGTTCCATCCCCGACTTATCCCGCACCCCTCTGCGGCCCAATGCCCTGAGAGTCTGGATTTCCGACCTCCTCTACGAAGCCGATCCTGAACCCCTGTTGCGTGTGCTCGCCGCACGACACGGAATTCCTCTGCTATTTGCACCATTCGCCCGCTGCGAATCGGATCCCGATTGGAATGGCAATCTTGAGATGATCGATGCCGAAAATGGTAACCGACACGCGCACCGCATCGATCCCCCTGTCTTGAAGCGCTACAAAGAAGCCTACGTTCGTCACTTCGCTGTCTGGAAAAGCACCTCCCTTCGCCACCGCGCCATCTTTGCCCGGGTGTCCGCTGAACCGGACCTCGCCACCGCCTTGTATGCTGAGGCCGTGCCCTCCGGAGCGCTCGAATCTTCTCTTGGATGATGTTCTTAGCCAATCCAGCCGGCTTTTGGGCACTGCTCGGTATTCCCGCCGTGCTCGCGATCCACTTTCTCCAACGCAAAGCGCGTGAAATCCCCGTCTCCACCCTATTTCTCCTCGCCCGCACCCACCGCGAATCTTCCAGCGGACGTCGTTGGGATCGTCTCGTTCCTTCCGTTCCCTTGTGGATGCAACTTCTCGGAGTGTTGCTGCTAGCTTGGCTCCTTGCTGAGCCACGATTTCAGCGCCCCCGCAGTGTTCAGCGCGTGGCCATCGTCCTCGACGGCACCGCCTCGATGCAGGTCTTTCGCGAGTCGCTGACGCAGGCTCTCCACGAGAAGCTTCCCCCTCTTCAAGGACCCGCGGCCGAGCTCGATCTGCTTGTCCTCGAAAGCACTCCCGGCCGGGAGCGACTTTACCATGGCAGCTCGATCGACGACGCTCTCAACGCCCTTGAGTCATGGAATCCCGGTGAAGGCACTCTCGATCCCGGCCCCGCTCTTCGCATCGCCCGTTCCCTTATCGGCCGCGATGGGATTCTTATCTTTGCGACCGATACCCCCGTCGAAAATCCACCCTACGACGCTCGTCTTCTCGCCATTGGACATCCCGAGGAGAATGTCGGATTCACGGGTCTCCGCTTCACCCAAGAACAAGGGGCTGCGGTTTGGCACGCCTTGGTCAAAAACCACGGAATTGCTCCCGCCGTGCGTTCCTGGCAGATCACCTATCCCGGAGGCAGAAGCACCGAACCCCGAAACATCGAACTCCAGCCTGGAGGATTGATTTCCCTTCAAGCTGCGCTGCCCCCGGATCAAGAAAGCGCCATCCTCCGACTTTCGGAAGATGTGTTCACGATGGACGACTCCCTTCCTCTGGTCCGCCCTCGCCCAAAAACCCTGCGGGTTTTCCGCCAAGCCTCTGCCTTGGGAGAGCTCGAAGAGCGCCTCGTTCAGTCCCTCGACGCCGTTGAAATGGTCCACGACGCCGCGGAAGCCGATCTCACCCTTTGCACCTACGATCCACTCGATCCCGCCCTTCCCCCCGGAGACGCGATCGTATTTGTTCACGACCCAACCCGAGCTGGCCAGTACCTGAAAGGCGGCATCATTGCCGAAGAGCACCCCCTGATGTCGGGGCTCAATTGGCAAGCACTCCTCGTCCGCGAAACCATCCAACTGGATCGCCAACCCTCCGATGAAGTCCTTCTCTGGCAAGACCAGCGTCCCTTGATTTTCCTGAGATCGGTTCTCCTCGAAAACCAAGCACCCCACCAACAACTGTGTTTCAACTTTGACGTCCGGCATTCCAACGCCACTGCCAACCCGGCCTTCATCGTTTGCCTTCATCGCTTCGCCGAAAGCGTCCGCCAGGAAAGAGTGGCACCTTCCTCCAGCAATCTGGAAACCTCTCAAGAAATCGAACTCACTGCCGACCCCGAATTTCCAGCGTCCATTGAGTTCACCCCCCTTCACGAAGCCCACACCACGATTCGCGACCTTCCCGCCTCGCGACGCCTCCGTTTTGAGGCCCCGGCGCGCCCCGGGCATCTCATCGTAAAGCAAGCAGACGTTCCCTTGTTAACCGCCGCATTGACCTTCGCGGACTCCCGTGAAGCGGATCTCACCCATTGTGGTTCGGCGGATACCTTAGGCGATGCCTCTTCCATTCCCGTCGAACGCCACACCACGGCCGATCACTGGTGGCGGGCCTGGGTATTGGCGCTGCTCGCGGCCTTGCTCACTGGCTGGCATTTCAGTCGTCCCCGCACTTCCTCCACTCCTGACCTTTCGCCATCACCATGAGCTTCGATGCGCCCGAATGGTTTTTGCTCCTTCCTGCTGCCCTCCTGATCGGTGCAGTCTGGCGCGGCCTTCATCTATTTCGCCCGCTGCGACTCGCACTGTTGATTTTTGTCGCTTGCCTCCTCGCCGAACCCAGCTGGGTCCGGCGAGACGATTCGATTGACCTCTGGGTGCTTCTCGATCGCTCCGATTCGACGGAGGACCTCGTCGACCAAGGATTGCCCGAGTGGCAACGACTTCTCGAAAAAGCCAAGCCTTCGCGCAAAGACCGCATCCTTTACCAAGACTACGCCGCCGAAATGGTCGAGCACGGTGCCGACGGAGCCATGTTCACAGGCTCCCGCAAGCTCACTCGCACGGGGCTTGCCCTTTCTCATGTCGCTGCGCTTGCGGATGAGGACCGATCCTCTCGCGTCCTCGTCTTTACCGATGGCTATGCCACCGAACCCCTTGATGAAGCCGTTTCCCAGCTCCAGAAACGCGGCATTCCCGTCGATTTTCGCCTGATCCGCGATGCCGCTCTCGACGATTTTCGGATCGCTCGCATTGAGCTCCCCGACCGAATCCAAGCAGGCGAACCCTTCCTCTTCTCGGTTCTGGTTCGCGGATCCATTGATGGCAAAGTTCCCCTCACTCTTTTCCGGGGGAACCAACGCCTCCTCGAGACCGAAGTTGACCTCGTCAATGGCGTCGGCCGGGCGGAATTCACCGATCGGCTCACCAGCACCGGATCCTTCGAATACCGAGCGATCATTTCTCCTGAGCACGACGCCCATCTCGGAAACAACCGGGCTGCACGTTGGATCGAAGTGACCGGTGGCCCGCGCGTCCTCATCGTCACGAACTATGTTGACGACCCACTTGCCAAAGCCTTGGCAGCCCTGGATTTCACCGTCGATGTGGAGCTGCAATCCGAGAATCTCCAGCCAGGGAGACTTTCCGGCTGTCGAGCCGTGATCTTCAACAACGTCCCGGCACACGAGGTCCCTGGCCCCTTCCTCACTGCCTTGGATTTCTTCGTCCGCGAACAAGCCGGTGGGTTCCTAATGGTCGGCGGCAAACACTCATTCGGCTCGGGCGGATATTTCCAGTCTTCCATCGATCCCTTGCTCCCCGTCTCCATGGAGCTGAAGAATGAGCATCGCAAGCTCGCTGTGGCCCTCGCCATTGTCCTCGACCGCTCCGGCTCCATGAGCGTCAGCGTGAATTTCGCCGGCAAAAACGTGACCAAAATGGATCTCGCCAACAATGGCGCCGCCGAAGCCATCGGCCTTCTTGGAGCGCAGGATCACGTCTCCATCATCGCCGTCGACAGTGCCCCGTATGAAATCGTGCCGATGACCCTCATTGGCAACCATCGCGCCCAACTCCAGGCTCAAGCCCGAAAAGTGAAATCGATGGGCGGGGGCATCTTCGTCTACGAAGGCCTCAAGGCCGCTTGGGAGCAGCTCAAAAAAACTCCCGTGGGCACCCGCCACGTCATTCTCTTTTCCGATGCCGCAGACTCCGAGGAACCTGGCGACTACCAACGTCTCCTCGAGGAGATGAAAGAAGAAGGCGCCACCGTTTCCGTGATCGGGCTGGGCACCCGACGAGATTCGGATGCCGCCCTTCTCGAAGACATCGCCAAACGAGGCGAAGGGCGCATCTTCTTTTCGGAACGGGCGGTCGACATTCCAAAAATCTTTGCCCAGGAAACCGTCACGATCGCGCGCTCAGCCTTCATCGATAGCCCGGTGGGGGCCCAAGCCACCGGTCGCTGGTCGGAAGTCTCGCCAAAACTCCTCGATTGGCTTCCTCAAGTGGATGGCTACAACCTGTCCTACGCTCGCAGCGACGCCTCGGTTTCGCTCGTCACCACCGACGAGTACGTCGCTCCCTTGGTCGCTCAGGCCCGCCGTGGGTTGGGTCGCACCGCTGCCGTTTCCTTTCCTCTCGGCGGCGAATATTCCCAGCTCACTCGAGCCTGGCCTGGATACTCCGATTTCGTGCAAACCCTCACCCGTTGGCTGATGGGCCTCGATCTTCCCGCAGGAATAGGCCTGCGTCACCGGGTCGATGGTACCAGACTCACCATCGATCTTCTCTACGACACCGAAAGCTGGTCCGAACGCTTCGCCACTCAACCGCCCAAAGTCCGGCTCCTCGAAGATGGCGACTTTGCCCAAAGCTGGGATGTCCCCTGGCGGCGGATGGAGCCCGGCCGCTTTTCCCTCACTCGCGATCTTTCGGAAGGGTCCGTGATTCGAGGAGCGGCCCAAGTCGGCAGCCATGCCATTCCGTTCGGGCCCATTTCCATCGGTAGCTCGGCTGAATGGGCCTTCGATCCCACCCGACTCACCGAACTTCGCCAAGCCTCCGTGCAAACCGGAGGCCGAGAACTGGTCGATCTATCCGAGGCATGGGTCCGCCCACCCAGCCAACGCCCGGTGAGCCTCCGCCCTTGGCTTGTCGTCGGCACGCTCCTGTTGGTGCTCGCCGATGCCCTGATCACCCGCACCGGTTGGCAGCTTCCCTCCTGGAAACCTCAGTTGCGCAGGGCACCCAAGGTCGCGCGCGCACCCAAGCCCACACCCGCTGCGGCGACCCCGCCCGCACCCGCTCCAGCGGACAGGCCGAGACCTTCTGAGCCTCCCTCCACGGCAGCCCCCACTCCCGCCTCTTCAGAGCGGCGGTCCCGCTACCAACGAGCCAAGGACCGCCGATAAAACGGCCCCTTCAATGGGCCACGGGGCCGCTGTCTTCTTCTCCAAACGCAGCTCTCGGAAGCCGCACTCTCTCGACCAAATCGCGCACCGCTTCAGGAGGGGCTGGCGTCGCAAGTGAAACCGCCACAGCGATCCCAACATTCACCAGCATGCCCAACATGCCGATCCCCTCCGGCGAAATGCCCCACCACCACTGGCTGGCATCGCCCATTCCCAATCCCGGGAGTCCAAACTTGAAATAGCAAATGTAGCAGGCCGTGAACAACAGCCCGCAAATCATCCCTGCCACCGCGCCTTCACGAGTCGCCCTCTTCCAGAAAATCCCTAGAATGATCGCCGGGAAAAACGATGAAGCCGCCAAACCAAAGGCGAACGCCACCACCTGCGCGACAAATCCCGGAGGTCGGATGCCAAAGTAACCCGCCACACAGACCGCCACCCCGGCAGCAGCCCGCGCGACGAGCAATTCCCCCTTCTCTGAAATGGACGGATTCAGCGTCCGTTTCACCAAATCGTGGGCCACTGAGGTGGAGATCACCAACAGGAGACCCGCCGCCGTTGAGAGCGCTGCTGCCAATCCACCCGCGGCTACCAAACCGATCACCCAATTCGGCAAATTGGCGATTTCTGGGTTCGCTAGCACGATGATATCCGCATCGATGTAGAGCTCGTTTCGCGCCGGCGTCGCCGCATTCAAAAGCACTCGCTCCCCGGAAGCCCCCCGTGCATCTCCTTCAGCAAACACGGGCGCCAATTTCGCAGCCCCCTCCATCTTGGCAAATGGATCCCCACTGCCATCGTATTGGATCTTGCCGTCACCATTTTTATCCAACCACGCAATCAATCCAGCGTGCTCCCAATTCTTAAACCACGTCGGCACTTCCGCATACGATCTCCCCGGAATGGTCTCCAACAAATTCGTCCGCGCAAAAACCGAGACCGCCGGTGCCGTTGTATAGAGAATCGCGATGAACAAGAGCGCCCAAAACGCCGATTTTCGCGCGTCGCTCACCTTTTTCACCGTGTAGAAACGGACAATCACATGAGGCAATCCCGCGGTCCCTACCATCAGCGTGAGCGCAATCGCAAACACGTCGATCATCGGCTTGTGCCCCTCAGTATAAGCTGCGAACCCCAACTCCTTCTGCAGCCCGTCAAGCTTATCGAGCAGGTACGTTCCTTCCGCCGTCGTCGCACCCAGCCCTGTTTGTGGCAATGGATGTTGCGTCAACATCAGGGAAATGAAAATCGCCGGCACCATGAATGCGAAAATCAACACACAGTACTGAGCCACCTGAGTGTAGGTGATCCCCTTCATCCCGCCGAGCACCGCGTAGAAAAACACGATCGCCATCCCAGCAATCACCCCCGTGTTGATGTCCACATCGAGGAAGCGCGAAAACACAATGCCGACCCCTCGCATCTGCCCTGCCACATACGTGAAAGACACGAAAATGGCACACACCACCGCCACCACTCGGGCCGTGTTCGAATAGTAGCGATCCCCGATAAAATCCGGCACCGTGAACTTGCCAAAGCGTCGTAGATACGGTGCCAGAAGAAGCGCCAGCAAAACATAGCCTCCCGTCCATCCCATCAGGTAGACACTCCCGTCACGCCCCATCGACGAGATCAAGCCCGCCATTCCCAAGAAAGAAGCGGCGCTCATCCAGTCGGCTCCCGTCGCCATTCCATTGGCGATGCTCGGAACTCCTCCACCCGCCACATAAAAATCCTTGGTCGATCCTGCTCGCGACCAAATGGCAATGCCGAGATAGATGGCGAAAGAAAATCCCACCAAGATCCAGGTCCAAAGTTTGACGTCCATGACCTTTGCTCAATCGTTTTTCCCAAGCAACTCCCGGTCGAGCCGGTCCATCACCTTCACGTAGATCGCGATCAACACCACGAAAACGAAGATGCTCCCTTGCTGGGCAAACCAGAAACCAAGCTTGAAGCCGGTCCCAGGAATGCGAATCCGATCCAGGGCATCCACCCATAAAATCCCACAACCATAGGAGACCAAAAACCACACCGATAACAGCCCTCCTAACCAACTCAGGTTCTTCTTCCAGTAGCGGGACTTCGCCTCTTCGCCAGGCAAGGATGGATCGTTTCTCATGGGTTTCCCATCCCTCTAGCAGTCTCGAAGGGAAGCGCCAAGCACCCTCTTGGGTTAACTGGGAAGGGTCGTCCGGCTCAAAACCCGAACACGCCACGGATGCTTCTCCGCACCTTCAGGAACCTCCTGCGACATCGGCGGTTTCTCCCACCACCTCGTCGCCCTTTTCCTTGGCCCCTTCGGTGAGGATGCGCGATTCCTGAGCAGGCCGACGTCCCTCTTTCCCAATCGCGACCGCAATCCAGCGGAACTCATCACTGTTATCGAGGATCACCTTAACCACCATCGTCAGTGGCACCGCCAGCAGCATGCCGATCGGGCCCCAAAGCCAGCCCCAGAAAATCACCGACACCAACACCACCAAAGTCGAAAGGCCGAAGCGACGGCCCATCAACATCGGCTCTAAAACGTTGCCGAGGAATGTATTGATCAAAAGATACCCACCCAAAACCGCCAATGCGTAGGGAGGTCCCGAAACCAACAATGCCAGCAATGTCGGTGGCACTCCCGCGATCACCGACCCCACCACCGGGATGAAATTCAGCGCGAAAGCCAAAATCCCCCACAGCGGCCAGAAGTCGATGTTGGCAGCCCAGCACAAGGCTCCTGCCATCACTCCGGTCGCCAAGCTGATCGCCGTTTTGATTCCGAGATAACGCTGAGTGTCCCGCAGCGCGCTTAACATCCGCTGAATGTTGGGCCCCCGGGCCTCGCAAATCGCATCCATCCGCCGTCCAAACATGCGCGCTTCCGTCAGCATGAAGACCGTCAAAATGACCACCAGCACCGTCGTTCCCAAGAAACTCACCATGGTGCCCAAGACACCCGTTCCCAAATTCCAGATTTGCGAGACCTGAACCTCGCGCAGTTGACCGATCATCAACTCGGCAGCCTTTGCCAACCGGTTGTCTTCCTGCCCTTCCGGTTCAGGATATTCGATCACCTCGGCCCTCGGCGCCGCTTCCAGCTCCTCCTCGGTCGGCGTGTCGATCTCCGACTGCATCTCGGGGTTCCGAGCCGGATTCATCTGCCACCAATGACGCAGTTGATCCTCGGTATTCGCGAAAGACTCCACCGCCTGCTCCAGTTTCCCAAAGGTAAGCGGTCCGTAGTAGCTATTCCACCGCGCTTGCAACTCCCCCACCACCGACAAGGCGAACACAATCACCCCGGTCAGAAAGGCGAAGTCGACCAGCACCGTCAACATCACCGCAATCGACCGCGGAACCCGCCGGTTGCGCAGCCAGTTCGTGATCGGAAAACTCACCGTCGCGATAAAGAAGGCCAAAAGAATCGGCACAACAAATGTCTGCGCCGCCTTCAAACCCGCAACCAGCACCACCAAGGCAGCCAGCATCACGAGCACCTGGGCGGCGCGCGGACGGCGATTGGCGTTAGCAGCGCTACTCATTTCGACGCGCCAGTCTAGTCGCCCGCGAAACGGGTGACAAAGGATTCCTTTGTCTCTTAGAAGATTTCATGCGGGTTCCACTCGATGCCCGGGTACCCATGCACGGTGGCCGATGCTCCGGCAGTCTCTGGGAGCGAAGAACTCACGCAACCCCGGACGCTGATGAAGATCCGCCAATGCCTGCCCCAGCGCTGGCCATCGAAAGGCATATCCCTCGCCCAGCAGCCGCGCCGGCTCCACCCAACGACTCTTCAACACCAACTCCATCTCCGTTCCACGCAGCCAAGTCCCCATGGCCAGCATCCACTCCCTCGATCGCATTCCGATCGGCATCCCCCACTCCCGCCTCATCTCCGCCATGAATTGCTCATTCGTCGGAGCGTCTGGTGCCACCAGATTCACCACCCCATCGAGGAAAATCTGATCCTCCAGCCAGTCCACCACGCCCAGAAAATCGTCCATGTGCAACCAAGCCATTCGCTGGTGCCCGTTCCCCATCGCACCGCCCAGGCCCCACTTCACCAAATGGCTCAACACTTCCAATACGGTGCCCTTCTCCATCGCCAAAACCATCCCGGTCCGCAGCGCCACCTTGCGCACGGACCCGGGCACCTTCATCGCAAAAAAAGTCTCCTCCCACGCACGAACCACGCCCACCGAGAAACCCTCACCCGGTTCGCCCCCCCACTCATCCTGCGGGCCATCCTCGGCATGCCGATAATACGTCGCCGAGCTCGCATTCATCCAAACCCGAGGCGGATTTCGACACCCGGCAATCGCCTCTCCGATCGCCTGCGTCGAGCGCACCCGAGATTCCAGAATGCGACGCCGATTCTCCTCATCATAGCGGCAATTCACCGTTGCCCCCGCAAGATTGATCACCAAATCCGCCCCTTCCATCGCCAGCGCCCATGGCCCCTGCGAGGCCCCGTCCCAAGGCAAAGACATCGCCCGTTCATCCATGCCATCCTGCACACGCGCCACCGCGACCACCTCCCGGCTCTGATTCAGAAAGTGCGTCGTCAAATACCGGCCCAGGAACCCATTGGCCCCAAAAATCACCACATTCCCTTTCATGCCCGGCCTCCTTTCCGGACCAACTCAGCCGCGGTCCATATCCCACAGACGCCTCCTGCTACCGCCGCCAGCCCCCCAAAACCCCATGCCACGGCAATCCCCCAATCCATCACCCATGGCAGAATCCCCATCAGCAAGCCCAGGCTCGCACCCATCACCCCAAACACTCCCGGCTCCAACAGCCCCGCGTGAATCGAGCTCGCCAGACAAAAAGTCACGGGCATCGCCACCAAAAGCCATGCGATCCCACACACGAGCCCTGACATCAAAACGAAAACCACCATGAATCCCCCCCAGTCCGCCCAATCCACCGATGTCCAACCGATCCGGATAAGCGAAATCCCTCCCAGCGCGCTGCATTGCGCTGCCCACCCCAGAACCATTCCACGGAAGCTCGAACCGTGGACCGTAGCATGCCGGTTCGTCGCCAAAATCCGTTGGCCGCTCGGTGGATCTTGTCCCCATTCCCCTCCCAATTGAAAATCATTCATTTTCCCGATTATGATATTTTCGATAAATTCTGAAACTCATCCCTAACAAAACGGAACATTCACCCGAGCAGCTTGGCCGCCATCTGAATGGCAAATCCATGCTTCATCGAACCGACCTGATCGGCCACCCGCGACGCAAAGCCCACGAACTCCTCCAACTGCCGCATTTGCTCGTGAAACTGCTGACCCTCAGCACTCACCATCTCCTTGCTGTCCGCAGCGCATTCCCGCAAAACTCCCAAAGCCGGATCGATTTCCCTCCGCTTCCGCTCCCGGGTCACCGTCTTGAAGATCTGCCAGACGTCTTTCTCGGCTTCGAAATACTCCTTTCGATCTCCCTTTTTGACGATGATGCGCAACAAACCCCACGAGACCAATTCCTTGAGATTGCTATGGGCATTGCCCCGACTGATCTGCAGAGCTTCCATCACCTCATCGGTACTCAGCGACTCCGGAGTCGTCATCAAAAGCGCATGAATCTGAGCCATCGTCCGATTGATCCCCCACTGACTCCCCATGGCTCCCCATTGGGCAACGAATCGCTCCCTCGCCTCTCTCAGTCGGATTGCCTCGTCGCTCATTACGTTTTCACTATTTCCTGAAAATTCGATCACATCAAGCAGAATCTTCAGCCCGCCCCTTCCCTCGTGACAAGAGCGTCACGATAAACTAAAGGCGAAAGTTGATCTCCGGCTCCAGCCTCCCAAACGTTGCAGACCCGCAACCCTGCAGAGGCTGGCCCAAGCTCTGCTACACCATTCGGTTACAAGCTCATGACCCCAATCCGAACGACCCTCCTCGCCGCACTCGCGGCCCTGCCCGCCTCTGGTCAGGTCGTCATCAACGAGATGATTGCCAGCACGACCGGTACCGACAGCGAATTCATCGAACTTTACAACACCTCCGGAAGTGCCATCGATCTCACCGGTTGGACCATCGAAGTTTTCGATAGCAACAACGGCGAAAGCGACACGACTTACGGCGCCAATACCCTGACCCTCTCGCTCGACGGGGCGACGATTCCTGCGAATGGCTTCTATCTTCTTGGGTCGGCCGAATTCACCAGCGCCTTCCAGATCACACCGGATGCGACCTTTGCCAACGACTCCCTGATGAATGCGTCGTGCACCGTGATCCTCCGCGATAGCTCCTCCGCGGTGGCTTACGCCGCTTTCCTGACCGATGCGGATACCGAAACCGACACCGCCAACGATGGAGGTGTCGCGATCACTCCCAACGTGACGGTGGGGCCCGATGGCACCTTCTTCCCTGCCGGATACACCTTGGTCGGCGATGGCGGAACCTCCGCCAACCCATTGGAATTTAGTCCAAAACCCGCCCCATCGGCCACTCCAACGACTTCGTTGGACGAAGATCCTCCGGTTGTCTTGAGCCTTTCTCCAGCCAATGGCGTCATTCTTGCCAGTGCCCCGACTGAGATTCTGATGAGCTTCAATGAGGCCATCATGCCCGGCGCCACTGGCAGCATCACTCTTTATGATGCCGCCGACGATTCCGTCGTGGAGGCCTTCGACATCAACAGCACCAGCGGCAACGTCATTCTCTTTGGCAAAGACGTCTATCTGGCACCCACCGTTCCCCTGGAGCTTGCCACGGAATACTACATCCTCATCGACTCCGGAACGATCCTCGATCTCAGCGGAAATGCTTACGAGGGGATCTCTGCCACCGACGGTTGGACCTTCGCCACCGCGGGTCTCGCAGTGCTCGACAACTCCGGCCCCTACACCGAGGACTTCGCCTCCTTCGTATCGAGCGAAACGGTGCCCGAGGGCTGGACTTTCGAAGGAGCTGATCTCACCTATGACGGGGATTGGAACACCGGAACCACTGGTGGCTTCCGCGGCAATGCCAGCGTGCTCGGTTACCAACATTCCAGCAGCACCGGGATCTTGGTGGAGAAGTTGACCCTCCTCAACGACACGGGCAGCACGATCACCGACCTCACCATCTCCTATGACGGACGCGTCTCGCGAGCGGACCAGACTCGTGTTCCGCAATACGAAGTGGCCGTCGATGGCGTCACCATTGCCTCGCTGCACTACTCCACCGCCGAAGGGGACGGCATCACCAAAACGGGAACGGTCAGCGATCTCGCCATCGAAGATGGCGCCACCGTGACCCTGACTTGGACCTCCGACCGCGGCCTCAGTTCCGGCAGCTCAAAGCAAATCGGCATTTCCAATGTTTCTGTCGAAGTGGGCTCCACAGCGCTTCCTCCCACCGTTTCCACCACCGCCGTCGATCTTACCTCAGTCACCACGTCGGGTGCCTCAGTTTCCTCAGAAACCCTGAGCGAGGGCAGTGCTGAAATCACCACCATGGGCTTTGTGGTCGCCCCGACTTCTGTCGACGACACTCCCGAGATTGGCGAAACCGGAGTGACTGATTTCCCAAGCGAATTTGCGGGAGTCTTTCCCTTCGATGGCACCCTCACGGGTCTGACTGCCAGCACCTCCTACACCGTGCGTGCTTATGCCACCAACAGCGTCGGCACCACCTATGGAGCCACCGCAGAATTTTTGACCTTGGATCCCGCCCCTTCATTCACCGGCACCTACAGTGAGCCCTTCGATGCCTTCGACGGCACCTTCCCAGCAGGATGGACAGGGATCAGCACTGGGGGCAGCAACTCCTTCGGTGGAGATTGGGGGTCGGGCTCCAGCGCAGGCTTCCGTGGCAACATGAGCAGCCCAGGCGTCGTCGGCTACCAACACACTTCGACCTCACAGACCCTTGAGCTCACCCTGCGCATGGTCAACGATACCGGTTCCACCCTCACGGCGCTCAACTTCTACTACCTGGGTCAAGTTGCCCGCGTCACCGAGACCCGTTCGCCGATCTGGACCGTGAGCCTCAACGGCACGGAAGTTCCCGAGCTTTCCTACAGCACTGAAGACGGCGTCAACAAAGCCGTCACCGCGAGCCTCTCCGGCCTCAGCATTCCGGCGGGTGCCGAATTCGAACTGGTCTGGTCCTGCGATCGCGGTCTTACCACAGGAGCATCCAAACAAATCGGCATGGGCGAACTGATCATCTCCACCGAGGAAATCGTGGTCGAGGAACCTGGCTTTGCGGATTGGGCCACCACCAACGGAGTCACTCTAGGTGCCTCGGGCGACGATGATGGCGACGGCATCGCCAACCTCATCGAATACGCTCTGGGACTCGATCCCCAGGTCGCCGATGGATCACCAGGCTCCTTCGATGGTTCTCTCCTCAGCTTCACCAAGTCGACGGAAGAGCGCACCGACATCACCTACAGCATTGAAGTCTCCACCGACCTCGGCGTGACGGATCCTTGGGTGGCGGTCACCCCGGACACCAACGACACCAGCACCATCGCTTATACCCTTCCCGAGGGCAGCGCCAAGCTCTTCGCCCGGCTCGTCGTCACCCAAAACTGAGCTCGATCGCTTTCGACCTCTTATTCGGCGGCTCCGGAAATTCCGGAGCCGCTTTTTGGTCTCTGAATCTGCCCGGCATTTTCCGCATGCATGGGTCCCCGAAACCCGCTTGGCTGTCGGGCATGGACCTGTCCGACTTCCGCAGAGAATACTCCGCCAAGGGCCTCCGCCGCGAGGATCTGAACGCAGATCCCATCCAACAATTCGAAGCCTGGTTCCAACAGGCGATGGCCTTGCAGGTCCATGAGCCCAATGCGATGTCCTTAGCAACCGTCGACGCGCGAGGCATGCCGCTTCTGCGCACGGTCTTGTTGAAATACTTCGATCTCTCAGGCTTCGTCTTTTTCACCAACTACGAAAGTCGCAAAGCCCATCAAATCGCCGAAAATCCCCAAGTGTCCCTGATGTTTCCATGGATCACCCTGGAACGGCAGGTCATCATTCAGGGACGAGCCGAGAAAATCGGCGCCGCTGAGTCATTGCGTTACTTTTCCAGCCGGCCCCGCGACTCCCAGATCGGCGCTTGGGTATCCCAACAAAGCTCTGTCATCAGCTCGCGCAAACTCCTGATGCAGAAGCTCGACGAGCTGAAGCGCAAATTCTCCGACGGCGAGATCCCCCTTCCGTCGTTCTGGGGCGGATTCCGGGTCGTTCCCGAAACCGTGGAATTTTGGCAAGGTGGACCTGCTCGCCTCCACGACCGCTTCCTCTACCAAAAGCAGGCAACCGGCTGGGAGATCGAACGACTCTCTCCTTGAATTCCGGAGCAGGATCATCCGCTTTTTTGGTTTTCCGCCCGCTCTGCATCTCGTAATCAAGCGGCCCGCCCGAACGGCAAGCCCGATTTTCCATGTCCACCCTTCTCATCCTCCTCCGCAAGGAGTTCAAGAGCTTCATCTACAACCCATTCGGCTGGGTGGTGGTGGCCGCGATCACCCTCGCCAATGGCGTCGGGATCTCCACCGCGATGAAAGGTCTGATCGATACCCCTTCGCAGTACAGCCTCACCTTTCTGACCTTCCATTCACCGGTCTTTTGGTTCTGGTTTCTCTTTGTTTTTCCGCTCATCACCATGCGATTGTTCGCAGAAGAAGAGCGCTCCGGCACCCTTGAAACTCTGCTCACCGCCCCCGTCAAAACCTGGCATGTGGTGGGATCCAAATACCTCGCCGCTCTCATCTTCTTCTGCATCGCCCTGCTGCCCACAGTCGTGCAATTCAACCTCTTCGGCTGGGTCGCTGACTTCCCGGATGCCTGGACGCCGGGTGAAATGCTTTCGACCTACCTTGTTTTTGTCCTCATGGGCACGGCTTTCACGGCGATCGGTTGCTTCGCCTCCGCCCTCACCTCCAGTCAAATCATCGCCGGCCTCCTGACACTGGCCTTTCTGGTGCTCCTCTACTTCTTCGGCTACGTCCCCGTCATTTGGGGCAGCGCATTCCGCGGCGTTGGCGTTTTCGACTACATTTCCAGCCAAAACCACATGAACAACTTTGCCCTCGGCTGGCTCGATACCCAACCGGTGGTCTACTACCTCTCCCTCGCCGCCACCGTTCTTTTCCTGACCTACCACGTGGTCGATTACCGCCGCTGGAAACGCTGATGTCTGACGACCCCAAGCCCCCTGCCCGCTCCGTTCGCCGTTTCCGAATTGGCTTTCTCTCGGTCCTCCAGATCGTTTGCGCCCTTCTGCTTTTTTTGGCGATCAACTTCCTCTCCTCCCAGATCCATCGGCCCTGGGATGTCAGCGATGACCTCACGTTCACCCTTTCCCCGTCCACCCGGCGCTACCTTGAGTCGCCCGCCGTTCAGGATCGCGAGGACCCGATCCACATGATCGTCGCCTTCCGGGCGAGTTCCCCTTTCTACACCCGGATTCGCCCCGTCGCCGAGGAATTCGCCCGCCTCTCCCAAGGGAAAGTCAAGATCTCCGTCCTCGATCCCATCCGCGCCAACGACCTCGCCGAATCACTCGCTGCTGAATACCGCATCCAGTTCACTCAGGACCTCGTCGTCATCGACGCCAGCCCGAAGTCAGAAGATAGCGGGGAAACCCAGGCCATGGACGGGAAACACGTCCAAATCGTTCGCCTGGAAG
The DNA here is from genome assembly GCF_014201715.1 of Haloferula luteola. Classification (GTDB taxonomy): domain Bacteria; phylum Verrucomicrobiota; class Verrucomicrobiia; order Verrucomicrobiales; family Akkermansiaceae; genus Haloferula; species Haloferula luteola. Next base: position 372,066 of record NZ_JACHFD010000001.1, read on the forward strand.
ACATGCTCGTTCACGACACCGACTCCAGCAATCAGCGCAAAGTTCGCGGATTCATCGGCGAAGAAGCCCTTCGCGCCAGCCTCGTCAACGCCATCGAGGGCAAACCGCGCCGCATGTGGATCTTTGCCGACAAAAGTGACCTCACCAGCGTTGGCAACGAAGGCATCTGGGACGTCGTCGTCACCCAGCTCGCCACCCAGAACATCCTCGCTGAACGCGTTTCCCTCTCCGAAACCGAGGAAATCCCCGAAGATGTCGAATCCATCGCCATCATTGGTGCAGTCACCGAATTCTCTCCGGCCGAAATCTCCGTCCTCGAAAGCTACTGGCGCCGCCCCCGTGCCTCCATCCTCGTCACCACCGGTTCGAAGGACGTGCCTCCCCGCCTGCGCGCCTTCCTCCGCACCAGCGGCGTCACCCCCCAATCCGACCGGGTCTTGACCGTCAAAAGCAACACCACCCAGACCACCGTCACCGCCTCCTTCTCCAAAGGACTCGATTTCCTCCGCGACCTCGCCGAAAAATCCACCCTCTTTGAAGGCTACACCCGTAGCCTTGAAGTTCGTGAAAATGCCGAAGACTTGCTGAATCAGAGGATCATGCCCTACTCCCTCCTTGATGCGGGCAGCCAATTCTGGGGAGACCGCGACTTCGCTCCGCCAGCCCTTCCCGTTCAGGACCCTCAAGGCGAAACCTCCGGCCCTCACCTCGCTGCTGCCGTCGTCCGGGGCAATGCCACCGACGACCGCTTCGCCGGGCAAGTTTCCCGCATGGTCGTCATCGGCAATACCGACTTCCTCGCCCCCGACAACCTGCGCCAAACCAACCTCGACTTCTTCGCCTCCTGTGCCAACTGGCTCATCGGTCGCGAAGACCTCGCCGGCGAAGGCCCCGCCAACTTGCGCCTCTACAAACTGCCCCTGCTTCCTCCGCAAGTCACCTTCATCAACCGCATCAACCTGCTCCTGATGCCAGCCCTCATTCTCGTCATCGGAGCCTTCATCTGGTCTTCCCGCCGGAGCTAAGACCCGCCCATGCGATCCTACCTGGCCACCCTCTTCCTCCTCATCACCTCCCTCATCGCGGTCGGGATGGCCTCGATGTACTTTCGTGAAGGAGACCTCTCCCGCATCTTCGGCCAGCCCACCACCCCCATAGGCGAGCCGCTCTACCGCTTCAACCCCGAAGAAGTCACCGACATCTACCTCGCCGGAAATGGCGTCGGTGCCCACTGCCGCCACACCGAAGCCGATGGCTGGCAGATGATCGCTCCGTGGAAAGACCGCATGGACTCCCGCGCTGCCCAACGGCTCATGGCCTTCATGCTCGGAACCCGAGTCGAAGGTGGCATTCCCACTGACAAATTCGAAAGCTCCGCCATCGGCGTCGAAGACGGCAAAAGCGCCCTTCGCGGCAAAATCGAACTTCGCGTCTCCAACAAAGCCGACGATCCCCTCGCAAAATTCTGGATTGGCCACCGCACCCCTTGGTTCGGCACCGATTCAGAAAGCGGAGAAACGATCCCCACAGTCTTCGTGACGCCTCGTGACCGTAGTCGCAAAGACTACGTCTACGCCTGCACCGATCGCGAAAACATCCTCGAACTCTTAGGCGATGGATTTCGTCGCCTGCGCGATCACCACCCCTTCCTCTTCCACCCCTACGTGATCGGCCAAGTCCGGATCAAATCCGACCAAGGCGAACTCCTCCTCACCCAGAAAGCCAAAGGCGAGTGGCACATCACCAAGCCTCTCGACCTCAATCCCGACTCCGAAAAAATCCTCTCCCTCCTTCAGGGCCTCTACGATCTCGAAGCCGTTCGCGTCCACAACCGGGACGAAATCACCCTCCCTTCCGAAAACAGCCAGGCCCATCGCCAGGTCGGCCTGCGCTTCCTCACCACCGGTGAAGAGGTCGTCCTCGATATCTACCCTCCCGAAACCGAAGTCTCCCAGACCGTCATGGCCACCGTCAGCGATCGGCCAAACACCGTCTTCGAACTGCCGCTCGTCAAACCTGCCAATCCCGACATCAAAGTCGCCCTCAACGAGCTCCCCCTCTCCGTCAACGCCCTCCGGGATCCCACCCTCACCTCCATCACCCCTGCGGGCATTCGGAGCATCCTCATCTCCCCGGCCTCGGGCGAAGACCTCCTCATCACCCGGCCCACTCCGACAGATCGATTCGGCCTCCGCGTCGACGACCGCCTTGAGGAACCCAACGAACAAGCTCTCTTCACCCTCCTCAAAACCGTCAGCGAAGCCAAAGTCTCTGAGTTCGTCTCCGACACCGCTACCGACCTCTCTCCCTATGGCCTGAACCAACCCTTCCTCGTCCTGCGATTCAGTGGCTTCGACAACTCCGTCATCGAACTTCGCTTTGGCGAAGCTCCTGACGGACAAATTCACGCCATGCGGGCAGGCACCACAACGGTGGTCAAAATCGACTCCTCACTTCTCCAAGTCATCCCCACTCAAATCTGGGAATGGCGCAGCCCGGAACTCTGGCGCATCTCCCAACCCGACGTTCTCGGGATCGGTCGGCGCATCGGGGGGCAGCCCCCCCTGCAACTCCTCTACGACTTCGCCTCCGAACGATGGACCGTCGACGGCGGCGACCCAGCCCGCAGCGCAGATCTCAACACCGGCCGCGCCGGTCAATTGCTCAAGCACCTCCTCGATCCCAAAGTCACCAACTGGCTCCCCCCTGGCCAAGTGGATCCCACCACCATCTTCGCCTCTCCGGATGTTTTCCTTGAGCTGCTCGTCAAAGACATCGACGACCAAGGCAAACTCCAAGGCGTCAAACGCATCCAGCTCGCGATCAAAGGACGCGTCGGCGCCACCAGCGCACGACCGGATACCTTCCTGATCAATGGCCCCTTCCTCGACCAACTCACGGTCGACCTCTTCTCCTTCGATTGATCTCCCGCCGCCCTCCAGCGGGCGACGGTCCAAAATCAATCCTCTGGCGGGCCAGCGTGGGGAATCAAGCGCCCGTCGCCTTCTTCACCCGATCCAGCACCTCGGCATACGCCTCCATCACGTTGCCCAGATCACGGCGGAACCGATCCTTGTCCATCTTCTCCCCCGTCTTCAAATCCCACAGCCGGCAGCCGTCAGGGCTAATTTCATCGGCCAGCACGATTTGCGAAGGATCCTCAGCAAGCCGCCCAAACTCCAACTTGAAGTCAACCAACTTCAATCCGCACTCTCCGAAAAACCGGATCAGAATCTCGTTCACTTTCAGCGCCGCTTCCCGCAGAAACGCCAGATCCGCCTCAGAGGCCAGATCCAACTCGCGAATGTAATCGTCATTCACCAGGGGATCGCCCAGTTCATCGCTTTTGATCGAAAACTCCACGATCGGACGGGAAAACTCGCGACCTTCCTCCACGCCCGTGCGCTTGCAAAAGCTGCCCGCTGCCAAATTCCGGACAATCACCTCGACCATCAAAATCTCCACCTTGCGCACCTCGACATTCGTCTCGTCGATCTGCCGCACAAAATGGGTCGGCACTCCCTCCTTTTCCAACATGCCGTAAATCAGCGTGCTGATGGCGTTGTTCAGGCGACCCTTGTCTTCGAAGCTCGCCTTCTTTTCACCATTGAAAGCCGTCGCGTCATTCTTGAACTCCATCCGGAGCACATTCGGATCGCTGGTCGCCCACAAGCGCTTGGCCTTGCCTTCGTAAAGAGGAGTCATGCAGCCTACGTACGGAGCCCCCGCGATCCGGTCAAGCGCGTCAGTTGCCAGCAGTGAAACGAACGTTGTCGTTCAAGTTCCGTCCCTCGTTCGAGCGAAGCTGGTTGGACTCATAAGTGTCCGCCCGCAACCCCTGTTCCAGAATCAATCCACTGCCTTCGTTGTTCTCGATCGTGTTGCCTTCCACGATCACACTCATCGCCGCAAAACGCACCAGCAGACCTCCGAGCTGATTCCCGCGGCATGCATTGTCTGCGACCTTCCCCGCGGCCCCGGCATTCAGCAACAGACCATACTCACGATTTCCCCGTAGCTGGTTGCCCACCACTTCCAGATCATCTGCCACGGAGTCCACTAAAATCCCGTTCCGGGTATTCTCGCGCGCCACCGACTTCAGAATCCGCGCGGAAGCTCCGTCCCAAATCTCGAACCCATGCGCGAAGTTCCCCATCGAGCGGCACTCCAGAGCCTCCATCCTGCTGCCCTTTCCTCGCGCGGCAAAACCATCCCATCCATTGTTCTCAAAGAGACACTTGGAAGCCTTCGCCAGCCCGCCATCGATCACCTCCAGGCCATTTCCCGAAGCATCGCGGAAAGCACAGCCGCTGAACTCCACCTCCCCACCGCGCACCTGCACGCCAGGAAATCGCAGCTCAGCAACATCGAAACCCGTGGAGCGAAAACTCAACCCACGGATCACCGTGCCCGTCGCTCCCGGCCCAAACGTCAAAGTCGGAGCATCCGTCGCATGCGATTCCAGCACCGTCTCCTCCAAGCCCGCGCCCTCCAGCTCTACTGGCAGGTCGATCACCACCCCCGCTTCAAACGTGCCCGCCGCGAGCACGATTCGATCCTTCGCCCGCGCACCCTTCAAGGCATCGCCCAGCGTCGCCACCTCCCCCGGCACATGAATCGTCCGCGTATACGAAGCCACCCGGTCATACAGCTCCCGAATTTCCGCATCGTCCGGTGCCAATGCCACCGCTTCACGCATCCACTCCAAGACCAAGGGATCAAACTTTCCGGCATCCCGCAGCCGAGCTGAATTCGCCAGCTCCTTCGCCCGTTCGTGATCGATCCGCGCCTGCTCTCGGCCCGCCGCGATTTCCTTCGCCAACACCGAAATCATCTCGTCCTCCGGAACCCGATTCGCCAACTCCGCCACTCCCGCTTCGGCCGCCTCCCAATCTTTCTTTTCCACCGCGGCCCGCACTTGCGTGCTCAACTGACTGCGGACCGCCTCCCGCCGTGCTGCCACGATCTGGCCTTTCAAAGCATGCACCTCAGCATCCTCGGGATAGCGCTCCAGAACCTTATCGGCAGCCTCCAAGGCTTCATCCAGACGGCCCGCTTCAAACGCCGCCTGGGAGGCACCCGACCAGTAGCCAACAAACTGCTCCTGCTCTTCGCGCCGTCCCGCTTCGATGCTCGCCCGCCCCACCCGAGCCTGCTCGGACTCTGGCACCAATTCCTCCATCCGCAAATACACCTGGGTTGCCTCCTCCCATCGGCGATTCGCTACCAGATTCGCTCCCAGCCTCTCCAGAGTCAGCATGTCCCGCGTCACCTCCAAACGTCGCTGCTCTTCCTGCTTGAAGTAAAGCCACCCACCGCCCGCGCCCCCAATCACCAAAAACAAAAATGCCCAGGCGAAAAACCGTCCACCCGACCCAGATTTCACCACCTCTCGCTCCGCCACCGCATCCTCGTCGACCTCCGAAGACGGCACCACCGCGGCACCATGCGATTCAGAAAAAGTCTCTTCCTCCTCCGCAGCACGAGGAGGAGTGGGGACCGTCGCACTCACAGGCGACGAGATCGTTTGAGATTTCACCACCTTCGGCGGACTTGGCTCATCAAGAAAACCCTCACGCTTCGACTTCACCACCGTTCCCGTGACCGCACCCGGCACCAGAGCCATCATGCCAGCCATCTTCTCCTGGCGCCGCCGCTCCGCATCCTCCCGCAGAGCCGCCAACGCCTTGTCAAAACTCACCAACTCCGCCTGAAATTGATCGCCCAACTTCTCAGTGGGGGCCATCCGCACCATCTCTGCCAGACGCTCCCGAGCTTCCGCCAGACGCTTCACCGCCTCCTCCGAAGTCTCCTCCGCCGGAATCCCCAATGTCGCTCGTGCCTCTTCCAGGGTCATGAATGCAGTCGCTTTAGCACCCGCATCCGGGTTCGGGAAGCGTCCATTGGGATAAGAGCCTCATCTTTCAGGCAGATAGCGCAACCGGATCCCCGTCGCCCTGCCGCTCTCGTGTCGCCGATTCCACCGCTTCCGCACCCAGGCGCGCCATGAACTCCTCGTAGTGGACCAACTCCATTCGCCCGTCGTGGTGCTCCAAAATGGCCGTGAGACTTTCCACCCAATCTCCCGAATTCAAATACCGGATCCCTCCCACCTCACGATCCTCCGGCGTGTGGATGTGACCGCAAATGATCCCGTCACAGCCACGACGCCGCGCATACTCCTGCAACTGCAATTCGTAGTTGTCCACGAAGCTCACCGCCGACTTCACCTTCGCCTTCACCTTCTTACTCAGTGAAAAGTACTCCTTGCCGCGCCATGCCCGCCAACGGTTGTACCAACGATTGATCACCAACATCGAATCGTAGCCCAACGCCCCCACCACCGCCAACCACTTGTGGCGGGTGGAAACACTATCGAAACCATCCCCGTGCACCACCAGATAGCGTTTGCCATCGGCTCCCAAGTGAATGTGCTCCTTCACAAAGCGAATCGACCCGAACGCCAGAGGAAGGAATCGATCGAGAATGTCGTCGTGATTTCCCCGACAATAAATCACCTCCGTGTTCTCCTTCTCGGTTTTCTTCAAAACCTTCCGCACGAAGCGGCTGTGACGCTTCCGCCACTTAGCACCGCGGCGCAATGCCCACCCGTCCACAATATCCCCATTCAGCACGAGCTTCTCACAGCGCAGGTGCTCAATGAAGTCCGTCACCTCGTGCACCTTGCTCTCCACCGTACCCAGGTGGATATCCGAGAGGAAAACCGTCCGCACGCTCATCTTTCCCACCTTGCGGCGTTCCTTCAGGCCCAACGGACGCAGCTCATCACCGCGAGCAATCCGCTCCAGCTCACCCTCGAAGGTCTCCACCACACGGTCCCACCCCAAGCCCTCCACCGACAGCCTCGCCGTTCCTCGCATGTCTCCCTGCCAATGTTGCAAAGTTTCCACCGCCAAGGCCCGGAACTGATCATCGTCGCCCTTTTTCGCCTTCAAACCGTTGGCCCCGTGGTCGATGTAGCGCGCGGACGCCGCATAGTCATAGCTCACGGTCACCAAACCCGAAGCCATTCCCTCTAGCAGCACATTCCCAAAAGTCTCCGTCTCGCTCGGAAACAACAAAATGTCGGCCGAGGCATAGTGCGCAGCCAGCTCATCGCCGCTCTTCACCCCCACCCAGTGCACAAACGGATACTTGGAACTCAAGGCCTCTTTCACCGGCCCATCTCCCACGCAAACACACTGCAAATCCGGCACCCGCTCACGCATCTTGCGAAAACAATCCATCGCCAGAGGAAGATTCTTCTCCGGAGCCACCCGTCCCACCACCAGCGCGACCGGCGATCCTTCGCGGGCACCCCAGGCCGTCCGTAAGCTCCCATCCCGGCGTTCAGGATGAAACAACTCCGTGTCCACCCCCCTCCCCAACAAGGCCACATTTTCGAACCCCTCCGCACGCAGCGCCTCCACCACATCCGGCGTCGGTGCCAAAGTCACCGCCGCTTTCCGGTGAACCCGCTTCAACCAAGCCATCGTCGCAGGCTGCAGGCTGCCCAAACGATACTGCTCCATGTACTGATGGAAATTCGTGTGGAAACCCGTCGCCACCGGAATTCCCAATGAATTGGCCGCCTTGATGGCTGAAACCCCCAAGGGACTCTCCGTCGCCACATAAATCGCATCCGGCCGCCGCTTCATCCACCGCTTCCGCAGCTTGAAAGGTCCCGGCAGGCCCACTCGCACTTCCTTATAGCCCGGCAGCGTGATCGCCGCGACCGGCGTTTGCCCGGCCTCTTGCGTTTCCCCGCTGCAAATGACGTGCACCAAATGTCCCTTCGAGCGCAGGCCGCTCGCCAGACGTCCCAACGTCATGGCCACTCCATTGATATCCGGAACGTACGTGTCGGTGATGATGTCCACTCTCATCGATTCAAGACGGCTCAAATTCCGCCCGCAGAACCCCATACCCGGCCCCCGCACCCATCCTGCAAAAAATCCAGTGTCGATTCCGACACATCCCTCGCCGCCTCCTGCGGCTCTCCTGTCACCTCAGACCACTTCGCGCTTCGCACTCGCCTGATCCTTCCTACACTCCCACCCATGTCTTCGAGCTTCGGCCACGTTTTCCGCATCCACACCTTCGGCGAATCCCACGGTGGAGGCGTCGGCGTCATCATTGACGGATGCCCTCCCCGCATCCCCCTCACCGAAAGCGACGTCCAACACGAGCTCGATCGCCGCCGCCCTGGCCAGTCCGACATCGTCACCCCGCGGAAAGAATCCGACACCGCTGTCATTCTTTCCGGCACCCACGATGGCCTCACCCTCGGCACGCCCATCGCCATCGTCGTCAAAAACGAAGACCAACGGCCCGGCTCCTACGACGAAATGGCCGTCAAATACCGCCCCTCCCACGCGGATTACACCTACGATGCCAAATACGGCACCCGTGCTCCCTCAGGTGGGGGACGCGCCTCCGCTCGCGAAACCATTGGTCGTGTGGCCGGTGCCGCTGTCGCCCGCCAAGTCCTCGCCACCCTTGCTCCCGGCCTGGAGATCCTCGCATGGGTCAAATCCATCCATGACCTCGAAGCCCAGGTCGACCCCGCCACCGTCACCCATGAGCAAATTGAATCCAACATCGTCCGCACCGGTGACCCCGTGGCTGCCGAGAAAATGATCCAACGCATCAAGGACATCCGGGCCGAAGGAAACTCCATCGGAGGGGTCGTCGAATGCGTCATCCGCGGCTGCCCTCCTGGCCTTGGAGAACCTGTCTTCGACAAACTCGAAGCCGAACTGGCCCGGGCGATGATGTCGCTCCCCGCTACCAAAGGATTTGAGATCGGTTCTGGATTCGCAGGCGCCCGCATGACCGGCCGCGAACACAATGATCCCTTTCGCATGGTCGATGGCAAAGTGCGGACCACCAGCAACCGCTCAGGCGGTATTCAAGGTGGCATCTCCAATGGCGAAGACATCATTTTCCGCGTCGCCTTCAAACCGACCGCCACCATCATGACCTCTCAGGAAACCGTCACCTCCACCGGCGAAAACACCGAACTCAAAGGCAAAGGTCGGCATGACGCTTGCGTGCTTCCGCGTGCCGTTCCCATGGTCGACAACATGGCGGCCCTCGTCCTCTGCGACCACCTCCTTCGCCAACGCGGTCAGTGCGGTCAGTGAGACGTTAGAAGCGCGACCCTTGGGCAGAGCAGTCGCACTTCTGGCGATTCGCACTTGGCTGAAGTCATCCACTTCAGGTGATACCGAACTCGGCGATGAAGCGTATCTCTGCCCATGTTACGCGGTCTTTTTGGGGTCATCCTCGGGGCCCTCTCCTTGCAAGGACATGGAGAGGAGGCCTCCTTCGTTGCGGAAGCCGATCTACTTCAGGAACAACACCAATCCTACCCAGACCGGATCGACAAGGTCGAGGTCAGCAAGGATGAGGTGATCATTGAAGGACGTGCCGGTCCCCTCCCAGCGGGTTTGCGGCTTGCCGACATCCCGCTTGATCGATTGCTAACGTCTCCCGATCGATTTGAGACGACCCTGCCACTCACCACGGATGATCACGGCATTTTCCGTGTCGTCGTGCCCCGGCATCGATGGCGCCACGAGATGCCTTACGACCGAATTTATTCAAGCTGGAGGGTGGTCGAAGAAAAAGGAGGAGTCCTCACTCCGCGCTCCCACGCTCGCTATCCTGAAGTCGTCCCCTGCCGATCTCCAGACCTACCTCCTGCCCTGATTCGCAGCAAAAAAGGCCTGGGCGGGTGGCATCGTGGAAGGCTGGACAATGAACTTGAGGAACTCGGAATCTCCGCCGTTACCGTCAATCTCCTTGTCCATAGCCTCGTGGCCGATGGCCCGGGCGCAGACAGCTTGGAGTTCCCTTGGATGGGCCGGACCTACTACCTCCGCCGGAGCACGATCGAGGACTACGACGCGACATTCCAGGAAGCCGCTCGACATCAGGTCATGGTTTCCCTGATCCTGCTGGTCGGCAATCCGGCCCGCGACGCTTCTCCGGTTTTGAAAATTTTGGGACATCCCCAAGCCACCGCGGAAGGGATCTTCGCCATGCCTCAGCTTACCCAAGAGGATGCGTTCACTCTCTACAGCGGGCTCCTCCATTTCATGGCCGAGCGGTGGTCACGCCCCGAGGGAACCTATGGAAGAGTTCACCATTGGATCATCCACAACGAAGTGGATGCCGGCCGCGAGTGGACCAATGCAGGGCCCCTTTCTGCTGCTTCCTACCTTGATCTCTACCTGCGGTCCCTGCGACTCAGCGATCTCACACTCCGTCAATTTGACCCTCATGCCCGCGCCTTTGTGAGTCTCACCCACCACTGGGCGAATCCGGGGAAGCCGGAGTGGTATGGATCGAAGCTGCTCTTGGAGATGCTCGGCGAACGAACCGCCGTGGAAGGAGACTTCCCCTGGGCACTCGGCTATCATCCCTACCCCCAAAATTTGTTCCAGCCGCGCACTTGGGAAGACCATCAAGCGACCTTCCGCTTTTCCAGCGAGAAGGTGACTCCCAAAAATCTCGAAGTTCTCACAGAGTGGATGAAGCAACCCGCCATGCAATATCGTGGTGAAACCCGAGAGATCCATCTGACCGAGAACGGATTTCACTCGCCAGACTATTCTCCGCAAGCACTCCGCGACCAAGCCGCTGGCATGGCTTTCGCATGGAAAAAAATCATGGCTCTCCCCGAAATCCGCATGTGGCACTACCACAATTGGATCGATAACCGAGGCGAGGGAGGCCTCAGGATCGGATTGCGAAAATTCCCCGACGAACCGGGCGCAGCGCTCCAGCCCAAGCCCATTTGGTACCTTTATCGAGACCTCGCAACGGCTCGCGAGGCCGAAGCCTGCGAGCCCTATACGCCCACCACCGGACCCCTCCATGAGGCCTCGGTGATTCACACCGTGCCTCATGAAAATTGATCACCCTTGGGAGTTGGGAAAGGGAGTCGGAGTGGGTCCTTCTGCCTCCATGGCTTGCGCCATGCGCTCGTTCCGAATGGCTTCGTAGGCTCGCGCGGCGCCAATCAGGGCGAGGACGTAAGGAGCTGCCCCGGCAATTCCCCTTAAGGTCAATCCGGCAGTGCGGAATAAAGGAAGCGAACGTGCCGCGTAGCCTGCTCCGAAGGCAATCGCCAAAGCTTGAGCAGGATGGCGGCGCGTCGCGTCCTTCAACTCGTCGCAGTAACCACGCACCTTGCGAGCTCCTTCACCCGCTTTCTCTTCCATCCACTGTTCAGGATGGGTTTTGGGATCGATATCGCTCATGCCAATCAAGAAGCACGGAGTTTCGAAATGCCATCCTGAACGAGGTGCACCGGGCGGCTGTGGCGCATCGTGTCGAACGCATCATTGAGCCCACGTGAAGCCCATGGGCGCAGCGAATCATCCACGATTTGCCCCAAAGTCGGATGCCGTCGCGGCGATGCCACCAACCAACCAATGGCAAAACCAGCGACCGCCGCGACGGCAATCTCGGGCCAAGTAAGTTTCTGAAGCCGTTCACAGGCGCAGTCCGTCGCTTTCTTGAGCTTGTTCGGCTCATCGACATGACGCGGTGGAATCACCGGATATTCGGCGCGAGGATTTTCGGGAGAGGTTCCCTGAGTTGGATCAAAATCGGACATAACTCCTGCTGTCTCGCAATCCCTGCGCCAATCCCACAAACCCCAAGAAACCAGCGATTTCAGGTCTTTATCTCGACTCGCGCCTCCCCCTTCATCATGCAAAGGGCAAGATGCTTCGTCGCGAAATGCATTTTGCAAACTGACGAATTCTCAGGGGCTCCCTTGGCCCGTCATCCACGCCATCACGGCTCAAGAATCGACCACCACCATCCTCAGCCATCTCAAATCAGAGGCATCATCCTCGCGGGCGTCTCGAGAATCGGAGGACGTTCCCGACCCTCCCGAATCCGGATCGAGCGGTTACCGGAGTGCCACCACGGGGGCCATTGCCCATTCGGAGGCGAATGCCGATGCCTCCCCTGTCTTTTCCTGGGTCGCAGGCGATTTGGGCCTCGGAGTCCTTGTGCTCCTTCCTTCAACCCGGGTCATTTCAGCATTGGACGTTCGAACTTTGTTGCTCTAAAGCCTGCCCCGCCATGTCCGAAGACACCGCCTCCACCCACCAATCGACCGAAGCCGAATTGATCGCCGTCCGCCGCGAGAAATTGGCCAAGCTGCGCGATCTCGGTGTCGATCCCTTCGGCACGGCCTTCGAAACAACCCACACTCCGGTAGGCCTGCGGGAAAACTTCGCCGAAGGACTTCAGGTCAAAGTTGCCGGCCGGATCAATGGCCTCCGCAACATGGGCCGATCCTGTTTCTTCCACCTCGGAGACATTCACGGACAGATCCAGGGCTTCATTGCGATCAAAGAACTCTCCGAAGACCAAAAGGCGGTCTTTGACTGCCTGGATCGTGGAGACTGGATCGGCATTGAGGGCGAAACTTTCGTCACCCGGACCGGTGAACCCACCATAAAAGTCTCCGGCTTCACCGTTCTTTCGAAGTCGCTACGTCCGATGCCTGATAAGTGGCACGGCGTCGCCGACCGCGAACTCATTTACCGCAAGCGCCACCTCGACCTCATGTCGAACGAAGCGAGCGCCGCGATCTTCGTGACCCGCAGCCGAATGGTCGCGGAAATTCGCCAATTCTTCCACGATCGCGGCTACCTGGAGGTCGAAACACCGATGTTGCAAAGCGTCGCAGGAGGAGCGGCGGCTCGTCCATTTGAGACCTATCACAATGCCCTCGGCATGCCCCTCACCATGCGGATTGCTCCTGAGCTATTCCTCAAGCGGCTTCTTGTCGGTGGCTTTACCAAGGTCTTCGAACTCAATCGCAATTTCCGGAACGAAGGCATCTCCCGACGCCATAACCCGGAGTTCACGATGCTTGAGGCCTATCAGGCTTTTGCTGATTTTGAAATCATGGCCGAATTGGTGGAAAGCCTCGTCTGCCATCTGGCCGAGACGTTCTGCGGCGGGCTCGAAATCGAACATAAGGACGAGGACGGAAATGTCGTTCGCACCATTGACCTCACTCGCCCCTGGAAGCGCGCCAACTACCATGACCTCGTTAAAGATGTGGCAGGTGACGATTTCTTCGACATCACTCCCGAAGCTCGCCGTGCAAAGTGTGACGAACTCGGTGTCCAGATCTCCCCAGAAATGGAAGACTATGAGGTGATCCAGCAAGTCTTCGAAAAGAAGGTCGAAGAACACACCTTCAATCCCTGCTTCGTCACCCGCGTGCCCAGCGAATTGGTGCCACTCGCCAAGCTCACCCCCGGCGGCAAGACCGTCGAAGTGTATGAACTGATCATCAACGGTCAGGAAATCAGCCCCGGATACTCCGAGCTGAACGACCCTGATGTGCAACGAGATCGCTTGGAGCACCAAGCGGGCGGCGAAGAAGAACAAAAAGTCGACTACGACTTCATCGAGACTCTCGAACACGGCATGCCACCCGCCGGCGGCATTGGCATCGGTATCGACCGCCTCATCATGATGCTGACCGGTGCTCCGACCATCCGCGATGTCGTGCTCTTCCCCCTTCTCAAAAAGAAGGACTGACATCGACTGTCTTTCCACCGGTCGAACCGACTCGACTCAAATCAGCCAAGGTAGCGGCCCTCGAGTGCGGCACCTTGGCTCGGCTTTCTAGCAGGAGTGCCCGCGTTGTTGGCGTCACCCGGCATCTATCATCCGTCGACAGCCGCCTCTTCAAACCTCTCGCGGTCCAAATTCGCGCTCCAAAGTCTCTCGCCGAAGGCGATTCTCCTCCGCAAGCACCGACAATTCGTGCTCAAAACGCTGGTGCCTCCGACGCTCCAGAATCCGCCCCAGGAGGTTCGCCATCACCAAACAGCTCACCAGCATCCCCACTGCCACCCAGCGAACCCAATCCCAATCGGGCAGGCCGGTCAGCATCAGCACCGAAAGGGTCGTCAACGAACGCATGAATTGACGCCATAAGTCCTCTTCATCCGTGAAGAGACGCACGCCCACGATGGGCAATGCCACAAGGAGCAGAAGGATCGGGATCGTATTATAAGGTTCAATACCTGGAATGGCATGGAGCCAATTCACGAAAAAGTCTGGTAAAATCTCGAAGGGCAACAGCTTCCTGAACGCTTCGGACAGCCACAACACCCCCACCACCAGGCCAACAGCCAGCGCCACACAACTGACAAACGCGAATCCACGCTTCACGGCGGAGCCAATGCCGGCGCCAAGCATTTCCTCTATGTCCCATCCCTGTTGCATGTCCGAGCCATCTCACCATGAAGAGAGACGTCTCGAACCGCAAGAAATCAGTCGATCATGAACGAGGTTTCTCAATCACCGCGTAGGCCTGATGATTGTGAATCGACTCAAAATTCTCAGCCTCCACACGATACCAAACAATATCGTCATGAGCATTGGAGCGTGAAGCGACGTTGCGCACCAGGTCCTCCACGAAGACCGGATTGTCATAGGCTCGCTCAGTGACAAACTTCTCATCGGGTCGCTTCAGCAAGCTATACAACTCGCAGCTGGCCGACCGTTCGACGAGAGCGATCAGATCCTCGACCCACACAGGCTCCCGAAAACGGACCGAATAGGTGACGATCCCCCGCTGATTGTGAGCTCCGCGCTCGCTGATCTGCTTCGAGCACGGACACAACGTGGCCACGGGCACCTGAATGGTAACGACGAAGTCGACATCGCCATCTCGTTCCGCCTCCACTTCGAATTTGACGCCATAGTCCATCAAGCCCGGCTTGCCGGTAACCGGGGCAGGCTTGGACAAAAAGAAGGGAAACTCGAACTCCACATGAGCCTTCCGAGCATCGAGCCGCCTCAACAACTCCGCAGGCAGCGAAGCCATGGAGCGCACATCCAGGCAGCCTCCATGAGCATTCAGAGCCTCGACGAAGCGGCTCATGTGCGTGCCTTTGTAGTGCTCGGGAAGATCGACCGCGAGGGCGACCGTCGCCACCGAACGCTGGGTCGAGCCGTCCTTATCACGCACTTCGACGGGAAAGCGCAGTCCTTTCACACCGACTCGGTCGATGGGCAGATTGCGGTCATCCCGCTCATTCTGAGTATCCTTGAGTTCCTTCATCACGGCGAAAAAAAACCCGTACGCGCGAACGCGGACGGGCCTGGATTCGATGGTTTCCCGGACGCGCAGGTCAGCGCATCAGGTTCACGGCACGGGCGCGCTTGATCTCGCGGGTGATCTTGCGGTGCAGCTTGGCCGACACGCCAGTGACCCGGCGCGGAAGAATCTTCCCGGTGTCCGAGGTGAACTTCGCGAGCAGCTCGGGGTGGGTGTAGTTCACATTTTCCGTCGGGATATCCAGACGGCGGCGGGGCATGGTGCGGTTCGCCTTACGGAAGGCGATCCGACGTTCGACGGTCTTCGGTTCGGACATGATGGATTAGCGAAGTTCGCGGTGAATGGTGCGACGCTGAAGAGCCGGATTGAATTTCACCTTCTCGAGGCGGCCGGGCGTGCGGAGGCTCTTCTTGTTGCGAGTCGTCACATAGCGCGACGGGGATTTGCCCTCGGCGCGGGCCTCGGTGCACTCAAGGATAATGATATCGCGTGGCATGAATGAAAGGGGTGGGAAACTCAGGTCGAATGACGCAGGGGCGCGGAGACTAAATCAATCATTGTCACCGTCAAGAGAAACCGAATCAGAATCGTCGTCATCATCGGAAAGTCGGCCATTGCTGAAGCCCACTTCACTCTTCGGGCGGTAACGCTGATTGCCATACTCCTTCTCCCACTGGGCCTGGCACTGCACCGTCAGGCGGGCAAAGGGAATCGCCTCAAGGCGAGCTTGCGGGATTTTTTCCCCGGACATTTCGCACACGCCATAGACGCCGCGCTCGATCCGGCGCAGAGCCTGCTCGATTTCATAAAGGGCATCCTGCTCTTTCGCCAGCACACTGAGCGCGAAATCACGGTCGTAGGCATCGCTCCCGGCATCACCCTGGTGCATCCCACTGCCAGAAGCCTCACTGCCTTCTGGGCCATTGCGGATCTCACCGGCCACGCCTGACATCGCGTCCACCAACTCGTCGCGAAGATCGAGAAGGCGCTGGCGCTGCTTGACGACAAAGGAGCTGAGTTTCGTCGCTTCGGAACCGTTCGCATCAGCGACGGCTTGGGTTTCGGCGTCCGGGGCCGAGGTCTCTTTCGCGGCCTTTGGGGCCGTCGCCTTCTTTGCAGCTTTTTTGGCAGCCATTGTTCGAGGGTCTGTTCGCAAAGTGCCTGAACAGGAGGAGCCCACCACAGGCCCTCCGACGAGGGGCGCGGTCGATTAGCGTCGGACCCGATTCACTTCAAGCGGAAAGTTTTGTGCCTTCCCTTCTCCGT
The DNA here is from genome assembly GCF_014201715.1 of Haloferula luteola. Lineage (GTDB taxonomy): Bacteria > Verrucomicrobiota > Verrucomicrobiia > Verrucomicrobiales > Akkermansiaceae > Haloferula > Haloferula luteola. Next base: position 388,447 of record NZ_JACHFD010000001.1, read on the forward strand.
CCCGGTTCGGGACGCTTGAACTGCCGCTCCGGACCACTAAGCTGCCCGCCCGTCATGGAACTGACCTCGATCATCGAAGCCCTACTCACTGCCTCCGACGAGGCCCTGCCCGCCGAGGAAATCGCCCGGCTGATCCGGGCTCGTGTCGCCGAGGCCGAGGACGTGCGTGCTCGGCAGATCGAGGAAGGGGAACAGCCGCCCGAACTGCCGGATTGGCTCACTCCCCTCGCGACCCTGTCCGGCGAGCAAGTGGTCGCCGCGATTGGCGAGCTGAACCGCCACTACCGCGATACCCATCGCGCCTTCACCCTCTCGGAACGGGCCAAGGGCTGGCGAATCTTTACCCGCGGCGACTATGGCGAGTTCGTGCGCCAGCTTTTCCCCGGACGTCGCCCTGAGCGGCTGAGCGCCCCTGCCATGGAGACTCTGGCCATCATCGCCTATCGCCAGCCCATCACCAAAGCGGCCATTGAAGCCGTGCGTGGCGTTTCCTGCGATGGCATGCTGCAAAAGCTCCTCGACCGGGAACTGGTCCGGATCGGGGGCCGTGCAGAGCTACCCGGACGTCCCCTCCTCTACGAAACTACGGAACTTTTCTTCGAACACTTCGGCATTCGATCGATCGACGACCTCCCCAATGCCGGAGAGTTGCGGAAAGTGAAGCTTCCGGAGCCCAGCGACGCCACCCCTGCCCCAGGCCCAGAAGAACAACTCGCCCTCAAAGCCGCCGGTGCCGATGCCGCCCCGACGGAAGACGCCTCCCAGATATCCAAGTGAACCTCGACGACATCCGCAGCGACATCGATCGCATCGACCGCCAATTGCTTCAACTGCTCTCCGACCGTGCTGACCTCGTCCACGAAGTGGGAGTCGTCAAAAAGCGCGACGGCCTTCAGATCTACGCCCCGGAGCGTGAGCAGGCCCTTCTCCGCAAGCTGGTGGCCATGAACACCGGCCGATTGCCAGAGAAGTCGATCCTCGCCATTTATCGGGAGATCATGTCCGCGGCACTGGCCCTCGAAGACGACCTTAAAATCGCCTATCTCGGTCCCGAAGGCACTTGGACCCACCAAGCGGCCATCAAAAAGTTCGGCCATTCCGTTGCCTATTCCGCCCAGCCCAACTTCTCCGAGGTCTTCGATCAGGTCAGCCGACGCAAAGCAGACTATGGCGTCGTCCCCATCGAAAACTCCACCGAAGGTGCCGTTTCGCACACCCTTGATTTGTTCGTCGATTCTCAGCTCCAAATCTGCGCGCAGATTCTCATGCGCATCGAGAATGGCCTGATGGCTTCGATTCCTCGCGAACAGATTCGCACGCTCTACTCACACCCTCAGGTGTTCGGCCAATGTCGGAACTGGATTCTTCGCCATTTTCCTGAGGCCGACCTGGTCGAAGTCTCATCCACCACTCGCGCCGCGGAAATCGCCCGCGAGAAAGCCAGCGAAGGCGCCGCGGCTCTGGGCGGCCCTCTCGCTGCCGAGCTCAATGGCCTCACCCTGCTTGAAGAGTGCATCCAGGACCGAGCGACCAACACCACCCGCTTCTTGGTCATTGGAGAAAAGACCTGCCCTCCCACGGGAAACGATCGCACCTCGCTGCTATTCGCCATTCACGACCGCCCCGGCTCATTGGTCAGAGCCCTTCAAGCCTTTGAGCACTTCGACATCAACATGTCGAAAATCGAAAGCCGCCCCTCGAAACGCAAAGACTGGGAATACATCTTCTACGTCGACCTAGCCGGCCATTGCGAAGATCCCCAACTTCGCGAATCCCTCGAAGCTCTCGAGAAACATTGCTCTCTGGTCAAGATCCTCGGATCCTACCCGGACACAGGCGAATAGACCTCCGGGTCTGATCATCCCTATCGCCCGAACGGGAGCCTCCTTCAAGGGAGCACCAGATACCACCGACCCATAAAGAGTGCGGTGGACCTGCCGGGAGATGACCTGAGCCGCCCCTCCGACTGCAGGCTGCATGGACTCGGCTCGATCCCCCATGCCTGGACCTCGCGCCATTTGAGCGAATCGACGCATCCAAGTTGACCGATCGCAGATCCAGCGGAGGGTCACGCCCCTCGGCAGAGAACCACTCTCTCCGAATACAAACCTCCGCGCGACCGTCTCAAGGCCTCATGCAATCTCCTCTCCAGCCCTTTCTCTTCCTCGCACTCCTGCCTGCCGCCCACGCCGATGCCATCGCCGGAGCCTGGGAAGGATTTCCGACACAAGACAATACCGACGCCTGGAGCCTTTACGCCTATGACGACGACGCCGTTGCTCCCCCCCTATGGTCGGGAACCGCTTCAGACATCAATCCCTATGCCTACTCCTTCTTTCTAGGCGGCGATGGCGTCTGGTTCTTCGCCGATGCCCAAACCGCGCAAGGAGCCTTCGTGGGTGACTACGGAGCCCAGAAAATCGAAGGCATCGACGTCGCGATTTCCATCGATCCAGCCGAAATCGACTCGCTGGATATCGCCGTCTACGCGTCGGGCCCCATCGGATCGGCCTACTACTATTCCCTTGCGAGTTTCGGCGAGGAATTTGAAGACGGACCTAACTGGTATTTCCCTCACTTCTCTTTCTCCGACGAGTGGTTCTACTTCCAAGACGGCGAATTTGTCGCCTTCCAACCGGGTGATGGGTTCCTCGCCTCCATCTCTGAAGTCGGTCTCCGGGTCTTTCCCGTAAATGGAGTCGGCGAGGATGCCTACGTCGGTGTCGATGATTTCATCCTTACCCCAACCGTGGACGCCCCTCTGCTCACGACAGCTGTCGACCAGAGCCAGTTCTCCCTCACCTTCGAATTGAACCCCGGAGTCGCGGCGACCCTCCAGACAGCAGATTCCACCTTCCAGTGGTCCACCGTCACAGGCCAAACGAACCTGACCGGATCGCAATCCTTCACGACGCCCATTGAAGAGACACCTCACTTCTTCCGCGTCGCCACGGAGGAAAAGCTCACTCCCGTCAGCAGCTCTTGAAATACCCACCCGCTCAAATCGAGGGCGTGGAACCTGAATCGCGAGGGAGGAGCCTCGATGCCGTTGAAATTCGGCATCACAAGATCGCCATGAATTGGAGAGGCTCCATCACCAACTTCTCGGTCGCCACGATAGGCTGACCCGCCACCAGATCGGTAAATGTCTTTCGCAATCCGAGCTGCCGCAGCCGAGTCGCAGGAATCTCCTCCGGGTGATCATTGAAATTCGCCAAACACAAAATGCTCTGCCCCTCGTGCACCCGGAAATATCCGAACACGTGGCGATTTCCCAAATCGACAAACTCCGTGCGCGTCGCATGGAAGGCCTGATTGTTTTTTCGGATCCGGCAAAGCATGAGCAGGCCGTTGAAAATCCTGCCTTCTACCGTCTCGGGGTCGCGACGGAGTTCTGCTACCTCCCAATCAAATGGCGGCCGGTGCAACCAACGCTCGTCCCCCGCCTTCTCGATATCGTTCTCGTAGCTGTAGTCATTTTGGAGACCGATTTCATCCCCCAGGTAAACCAGCGGAATCCCTCCCATCGTGAAAATGATTCCGTAGAGCAAAAGCATCCGTCGGATCGCGAAATCCTCCTGATGCGCATCCTTCTCGAAACGCGCCTTCTCCAAACCACACAACGAAGCCGTCGTTCCACAAATTCGAGCATCGCCCGTCTGCGGATTGTGCTGGAACAATCGCCCCCGTGAAAAACTGGCTTCATGCTCGCCGATAAAAAAGCGATTCAAAAACCAACGGTGGTCGTGCGGATTGATCCCCAACTCCCAAAGATCACGATCTTCGAACCCCCACCCGATGTCGTCGTGACAGCGCAGATAATTCACCCACGAGCACCCCTCCGGGAGCTCGAAGCGCTTCGGCAAAGCGTGCAACATCATGCTGCAATCTCGCGAAGCCAACGAGTTCCACAGCAGCACCATCAACGGTGGATCATACGACAAATGGCACTCCTCCTCCGACACATACTTCTTGATGTCGTCGGGAGCAACGATTGCCTCCGACTTGAAGACCAACGCCGGAGCGGCAATCCTGGCCACAGAATTGAAGGCTTGGATCAGGAGGTGAGCCTCCTCGAGATTTTCGCAATTCGTCCCCTTCTCCTTCCAAAGAAATGGCACCGCATCCATCCTCAACATCTCCACCCCCGCATTGGCCAGGTAGAGCATCTCCCCCGCCATCGCGTTGAACACTTCGGGATTTCGGTAATTCAGGTCCCACTGGAAATTATTGAACGTCGTCCACACCCATTTCCCCAATGAAGTGCGATACGTGAACGAACCCGGATGCGCGTCCGGAAAAATGGGCCGAAGCGTCTTCTCATACTCATCCGGTTCCGTCCGATCCGGGAACATCCAGTAGTACGCTTGGTAATCCTCGTCGCCCGCTTGCGCCCGCTTCGCCCACTCGTGCTCGTCCGACGTGTGATTGAAAACAAAATCGAGCACCAAACTGATTCCATGATGCCGGAGCTCCGACGACAACTGCCGCAGATCGTCCATGGACCCCAGCGCCTCGTCCACCTCGCGGTAGCTGCTGATCGCATACCCCCCGTCGTCGTCGCCGGCCGGGCTCTTGAAGAGCGGCATCAGGTGCAGGTAGGTCACCCCCAGCTCCTTCAAATACCCCACCTTGTCCCGCAGACCTTCCAAATCGCCCGCAAACAAGTCCACATAGGCCATCGCTCCCACCACCTGATTGGATTGATACCAGGTGGCATGACCCTCACGCGTCGCATCGAGGCTCTTCAATTCCCCCGGCCGGGCCAACCACGCCTCCGCACAGGTCCGAAGAATCTGCTCAACATGGAAAAAGAAATCGTAGCTCGGCCCATACACCCGCCACAGCAAATCAAACAACACCGGGAAATGCCTCTCTAGCCGATCTTCAAACGCTGCCCACTCGGCAGATTCGATGTCGTTCGGAAAACTCTTCCGCAAGCGCGGCAGAAGTCGGTTCAGAGAAAGTCGGCTTTCGTGGATCGTCGGAGGCGGTGAGGGAAGATGCATGCTCATGGGGAGGAAGGATTCCTTTCTGCCATGGCAACATCCATGCCACACGCGTTAGGTCAAAGAACTTCCTCACACCAGGGGATGCGGAACCCACTCAAACTCCGTTTCCAGGCGACCAATCTTCCCCTCCCACCAACCGGATCCCCTCCTCAGAAACCTCGATCTTTCGCTTCTTGTAGAGGGCTCCCACCGTCTGCTTGAAAGTCTTCTTGCTCACTCCCAACTCGGCGTGAATCTCCTCCGCCGGGCTGCGATCGTGCAGCGGACTCGATCCCCCGCACTCGCTCAAATAAATCAGCAGTCGCTGCTCAAAATCCTCAATCCGTTCCCGCCCTTCCGGCTGCATCACCAGATCCAGTTTCCCATCCGGCCGCACGAGCTTCACCCACGCATCCCAGCGCTCCCCAGGGAGCAACCGCTGAAACACCTCGTTAGAAAAAATCAACCCGCCGAACTTCCCGTCGACCACCGCCTTGAAACCCAACTCGGTCCGCGCGTAGATCAATGCCTCCACCTTATCGCCCGCCACGTAGGGTGGACGCGATGAATCAAGATAACGCCCCAATCGCTGCGAGGCGACAATGCGCCGACTTTCTTCGTCGACCGCCACTCGAACCACCAGCACCTGCCCCACGCGCGGGCGCGTCCGTTGCTCACCAAACGGCAGCAGCAGATCCTTGGGCAGACCCCAATCCAAAAACGCACCAAATGCCGTCGTCGCCACCACTCGCAGAGCTGCGAACTCTCCCGGCAATGCCCTCGGCTTGCGCATCGTCGCGACCGGACGATCCTCCGAATCGGTATAAAGAAACACCCGTAAGCTCTCCCCCACCTCCCACACGGCAGGCATCTCCGCCCGCGGCAGCAGCACCTCTCCCAAGGGACTACCCGCTTCCAAGGCGAGCCCGAACTTTCGCTCTCGCAGCACCTTCAACTCAGACCATTCTCCCAGTCGCGCCATGATTCCTCACTTCCAGTCGACCGCGACTTCCTGCAACTGGCCACCGCGGTCGTGGTACTTCAGATGGCCGTTCTCCACGGCAAATTCGTGCACACATTTCGTCACCTTGACGTCGTAGGCGCAGTATTCGGCAATCTTCATCAACGGCTCCTTACTCCCCGTTTTCTTATATTCCTGCCACCACCGCAAGGCATCCAGACCATCGGCCGTTTTCCCTTCGCCGCCCAACGACCCCTTCGCCGCGGCATCCAGCTTCAATCGGAACCCGAGCAACTCCTGCAAGGCCAGCATCATGTCGAGATTCACCGTCTGGTTCGGAAGATCGTAAATCGTATACCCCTGCAGCACCGGATAATCGAACTCAACGTGGTTCCATCCCACCACCAAATCCGCCCGCACCAACTCGTCCACCAGCGCATTCACCTCCGATTCGCCATAAATTCGGTACTCTCCCGATCCCGTGCTGTAAGTCACCCCTACCGAAATGCCCATCTTGTCCTTGTGAGCGGAGCCCCCCACATCATTGAAGCTGCGTTGGGTCTCCAGGTCGAAATACACGATGTTCTTGGCGGACACGCGCCGACCCTAACCCCGCCTCGACGCCTGAGAAGCGCCAAGTTTGCCGGGATGGCATCCCGGCCATCCCGTGGTATGAATTCCCCATCTCATGTCCGAATCCCCTCCAGACAAGACCGCTCACGCCGTCACCCAAGCCATTCTCGGCTTCCTCGGCCAGGTGCCCGAGAGCCAACGTGAACTTGCAGCCTCACCCGCAGATGCCGCCCGCGCCATCGCCAATGCCGCGGCTTCACGAGCCGCCACCACGGCAGGCGTTCTTGCCCTCCCTCCCGGCCCCCTCGCCTGGGCCACCATTCTCCCCGAAATCATCGCGGTTTGGAAAATCCAGGCCCAGATGGTCTCCGATATCGCCGCCGTCTTCGGCAAACGCGCCCAACTCTCCCAAGAACAAATGCTCTATTGCCTGTTCCGGCACACCGCCGCACAGGCCGTGCGCGACCTCGTCGTCCGCGTCGGCGAACGCTATCTCATCAAGAAAGCCAGCTACAAAACACTTGAGAGCGCGGCCCGAAAAGTCGGCCTCAAGATCACCCAGCGCGCCGTGGGCAAAGGCATTTCACGCCTCATCCCCCTCCTCAGCGCCGTCGGGGTGGGTGGCTACGCATGGTATGACACCGCTCGGGTCGCCAAAACCGCCATCGATCTCTTCCAAAGCCCCATCGATCACGAACTGCCCGCGCCAGAGCCTCCGGTATCTCTACCTAACTGACGGATCTCCGGCTGCACATCCAGCGGCGAACGGCTCTTTTCCACCTTCTCAATCGTCCCCTCCTCGTCCTGCACCGGCACCACTTTGATATCCACCTCCACCGGCACCGCGCGCAATCCCGCGATGATCTCCTGCAACCGCTGCACCGTCTCTTCTCCCAAGGTCTGGGGCTTCGCATAATGGGCCCCTGCTGCTGCAATCCCCTGATGAATGGCAGATAAGCCGTCGTTGAACTGCGTCAGCTGCGCCACCACCCGAGCCACCGGATCGGTCTCCCCCGCTCCGCCGAGCAACTTATGGCGCACAAAATCTTTTTTGATCTGCTCCCACCGGACTTCCTGCGCCCCCTGGAGCCGACCTTCCAGCTCATAAAACTTCAGCAAATTCGCCTCGGCTGCCTTGGTGAGGTTCTGGGACTCGCTGCGATAGTGATCGTCGACCCGCTGCTGCACCTCCTCAGCCGTCATCAATGGCAACACCTTCTCGGCGATCCGATTCATGTTGCGGTAAGAGCCCTGCAGCTTGAACGAAGGTTCCGTTCGATAGGCATCTTCCTGCGCGGCACTCCGGATATACTCCAGATTCACCCGCAAAATCGTATCCCTCACGGCCAGCAAATGGCGAGTGACTGTGACCATTTCATCGATCTCCGCCGGCGTGTAGTTTCCCTCGAAATCCGCTCCGTCCCTGCTCCCCGTCTCCGCCATCCGAATCACCGTCAGCACATCCTTCTGTGAGCGACTCGCCAGCCGCGACAAAGCCGCATTGGAGGTCAGAGCATTCTCAATGTAGCTCGATTTGAACGCCGCTTCATGACCACCCAGAATATCCCCGAGATTGTAGGTATCCGCTCGGTTCGCCAACATGTCTGGGATCTGGAACTTTCCACCGCTCTCCGTGTAGGGGTTGCCAGCCATCACCACCGCCACCTTCCGTCCCCGCAAATCATAGGTTCGGGCACGCCCTTTCCAAACCCCCTCGATCTTCCTTTGGGCATCGCAAAGGCTGATGAACTTCTGCAAGAACTCCGGATTCGTGTGCTGAATGTCGTCCACATACAACATCACGTTGTCGCCCATCTCCAATGCCAAATTGAGCCGAATGACCTCCTCTCGAGCCGCCGCGTTAGGGGCCTCCGTGGGGTCCAGCGACAACACATGGTGCCCCAGCGCCGGACCATTGATCTTCACAAAAGTCAGCCCGAGACGATCGGCCACGTACTCCATCAAAGTCGTCTTTCCGTAACCCGGCGGAGAAATCAGCAGGAGCATGCCCATCCGGTCTGTCCGGGTATCAACTCCTGCCGTTCCCAACTGCTTGGCCAAATTGTCGCCAATCAGAGGCAGATACACCTCGTCGATCAACCGGTTCCGCACAAACGCACTCATCACCTTCGGCTTGAACTCGTCCAACCGCATCCCACTCCGCTTCTCGTGGATCATCCGCTGCTTCATGGCCGACAACTCACGAAACGCCACCGCAACCGTCGCCTCGTGCCGCGAAAGGCGATCCAAAAACTCGCTATAGTGCACCGCCAAACGCCCACCTTCGATTCTCGCATGACCTGAACGCAGACCGTCGACCTCCACCGTCAACACGATCGTCTGAACCGACCTTTGCTCAAATCCGCCTCGGGCCAAATGGGCGGATGCCTCATCAATGACGGCATCCCGCAAGGCAACTGGCGTGCTTTCCAACACCCCCTCGCTGCTCGCCTGGAAACCGCTCAGCCAATCTCGCACCACCTCGAATCGACCTTCCGGAGGAAGCCCCGCCATCGCATCCGCAAACGCTCCTTCGGCCCGCTTTGCCACCAAAGCATGCTCAAATCCCCGCACCAACTCTGCGGCAGAAGCCGATACCACAAACCCGCCCCCATGCGACAACTCCGCAACCAAATAGTCGACCACCTGGCTCTGATGTTCCGTCACTGAGGCTAACTCCGCGAACCAACCACTCTCTTCCAGCCACCGCCCCAGGCCCCTCTGCAACTTCCCTCGCCACCTCTCAATGTCCCCCCCTTCCCGGAACCACATCCGACGTTTCCCGTAGCTCGCCAACTGCCCCGCCAACATCAACTTGGCAGAATCCTCCCAACAATCCCAAAACAAGATTCCCGCGGCGCGCGCCCGCGGACCGAAGCGCAGCAAGCCCGCCTCCTCATGCACCGGCAACAGCGCTTCCAACAACTTGGCGGCATCCTCATCGTGCACCCCTTTGGTGTATCCCTCCGCATATCGCGGCTGCATGAACGCCTGAACCTCCTGCAACAGATCCTCCCGATCGACCCGACCCGACCGAAGAAACTGCCACGCCAAATACTCCACCCGTGCCACTTCTGGCCCCTCGCTCGGCACCTCCAAATCCCAAGCCTCACGCGTCGCCAAAAATGCAGGATCCTCGATTCGCTCGAAATACTTCGTCCCAGCCAAATGGAACGCCATGCCATCCTCAAACGGAACAATCGTCGGCTCAAGCGGCTGCGTATTCACGCTAAAGGCATGCTTCCCGAAGCGCAGCACATTCTGCCCGTCGACGAACAAATCCTTTTTGTCCTTCAGCTGCCTCACGCCATCCTCGCGCAAAGTCTTTAGACGCGTTTGCAGATCGTCCGCCTTCACCGGATCGCCCAATCCGCTCAGCTGCGCCACGATATCCCGCACCTTTTCGATCATCGGGTCCGTCGCAAAATAACTGTGGACCTCCTCGATCTCCTTGAATCCCGCCAATCGATTGCGAATCCCATTGAGAATTCGCTCCGCGCTCTTGAAGAGAGCTCCAGCCCGCTTTTGGCGGGCCTCCATCAACTGCGTCCGGCGCCCTTCAAAAGCATCGTAAATCTCCTCCCGGCGCGCAGCCAACTGCAGGATGTATTCATCGAACTCCGAAAATCGCCCTTCCAACTCTTCCACCTGGACCATCAACCGCGTCAGCGATTCGTCACAGCGTTCCGGCGTGTCACACAGATCGAGATAGTTCGCCAGCGCTTGCGAAAGCAGCTTCATCTGAGCTGAAAACTGCGCCTCACCCTCACCCCGCGCCAACTCCTTGCGCCGATTCCGCAGCCCCCCACGCGTTCCATTCAGCTTCGCGTAGAGTGCCGAAATCCGCTCGATGATCGCGGTCGTCTGCGTGGCATCCGCAATCTTCAGTCCGCCGACGATTTCAATCAGCATCTCCAACTCTCCTGCCGAGCGATCCAGTGCTGCACCCACCTCGTCGGCTTCCGTCACCTTGCCAATTCGATCCAGGCCCATTTCTTGGACCTCGATCGCCTCTGCATAGGAACGCAGCGAATCCTCTCCCAGCAGAAAATCCACCGTCCTTTGTGATGTCGCCGCCGTCGCCGCCACCACCTCCTTCTCCAGATCCTCCACCACCTGCGGATCGGTGTAACGCACCTCACCCAAAGCCATGATCTCGCCCCGCAGCTTGCGAAGGGTCGACAGATGTTCCACCAGCGCCTTCAACTCCGCACCCGGAGCCGTTTCCGCCGCGCGCACCGCGACTCCGACCGCCGCGCGCACCCCAGCGGTCCGCTCCGTCGCCGTTTCGCGCAATCTCTGCACCTTTTCAAACTCACCGATAGCCGACTCCGCGGCCTTTTTGATCTCCCGCAGAGGACCTGCCAGAGACCCGCATTCCTCACGGTCCAACCAAAAGTAGGTATCCAGAAGATCTCCCGCCCGCTTTGCCAAATCGAGATACAGTCCCGAAAACGAATCATCCTTTTGCAGCAGCGTCAGCAATTCCCGGGACTCCGCCATCCCCCGTACCAGCTCGGCATTGCCGATCTTGAACAAATACGAAGAAGGATCCGCCGCACAGGCCGCTGCCGCCTCGTCATCCAAATACGGCGTTTGCCAGATTTGCAGGGAATGATGCTTCTGCGGCTGGCCATCGGTCCGGAACAACACCAATTCCCCATCGCCAAATAGCGAGAACCCGGAACACAAGATCGGGGTGTCCACCCCCTGCTGAATCCGGTTGTAAGAAAGGAGCACGTACTCCCCGTTCGGCCGATTGTAGAACGAGAACAGCACGTCTTCACCATTCGAAGAGGCCACCCGGCGTTCGAAGCGCATGTCAACTAGACCGTGGTCGAACGTCTTCAACTCGCCACTCTGCAACAGGTAGCCATTGGCAAAAACGATCCCGTGATCGTCCGGAAGCAGCACGCACGAATCTCCAATCGCGTCCAGCCGGTGCACCGTTCTCGTCTTCTCGTTGAAGACCAAATAACGATGCAGGGACTCCCGGTAAGGAAGCACTTTCAACAGAATCAACGACCCTACACAGGCGTAGAAAATTTCCGCATCATCGAGCGTCTGATCGCTCTCTGTGACGGGCTCGGCGTAGATCCCTTCCCCCGACTCCGTATTGTCCTCCACCTTCACCGTGAGGTCACCCCCGACGGTCTCGATGAACACTCGGTCCTCGATCGAAATGTGCGGGTGCAATCCCGACCGGTGCATGCCTCGATGCGCCCGTGTCCATTCGAACTCATGCTGTTTCGGATAGACATACTCATGGTCGAATCGACTGCCCACGTATTCCAGTCCGTCCGCCGTCATCCGCCACTTGAAAACCTTGATGTCACTCAACGTCTTCCCGGCCCGCATCGCCAAAAACAGATGCGGACCAATCACCAGGAATTTCTGAAATACCGTTTCCCGGTAATACTTGTAAAGATCGGTGAAATCCGCCGTGAACCGCGGATCATCGAGCACCTCAGTAACCGGTATCGCCGTGAATGCCTTGGTCTCCGGGTTGAAATCGTAAACCGAGAAGACGTCCTGCACCTCCGTCGTCTGCTTCAGTCCGAACTGAATATTGTAGCCGAACAGAAAGCGATGCTTCCCCACCGTCACCAAATCACGGGCCACACAATTGTGCTCCGTCGCGATCCTCTCCGTTCCTAACAAGGCCGTCTGCACCCCGCCAAAAACAGCGAGTCGCTCGGTATTCAAACGGTCCAGAGAAGCACGCAGCGCACTCCCGTGTTTCTCCAAGCGGGCGCGAATCACCTCATAGGCTCCGCCCTCAAGTTGATCGGGTATTGAGTTCTCCTCAGCCATGGGAATCGAGAATCAGGAATCAAACGTCGCTAAAAAACGACAAACTAGCATTTCGAAAATAGGACAGGCCCCACCGATCTCCCCCACGACGGATCGAGTGAATCCCTGCGAATTCCCTCAACTCTGGAGGCCACCGCCGATTTCAACGGGCAGCTGTGCAGAGAGTCTCGACAACCACAAGATCGCTCGGACCTCGCCACCGGTGGCACGACACCCCCTGCCATGATTGGGCTCATTTCAAGAGATCAGACGCCTGCGTCTCGGCGAGGTCGAAACGATCGGCGGCACCCAGGAAACGAAGCAACTTGCGGCGGGTTTCGCCACTGGCATCCACCAATAACTTGCCCAGAACCGCGCCCACGGTGAGGTCCTTCACATCTTCGGCCGTCACCCCGAACTGTCCCGCCCACTCGCGAAGCTGAGAACGGAAATAGTCGGGATCGCCATTGAAGAACGTCTCTTTCACATCGCGCAGCGTCTCGCTGTTCTCGACCAATCGATCCACTGCCTTGCCACGAGCAATCGCTGAACTGATCTGATCGAAGAACTTGTTCTCGCCACCGATGATCTCGATTTTCGCCGACTTCATCGCCTCGCCCAACACCATAGCCTGAGCTTCCGCGATGTCCTTCTGGATGTGAATCTGCGCCAATTCGATCGCCTTGTCCTTCTCTAGATTCAGCTTGAACTCCTCGTGAGCCTGGCCGGCTTCCTCGAACAACTTCATCGCTTCCGCCTTCTTGTGGATTCCGTCGGCTTCGGCTTCCAGCTTCAGGCGCTGCACCTCGGCTTCAGCAGAACCCTGCTTTTGAGTCGCATCCGCCTTCGCCAGCATGACCTCCGCCTCGCCGATTCCCACCGCTGCCGATTCCTTGGTGGTCGCCTCTGCAAGGAGCTTTTTGGCCACCGCCTCTTTCTCGCTTGCCGCCTGTTCGGCCTCGGCGATCACGATCCGCTCTTCCGCCTTCAGCTCGGCAGCCTTGCGCGCGGCTTCGGCAGCCTTGACCTCCTCGTAAACCCGCTGATCGGCGGCCAACTCGGCGGCCTGCTTCACCGCCTCCGCCTCCTTCACCCGGCGAATCACCTCCTCCTGCGCCACCGCCTCGGCCAAGGTCACCTTGACCTGCTTTTCCCGATCGGCACCAGCAAACGCTTCGGTGTCCTTGATCCGCTCTTGCTCGATGACCACGAGCTTCTCCACCGCCACGCGCTCCTTGATCACATCCTGAATCGCCTTCCGCTCGACTTCGACTGCCTTTTCCTTGTCGATATCCTTGAGAGTCGTCAGCCGCTCGCGCTCGATCGACTCGAGTTGCTGGTCTCGCTTCACTCGCTCCACTTCGACCGCATCCGTGCGCTCTTTATTGCGTTGGGCAACCAAGACCTGGCGTTGCTTGTTCTCCTCCGCGACCTGGATTTCTTCCTCCGCGGCGATCCGGGCACGCTCGGATTTCTGGCGTTCCTCTTCACGAACTTTGGCCGTCTCGGCCTCTTCGCGAGCTCGTACGCTGTCGACCTCCCGTTGCTGCTTCGCCTCCGTTTCCGCTAGCTGGCGTTCAAGTTCCAGAATCGCTTCCCGGGCCTCCACATCCTGTTGCTTGATCACCTTTTCTTTGTCCCGCTGAATGTGGTTCGCCAGCTTCGCTTGGGTCGCCGTCAGCTCGGTGATCTTCTTGATCCCCTCAGCATCGAGAATGTTGTCGGGATCCAGTGACTCAATCGGCGTCTGTTCCAGGAAATCAATGGCGGCGTCATCAAGCACGAATCCATTCAAATCCGTGCCGATCACCTTCAAGATTTCGTCCCGGAAGGTATCGCGATCTTCATAGAGCTGCGTGAATTCGAAGCGCTTGCCGACCGTCTTCAATGCCTCGGAGAATTTAGCATCGAACAACTCACGAATCGCATCCTGCGAGCTTGCTCGCTCGCAACCCACCGATTGCGCCACACGCAGCACATCTTCATCCGCGTGATTCACCCGAACGAAGAAGGCGACCTTGATATCCGCCCGCATGTTATCTTTGCAAATCAATCCATTGCGCCCCGTCCGATCGATCTCAATCCGCTTCAGGGAAATATCCATCGTTTCGAGCCGGTGAAAGACCGGGAAAACCAACATCCCGTTGAAATTCACCATCGTCCCACCAAATCCGGTACGAATCAAAGCGGTGCCCTTCTTCACCTTTCGGTAAAGCATCGCATACACTCCGCTCACCATCACCACCAAGCCGATCGCAATGGCGAGACACAGCGCGACGATTCCCAGCCACGGGGGAAGCTCAATCAGGGCAAAAAATGTCGAATTCAATTTCATGGGTTTTCAGGATCAGGTTGAACCAAGTAAGTGCCTCGGACCGGATCATGGTCCCGCACCACCACGCGTGTTCCGCGCGGAAGAGAAAGTTGTCCCGGTGCCAGCCGGGCATTGATCAGTAGTGGAGCCTCCGAATTCTGAACCTCCACTTGCCCGGAGTGCTCGTCACACTCACGGCTACGCACAAAGCCAATGCGACCAATCACCGGCGCCGCCAGGCCCTCGGCTCCTCGAAGATTCGCAAACATCGGGCTCAAAAGGCGCGAGGTCAGCTTTGTCAGCGCCAACGCCGGCACCAAACAGGCGAGCGCAATCCACCATGAGTCCGCGGCTCCCGGCACCTCCTCTTTCAAGGAATGGACCACCATCACCGCTCCCCATTCATAGACCAAAAGAAAGCTCAGTAGTGCCGCCACGGGAACCTGATCGCCGTGAAAGTAGCGGAACAAATAGCGCACCGTCCCTCCCAGCCATTCCCCACCGTCGCCCGAATCAAAGCCACCTTCCCCGCCGTCAAAACTGAGGAAATCGAAATCCAGTGAGCCCAGCAGGCAACTCACCCAAAAAATCCCCATCGGAATCAGCATCAAGGTCAGGGGAATCACCCCCGGACGCATTGCCAAATGCCAGATTTCCACAAACATGACGGTCGTCATCCCATCCCACCGAGCTGGAGATGACCACTACAAATCCTATCAGTCCTTCCAATCCTGACCCCTAAGCCACCGCCTCAAGCTCCCTACCCAGAAGCCCCTAAGGATACGGTTAGAGGTTTCTGAGAGAACGCGCCGCATCACTTCGGGATGCGAAGAACGCCGGTAGCCATGCAGCCATCGCACAGAGCAAAAAGGCCACCAGGCCAATCACCACCACCTCACTCGGATTCACGTGAGCCGGCAAGGTGGTAAAGCCCGTCAAATCGGCCCGGAACGGATCAAATCCGATGCCTCTGAGTACCATCTGAAGCTGCTCCCGCACTTGGATCACAAGCAACCCCACGGCGATCCCGATCACCGCTCCAAATGCGCCCAAAACCATCCCCTGATAGACAAAGACCCGAATGATCTGCCCGGGAGCCGCGCCCAGCGCCTTCATCACCCCAATCTCGCGGCGCTTTTGAATCGTCACCGTGAACATCACAGCCGTCATCGAAAAGGCCGAAACCAAAACGATAAAAGAAAGCACGAAATACATCATGATCCGCTGCTGCTCGATCAGCACTGAGAAATTCTTCATCACCTCGACATCCATCCACGGCTGAAGATACCAGCCGGGCTCCTGAATCCCATCCGCCAATCGCTGCGACACCTCGCGGGCTTGATACGGATCGTTCAATCGGATGCCGATCCCTTGAACTTGATCCCCCAACCCCGCCAACTCCTGCGCCAAGTGCAGCGGCATGAACACATCCGGGGTCATCGCCATTTGTGAAGTCGCATACACGCCCACCACCACGGCCTCCTTGGGCAGCACGAATTGCTCGATGTTTTTCAGAGCCGCCGCATCCATTTTCTCAACGTCGGTCGTCTTCAGCTCATCGAGAATCTTCAAAAACTGCGCGGGTGAATCTGCACCGAGCTTCTGCACCCGATTCGCTTCATCGTTGTCGGCCGCATCGAGCAAAGTCAGGGCATTGTAAACCACCTCCTCCTCTGCCTCCCGCGGACCCGAGTTCAGCATCTCCACCAAGGGTTCTGAAATCGCATTCCAATCATCGGTGCTCAGCTGAGAACCTTCAGCGGTCACCTTCCATGAGGCATCCACCCTTGTCCGAATCTCTTCCAACTGTTGGGCATACGCCTCACGCAATGGAGGCTCCTTGGTCTTGCCAAACACCCGCTCCACCTCCTCCAGATTCCTCATGGTCAACAAGTTGATTGAGTCCCCCACCCCAATTCCAAACTGCCCGGCAATGCGCGACGAAATCACCACCCGGTCGTCGATTCCCATGTCGGCCGAACTCTCCGGATAGGCATCGAGATCCAACATCGCCTTGAGCCCCTGAACCGCCGCTTCGCTCTCCGTATCAATCCCCTGAAATGTCCCGTAGAGACGCCGACCTTCGACGTCCATCATCATCGAATCCTGCACCACTGGCCCCGCTTCCGCCACTCCGTCGAACTGCTCGACCTCCTTCGCCATCGTCCGCCAATCGGCCAATCCCTGATACAAACCACCGGGCGCATATTCGAGCCGGATGTGGGGGATGAACCCGAGAAACCGGTTCTTCACCTCCCGCTCCATCCCGGAATACACCGACATCACCACCACCAGCGCCAGCACGCCCAACATCACACCGATCACTGAAATCATCGCCACGACGGAAAGCATCGCCCGGCGCGGATTGAGGTAGCGCCAAGCGAGCATGAAACTGAACGAGCGTCGGGCCATGCCCTCCCCTAGCCGCCCACCGGGACGGGCGCAAGTGCTTCACCCCAACTCCATCGCGACCGCCTTCAAATAGTGAGCTTCTGCGAAAGCCGCCGGGTGGTCCGGAGCATGCCCTGCCGACCAAAGCTCCCGGCTTTCGCGCCCACTCCGCCGAACCTCCTCGCGAATCATGCCCAAAAACTCTCCCGCTCGCACGTGGGCCGAACAGGACGCCGCCACCAAGACCCCCCCCGGTTTCAGACAGCGAATCGCTTGGGCATTGAGCGCGCGATAAGCTTTCAGAGCTCCCGCCTTGTCCCGCTCCCGTTTCGCCAGCGATGGTGGATCCGTTACAATCAAATCCCAGCGCTCCTGAGTCTCGCCCATCCAACGAAAAGCATCCGCCTGCACCCCAGTTCGAGGCACCGAGGAGAGCTCCGGGTTCAGTGCGAAATTCCGGTCAGCACTCTCCAACGCGTGGGCGCTGATATCGACATCCGTCACTCTGGATGCTCCCCCACGAGCTGCATGCACCGAGAATCCCCCGGAAAAACTGAACATATTCAATACATCGCGTCCTTTCGCCAGCTCACCGACGCGCGCTCGATTCTCCCTCTGATCCAAAAAGAAGCCGGTCTTCTGACCGTGCCGGACAGCCGCCTCGAAATGCAACCCCATCTCCTGAAAAACGACCACCTCGGGCCCGGTCTCTCCCACGAACCCTTCTTCGATGCCCGACAAGTTCCGCGCGACTCGCCGGATCAGGAAAGTGGGCTGAAACACCTCACGCAGCACCCCTTCCATCTCGTCCCAACGAGAAATCCACGCCGCACTGTAGAGCTTCACCACCAAGGTATCGCCATAGCGATCCACCACCAACCCAGGAAATCCCTCACTGTCCCCATTGATGCAGCGATAGCCATTGGTCTCGCCTGAAAAAAGCACCTCCCTCCGTGCCCGGCACTCTGCTGCCCGGGAAAGCCACCAGGACCGATCCAAACGAACCGGCTCCCCTCGATGCGCGATCCGCAAAGGTATCGGCGAATCCGGGTCCCAGAAACCCACCGCCAGAAACCGATCCTGGCGATCATAGACCACCGCCAATTCGCCTGCCTCACCCGACCGGTTGGTCGATTTCACCGAATCGGAAAACACCCACGGGTGCCCCGCTCGCACCGTCGCCTCCGCACGAGGAAAAAGCCGAACTTTCAGGGTGCTCTTCGCCATCGGACAGAAGCCTGCCGCCCGCTGCATCGACCGGCAACCTTTCGTTCGCCAGAAGGTTCAACCTCGGCGAGCGTTTCCGCCTCCCGCCTCCCAGTCATGCGCCGATTTCTTTTTCCCGCTCTCGCGATCGTCTCACCCGCCTCCGCCTTGCAAATCCGGGAATACCTTGCCGCTTCTCACGATCGTTTCCTCAATTTCCCCTCGTCTCCCACCCCCAACCCCTCGTTCATCCATGCCGGCACCGACCTCACAGGAGTCGGCTGGTTCGCGACCAATAGCAACGTCCAGTTCGCCCTCGTCGGTCGCCAGCACGTGGTCACCGCCACCCATTACGCAGCTTCGTTTGGAATCGGCCAAAACATCCGCTTTTTGACTCCAGACGGAACCATCATCCAGCGCAGCATCGCCGCGAAAACAATCATCACGGATGATGGAGAATCCAGCGATCTCACTCTCATGCGCCTCGCCAGCCCCGTAGAGGCATCGACCGGAATCACTCCTCTCACCTACCTCAATCTCTCCAGCAACAACAGCTATCGCAACCTGCAAGCAGGAGTCCTTGGCATCACTGCACGCGGCGGCCAAGCCACCTTGGCCAGCGTCGATCCCTTCAGCCGCACTCTCAACTATGGGGAAACCGTCGGCGACCTCCAAACCCGATACGTCCACTTCACCTACACCTTGGATTCAGGGGGGGAAAACGATTGCTACTTCCAGGGTGGCGATTCCGGTAGCCCCACCTTCGTCGATGTCAACGGAGCGCCTGCCATCGTCGGGGTCCACAGCTACATCGCCACCACCGTCAATGCGGACTCCGAGGCGACTGCCTATCAAAATTACGACATCTTCGTGCCTGCCTATGTGTCAGAACTCGATGCGGTGATGGCTGCCGACGGCTACCGCATGCGTCCCGCATCCTTCACACCGACCACACTCTCGATTGCCAGCACAACGCCATCCGCACCGCGCCAGGGGCATCCCCTCATTTGGCCTCTCACCTTTTCCCAGGCAGGCTCAGGAACCACAGGAAACATCGAGCTGGAGGTCCCCATCGACGCGACATCGCCCGATACCATTTCCTCCACCACCGCGATCTCCTCTACGACCGCCGACTCCCGGATCCTCCGCCAGGCGACCCTGAGCAGCGGAACCACCGGAGAGGCCCAACTCGAATGGGCGACCGCGCCCTTCGTCGACACCCTTGAAATCGAAGTTCACCTCCGTTCCGACACCGCGTCGGAAACCACATCCTCTCTTCAACTCACTCTACTTCCGTCGTACCTCGCCTGGGCCTCCACGCTCGAAAACGCCGAGGAATCCGACGATCCCGATCAGGATGGCCTCTCCAACCTTCTTGAATATGCGCTTGGCTCCAACCCGCTCGACCCTTCGCCCCTTCTTTCCAATGGGTCGAATTCCCGCCCGATTCTGGAACAAACCCCAGACGGACTGCGCTTTTCCTTCCCCCAACGCACGGATGCCGCCGAGCGCGCCCTCACCTACCAAGTGGAAATCTCCGAGGACCTCCAGCAATGGACCACCACCCTTCCGGATGGAACGGTCGACACCACATCATCTCTCGAACCCGACCTCGATGGCTTCGCATCGCGCACGCTCGAATTCCCTCTTTCCTTGGTAAGTCGCTACCTTCGCTTGCGTATTGAACTCAACGAGTGAAGCCCGTCCCGATGACAGAATAATCGCCGCAAATGCCTCATGGCAGAAAACGCGGAGGTTGCGCAACACGGTGATGAGTTTCATGGTGAACCCGCATCAAGCACAGCATTCCAATGAACCGAATTTTGATCCTATTCCTTGCCTCGCTCGGCATCGCGGCCGCGCAAGACGACGCCAAAGCCAAGCTGATGGAAGCCGGCCAAAAGGCCTTCCCAACCTGCATGGCGTGCCACGGCCAAGACGGCAAGGGCCTCCCCATCGGTGATAAAAAAATGGCCCCGTCCCTTGCGGGCTCGAAAATCGCCAACGGCAAACCCGAAATTCTCGCTGCCGTCATTCTCAAGGGCATCGCCAAGGAAACTCAGGACTACATGGGGATCATGGCTCCTCTTGAAGCTGCCTTCGCTTCCGACGAGCAACTCGCCGGCATCATGACCTACATTCGCAACTCCTTCGGCAATGAAGCCAGCGTGGTGACTCCCGAAGAAGCGAAAGCATTCCGCACCCAATGGGCGGAACAGAAACAACCGATGACCCGGGCCAAAATCGAAGAACTCGAGAAATAACCCGAGAGCCTTCCTTTCCAGCCGGACTTCGACCGCAGCAGAACCCGCGCGGGCAGAAGTCCGGCATTTTTTGTGAAATGAAAAAGCCACGGCCCCTTGAGGTGCCGTGGCCATTGCTGGCGAAATGGAGATGGTCTCAGCTCTGAGCCTTCAGGAGATCGCGGATCTCCATCAGCAACTTCTCCTGTGCCGTCGGTGCGGCAGGTGCCGCCACGGGCTTCTCCGCCTCTTTCTTCAAGCCTGCGATCACTTTCTTCACCACGATGAACACCACAAAGGCGACGATCGTGAACGAGAGAAAGTCCTGAAGAAATTGACCCACTTTGATGGCCACCTCTGGAACGTCTCCGTTCGCTTCCTTGATCGTCCACTTGATGTTGGAGAAATTGATTCCGGCCAATAACATGCCCAGCGGAGGCATGATCACATTGTCCACCAATGACTTCACCACCGCCGAAAATCCGGCTCCAAGGATGAAGCCCACGGCCATGTCCACCAAGTTGCCTTTGAAGGCGAATTCTTTGAATTCTTTAAGCATATCGTTCTGAGGAGGTTGCGATGAAACCTGACGGGATTAGGGGCTGTCTGCAATGAGATTTGATTCTTCATGCTTCGCCACCGCCTGACGGATCAAATCGAGCGCACTCTGACTCACCATCCGTTTGAATCCTCGGCGGTCTCGCGGATGCATCTGGCGAACCACTCTCGGGGCTTTCCCTTGTTCCGCAACGCCCAGAAACACCGTCCCCACCGGCTTTTCTTCACTCCCACCCTCGGGACCCGCGATTCCGGTCACCGCCACCGCCAAATCGGCACCGGATGCCTTCAATGCCCCTTCCGCCATGGCCGCCGCCACCGCCTCGCTCACCGCGCCGTGCTCAGCCAGCACTTCAGCGGGAACTCCCAGCTCAGCCATCTTCGCTTCGTTGGCATAAGTCACCCATCCATGGGTCAACACCGCACTCGCACCGGGGACGTCCGTCACCCGGCTGGCGATCAACCCACCCGTGCAACTCTCCGCGGTAGCGAGCTTCAATCCTGCAACTCGCATCGCTTTCACCACCACCTCCTCCAAGGATTCTCCGGCCTCCGAAAAACACTGTTGCGAGAAGCTCTGCATCACCCGAGCCCGCCCGACATCGATCGCCTCTTGGGAACCAATCAAACGCACATCCACCTCTCCCAGCCGCGCACAATATCCGACTTCCAAGCCTTCTATCTGGGCCAAATCCGTGTCGACCTCCTGGTGCAAATCACTCTCGCCCACCCCGGCAAAGGTCATTTGCCGCATCTCGGATCGAAAACCACCGCCCGACAGTGCCCGCAATTTGGGCACCACCTCGGCCGCCCACATCGGATACAGCTCCCGCGGTGGCCCCGGCAGGAGAAATACAGCACAATTCGCCGCCTGGTTGAGCCGAGGAGGAATGTAGATCCCCGGCGCCGTGCCATGTGGATTGGGGAGCACCTCTGCCCCCACGGGAACCTGAGCCTGCTTGCGATTGTCCGGAGCCATCGGACGACCCCGCTGCGCGAAAAACGCCTCCAGCGATCGCAACGCCGCCTCATCTTCGATCAACTCGATCCCCGCCACTCCGGCGGCGGCCTCTCGAGTGATGTCGTCACTCGTCGGACCCAACCCTCCCGTGACCAAAACCACATCGGCCCGGCGAACCGCCTCATCGAGCGCTCCATGAATGGCCTCGCCATCGGGCACCGTCACCAAGCGGGAAACTCGCAAACCCAGCTTGAAGAGCTCCTGGCCCATCCATTGGCCATGAGTATTCAGCCGGGTGCCCAACAGCAACTCGCTGCCCGTATTGAGAATCTCGATGTTCACGACGGTTTCCCTACGCCAACCGTCGCCAATGTCCACCCGTCACTCCCAGTCCACTGACTTCGCGTCTCCCCAGAGACTCTCCAGACCATAGTAGTCCCGCATCTCCTCATGCATCACGTGAACCATCACGTCGATGTAGTCGAGCACCACCCAGCGGGTATCGGCCTTTCCTTCGGCATTCACCGGCATGGCTCCCGTCCAATCTTTCACATGCCCGCGGACGTCCCGCAGGATCGCCCGCAAATGCGGCATCGAGCCTCCGGAGCACACCACCATGAAATCGGTCAGTGTCGAGAGACCGCGCAGGTCCCATACCCGAATGTTCTCGGCTTGGATTTCTGCGGCGGCCTTCGCACAGGCGAT
Organism: Haloferula luteola; assembly: GCF_014201715.1. GTDB lineage: Bacteria > Verrucomicrobiota > Verrucomicrobiia > Verrucomicrobiales > Akkermansiaceae > Haloferula > Haloferula luteola. The sequence goes on from NZ_JACHFD010000001.1 coordinate 411,143, forward strand.
GGCCAAATCTTTTCCTTTCGCTTGCTGGGTCATGTCGTTCGGGGTGCGGTCAGCATCATGCGTCGCACGTGTTCCGTTGTGTGAAAATTCTCACGCCTCTTTCTTCTCCCACAGGCGATTGCGGAGAGCCTCGGCTGCGGCGCGCGCCTCGGCTTCTTTCTTACTCTTGCCACGGCCTTGGGCCAGTTCCTTTCCGCACCACGTCACTCGCGCCTGAAAAACTTTGCGGTGATCCGGGCCAGTTTCGCCCAAAATCTCGTATTCTGGAGCTTCGGGACGCAAGGCCTGCAGGCATTCCTGCAATTCGCCCTTGGGATTCTTTTCCTCAGGACTCCCTGCCAGAGATTCGATCTCCTTCTGAAACAAGCGAAGAACCAAATCGCGTGCCGCCGTGAACCCCCCATCCATGTAAACCGCGCCGATCAGTGCCTCAAACGCATCAGCCAAGGTCGAAGTGCGACGGCGCCCACCTGTTGCCTCTTCGCCCTTTCCGAGCAGCACGAATGAGCCCAGGTCGATCGTCAGTGCGAACCGAGCCAGCGCCCGGCGCGAGACCAAGCGTGAGCGCAATTTGGTGAGAATCCCCTCCGGAAAATCAGGAAACATCCGGAAAAGATCTTCCGTCAGAATCAGTTGCAACACCGCATCTCCTAGAAATTCAAGCCGCTGATTGTCGAAATGCGGCCGGCGGGATTCATACGCCAAACTCGGGTGAGTCATGGCCTCCGCCAATAGGAAGGAGTTCCGGAATTTGTATCCGAGTCGGCTCTCGAGGTTCTGCTCCATGGTCAAGTACTGCCCTTCGCCTCTTCCTCCCGGAGCTTCACGAGCTCCCGATGAAAAAGGTGGGGTGACCGACGGGGCTCGAACCCGCGACAACCGGAACCACAATCCGGGGCTCTACCAACTGAGCTACGGTCACCGTTACTTTGCGGCGGGCGGAGACCTAAGTTGCCAAACGACATTTGGGAAGAGAAAAAACAGAAGATTTCATCAACTTTTTCGAAATCCATGGAAGAAGCTCATCAACACCCCATCACCGCGGAACTCGATCTCCACACCTTCCGCCCATCGGAAATCGGAGAACTCCTGCCCGAATACTTTCATGAATGCCAACTCCGTGGCATGCGGTCCGTCCGGGTGATCCACGGCAAAGGCACGGGAACCCTGCGTGAAGGCGTCCACACCCTGCTCCGCCGCCTCCCCAGCGTGGAATCCTTTCACTATCCCGCCAGCGTCGGAAGCTGGGGGGCGACCCAGGTCATCCTGCACGCGCCATCAGCCACAGCAGATCCGACAAACGATTGAAATACAGCCGAACACTCACCGAAATCGGACCTTCTGATTCGTGCAGCTCCCATGTCCTCCGCTCGGCTCGCCGGGCGATCGAACGGGCAAAATCCAGTCCCGCCCGCGCCAATGTACCGTCCGCACCTGGCCGCGCCCACCCGGTAAAACGAATGTCGCGATCCTCAAAGTTCTCAGCCTCGGACTCCAACCACTCCACATCGCCCGCCTCCACCCGATCGAATCCCTTCTCTCGATAACGTTCGACGTCCTCCGGCAAACAGGCCAGCTCACCCATCAACCCTACCAACTTGGCCTGAACACGATCCACAATCCCTTCGACCTCCTCGGAAAGCCCCGCTGCACGGGCCCATCCCAGCGCTGAATTCAATTCATCCAGCGTTCCTAGTACTTCGGCCCGCAGGCTGCTTTTCTGCATCCGGCGCCCGAACAACAGGTCGGTCTCACCCTCATCACCTCGCTTCGTCACGATCTTCACGGCCCCGAGCTAAACCTCGCATTCCCGCCTTTCACAACCCGCATTCCATCATCCATCCTGCCTTCCCCATGAAGCTTGCTCGCCTCGACAACTGCCCGGAAATCTTTCACACCCTTCAGGGTGAAGGAGTTTCCGTCGGCAAGGCCGCGGTCTTCGTCCGCACTTCCCGCTGCAACCTCCATTGCCGATGGTGCGACACCGACTACACTTGGAATTTCAAGGGCACCCCTTGGGAGCACGACCGCGGCATCAAGCACGACAAGGCTGCCTGCACCTTCGAGATCTCCCCCGCATCCCTCGTCGAACGACTCGCCACCTACCCCTGCCGCCATATCGTCCTCACCGGCGGAGAACCTCTCCTCCAACAAGAAGAATTGCTGGAAGCCATTCGGTCCCTCCGCCAGCTCGATCCAGAGTGGACCTTTGAAGTCGAAACCAATGGCACCCGCATCCCTGATCCCGCCTTCGAAGCCGTGATTTCCCAATTCAACGTCTCCCCCAAACTCGCCCATTCCGGGATGGACGCAGCCTTACGGATCGTTCCCGCAGCGCTCACCCACTTCGCTCGCAATCCCAAAGCGTGGTTCAAATTCGTCGCCTCATCCAACGCCGACATCGAAGAAATCGAAGCCCTCGCCCAAGCCCACCAAATCCCTGCCTCGCGCATTGTTCTCATGCCCGAAGGGCGCACTTCACAGGATCTCGATCGCCATTCCGCCGAGCTTGCCGCCCGCGTACTTGAAAAGGGCTGGCGATTCAGCGATCGTCTCCACGTTCGCCTGTGGGGCGATCGACGCGGCGTCTGACGACGGAATTCGGAAGGATTTCAGGTCCATTCCGCAAATCTTCGAAGATCCCCGCAACTTCCACCCCATCGTCGAGGTTTTCCCAACGAGACCATGAAACACGAATCGCCTGATCCCCTTGAAAACGATCCTCTCTGGGATCTCCTGCGGCAGTCGCCTGCCCGCCAGGCGGGGCCACGATTGGTGGATGATACATTGCGCGCAGCTCGCCTCGCAGGGCAGGACGATCCTTGGTGGAAAAAAATCGTCATTCCCGTTTCCCTCGGCACCTTTGCTTCCGCAGCCACGGCCCTCATCGTCGGCATGCTGGTTCTCCGCAATCCATCGCCGCAAGCGTCTCAGAACCTGGCAGATCGCACTCCGCAGGCCTACGAAAGCTTTGAGTTCCTCGATGAATATGCCCGCTCCGAAGCGATCGAGATCGTTGCTGAAAATCCAGCAGATTATACCGACGCCGAGCTGGTCAGTTTGATCGCTTTCTGATTCGACGGGCTCCGTGACGGAAGCCCTCATCTTCGACCTCGACGGAACCCTCGTCGAATCCCTATCCGGCATTGCCGTGGCCCTCAACGCCGCGCTCAAAGAATCCGGACTCCCCAGCCATTCAGAAGCTGCCGTGCGCGGATTCATCGGAAATGGCTCGCTGGAACTCGCCCGGAAGGCCCTTCCCGATGACAGTCCCATCAACGCGGAAGCCCTCGAGGCAGCCTTCCGCCGGCACTACGCGGAAAGTTGGGCCACCGGCACCCATTTCTACCCGGGCATCCTCGAAATGCTCCAATCCGTTCGCCACCTCCGGCTCGCCCTCCTTTCCAACAAGCCCGATCCCTTCACCCAAGAGATCGCAAGCCGATTGTTTCCCGAATCCACCTTCGACCTCGTGCTCGGTCACTCCACGCGCTTTCCACGCAAGCCCTCTCCGGATTCCACTCTCGCCATCCTGAATGCCTGGGGAGTCCCCCCGCACAACGCTCGCTTCGTCGGTGATTCCTCCATCGATCGAGCCACCGCATCCGCCGCAGGTGTCCCCTTCATTGGGGTCACTTGGGGCTACCATCACGATGCCGATCTCGGCCCCATCACGATCGACACCGCGGCGCAACTGCCATCGATTCTCGACGATGCAAGCGATTCTTCCCATGCCGCGATTTTCTCAAGTTAGGCATGGCGTACTCGAAGAATCTGTCACATTGTCAAAGGTGGATAAGGCGGATGAAACCGCCGTCCCATTCACCTGAAACCAAACCAAATCAAAGCGATGCAAACTGAAAACGTGAACCTGCCCATTACGGTCACCGTTCGTCACGAAACCGTCACCGATTCGCTGCGGGAGTATGCGCACAAAAAGATCGAAGGACTCCACCTCGACTACCCGCGCATCATCGAAGCCAAAGCAATCCTCGACGTTCAGAAAAACCGCCACATCGCCGAAATCATTCTATTCTGCGCCAACCACATCGTCATCGAAGCCCACACCGAAGGAGGTGACATGTACGCCGCCATCGACGAGACGATCGACAAAATCGCCCGGCGCATGCGCAAGCAAAAGACCCGCCTCATGAAGAAGCGGAGACCTCATCGCAATGAGTCCATTCGCTACATCGACGAGAGCTACTTTGATGAGTCCGCCCTCGATCACCCTGCCGAATCCGAGCACGACCCGGAACCCTTCATCGTCCATCGCGAACGCTACGGCATCCGCGAAATGTACAAGGAAGATGCCGTGATGGAGCTTGAGCTCACCGATCGTCCATTCGTGCTCTACAAGAGCGCCCGCCGCGGTTGCCTCACCATCCTTTGGCGCCGAGGTGACGGCGAATACGCCTCCTTCGATGTGAAGGACTGAGATTCCCCGATTCTCTGAGCCCACTGCCGACTTCCCCATTGGGGGAGTCGGCATTTTTTTGCCCTAAAATCCCAAATTTCTAATTTATACTTGCAGGTAGGGTTTTAATCCCTACAAATCCGTCCAGATTTCGCATGCACCTTTCCAAGAAAGCCGAATACGCGCTCCGTGCCATGATTCACCTCGGCATTGCCTCCGAACTGGGTTTGGCCAACGTCGCGGGAGTTGACCTCGCTGAGGCCAATCGGCTGCCTTTGAAATTTGTCGAGCGCATCCTTCAGGAACTCCGAGATGCGGGCTTGGTCGAAGCCAAGCGGGGCAAGTCCGGGGGGTACTCTCTCGGCTGCTCTGCTGATGCCATCCGCATTGGCGATTTGGTGCGACTGATGGATGGTCGCCTCGCCCCCATTTGCTGCGCCAGCGAGGGTGCGTATCAACGCTGCACCTGCCCCGACGAAGATCATTGCGGCCTGCGCATGTTGATGATCGACGTTCGCAATGCCATCGCCAGCATCCTGGACCGCTACACGCTTTCCCAAGTCGTCGAAGTCACCCTGCGGAAAATGCGCCGCGATGGCGTCGCCCCCCCCTTCGCCAACCTTGCTTCCATCACCGAGATTCAGGTCCCTCAACGCCGCCGCGCCGACCCAGCAGACGGCTTCCTCGCAGGACTTTCTCAACTCGCCACCCACCATGAAACCGAAGACTGATGCGTCCCCAAGCACCACCCTTCCCGCCGATTCCTGGCTGGAAGTGGTGCGGGAAAAGGTTTCCCGACTCCAGTTCGGCTCCGTTCAGGTGACCGTCCATGATGGACGTGTCACTCAAGTCGAAAGCATCGAACGCACCCGCTTTCCTCAACCGGGAAGATCTCAGGGCTAACGACCCTTTGTTTGCTCGAATCTCACGCTATCCGCACGAGCGGAAGCTCTCATCACCTTCTGCGAACGCCCACCGGACCACCGGAGACGGACGCTCTGCAGAATATCATGAAACTCCCTGACCGTTCCGGTCCTCCATTTCCCAATCCACGGGCACTCCATCGCCCTCTCCGGCGGAATCTCACTCCCGCCACCCGCCTCACCACTCAAGTCGTACTCACGCAGCTTCGGCTTCCCAAAGCTGTCGCCATCCTCCTTCTCGGCGGGACCTCGACGCTTCAAGCCTACGATTTCCTCGGTTCCCCGACGACCGAAGAAACAGCAGAATTCAATCGATTTTGGCGGGGCTGGATTCTCTACCAAAATGGAGAGAATTCCATTCTCCAAGAGTTCAAGCTCCGGGGGCGCTACCAAGGACAATACTACGATGTTGACGCCCGCCAGGGATCGGACAGCGATTGGGAAGACCGACGCTCCCGATGGGGCTTCGACGCTCTCCTTTTCGATTCCCGACTTGAGGCGAGGTTCGACGTCCAGAGCAATGATGGATTCCGCGACCTCTACGACGGCCTCGTCGATGCCTACCTCCGCTGGCACGCCAGTGAATCCCTTACCGTGACCCTAGGCCGCACAAAACCCTTCATCGGCTACTACGACTGGCTGCAATCCTCCAACAGCCAACCCACATTCGAGCGCTCCCAGATCTTCAATCAACTTCAAGTCGACCGGGCGACCGGCTTCACCATCGAAAGCACCTACCACGACTGGAGCTGGCAAGCAGGAGTCTTCTCCAATTCTGTCGACCCTGACCGCAATTCCTTCACCAGCGCCTTTGGGGAATTCAATGCTTCATGGAGCCTTTCCCTCGGACTCGGATATGACTTCTCCGAATCGACGAGGCTCGATCGGGCTGAACTTCACCTGAACGCCCTCCACAACGAACGAGATGCCGACAGCAATCTCCTCACCCGCTATCAAGACATCGTCTCGGCCACATGGTGGGTTCAAAATGGGCGCTGGAGTGCGGTCGCCGAAGGATACTGGGCGACAGGCGGCGAAGGCTCGGACGGCGATGTGCTTGGGGCATTCCTGCAAGGAACCTACGACCTGATTCCCAAACGACTTCAGTTGGTAGGCCGCTACTCTTTTGCTCTCGGCGACGGCATTGCCAGCGTGCGCGGTCAGCGTCGCTACGAGGCTACCGTTTCCGCAGCCACCGGGGACACCTACCAAGCCGTCTACCTGGGTGCCCAGTACTTCATCCACGGCGACAAACTCAAGCTGATGGGAGGAGGAGAATTCGCCTCCCTCCAGGGGGGGGCCACAGGCCGCGACGTCTCCGGCTTCACCTGGCTCTCAGGCCTTCGCTTTTCATTCTAACACTAATCCATCTACCACCATGCAACCTCAAGTTCTCAACAACGAGCTACAGCCATCCGACGCCATCACCGTCGGTGAGCTTGCCGCCGCCTTCGGCTGGTCGATTCGATTCATTGAAGGTCTCGTCCGCGGTGAAAGACTCCCCGCCGAAGAGATCGACGGACAACTTCGATTTCATCGCGACGAAGTCGTCGACTGGCTGCAGCAGAAAATCCATATTCTCGACTCTGCCCATGTCTCCGAATTGGAGAACCGGATCGAAAGTGAGCTTCTCGACAATGGAACGTTCCGAACCCATCGCAGCGATCGCCTAGCCTCACGGCTGCCTCTTCGCGGAATCGCCCTCGATCTCGAAATCGAATCGAAGACAGAAGTTCTCCGGGCCCTCGTTGAGATCGCGGCAGGAACCGGACATCTCCACGACCGTGACCACCTGCTCGCATCCCTCATCGATCGCGAAGAGTTATGCAGCACGGCTCTGCCCGGTGGTGTGGCCATTTGCCATCCTCGACGACCCATTTCCTCATCTCTCGACCGGCAAATCCTCTGTGCCCTGAGAACGGCCCACCCGATCGAATTCGGTGCCGAAAACGGTGAAGATACTCAGCTCTTCTTCCTCCACTGCGCCCCTGACGATCGCTCCCACCTCCATGGCCTCGCCCGACTTGCGAGAGTTCTCCATCACGGAGGAACCGCGGCCTTCCTCGCCGCAAACGACCCCGAGCATTTCAAAGAAACCCTTTCCTACCTCGAAGCCGGCCTCAGCCGCTGAACTTTTGCCCATTTCACCTCATGAAACCAAAGACCATTCTCCTCCTGCTCGCCACCCCCGTCGTGTTTCTCGGACTCGCGGCGTGCGATGCTTCCAAGGACTCAGGACCAAAAGTTCACTTGCTCAATGTGTCCTATGATCCCACTCGAGAACTCTACGAGGATTACAACACCCTGTTTGCCCAACACTGGAAGGAGCAGACCGGCGAAACCGTCGAAATCGAAGCCTCTCACGGAGGCTCCGGCAAACAAGCACGCGCCATCATGGATGGCTTGGAGGGAGACGTGGCCACCCTCGCTTTGGCCTATGACACCGACGCCATCGCCGCCGAAACTGGAATCCTCCCTGAGAACTGGCAGTCCCGCCTTCCTCACAACAGCAGCCCTTACACCTCGACCATCGTTCTGGTGGTTCGCAAAGGGAATCCAAAAGGAATTCGAGATTGGCCAGATCTGATCCAGCCTGGCATTCAGGTCGTCACGCCCAATCCCAAGACATCAGGGGGTGCCCGCTGGAACTATCTCGCCGCCTGGGCCTACGCCAAAAGGGCCGGTGATGGTAGTGACGGCTCTGCCCGCGACTTCCTGCGCGCGCTCTTCAAGAACGTTCCGGTTCTCGATACCGGTGCCCGTGGAGCCACCACCACCTTTGCCCAGCGGAAAATTGGCGACGTCTTCCTTTCATGGGAGAACGAAGCCTTCCTCATCGAGAAGGAATTCCCCGGAGAGACCGAAATCGTCGTTCCCTCCATCAGCATCCTCGCTGAGCCAGCCGTGGCGGTGCTCGACAAGAACGCGGAAAAGCACGGCACCTCCCAAGTGGCCCAAGCCTATCTTGAGTATCTCTACTCACCCCAAGCACAAGACCTCATCGGAAAGCACTACTACCGTCCCCGTAGCGAGGAGACTGCCGCCAAGTATGCGGACGTTTTCCCGAAGCTGAACCTGGTCACCATCGACGAAGAATTTGGCGGCTGGAAAGCAGCACAAGCCACTCATTTTGCCGATGGCGGCGTCTTCGATCAAATCTACACACCCTAACCCCTCGGGCGGGGACTCACAAGGTTCCCGCCCTCTCCACCCACCATCACCATGGCCCTCATTGCACGACGCATTCTTCCCGGGTATGGGCTCACATTGGGCATCACCCTGGCATTTCTCTCCTCGATTGTTCTGGTGCCCCTCGCCGCTCTCTTCCTGAAAGCGGCTGGCTTGGGTCCTTCGGATTGGGCCAGGATCCTCACCTCTCCACGCACCCTCGCCGCGTTCCGACTCACCTTTGGCGCCAGTGCGGCGGCCGCCGGGGTATCGACGGTCTTCGGCCTTCTCATCGCCTGGGTGCTCGTTCGCTACCGGTTTCCTGGTCGGCGGATCCTCGATGCCATGGTCGATTTACCGTTCGCACTTCCGACTGCCGTTGCGGGAATCACTCTCGCCCAACTCTATGGCCCCCGAGGTTGGATGGGCCAAGTTCTGCAAGCCCTCGGAATTCAAGGGGCCTATAGCCCCTTCGGGGTCTTCATTGCCCTAACTTTTATCAGCTTTCCCTTTGTTGTTCGCACCGTCCAACCGGTTCTGGAAGATCTCCAACCCGATGCAGAAGAAGCTGCGGCGACTCTCGGTGCAAACCGCCTGGTCACCTTTCGACGAATCCTCCTCCCCACCCTCTTTCCAGCCCTGCTAACCGGCTTCACCTTGGCCTTCGCCCGGGCCATCGGAGAGTATGGCTCGGTGGTCTTCATCTCAGGAAATCTTCCCTTCAAAACGGAGATCCTGCCGCTGCTGATCATCGGACAACTGGAGCAATTTCACTACTCCGCCGCCGCCGTGATCGCCGCTTCCATGTTGTTGGTTTCCTTCACCCTCCTCTTCCTTATCAACCTTCTCCAAAGGCGCCTCGTCGCGCGCTCCCACTGAGCCATGTCCCTCCGTCCCGTCACCTCCGAATCCTTGCCGGTTCGCATCGTTCTCATTGCCTGCGCGGTGGGGTTTCTCGGGCTCTTCCTTCTTGTCCCCCTGGGCCTCGTATTTGTCGAAGCCTTGCGGCGGGGAGGTTCCGTGTTTCTTGCCGCTCTGACCGATCGTCATGCGCTCTCCGCGATTCGTCTCACCCTCTTCGCAGCCGCCATCGCGGTTCCCTTGAATACCTTGTTCGGAATCGCCGCCGCTTGGTTGATCACCAAATTCCGCTTCAAAGGTCGCACATGGCTCCTGGCACTCATCGACCTCCCCTTTGCCGTATCACCAGTCATCGCGGGTCTCGTATGGGCACTGATTTTCGGGGCCCAAGGATGGCTGGGGCCTTGGCTGGCAGAACACGACATCCGGATCATTTTTGCCGTCCCAGGCATTGTTCTCGCCACCCTCTTCGTCACCTTTCCATTCGTGGCACGAGAACTCATTCCTGTCATGGAAATGCAGGGAACCGATGAGGAAGAAGCCGCCCTGACTCTCGGCGCCGGTGGCTGGCAAATCTTTCGACGGGTCACCCTGCCCAACATCCGCTGGGGCCTGCTCTATGGAGTTCTCCTCTGCAATGCTCGCGCCATGGGAGAATTTGGCGCGGTCTCGGTCGTCTCAGGCCACATCCGTGGCAAGACCAACACCCTCCCGCTGCACATCGAGGTCCTCTACAACGAGTACCAATTCAGTGCCGCATTCGCCGCCGCCACTTTGTTAGCCCTCCTCGCCCTTCTCACCCTTGGGCTCAAGTCCCTTCTTGAGCTGCGCCTCGGGTCCCACTCTTCGATCCGCCACTGACCATGTCCATCTCCATCCAACATCTCACCAAATCGTTTGGAAGCTACCGGGCACTTGACGACGTCTCGCTCGACGTTCCCGAAGGTTCGCTCACCGCACTACTGGGACCGTCCGGCTCCGGAAAGACCACATTGCTGCGCATCCTCGCTGGCCTCGAATTTGCCGATCCCGGCGGCGCACGCATTCTATTCGATGGCGTGGATGTCGCCCAAATTCCCGCGGGCGACCGCGGCATTGGCTTCGTCTTCCAGCACTACGCACTCTTCCGACACATGAGTGTCGCCGAAAACATCGGCTTCGGATTGTCCGTTCTCCCCGCTTCCCAACGACCACCCCGCAAGGAAATCCGCGAGCGCGCCCTTGACCTCCTGAAACGAGTCAAGCTGGATGGACTTCAAGATCGGCGCCCCTCCGAACTCTCCGGAGGACAACGCCAACGCGTCGCCCTTGCCCGGGCGCTTGCCGTCCAACCCAAGGTTCTTCTCCTGGACGAACCCTTTGGGGCGCTCGACGCCCAAGTTCGCAAAGACCTGCGTCGCTGGCTCCGCCAATTTCACGACGAGATCGGCCTCACCACCTTGTTCGTGACTCACGACCAGGAAGAAGCCCTCGAACTTGCCGACCAAGTCGTCGTCATGCGCCATGCTCGCATCGAACAATCCGGTGCCCCTCAGGAAATCTATGACCAACCTCGTACTTCCTTTGTCTACGAGTTTCTCGGTGAGGTAAACAAGCTGCCTGGCGACCGCTACATTCGCCCGCACGAAATCGAACTCAAATTCGCGGCGGATGAAGGAGTCGACCTCACCGGGCGAGTCCACCGTTTGTTCGTTGCGGGCCCCATAGCCCGCATGGGAATTTTGCCAGACTCCCCTGCGTTCCAGGAAATCGAAGTCTGGGCACCCCGGGAGCAAGTTCGTGAAATGGCTCTGACCGATGGCGATCTTGTCGGTCTGCGCTTTCCTACCTTTCCTCGCCTTCCCCTCAAGAGCTGAAAGTCGGCGCTTGTCTCCGGCCACCGGCCCTCCAGCATCCCCCCCCACCGGATCACCGGCTTCCATTGTGTCCCTACTCCTGCTCTGCGTTTTCCTAGGCGTCACTCATTTGGTGTCGACTCTTTCCTACGGGGTCCGGATCGCCGGAGCTCGGACCGGAAAAATCGCATTCTGTCTGTCGCTCTTCAATCTTCTGGTGCTGGTCTCGCGCAGTGCCAACACCCTCCTCACCCCCAGTCTTTCCAAGCGAGTCGAATCCCAACTCAACGGATCAGGAACTCACCTCCTCGGCGACTTCCACGCTCTCATCACTTCCGCCACCATCGCCACCGTCATCGGACTCGCCGCCATCCCTTCTTTCCAGCGCTACGTCACCTCGATTGTCGGAGCCTTTGATCGATTCCCTTCGCTCGGTCGCCTCACCATGCACGCCTGCAGCCCGGCCGGCTGGACTTCGCTAGGACAAGCCTGGACCCTCCCATCGAAAAAGAACCTCATCTTCCTCCAACCGACGCTTCGCCTCCCCTGGAACGTCTTCTTTCTGAACTTCGCCGGCAGTGCCCTCCTGACCACGGGTGTCCTCAGTTCCCTCTACGCCGGAGTCTACGCGCCAGAACTCCGCATGACCACCGGCCAGCTCTCTGCTGTGGTCAACTTCGCCGGAACCATCCTCCTTTTCGCCTTCGTCGATCCCTACCTGTCTTACGTCACCGATTCGGCGGCCGCGGATCATCGAAACAGCGATACCCTCTTGCGTTCCGCGGTCTTCGGCATGGCTCTCAGTCGACTTCTCGGAACCCTGCTTTCCCACCTTCTCCTGGTCCCTGGTGCCCAACTCATCGCTTCGATCGCCCGTCTCATTCCGGGCTAAGGCGAATCCAACTTCGAAGCTTCGTGCTCAACAGCAAACAGTCCAACTGCGCCTCGGGATAGATCGCAGCCATCACCCGTCGATACGCGTTCATGGGTCCCGCATAGCGCTCACGGAGTTCTTCAGCGGAAGTCACTCCATCGGTTTTAAAATCGATGATCTCCACCCGCCGCCCCCCATCGTGAACGTGCAAGCGATCGATCACTCCACTGAGCCACCGACCATCCAAAATCGCTTCAATCGGCTGTTCGCGAAACAACTCCACCGAACTTCCACCGCGACGAAAAACTTTTCGAACCTCCGGATCCTCAAGCAAATCCTTCACCCAATTCCCGGCAGGACCCTCGAAGGCCTTCGGCTCCTCTTCATCCAGCCAACCGATTTGCTCCAAAGCCGCATGCACCTCCTGCCCGAACCTCATCCCTGAGGAGGATTTCGGCGCAGCGATCGCATCGGCAGGCAACGTCTCTCCACTGGGCTTGATCCGCGATCGTAGAGGCTTGGGCGCCTGCAGTATCACAGGGACAGTGTCGTCCTTTCTCTCCACGACCGGCACCTCCGCAAGCCAATCGTCATCTCCAAACTCCGCCATCACTCCGGCTTCGCCACCGTCCACGCCACAGGCGGACCGAACCCATTCCGCAGGCGAAGCCCAAGCCTCGGCTTGGCGGGACGAAGGCACCTTGGGCAACAAAACATACAGTCCGCGTTTTGCTCGCGTGAGCGCCACATACAGCAAACATAGCGCCTCGTATTGCTGGGCTTCTCCCCAGCGGGCTTCTGCATCCTGCAGTTCGGGAACCCGCTGCCGCACCCATTGCGCCGGAGGTTGCAACAGCCAATCCGGTCCTTCCGCCATCTCGAACTTACCCGCATTCGGCACCTGCTCGTCGCTGATCTCCGGAAGAATCACCACGTCAAACCCCAAACCTTTGGACTTGTGCATCGTCATCACCTGCACCGCTGCGGCCCCAGGCTCCTGAGCCACCTCCAACTTCTCAATGGTCTGCAATGCTTCCCGCGCACTGCCCCCCCCGGCGGCATCGAAGCCCTCCAATGCGCGGACCACATCCATCGCCCGACCATACCCGAACTCGGAGATCGTGTCTCTGAGCGGCACCACCAAACCTTCCAGCATCCCCCCAAAGCCTAGCAACTCCACCTCGCGGCAAAGGCCCTCCCATCGCGCCTGCCAAAATCCCCCATACCGTTCCTCCAACGCCTCATTCAAGGGCGACATCGACACCACTCCCCGCTCCATTCCATCCGCTGGATTGGCCAACCACGCCATCAATGACCGCAGGGCAACCCCCACGACGTGATCCTCGGTCGGTCGCCTCCTGCCTTCCTCAATCACCTGATATCCGGCCTCTCTTAGCCGGTCAGCCAACTCCACCACCTGATCATTCTTCCTTACCAGCACTCCACAACTCAGCGCCCGCCGGCCCACTCCGATCTCTTCCAACAACTCGATCACCCGGGCATAGCGAGCGTCTTCCTCCCGACTTTCGATGACCTCCACTCTCACGAAGCCTGTCAGCTCAGGATCCGCGGGCTCATGCGTTTCCCACCCCTCGCTCCATCGATCCGCCACCGAAGCTCCGAAGTTCCTCCGAAGCCCGACATCGTCCGCTCCCACTCGATTCACGAAGTCCAAAACCGCTCCACAGGATCGCCGCGACACCGGCATCGACTCCGGCACCAGTTGGAAGTGGTTGCGCACCGTTTCGAACAAGCTCACATCCCCACCTCGCCACCCGTAGATCGCCTGTTTGGCATCCCCGACGACAAACATTGAGGAATCTTCATCACTGGCCGCTTCTTCGATCCAGGGCCTCAACCCGGTCCACTGCGGGCCGCTCGTATCCTGAAATTCGTCCAGCAGCCAATGGTCATAGCGGGCATCCAACCGGAAATCGACAGCTTCTCTGCGCAACCGACTCGCTTCGCTCTTCAGCCACTCGCCCATCAGCACCTTCACATCGTCAAAGCCAAGCCACCCCCGCCGCCGCAACTGTCGTTCACAGGCCGCATCGAAAGCCGAAACCAACTCCAACACGGCCCGCGTGCGCTCCACTGCCGCCGCCAATTCACAGCCCACCAATAGCTTCATCAGATGGCGCAACCGATCTTCGAACACCGGGCCAGGCACCACCTCCTTGTAGTGTTTCAGCACCAACCGCTCCCGACCGTCCCACGCCATCATCCCTTTCGAGAACCCTGAAGCTCCACTCAAGGAACCACTCCCGATGGTGTGCGTTTCAAAGGCAGTGAGGGCTCTCTCCATCGCCTCGTCCTGACCTTTGCGCGTCCACTCAATCTCCTTGGATGCCGACCTCAGGCCCGCCACCGCCTTCGCCTTCGACGATTCCCAAATCTCCACCTCCGGCAAATCTCCGAAGGCGCGTGATAATCCCTCCTGCAATACCTCTCCATGTTCACGCCACTTCTCCTGCCAGCTCTGGAAGAAACCTAACAATAAATCCACGACGGCCTTTTGCTCCCGGCCCATGGTCGCCCGGCGAAAGGCGGCGAGGAACTCCTCCGACTGCTCATCCCATCGAGAATCACTCACCCATTCCCCGAGCACGGCATCCAGCTTTGCCCGCCGCTGTGGACCCTCTAGCAGCTCGAAGCTTCCTCCTGTCACCCCCAGCTCATACTGGAATCCCCGTACCACTCGGGTGAAAAAGCTATCCATCGTCCCCAAGGCCAAACGAGGCAGAGCACGAACCACTTTCTCTAAAACCTCCATGGCATCGAAGGGGCCTCCCAAAGCCGCTTCAATCTTCCTCCGTTCTGCCGCGTCCAACGCTGCTTTCGCGAGTTTCTCCAAAACCGCATCCGCGAACTCTCCGGCAGCCTTACGGGTGAATGTGAGCGCCACGATCCGTTCTGGATCGATCCCGCCCCGCCCCACCAAGCCAATCACTCGATTGCTCAGCTGATAGGTCTTCCCCGAACCCGCCGAGGCTCGAATCATCAAGTTTTTACGCAGGATATCCATCTCTCCAATCATTCGGGTTCATCACCAGATCCTCCAGCGGGCGGCCCACCGCCAACGCTTCAAAGTCATCATACTTGGTTTTCTTCGCCGGCGGCCAAAACACCCCCGCCTTCACCTGCTCCAAAACCCACGTCGCACAGGCAACAGCCGATTCCCGCTGTTCCTCATCAAAGGGCCCCCA
Organism: Haloferula luteola; assembly: GCF_014201715.1. Taxonomy (GTDB): domain Bacteria; phylum Verrucomicrobiota; class Verrucomicrobiia; order Verrucomicrobiales; family Akkermansiaceae; genus Haloferula; species Haloferula luteola. The sequence goes on from NZ_JACHFD010000001.1 coordinate 426,427, forward strand.
CCAACTCCCGTCGCATTCGCCCTCGCTGGCTCCGAGCACAAAGTAGCCCATCGCGCTCACTTCTCCCAACGCCACCGCATACAACGGCACCTGAAGATCCCGCCAAAGATGCTCCGAAGGATTCTTTGACTGCCCCGAGAACATCGATACCCGGGTGGCCTTCACTCCCTCCAGGTGCTCGGGAATGCGCAATGCTGCCGTCACTTTCGACACGTGGGATGTCCTGACTTCACGCCCCTGAAGCTTTGCAAAGGTCTTGTAGTCGAGCACCCGAATTTCGTCCCCGCGCCGGTCGATTCGGTCGATAGTGCCGCGAACCGTCACCCCCGCCAACTCGAATTCAAATTTCTTCTCCACCGCCTCGACCCGCCATCCTTCCGCATGCTGCGCCCCTTGCCACCGGGCAAACCAGCCAAGTCGTTGCTTCAAGCTTTCCGCCTGCATCCGGGCCGCCAATGGCACCCGATCTCCGAAGCGCTCCGCGAGTTTCGTCGTCACTTGTTCATTGAAATAAGCCTGCAGCGCCTCCCGCTTGTTCAACTCCCGCGCCTCCGGATCCAGCCCCCATGCTTCCAAGATTTCATGCGCCACATTGCCGAAGTCGCGAGCGTTCCACTCCACCCGCTCAGGTTCCGAACGACTCATCCCTAATCCATGTTTCAGATAGAATCGAAATGGGCAGGCAAGATAGTCCTTGAAGGCAGAAACGGACAAACTTTGGCGACCCTCCTTGACCCTCACCTCGCGGCGTTCGGGCCGCCAACGCCAGTCGACCTCAAAAGCCACTCCGGCATCGGGCGGCTCCACCCCCTGAAACAACCCTTTTACCCGCCTCGCCAATTCTTCCCCTTCCGCCGCCAGCAACAACCGGGACGGCAACAGCGCATCCCCATCTCCGCCCGATTTCGCCAACAAGAGGTCCACCCTGCCGGACTCCCGACGTGCCTCCATCACGGCCCGCAGAACAAAGGCATCGCGCGCCCCTCGCTGCGCCTCACTTCCCAATTCCAGAGATTCTCGCACTCCTTCCGACAACCACGGATTCGCACCAGACGGTGAGGGCACCCTGCCTTCATTCAGCCCCGCCATCACCAAATGTTCCCCATCGGCATGGAGCAGCTCAAACCAACCCAGCACATCCACGACCCGACCTTCCGGAACCTGCGCCACTTGACCCGTCAACTCTCCTAAAACCAAATCCAACCAATAACTCGTGGGCCGATGACTGCGCTCCGCCACGACCGAGATTCCATCGACGGCCTCCCGCAAGCCTCCCCACTCACCCGCCGCATCGACCCGATCCATCAGATTCGCCATCGCTTCAGGAAACGATAACCGCAAGAACCCCCCGCGCCATTGGAGCAGTCGGCTCAAAGTCTCCTCGGCCAATTCCGCCAACCCGGCGCTCCGTGCATCCATCGCGGCCACCCGCTTGACGTCCACCTCATCCCGCACCAACCAAGCATCCCGCAACCGCGAAAGCGCCTCCACTCTCTGCGCACGCTGTCCCCCCACCAGAGCCGAAGTCGCCGCAAACCCGAGCAAATCGATGGCCTCCGCCGCCTCCGGCTTCAGCACAAATCGCCGCCAGGATTTCAGCCACGCCCGTGCCCCGGAGCCCGTCACAGCGCCAGGATGATGAACTTGCCATCCCGCGACCTGAAACGCGCGCACCAATTCGCTCGCCGTCTCCTCGTCGGCGCAGCCGAGAGTCAACGCGTCCGATTTCGTCCTCGCCGCTGCCACCTGCTCCACCGCCCGCTGGGCCTGATGCCTCGCGTGAGCCGTCAAATGGACGCCCCCCACCTCGGGCCAATCCAACGTCTGCTTTGCCCACGCCTCCGGCAACGGCCGCCCCCAAGCATCGAAGAGCGCAGCCTCACTCTCCGGGGCCGCCAGCAGACAGGTCACCTCCGCCACTTCCATCCGCTGCACAAGCGCCTCCGGAAAATCCCAGACACCGGCAAAAATCCATTTTCCCGAAAACTTTGGCGCCTCCGCCAAAGCCCGATTCGCACCGGTCCCGCCCCACTGCCGCAGCACCTCATCGCGCCGCCGCGACAACTCCGCCAAAGCTCTCCAGCGTTCCGCCTCGATCGAACTCTCCATCCATTTCGCCGCCTGAGGAATCGCCAACGTGTTCTCCCGCAGCGAGCGCTCCAAATCCACCAAAGAGCGAGCCAATGAAAGTCCCCACCCTGGAGCTTCCCCTTCATGAGGAGGCTCCCGAAACACCGCCTCAAACGGAGTCCAGTCGTCCACCCCTTCCAGCGCTTCAACCCACGCCGCCACCTCGACCCCGCGACTCACCGCCCCTTCCGGAACCAGCAATTGCCCCGGAGTGACCACTCTCGGCGCAAGGCATGCCCCCTTTTCCGCCAACGCCTCCCGCACTCGTCGTCCAGCCTGCGCCGTCGGCACCACCACTTGCCAATGAGGCAACTCTTCTCTCCGCGCCCACAACCACTCCACCACCCGCCCCAGCAATGGCCGGTCCCAGCCCAGAAACACCCGTCGATCCATCGCTCCCTTCTTGCCTCTCCTGCCCTTCTCACGAAAGCAAAACTCCTTGAAATCTTGGACGCTCCTTCCCCGTTGCCTAAGTGCCCATGACGTCTCGCATCCTCCTCGCCCTGCTGACCTTCAGCCTCATGCTTGGCGCCCGTGCCGAGCGTCCGAACATCGTCCTCATGCTTTGCGACGATCTTGGCTACGGCGACCTCGGCACCTTTTTCCAAAATTCCCGGGCCCGGAAGGCTCAGCGCGACGAGCCCTGGCTCCTCACTCCAGGCATCGATGCCATGGCCGCCTCTGGGATTCGGCTGCCGGGACTCTATTGCCCTGCCCCCGTTTGCGCCCCATCCCGTGCCTCCCTCCTCACGGGCGTCCACCAAGGTCACGCCCCAATCCGCGACAACCAATTCGACAAAGCCCTCCCCGACCACATCACTCTGGCAAGCATGCTCCGTCAGGCCGGCTACGCCACCGCGGCCGTGGGCAAATGGGGACTCCAGGGAAAGTCGGGCCCCCAACTGGGCGATTGGCCCGCCTACCCCACCCGCCGGGGCTTCGACTTCTTCATGGGCTACGTCCGCCACCAAGATGGTCACGAACACTACCCCAAAGAAGGCCTCTATGGTGGCCCAAAGGAAGTTTGGGAAAACGACGCCGAGATCTCCGCCACCCTCGACCGCTGCTACACCACCGACCTTTTCACCGCCCGCGCGAAATCCTGGATGGCCCAGACTCACCAATCGGCTCCCAACCAACCGTTCTTTCTCTATCTGGCCTTCGACACCCCCCACGCCGTGCTCGAACTCCCAACTGGCCCCTATCCCCCCGGCTCCGGATTGCACGGTGGACTCCAGTGGCTCGGCCAACCGGGTCACATGATCAACACCGCGCAGGGCACTCCCGATCACTACCTCGAACCGGACCTGGCCAACGCCACCTGGGATCACGACTCCAATCCCAACACCCCTGAAGAACCCTGGCCAGACGCCTATCGCCGCTACGCCGCCTCCGTTCGCCGGATCGACCGAGCCGTCACCGATCTCCTCCAGACGCTCGATGACCTCGGCATCGGCAACAACACCCTTGTCGTATTCACCACCGACAATGGCCCCTCCCAGGAATCCTATCTCAAAGGCCAGCCCTATGAAGCCGACTTCTTCAACTCCTTTGGCCCCTTTGACGGCATCAAACGGGATTGCCTTGAAGGCGGACTTCGAGTGGGAGGCATCGCCCGCTGGCTCGGAAAGATTCCTCCGAACCTTACCGACACCGCTCCCTGCCAATTCCACGATTGGATGCCCACCTTTGCCGACGCCGCAGGCATTCCCTCACCGGCCCGCAGCGATGGTGTTTCCCTGCTCCCCCGCCTCACCGGCCACGGCACCCCTCAGCCTTCCACCATCTACTCCGAATACCACGTCGACAGCCGCACTCCTGCCTACCCTGAGTTTGCCGCCTCCCGCAGAGGCCAGAAACGGGGACACATGCAAATGATCCGGATCGGGAATCACGTCGGCCTGCGCTATCGCATCCAATCCCACAACGATCCCTTCGAAATCTACGACATCCTCCATGATCCCGGACAGCGCCACGACCTTTCCTCCCAGCTTCCCGAGCTTCAGCAGGAAATGCACGATGCCGTTCTGCGCCTGCGCCGCCCCAACCCATCGGCACCTCGACCCTACGATGACGTTCCCATTCCTGCGCTCGAGCTCCACGCTCAGCCCGGTCTTTCTCGCTCTCTCTTCCCAGGAAAGTTCCCTTGGGTCCCCGACTTTTCCCCTCTCACCCCCAGTCACTCAGGCACCTCAGAGATCCCCCAAGCCGAACCCACAGAGAACGACCTCGGAATTCTCCACACCGGCTTCCTCCATGCCCCCGAATCCGGAGAATACGCTTTCCGCCTCCGTTCCGACTCCGGGGCGCTTCTTCGACTTCACCGCATGATTCTCCTCGAAAACGCCGGCAACCCCTCCAAGGCCGCCTCCACTTCATCGAAAGTCCACCTCGCCGCTGGCGACCACCCGCTCCAACTCTCCAGCATTCACCGCGCCGGCGTCGCTCCTCAGCTCTCCCTGGAATGGAAGCCGCCAGGAACGAAAGCCTTCGTCGCCATCCCGGCAGACGCCTTTGGACACACACCTCACTTGCCTTTTCCCGCCCCTCACAAGCGAGAATAGACCTCCAAGACCTTACGCGTCATGGCCTCCAACGTCACCTCACGGGCCACCAGCGCGTATGGTTTCTCCATCAACGCTTTCACCTCCTCGGGCTTTTCCATGGCCCACTGGAGCCCCCGCACCAACTCATCAATCGAGTGCGTTTCCATCAACGCTCCTTCCGGCAGGAACTCCGGGGCAAATCCGACCTTCGTCGAAAGGCATGGCACCTTCATATGGAGAGCCTCCGCCAAGGTGTAGGGCCCTCCCTCGTTGCGCGATGCCACAATGAACAAATCGGCACACCCCATCAGTCCCACGGCATCGTCGCGATGTCCCGCCATCCACACCCTCTCGGCCAGTCCATGCTTGGCAATGATGGCCTCCAACTCCCCACGCTGCAGCCCTTCACCCACCAACCACAACTTGAATCCAGGCACCTTCGCCATCGCCTCCAACAGCAAATCCATGCCCTTCGCCGGCACCAGCCGTCCCACCGTGCAAAACACCGGCCATTCACCACCCAACCAAGGCGGATTCGTCGCCGCCGCCGCCTCTTGAGTTCCAACAGGAGGGGGCTCGATGGAATTCCAAATCACCGTAGCCGGAATCCCACCCAACGAATCCCGCACCTGCCCGGAGGCCGTGATCACCGCATCGTAGTCCTGAAACGGCTTCGCCGTACTCTTGATATTCTGGACCGTGGCCACCCGCTTCATCCCTTTCAGACCACCACGAATCGACCGCACCATCTGCCCCGCCTTATTCGCATGCGCATGCACGATCTCCGCTCCGGTGCCGAGAATCCGGCGCTTCAACGCCGCCAGATTGAGCGGATTCAAGCGCCCGCCCGACATCGGATGCGCCACAAACGTCACCTTCGGAGAGAAATGCGGATGCATCGTCTCATCCGCCACCGCGCTCACCTGATGCCCCAGCTCCGCCTGTCGACCGGCCAATTCGATGACATTCTTCTCCAAACCACCCTTTTCCCCGACGCTGGCCAGCACATGACAAATCCGCAACACGGCGCCGACCTTCAGGGCTGACGCTCTGGGATTCAAGCCCGCGCCCCTCTCCACTTGAAACTTCAAACCTGACACGGGAAACTCCTCCCCGATGCGCATCGTTCACGCCTGCAACCTCCAGTTCGACAAAGACGGTGCCCACCTTTGGAACCAGGATCAAAAAATCCACCACGGACTCATCCGCCTCGGGCATTTCGTCTACTCCTTCTCCCTCAACGACCGCGCCCGCATGCTATCCGTCACCGGAAGCAAAAACTTTGGCAAAGGAAAAGCCAACAAGGCGCTCATTGAAACCTGCCTCAACGTCCACCCGGACCTCCTCATCCTCGGCCACGCCCAGTGGATCACACCAGAAACCCTTCGCGAAATCCGCCGGATCCTTCCCCAAATCCGCATCGCCCTATGGTATGTCGATCCACTTTGGGACGAAGAACCTACACGCCACTTGCGTGAGCGAACTCCATGGCTCGACGCCCTCTTCTGCTCCACCGGAGGCCCCCTGCTCAAGTCCTTCGCCACCTCCCACTGTCCGGCCTATTTCATTCCCAGCGCCGTCGACCCCGGAATCGAATGCCATCGCGCCTTCGAAACTCCGGACGATCAAATGCTCCACGATGTCCTCTTTTTTGGTCGCGATAAAGGACAGCCCGAGCGTCGGGCATTCCTCGCGGAACTCCGCGACCTGCTTCCCGAGCTCAACCTCGGCTACTATGGATGCCTCGATCAACCCCTCATCATGGGATGGGAGAAAGAACAAATCATCCGGCGCTCCAAAATGGCGCTCAACCTCAGTCGCCGCAGCGACGTCGAACTCTACTCCTCTTCCCGCATCGCGGAACTCATGGGCAACGGCATCCTCACCCTCACCCCTCGAGGTGCCGGCCTCGAACAACTCTACGCCGAAAACGAAATCGCCTACTTCGACCATCTCGACGACCTCGTTTCCCGAATCCGCCACTTCGTCCAACACCCCGACGAACGTCGCGCCACCGCCCAACGAGGCTGGCAACGCAATCACCGTGACTACTCCGGCACCGAAATCGCCCGTACCATCGTCGAAAAAACCCTGAACTCCCCCGTGGCGGCCCCCATCACAGCTCCACGGGCCTAGATTCCGATCTTCGACAATCGGGAAAGAGGCAGGCCCTCGATCGGACTTCCAACCGGCCGATGAGGAATCCCGCTACCCCCTCGCTCAACCTTCCGGCACCGGCTCCAACTCCTCCGGCGCCGTCCAAATGCGATACCGCACCTCACAGCCTTCCGGTACATAGAGCACCACAGGCAACTGGCTCTGATACGGAAACCATACCGGATCTCCACCCAAAGTCACAAAAGTCTCCACCTTCGGAGCACCTTCAGGGGGAGCCATTCGAGTCCCAATCATCGGGCCTAGTTCGGGGAGAATCCAATAATCGTAGCCCCAACCCTCAACGGTCCGGGATTCCAGAGAGCCTCCATAAAAATGCCGGTTCACCCCGTCGGTCATCACCAGCTTCCCCACCACCACCTCCACGCGCAAACGCCCCGCATCCTCACGCTCGGGCAACCGCAGCACCCATCGCGACATCCCCTCCTCCGCCTTGGGAAAAGCCTCCAGTGGCTCCGCTGCCGTGGCACACGCAGCAGCACCCATCCATCCCAAAGTCATGAGGGTTTTCATGGTCGCCAAACTCGCACGGTTGTTCCCTTCGTCCAGAGAACCGTTGTGTCATAAAAACTCAACCGCCTTGTCCACTCGCTCGTATCCCACCCCCCGGGCATCACACAACAAATTGGCAGAAATCCGGCCACTTTCGTAGATCGTAGGAAGCCCGCTTCCCGGATGGGTTCCCCCTCCCACCAGATACACATTCTCAAGCCCCGCCATGCGGTTATGCGGCCTGAAATAGAGCATTTGATCCAGCGTGTGAGCGAGATTGAAGGTCGCCCCCATGAACACATCCATCCCATCTCGCCACCCATCCGGCGTGATGATCCTTTCTTCGACAATGTGGGATCGCAAATCATGCATCCCAGTGCGCGCTTCAATCCGGCTCAAAATCCTCTCCCGGTACTCCTCCTGCAGCGTCTCCCAGTCGGTCCCATGGCGCGTATTGATCGTCGGAACCAGCACGTAGAGCTGCGATTGACCCGGGGGTGCCACTCGTGGATCCGTCACCGAAGAATTTCGCAAATACATCGACATGTCATCCGAGACCACCCGCTCACCTTGAATCTCGGAAACATTTCGCCGGTAGTCATCGGCAAACAGAATGTGATGGTGCGGCTCTTCCGAGTACAGCGTGTCGAGCCCCAAATAGAGCATGAACGTGGAACAGGAGAACTTCTTTTGTTCCATCGCAGCCCCACTCACCGAGCGACCATTCCAGAGCTCCGTGACAGCATGGGCGTAGTCCGCATTGACGATCACCTCGTCCGCCTCCAATCGCTCGCCATCTTCGAGCAGCACCCCCGCAGCGCGATCTCCAGAGAAAACCAACTCGCGAATCGGCGCGCTCAACCGCAGGGAGCCACCGTGCTCACGGAACACCTCCGCCATCGCTTCTGAGATCCGGCACAGCCCACCCTGCACATGGTGGATGCCGTAGCGATACTCCAGAAACGACAAGATACTGAACAAGGCCGGGCATTTCCACGGCGACATGCCCAGATACTTCGATTGAAACGTGAAAGCCAACTTCAACCGATCATCCTGGAAATACCGGTCGAGCACATCACACACCGATTCCCGGGTCGCCACATAAGGAAGGGCCTTGAGAAGATTCACATGAAAGTAGGCACCCAGCCGATGGTAAGGACGCTGCAGACAGGGGAAAATCGTCCGCAGCTTCCCCTCGTGATCCTCCATGAACCGCCGGTAACCTTGAGCATCGCCGGGGAACGCCGCCTCAATGTTCGCCGCCATCCGCTCCACCTCTGAGGTGGTTTCCAACGAAACCTCGCCCCAACTCAGGCGGGTCATTGGATCCAAGGCCACAAAATCCAAGTAGTCTTCCGCCTTCCGGCCCGCCTCCTCAAAAACTTCATCCAGCGTGAACTTCTGGTGCAGAAACGTCGGCCCCGTATCGAAGGAGAAGTCCCCTAGCCGAAGCTCCGCATTTCGCCCCCCCACCCGATCCCGCTTCTCCACCATCGTGACGTCCAAACCCCGCCGAGCCAGAATCATTCCCGCCGTCAGCCCCCCCGGACCGGCACCTACGATGACTACCTTCTTTGTGCGCATGCTTGAAAATCGTTCTCCATCGATAGCCCAAGTCCCTTGCGACGCTAACGGAAATCTGCGATGGCCCCCCCATGATCACGCGCTTTGCCCCCAGCCCCACCGGCCTGCTCCACTTGGGGCATGCCTATGCGGCATGGGTGGCTGCCGAATGGGCCCGTCGCGCCGGGGGCCAGTTTCTTCTCCGCTTCGAAGACATCGACCACACCCGCGTACGGGAAAACTTCTACACGGCGGCATCCGAAGATCTCGCCTGGCTCGGCTTCGCCCCGGATGCCCCGCCGATTCGCCAACTCGATCGCAGCGACGCTTACGATCAGGCTCTCGCCCGACTCCGGGAACTTCGCGTTGTCTATCCCTGCTTCTGCACCCGCAAAGAAATCGAGGCCGAAATCGCCTCCATGTCCACCGCACCCCAAGGCCCCGAAGGCCCCCTCTACCCGGGAACTTGCCGCCAGCTCTCACCCGACGACCAGCAACGCTTCCTCGCCGCCGGCCGCGAGCCCACCTGGAGAATCGACGCCCACCGCGCAGCCGCAAAAGTCGGTCGTCTGCATTTTCACGACGGATTGCATGGGGAAATGCAGGTGGATCCCTCCCTTCTCGGCGATGCCGTATTGGCACGCCGGGACATCGGCACTTCTTATCACCTGGCAGTCGTCACCGATGATGCTTGGCAAAAAATCACCCACGTCACCCGCGGCGACGACCTTCTCCCCTCCACTCATCTTCACCGGGTCCTCCAGACCTTGCTCGGACACCCCGCCCCTCTCTACCTTCACCACCCGCTCGTCACCGACGCCGCAGGCCGACGCCTCGCCAAACGCGACGACGCCCGCTCGATCCGCGCTTACCGTGAATCCGGTCTATCCCCGACTGAAATCCGCGCTATGCTCCCCCCACTCCCGCTCTGCGTCTCTGAAACCCGAGCCTGATTTTCGCCATGTCCAAAAAATTGATCATCGACCTCGCCACGCTCCCTGATGAGGGCAAAGCCGTTGCCGGCGAGCTGGATCCCACTCTGTTCGACCTCCCTCAAGGCGATGCCCGTCCGGTAGGTCCGCTGGAGTATGATCTCTATATCCAGCGCTTCAGCTCAGAACTCCTCCTCACGGGACGATTATCAGCACCCTTTGAATTTACGTGTGTCCGAACCCTCCACCCCTTCGTCCAAACCGTCGTCGTCGAGCCGGCAGCCGTTTCGCTCGAGATCGCCGATGGGGCGGAAATCGATGCCAGCGAGGCCCTTCGTGAGGAAATCCTCATCAATTTTCCGTCCGATCCCCGTTGCGATGATGCGGACGAACCTCAGCAGTGTGAAATCGATCCGCGATATTTGGCAGTGGACAAACCCGTCGACGATGCTGTAGAGACGCGCCCCCGCGCGGAAGGGGACAGCCGATGGGCTGCCCTGGACGTGCTGAAGAACACTGATTCAGACCGCTAACTTTTTCCCGTCATGGCAGTACCCAAGCGTCGTCAATCCAAGAGCCGTCAGAAAATGCGCCGTGGCGCAAACCGTTGGCGTGCCCCCATCTTCAAGACTTGCCCGGAATGCGATAGCCGCATCCCGTCCCACATTGCCTGCCCGTCCTGCGGTTACTATGCCGGACGCAAGGTGCTTGAGGTGGACGCGTTCTAAAGCGCTCTGCGCTTTGGTGAACCTCTTCCCCTGATCGCCGCTCCGCTCGACGGAGCGGTGATTTCTCGTATCCACGTCTCTCGCACCCATGAAAGTAGCTCTCGACGTCATGGGCGGCGACCGTGCCCCGGAAGTGAATCTTGCCGGTGCCGCCGCCTCCCTCGCCGATTTTCCCTCGCTCCAAAAACTCTTCCTCGTCGGTGACGAGGCAGCCATTCGCTCTGGAGCACCCGCTCACGGCCTTCGGCTCGACGATCCGCGTATCGAGATTGTCCCCTCGACCGAAGTGATCGCCATGTGCGAGGCAGGCGCCACGGCCATTCGACGAAAAAAACAGTCGTCCATCTCCATCGCCATGGATTTGGTCAAATCTGGCCAGGCCGATGCCTTCGTCTCCGCAGGGAACACCGGAGCCTGTGTCGCGGCTGCCCAGATCAAGCTCCGCCTCATTCCAGGAATCGAACGTGCTGGCATCGCCTCTGGCCTGCCCAACGAACACGGCACCTGTCACCTTCTCGACGCTGGCGCCAACCCCGAGGCCAAACCCTCCCACCTTCTCGGCTACGCCATCATGGGCGCTGCCTTCTCCCGCGGCGTGTATGGAGTGAAGAACCCGAAAGTTGGCATCATGTCGAACGGCGAGGAGGACGAAAAAGGCACCCCTTTCACCAAGGAAACCTTCGCCCTCGTCAAAGACTTCGCCGCCACCGGCAAAGCCCCCTTCGAATTCATCGGCAATGTCGAAGGTCACGACCTGTTCGACGAAGAACTTCACGTCTGCCTGTGTGACGGCTTCACCGGCAACATCGTCCTCAAGACCGCCGAAGCCACCGCCAAAGCGATGTCCAAGTGGCTTCGCCAAGCCCTCACCGCCAGCCCCGTCCGCAAGGCAGGAGCCCTGTTGGCCAAAGGTGCCTTCGGCGAGCTCAAACAACGGGCAAGTGCCGAAAGCTACGGCGGCAGCCCGCTACTGGGCGTCAACGGAGTCGTCATCATTGCCCATGGAGGTTCGACCGCCGTCGCGATTCGCAATGCCATCCGAGTGGGCCTGGAGAGCGCCGAACAAAAGGTCAACGATCACATCCGCCAAGCCCTCGCCGCTTTGGACACGGAGTCCGCCGCCTGAGGAAAGGATTGCCGATCGGGGATTTCACGCTCCATTGGTCTGCATGCCAGAGCCGCATATCCCGCCCCGGCTGTTCGAGGACTTCGAAGCGGAACGCATCACCCGCGAACAGCTGCATGCCGCCATGGCGTGGCATGCAGAAACCTTGCTCGTCGAGGTGGAGGAAGCGGTCGACGACCCTGTTGCCACCTGGTGGGAAACCATGCTCGCCAAACGCGCAGCCGCCCGCTTTTGCCATCGCCATGGCGAACGCCGCGTCCGCCACGTACTGCTCGCCCTGTCACGCATCCCCGGCTACCCTCACGCCCGGTTTCTTTGGAATGCCGCCCACCCCGATGTTCCCCTGCATTGTTTTTTCCGCGTGCGCCGGGCACCGCTATTTCGCCCCTTGGAGCTCAAAAATCGCCAAGGCATGCTCCGCATCACCCTCGATCGAGGAGACTCTGATGGCCAGCTCGTCCGCGAGACCTTCCTTTTGGAGCACAGCCCCCAGGGCCTGATCGCCCACCCGGCCCCTGCCGGACCTTCGACTCATTGATCGCTGGCACGATGGTCGAGCTCCTCCAGCCACGCCTTCACGTCGCCGATCAGAAACAATGAGCCCGCAACCAACAGCGGCCCATCAAAATCTTCCAAAGCACTCATCGCGGAGGACAGCGAGGCATGCTCGGTCACTTCCCTGCCGCCAAAGGCTTCAGCCAGAGCGTCCGTGGGTAAGGCGCGAGGGCTGTCCACCGCCACCACGTGAATCACCTCCGCCAGCGGTCCAAGCTCCCGCGCGATCCCCACGAGATCCTTGGCTGCGACCACACTGAAGAGCAGGCCTGCCTGACTTTCTCCAAAGCGCTCCCGCCACGTCTTGGCCAACACGCCAGCCCCCTGCGGATTGTGGGCACCGTCCAGCACCATCGTCTTCCCCTGCCACGACAAAACCTCAAACCGCCCCGGCCAGGAAACCTGCGCCAGAGCGTGAATCAGCACCTCATAGTTCACCCGAAGCCCCGCCGCATGGGCACACTCCACCGCCAACGCGGCGTTCCATGCCTGATGCTCGCCCGGCAACCCGATCGGATAGCCACGCAAGGGAGCTTCGACAAAACTCAAAGGAGATCGACGCTCGTTCGCCTCCATCTCCAACACTCGTCGCGCCTGCGGATCCTGAGGGGCGCTGAAGCAGGGCTTCCCCTCCACCAAAATCCCCGCCTTCTCCCGGGCGATCTCCGCAATCGTCTCTCCGAGCCATTGGGTGTGATCAAGGCCGATGGGCGTGATCGCACACACATCCGCCGGAACCGCCGTCGTCGCATCCAGTCGACCACCCATGCCGGTTTCCAGCACGATCACCTCACACTCCCGCTCCCGGAACCACCGCATCCCAAGAGCCAGGGTGATCTCAAAAAAGGTCGGATGCGGATCCAAGGTTTCACACAGCTCACGCAACTCGGTCAACATCGCCGCACACGCGTCCTCAGGAATCTCCTCTCCACCCACCCGAATCCGTTCACGAAAATCCACCAAATGGGGAGAAGTGAACAAGCCGCAGCGGTGACCTCCCGTACGGGCGATCGCATCAATCATCGCACAGGTACTCCCCTTGCCATTGGTCCCCGCAACATGCACCACCGTCACCCCATGCGCGGGAAACGCGAGGTACTGCTTGAGCAGTTGTCGCGGCCCATCGAGGCCGAGCTTGATGCCAAACAACTGCGTCGAGAACAGCCAGTCGATCGCTTCGGAGTAGGTCATGCAGGTGATGCACGCGAATGAACGCAATCCCGCCGGATGCGCAACCCTCGAAACGCCGCGAGACGGCTCAAGGCATCATATAGGTGAACAAGGTCACCATCTTGTCGCGCATCTGACCCCGCGGCACGATCGCGTCGACCAAACCATGATCGAGCATGAACTCTGCCGTCTGGAAGCCAGGAGGAAGATTCTGGTGAGTGGTCTCCTTCACCACTCGTGGCCCAGCAAAACCAATCATGCACTTCGGCTCCGCCAAATTGATATCGCCGATCGTCGCAAAGCTCGCCGTGACCCCACCGGTCGTCGGATGCGTGAGCACTGAAAGATACGGCAGTCCTGCCTCGCCAAGGCGAGCCAGCGCGCCACAGGTCTTCGCCATCTGCATCAAGGAAAGCATGCCCTCCTGCATGCGGGCGCCCGAAGAAGCCGAAACGATCACCATTCCTCGCTTTTCCTCAATCGCCGTCTCGATCGCCCGAGTGATTTTCTCTCCCACCACCGAACCCATCGAGCCAGCGAAGAACTTGAAATCCATCACCGCGATCATCCCCGGCTTGCCTCCGATCGTGAGGCGCCCGGTCACCACCGCATCTTCCAATCCGGTCGATTCTCTCAGCGCCGCCGTCTTTTCCGGATATCGGTCGAATCCCAAAGGGTTGGCCGAAATCAAATGCTTCTCGGTTTCCTCGAAACTCCCCGAATCCGCCAGCAGCGCAATCCGATCCCGAGACCCCAACAAAAAGTGGTGACCGCAATGATGGCAGGTCTGGTGGTGCTGGCGCAGCTCCAATTGATGAAGCATCGCGGAGCATTCCGGACACTTGGTCCACAGCCCCTCCGGCATTGCGTCCTTGGCCTTGTTCTTCCGAAGCGGCGGTCGATCGAAAATCCCCATGGTCGGTATCTCAGGATGAAAATGTTGCGCGAACCCTCGCGGAGCGCGACGCCCACGCTAGCCACGCATGACGGTGACGACAACCACGTTTTGAACACCTGCAGAAACCAACATCCGCGCGCACTCATCCACGGTGGATCCCGTGGTCAAAACATCATCCACCAGCACCGCACCGGGCCACCCATCAATGGCACCCCTGATTCGAAATGCCCCCCGCAAATTCTGTTGTCGTTCTTTGCGACTCAGGCGCGTCTGCGTGCGCGTGGCACGCACCCGCCGCAGTACGTCCTTCACCGGTAAGCCCAATTCCTTTCCCAGCGGCAATGCGATCTCCTTCGCCTGATTGAATCGACGCCACCCCTTCCTCCGCCAATGCAACGGGACCGGCACCAATGGCCAGCCTTCCTCCCGCACCCGCTCAAGCCGCCGATCCACAAATGCCCGCGCCGCCAACCGCGCCAAATCGCGCCCCAAATCGATCCTCCGATTGTATTTGAACTGGTGAATCCATGCCATGGCCTCTGGCGACCGCCTCACCCCCGATCGAGCGAACTCAAACGAAAATCGTTGGCCCCGACAATTCGGGCAGGCGAAAGCCCCGTCGATCCGACCCTCAAAAGGCTCCGAACACATCCCACAAAACGGCGCCTCAATACTCGGCATCGCCGCTTCACATCCCGCGCAAAGGCCCCTGCCTCCCGCCACCGTCTCGCCACACCCAGCGCAGACGCCCGGGTAAATCCAATCCAACGCCCACTCCCAACCGCGCCGCCACAAGCCCGGGCGCTCAACCATGGCCTGGCCCCTCCGGCTTCCGGGGCGTCCACGCCACCACCAACAAGGCCGTCACCACCGCCAATCCCAGAGGCACCAACCCTTCTACCAAAGTCGTCCCCACCAGCATCCGGGCCCATTCCGGCATCTTCAGCACCGGCCACGTCGCCCCTTTGTACAGCTGATACGCAAAAATCCATCCGGCGTGCAGCCCCACGGGCATCCACAGCGATGCCGTCCGCCACCGCGCCACCGCCAACACCACTCCCACCGCAAAGATCGTCAAAAACCGCCCGATCAATGCCTGAGGCTCCACAAAATGATGCAGAATTTGCCGCAACAACACGAAGCCAGCATCATATGCCTCTGGATCCGGCACCTTGGCCCCGGAGGGAGGGTCCAGGAAATGCACCGCGGCAAACAGCAGCGACAATCCCACGATCGCCCACGCCGGCCGCATCGCGCGCAGAAAAATCCCCAACAACATCCCTCGAAAGAGCCATTCCTCAATCACCGCCACCATGCAGGCCGTGATCAGCGACCGGCGCAGGATGCTGCTCCAGGCAATGTCTGAGACCACCAAATTGGGCACTCCACGCGCCGACACCTCCGCGTCCCGCCAAACGAAGAACCCCGCCTTCGCCAGCACCCACCCTGAAATCAGCAACAGACCCGCCGCGATCAGGAACCCTACCAGAAAATCCAAGGGGCCTCGACGGTTCTTCTCAAGCCGCTGCCCAGGCATCCCCGCGGCCTCTTCCGGCACCGACGTTTGCCACCCACCAGCGGGCGGCTTGCCCCGCCCAAGGCGCAGCCAAGCAATCAGCGGGCCCAATAAAACCAGGGCCGAAAACAGCACCGAACGGTCAAAAAACCGCGGGAAATTGTCCTTTGAACGGCGCGCCGCAGCTCCCAGCCACTCCACCAAACCATTGGTGTCCTTGCCATAAGTCACCTCGGCAATCCCCATGCCACCGTTATAGATAAAGGGCGCCAAGGCCGCCCCAAGAAGAAGCGTCGCCACCACATAGATGACAATCTTGACCACATCACTCTGCGCATACCGGGACACGGGAACGGACGCTAAGCCGCCCCCGCCTCCTGCCAAGTGATAACTTGCCGGGGAAGCGCGCTTGATCTGCCGGCCCGACCCGACCGATGCTCCCGCGCATGGAATCCCACGAGTGGCGCGAACGCACCGACGAAGGCCTCCGTTTCTGGCGCGCCTCCCGTCACGCCGGCCAATGGACCTTCAAGACCACCCTCAAATCCGATCCCGACTGGGAAGATATCGATCCCGTCCCGCGCGAGCTCTGGGAAGAACTGCGCGAGATTCTGTGGCGCAAGTACCAGCGCAAACGTTGCCCATGGAAACTCATCGAGGACATCGACAAATTGTTGGAGTCCGATGGAGACTCCTTCCCTGCCAATCCCTCGCGTTGATTCCCCAGCGCTACGGGGATCTCCCCCCATTTTTCGAAGAAGTCGTTCCCGCCCCATTCCCCGTTGCCCTTGGAAAGCATCGTGCTTGAATGCGCCCCATGACATCCTCGGATCGCGAATTCCTCCACGAACTCCTCGAAACCCCCAGCCCCACCGGGCGTGAAATGCCCGGCCAGCGGGTCTGGGCCAAGCACATCGGCCAGCACGCCGACTCCGTGGAATGCGATGCCTATGGCTCCACTTGGGCGACCCTCCAGGGAACCAGTGACCAAACCGTTGTGCTCACCGCACACGCCGACGAAATCGGCTGGATGATCCGGCACATTCAGGACGATGGATTCCTGCGCCTGGAACGCGTCGGAGGCTCCGATTTCGCCGCTGCTCAGGGCCGTCGCCTGCGCTTCTTCGGCGACAAAGGCGAAGTCCCCGGAATCATCGGCAACACTGCCGTTCACCTCCGCCGCGATGAACTGGGCAAAGAAAAAGCCCCTCAAATCTATGACCTGTGGGTCGATGTGGGCGCATCCTCCGCTGCCGAAGTCGCCGAGATGGGCCTCCGCGTCGGCCATTGGGCCGTCTATACCGACGGACCCGCCGAGCTGGCCAACCAACGCATCATCTCCCGTGCCCTCGATAACCGCATCGGCGGCTACATCATCGCTCAGGCCCTCAAGCGCATCGCCGAGTCAGGCACCAAGCCCGCTTTCACCCTCATCTGCCTGAACACCGTGCAGGAGGAAATCGGTGGCCACGGCGCCATCATGGCCACCTATGCGCTCAAACCCGACGTCTGTGTGTGCCTCGATGTTACCCACGCCACCGACACCCCCGGTATCGACCCCAAACGCTTCGGCCTCGTCAAACTCGGTGGCGGCCCCGCCCTCAGCCACGGCACCGCCAACCATCCCCTGGTGGTCGATCGACTCATCGCCACCGCTGCCCACCGGGACATCCCCGTCCAGCACGAAGCCAGCAGCCGCTACACCGGCACCGATACCGACAAAATCTTCTACCAACGCGGCGGTATCCCCAGCGCCCTCGTTTCCCTTCCCCTGCGCTGCATGCACTCCGTCGTGGAAACCGCCCACCTCGATGACATCGAACGCATCATCGACCTGCTGGCTTCATTTGTTCTCGGCCTCAGCGCGGAAGACAGGTTCCATCAAAGCCTGTGACGCGTGCCCTGCTCTTCCTGCTCCTCACTCTACCCGCCGCCCTAGCGGCCGGGACGCGAGGCCCTGCGGAGAGCGCCCTCGCCTTCCTCCAGAAACTTCAGGAGGAAGGCTCCAAACCAGCCATCGACGCCGCCGAATTGACCGCCCTGTTCCCCGGCACCACCCGGGACCGCAGGGCGGAAATCGAAGGCCAACTGCTCGACCTCGCTTCCCATCTTGAGGGCGCTGAATTGGAGATCCTCGAGTCCCGCACCGACTCTCGCCTCGCGGCAGTTCTGGTCGCCAGCACCTTCGGGCTCAACACCCCTGCCGCTCGCGTTCACGCCATCGGACTCATCCAACAAGAGGGCGAGTGGCGACCCGCTCCCGTGCCCGCCTCCTTTGCCAATCTTGGCATCGACTACTTGCCCGATCTTGCCCAGCCCATGAAGCAACTGGGTGCTTGGATGAAATCCGAAATCCTGCCGCGCACCGCGACCCTGCGCGCTGCGCTCGATCAACGACTGCACCAGGAGATTCTCTCCAGCGAGATCGCCCAACAAACCCCCGATCCGGTCTCACTCGTCGTGGCCTTCCGCGATGCCATCGCCACCCATGACTTGCCGACCCTCCTCGCCTGCCTCGGGGGACTCGAAGATCCCCTTCCGCCGAATTTCGAAGCCACCCTTTCTTTCCTTGGCGAACACCTCGATCGACTCCCCGAGGGCGCTCCCGTCGCCCCCCAGATTTTCATTCCCATCGAGCAGGAAACTCAGGACCAGCACGCCATCCTCACCTTCGCCGAGTTCGACTGCCTAAAAACCCGCCGCGGCTCTGAAGCGCTCCACATTTACACCTTCGATCTTTCCCAGGGCGCATCCGGACGCTGGCACCTCGATGCCTCCCCGGAGATCGTCTTCCCCCGCCGCGCCATCCCCACCCCCGATAACCACGCGCGCTTTCTCCGCGCCCTCCGTCAGGACCTCTCGTCCCAACCCACAGCCACTCCTGCCGAACTGATGCAGCGAACCTTCGCCGCCATCGCCGAAACCCAGCCGACCCCCTACCTCCAACAATTCTCGCTTCCTGAGAACCTGGATGCCGACACCCTAGCAGGTCTCTTTCGCCCGTTCACTCGGGGCGTCACTCTGCACCGCCATCCTATCCTCCTCGAAATCCACGAAATCGGGGATCGCGCCGCGGCCTTGGTGGCCGAAGTCGACCTTGATCATCCCGATTTGGAATCGCGCAACCTCTCCGCCTACCACCTCCGGCACACCTCCGATGGCTGGTTGATCGATCCCGCGCCCCCTCTCGACCCCGCCGAAAACCCCCTGCACGACTGGGTCAAGGAGCGCTCGCAAAACTCCCCGGAGGATTGGCTCAAAGTCCTCGGTCTCGCCCAGCTCCCTCCTGCCGCACAGGCCGGCCCCGTGGAGCTTTCCGAAGCCCGCACCGTCGCCCAAGCCTGGGTGGAAGCTCTCGGACATCGTGACCTTCCCGCGGCCCTGCAGTACGCCACCGCTCCCGCAGGAACGGCTTCAACCCGATCCTTGCTCGACTACCTCGGCACCGAATTCGCCAGCCATTGCGAACTCACCTTGCTCGAAGTCCATCAGGCAGGACCGTGGACCGCGGCCACCGTGCGCCACCAGCCCGCCAGCCCGGACCAGCCCGCCACCTACCTCCTCCATCCCATCGTGCCCGGCCCCGAGGGCCCACGGGTGCTGCCCGAAGCCATCCTTTACTCCGAGGACACTCGCGCCCGCCAGCTGCTCAACGACCTGGCCCGCAAACGCCTCTCCAAAGCCTTCCCCAACACTCCCTCCGGGGACCTCGAGCCCCTTCTTCACCACCATGAAGAACTGGCCCGGACCGATCGCGCCCAGCCCTGATTCCCACTCATGCCCCACCCTGCCCAGGAAACCGCCCTCCAGCTCGAAAGCTCCGTCCACCAGGTCGTCATCGGCCAAAACGATACGGTCCGTCGCATCCTCGCATGCTTCGCCGCCGGCGGACACGCCCTCGTCGAAGACGTTCCCGGCACCGGCAAAACCACCCTCGCCAAAGCCATCGCGCGCTCCATCTCAGGCACCACCTTCAAGCGCGTCCAATTCACCCCGGACCTCCTCCCCACCGATATCCTCGGCGTCTCCATCCTCGACCCGCGCACCCAGGAATTCCGCTTTCGCCCCGGTCCAATCTTCACCGACATTCTCCTCGCCGACGAAATCAACCGCGCTTCCCCGCGCACCCAGTCCGCCCTCCTGGAAGCCATGGCGGAACGCCAAGTCACCACCGACGGTGAACGCCGTACTCTCGACGGAATCTTCTTCGTCATCGCCACCCAAAACCCCGTCGAATTCCGCGGCACCTACCCGCTCCCAGAAGCCCAAATGGACCGTTTCATGATTCGGACCCGCCTCGGCTACGTCTCCCACGAACAGGAAATCGCCATCCTCCAAGGCCAAGTGGAACACCACCCCGTCAACCACCTCGAGCCGGCCATCTCCCGCGAAAACCTCCTGTCACTGGTCGATTCCGTGCGCCGCGTCCGCGTCAGCGATGCCATCCAATCCTACATCGTCGCCCTCGTCTCTGCCACCCGCGAACGCGAGGAAGTCCAGCTCGCCGCCAGCCCACGCGCCTCGCTCGCACTCATGCGCATGGCACAAGCCGTCTCGATTTTCGAGGGCCGCGACTACATCATCCCGGAAACCGTCCGCGACCTCGCGCCCGATGTCATCGCCCACCGGCTCGTCATTGAACCGGAAGCCCGCCTCTCCGGCAGCGATGCCCGCACCCTCGTCGGCACTCTTCTTGCTGAAATCCCCAGTCCCGACTGAGCCACCATGCCCGCATGAACCACCGTCCGGTTCCCGTTTATCCCATCGAAGACTACGATTCCCCTGCCGCCGCTACGGGCATCCACCTCGCGCGGTTCGAGGAAGGCATGCGGCGGCTTACCAACCGTGCCAGCCTTCATCGCCACGAATACTTTGAAGTCTTCTTCCTCGATGGCACTGGGCTCCACCTCAACGATTTTCGCGAGCATCCGATCGCCGGCCCCACCATCATCTTCGTCACTCCCGGACAAGTCCACGCGTGGACCGATTACACCCAGCTCCGAGGCATCATGGTCGCCTTCACCCAGGAGTTCTTCGATGGGCGCTGCCAGCCCCCCAGTGAACTCCTCGAATTCCCCTTTTGGTACCCCGAAGACGGCTCCCCACTCCTCACCATTCCCGATGCGTCCGTTCCGGGATTCCACGGAATCCTCGAAGAACTCATGAACGAGTTCGAACAGCGTGCCCCCGACCACGAAAATGTCATCCGCTGGATGCTTCGAACCCTCTTCGTCCGTGCCGCTCGCATCTTCGGTGATCGCCACCCCGGCACTCCCCCCGAGGCACCCTCCACCCTCGTCAGAAACTTCCGACTCATGCTCGAGTCCCGCTTTCGTGAAGTTCAGAAAGTCTCCGACTACGGCGCCCGCCTCGGGCTTTCTGGCGACCGCCTCAGCGAGCTCACCAAAAAACACACCGGCTATTCTGCCGGTGAACTGATCCGTCAACGCCTGCTGCTCGAATCCCAGCGCCTCCTCGCCCACACCGACCTCACCATGGCCGAGATCGCCTACGACCTCAATTTCCAGGATCCCTCGTACTTCAGCCGCTTTTTCCGCAAACAAACCGGCAGCTCTCCCGGAAACTTCCGCAGTTCCGTACGCGATGGCATGCGCCCCCCCGATGCCTAATGCGCCGGAAAAAGTCCCAACTTTCTGGGATAAACACCCGAGCCCGCCCTAGAGCTTCCTCCGCTCCTCGGCAGAGTGTCGCTTCATCACCATGAAGCTTCCTGACAACGATGCCTCCCTCGCCTACGCCCTCGCCCGTCTCGGCCTCGGCATCAACATCGCTCTCCACGGCCTGACCCGGCTGCCACACCTGCAAAGCTTCGCCGCAGGCCTTCGCGAGCAATTCGCTGCCACCTTCCTCCCCTCTGCTTCCGTCACCATCGCCGCCTACGGCATCGCCATTGCCGAAGCCCTCCTGGGCGTCCTTCTCCTCCTCGGGACCTTTCTCCGCCCGACTCTCATCGCCGGCTCCCTCCTCATGAGCCTGCTCCTTTTCGGCACCTGCCTGATCCAAAACTGGAACGCCGCTGGCATCCAAATGATCTACCTCGCCTTCTACAGTGTCATGCTGGCCACCGCGAAGTTCGATGCCTTTTCCATCGATGCCCTGCGCCGCCGCGCCTAACACCTGCCCTTCCCCCAAAAAACCGCTGGCATTGCCCGCGATCGGGCCGAGTCGTTCGCCATCGCCTTCCTTCTCTCCCCATCCATGAAGTTCATTCTTCCTCTCGCAGCCCTTGCGCTGTCCTGCTGCTCCTTGGCCCACGCCACCGAACTCATCGAGGTCGCCCGCTCGCCCGAGAAAATCTGGAATGGCGTCGCCGTCTCCAGCACAGGCCGCATCTTCGTTTCCTTCCCGTCCCTCCAAGAGGGCCCATCCGATCACGTCGCCGAAATCGGCCGCGATGGGTCCATCACCCCCTATCCCGGTGGCACCTGGAATGATCCGACCCCTGACACTCCGTCCCGCAACCATTTCATCGGCGTCAATGCCGTCGTGACCGATCCCCATCACCACCTCTGGGTCGTCGATCCCGCAGGGCGCTTTGGCTCAAAACCGCTCCCCGGAGAAGCCAAACTCGTCAAAATTGACCTCACCACCAATCAAGTCCGCCGCGTCTATGCCTTTCCCACCGACGTTTTGCCCGAGGGAGGCTTCATCAATGACGTCCGCCTCACCGGCAGCCATGCCATCCTCACCGATTCAGGACTCGGAGCCCTGCTGATCGTCGACCTCGATTCCGGTCGTATCCGCCGCGTCCTCTCCGACGACCCGCGTCTCAAGGCCGACCCTCAACATCGCCTCACCATCAACGGCAAACCCTACCTCAACGCCCAGGGCAAAACCCCGCAGATGCACGTCAACACCCTGGACATCGATCCCGACGGACGGTTTCTCTACTTTCAGCCCAATGGCGGCCCTCGACTCCTTCGGATACCGGTGCCCCTCCTCTGCGACCCCCACACCGACGATGCCACTCTGGCCGCCGCCATCGAAGACCAGGGACCCACTCGCTTCAATGCCGGCATGACCTTTGGTCCTGATGGTTCACTCTACTACAGCGATATCGAAATCAGCGGCATCACCCGCCGCACTCCCGATGGGACCTTCGAAACGATCGTCTCCGATCCCGAACTCATCGCTTGGCCGGACGCCTCCCGGATCGGACCCGATGGCGACCTCTACTTTCCCGCCGCCCAAATCCATCGCCTCCCTGGCAATCAGCCTGACGGGAAATCACGACTCCAGCCCCCGTTCCGACTCTTCAAAGTCGCACTCCCCCGCCCCTGATCCGCGGAATTCTGTCATCACGGGAAAAACACCCGACAAACCGGGAATTGTCCCCGGCTCCGAAGTGGCGGCTCACCCGGGGTCGCCTCTAGTTCCCCGGGCGACGGCACCCACCGCCCGTCCGAGATCTCGACATGACCTCCGCTTCATCCGCCCGCCTCTTCTCCAATCCCGCACTCCTGGCACTCGCCGCCGCCACCTTTGGCATCGGCACCACCGAGTTCGTGATCATGGGTCTGCTTCCAGAAGTCGCAGCTGACCTCCGCGTTTCTATCCCCAAAGCCGGACTCCTCATTTCTGCTTACGCCCTTGGAGTCACCCTCGGCGGCCCACCCATCGCCGCGCTCACCGCCAAGCTTCCTCGCAAAGGCACCCTCATCGCCCTCATGGCGATCTTCATTGCCGGCAACCTTTGGTGCGCCCTCTCCGCCCAATACAACTCCCTCGTCTTCGCGCGGCTCCTCACATCCCTGGCTCACGCCGCCTTCTTTGGCATCGGCTCCGTCACCGCCGCATCCCTGGTTCCAGAAGACAAAAAAAGCCGTGCCATCGGACTCATGATTGGGGGCCTTACCCTCTCCAATGTCCTCGGGGTTCCTCTCGGCACCATGCTCGGTCAACACGCCGGATGGCGCACCACCTTCTGGGCAGTCGCCGGAACGGGAGTCGTCGCGATGTTCGCACTCGCCCGCTGGCTGCCCCGCCAGGAAATCACTCAGGCCCCCAGCTTGCGCCGCGAACTCGGCGCGCTCCGCGAATCCCAGGTCTGGCTTGCTTTGGCCATCAGCGTCTTTTCATCGATCAGCATGTTTGTCCTCTTCACCTACGTCTCGCCTCTCCTGCGGGATGTCTCGGGAGTGGCCCCCCACCACGTCGGCGGGGCCCTGCTGATCTGCGGTGTCGGCATCGTCATCGGAAATGCGGTCGGAGCCTGGCTGGGTGATTGGAAACTGATGCCTTCCCTCGTGGGCGTCTTCCTCGCCCTTATTGCGGTCTTCGCGCTCTTTGCCGGCGTGAGCCACATCGCCTGGGCGGCCGTCGCCGTCCTCTTCCTCTGGGGTCTCGTCCACTTCGCCGTGGGAACCATGACGCAGACTCGCGTCGTCGATGTCGCCCGAGAAGGAGCCAACCTCGCCGCCACCCTCAACATTGGCGCTTTCAATCTAGGCAACGCCATCGGGGCCTGGATGGGCGGAGCGGCCCTCGATCATGGCATGCCGCTCCGCCACATCCCCTGGCTCGCCGCGGCCCCCGCTGCCGGAGCCCTCGCCCTCACCGTCACGGCCATCGCCGTCTCCCGCCGCAACCGCGCCACCTCGACTCTCGCATGCCCGACACCCGAGACCTGCAACTGCAGCGGCTCGGCCCTCTGACCCCATTCCCCCGCCCCATGGCGCTCCTATCCCCCCGCATCGCGTTGGTTGGCTTCGCAAGCATGGGGGCGCCGTGGGGACCCTCTCTCCCCCCATAACGCAACGAAGCCCGACCTCACGGCCGGGCTTCTTCATTTCCCATCTTCCCTCCGCTCAATAACGCAGCCGATAGAAGTGCCCTGAACCGTCCTCAGGCAAATAGGGAGAAACCGCCTCCGATCGGTCGGTCCAGATCTTCAAATCCTCCGATTCCTGCAACGTCCCGCCCGACCACTCCAGCGTGATCACGCCGTCATTCCGAAACAGCATCAAACCCGGAGGCATTCCCGCCGCCCCACTGAAGTGCGCCTGAATTCGCTCCTCAGAAAGGGCCGAATCAAAGATCGCCGCCGATCCAATGCCGCCGCTGAACACCCGCAAAGCCCCCGGATCCACAGCATCAGGGAACACCTGGCCATACTTCCAGCGACCGCGAGATCCGACCGACCAATTCGCATTGTCAATCGCCACCGCGCCCTGCCCGTCCTCGCCCGTCGCGACCCCCACTCCGTTCCGATACAAAGTCCACTCGCCGTCCTTCCAAGTTCCCGCGAGATGCACCCAGGCCTCCCCCGTGAGATCCTCAGTAGGAATCGCAAACGATGCCTTTCCTCCCGTCGCTCCCACCTCATACTGGCCGTTCTCGATCCTCAGGAACACCTCCTTCGCAAAGTTGTCATTCCCTCCGTGACCCACAATCGTCGCCGAAGATTGCAGCTGCTCCGCATCCGGCCGAATCCAGGCTTCCAGGGTGATTTCGCCGCTCAGGTTCAAACCCTCAGGATTGCGCAGCTCGACAAAGGTCGACTCCCCATCGAACCGGCTCGCCACGGCCCCCTCCTCGAAAATCGGCAAATCCGGCCCCGCGATCACCTCCGGAGCCTGAACGTAGAAACCGTCTGCCGACTCCCCTAGAGATCCCAAGTTCTCCTCCACCGACACCGCCGCCTCATCGAGTCGATAATAGACCACCGGGTCGCTCGCCTCGATCAGCGATTCATAGGAAACCTCGCGCGAAGCGTTCATCCCATTGGCATAACGATCCGCCACTTCCCCAGCCGACAGCACCTTGTCATAAAAGGCCACCTCATCCAAATCCCCTGCAAACGCGTTCTCACTGCCATTCGGAAACCCCGCGAGTCCCACCGACAACTGCCCCGGAAGATTCGTGAGATAAGCCCCCGCCGACACGCCCTGACTCGCAGCTTCCACCCCATTGACATACATCACCGCAGTCTGGGTCGCTGAACTGTAGGTCACGGCCAGGTGCTGCCACTCCCCGAGGGTGTAACCACCCGCTCCGCTACCGGAGGTCAGGTTGATCGTCGCTTGGTTTCCATTTCCGTTGTACAACCGCAGATTCCAGCCAAAGCCCCCTCCTTGGTCACTGCCCTCATTTGATGCCCGTTGCCAAATCACCCACCCCGTACGATTCCCGTTAGGTTCGTGATTCTTCACCAGGCACTGAGCATTGCCCAGCCCCTCAGCCAGAGGCTTCACCCATCCTTCCCAGGAAAAACTCTCCGAGTTCAAACCCAACTCGCCCGGAATCACCGTCGGATACCCCCCATCTGCCGAGGAAGCATCAATCATCGCGAACCGCATCGCCGGATTGTCATCTCCCGCCAACGCACCCGGAACCTGATGAGTCACTCCCGGGAAATGCACACCATTTCCAGCCCCTCCAAGCGATCCTCGATTCTCCGCCACCGAGCGCCACGGCGCATACTCATTCATTCGCAGATAGAGCGTCGCTCCATCCTCTGCCACCAAATCGGCATAGGGAACCTCAGGCGTCAGCGTCCAGGCATTGTCAATGTGCGCGTTGATTTGCTGAGAACTCAGAGCCGATGGATAGAACGCCACCTCATCCACACCGCCGATGAACGGGTTGTCACCCGGTGCATCCGCACCATACGCCCCCACACTCAACGGCCCCTCACTGTTGGGAACATAGGCCCCCGTCTGACTCCCCACCAGAACCCCATCGACATAGAGATTCGCTGTGGAAGTGCTCCCATCCCAAACCATCGCCACGTGGCTCCACCAACCCACCGTATAACTCCCTCCCGTGATGTCGATCGACACCGAACCTCCATTTTCGGCATACATCCGAAAATTCCAGCCTTCTCCCGGAGCCCGCTGGAAAAACACCCACCCTTGACGATTCCCCGCCGACCGGCGGTTGAACAACGGCGATTGGGCATTCGACAAGCCCGTCTCGTCCGGGCGCAACCAAGCCTCAATCGTGAAGGACTCCGACGCCGCCGGATTCAATGCCGCTTGGTAAGGAATCGACGTGTAGGCACCTCCAGCATAGTAAACCGATGGATTCGCACTCGCATCCAAAGCCCCGAGATCGCGATACTCCACCCCATGGTGAACACCATTCAGCGTGGCACCGAGGCTGCCTTCATTCACCGCCACACTCTCCGGGGTCGCACCGCCGAGAGGCAGGTAAACCAGAGGTTGATCCGCCATTACCGCATCTGAATAAGACTCCGCCTGCGCCGAAACCGCCGCCGCTGCGAGCACCATCAGACTCCACGTCCATTGTCTATCTCCGTTGATCATGATTCGATTGGGTTGATTGATGAATCCACCGATGGCAGGCACATTCACCCTGCCCGCCCATCATGAGTTCGGACCTTATGCCACCTGCCTAACCCAAGAATACTCCTGCACTGGCACGACATTGTCACCAATCCTCCCCAAACCTTTCATAAGAACACCGCAGCAGCCAAACTGACCCAGTGCCCTCATTCGAGACCATCCTCCCCAGCCTCAGAGTCAGTGGGAAAGAAGGGCATCGATCTCAACGATCCCCCTGAGCCGGTCGCCCCCCTTGGCGAAATCAAAAAACGGAACACCCCCAGCTCCGCCGCAGGCAACCCCTTCATTCCCTCGTCCAGCCACCTTTCGCACTCCCCCCAGCACGCACCGGACGTTGGACCTGTCCCTGGCCTTGCGGTTCGATCAATTGCGGCCACTCGCATGAATCCCGATGACCTCAATCCAGAAATCGAGAGCTTTCTCGAACCTACAATAGATCCACCAACTCTTCGGGGCGAATGCCCATGCTGAACTCACGACAGCCAGAGCCCCACTTGCAGGGTAAAACAAGCAGGACTCCGCCCCTTATCAACGCGGAGGGCCTCCTTTTCGGCCACAAATATTTTCGTTGCTTGAAGTCCCCATAGCCCACGAATCTCACCTTAACTATTCCCACAAAGATTCACGCACCGCCGAACAAATTCAATATATCCTTGCACGTTTCCGCAAAACACCCTATTCGACATCAAGCTATCCATCCTGTAATTCGCACCATCCATCCCCTCACTAACGATGACCCGCGATACTGAAGACAACCTGTCATTTCCCACCTTTATCGGCAAACGACTTGACCCCGAATCCTCTCAGGTAGCAACCGATGTGATTCCCGATACGATTCCTCTCCAACCAAGATTCGACCCGGCTGGCATCGGAGGTGACCGATATCTCCCCACCGATCCAACATCTCCCCTTTCGGTTCCTTCGGAACCTGACGGTGACCCATTCAACGAACCTTGGACAGACTCCCGAACCTCCATAGTAATCGACGCATATCAGGGCAACGGGATTGACTGGTCTCAACTCCTCAAGGATCCGAGAGTGGCAGGAGTCATCCACCGCGCCACCATTGGCACTCAACAAGACAAAAAATATTCCGACCGACGGGCAGCTGCCCAAAAATTCGGATTGCTTTGGGGGAGCTACCATCTGGGTAAGAGTGGAGATCCTTTGGCCCAGGCAAGGGAATACCTCGACATTACGAGTGGCGAAAAGAACACCATGTTTGCTCTCGACCTAGAGGATACGGGCCATCACTCCATGATGAACGTCGATGGGGCAAAACGTTTCGTGAAATTCTTTTACGACCAAAAAGGATTCTTACCGGTGATCTACGCCAATCAAAACGTCACTCGCCACCTCAATCAGTCACTCGCTGGCGATGCTCATTTCAGCCAAACGCGCCTATGGTATGCACGATTCAAACGCAAGGTCTCCGATTTCCCCAAGGGACTTTGGACGACTTATTTTCTCTGGCAGTTCTCCAGTGAAATCAATTGCCAACAAACAGGCCAATGCCTTTATAACGTACCAGGAACACGTTTTGACATGGACGTAAATGTCTATTTCGGCACACCGAAAGAACTTGCCAAGCACTGGGCTTAAAACATCCCGCCACCTTGGCCTGACAGCCCATCATTTCCAGACTCTTTGGCATGGATACAGTTCGAAAAGCACCTTCATCCGAGCCATTCACCCACCACTCGACTGCGGCCGGGGCATTCTGGTGGACCTATGCGAATCGATCGTCAACCCCGGCTATCCATGCCGAAGCACCTTCGTCATCCATTGCCTCAACCCAATCCTCAACCGATATCAGCCATGAAACCCTTCCCACTAGTGCTCTGCGTCTCCGCGTTCTCCGTCGTCCTGCTTACCTCCTCCACCTGCACGCCGAAGATGACCGTGGGCCTTCCATACGCCAAGACAGACGGTCGCCAGTACCTCAATACGGGGCTGCACGACTTCGGCTCGTTTTATGTCTGGGATCGAGGTGCGAAAACGCTGACGAGACTGGAAATTCTCGATGACGGTCTGCAAGCATCGCCCATAGAGGCCTCCGTGGTGAAGCAATCCCTGTCCTCTGGTTTCGACATCTCGTTTTCAGGCAACGTTCCTGCCTCAGCGGTCGATAACAGCCAGTTCATCGCAGCGGCGGCAAGCACGGTAAGGCGGGACTCCTCCATCACCTTGCTGAATGCGAAGACCAAGAGATTCAAGAGGGGCTTCGGAGTATTGAATAGCTCGGAAACCTATGAGTTCCGATCCCGAATCGCGGAGCAATTTGGGCACGATCCGAAACGCTATCGTTTCGTATTTATCGAAGGGCAAATTGAGGCAGACGATGCCACCTTCAAGATCACCAAATCGTCCGATAGCAGTGTCACCGTTAGTGAGCCATCCGTGGGCTCCGTCAAATTGAAGGTGCTGACCTCCGGAATCAACGAAGAGAGTTACAAAGGAAAAAACGTTCCCGTGCTGCTTGAAGTTTCGCTGCTCAAACTGACTCGTTCGCCCTCGACTGAGGGAAGCGGAGCCGGATATCGGTTCGCCGCCGATACCGAAAACACCAATCAGGTGCTCACCCAACTGCTTCGCGGAAACTAAAACAACCCGCTCGGAACTTTCCCGACCCCTTCCCTCGAGCGCTGGAACCACGGGGCCGCTGGAAATGCCCGGCAGACAGATCTTTCGTAAGCGCTCCACGATCTCCATCTTCCCGTCATCGGTGGTGGCGAGCATCGTTAGACCGATTGCCAAAAGTTCTTTCCGCTATGGGGAGTGGGTGCGGCAGACCGAACGCATGAGATCCGGGCGCTTGAGCAGATCCCGGATGGACTCGGTGAGCTTCTCGCGAAGAGCCTCGCGGCTCTTGGTCAGAAAGCCTGCGAGGTAGTGCCCCTTAAGATGCTGCCAGAGTCGTTCGATCGGATTGAAGTCAGGACTGTAGGAGGGTAAATAGATCGGTTCGATGTGGTGCCAGCGCAGCCGCTTGGTCTTGTGCCATCCGGCGTTGTCGAGCACTAGCAGGACGCGCTTGCCTCGACGTTGCGGTACCTCCTCGGCCATGGTGTTGAGGAATGCTTGGAAGACCTCCGTGTCGCAGTGGGAAACGATCAGGCTGACCAGTTCCCCGGTGGATGGATTGACCGCGCCGAC
>NZ_JACHFD010000002.1 GCF_014201715.1 Haloferula luteola
CGGTCACCGCAAAAGGCATGGAGGTACTCATGAATCGCCACCAGAGTGAACGCCCAGGCTCGAGGCGAACTGAAGTGCTTCACCGGTTCGAGGCCACGCTGGAAGAGCAGAGCGGAAAGGTTGCGGAAGCCCTCGTTTTGCGAGTGTCCGAGTGCCGTGCCGACCGCCCACAGCGCGCGTGCATGGCTGTCCTCAGAGCCTTTGCTTTCGAGCCAGTGCCGCTCATGGTTCATGAAGTTCCGGAAGCGGCGCGTGTTCGCGTCGAAGGCATACCACAGGAACGCGAGATAGGTGCTCGCCAGACGGTCGATCGCCGGATCAGGTCCATGCTCCCGCTCGTGGAAGACCGTGTAGATGAATGCCCGGGCGTTGTCGTCCGTACAGTAGGCCTCGTGGTAGTTCGGCACGCTGTAGATCGCATGCTGGAAAATTCCCGTGTGGTCGGTCATCCGGAACAGATGATCGAGCTTGACCGCGGGGATCGGATAGCTGCGCCGGTCCATCCCCGTGACAGCCGGCACGCTCAGTCCGGCGCGGGCGCGGTCGAAGCTCTCCATGTAGCGTCTCGCCACCTCCGGCCAGATCATGTTCCGGCCTTCCTTCCACGCCCGCTTGCGCATGGCGGTCATCCGCGTGGGATGCTCCAGCAAATCGTTCACCGCTGCCGCGATGGCCGACGCGTCGGCAAAGGGCACCAGCACCCCGCGGTCCCCCGCGAGCAGTTCCCTGGCGTGCCAGTAGGGCGTGGAGACGATCGCCTTCCCGGCCCCGAACGTGTAGGCCAACGTCCCCGACGTGATCTGTTCCTCGTTGCGGTACGGCGTGAGGTAGATGTCCGCTCCGCCGATGAATTCCTTCAGCTCGTCCACCGGAACAAAGCGGTCGTGAAAGACCACCTGCTCCGAAACCCCGAGCGTGACGGCAAGAGCCTCAAGGCTTTCCCGGTACACCTCGCCTTGCGTCGCGACAAGGTGCGGATGGGTTGCTCCGACCACGAGATAGACGAGCTCGGGATTCTCGGCGAGGATTGCCGGCAGCGCTTCAATCGCCGTTTCGATTCCCTTGTTGGGCGACAGCAGACCGAATGTCAGCAACACCGTCTTGCCCTCTGCGTCGAAGACGTCTTTGTAGAAATTCGAATCCACGAAGGGCATGTCGATGACCCCGTGCGGGATAAGGTCGATCTTCGCGGGGTCCACGCCGTAATCCTCCACAAGCAGTCTCTGGCCGCGTTCCGCCATCACGACGAACCGCTCCGACAGTCGATCGAGCCGGCTCATCACCTCGCGCTGTGCCGTATCGGGAGCCTTCAGCACCGTATGCAGCGTGGTGACAACCGGCTTCTTCAACTGGTCCAGGAAACCCAGCAGGTTGGAACCCGCAGGACCCCCGTAGATGCCGAATTCATGCTGTACCGAGACCACCTCGACGTTGTTGATGTGCAGGAACTCTGCCGCACGCGTGTAGGAGTCCGGGTCATTCTGGTCGATTTCAAAGCGGACACTCGGTGGATAGTCGTAGCCCTCGGCCCGGTCGTTGACCGCCCCGGCGAAACAGCTCGAATCGGGGAACTCCTCGGCAATCGCCTCGCAGATCGCCGCGGTGAATGTCGCAATCCCGCAACGCCGCGGCGTATGAGTGCCAATGAATGCAATGTGGCGGGTGGGCTGGGAACGCATCATGTCGGCGGAAATCAGAAACGATCTCGCGCACTTCATGGCAGCGGTGTCAAAAAACACCGACAAGCAGCCCGTTGGCCACCTACGAAACGAGTCACCCTAGACCTTCGTCGAGGCGAGTCAAAGACTATAAAATGGGTCGATCATCCGTCGGACCTCCGGAGACGTTGGATCTGTGACTGCATGGGAAGTCGCGGAGTCCCGCACCACCTCACGTAGGTGTCGGGGCAAGTGCCGAAACGCGCTCCACCAACTCGCGGGTCTGGCGACGCCAGCGGGCGAGGGTCCGCCGCGAGATCTCGGCTTTCCGGTCGATTGCCTCGCCGAGCTCGTGATACGCCAGCGCGAGTGTCTCCTCCAAGGCATGGACCGCTTGCAAGGCATTGTCACATACGCTGGTGCCCGATTGATGGATATCGGCGAGCTGCCGCCCGACGTGTTTCCTCGCCTCATCCATTTCCGCGAGCAGGATCTGGTGCTCCGGGACACGTCGCAACCCCGACACCAGGCCGACCTTGGCAAGGCACCAGGTCGCCCACTTGGTGGGATCGAAGGCCCACGCCTTCACGCCGTTGCGGTAGTCGTGTTGAAAGCGGTGGTGGAAATTGTGATAGCCCTCGCCGAAGGTGAGGAATGCCATCAGGGTCGAGTCCCTTGCGCTGCAAGTGCTGGAGTACGGCTGGCGGCCGATGGTGTGGCAGAGGCTGTTGATGA
Organism: Haloferula luteola; assembly: GCF_014201715.1. Taxonomy (GTDB): domain Bacteria; phylum Verrucomicrobiota; class Verrucomicrobiia; order Verrucomicrobiales; family Akkermansiaceae; genus Haloferula; species Haloferula luteola. The sequence continues at coordinate 2,394 of NZ_JACHFD010000002.1, forward strand.
AGAAAGTGCACTGTTGGACCACGAAGACCCGCAGCGCGCCAACGATGAGGAAGCCGGCGAGCGCCCCTTCCGTCCCGTTCCACCAGTAACCGAGGGCGGCGGGCAGGATCAGTCCCACGCCCACGGCAATCAGCTTGTCCGTGCGATGCTGGAGCATCACCAGGCGGTCCCGGCGCAGATCGGCCACGTTGTCGAGCGGGGGCTCGGGAAGAACCTTGAAGAGGATCCAGCCGATGTGTGCCCACAAGAAGCCCTGCTGGATGTTGTAGGGATCGTCGTCGTGATCGGTGTGCTTGTGGTGGCGGCGATGGTCGGAGGCCCAGTTGAGCGCCGAATTCTCGAACGCGCAGGCCCCGAATACGAGGGTGAACAGTCTTACCGGCCACTTCGCCTTGAACGAGAGGTGGGAGAACAGCCGGTGGTAGCCGAGCGTGATGCTCATGCCGGTGGCGATCACGTAGAACGCGAACAGACCTCCGATGAACCAGTCCAAGCCGTGGCGGAACAGGTGGATCGGTGCTGCCACGAGGGCGAGGAGCGAGATCGCGAGGAGGAAGATCGTGTTGATCCAGTCAACGCGGGAGTAGGGAATTTTGAGAGCCATGTTGTTGAGCGATGGCCGGACTTATATGGTCCGGCGGTGTTGGGTGTAGGTTAATCTAAGGCCGACGGAGCTCGATACGAATCCTGTTAGTCCGGAACCGGCGTGCCCGTCTTCCCGAGCGACCCGTCGAACGAATGGAGTCGCCCCGAACTGAAACAAGGACGGCCCGGCAATCCCGGCCGCCCCTGTCCCATTCACGCATCTTGGGGGGGCGGATGTTTGAGCATTCAATGGAAGGGCGGCGCATGCTCGCCGTTTCCGTGTTCACCGTAGCGTCTACGCGAGGAAAGCGGACGTTTCGCCCATTGGGGGAGTGGGGAAGCGGGATGATTGGGGCTGGAGCTTGGGCGGGCATGGAGGTGGCGGCGGAAGGGTCCCGCGCCATTCCCGGCAAAGGGGCTCGTCACCCCGAAAGGGCACAGACGGACTGCCCTACGAAACTAGAGAAAGCATGATCCGTCACCCCCGGGAGGAGCACCGCCTTTTGAATGAGTCGCAGGAGAAGGGACTACCAGCGGCGCCCTCCGCCTCCACGGTTGCCGCCGCCACCGCGCTGGCCACCACCGTGACCGCCACCGCGTTCCTCGCGGGCCAGCGCTTCATTGACGCGCAGAGCGCGGCCCTGGAAGTCCTGGCCGTCGGTACCCTTGATCGCGGCTTCCATTTCATCCTTGGAACCCATCGTCACGAAGGCGAAGCCGCGCGGGCGGCCCGATTCGCGGTCGGTGGGCATGTGGACATCGGTTACGGTGCCGTATTCGCTGAACAGGCCCTGAAGGTCCTGGTCGCCGGAGGTGAAGGGGAGATTCCCCACATACATTTTCATAATATCAGGTGGCTCGCGCGATCCCTTGGGTATCGTGCAGACTGTTCCCGCTTATCGGGTTTCAGATTACCACCGAATCACTAAACTCACCTGGCAACGCTCCATGCCTTGAACATGCCAAGGCGCGGACCACAGGAGTACCTTGGGGCAGAAGACCATGGCGGGCAAGCTTATTCGCAAAAGTTTTTACACCAAGCGTGTCCGGAGTCATCGTCCAGTGTCAGCCGAAAGCCCGACTCCCAGCGCCCAGCGGTTCGACCCAGACCCCCACGTCCATCGAGGCTCCCGGGCAGCCGTGAAAAGATCCGGCGATCGGTGGCACGGATTCGGGGTCCCTCGCCACGGCTACCGGAATGTTGTCGATCCCGGCGAGCCCGCCGGTGGTCGGATCAAAGCCCTTCCAGCCGGCACCCGGGAGGTAGACCTCCAGCCATGCATGGGTGGAGCCGAAGTCGCGCGGGGACGGCGGCGCGTTGAGATAGCCGCTCACAAAGCGAGCCGCCAGGCCCAGTTGCCGGGCGGCTGCGATGAAGAGCGCCGAGAAGTCGCGACAGGATCCGCTGCCGAAGGCCAGCGTCTGCGCGGCCGACTGCACTCCCGGCTCCTCCCTGGTGCGGTATTGCAGGGTTTGGTGAATGCGGGAGTTGATCCGCCCCAACAACTCATAGGTTTCAATCCGCTCCGCCGGATTCCAGAGCGTCGCGATCCAATCCCGCACGGCAATTTCCGTCGGCCCTTTGCTAAGGTAGGGCACCAGAATGCCCCGGTCGGCGGCAGGATACTCGAAGGGATAGTTCGTAGCTGCTTCATGGACGACGAAGTCCAGCGGAGCCTCGTTGAATTGCTGGATGATCATCTCGCTCTCGATCGCCAGTCGGCTGGCGGGTTGGGAGAAGCTTGCCGTGGCGACGGAGTTGTCCTCGATGTCGCGGTGCCATCGGACGACCGCCGTGGGCGAAATGTCCAGCTTCGACGACTCGATCCTCAGGTCATGGCCCTCCCGCGGGCGCAGCAGGAGCTGGTGGGTGCCGAGGATCACCTGACCCGTGAATCCGTAGTAGGTTCGGTGAATGATGCGGAAGCGGTGCATGAGGGTCAGGGCTGGTGGCCGAGCGTGCAGCCGCGGATGGCCTCCTTGATCGCCGGCACCAGCGGAGGGGCGACACTCAGGGTCCGGATGCCGCACTGGAGAATGCGCGAGACCTGGTCCGGCCGCCCGGCCAGCTCGCCGCAGAGCGAGACGGCGAGGTCGCCCGCCTCCTCGCAACCGATCTCCAGCAACCGGAAGATGACGTCCGAGGCATCGTCGAAATAGCGCTCTACGGCGGCATTCTCCCGGTCCGCCGCAAAGGCGTACTGCGTCAGGTCGTTGGTTCCGAAGCTTACGAAATCGGAATGTCTCGCGATCTTCCGCACGTCGAGGACCGCGGCGGGGGTCTCGAGCATGGCCCCCAAGGGCGGGAGCTTCGAGATCCGCTGTCGCGTCGCGATCGCACGGAGCCGCTCCCGGACCGCGAGCATGTCCGCGGCCACGCAGACCATCGGCACCAGCACGCTGAGATCGAAATGCTCCGCAAGTTTCAGGATCGTCCGAAGCTGGGAATCGAGCAGTTCGGGATACTCCAGCAACAAGCGGATCCCCCGGCGCCCGAGGGAGGGATTGGACTCGGCGAGAAACCCGAGGAAGGGCAGCGGCTTGTCCGCTCCGATGTCCAACAGCCGAACGCAGACGGGCATCCCCCGGGCTGGATCGAGCGTTTGCTCCATTTCCTCGAAGAGCTCCTGCGGGTCCGGTGGTTGGGTCCGGCCGATGTAGGCTTGCTCGACCCGGTAGAGACCCACCCCCTCCGCCCCGCTCTCCATGGCCATCCGGGTGTCGTCGGCGTTCCCGACGTTCGCCATCACGGCGATCCGTACCCGATCGCGGGTCAACGCGGGACCCTTGGCGTGTTCCAATGCCATGCGGCTGGCTGCCTTCTTCCGCCTCACCGCGGCATGGAACGCTCTGACCTGATTCCGCGCTGGATGGACCGTCACCTTGCCGTGCTCGGCATCCACCAGCGCCAGAGCACCGATCGGCGCCAATGCGACCAGCCCGGCAAGGCCGGAGATGCAGGGAAGCCCCATTTCCCTGGCGAAAAGAGCGGCGTGGGATCCATGACTGCCATGCTCAAGGAGCACGGCGACCGTCGATCGCGAGCGGAGGATCATCGTGTCCGATGGCAGGAGGCGCATTGCCACCAACACACAACCCTCCGGAATGTCCTCCAAGGGGTGGGCGCTGATCCCTGCCAGTGCTCCCCGCAGGCGGCGGGAGAGATCCCGCATGTCGTCGCCCTTGTCGCGGGCGATCTGCGACTCCATCAGGAGAAACCGGTTCTCCCAACGCAGGAAGACCGTCTTCACAGCGCTGCCAGCACTGACGAGGTTCTCGGTGATCTCCCTACGTAGCTCTGCCTTGAGAGACGCGTCCTCCAGCAGAATGTGGTGCACGCTGAAAACCTGCGCGAGTTTCGCATCAATCTCCCTTTCCACTTTCTCCGCCAGCGCAAGGAGTTCCTCGGAGATGCTGAGTGTCGCTCTGTCGAGCCGCGAGATCTCCTCGTCCGAGTCATGCGGGCCCAGATCGTTCGCGAACCAACCATCGAAATAACCGCCGAGTGGATCGCCGACATGAAGGGGACCTTCGGCAAGGCCGGGAGAAATCGAAGTGCCGACGTAGATCTGAGGAGTGACAGCGTTCATAAATCCGTGCATTGGTGCCGGTGAATGCGTCGCGCCTTGATGACGGTACCAACGGCACGAATCGGCCGAGTTGAATTAAATTCACGCTGAACGCGATTCTTCCTCCTCGGTCAGGACACTGGCACCGATTCGCCACTGCGGCAAAGATAATCCGAAGCGGACCTGGGTGGCTGGAAGCGAAATTCGTCTCCCATCTCTGTGGGCGGGCTGCGTCACGAGGATCGCTCGGATCGGGGCTGGGGCTTCGCCTGACTCGGCAACTGGCGTTGTCTGGTCTTCAGACACAACGTGCGTTCTCACAGTCTATTCGAGACTTTTAAACTCGCCTGCTCGACGATCCTCGTTAAAAATCCTTAAACCACCAGCATCAGAAAAGTGCATTGGATCCCTAGATTTGAATCAAAAAGTTCGCAATAGAGAGATGCCGAGATGGCGGAGGGGGTGGGATTCGAACCCACGGACAGTTTCCCGTCTCCGGTTTTCAAGACCGGCGCATTCGACCACTCTGCCACCCCTCCGTTGCGCAGGGGTATGCACCGGCCCGATAGCGGTCGGCAAGCCCTGAATCACTGGGGAGGCAGTGGCCCGCGCCGAAATCGGTCATTTTGGCGCAGGATCTCAGGAAATAGCACCATCGGACCTTCAAACATCGCCAACGACTCGGAGGACCAATGAATCGCCTGTTCACGATCCCCACGGGCAAACCACACCTCCGCCAAGGTGTCCAAATAGGAGCTCGTTCCAGGCTCCCATTTCAGAGCGCGGGTCACCGCCGATTCGGCTTCGTCCAGTCGACGGTTGGCGCGGCTCGCTACCCATGCCGCAGTGTTGAGAGTGTTGGGACTGTCTGGAAAGCGCTCCAGCACGGCCTGAAAACGGGACCACCGAAAATCGAACCATTCGTCGTGTAGCTCGACCAATCCAGCTTCGCGAAATGCTCCGTCAAAGAAGTCCGCAAGGTCTTCGTCATCGCGGACAACTTTCTCCCACTTTCGCAGATGCGCCAGTCCTCCTGACCGGTCGCCCTCCGCAATTTTGGACATCCCGCGCGATAGCTCGATGCTCGACCGCAGCGTCACCAAATACGCTGGATTCGAATAGGCGGCCTCTCCATTCATCACGATCAGGAGAAGCTCAAACTCTTCCAATGAGGCGGCGACCTTCCAGTTCTGCAGGGTCTTTTCTTCCGACACCAATTGATGGCAGCTGTGGATGAATTCATCACCGCCGTCGATGCTCATCATGGCCGCACGAAAATACCACTCGCGAGCCCGCTGCATGTCCCCTTCCTCGCTGTAGATTTCCCCGACGATGCGCATGCTCGCCGAATCACCGAGGAGAATGGACTCCAATTTCCTCTCCAGCACTTCTGCCTCCTCTTCCTGGCCGACGCGGCGATAAGCCGTGGCCAAGTCCACCATCGGACGCGCACCCTTCGGAGTGGCGGAGAACCTCTCGACGTAGGCGTCCCTGACCTTCTTCCAATCGCCGAGAAGCTTGGAGCATTCGACCCGTCGACTTGCCAGATTGAAGTCTTCTGGCAAATCCCCAATGTCTTGCAAGGAGATCCCCGCCTGGGTGTATTGCTCGTCAATCTCGAGGAAGCGCCGGGCATTGGGATGATAGCTGGCCAACTGCAGCAGAAGACTGCCACGCAGCCGGTCCGAAGGATCTGCAGCGTCGGGCACGTCTTCGATTTGGCGCTTCCACCACCCTTCCCCCTGCTTGTCGACGTCAGGCAGGTTTCCCACCAAGATCTCGGCCAATTTCAAACGTTCAAGAAACGGGCGTCCCGATTCGGTCCGCTCCAATTCATCCCAGAGATCCGTGATCAGGGATCCATCGCCCAGCAGGTGATCCAGAATTCGTCCCTCGCGAGCGGGATCCTGCTCCACAAAACGCGCGGCGGATTCGATCACCCCTTCGCTGAGCCGATCACGGCGGTCCCTACTATCCGGACTGAACATGGAAGTAAGGACGTCGAGATACCAATCTTCATCCTTGCGGGAGAGTTCATCAAGAAGGGGGCCATACAGCGCGGCGGCTTCTTGGACCAAGCCACGGCGTTCCATGAAACCGGCCATCAATTTCAGCTCCTGTTGCAGGTCGTCTGCCGTATCTCGGTCTTCAAGCATTCGCCGAAATCGTGGACGAACCCACCCTTCGAAATCGGGTGCATCGGGATCCAATCCCAGCACCTGGAGCGCTTCATCCGTCCGTTCGCTCGAATCCAAATAATTGAATGCCCGATCGACTGACATCTGCACCAATGCCCCGTCGGCTTCCTGACGGGCACCGAGGGCATAGGCGACGGCGACCGAATGCCAACTTTCACTTCCCGGATCCCCGGAGACGTCCTGGGTCAATCCCTGAATCAAGTTCGGCGGCGGATTCTCGCCCTCCCACAAACCACGCACCGCATCGCGGTATGCCTCAAAGGACTCCGGCACGATCTGCAGCTCCGTGATCGGAACCGACATCACCCACGGAATAGGATCGCCCGCGAGCAACTTCCAGCGCGCTGCGGAGTCGGAAAAGCCTCCAGCCTCCGCCTCCCGGGCCGCTTCAGCGGGTCGTCCCGCCGCAGCCTGAAGATATGCCCGCCACAAATTCCCGGATTTCTTGCGGTTGGCGCGAGCCTTCTTCAGTTCGGCCTCCAGAGTGCCATGAACTCGGTGAAAATCGGCAAGCGCCATCAATTGGCCGGGGTCCGCCCGGCCCATCTCCAGGATTTCCCGAATCTTGTCGGTGTCCTCCTCCCCGGTCAAAATCCGTCGCCGAGCCTCGTTGATGGCCACTCCCCTCATCAGGGGCGACATCATTTCGATCCGCTCGGGATCCGTTTCGATTTCATAAAGTCTCAGCAAGATCACGGCGGCCTGCTTGCGGGAGAGCGCCGCGACAATTCTCCGCTGTTCCTGCAGATCAGCAGAATCGTATGCCTCGATCCACCCGATCCACTCCGGGTCGTCATCGGGTTGGAGACCGATGCGGATCTTTCTTTGGAGATCCCGAGCTCGCGCGACCACCTCTGGATCGGCGCTATGCATGGCCTCATCCAAAAAGGGCAGCACAGGTTTTCCCATCGACCACAGCTCCTGAGTGGCGGTTACCCGGACCGGATACGACTCATCGCCGAGATCCTCGACCAACGCAGCCGGGTCGAGGGGCACAGCCCTTTCTTCCTCGGCACCATCGGCGAGGATTCCAAGGAGGAGGATCAAAGAGAGGTGGCTCAGTTTCATGGAAAGATTCGAAAAAACGCCGTGAACCCTGCAACGGATCCACGAGCCATCACCTATCGTTTGCCCAGACATTCGTCCACCCAGGCAGGCACCTGCTCGCTCGCGAGACCGGTGCGATGTTCGTCAAAATCACGAGAAGTGCCCCCGGGGTCGAGATTGATTTCCAGCGTCCGTGCGCCGCTCTCTTTTGCTGCACCCACAAATCCGGCGGCCGGATAAACCTGCCCGGAGGTGCCAATCGCCACGAACAAGTCCGCGCGATTCAACTCGCGCTCAATCCACCCGAGGTGAAATGGCATTTCACCGAACCAGACGACATGAGGACGCATGCTATCCATTCCGCCACAGGCCTTGCACAGGTTGGCGCGCGACAAATCTTCGCGCCACGCCACCACGGCACCACACTGCCGGCAGCGGGCCTTCAACAGCTCGCCGTGCATGTGGATGACTTCCCTTGAACCCGCTCGTTCATGCAGGTCGTCGATGTTCTGGGTGATCAAGGTAAGCTGCCCGTCCAGCTCCCGCTCCAAGCGCGCCAATGCCCCATGGGCTGCATTCGGCTTGACCTCGAGGAGCTTTGCCCGCCGCCGATTGTAGAACTCGTGCACCAACTGGGGATCCCTGGCGAAGCCCTCCGGAGTGGCGACGTCTTCGACTCGGTGCCCTTCCCAAAGGCCGTCGGCACCCCGAAACACGGGGATCCCCGATTCGGCAGAGATGCCCGCTCCGGTCAGTACGACGATGTTCATTTTCCGATGCAAAATCGGCTGAAGATCTCGCCCAGAATCTCTTCGGTGTCCACCTGTCCGGCAATTTCGCCCAAGCCATCGAGCGCTTCGCGCAATTCGAGGGCCGTCATCTCCGCGGCCAGCCCACCCGCCAAGGATGCGCGAGCCCGCCCGATGGCGCCGGCCGCCTTGCGCAAACACTCGCGGTGCCGCGCATTGATCGCCACGGAGTGTTCTCCCCAATCGGCTTCCCCCAGCTCCGCCATTTCTCGGATCCGCGTGCGCAGGGCTTCGACGCCGGCTCCCTCCTCGCAGGAAATCCTTTCCGCCTCCACATCCCGCCACCCGGCATGCTCCCCGAGATCGGTCTTATTCAAAACCCGCAGCACCCGGGAAACTGGTGGCCATTCGTCGGGCCAGGCGACCTCAGGGGAAAGCGTCGCATCGGCGACCACAATGAGGAGGTCCGCTCTCTCCGCTTCCCGCCGGGATCGGCGGATCCCTTCTTCCTCAATCGCATCCCCAGCATCACGCAAGCCTGCGGTATCGACCAAGCGCAGTGGAACTCCATCCACCACCAAAGACTCCTCAATGGTGTCTCGAGTCGTACCCGCCGTCTGACTGACGATCGCCCGATCCGCACCAAGCAATCGGTTGAGCAAACTGGATTTGCCGGCGTTGGGTCGTCCGCAAATCACCGTTCGGAGTCCTTCACGAAGAATCCGGCCTTGGTCGGCTGTCGCCAACAAAGCCCTGATTCCTCGCTCAACCTCTTCCATCCGAGCATCGAGAGCTTCTCCCGTGTCCGGGTCGATGTCTTCCTCGGGAAAATCGATCCATGCTTCGATTTGTGCGACGATCCCCAGAACATCCGCTCGGAGGCCCTCGGTTCGCTGTCCCAGGCGGCCCTCAAGCTGCTCGTGGGCCGCGCGCAATGCCAAGTCACTCTGGGCAGAAATCAAGTCCATCACCGCCTCGGCCTGGGTCAGATCGAGCTTCCCGTGAAAAAAGGCCCTTTCGGTAAATTCGCCGGGCCGCGCCGATCGGGCGCCACTATCCAGCAGCCGCTCCAAGACTCGCTTCGTCACCCAGCGGCCTCCGTGAGTCGCCACCTCCACCGTGTCCTCGCCAGTGAAGCTCGCAGGGCCCCGAAAGGGCGTCACCAGCACCTGATCCAACACTCGCCCATCGGCATCGCGCAGCGATCTCAACACCGCGCGCCTTGCCTCACCCAATGGACGTCCGCAGGCCAGTTCGACGACTTGCCAAGCTTGTGGTCCGGAAACCCGGATCAACGCCACCGCCCCCGTCCCCCCTGGCGTGGCCAAGGCTGCAATCGTTTCACTTTCCACCATTCGTCACGCCTCCTCCTGGCAAGGCTTCTCCGCCCACTCCCAGAAACTCCCAGCAGATGAACCGGCTCATCTCCAACTGCGGAATCTCGTCGTCGGACCAGCGCAGTTCGACGGTCGCTGACTTGATCACTGGTCGACCTTCGTCCGTTCCCCGCCAGTTCAACACTGACAAGACCCGCCCAATCTCCGAATCCACCGGAATCTGCAGCCGTCCGCTATCTTCCGACGAGTAGGCGGGATCGACCGCTTGATAAACTCGCTCACCCGCCGGCAGCTCCCGATTTTCCGGAACGGTCTCCCAGAATTGCAGGCGAAACACCCCGGTCTTGCCCGATTCCGGAAGTTCCAGAAACTCACGGAAGAGGCGGTACTTGGTTTGCACAAACGCCTCCCAGTCGACCTTCAAGCCATCGGGGCCCTTTTTGAAGGGGGCCATCACCTTGACTGGATCAGAAGCAAAGTTCGCGGCCTGACCGGTCATTTCCGTCAGCAGGCTCGGCGCTTCCACTTGATACTGAACTCCTAGTGGCACCAGCGGAATGAAGAAATCACTGATACGGAAAGCGGGAGGCTGGTCATACATCAGCATGAAAATCCCCCTCTGGCGGTCCTTGATCTCGAGAGGATAGACGGCGAACGCCTCCTCCGGCGTGGTGCCATCCCACACCGGCCGATTTTTGTAGAAGGCCTGCATTTCGGGAAGCAGCTCCTCCCCGCGGATCGACAACTGAGCCAGTTGCTCGGGCGTCCGTGCCTGCAGGAACTCGGACAATACGCCTCGAGCGTCGGTCTCCCATCCTTTCTCCAGATAGTGCTCATCCATGCGCCCCACCATTCCCGGAGGAGGCTTGGGAATCTTGAGCCCCGGTGTGGCCGGCGTTTTCAGGAGAAACAAGGCCACACCCAAGCCGGCGAGCACGAGCACCATGACCACCACCGCTCCGACCAACAGACCTTTTCGTGAACCCCCTGAGGAAGGCTTCCCCGCCTTCCCTTGCGCAGGCTTTGGCTCTTCGCTCTCGGGACTCGCTGGCGCAGGCACCTCGGGCTGAGGAGGGGCACCTGCCACGTTTGATGCAGGAATCGGAGATACTGGCTCCGGCAACGGGACTGGCGAAGACACCACGACGTCCGGGATCCTCTCCCCCGCCGAAGCGGAGGGATGCCCCCCCGCAGGAATGGCGGGAGAACCCGGAAACTCCGGAACCGGAGAAGTGATCGGCTGCCCGCAATGTGGACATGGCCCCGTCGTCGGAGGCAAGTCGATCGGGATCAGAATCTTGCCATGGCAGTGATCGCACCGGAACTCACGCTGACCGGCAGGAATGGACTCGTTCGACATCGGGCCTCAATCTGGGACAAACCCTCGGTAAGCTCAAGCGGGCATCTTCGCTGATTCACGCATATCCGCGAGTGCCTCGTCGAAGACCTTCAAACCCCGGCGATTCTGCTCGCTCGTTCCGGTCGAAATCCTCACCCAGCCAGGAAGCTTGTAGCTCCGCATCGCACGGATGATGACCCCGCGTTTGAGCATCTCGCGAAACAGCGCATCCCCATCCCCCACTTCCACCAACACGAAATTCGCTTGGCTAGGAACATAGTTTAGCCCCCGCTCCTCAAAGGCACCCTGCCAAAACTTAAGCCCTTCGTCGTTCAGACGCCGGGTTTTCAGCATGTGCTCCTCGTCCTCCAACGCTGCCAGGGCTGCTGCCTGAGCCATCGCGCTCGCATTGAACGGCTGGCGGGCCTTCTGAAGAATCTGCGCCACGCCCTTGGATGCCAGACCGTAACCGATCCGCAGACCGGCAAGCCCGTGGATCTTCGAACAGGTCCGCAAAACACACACATTCCTCCCCTCCCGAACGTACTTCAGAGTGTTCGGGGGGCTTTCCACAAACTCAAAATACGCCTCGTCGAAGCACACGACGACGTGCTCCGGCACCTGATCCATGAAGCGATCGATCGCGGCTTCATCCACCAAGGTTCCAGTCGGATTATTGGGATTCGCGATGAATACCAATCGGGTCGCTGGTGTGATGGCAGCGACCATCGCTTCCAGGTCGTGAACAAATCCTGGGTCCGGGACTTCCACATACTTCGCCCCAAACAACGTCGCCATCAGTTTGTAGACCACAAAAGCGTGCTCAGCAGCAATCAGCTCCGCCTGCGGATTGAGAAACGAATGGCACAGCAACTCAATGATCTCGTTCGAGCCGTTACCGAGAACCACGTTGTCGATGTCGAGGTCCAGCTTTCGCGCAATCGCATCGCGCAGTCGATAACCGCCACCATCCGGATAAATGTGGATCCCGTCGATCGCGGCCAGCATGGCAGCCTTCGCTTTCGGTGAGGGTCCCAGTGGGTTTTCATTGGACGCCATCTTGATGATCGAAGCGGGATCGAGCCCCAGTTCACGAGCCGTTTCATCAATTGGCTTACCCGGCTCGTAAGCATGGAGGTCGCACACAAAAGCGTTGGCGGAATCGGCAATGGCCATGGCCAGACCGTAGCCGTCCCCTGCCACCGAGCAATGCAAACCCGTGAATGCCCAAATCCTTCGAGAGGCCACCCACCGAGGACGGAAATCCTATGCCCTAAAGCTGGCTCCGCGCTTTCTCCCAATCCGCTTTCTCCAGACAACAGGGATCGGCAGCGGCCCAATGTCCTGGATCAATCTCCACCAACGGCATGTCGAGCCCCACAGTGGATTCGTAGTCAGGATGGCCCAACCGATGCCCGAAAGCACTTCCTTCCGGCGGGTTGATCGGAGATGGAACGTCCCCTTCCAGCAGCATGCGGCGCACCTCCCGCGTAGGATCCGGATGCGGGATCGCAGACAGCAACGCCTTGGTATAGGCGTGCTTCGGATCGCGATAGATCGCCTCCGAACTGGCCATCTCGACCATCTTGCCAAGGTACATCACCGCCACCCGATCAGAGATATGTTTCACCACCGCAAGATCGTGAGCGATGAAAAGATAGGACAACCCCAATTCGCGCTGCAACTCGAGCAGCAGATTGAGAACCTGGGATTGCACCGAAACATCCAAGGCGGATACCGGCTCATCGCAAATGATCAATTTGGGCTCGAGGGCGATCGCCCGGGCAATCCCAATGCGTTGGCGCTGCCCCCCCGAAAACTCAAAGGGATAACGGTCGGCGCTCGCCGCCGGAAGTCCAACACGGTCCAGAAGCTCCGCGACTTTCTTGCGACGATCTGCTGGCGAAAATCCACCATGGATCACAAAAGGCTCCTCCAGGATTTCGCGCACACTGTGGCGGGCATTGAGCGATTCCACCGGGTCTTGAAAGACCATCTGCAGATCGCGCCGGATCGGCCTCATCCGCCCAGTCTTCGCCCGGGTGATATCCTCCCCTTCAAAAACAATCTTCCCGGCGGTCGGATCCACCAATCGAACCAAAGCTTTCGCAATCGTCGACTTGCCGCAACCGGACTCTCCCACCAGGCCAAGAGTCTCACCGGGCGCAATGCGGAGCGATACGCCATCCACCGCTTTCACCACCGCCTGACGGCGCATCATAAGCCCTCCACGGACGGGAAAGTGGACCTTAAGGTCCTCAACTCTCATCAAATCACTCATGCCTTCACCTCCTCGGCTTGATAGCATTCAGGGCAGGCTTCCACCCAGTGGCCAGGGCTGACTTCCAAGAAAGGTGGACGCTCCCGCAACGTGGGCCCCCGTCGCCCCATGCGCTGGCAGAATCGGCATCCTGGAACGAAATCCGAAAGCGCCGCGACCATTCCAGGAATGGTCGGAAGCACCGTTTTGGGTTCCGTCTCCAGCCGAGGAATCGAAGCCAGCAAACCCCGCGTGTAAGCGTGCAGTGGATTCGCGAAGAGTTCCTGCACGGGGGCCCGTTCGACCACCCGACCGGCATACATCACCACCACGTCGTCACAACTTTCGGCAATCACTCCAAGGTCGTGAGTGATAAGGATCAGTGCCATCCCCATCTCCTGTTGGAGACGCTTGATCAGATCCAAAATCTGCGCCTGCACCGTCACGTCCAGCGCCGTCGTGGGCTCATCCGCAATCACCAAATCGGGCCGGCAAGCCAAAGCCATGGCAATCACCACCCGCTGCCGCATCCCACCAGAGAGCTGGTGCGGATAGTCGCCCATTCGCATCTCCGGGGCCGGTATGCGCACCAAACGGAGCATTTCCACGGCCTCTTCCCATGCCTTGCGACGACTGATTTTTCGATGGAGCAAAATCCCCTCCATCAATTGGCGACCAATGCGATGCACCGGATTGAGGGCGGTCATCGGCTCCTGGAAAATGACTCCAATCTCACCGCCACGCACCTTCCGCAAATCCTTTGCACTCACCTGCGTCAAATCCCGCCCCTGAAACATAACGCGGCCACCAAGAATACGACCTGCAGGTTGAGGCAGGAGTCGAACGATCGACATCGCCGTCACGCTCTTCCCACATCCCGACTCTCCTACGATGCCGAGAGTGCGGCCTTTTCCAACCGAAAACCCGACCTGATCCACGGCACGGATCAACCCACGATCCGTATCAAATGCCGTGATCAAACCGTCCACTTCCAGCACCGCATCACTCATCGCCACCTCCTTCTTCCTGCATGTCGTCGTCCGAGTTCTCTGGAGCTACCGCGGGCTCCGGTGCCACGGGTTCCACCTCGGGCTCGATGGCTTCCGGTTGTTGGAAAATCCGGTACTGATCGTAGACGCGATTCACCTCGCCAAACGACCTCCCCGAGCGCATCGCCTCCAAAGTCTCCTGCTTGATCTCCGAATCGATCCAAAACACGTGAGAGACTTCTGGTTCGTTGGCGATCTTCACATTGAAGTCTTCCGGCCAGCGGAGCCAACGCCAGTATCCCACACGGTAAAAGGGCCTCTGATAGGCAGGCACCCAGACCGCGCGGTCATGGAAAATGCGCTCCAGTTCATGGCTGGTCCGAATCACGGTCTCCAAGCTGCGGGCGTTGCGATTCTCCTCGAGGATCTTATCGACCTCCTTGTCGGCAAAACTTGAGAGGTTGTTGGTCATCGGACGCGGCGTCTTGCCATCCTCAAGGAAGGCTTCCTTCGAATGGAACTGCTGGAAATAATCTGGAAACGGCGGCGTGATCGCCCATCCCGCAAAAGCGATTTCATGCTCCTTGCGTGACGTCTTTTGGAAGGCCGCCGTCGCATCCAGACCCTCTAGCTTGAATTCGACCCCGGCCTTCTTGGCCTCCTCTTTGAGCCGCAGCATCATGGGATCAATCGCTGGATGCTTCACGTAGGTGATGGGAAACGACAATCTCTCCCCTCGATCATTGCGAAGAATCCCATCCTTCCCCCGCTTGGAATAACCGGCTCGTGCAAACGCATCCAAAGCCTTCGCCACCGAGAATTCCCGGGCTTTGACATCTTTCGGTGAAATCTCGCCGAAACCTTCATTCAACAAATTCAATCGTTCCGCGTCTCCCCGCAGATCAAGGTTGATCACCTTGTCCCAGTTCGTCGCGTGGCTCAAACCCATACGAACATCGAGATTGTCAAGAGGCGGGCGGGCGAGATTGAAATACAACCCCCGAGACGGCCGGGGATAGTCGTTGTAAAACGTCACCCGCTCAATGTATCCCTTGAAAACCGGATCCACCTCGGTCTGCTCATACCAGCGCTTGGCATCGTTCAACCAATAGATATCGATATCCCCGCGGAGGAACATTTGGAAAATCTTCTCCTCATCGCGCACCAAACGATATTCGATGCGATCGACGTTGAATCGATTTTTGTAGTATTTGCGGTCTTTCGCCCACCAATCCTGCACTCGGCTCAGCGAAATCGAGCGACCCTTGAGGATGTCCTCCTTTCGAATCTGATAGGCTCCCGTCGTTGGGCGCGGGCGCCAATTGTAGCGCTCCTCAAAGTCGGGGCCGAACTGACGGTAGAACTCCTCCTGATACGGGGTGGCCGCTGCGAAATACGCCGCCATCGGTTTGGGAAACGCATTGCGGATGCAGACGTAGTCTTTTCCGTAGGTCGCGATGCCCCAGAATTGGTCGCCGTAATAAATCCGGTAGTAGGGCTCCGTGAGATACGGAGAAAGGGCCACATAGTAAGTCATCAAGAAGTCCGCCGAGGTGACTTCCTTTCCATCCGACCAACGGGCGTCGTCATCGATGTGGTAGTAGACGGTCTGACCATCTTCGGCCACCGCCCATCGATCCGCTAGGCCCGGAATGATTTCCCCCGTGTTGGGGTGAAGCGTCACCAGAGCCATCTCCACATCATCCCAATGGAAAGCCCGGAACGAATTGTTCGCCTCCTTGCCCACCACTCGGATCGTTGGAGGAAACGCGTTGCCTTGAATGTAAGTGTGAAGGGTGCCGCCCTTCTTCGCCTGTTCGGAGCCCAGCTCCGGTTGGTCCATGCCATCCTCCCACTGCAAGCCCTCAGGGAGGTCCGCCTCGGACAACTCCTCAAAGTAGTCAGGACGCTGCAATCGCCGCTCCAAATCTCCGAGATCACGCTGCGAATCCGCGTCACTGGGATCCGCCGCGATCGCCTGCTCAAGCTCCTGCTTCCGCTGGTCGAGCTTCTCGCGCACATCCCGGTTGTAGCGCTGATAAAACGCTTCTCGCTCGGCGGTGTTGTCGTAGGCCGGAAATTCGCGGGCTTCCCGACATTGGGTCAGCCACGGCACCACGGCCAACAGGGAGATGGAAACGAACTTCCGGATCATTGGTAGGTGGTGAATTTTTTCGGGTCGAAAGCCTCACGAATCGCTTCGCCGACAAAAGTGATCAGCAGCAACAGCAACACCATGATCACGAACACTGAAGAAACGATCCACGGCGCGCCGAGGTTCTCGACGCCATCATTGAGCACCCGGCCCCAACTGGGGTAGGAGTCCGGAACGCCAAATCCCAGGAAATCCAGCGCGGTGAGGGAGGCCACCACAGAAGACACACTGAACGGCACCAGTGTGACGATGGTGGAAATGGTGTTCGGCAGAATGTGCCGGAAAATCACCCGTGACGTTCCCGCCCCCAGAACCCTGGCGGCACTCACATAGTCACGGGCCTTTTCCTTGAAGGTCGAAGTCCGCAGATAGATGGCCACGCTGATCCACGAAAAGATGCCGAGCACCACGATGATCGTCGCCAAGCTGATGTTATCGCGACCAATCTGCGCAGTGATGATCAACACCACCAAGAGAAAGGGCACATTGCTCAGGATCTCGATGATCCGCTGCATGAACAGATCGAAAAAGCCTCCGAAGTAACCCATCATCGATCCCAAAACCGTGCCGATCACATAGGTCAGCAACAGGTAAAACACCGAGGCCTTGAAGACCACCTGCATCCCACCAAAGAGTTGGGCGAGAATGTCCCAACCCTTCGAATCGGTCCCCAGCAAGTGCCCCCTCTCGAGACTGGGGGGCAGTGGCATGTAGATCCGCCGCACCCATTTCCCGCCCGACGGGGCATCCACTCGCGCAGGAACGCTTGAGTTCACCATAGCACCATTCTGCCACACCTCGCGGCCCACCGGCGCACCGTCGGGCCCGTAGACTTCCGCGGGCCCCTCAGGTCGACCTTGGCGAATCCGGGCCGAGCGCAACAGATGCTCGCCTTGATCCGGATGATATGCGTAGGCGAATCCGTTGTAAGGTTGCGATTCCCCCTCCTCATAAAGCTGCCCATTCCGCACTTCGAGTGAGCGTTCCATCCATTCGTCCGAATCAAAGGTAGGATCCCATGGCACTGGCGGCATCCACACCTGAGTGGCCGTCCCTTCCGATTGCTTCTTGAGCTCGCGGTAATTGGCCTCCCCCCTGCCTTCCTGCCCAAAGGTGGTGGCATCGTAGGGCTTGGAAACAAAGGCCGGAAAATACCAGGAACCCTCGTACTTCACGGCGAGCGCACGGCGTCCCACCAGGGCCTGGTCGGCCATCGCCACCAGCACCAACAACAGTAGGAGGATGTAGGAACCGTAACCCCGCCCGATCGACCGGAAGCGTTCCATTTTTCGCAAAGTCAGTGGATTCCAATGAAATCCCCGGCTCTTCCACAAAAACACCCCGCCTACCAAAGCAAGCAACGCCGAGAAGGCGATGCCCACCACCGTCGCCTGATGCGCGCGCCAACTCTCCGGCTCGAAAGAACCAGGCGGAGCCGCAAAGGAGTAAAACCAACGCAGGGTGGGAATCTCCCAACCACGATAGTGCCCGTACGACGCCAATGCGGCGCATAGGATCAACAAGAATCCGGTCTTCCTCGGGAAATTCATTTCACTTGTAGCTCACCCTCGGATCGACCAGCGCAACACAAAGGTCCGAGATCACATTTCCCACCAGCATCAGCAGAGCGGAAACAAACAACACGCCCATGATCACCGGCTCATCAAATTCCAGAATGGAACTGAAACTCAGCAATCCAAATCCATTGATGTCGAAAACCTTCTCAATCAACACGCTGCCCGCGACAAAGATCGAGAGATTCGCCCCAAAAGTGGTTGCGATCGGAATGATCGAATTCCGGAAAGCATGCCGAAATACCGCCGTGCGGAACCCCGTGCCCTTCGCAATGGCCGTCCGCACATAATCCGCGGCGAGGTTGTCCATCAGGTTGTTTTTCATCAGCATCGTCATCATCGCAAAGGAACTCACCACATAGCACAGCATCGGCAGCGTCATGTGGTAAGCGAGATCCTTGAGCTTTCCTGCCAAAGAAAGCGTCGCGAAGTCATCGCCAATGAATCCGCCCAAGGCGAACCAGCGCCATTTCGCCGCCAGATAAACCACTAGCAAGGCTCCGAGCGCATAGCCGGGAATCGCGTAGCCACCGAACACCACGAGCGAGCTCAAGCTATCGAGCCAAGAGCGGTGTTTGATGGCCTTCACCACGCCCAGCGGCAGGCAAATCGCATAGATCAACACCAGCGAAATCCCTCCGAAAGTCAGCGAAACCGGCATCCGCTCAAGGATCATCGTCCACACGGGGTCCTGGTATTTCCTTGAGAAACCCAAGCTCCCCTGCAGCAGCCCGGCATACTTCGGCCGGAACAGCACCGCCCGGTATTCGGGCATCTTCGTGAGCGGCATGGACCCATCCACCCAGCGCTGCCAACGCTGCAACTGCTCATCGGGGGAAACCACCCGAGCTTCCCATCCCTCCGTAGAAACTCCCTCGGGGGCCCGGATCGCGGCCGTCTCTCCGGATCGGACAATCGTCACCTCGTCGATCGTTCCCGGCAGCGCAATCTTCACCTCGCTCTTTCCCTCAGGAAACTCCTTCCCAAGCTTGTCGGTATCCTTGGGCAACGCGCCCAACCACTCCAGATAGGCCCGCAAAATGCCCTTATCGCGATCGAATTCCTCCTCGATCTCCAGCACCTGAGCGGCGGTCAGTGAGAAACCCGCTTCCGCTCGGCTCCGTTTGGCGCCATCTCCCATCAACCGGGAAAGCGCCTGTTCCACCGGTCCGCCAGGGGTCAGTCGCACGATCGCGAAGACAAGCAGGGTGATCCCAATCAAAGTGACCGGTATCAACAGCAGGCGACGAAGGAAATAGGCTTTCAAGAGGGGCTTCTAAGGGCAGGGAAACTCTAAAGAAAAGGCGGCCGGACTAGCAGCCGCCATGCCGTTCTAGCTCTGCTCCGCGGCCATGCAAGCAAGGGATACCCGGATTCCGAAAGCCCTTTGCGAAAATTCGACCCATCTTTCAGTAGATTCCGAAGTTTCCGCCCTTTCGGGGCCCCTAACGCCCCGACTTCCCCGCCCCCCCTTGCCCCTCACCTGCCCTCCATCGCTGTCGCAAGGAAATCCATCAGATCGGCCACCAATCGGCTCGGAATCTGCAACAGAATCGCCCAACCATTCTCTAGCCCCCCAAGCCCATTGTTCGCTCTGACTTTTCGCCTCCACCCATCACTCCGACCTCTTTCCAAAAATCGCCCCAGCTCCCTTTGGCAAAAATCGCTCAAAGGTGCGAGCCACGGCCTGATTTTCCGGTCGGCGCATGCCCAGTCGCTCCCCCATGGGTCCGATTTTCCAACTTTTTCCCTGCCAAGCGGCATTCCCGCCCGCTAAGTCACGCCCGAGTCATGCCACGCCGTTTTCTCTTTCTGGCCGCCGCCGCCCTCGCCCTTGTCTCCTGTTCGCGTGAGACTCAGGTCGAGCGCGCCAATCGGGAAGGCATCCTGATTCTCGGCAATTCCGGTGAGCCCAAGTCCCTGGACCCCCAACTCGTCACCGGGGTCATCGAAAGTAAGATCATCAACTCCCTGATGGAAGGCTTGGTCGCCGATGATCCCGAAAATGACGACGGCCTGCCCCCTGGCGCCGCGGCCTCCTGGGAGCACAATGACGACCTCACCGAGTGGACCTTCCACCTGCGTCCCGAGGGACGATGGTCCGATGGAGTCCCGTTGACCGCTTCCGACTACGTCTTCTCCTTTCATCGCATGCTCCACCCGGACCTGATCGCTCCGTATGTGGAAATGCTCTATTTCATCGAAAACGCGGAAGCCTTCAACAAAGGCGAAATCTCCGACTTTTCCAAGGTCGGCGTGTGGGCGGACGATGACCTCACCCTGCGCTTCAAACTCCGGGAGCCAGTTCCTTTCCTCCCTTCCCTCACCCGCCACTACACTTGGTTCGCCGTTCCTCGCCACGTCATCCTCCAGCACGGAAAGATGACCGACCGCTTCACCGACTGGAGCGAGCCCCCCAACATGGTCGGCAATGGCCCATTTCGACTGAAATCCTGGAAGTTTCATGACTCCATCGAAGTCGAAAAAAACCCTCACTACTGGGGGGCGGACCAAGTCGCCCTCAATGGCATTCGCTTCCTGCCGATCGAAAACCCCTACACCGAGGCTCGGGCGTTTTTCTCCGGCCAGCTCCATAGCTCCTACACCCTGCCGCCCGACCTGATCGACTCGGTGCGTAAGAAATCCCCCAAATATCTCCGCCAGGAACCCTACGTCGGCACCGTCTTTGTGCGCCTCAACACCACTCGTAAGGGCCTCGACGACCCCCGTGTTCGCAGGGCCCTCGGTCTCGCCATCGACCGCGCCGCACTCACCGAATACGTCCTTGAAGGCTACTTCCCCGCCACCTCACTGACCCCAAAAATGGGCCAGTATGAGCCGGATCCCGTGCTTCGCTTCGACCCGGAAGAAGCCCGTCGGCTCCTCGCCGAAGCGGGCTATCCCGATGGCAAAGGCTTCCCTCGGTTTTCCGTTCTGATCAGCCGCCCGGCTGCCCGTGCCAGCACCGAAGCCCTTCAGGCCATGTGGCGCGAGCACCTCAACATCATCGTCGACATCCAAAACAAAGACTGGGGCTCCTACATCTCCGCCCAACAGTCACTCGACTTCGACATCGCTTCTGCAGGATGGATTGGCGACTACCTCGATCCCACCACCTTCCTCAACCTGTGGACCCAAGGCAACGGCAACAACAACACCGGGTGGAGCAATCCCGAATTCGAAAACCTCCTCGACCAAGCGGCCCACGAGTCCGACGCCGCCCAGCGCCTTGAAATCCTGCGCAAAGCCGAGTCCGTCGTCATGGCCGAACAACCCATCCTGCCCGTCGCCTACTACTCCCGCAACTACCTCCTCCGCCCGGAGGTGAAAGGCTGGCATCCGCTGCTCCTCGACAACCACCCGTTCAAAACCCTCCGCCTCGATCCCTGACATGCTCCGCGCCATTCTTCAGCGACTGCTCCAGGGCGTGCTCGTGCTCTTCGTCCTGTTCACGGTCACCTTCTTCCTCGTCAAAAAACTGCCATACGGCCCGTTCCAGCAGGAGAAAGCGATCCCGGACCACATCCGCGCCAAGGTCGAAGCCTACTACGGGCTCGATCAGCCGACTTCCGTTCAATATTTCAAGCGCCTCGGCAACTACCTGCATGGCGACACCGGGCTCAGCTTGCGGCTTGAAGGCCAACCGGTATCGGCCATCATCGCCCAGGCTTTCCCGACATCCCTTCAGCTCGGTCTCGCAGCCATGGTGGTTTCCCTCGGCGTCGGCATTCCTCTGGGCACACTCGCCGCCGCCAAGAAGAACTCCATGATCGACTTCGGCGCCATGGGCCTGGCCATGATTGGCATCTGCCTTCCTGCCTTCGTCATCGGCCCGATTCTTGCCGAAATCTTCGGCAGGGGTCTTCAACTGCTCCCCGCCATCGGCTGGGAGCCTGCCGACCCCCGCTCGTGGATTCTTCCTGCCATCACCCTGGGTCTCGCCACCGCCGCCTACCTCTCGCGCCTCACCCGCGCCGGCATGCTCGACACCCTTTCCCAAGACTTCGTGCGCACCGCCAAGGCCAAGGGAGTTCCCGGCACCACCATCCTTCTCCGCCACTGCCTGCGGGGCGGCCTCATCCCTGCCGTCGCCTACGTTGGCCCCGCCTTTGCCGGTTTGATTTCCGGATCGGTCGTCATCGAAAGCATCTTCCAAATTCCAGGCCTCGGTCAGCACTTCATCAAGGCCATCGAGACTGGCGATGAACCTGTCATCCTCGCTTCCGTCATGCTTTTCGGCACCTTGATCATCCTCGCGAACTTCCTCACCGACCTTGTCTCCGTGTGGCTCAACCCGCGCCTCCGCACCCGATGAGCACCGCTGCATCTTCTCCCGCTTCCCGCATCGAAAAAGGCGCCTCCCTATGGCAGGACGCTTGGCGACGTTTGTCCAAAAACCGTGCTGCCATGGTCAGCGTCGGCGTCCTCGCCGTCATTCTCCTTGCCTGCATCATCCTGCCCGCCATCCCGAAGTTCCTTCAGGACCCAGGCATGCAGAGCCTCGAAAACAAAAACCTCCCACCCAGTGCGGCTCACTGGTTTGGCACCGACCACCTCGGTCGCGACCTTTTCAGCCGGATCTTATTCGGCGGACGCGTGTCCATCATGGTCGGCCTCATCACCACAATGGTCTCCGTCACCATCGGTATCACTTGGGGGGCGATTTCAGGCTACGTGGGAGGCCGCACCGATGCCTTCATGATGCGGACGGTCGACACCCTCTACGCCTTGCCTTTCCTCGTCATCGTGATCCTGCTCGGTGCGGTCTTGGAGCCCATCACGGGCCACGTCACTGAATTCACCGTGCGTCTCTTCACGCCATCGGGCAGCAGCGCAGCCAAGGCCAATGAGGTGCGCACGGCCGTCGAACCTTTCACCACCCTGGTTCCGCTGTTCATTGCCATCGGCGCCCTGTCCTGGCTCAACGTCTCACGGATCGTTCGCGCCCAAGTTCAAAGCGTCGCCAAACTCGAGTTCGTCGAGGCGGCCCGTTCGCTCGGGCTCGGGCATCTCCGCATCCTTTTCCGCCATATCCTCCCCAACACCCTGGGCCCCATCATCGTCTATACCACGCTGACCATCCCCGGTGTCATGCTTTTCGAAGCCACCCTTTCTTTCCTCGGACTCGGCGTGAAACCCCCGAACTCCTCGTGGGGCATCCTTATCGAAGAAGGAGCCAACCGCATGCTGTCCAACCCGCTTTTGCTCTTCTTCCCCGCCCTCTTTTTCTCCACCACTCTGTTCGCACTGAATTTCCTCGGCGATGGGCTGCGCGACGCACTCGATCCCAAGTCCTCCAAGGACTGATTCTTGGAATGCTCCCGCCGCCTATCCATCGCGGCCGACGCAAAAATACCGACGGGCACACATGATCCTTGAGAATCAGGGAGGGATGAGCTTCAGATAGAAGCCTCCTCCCCTGCCATGAATCTGATTCGCCACCTGCCCAGCGACGAGCGCCCCCGGGAAAAGCTTGCCCGTCTCGGCCCTTCCGCCCTCGACAATTCTGAGCTCATCGCCCTGTTCCTTCGCACCGGGATCAAAGGCAAAAGCGCCATCGAAGTCGGCCGTGATATCCTCCGTCACTTCGGCTCCCTCCATGGGCTCGGCGCCGCCGGCCTCAGCGGCCTCCAGAACTGCCCCGGCCTCGGCCTCGCCAAAGCCAGCCAACTCGCCGCCGCCTTTGAACTTGGCGCCCGCCTCGCTCGAGAACGCATGAATCAACGGCCGCTCGATTCCCCAGAGCGCATCCACGAGGCCTTCGCCCCCCAACTGGCTCACCTCCCCCAGGAAAAACTCCTCCTCGCCATGGTCAATACCCGCCTCGAGCACCTCGGCACGGTCGAAGTCTCCAGTGGCACCCTCACCGAAACGGCCGCTCACCCGCGCGATATCTTTCGCCCCTGCCTCCTCCATCACGCCTGGGGATTCATTCTCATTCACAATCATCCCTCCGGCGATCCCCGCCCAAGCGCTGCAGATACCGAATTCACTCATCGCCTCCACGATGCCGCGGAAATCCTCAACATCCGTTTCCTCGACCACATCATCATCGGCCGCGCAACCGACCACCGCGATCCGTTCTTCTCCTATCGCGAAATGGGAATGATCCACCGCCGTTCCGCCTAACCCCCAACCCTTTCCCATCCATGGGACAGCCGAAGTGCTTGCACACCTCGGCTGCCTCGGGCTCCCGGGACCGTCCGCAACCCACGGACGGGAGTTCCCGGTCGATCAACCCCGAAATCATTCCTCCTCCACTCGGAAAAACCTCTGCTCCGAACCTTCGAACGGCACCGTCTTGGTCGTCAGCCCCACCTCTCCGGGGATCCCGCTTTCCAGCACTTCCGACCAATCCAAGAGATCCTCTGAGGCCGTGATCCGATAGCTCTGCCCCACACCACCCTGCCAGGAAAGGGTCACTTCCTCCAACAGGCGATCCACCGACCAATCGACGAGTTCGAACGCCACCGGCAGAGGAATCACCGACTCCCCCGGAAAAGGAATGAAGTCCGTATAACTTTGGCGGTTTGTCGGCACCGGAAGATCGAATGCCGTCATGTTCTCAATCAAAGTCCACGACTCTCCGTCCGCACTCCCCTCCATATAATAGCGCACCGGATCCCAGCCCGGCAGATTGCCCGCCGTCCCCATCGCATACTCCGTCACCCCGGGTGCCACCGATCCGAAATCAAAGACCACCGGAGCCTTCGCGTCATCGACCCACTTGGTTGTGGGGTCCCCGTCCAGCAAACTCTCCGGACCTTCCTCCGGCACCGGGTTCACCCCGCCGGGATTCGTCACGGCCACTGGAACCACCAAAAAACCCAGTTCATCGTAGAACTCGAATTCGGACAACTGCACAAAGTCCGCCGCGGCATCCCGTGTCGTCACCGGCGTGAACCTCACATAGCGGAAGTTCATTTCCCCTCCCACCACCGACCTTAGCACCAGCGTGCTGGTCGCCGTCACCCCAGACTCCGAGTCCCCAGCCGTGATGGTCAATTCGGTGTCGCCCACTGCCAGCGCCACAGGCGTCGAACCGAACGATGCATTCCCCGTCTCCACCCCGGGCGTGATCGTGATCTCATCAGCAAATGAGGTCTCCCAATCGATCACCGGCTCCTCTCCCTGACGGGAAATGATGCGATCCGCCGTGAACAACTCCACACTTGGCGGCCCCTTGGGCAAGGTTTCCACCACCAGACTGCCCACTGCCACGTCCCCGTTGTTGCCATTCGCAATCCGAATTCGATCAAACTCCAGACCCGCAGTGTACTGAGCTGCCGCCACCGGTGGCTCCGTCAAGTCGTCTCCCGCATACAGTCGAGTACGACCTGTATCGTAGTCGTAGGTCAAGGTCACGATCCCAGGCGTCAGAGGCATGGATGCCACGGCTCGCTCCAGAACCGGAGCCCCTTCCATGCCGATCGAATCGTGCTGGCCGGCCAATTCTCCTAAAAAGATCAACTCCTGATCGCCATCATACAGCG
This sequence comes from Haloferula luteola, assembly GCF_014201715.1. GTDB lineage: Bacteria > Verrucomicrobiota > Verrucomicrobiia > Verrucomicrobiales > Akkermansiaceae > Haloferula > Haloferula luteola. The sequence goes on from NZ_JACHFD010000002.1 coordinate 27,689, forward strand.
ATACACCCGCATAGCCGTCATTGTCACTCAGGAAAGTGAAATCCACCGTCAGCTTCAATACCCGCTCCGCTCCGTCAAACGTGTCGGCGAAATCGGCGAAAATCAATCGGGCTGCCCCTCGCGTATCGATCGCTCCATCCTGCACGGTCAGCACGGATCCGTCATTCTGGGACCACGCCAGACCGACGTCCGGCAGCTTGCCGGGCAATTCAGTGCCGTTGGGATCATCCAAATCATCGGAAAAAAGCACTTCCGCTCGGAGCGGGGAGGAGACGACCAACAAACAAGACACCGCCAACAGGCGGGAAGGACGGAGGATGGGTTTCACAATCAGGGTTTGAGATGGGGTTCAATCGCCGGGCCTGGGTGACCCGCCGGAGCCGATGAAAACGTCGACTCTTCCCATCCATGCGGATTCCGCACCTCTCCTCCGCCAGGGAATTCCGAAAAAGCACAACTCCACCTCGCAATCCCCATCCCCAAATCCATCGAAAGCCGGCCACTCGTGAGAATGACCGGCTTCCTTGATTCCCCAGAAAAACCTTACGGCTGCTCCTCGACGGTCAGCCGCAGAAATTGCCGCGACTCCCCATCGGTTGAAATCTCAACTGCTCGCCACTCCAGAGGCGGCTCGCTCGCTTCCACCACATCCGTCATCGTCTGCCATTCCACCAGATCCGTAGATCCCTCCACGCCCAGCACAACATCCGTTGCTTCAACGTTTCGTGGGAAACGCACGCGGAAAGTGCCATCGGCCCATTCGGTCGTCACCGGATTGGCCTCCTGGCTTCGGGGATCGGTGCCCGTCGCATATTCCCACAAATTGCTGCGACCGTCGCCATCAGGATCCGCCCCATTCCCCCACAAACTCGCTTCCAGCTCGGCATCGGCCAGCTCCGCCTCACTGAAGTGGGCTGCTCTCCAGGTCACCAGCCCCGGCGGTGCATCCGCTGCCGAAACCACCACCTCCATCGCTCCGATGTAAGCGAAGCCCCCTGCCACCGACAGCATGTCGATGAACACCTGGCCATAGGCATCCGGTCGCACACCCGAGATGACCACAACCTCGTCATCGTTGCCGGCATAGGTTCCATTGCTCCCAATGCTGGGACCACTCGTTTGCAAAGTCGCCGCCTGCCGCTCTGTGCCATAAATTGCATATTCGGTGGAACGCACATCGCTGGTTTCCCGCGTGGCAAAAATCCGAAACTCATAGGAAAAATCCGGATCCAATCCACTGAACATGAATCCACCGGGCACGTCATCACTGCCACCATCGTCGAGATCATCCGCCGTGGAATAGAAGTAATCCTCCGTGGCCGTCTCCACCGCCAGATCCCCCAACAAGGCCTCACTTGGGCCATTGCCGCCGAATAGGCCTCCATTGCGCCGGCCATTGACCGCATAGCCTCCCGTGATCACCCAGCGCACTCCGGTTGCACTGCCATCCGTGGTCACAATCCCGCGCTTATGTTCACCAGAATTGATACCAACTCCGCCGTTCAGCGTGTACCAGTTGTTCCAATAGTGCCCACGCACATCAGGACTCGCCGTATCGTGGCCATCCAGCTCCAGAACATCGTCCGGTCCGAAATCGAACAACATCCGATCTCCTGCCACCCATTCACGTTCCAACGATTCTCCATCGTAGATCGGTTGATTCGGGTCGACCACCGCCTCCAAAGCCGGTCGAACCACCTCCAACCACTTCGCGTAGCCGGCACGATTCAAATGGATCGGATCCACATACAAATCGTCCAATTCCTGGGTGGTTAAGTCCTCGAAGATCGAGGGGAGATCGACGAAATAGGTGTGGGGATCGGTCTCCGCCGTCGCCTCGATCAACGCATTCGCGGTCAAGCGAGCATCCTTCGTCCCATCATTGGCCGGAGTCCGCGTCACCCCCAAATAAAGAAATGGAACTTCCGGCAATTCACGCCGCAGCAACATCAGGAAGGTCCGAAAATCTTCATGCACTTCCTCGCCCGTCCGGCCTCCGGACAAATCATTGGTGCCTGCCCACATCACAATCGCCGAGGGCTGATAGGGTTTCACCAAATGAGGAATCGTCGTATCCATGTCGGCGAGCCACGAACCACCCCAGCCACGCTGGAGCACCCGATAGTCGGCAAAATCCCGCGTCACCGACTCCCAGCGACGAATGCTGGAACTGCCCACGAACAGGACCGCGCCTTGACCCGGATCATCCAATCCGTCCTGGGTCACCCAGGTCGCGAGGTCCGCAGGCACATCGCCGTCGATCACCGGCACCTCTTCTCCTTCCACGATCTCCATGAGACCCAGATATGCGTAGGCTCCTTCGGCCACGGTCAGAGTCACCTCCACCGAACCATTGCTGTCGGCTTGAATCCCATCAAACTGTAAAATCGTATCGTCATTCCCATTCGGATAGCTCGCGCTTCCCGACCCAGAACCGGAAGTTTGCAGCTCCTGGGATTGCACCCCGCTCGCCGCCGTCACCGTGTAGAGAGAGCGTCGGATATCCGTCGTATTGCGGGTTCCAAAAAAGCGAAACTGATACCGTCGATCCGGCTTCAAACCCGAAATCGTCAAACTCCCCGTTCCACCTCCACCGCTCCCGGTTTCCACGAAAAAGTAGTCTTGCGTCGCCGACGCAATCGCGAGGTCCCCCAACCATGTTTCCTCGGGAGCGAGCAAACCGCCATTGAGGATCCCATTCGATCGCCAGATTCCCGCACTGCAAGTCACCGCCAACGGCGTCGGCGTCCCATCCGTCTCCACCAAGTTCACCGCGGCCAAGCCGGTCGGCTGATCAAACTCTGCCAGACCCAGATTGTTCCAATAGGCACCGTTCCCATCGGGACTTTCCGTCACCGCTCCGTCCACGCCATTATTCCGGCCAAAGTCGACGCGAATCGTTCCCGTCTCTGCATACGCGATCCCTGCCACCAACAGGAGCGACGCGGACGCAATTTTCCTCAATTTCCATGGGTCTTTTCTCATCTTGGGTAGGCGATACCAACCGCCCCCCTCACCTCCTGTCGAGATTATTGTATACAAAGAAAGTCATCGCTCGTGGGCGCTTTCTCAGTGCCCCCCAGTGCCCCTTCACACCCCAAATAAGGCGGCAACTTCCCTCTTCGCCACTTTGCCCATCGCGTTGCGCGGCAGAGCCTCGACCTCCAACCACTGCCGGGGCTGCTTGTAGTCCGATAGTTTGTCGGATGCCCAATCCCTCAAACTCTCCAAGCCGGGCAAAGGCACCAAGCCGGATCCGACCACCACCATCGCGACGGTTTCCCCCCACTTTTCATCCGGCAACCCGACCACCGCACATTCCTGCACCGCAGGATGCTCCAGAAACACCGCCTCAATTTCCAACGCCGAGAGCTTATACCCGCCGCTTTTGATGATATCCACCGAAAGCCGACCCAAGATCCGGTATTGCCCATCCTCCCTTACCGCGAGGTCCCCCGTACGGAACCAATCTCCGTCAAAGGCTTCTGCCGTCGCTTCCGGTCGGTTCCAATAGCCACGAAACACGGCAGGCCCACGAACCTGCACCTCACCAGGATCCCGCTCTCCCTCCACCGATTCCCCGGTTTCTGATACCAGCCGAACCTCAACCCCCGGAAGCGGCACCCCCACCGATCCACAACGCCGCTCCCCACGAAGTTCGTGCGAAAGAATCATCCCGGTCTCCGTCATGCCATAGCGCTCCAAAAGCACCTGTCCCGTCAGCCGCCGCCACCTTTCATGGAGAGAAGCAGGCAGTGCAGCCGATCCCGAAACCATCAGTCGCAAATCCCGAAAACCCGCCACGGCCGCCGGATCCTCACCTGCCTCCAATCGATCGAGGAGCATCGCATAGATCGTCGGCACCGCCATGAATACCGTGAAAGCACCGGCTCCCACCCGATCAAGCACTGCCTTCATCTCAAAGCGCGGGAAAGCCTCCACACGGGCACCCGAGGCGAGAGCACAGCTCAGGATATTGACGATTCCATGCACATGGTGGAGCGGCAAGAATAGCGGTATGCGATCCTCAGCACTCCACTCCCAGGCCTCCCTCAACGCGTCGATTTGAGCCGCCATCGCTCCATGGGTCGTCACCACCCCTTTCGGCCGGCTGGTCGTTCCACTGGTGAACAACATCATCGCCGGATCCTCCGCAGACATCTGAGGCAAAGCCTGGCATTCGCCAGCCAACAGACCCTCAAAAGAGGCCACCTCCACACCTGGAATGCCGGTATCTGCCCCCTCCTTGGAAAGAAACAGTCCGGCTCCAGTCTCCTCCAAAAGAAAGGCCTTCTCCCGCTCCGTCGCAGAACCCGAAATCGGCACCGCGACCCCACCCGCACGCCAGATGCCCCACTGCGTCACCACATACTCCCATCCTGATGGCATCTGAAAAGCCACCCTCGCTCCGCCGAGACTCCGGCGCCCCTTCAACAAAAATCCCGCCACCCTCGCCGAGGCCTCCACCAACTCGTCATAACGATACTCTCCCGCCCGATCACGAATCGCGATCCGGTCAGAAAATTGCAAAGCTCGAGAAATCCATTCACTCATGAGTCAAACCATCCAGCGCAGCACAATGAACAAAATCGAAGGGCACAACAAACATCCTAACCCCGTGAAAAACGTCGCCGTCATCGCCCCATAAGGCACCAACTTCGGGTCAGTCGCCGCCAACCCTCCGGCCACCCCACTCGTGGTTCCCATCAATCCCCCAAAAACCATCGCCGAACGTGGATTGTCGAGCCCGATGCGCCGCGCCACCACAGGCGTAAAAATCATCACCAGAATCGATTTCACCAAGCCCGTCGCGATGCTCAACGCGATCACTTCAGGAGTCGCCCCCAACGCCGTCCCCGTGACGGGCCCAACAATATAGGTCGCCGCCCCCGCACCCAGCGTCGCCAGGCTCACAGGATCACGATAACCCGCCGAAAACGCCACCGCCGCGCCCACCGCAAACGATCCCACGACCCCCACCAACAACGCCACCACCCCACCCGGGCCAGAGCGACGCAACTCATCCAACCCCACCCCCATGGCCGTCGCCACAATCGCAATATCCCGAATCATCGCCCCTCCCAGAAGACCCACACCCGCCAAAAGGGGCACATCGGCGAGCCCTTTCGTGCCCCCCGTCCAAAGCCCCCCAAGATAGGCCAACACAAGCCCCAGAAAGATCGCGATCGCCGATCCATGGATCCGATTTCGCGTCCCCTTCGCCGAAATGACCCAAGAGACTCCCATGAGAGCCCCAATGAAAATGAAGGCGATCACCAAAGGATACTTGTCAGCAAGCTCGTCCAGAATCGCCCTCACTTCGCCCCTCCCTCTTGGTCGCCAATCCGCCGGATCCACGGCACCAACGCAAATCCCCCCACCACCACCCCCGCCCCTGCAGCCAAGGCAATCCATCCCCCCATCACCGCCGCCCGCACATTTTGCGAAGCCGCCATCGCGACAGTCACGGGAAGATAGATCGAACTCCAGAATCTCACCCCTTCTCCCGTCAACTGCGGCAGCTTGGACGTGCGCCGAAGTCGATCGTTCCCCGCCACCAGCAGCAGCATCGCCAACCCCACCCCTCCCACATCCGCATGGATTCCCAATGCCGCACCCAATAAGCGTCCTGCCAGAAGTCCGAGAAACAGACATCCACAAAGCAAGGCAGTTCCGTAAATCACCATGGGTTGGGTTTTTGGGCTTCTCTCCCGCTACGAAAGCGACCCTTTCGCCGACAAGCGAAAAGGCCATTGGACGATGGGCGATGACACTCTAGCATGTGCCCACCATGGCGAGGCGCAGCGCTGACGACATCCGACAATCCCTTGAAGAACAGATTGTTGAGGGACAATGGAAGAACGGTGAACGGCTTGACGAAGTCCAGCTGGCGGAACGCTTTGGCGTTTCCCGCACCCCGCTTCGTGAAGCCCTCCGAATGCTGGCAGGCTCCGGACTCATCGAATTGATCCCCCGCCGGGGAGCCTTCGTTCGCCACCCCGGAGTGGTCGAATTGGTCGAAATGTTCGAGGTCATGGCCGAACTCGAAGCCCTTTGCGGTCGCCTTGCCGCCCGGCGCATCGGTCCTGGAGAAATGGTCAAGGTCTCCGCCGCCGTCGCCGCCTGCGAGGCCGCACTCAAAACGGACGACACCGACGCCTACTACCTCGCCAACGAACGATTCCACCAGGCAATCTACCAAGCCGCCGGGAATGACTTCCTGACATCCGAAACCATCCGTCTCCAGAAGCGGCTCCGGCCATTCCGCCGCATGCAACTCCGCGCCGCAGGTCGGCTCCGGCAATCGATGGAAGAACACGCCGCCATTCACCAGGCCCTGCAAGCCCACGACTCCGAGGCGGCGGCTGACGCACTGCGCACCCACGTCGCCGTTCAGGGTGAAAAATTTCACCTGCTATTCTCCCTTCTCGAGAATTCCCAGGCCTCCTGATCGACTCCGATCCACCCTGAATACGGCTTTTCTCGTAGCCACCTCAAGGCACTTTCCCACTGATCTTCAGCGCTTTCCCGCAACATCGACAATACCCTCACAGGAATCGTTTCACTTCCTGGACCCTTAGCCACATTTGTCGTGACGATTTTCTCACGGCGAGCCTCTTTCCCAGCAGGGGAATGACGTCCACCACGCGTGCCGCCCGTCCGTCAGGACGGTTTCCGACACCCCAAATACGACGTCTCGATGACTTCCCGTTCCATCCATCGCGGGTGGGCTCGTCTCGCACACCATGCGACCCGGACCTGCCTCACTACCCTGCTACTTTCCACCACACTGCCCAGCGCACTCTCCGAAGAAATCCGGAGTTTCGGCGTGGTTTTTCTTCCCGACACCCAGTTCTACTCACGCTACGCGACCGAAGCTGAGGGTGACCAATTTCTCAACCGCTACGGCTCCAATCCGTTTGAAGCCCAAACGGCCTGGCTCGCCGACAACCTCCGCGAGCTTGAGATTCCCATGGTGGCTCACCTCGGCGACATCGTCGACCAGGTCTCGCTTTGGCCCCAATGGAATCACGCCACCATCGCGATGCGCACCCTCGACGATGCCGGCATTTCCTACTCCATCCTCGCTGGGAACCACGACGTCCTCGACCAAAGCAGCTGGGACACCGGTCGCAACCTCTCCAACGAGCCCTTTCGTACCTACTTCCCGCTCAGTCGCGCCCGCCAGCAGTCCACCTTCGGAGGCATGGATCCCCGCGGATTCCATCAGTACCACATTTTTGAGTTCCAGGGGCAGCGATTCCTGAACCTCGCCTTGTCGTGGAATGCCTCACTCACCGCCCTGCGCTGGGCTCAGGATATCATCGACACCCATCCTGAACTTCCCGTCATTCTTACCACTCACGAACTCCTCGGGGTCGATAGCGATGGCGTCACCGCCAAATCCACCAGCTACGGCGACTACCTTTGGGAGAACCTGATTCGCAAGAATGACCAAATCTTCATGGCCATCGGCGGTCACCATCACGGCTCCGCCCACCGAGTCCGCCAAAACGACGAAGGGCATGACGTGCTCGAAGTTGTGGCCGACTATCAGATGTCCTATCAGGGGGGCAATGGCTACCTGCGACTCTGCGAATTTGACCTGACGCACAACGAAATCCGTTCGATGACCTTCTCTCCTTGGGTCCCCACCAAGCCTGAAGCGACCATCAACGAGTTTGACCGAGCGGTGCTCGACGACGCCAGCAACGAGTACGTGACCCCCATGAACTTCGCGGAGCGCTTTGCGGGATTTGCCGGCACCCTGGCAAGTGGCCCCGCCAACCGCGATGAGCCGCTGATTGAAACCGTCCGCAAGAAGATCCTCGCGGAATATGAGGAACCCGAAGCCGCCACTCCCATGACGCCCTTCGACAGTGAGGACTACCCCCACAATGGCGATCAAACTTTAGCCCACTGGCGTTTCGACTCCGGTCAATCGGGCACCACTGTCGCCACGGACACAGAGATCCCCGATCTTTCCGAGCAGTCCAACAATCCTCTGGTTCGCTCCGCTCTGACCGACGGCGCAGAACTCGGTGATCTCCTGTGGTCCGACGAACGCCATGCGCTCTCCGCAGCCAATGGTAGCGTGCAATTCCTCGGCAACACCTCCGCGGGTTGGGGCAAGAGCTTCTTCAAAACGCTCCAAGAAGCTCCTCTCAATAGCGAGTTCCTGCGCAATGGCTATACCGTGGAAGCCATCTTCAAAATCCATGCTGACTGGACTCGCGGAAACAACTCATGGATGAACGTGATGACCCGAGATGGCAACCGCGGCAACCTCTCGGGCTGGAGTGGTGGCGATGCCGAATCCACTCCCTTGTTGTTCTCCATTTCCAATCTCCGGGAGATCCAGTGGGAGCCCACCACCTACACAAGCTGGGGGTACCAGGCTCGCACCAACTGGTCCGGCGAGATCATGCCCGAAGTTTGGACCCACGTCGCCATCGTCAATGAACCCGGCAGCCACAACTCAACGATGTATGTCGCTGGCGCCCCGGTTCTTCGCAATGTGAACGGTGCTGATGGCATCGCCGGATTCTCCCAGCAATCCTGGGTCATCGGTGCCGGCCTCTGGGGAAGCAATCGCACCGATGGCTTCTTCGGAAGCATCAGCGAAATCCGTGTTTCCAAATCTGCCCTTCGCTCCGACCAATGGCTGACTGCCCGGAAGAACCGGATCGTTGGCAACGGAGGCCGCGAAACCCTCGTCGGCACCGATAGGGATGACCAAGTCTTCCAAAATGCCGCCGCCGATACCCTCTCTGGAGGTGCTGGACGCGATACCTTCGTCTACCAAAGCCAACGCGACGGCATGGATACCATCATCGACTTCGAACCGATGATGGACCGCATCAACATCACCCGGCTCCTCAACGATCTGGGCTACGCGGGAGACGATCCTGTGGGCGACGGGCAAATCCGCTTCATCGATAGCACGCGCGGCGCGCTCGTGCAGATCGTCAATCCCTCCCGCCCGGGAACCTTCCGCAACTTGATTTTGCTTCAGGGCACCTCCCTTGGAGCCATCGATCCAGCCTTCACTTTGATCTACTAAATTCATCATTTTTCCATGAAATCATTTCTTTTCCCTGCCACCCTCCTTGTCGCCGTTCCGGCTCACGCTGCCGTGATCTTCACCGATGACTTCAGCGGCTCACTGTCCGCCTGGTCTGCAGGGGGCGACGTCAGCATCCAGTCAGGCGCCGCTCTCCTGACCACGGCTCACACCAGCTTCGAATCCGGAGTGGATGCCGTGAATGCCTCGGGCACCGATCCCCTGGAAGCCGCCGGAGATCTGGAAACCTTCGTCGACCTCACCGTGGGCGGACTCGATCTCGATGTTGTCGATCAAGCCACCGAAGGCTCAGCACTGCGCGTGACCATCGATGTGCACCCGGGAGACACTCTCCGCTTCGATTGGCAACTGTTGACCTCGGACATGGTCGGTCTCGATTCGGCCTTCCTCGTCATCAATGGCTCCCTCATTCGGCTGGCGAGCGCCGCCGACGCCGTCGGGGTCTCCTCCGGCGACTATGCCTATGAAACCCTGACGAGCAGCTACTCCCATGTCTTTACCGACAGCGGCGCTGTCACCGTTGCCTTCGGCATCACGGATATCTCCGACTACAGCGGCACCAGTGCCCTGCGCATCGACAACGTCCTCGTACAAGCCGTGCCCGAGCCCACCGCCGGCCTCCTTGCCCTTCTCGGAGGACTCGCCTTTGCCGCCCGCCGTCACCGCAACGTTACCCGATAAAATCGATGAAGTTTCTTCCCATTTTGTTTGTCGCTACCCCTGCCTTCGCTGCCAACATCGTGCTCAATGCCGATGACAGCTACGGCAACTCCTCATTCAATTCAGCAGGGAATTGGAGCAGCGCGTCTTATCCTGATCCAGGAAACGACTACTTCACCCAGGGTCACCTGCTCCGCACTCCGACCAGCAGCTCCAGCTACAACTTTGCCGGCGACTCCCTAACGGTAACCGGGTCCGCTGCATTCTCCGCTGCCAACAATGAAGCGTTGATGTGGAAAGGATCTGGAACGACGGCCACGATCACCATTTCGAACCTCATCGTCGATGGAGGTCAGATTCGCCACGGCGCGGGAGATGGTGACTCCGTGACTTTCTTCGGAAGCATCACCGTGGGCGCCAGCGGGATGGGAATTGCCAGCCAAGGAGGATTCAACATCGCCTCTGCCATCCATGGAGATTCCACCATCTACATCCTCGGGAATGGCACTGGCTCCACCCAGCGGATGGTCACATTCACCAGCGCCGCCAGCACCTTCCACGGCGACTTGATCCTTAACTCTGAGAACAGCCTCGCCACCTTGGCGGAGAACTCGGTGTTTCATTTCAAGATGGGCTCTGATGGCATCAACAACTCGATTGAAGGGATCGGATGGATCGCTCTCAACGGCTCCTTCGCTCTTGATCTCTCCGGCGCATCCACCACTTACGGGGATGCCTGGTCGTTGGTCTCCGTGGCCACCGCCGAATATGGCGACGAGTTTTCGATCGAAGGATTTCATGACCTCGGCGAGGGACGCTGGGCCCAGGGGATCTATCAATTCGATCAGGCCACTGGAACCCTCAGCGTGGTTCCGGAACCCTCGGCCATTCTCCTCAGCGGCATAGCGCTTGGTCTGGGTCTTCATCGGCGCCGGCCCTGAACCCCTCTCCTTCAACGGCCGGTCTCCCTCAGGAGCCCGGCCGCTTTTTTGCCGACATGGCAGCACCACCTCGCCATTGACCCCACGGGAACGCTGTTGGATAGACTGGGGTCTGCCATGAAAAATGCCCGTCGCTCCTCATCTTCATCGGTCCTCAGCAAGTGGCAGTGGCGGTGGCGTCGTCTCTCCGAGAAAATCTGGCCCCGGGTCACTCTCTACGCCATCGCCTCCGGCATGGTCGCCATCGCCGGCGTCTTCCTCGGTCCGTTTCTCCCCTATGAAATCGCCATTCAGTTCGATGCCGATTCAGTCGCTTCCAAGCTGTCCATTCTCGCTTCCTCGATGCTCGCGGTTTCGACCTTCTCCCTGGGCGTCATGACCAACGCCTTTGCCAGCGCAGCCACGGCCGCCACTCCTCGCGTTACGCAGCTTCTCCTGGCAGACAAGACCTCTCAGAACGTCCTCGCCACCTTTCTTGGCGCTTTTGTCTTCAGCCTCGTCGGCACGATCACCCTTGAATTGGGAATCTATGGTGCCCAAGGCAGGCTCCTCCTTTTTGTCGCCACTCTCGCGATCTACGTCATCATCGTCGCCACCATGGTCCGCTGGGTGCAGATGTTGCGGACCTTCGGACGCCTCGACGACTCGATTTCCCGGGTTCAAAAGGTTGCCCTTGAAGCCTTCGACGAGCGTGTTCGTGATCCTTTTCTCGGATGCCATCCGATCAAGAATCCGCACGCCATCCCCGACGGATCCAAACCCTTGATCACCCCTCGCTCGGGCTACCTCACTCATATCGACTTTGCTGCCCTCAACGATCTTGCCGACGAAGCCGGACTCCAGCTCCGCCTCCCCCGCGCTCCCGGAGGCTTTCTCTTTCCCGCCGATCCTCTCGTGCACATCTTCCCGGCGGAAGCCGTCGACGACGAGCTTCTCGATCGCATCCGCCAAGCCTTCAGTCTCGGCGATCATCGCACCTTCCTCCAAGACCCTCGCTTCGGCATGGTCGTTCTTTCGGAAATCGCATCCCGTGCCCTTTCTCCGGCGGTCAATGACCCAGGCACGGCCATTTCCATTCTCACTCATGGCGTCCGCATTCTTTCCCATTGGGAAGATCGCGAGCCCGCTGAAATCCGCTTCCCTCACCTATGGCTTGAACCACTTGCGGTGCAGGAGTTGTTTGACGACTTCTTTCGTCCCATCGCGCGCGACGCCGCCGGACACATTGAAGTCCAGCAATGGATCCAACACAGCCTGCTTGGCCTCGCTCAATCGTCGCCTCAGATCTTTTCACGCGCCTGCCGAGAACACTCTCGCGAAGCTCTCGCCCGAGCGGAGAGTTCCCTTCCTCTGGACCAGGAAAAAGTGCTGGTTCGGGCCATCGCGCTTCAAGTCGAGGAGATCACCTCTGGATGCCCCACGACTCTTCCTCCGCTGCACGAGTCAACTCCCCCACGAGATCGCGCCCACTGATTACCGACAAGCACTCCAGCTCCATGTGCAAAGTCACCCGCGCCGGTGGACCGCCCTCACAAACCATTCCGCAAGGAGTCTGCGAACCAAATCCCGGATAGTCAGGCCCCGCCGCAGGATCGTTTCCCGCCTGGGCCAAGGTCAACACAGGGCGCCCACCACGTTCCCGCGGACGCAGGAGGAGCGGATGCATCCAGCACGAAACCGGTTTCCAAAACCACGGGTGCCGACCGTCATCCACCGCCAAGCGCTGGAGCACACATCGGTGCTCTGCATCCAGAAAAACACACCGCGTTTTTGGGAAATGAGCGGGAAACTCCTCGGCCAACTCACTGAGACCGGCGGGCAGGGTCACTGTGCGTTCGCGACCTCCTCCATGAGTCAACGGATCGGGATGGTCCCAACCATAGCTGGCCAAGAGACCCCGGCGGGCTGTCATCACCTCTCGAATCGCGCGACTCTCTTCAGGCTCAAGCAAAGCCCCGTCATGACAGCACGTCGCCCGACAGCGCGACAGTTCGCAAACTTTCAGCGGCAGCGAAAACACCTCATGGTCGAGCTCTGCCTCGCGCAATTGACGGGCCAGCTCTTTCTCCAAACCAGGATACGCGGTAAGAGGATGCATCCGGGGAGTTTGTGACGCTCTTGCGACGGCCTCACAAGTTCGCAAACCACTAACGACGCACTACGGTCGGAGGAAAGGAGCCCTGATTCACCGCGACAAACACCGCCAACCGCCCTTTCCGCAAACGCAGCTCCTGCGCGGCCTGTTCGGCGGGCGTGCCCTCACAAATCATCTCAAACTCTTGGACTCCACCCAGGAAAAGTGGGCAGCCCTCCGTTTTGGGACTCCGCCCCACAAAGCGGAAGACCGCAAACCACTTGTCTCCTGTATCGGGATGCTCGACCACCGCATAGATCCCCAATCCTGCGACCCGATCGAGGGAAGCCGAACTTGCATCCTCAAATGGATGAATATCTTCGAATTGATACTTCAGTCGCAATCGATTCGACAATGAAGTTGGTTCGGCAATGGAAACCAACAAACGCCCTCCTGTTCTCAAGCGGAGCGAACCTCCACGAGGAAGGTCGACATCTCCCGCCTTCTCCAATCGAGTCACAGTTCCATACGCCTTCCAGTCCCATTGGGACGGATCGTCAGATCGTTCAGCCTCATTCTCGCCATCCTGCCCTGTGACCCATGGATGCAGACGAGGTTTTTGAAACATGGCTTGAACTCCTTCCCGATTTCTTCGGGTCCATGGCTCGAGCTTTTCGTTCGGATACCAGCGATTCTGGATCTCATCACTTATCAGCTCGGTGCCACCCCATTCGGCCGTCTCGCCCGTCCCTTTGATCACCGGCCATTCGAGCCAATCATACCCCTCCCCCTCTTTTCTCATCCCGATTTTCGGAGTCCATGTCGCTCTCCAGCGAGAGTCCTTGGACTCTCCGATCAGAAATCCCCCCATTCCGAATTCGCCTTTTTGAAGCCCCTTAATCGTCAAAAGTTCGCTACATGGAACCTCGTGCCATTCGCCTGCCGGGGGGTGGAGCTCGATCGATTCGATGTGCTCGACGAACTTCTCGGTGGTCATCCCATTCGACACTTTTTTCGGAAAGAACTGCCCGTGAACCATGATCCAAGGAATCAGGGCTCCAAACCACATCATGAGTCCGAGCCCCGTCCTCCATTTCCGCCGCGAGGCCACCAACCACCAAATGGCCGGCAGAATCGACACCGCCGCGAGGATCAGCAAGCTCGCTGGAGTGATGAAGAAGGAACCTTTCATTTCAAGATTCAGGTCGCCTCGCATCGTTGCCAATCCCGCTCCGGAAAGAATCGGCGCCGCCAGCAAGGTGAGAATCAACCAAATCAACGGGCGCTGGCGACGCGTCGCAAGACACGCGACCACCGCCCATAGCCAAGCCCACGCGAGCGCCGGAAGTACCAACAACAGGATGCCCTCCAAGGCAGCTCGGCCGCTGAAGTTGTGCCCGAATACATAGATCATCACCCACAAGGCCACGCCCCCAAAAACCGCGGCCATCAATCCCAACATTCTCCGCATGCCGAAACCATCCGTTACTGGCCGCGTCCGATAGAAAGCGCGCGGCTCAAAGACAGGCCACGATCGCTGGGCGCTCACCATCAGTACTAACAATAGCAAAGGAAGCAGGACCAGCGCCTGAGCCCCCCAATGATGTGCACGCGGATTCGGCCAAAAAAGGAAGAAGCCATAGCTGGCCACGATCGCCGCAGCCAACAAACGGGTAAATGGAGAAAATGGCATGATCGTTAGGATTGAGGGGTGGTTCGAAAACTGCGGGCCAAGGTGACAAAGATTTCGCGCAAGCTCATCGGCCTTACCTCGTAGTGCACAGGATTGGAAAAGTGCTCCAGCAGCACGGCTTTACTACGAACTTCATCGTAGTCACCGTGAACCAAGCGCACAGCCCGCCCCTCAACCCGGAGGTGAACCCAGTCGGGAGGCAAGGCAAGGGGTGCGGAGAGATCCTCTTCCGTCACCAACTCGATCTGGCGAAATCGCGCCTGAAGTGCCGTCACCTCTTCCTGAAGGTGGACCATTCCGTCGCGAAGAATCGCCACTCGATCCGCGAACCGTTCGACCTCCTCGATGTCGTGCGAAGAGATCCACACTGTCCATCCCTCGGTTTCAGTCAGCTCAAGCAAACTGGTGAGAAACTCATCTCGCACCAGGGCATCAAGGCCGGTGAAGGGTTCATCGAGCACCACCAACTGAGGCCGATACGCGAGCGACGAGACCAGTGCGGCCTTCATCCGTTGCCCCCGAGAAAGTGACCTCAACGGCGTCTTCTGCGGCAGGTCAAGGTCCCGAAGCAATCGCTTCTCAAAATCCCGGTCCCACTGTTTGCCATACATCGGCCGTACGTAATCGAGCAGCTTCGGAACCGTCAGCCACTCGGGCATGCATTGGTTCTCCGAAACATATCCCATGCGCTTCCAGAGCTCCGGAGACAATCGCCGGGCTCCCATGACCTCAATGTGACCGGCATCGGGCTCAAGCAATCCCATCGCACATTGCAGCGTCGTCGTCTTGCCTGCCCCATTCGGGCCCAAAAAGGCGGTCACCTTGCCCTCCGGCACATCGAGGTCGACACCGCGCAACGCAGGCTTGCCCCGGAATTTCTTTTGCAGTCCACGGATCGTGATCATCACCAGCGTTCGGGTTGAATTTCAGAGTCAGGATCAGAAAGGCGACGCAGCACGGCTTCCGTTTCTTCAGCCGTCAGATGCAACGCGCGGGCTTCTTCCAAAAACCTCCGCGCAGCCGGCTCCAACAGAGCCTGACGTTTTTCCACAGGCGGGAGTTGCGGCGCTTGAACGACCATCCCCACGCCCGGCCGACTCACCAAAAATCCCAGGTCCTTCAACTCCTGCACCACCTTGAATGCGGTCGTTGGCGATATCTTTAACTCCTGCGCCAACCCACGCACCGAGGGAAAAAGATCCCCCTCACGCAGCTCACCATTCGCCAAAGCTCGATGCGCCGCCCTCACCACCTGGTCAGAAACCGGCTCGCCATCACGAAGTTGGAGGACAAATGGAAGCATCACCCACTCGGGCACCACGCCCGTTGTGATACTGGTGTTACAGCACTCCTGTTACACCGTCCAGAGATTTTTCATTTCCCGATCGGCGCCATCGCTCCGGAGACGAATTCACTGAGGGTTCATCACAGATTCACACGGCTCGCAGAGAACCCCGCCATGTGGAAATGCGTCCGCCGCGGCCTGCTTCATCTCATTGCCTGGCTCGCGTGCGGACTCTTGGTGGCGACGGTGGCGGTCGGCTGGTTGGGAGCCGGCCGCCTGGTCGAGCCGCCGCGACGGGTCCTTCAGGATTACCATCGCGAGCGGCTCGACCAACCCGCCGCGTTTGGCCTCCGCATCACGGCCTACACCGGCCCTCAGCAGACTCCATGTTTGCTTGTCGAGCCTGAGCCGAGCCGAAATCGCAACTCCTGGCGAGGAACCGAGCTTCGCCAATCTCTCCAATCCTCGCTACCCTGGGGCACCGTGGTGGGCACTGTGGTGATGCTTCACGGCCATACCGGCCGCAAAGAAGACCATCTGCCGAGCTGCGAACGCTTCTGTGCCGCGGGATTTCGCTGCCTGCTTCTCGATTTGCCCGGCCACGGAGATCATCCGGCGCCGCATGCGACATTCGGGAAAAAGGAAAGCGCCCTTGTCGAGGCTCTCGTCGACGACCTCCCCGGTAGGTTTGCGATCAGCCCCGAGCCTCTCTTCCTCTATGGCGTCTCCCAGGGTGCTGCAATTGCCCTCCAGACGGCTGCACGGCACCCCGAACGCTGGGCCGGAGTGATCAGCGTCTCCTCCTTCGCCGCCCTCGACCGGACCCTCACCCATTCGGCCGAGGCATTCGCCCCGAACCACGCCGAGTGGGCCCCTCTCGCCACCGCCTCCGTTGGCTGTGCCGCCTGGTTCCGAGCAGGCTACACTCCCTGGGAAATTCAGCCCATCCGCGTAGCTCAAAAACTGACCATGCCGGTGATGATCGTTCACGGCCGGGAGGATCGCTTCATTCCATTCACGGACGCTGAAGCTCTTTTCTCTCGAATTCCCAGTTCTCGGAAAGTTCTCCGGCCCGTCGAGGGGGCTGGCCACGACAACATGCTCTCGACCGATGCCAAGCACCTCTATCCGGAAATGTGTCGGTTTCTGCTCGAAGCTCGTTCGCGCTAAGCCAGATCCCATCCGCCACCAAGACATTTCGTCGACCGTGGAACCGACCGCGACCCTCCTGCCGGTGTGACCCACAACCCAGCAGGGGACGGCGCCCGGACTTCCGCCTTGTCGATCCCCGACTGCTGCCCTAATTCCGTCCGCACATGGACCCCGCCCAAGCGATGCACCCCTACGAGAAGCTTCCGCTTTTCGGCACCGGTCTCATCCTCGGCCTGCTCATGGTGGCCGGACACCTGCTCATGCTTGTCAAAGCCGCGCCGGTGCAAACTTTCCTGAAACGCTTCCCGCGCAATCAGCAACTTGGCCAGGTCCTCATGGGACTCGGGCTGATTTGGTTCTGGCTGTTGGTGGCATCCCCGGGGAAAGGCATCTTCCATGCCCTCTCGATGGACTTCGGTGACCAATTCAACGCCGCCAAGCCCATCCTCCGCATCGCTGTGCCTGTGTTGATCTTTGCCCTCAGCATCGCCATCAAGGAGTTTCTCGCCGTGCGCGCCCTCGGACTTCTGGGCCTCATGGCCGCCGCTCCGATTTTAGAAGCGCACTTCCAAAAATGGCCCACTGGACACGTGCTGATCCCCCTGTGGACCTACGGCATGATCATCGCTTCTCTCTATTTCGTCGGCATGCCCTACCTCTTCCGCGACGCCGTGAGCTGGGCAACGGCCAGCGCATCTCGCTGGAAAACGCTCAGCCTCGCGGGCCTCGTCTACGGCGCTGCAGTCGTCGCCTGTGCGCTGCTCTTCTGGCGCGGCTATTGAGGCGGAAAAGCGGGCGCTCATCCACTCATCGGCGGGGTCTCCTTGCCGATTAAGATCTCATCCCATGCGTCCCACGTTTTTCCTGCTACCTCTGGTCGCTGTCACAACGGCAGCTCCGATGGATTCCGAAGTCGAGGACCTGCCGGCCACCGTCATCCTCGCCGAGCGCCGTGAGTCCCGCCCCAGCGTCCTTGCCGAGTGGGATCGGACCACCATCGAAGATTCCGCTCCCCGCACCCTCGACGAACTGCTAGCTCGCGATCCCTCATTCTCCCTCTATCGCCCCTCATCGGGAATCTTCGCCAATCCCACCGCAGCAGGAGTCAGTCTCCGCAACACCGGAGCCACAGCGGCGTCCCGCACCTTGGTCCTCCGCGACGGCATTCCCCAAAATGACCCATTCGGCGGCTGGGTCGAGTGGGCGAGATTCGATCCTTGGACGATCGAAAATGCCGCCCTGATCCCCGCTTCCCGCTCCGCCGCTTGGGGCAACATGAGCCCCGCGGGCTCGATCCGCATCACCCGCCGGGAGATTGACACCCAGCGCGCCCTTCTCCGGGTGACCGCAGGTTCCCACGGCACCTACGGCGGAACGGCCGCCGCCGATCTGGTGGCCGATGACGGAAGCTTGGGAATCTCCATCGTCACCTTCGGCCTCCACAGTGACGGATTCGAAACCGTTCCCGCCGAACAACGTGGCCCTATCGACCGAAAACTCGATCTCGACGCTGCCGGAGCTGATTTACGCGCCATCTGGCGGCCGGACTCCTGGTTGACCGTTGAGCCATCCCTTTCCTACTACGAAGAAGACCGTGGAAACGGCACTCCGCTCACAGGCAACCGCACCGAAGCCGTCGATGCCTCGCTCCGACTCACTTCCGAGGACGCCGACCATGCCTGGCAAATCCTCGCTTACTACCAACGCCGTCGCTTTTCTTCCGTCTTCAGCTCGGTCGATGCCAGCCGCAGCACGGAAACCTTGGCCCTCGACCAATTCCATGTTCCTGGAGACGGCGTCGGAGGAGCCCTCACCCTTCGTCAGGAAATCGGAGACCGCTTCGAATTCTCTGCTGGCACCGATTTCCGTCTCCTCCATGGAGAGACGCAGGAGGACGCTGGCGTGTTTCGTCGTCGCATCGCCGGAGGCGAGCAGTCGCTGGCCGGCATCTTTGCCACTGGCCATGCCGAGTTTCAGCGTGGAACTCAACTCGATGGCTCCCTGCGCCTCGATCACTGGTCGCTCGACGACGGCAAACGCATCGAACGCTCCCTGACAACCGGCTCGCTCCTCCGGAGCGATTTTCCGGCAGACCGTGATGGCTGGGAACCCAGTGCCGCGCTATCACTCGATCAGTCGCTCGGCGACCTTCTCAGCGCCTCCCTTTCCGCCTCCACCAGCTTCCGCTTGCCCACTCTGAACGAGCTTCATCGCCCCTATCGCGTGCGCAATGACCTCACCGAGGCCAACCCGCGATTGGAGCCGGAACGCTTCATCAGCCTTGAAGGCGGCCTCGAATGGCATCCCCGCACCGACCTCACCGTCAGTGCCGACGCTTTTCACCATTGGATCGAAGACGCGATCGCCAATGTGCCGATCACCGACCCCGCCGCCATCGCCTCCATCTTTGGCACCCTGCCAGCCGGTGGCACCGGCATGCAGCGGCAAAACGTCGACCAAGCCCGCGTCTACGGCATCCAAGCTCAAGCAGCTTGGGCGCCCGATCCTTGCTGGGCGTTCCGCTTCGATGCGCTCTGGTCCGAAACTGAGTTCACCTCATCCCGCTCTCAGCCGCTTCTCGACGGCCAGGCTTTTCCCCTCGCTCCCGACCTCCGCCTGCTCGGAAATCTGGAATTTCGCCCGTCCGACCCATGGTGTTTCTCCGCCGGCGTCGAGTACGGCGCCTCTCGTTTCGATGACGCTCTCGGCACCCGCGAATTGCCATCCTATACCACCGTTCGCCTCGGCGCCCGCTGGCAGGCCACCGATTCGTTCGCGCTCCACGCACGCATCGAAAACTTACTCAACGAAGACATTCCCACCGCCATCGCCGGCAACGGAATTCGCTCTTACGGCCAACCCCGTGCCTTCTGGGTCACCGCCGAGTGGGCATTTTGATCCAAGATTGCAGAAAGACGAATCCAAAGTAGGAGTATCGGTCATCCGATGAAACGCCTGCTCCCATTCGCCCTCCTTCCGGTCACTGCCTTTGCCCAAGACACTCCGGATTACTCGAAAATGAAGGCGGACGAGCTGTTCAATACGCTCTGCTCCAGCTGCCACGGCAAAGACCTCAATTCCGGACTCGGCGGCTCTCTGGTCGATGGACAATGGAAGCACGGCGACACCGACGCGGACCTCCGGAAGAGCATTTCCGAAGGCAACGCCCAACTCGGGATGACGCCATTCAAGACCGTTCTCAGCGATGATCAGATTCGCCAGTTGGTCATCTACGTCCGGGAAAAAGAGAAGGAAGCCCTCGCCAAAGGCATCGAGTATCCCAAGCCCGAACCCGGCAAAGTGACCCATACCGACCACGCCGATTACCAAATCGAAATGGTCGTTGAAAATGGCCTCGATATCCCTTGGGCCATCGCATTTCTCCCGGACGGACGGAAACTCGTCACCGAGCGCCCCGGACGCCTTCGCCTCATGGGATCCGATGACACCCTCGATCCCCAGCCCATCGAAGGCACCCCGAAAGTCATCCACCACGGCCAAGGCGGACTGATGGAAGTCGCAGTGCATCCCGACTACGCGAAGAACGGTTGGATCTACCTCGGATTCGCCGATGGCGAGCGAGACGGCGACAAAGTCCGCACCATCACCAAGTACGTCCGCGGCCGAATCAAAGACCACCAATGGGTCGACGAAGAAGAAATCTGGAAGGCGGATGATCGCTTCTATGGAGGAGACGGCGTCCACTTTGGCACCCGTTTGGTCTTCAAGGACGGCTACATCTTCTTCCCCGTCGGTGAGCGCGGAGGTTGGAAACAGGCCCAAGACATCACCAATGCCAAAGGAAAGATTTACCGCCTCAATGAGGATGGAAGCGAACCCGAAGACAATCCATTTGTCGGCCAGCCAGGAGCTGTCAAAGGCCTCTGGTCCTATGGGCACCGCAATCCCCAGGGCCTCGCCCTCGACCCGCGCGACGGTTCCATTTGGGAAACCGAGCACGGCCCGCGTGGTGGAGACGAACTCAACCGCATCGAAGGCGGAAAGAACTACGGCTGGCCAATTATCACCTACGGAATGAACTATGATGGCACCCCCATCACCGGTGAAACCGAAAAGGAAGGCATGGAACAGCCCGTCATTTACTGGCAGCCGAGCATCGCCGCCTGCGGCCTCGATTTCTATACAGGGGATGCCTTCCCTGGTTGGAAAAATGACCTCTTCGCCGGTGCCCTCGCCCAACAGGAAATCCGCCGACTCCGCATCGTGGACCACAAAGTCACCGAACAAGAAGTCATCTTGAAAAACATCGGGCGGGTCCGCGACGTCGCCAGCGGCCCCGAGGGAGCCCTCTACGTCGTTCTCAACGATCCCCATCGCATCGTACGCCTCGTTCCCGCGCCTTGATTCCTTCTGACAACCGGGCCCGCAAGCTTGTCTGGCAGGCTTGTGTGCCCTTTTCTTCGAATTCATTTGCCATTGGCTCACGAATCCCGCATGCCTCCCGCAGTGGTCCGCGGCCTGGAGAATTCAAGGCGTGGAGTGTTGCCAGGTGAGTTTTGTGATTCGGTGGTAATCTGAAACCCGATTTTCGGGAACAGTCGACAAGATCCGAACTCGCGATAGCCACCTGACAACCATGAAAATGTACGTAGGGAACATCCCTTTTGACACCACCTCGCAAGACCTCGAATCCCTCTTCTCGGAGTACGGTGCCGTCACCGATGTCCACATGCCGATGGATCGTGAAAGCGGTCGCCCACGTGGCTTTGCCTTTGTGACCATGGACTCCAACGAATCCATGCAAGCCGCCATCAAGGGCCTGGACGGTGCCGATTTCCACGGCCGCGGTCTGCGTATCAATGAGGCCCAACCGCGCGAAGAGCGTGGCGGTGGTGGCCGCCCTCAACGTGGTGACCAACGCCGCGGTGGCGGTGGTGGTGGCAACCGCCGTTGGTGAGATTTCACGGCGGAACTTCAAGTCGAGGTTCCGCCGCCTCATCGGCCGCTCTCCTTACAAAACCGTGTTCCACCACGGATCTCGGGCCAGCTCGATATGAATCGGCGGCCAGGCCTCACAGGCCATCTTGATCGACTTTCTTGCCGAGGCCATCCGGTCCGCCGCCACCTCCGAGTGCGCCCGCGCCGAATAAAAGCGAGCCACCGCTTCACGATCCCTCTCGCTGCCTTTTTCGAGCGCCTCTGCGACGCTCACGCCCATTTTCCAGGCCTGGCTTCCTTGACTGCACCGCAGACGGATCCGTAGCGCCTCCGGAGAACTCCGTTGCTCAACGGGCAACGACTGAATGGCCTCCCAGGCATCATGCCACATGCCGAGCATCGCATATCCTTCGGCTTCCTCCGTCATTGCCCGAATCGCTATCTCCGAATCCATCCTTTCTCAAGCACCCACTGGCATTTTCGCTCAACTGGGATGCGCGAGATTTCCCCGTCACCGCCTGGCGCACCCCAGCCCCCCCCACGAAGACCAAGGAGCCCTAGACGCTCCCAAACGATGGCACCGATCTCTTGGCGCTAAAGAATCTTCAGCCGCCCCCTGATTCACACGGAAGGCCCCATCGTCATCCCCGATTCGCGAATCACCGCTTTTTGCTGGGCTCCCGATCGGCAGTCGTTAGTGTTCAAGCCTTGTGAAATCTCTTTGCCTCGCCCTCTTCGGGGTCAGTGCCTCTGCCGCCCCACTTTTGGTGTCCGAGCCGCAGAACGCCGCTCTGGTCACCCCCCATCGCATCGAGACCGTCGCCAGCGGCCTGCGGGTCCCTTGGGAACTGCGACTTCTGCCTGATGGACGACAAATCTTTACCGAACGGGAGGGCCGCGTTCGGATCATCAAAGAAGGCCGACTTCTCGATGAACCCGCACTGACGCTGCCCGTTTCCGCTCGCATCAAAATGGGGCTTCTTGGCCTCGCCATCACACCCGAAGCCGTCACCCCACCTGCCGTCTTTCTTGCTTGGAATCGGGAAACCACTGAGGGCCACTTTGAACTCCGCGTCGAACGGTATCACTGGGATGGCGATCACCTCGTCGATCCTCATCCACTTCTCGAAGGCATTCCCGCTTGGGAAAACCATACCGGCTGCCGCCTCGAATGGGGCCCCGACAACAACCTCTGGGTCACCACCGGCGATGCCAACGACCCGCCACTCGCCCAAAACCTGGAGCGCCTCGCAGGGAAAATCCTGCGCATTCACCCCGATGGCACGATCCCCGAAGACAACCCGCTGGTCGGAGAGGCGAACGTCCGCACGCAAATCTGGTCCTACGGACATCGTAATCCCCAAGGCATCGCTTTCCAGCCCGGCACTGGCCGACTCTATGCCTCCGAGCACGGCCCCAACCACGGCGACGAACTCAATCTCGTCGAGAAAGGCGCCAATTATGGCTGGCCGATCATTTCCCACTCCCGCGAGGCCGAGGGCATGAAATCACCCCTCATCGAAATGACTCCTGCTGTCGGGCCGGGTCGACTCTTGTTTTATCAAGGCACCGCCTTCCCTGAACTCCGGGGCACCCTCCTCCTCGCCTGTCTCCGTGGCGCCTCCGTACTGCGCATTGCTCTTGATGGCGAGGGACATCCAGCATCCGTCGACCGCCTTTGGAACCAGAAATGGGGACGCATCCGCTTCATCACCGAGGCCCCCGACGGATCCCTTTGGATCTCCACCTCCATGTTCGATCCTCCTGAAGCTCATGGCAATGCACCCGACGATCGAATTCTCCGAATCGTCGCCGACCCCGCAGGCACCATCGAATCTCCCGTCACCTCCTCGGCTCCCGCTCCTCCCATCTTCACCCCGGAAACACGCGACCCGGCAACGCTCATTGCCTTCGCCTGTGCCGCCTGTCATGGCCCCGAGCTCCAAGGAGGCTTGCAGCGCAACCTCCTCTCCGGGGAGTGGAAGTTCGCCCACGACGACCAGGATCTTGAGCGAATCCTTTCCGAAGGACTCCCGCTCGCAGGGATGCCTCCCTCGAAGGATCTCTTGAATCCCGCGCAAATCCAGATCATCGCGGAGTTCATCCGCCACCACCGAAATTCGCCACAATCAGAACCGGAATCAAATTAGAATTATTCTTGCTCTTGTTCCAAGGGGGCCTACCTTCCGCGTCCCGCATGGTCTCTCCTACTCCAGATAGCAAGCCTGATCCGGCCGGCACAATGCCGGGCGAAATCGCAGGCCTGCGCATGACCAAGCAGCGCTGGGAAGTTTACCGTCTTTTGATGGATCAACGGGACCACCCCACGGCGAACGATGTCTTCATCCGCATCAAGGATCGGCTCCCCAACATCTCTCTCGCCACCGTTTACAATTGCCTCGAAGCGCTCACTCAACACGGCATCGTCCGTCAGGTGAATTTCGATCGGGAGCCTTCTCGCTTCTGCCCGAACCTAGAGGAGCACGGCCACTTTCACGATCGCAAATCCGGCTCGATCCACGACGTGACTTTCAAGCCCGGCATCAACTTGGCCGACTTGCTCGATCTCCCGCCCGGCACCGTGATCACCGATGTGGAGATCACCCTTCGCGGCGAACTGCCCGCTTCCACCACCGCTCACTGATTTCTCGACCACTTTTCATTCAAGCCATGTCCCTCGTCATCACCGACCTCCACGCCCAACTCGAAGACGGCACCGAAATCCTCAAAGGCGTCACCCTGGAAATCCCAGCCGGTGAAGTTCACGCCATCATGGGCCCGAACGGCTCCGGAAAATCGACCCTCTCCAAAGTCATCTCAGGCCACGAAGGCTACGAGGTGACCGCCGGTTCGGTGACTCTCGATGGCGAGGACATCCTCGAAATGAGCATCGACGAGCGTTCTCGCGCTGGCGTCTTCCTCGCCTTCCAATATCCGGCCGAAGTTCCCGGCGTTTCGAATGCCAACTTCATCCGCGCTGCCCTCCAAGCCCGCCTGCCCAAAGGACAGGAGCTGGATGCCGTCGCCTACTACAAGTCCCTCTACGAAAAGATGGACCTGCTCGAAATGGATCGAAAATTCACCGCCCGCGCCGTCAACGAGGGCTTCTCCGGCGGCGAGAAGAAGCGCAATGAGATCCTCCAGATGCTGATGCTCGAACCGAAGTACTGCATCCTCGACGAAACCGACTCCGGCCTCGATATCGACGCCCTCAAAATCGTCGCCAAGGGCGTCAACGCCATGCGCTCCACCGATCGCGGCATGCTGCTGATCACCCACTACCAACGGCTTCTCGATTACATCAAGCCCGACGTCGTCCATGTCATGTCCGCAGGCCGGATCGTCAAAACCGGCGGACCCGAGCTCGCCCTTGAGCTCGAAGAAAAAGGCTACGACTTCCTCAAGGAACTTACCGTCGCCTGAACCGTGGCGGCGGAACGCATCCGCCACGCCGAAACTCCAACTCCCGGCATCCATGTCTTACGATTCTTCCACCACCATCGACCAGGAAACGCAAACCGCGATCGACATCGACCGCAGCAAGGGGGACTTCAAATTCCCCGAGCGCCACAAATACGATGCCGGTCGTGGCCTGACCGAACGCACAGTCGATTACATCAGCGACGTCAAACAAGATCCCGAGTGGGTCCGCGAGTTCCGCCAAAAGGCACTCAAGGTGTTCCTCGAAAAACCCATGCCCACCAACTGGGCGACCAAGGACCTTGAGAACATCGATTTCGACAACATTCGCTACTATCTCTCCGACGGAGAGAAACCGAAGCGCTCCTGGGACGAAGTCCCTGAAGAAGTCCTCAAGACCTTCGACCGCCTTGGCATTCCCGAACAGGAACGAGCATTTCTGGCCGGGGTCGAGGCTCAATACGACTCCGAGGCTGCTTACTCCAACATGAAGGAGGAGCTCACCCAGCAAGGAGTGATCTTCGTCAACTCCACCGAAGGTCTCAAGGAATACGAAGAGGTATTCCGCCCCTGGTTCGGCAAGGTCATCCCCACGGGTGACAACAAGTTCTCCGCCCTCAACAGCGCTGTCTTTTCTGGTGGCTCCTTCATCTACATTCCCAAGGGAGTGAAGCTGAAGCAGCCCTTGCAGGCCTATTTCCGCATCAACTCGGAATCCTTTGGGCAATTCGAACGCACCCTCATCATTGCCGACGAAGGAGCTGAAGTCATGTACATGGAAGGCTGCACCGCTCCCAAGTTCGAGACCTCCACTCTCCACTCCGCGGTGGTCGAGCTGGTGGCCTTGAAAGGTGCTAAAATCCAATACGTCACAGTCCAAAACTGGAGCAGTAACGTCTACAACTTGGTCACCAAACGGGGCCTTGCGATGGAAGACGCCGAGGTCCGCTGGATTGACTGCAACATCGGCAGCCGCCTCACCATGAAATACCCCGGTGTCATCATGAAAGGCGAGCGCGCCCGCGGTGAGGTCATTTCCATCGCCCTGGCCAATTCCGGCCAGCATCAGGACACTGGCGCCAAAATGATCCACGCCGCCAACCACACGACCTCCAACGTGGTCTCCAAGTCCATCTCCGTCGGCGAGGGTCGCTCAACCTATCGCGGTCAGGTTCACATTCCCAAACACCTCAAAGGCTGCAAAAACAACACCGAGTGTGACGCCTTGCTCATCAACACCAAGAGCCGTACCGACACCTATCCGGCCATCACCGTGAAGGGCAATCAACACGCCACCCAACACGAGGCGAGTGTCTCTCAGGTGTCGGAAGAAATGCTCTTCTACATGCAGCAACGCGGGATCGACGAAGGCCACGCCATGTCCCTCGCCGTCAACGGCTTCATCAACGACCTCGTCCGTGAGTTCCCCATGGAATACTCCGTCGAACTCAAACGACTCATCGACCTCGAAATGGAGGGCTCGGTTGGCTGATCTTCAGTCGCTCAATTGCTCCCCGTTCACGGATCCCATTTTCCCATGTCCGCCACTCTGGAACCCACCGCCTCCATCCTCGATCTCGCCCCGGAAACCGCCCCGGACCTTCCCGCTTGGTTCGCCGAGCGGCAACGTGCCGCATGGCAGCGCTTTCTTGAGACGCCCGCGCCCACT
The DNA here is from genome assembly GCF_014201715.1 of Haloferula luteola. GTDB lineage: Bacteria > Verrucomicrobiota > Verrucomicrobiia > Verrucomicrobiales > Akkermansiaceae > Haloferula > Haloferula luteola. The sequence goes on from NZ_JACHFD010000002.1 coordinate 54,567, forward strand.
CGCCGGGACGAAACCTGGCGCTTTTCCAACCTCAAGCAGCTCGACTTCTCTTCCTACCTCGCCGACGTCCCCGTCCCGGAAGATACCGGATCGATCATCGAAACTTCGGTGGGAGTCGAATCCCCGGCGGCGAAATATATTTTCGTCAACGAGACCTTGATTGAGATCGACTCCAAGTTGCCGGAGAACGTCATCTGCCTGCCACTCGCTGAAGCTCTCCTCCTGCATCCGGATCTCGTCGAAAAGACCTTCATGCTGCAGGACACCCGTCTCGGCTCGGCCAAGTGGGCGGCCCTCCATGAAGCACGGGTCTCCAATGGCCTTTTCGTGCACGTGCCCGATGGCGTCGAAGTGGAAGGGACCATTGAAGTCTTCCACTGGCTGGCTGGCGATCGAGCCGCCATCTTTCCCCACACCTTGATCGTCACCGGGGCGCAATCGAAGGTCCGCGTCATCGACTATTTTCAATCCGCCGAGTCGGAGCAGGAAGGACTTTGCATTGCCTTCAACGACCTCTGTGCAGGCCCCGGCTCGAAGCTCGACTACCTCGCGATCCAAGCCTTCAACGAGAAAACTCGGGTCATTCAGATCAATGAAACCGGCGTTGCGAAAGAAGCCTCGGCGACCGGCTTCATCCTCAACACGGGAGCCGCTTGGGCCCGCAATGAGGCCATGTCCCGCCTTACCGGGGAAGGATCTCGTTCCGACATGCTCAGCGTCAGCGTTCCCGCCCGCGAGCAGGAATTCGACCAGCGCACCTTCCAGCACCACGTTTCTCCCGGTGCTACCAGTGATCTGCTCTACAAGAACTCCCTCTACGATCGCGCCCGCACCATTTTCTCCGGGCTGATCTTTGTCGACGAAGGCGCCCATCGCACGGACGCCTATCAGACCTGCCGGAATCTCTTCATGAGCGAAGATGCCGAGGCCCATTCCATGCCGGGTCTCGAAATCAATGCAGATGACGTGAAATGCTCCCATGGCAGCACCAGCGCCCAGATCAGCGAGGAGGAGATCTTCTACCTGCGTGCCCGAGGCATCGACCCTCATCGCGCTCGCCAACTCATCGCCCGCGGATTCTCCGTGGAAGTGATCGAGCGTCTCGGAGACGAAAAAGTTGAAGAAACGGTGCTCCGCTTCCTCGACGACAAGTTTTCGCGCATCGCCGGCGGCGGCGCCTGAATCCGCCAATCTTTCCGTCCGCGGTGGGCCCATTCACCGCGGCGAAAGTCATTCTCAGCGCGGGATGAAAGCGATCCCGCAGCCCGATCGTAGGGTGGTTCCGCCGAACCCAGCGGCCACCCAAGATCATGCTTCCCAGCACCTGCCCGAACGTTTCGCGCGCCCTGCTTCTTGGGCTCGCCACCTTTCTGAACTGCCTACCGACCTCCGCCGCGACCGCTCCGGACCTTCACCAAGCGGGGCCGCCGGTTCATCGGCCAGACCGCGGGCTGGATTGGCCCGATGGCCAAGCCCTGCCCACGTTCGCCCAACCCGCCGAAGATCTGGACGCACTCATGGTGCAGCAACTCGCCCCAGACGAGCAGATCACTTTTTCCGCCTTCCAAGGCTTGGTCAATCGTACCCAACCCCGCTTTATCCTCCTTGATGAACGTGCCGGAGAAGGTCGCGACACCTGGCTCCAAACCAAGGGAATGGATGTCCGTCACTTCCATCTCCACGCCAAAGACAAACGCTTTGGCCTGATCGCCAAATATGCCACGGAATTGCGAGGGGTCGTGCTTTACGATCCCTCCCGGAGTCCCCATTTCCGGAATCTCGCGGGGACGGTTGCCGGCTTGGAACAAGCCCTTCCCGTCACTCCCGAAATTCTCCGCGAACTCCTCTCGGCAGGCTGGGATCCTAAAATCCTCGTTGATCTAACGGAGCTTCCTTTCACCACCTCCCGCGAGATCTACCAGCATCTCATCGAGAACTACTGGGAGAGATGCAACAAGCGCCTGATCATCAGCGCCCGTCCGGAAGATCACGGGGACCTCCATCACACCCGAGATCTCGCCGCCGCCTGCGGCGCGGCGGTCATTTGGTTGGACCCTCGCAACTCCCAGGAAAGAAAAGACCTCGGCCGCTTCTTTCAGGACATGAAGCCAGGCCATGCCATCGCTCTCGGCTGGTACAGCACCGAACGCTCGGGCATCACGGCCGCCTCAGAATATGGAATCGGCACGATGCCCGCCGACTTCTTCAATGGTGCCACGGTTTTTTCCGGTGGCCCCCGCGAGATCCATGTTCCTCCTGTGCCCAAAATGCCCCTTCTGGAAAATAAGGTGTACGTGGCCATGTTCATCAGCGATGGTGACAACATCCAGTATGTTCAGCACGCGATGCGAAGCTTCTGGGACCAGGGCGCCAACTTGCGCGGAAAGGTGCCCATGAATTGGACCATTGCCCCCGGATTGGTCGATATCGCCCCGGGGATGCTCAACTACTACTACGAAACCTCGACCCCCATGGAGTGCTTCGTCTCCGGCCCCTCAGGGATGGGCTACCTCATCCCCTTCAATACCCTCAAGGAAGAGGGAGCGGACGTGGGAGCCACCACCACACAACGGGAGCGGATGGACGGCTACACCCGCATGACCGGCAACTACATGGAACGCGCAGGCCTCCGAGTCACCACCATCTGGGATGATGCCACTCCGGATCAACGCGCCTCCTACGCCGAAAATTGCCGACAACTTTACGGACTCACCGTTCAGAACTTCCGCGACGTCCCCTCCGTCGCCAGCAGCGTAGAGGAGAAGCGACTCCGATTCGAAAAACTCGGCATCCCCTATGCTGGATCCTACGACCACATTCATGGCGACCTCACCCGCGCCATTGGCCGCTGGAATGGCAAGGAACCTCTATTCCTCGCCTACCAAATGGACGTCTGGCACGAAATGAAGCCTCAGCGTATTCTCGATCTCTATCACAACCTTCAGAAAGAATTCCCTGATCAGGTCGAATTCGTGCGTGCGGATCACTACTTCAATCTTCGAAACCAAGCCGAAGGCATTGCCTACAACCTCTGCATGGATCCCGAAACCACTGTCCGCTCCACCAGCGGCGATGGCACCACCGCCACCGATGGAACATCCCAAACCGAATGGACCAGCACCGTGCAGGAGCCTTGGATCGGACTGGACTTTGGATCCCCGCGCACCCTTCGCCGCTACCTCGTGCGCCATCTCCCTCACGAGGCCCGCGCGGCGAGCCTCGCCCTCCAAGTGAGTGAGGACGGAAAACGCTGGAATACGGTCGATACTCGCTTGGAAATCGAAGGCCCCGTCGATGATGTCGAGATCCCCCCCGTGCGCACCCGATACGCTCGTCTCCGCCTCGCACCCACGGCCAAAGGTCGAGCCGTGGGCATCGGAGATCTCGAGGTCTATGGCACTCGCTGAACGCCGGATTTCTCACGTCACCCTTCCCACTCGACCTGAGCAGGAATAGGCGGCGGCTCGCTCCCTGCCCGCCGCCGGTCAAAGGTCGCCTTCACTCGTTGCGACATCAGCATGTAGGCACTCCACAATACCAACGTGCCGACTCCCCGCCCAAGATCCCCGGTGGCACTCGTGTCCGATTCCATCCCGTCCAGTCCCGTTTCCAATTGGATCAACACGCTGCCGGCGATCGTACCCACCACTCCCACCACAAGATACACATAGGGAAAAGAAGTCCGCCTCTGAATGAGCAGCACCAGTAGCAATACCTGAATCACGAAAACAAACGCGTTCAGAAAGGCCCCGCTGGCAATGTAAAGGCGCCATCCCCCAAACCCGCTTTCAGCCTGAAGGATCGGAGCAGCATCCTGGAGAATCGTGTAAAACGACCCCACATGGATCAAGGACACGAAGGGGCCGATCACCACACCAATCGTTGGTAGCACAAGCCAGCCCGAAATCCCGACGGGAGCGTCGTCCGTCGCCTCCCGCCCAAGCGGATCCCAAAACCACAGCGCGAGACCCACCAGCACTCCCAGCAGGCTCCCCACCAGCGCTCCTCCGGCAAAAATCATTTTGCCCAGCCCCACGTCGCTCTCCACACCCTCCGCGATCGCCGCCTCATTTTGATCCACGACGGACTCGTCCGTATGCCAAATCTGAAACGGCAGGTTGTCCTCGACGCGCTTCATCGATTTCACAAAACCTCGGAATTTCGTCGACTTGACGACTCCTGACCGGGACTCAAACCGATGATCGAGGATCACCCTCCTGCCCTCCTTCTGGACTACCCCTTGATAGACAAACGCCGGATCCTCAATGACATCTTCAGATTCCTCCACCTGCCACTCCTCAGGCAGGTCGACCTCGATCCGCTCGTGAAACTTCAAAGGATACTCTTGCGCATACAGAGAGGAGCGATTCTCCATCGCCGGAAACCTCAAACGCGACCGAAGACAGACGGGAGAAATCCAAGCATTCCACTTCGAGGCATCCTCATCCCGTTGCCAGAACTCCGGCAACTCGTAGTGCTCAATCACTTCGATGCGGTTGAGCGTCTCATCGTCATTCACTTCCACCGTTTCTGAAGCTTCAATCCCAACCCAACTCGTGGCATAAAAATCCCGATATTCTTGGGTGACCTTTTCACGCGACCGTTCGGAAAGATAGGAACGCAACGAATCGGCTTCCGCACCCGTCGCCACGGTCACCACCCTCAATCGGGCTCCGCCTTGCTTGCTCAAGACCGTGAAATGTTCCTCCACGTCAATCCCATCCACCTGTTCTCCCCGGGGTTCCACCTGCGTCAGGTCTTCCTCGCCATGGCGGACCACAAAAGCCTTCCCGTAGTTCGGCGTGAACATCTCTGCCAAAGGTCCCCGCCGATAGGTAGCCGTCGGATCAAGCCAGTAATCCTTCCCCCCATGATGCAGGCACACCACAAAGTGATCAAATGCCCCGTGACCGGGCAAATAACTCTCCACACCCCTCCGTCGGCTGGAATTCACAAGGGCAGGTGAGGCATCATACCCCAGCTCTTTCAGCATGGCCAAAGTCAGCATGCCCTTATCCTTGCAGTCGCCAAATCGCCTTCGGCAAATCTCCTCAAGTCGATAAGGCTCATGAGTATGCTCCCCAAAAAAGCTGCCAAGGTAGCGGATGTTCTTCTGAACCCAGCGCAACACGGAGAGAATCTTCTGCTCATCGTCCCCAGGCATGTCTCGAATCGATTCGCACACCTCCGCCACTTCCTTCGGCAAAGCCTCTGACTTAGAAAACAGTGGATGGGCCCACTCCCCAAAGGCTTCCCAACTCGGATAATCGGAAACCTCCCACCACGGATAGTCAAAGACCCAAACGGGCGTTCCTTCCTCAGGGTTCCACGCCGCCACCTCTTGGTCCTCCCACAACAACTGCTTGAGCTCCCCTCGTTGACTCTGCTGCAAGCCTGTCACTTCCGGGCCGTGGAACTTCCATGCAAGTTTCCGCTTTTCAGGATCCCATACGATGCTGCGACTCAAATGGTCGACCGGAGTTCCAAATCCTAACCGCTGGAAATGATGAACATGCCCGCCAAAAACCGGATTGGCCCCTCGGATACTGAAGGCATAGCTCAAAACATCCCCCGGCCGTAAATCCTCCAGCACCACCAAGGCCGTCAAGGCGCCACTATACAGCTGCTCCTCCATGCCCTCCTCACGGCGAAGAATTTGCACTTCGGCATCCGCCAAACGATCATCGATTTCTCCGTCACGCAAAATGGATAACTCGTGCAATTCCAGCACCTCATACTCAGGCTGAAATTCGAAGGTGAGTTGGGAGTATTCCTCGACTCCCGACTCATTCAATAGGCCAACCACGTAACGTTCATATCTTTGCGCCTCTTCAAGATGCCTCTGCAAATCGACGAGGTAATAGTGCAGAGAACCGTCATCGTTCTCGCTTTTTTTCACCTCGCGGGATTGCACCCATTCAGGAGTCGGAGTTTTACCAACCATTTCCTCTGCCGGGCACAAAGTCGTCCCGACCAGAAACAAAAAGATCAACACCCACCAATCACGCATGCCATCCGACTAGGCCCCACCACGCTTTCCGGCAACCCTCATTTGCCTTCGCGCCCCCTTTCCAAAGCTTCTAACCCTCAAACTGACAAATACTCCCGTTGGCCCAGCGCATGGAAAAGAGAAAGCAATGGCACCGCAATACCCTTTCCACTGACGTGGACCAACGAGAGAAATTCCGTCACGGGGGAGACATGAAATCCCCCCGCGAACAACCGATGAAATCCAATCAGAACCCTTGTCTTCAGGAAAGCCCCCAAATCCTATCCCCCAAATCAGGGGGGCCATATGGGATTGCTGATCTCTTTGCCCATCTTCCCATGCATTGACTCTACCATGCATGTCTACCAAGCTTTTGGCTCGGGAACATGAAGGGAGAGTCACGCCATTGGACGGAAGAGGAGGTGCGAGCCGTCGTTGGCATCCTCGGGCGCTCGGGGATTCGTCGCGATACCTTTGCCCAAAGATCGGAAAGACTCCTTTCCGAGTTGGCCGATTGGTTAGAAGCTGAGGGATGGCATACGAGCCATGGCCCTAGGGAAGTCATCCGGCGTGGAAGACCACGCGATCACGGAGATGAGAAATTCGATTGGCATGATGGTCCCTTAAGGTTCTCAGCCCATCGCACCACACCGTTCTGCCCACGCAAAAGCACCCTCGCCTCCATCTTGCTCCGACAGTGCCCATGGCTGGCGGAAGCTCTCATAGCTCCTGAGGTCTCAGACGCTCCTCCTACCCGTGAAACCCGCCAAGCCCAAGTGCTGGCGAGCTTGATCGTCGGCCAAAGCCGCAAACAAATCGCGGAGCGTCTCGGCATTTCCATCAACACCGTCGCAGGATATGTGCGCGATCTCTACCGCGTTCACGGCGTATCCAGCCAAGCCCGATTGATCCAAAAGGCGTCCCGCCAATCTCTGAAGCCAAATTTGTGAAATACGATCCCCCCCAGTCCCGCCCCTCTCTCCCCCAACCCGATGTTGAAGCCATCCTTTCTCTCCTTTCCGAAACCTGCAAACTTCCCTCCCGCAATGCTCAGATCCGAACTTTAATGAATGGGCTCGTCCGGCTCATTGATGCCAAATCTTGGGTCTGGGGAGTGAGTGTCAGATTGGAGGCCGATTCACTGCCGACTTGGCTTCTCCACCTTTACGGGGGATTTGATGAAGAAAGTTATGCGAAGTTCGTTCGCGCCCAAGAACATCCCGACATGCAGTGGCTTACGGCTCCCTATGTCGAGTTGCTCATGCAAACGGATGGCCAGCTCACTCGAAGTCGCCAACAAACGGATCCCGACAATCTCTATCGCAAAAGCTCCGTAAGAGCACTCTGGGAAGCCGCAGGAGTCGAACCTGGACTCCTCTCCTGCAAGGTTCTCAACCCTTCCACAGTGAGCGGTGTTGCCATCTATCGCCGCCCCAAGGAGCCCCTTTTCGAAGAACGGGAGCGCCTGATCACCCACATTCTCCTCACCGAGGTTCCTTGGCTCCATCAGCCAACTCCCGAAGACGTGGGAGTGCCGGTTCGCAAACTCAGCCCCCGCAGGCTCACCATTTGCAATCTCCTTGCCCAAGGCATGAGCCGGGCGGCGATCGCAGAACACCTCGGGATTAAGGAAAGCACCGTCAACTCCTACACCAAGGAGATCTTCAAGGTGTTTGGTGTGCATTCCCAACCGGAGCTGATGACTCGGCTCCATGCCGACGATCATCCGGCGGATTCTTGAGGCGCCGTTCGCCTCCGGAAAACAGTTCGAAGGAAATCGTCAGGTTCTGCTGGGAGCCGACACTTCAGAATGAACTCCGAATCTCCCTCCACCCCTGGGGCGAGATTCGTGAATCCCTGAAATGTCACTCCCATGCTCATGAAACGAACTCTCTTCGCCCTCGCGACCCTCGGCGGACTCACGCCCGTCGCTCATGCCGTGACCGTCAGCGCCAACATCGTTGGCTATGCAGGCGCTAGCGGAACTTTGGACAGCTCGGATCTGGCCGGATTGGTCCCCGCCTCAAATTGGAATCAAATCGAACACACCGGCAACGACATCTCCGTGTCCAACCTGGTCGATTCCACCGGTGCACCGACCGCCCTTTCCGTTTCCTGGGTCAGTATCGGCCCGTGGTACATGGACATTGGAACGTCCAATGATCAGAGGCTCTTCAATGGCTACCTCGATAACTTTGACGAGCCTCGCACCATCACCTTCAGCGGATTCGAAGCCGGCACCACTTATCAAATCTACCTCTACATCGATGGCGACAACGGCACCCATACTCGCCATGGCGAATACACCCTTGGCGGTGTGACCACCACCGTGGTCGACGCGCCCGGAAACTTTTCGGGCAGCTACGAAGTCGTCGCAGCAGGGACCACTGGAGAAGGCAACGCCACCGTCTTTACCGTTTCCGGAGCGACCAGCTATGATCTCGTTTTTCATGGTGATCTCGCTGACGATCTTCCCCGCGCGCCCCTCAATGCCTTCCAGATCGTTTCCGTCCCGGAACCTTCTGGAGGGGTCCTCGCCCTTCTGAGCTTCGCGGGCTTCCTGCATCGTCGCCGGAAATAAGGCAGGTTCAGCCCGCCTCTCCTCGATCCCATGTGGAGCGGGAGTGGCAGGCCACTCCTGCCCAGCGCCAAAACACCGAGATCAGGAGGAAATGTGCTCCTTGAATTCCTCGCCCCTCGATCCGCGATTCGACAAGGTCGCGGCAGGGCGGTCTGGACGGCCATCTCCGGTCGCCCGCTTCCACCCATGGACTTCGAGAACTCTTCTCCCCATCGATCGAGCCCCCTTCTGACTCCTGCCCTGACCCGGTTGCTCGCCGCCACCGCCGGAGTCACCGTAGCCAATAACTATTACAACCAACCCCTTCTGCCGAAAATGGCAGAAAGCTTTGCTGTCGATCCCACCGCGGCCTCATGGGTCGCCGTCGCCACTCAACTCGGCTACGCCTGTGGCCTCGCCCTCGTGGTGCCCCTTGGAGACTGTGTCAATCGCAAGACCCTCTTGGTCACGACGGCGATGGCGGCCGTTTTCACCCTGCTGCTTTTGGCCACCTCGCAAGGCCTGGGAATGGCGATCGGAATGAGCTTCCTGCTCGGCGCAGGTTGCGTCACCCCCCAGGTGGCCGTTCCCTACGGAGCTGGCTTGGCCGCACCCGAGAAGCGCGGGCGCACCGTAGGCATCATCATGGGGGGATTGCTTGTCGGAATTCTGGGGGCCCGTATCTTTTCAGGCTTTTTCGGAGAATGGCTGGGCTGGCGCAGCGTCTTCCTGATCGGCGCCGGTTTCACCTTGACCCTCGCCTTCGTTCTGGGCCGCCTGCCCTCGGCGCCAGTCGCCCAGCCGGTTCCCTATCGTGAGGCCTTAGGGTCCCTTCTTCCTCTCCTTCGCCGCGAGCCCCTCCTCCAACGCCACTGTCTTCTCGGGGCCCTTTCCTTTGGGGCATTTAGTATTTTTTGGACCACTCTTGCATTCTACCTCAAAGCGCGGCCTGAGCATTTTGGAGGGCAAGTGGTCGGCCTTTTTGGATGCATCGCCGTCGCTGGCGTCGCCACCGCACCGATCGCTGGGAGGCTCTCTGATCGCTTCAGTCCAAAGGTCGTGAACCGGCTGGCTCTCACCTCCATGGTCCTTTCTTTTGGAATGATGGCCCTCTCTCACCTCTCCCTGATCTGGCTCGGAATCGGGACATTCTTCATGGATGCCGGGGCCCAAGGAAATCATATCTCGAATCAAACGCGCATTTACACCCTTCCCGGAGAACTGCGCAGCCGGGTGACGTCGATCTACATGATCAGCTACTTTCTCGGCGGCACTTTGGGGTCGATGCTCGGCGCCCAGGCCTGGAAGCACTTCGGCTGGTCAGGGGTCACCGCATCGGGGGCCCTCCTCGCCATCCTTGGACTCGCCGTGCTGGGTCTCTACCCGGTTCCAAAACGACCGCCCATCTGATCCCAAACCCAGGGAAAAACACCCGATTCTCCCGGATTCGCACCGGCATCCCCGGTGGCACACGTCCCCATTTCATCCGTAGGTCTCAGCAGCTCGGGCCACCCGCTCCCGCTCATCGCAGCGCGGTGCCGTGGCCCCTCACTGAAAACTCCCCATTCCATGAAATCTCGACCTCTCGGAAATTCCGGCATCGCCGTCGCTCCTCTCGCCCTCGGCGGAAATGTTTTTGGATGGACCATCGACCGCGCCACCTCTTTCGCCGTCCTCGATGCCTTCGTCGATCTCGGCTTCGATCTCATCGACACCGCCAACATATACTCCACGTGGGTCCCAGGCCACCAAGGAGGAGAATCCGAATCCATCATCGGTGACTGGCTCGCATCGACAGGAAAACGCCATCAGATCATCCTCGCCACCAAAGTCGGCATGGAGATGGGAGATGGCTCCAAAGGCCTCCGCAAAGCCTCCATTCTCCAATCGGTCGAAGATTCCCTGCGCCGCCTTCGAACCGACCACATCGATCTCTACCAGTCTCATCAAGACGATCCTCACACTCCGCTCGATGAGACGCTTTCCGCGTATGATCAACTGATCCGCGAAGGCAAAGTCCGCGCGATCGGAGCTTCCAATTACTCTGCCTCTCGGTTGCAAGAAGCCCTCGATCTCAGTCGATCCACTGGCTTGCCCGCCTACGCCAGCCTTCAACCGGAATACAACCTCTATGACCGAGCTGGATTCGAAGAGACCCTCGAACCGCTCTGCCTGCAGCAAAACATCGGCGTCATCGGATACTACTCGCTCGCAAGCGGTTTCCTCACCGGGAAATACCGCACCTCAGCCGATCTCTCCAAAAGCGCACGTGGCAGCGGAGTCGGCGAACGCTACCTCAACGAACGAGGACTGCGCATCCTCGCCGCTCTCGACGATGTGGCGAAGGCTCACGCCACCAGCCCAGCGGTCATCTCCCTTGCTTGGCTCATGCAGCGGCCCTCCGTCACCGCCCCGATCGCGAGTGCCACCCATGTCGATCAACTCACGGAAATCGCCCACGCCGCCAGCCTCAACCTCAGCGAAGACCAGGTCGCCCTTCTCGATCAAGCCAGCGCCTCCTGAAATCCCTTCATTTCGTCATGAATTCACGCCACCAAGCTCTCGCCCCCCACCTCTTCTCCCCCTACTCTCTGGGCCCCCTCGAACTGCCCTCACGCATTGTCATGGCCCCCATGACGCGCTGTCGTTCCAGCCAACCCGGCAATATCCCGAACGAGTTGATGGCAAATTACTACGCCCAACGGAGTCATGCTGGCCTCATCATCGCCGAGGCCACCCAGATTTCCTCCCAAGGACAAGGCTACTCCTTCACTCCTGGGATTCATACGCTCGAACAAATCGAAGGGTGGAAGAAAGTCACCCGAGCAGTCCATGACGCTGGCGGGCGCATCTTCCTTCAACTCTGGCATGTCGGTCGGATGTCCCATGCTCATTTCCAAGATGGAGGATCACCCGTCGCGCCATCAGCCATCCCCGTGCCCGATGACACCACTGTGTGGCTGGATCCCGGCGACGGAAAAGGGGGGCGCACCCTCCCTTGCACCCCTCCTCGCGCACTCGATATCGATGAAATCCGCGCCATCCAGAACGACTACGTTCATGCCGTAGAGAACGCCCTAGATGCCGGTTTCGATGGCGTCGAACTCCATGGAGCCAATGGCTATCTGATCGATGAATTCCTTCGGGCTTCTTCCAATCAACGCTCCGACTCCTACGGGGGATCCCCGAGAAACCGAGCCCGCTTTCTCCTGGAGATCGTCGAGCGAATCGCTGGCATCTTCCCCCCTGGCGGCATCGGGCTCCGGCTCTCTCCTCACAATCAGTCCCGCGGTATGAACGATCCCGACACCCCGGCGACCGTACTTTCCATCCTCCCCGAACTGGAGCGCCTCGGACTCGGATACGTTCACTTCGCCGAAGTCGACTGGGACGCCGCTCCCGATGTCCCTCTCGATTTCCGAATCAAGGCCCGAGAAGCCTTCCGAGGCACCCTCATCGTCGCTGGCAAGTTTGACCAAGCCAAGGCCTCGTGGATCCTCGCCGAGGGATTTGCCGACCTTGTCGCCTTTGGTCGCCCCTTCATCGCAAACCCCGACCTCCCAGCACGCCTCCAGCATGGCTGGCCGCTTGCCGAACTCAAACCCGATCACCTCTTTGGCGGTGACTCGGTGGGCTACACGGACTTCCCTCCCTTCACTCAATCGGTTCAAGAAAGGCCCTCGATTCCCGCACCCTAGGGCCAAAGCTGTCGCGCCCACCCCACCCCAGACATCCCACGAAACACCCGCCCAACTCTTCTCATCCGACATCCGGCGGATCGGATAGAAAACGGGCGGCATCGCGGGGGTGAAGAAAAACATGCACCTCCACTTCAGGATGGGTGCGGATGAGTTCCAAAGTCCTCTCCCGGAGTCGCTTCCGGAAACCTACGATATAGCGCAGAAACCCCCAATCCCACCTCTCAGGGCATCCCGAAGCCCCATCAGGCCGCACCTTTCCCCGATACTTCATCGTCCTCTTCAACGTTCGCCCCAAACACCGCCACGTCGGATAGTCGAAGAAAATGAGCGTATCACTCCTTACCAACCGGCTGGGAAGAGTCGAAAAATAGTGCCCGTCCATGATCCATTGGTCCCCTTCGCATCGCTCTCGAATCCGAGCCTGAAAAACTTCCTTCGAAGAAGCCTTCCATCCCGGCTGCCAAAACTCCTGATCCAAGTGGACCAACGGCAGTCCGGTGACCTCATGAAGCTTTCGCGCGAACGTGGACTTGCCCGCCCCACTGCAGCCGATGATCGACACACGTTTCATCCCAATCGTTTGGGGCGACCCACTCCCGACCAGCACCCAGATGGCGATTCTCCCTGAAATCTGGGATCCACGAAAACTCAAATCCTGCGAAACCCTGCAGACCCGTCCTTCGCCCGAGCATTCCCCAACTCCACGCCCGTCTCACCGGTTCAACCGCAATCGGTAATAGGCCGCCGCATCCCCAGCCGCAAAGTCCTCAAAAATGGTTCTCACAAATCCTGTGGGAAGGCCGTCCTGAGTGACGACCGGCCCGTTGCCCACTTCCTGCCACTGGCTGAGATCCGGCGACCGAAACAGACGGGCATCGAGCATCCGATCATCTCTCAGCAGCACCTCAATGCGATTGCCCATCTCCCCGAAAAAATCGCATTGCAGTGGCCCACCAAGCGCAAACTCCAACCCATCCGCTCGGCCATCTCCATTCGCATCCTGCTCGAATTCTCCGGGCGCTCCCAGCCAATCGACGAATGGGTCCAAAGCTTCCACTTCCAGAGACGGCGGACCTTCAAATCCCTCCACCGAAACCGCCGTCACCACGTAAAAAACCCGCGCCATTGGATCGAGGTCATCATCGAAAAAATAGGCTCCTTCGGCGGTCTCCCCAGCAAGTTCATAAGGACCGCCCGAGACCTCAGCACGCCCGATTCGATAGCTCGCCGCCGTCGCGAGCGGTCGCCACTCCACCCGTGCCGAACTTCCCGCTCGACCGGCCTCCACCCCACTCGGTGCCACCAGAGTCCCCGCAGGGTGAAAGGAAACTTCCGCAACATTTCCCCAACCCCCATTCGGGGACCGATAGCGCAAATAACGAAATGCAGTCGCCCCCTCGACCGGCAATAAAGTCCACTGCCCTTCCTTAGGCTCGACTGAGATCGTCGCTAAGGTCGTCGACGTACTAAAACTCGCCGAGTTCGACCCTTGAAACCCACCTCCGGTCATGCGCCCCGCCCATCCTTCACGCGGAAAAAAACGAATCGCCCGCACCACCGGCACTTCCCCCGACCCTAAGTCCAGGCCCGCCCAGGCGTCGTTGGCCACCGGAGCATCAAAATAGCTTCCCGTATCGCCATCAAAGACCCGCTCACGCGTGGCCCCTGAGTTGTCATAGGAGCCCGTGGTGCCAATCACGGTCCCCATCAATGCCTCACCCAATGCAGGCCGTGGCGGTAGAGCGATCCTCACCTCCCGGATTCCGGACGCCACTCCGTCCCAAGACGACGCTGCCAACTGAAAGATCACCTCCGCCTCGTCGTCCAGTCGGCTCACCGATACCGGGAACATCCCTCCCTCCGTCACTCCCAGCCACCTTCGCTCACCGCTGAGGCCGCTCACTTGATAGATGCTGTAGTAGGCGGCGCCTTCCGGTGGTTCCGTCCAGCGGAGGGTTCCCTCCACGCCATCGAACCCCTGAAGAATCGGATTCTCCAGCATCAGCGCAGAAGGCGCAAATGGCACCGGGGCCTCCCCTGCCCTCAGGGACAAGCGCCCCCAACGAAGGCTCCAATGAGAGGAGCTTTCCTGAGAGTTCAAATGAAGAGCGATTCCCATCAACCGACGTCCTGCTTCCGCCGTCAGATCGAAGCGACGAACCTCCCAATCCTCCCCTCCTTCGCTCAAGGGCAGCAACCTGACCTCTCCCGTGGCAAAGTGCAGGGCGACCGACGCCTGACCCTCACCCGATCCGCGAAATGCCAACTCCAGATGGACATCCGACGGCAACTCCAGATCGCAGGAGAACAGTTCCAATTCCGCCTCACCCGTCAATCCGCCTTCCACTTTTAATGAACTCCCCCCATGCCACGCATCCGCTTCATCCAACGAAGCCGTCAGGCCCCCAGCACCCGTCCCTGACCAAGCCCAGCGCCGATCGGGCAGGCGATCCTCTAACACTGGCTCCGCCCACGGTTCATTCGATAGCACCTGACCTCGCTCCGCAAAAAAACTTCCCCGTCCCGTGGAAAACGAAGTTTCAAAAGGAAGACTCCGCACGGGCTCCCCACCCGGAGGGATCAACCTGACAACCAGCCCACCACCCGCCACCGTGGTCGCCTCGATGGCATCCCCCGATGATACCAATCTCTGCTCCAAGGTCGTGGCCCCATCACGGACGATCTCCCCCTGGTATTCGCGGCCCGGATCGAGGAAATCCAGCGCCACCTGCCAGGAACGCTCCGGTCCAGCATTGAGAATCGCCACATACCAAACCTCCCCAACCCGCCGCGCCATCGCACAAGTTGAACCGACTTCCGTTCCCTCCAGCACTCGCGTTTCATCCCACAGGCAGGGAATTCCCGCGATCACCGAGGCGAAGGGACTCTGAGCCATCCGATCCCCCCGTTCCGCCAAAGTGATCAACGGCCCTGCCATCGTCGCCATCGTCGCGATTTCGAATGCTTGCGTCTGATCTCCCTGCAACCTCCCCTCAAGTCCAAGCGGCGTGTAGTCCGTCGGGCCCGCCAACAACCGCGTCAAAGGAATTTGAACCGTCGTCTCGGCATTGGGAAACGACTCCTTGCCAAAAACTGCCTCGATATTGAGCAGGTTCGGATAACTGCGAAACTGCCCCAGTGGCTTTCCAAATCCATGGAAATTAGCCACCAACTGATAGTGCGCTGCCTCCCGGAGAATTCGTTCCGCCAATCTGACCCGCTCTTTGGCCGCCGGGCTCACGCCTCCGAAATCGAAGAAGTCGGCCTTGAATCCACTGACACCGGCTTCCTTGAGATGAGAGAAAAACGCCGCCCTCTGCCCCCGTGAGCGGATGTCCCGCGAGCGCACCCAAACGAGCACCTTCACTCCTACCTTCTCCGAGGCCTCAACCACTTCCTTGACCTGATCCCAAGGGTCCCCTCCATTCCACGCTCCCCACCCCTCGTCGATGGTATTGTATTCGAAGCCTAAGCGACTGGCCCATAGCGACTCCAGCTTGGAATTCTCTGCGGTAATGCCGCCGGGAAATCGTGACATCCAATCCCACACCGAGCGCCCCGGTTGCGCCCAAGACGTTGCCGTCCCCTCCGGAAAAAGCTCCGGATCCGGGGCCGGAGCCAAGGCCTCAACCAGATCGGCATTCACCAGATCGTCGAGACTTCCCACCGTCACCACATTCCACGGACTGCTCAGATCTCCGCCCGTCGATGCCCCCGTCGTGCCATCCCCATTGCGCACGTAGACCGTCTTCAACTTTCGGTTCTCTGCCACTTCCAGATAGGGATTGGGAAATCCCACTCCCGGTCCGGCATGGGTCAAGGCAAACGACACACCGCTCGCGAGCTTTCCCACGACCGGCGGGCCCATCCGGGTGCCCACCAAAAGGGCCTCCCCATCCAACCCATCATAGACGTTTTCATACACGTCCACTCCACCCTGAGCCCTCAACTGAGCCCCGGCAGGAAAGGTGTAAGTCGTCGACTCCGCCGTGAAGTTCTTTGCCCCCTCGCCGACCATTTCATAGCGGAAGGCCACGCCGTGGTCGAAGACTCGAAATTGTAAAAACCAAGCCTCCCCTGTAGCCGAGAGAGTCACCGGCCAACGTCCCGACTGATAGTGATTTGTCACCATCGCGTGAACACCCTGTCGCGAGGGGAAACTCTCCTCAACGCTCTCCCACTCTGGGGTTCCGACTTCCACGCCTTCGCCAAAATCCCGCCCATTCAGGGTAAACCCAAGCGCCGAGGGTTCGATCACAGCGACGTCGTCAAGGCGCAGGGCCCAAGTCAGGCGCCCCCCGGACTCCGCAATCTCTGCGACTACGCGGCCGTTGGGGCTGGTGAGGGTCTGCGACTGAAGAGGGAGACTGAGGAGAACCAAGGGAAAGAGGATACGCATGCGGAAAAGCCGTGTTCATCCGGGAAGTGTCGCCACGACCCCAAACCTGACATCCGCTCTCCAAAACGCGGAATTCTCCGCGGAAAAATCCGATTTTTGTCAGGTTCTTGTGCGCGCCGACACTGATCGGTTGATGACCCTTTCACTTCCCCTGCTCGGCCTGTTGGCAGGCCTGTCCCTAGCGGCAGACACAGTCAGCATCAACTTCGTCGGCACCGCCGGAGACCGCGGGACTCTGGCACCGGCCGAATCAGCCGGGATCATACCCGCCACCCATTGGAACAACGTCACCGCTTCCGGTACAGCCCTCATCGACAACCTCGGCAACACCAGTGCCATCACCGTCACCTACGCGACGGGCAGCTGGCTCAACGAACTCAACCCTGGCACCACACCCGACGAAAAGATGATGCGAGGGTACCTCGACATCGGAGGAACCGCAGTGACCTCGATCCTCCTTGATCACTTGGATCCTCAAGCGACGTACCAACTTTACCTCTACTCCGACGGAGAGAACACCGCCGTAGGCGAACCCGTTTCCCGAACGGGGGCCTTCGAGGTTGCGGGCACTTCCACCGGGATCACCGATACCGCCGGAGAACAATTTGAGGGCAACTTCATCACCGTCTACCCAGGAACCACTGGCGAGGGCAATGCCACCTGCGTGGAAATCCACGGAGCCGCCCGCTACACCCTCTCCATCCGCGGCTTCGCGGCCGATGGCATCGACCAAGTTTACCGCGCACCCCTCAACGGCTTGCAAATCGTGAGGATCGGCGACGGATGATGGGCATCCGCCCCACCGCTCAAAAAACAAAAACCCCGGCTCGACTTACGAACCGGGGTGAAAGCATGGCACTCAAAAGGCCATCATTGACCACCGAGATAGTCGGAGACCCCCTTATGGTCGGCCGTCATTCCCTTGTCGCCTTTCTGCCAATCCATCGGGCAGACTTCACCGAACTCTTCGAAGTGCTGCAGGGCATCCACCACGCGCAGGCACTCACGAATCGAGCGGCCCAGCGGCATGTCGTTGACCACCTGGTGGCGAACGATGCCCGCCTTGTCGATGAGGAACAACCCGCGGTAGGCCACCAATTCGCCTTCCACCACGTAGTTGCCTTCTTCATCCACGGTGGGCTCACCGGCGAGCACATCGTAGTCTTCCGAGATGGTCTTGTTGATGTCGGCCACCAACGGATAGGTAACCCCCTCGATGCCTCCCTTTTCGCGAGGGGTATTCAACCACGCCCAGTGCGAGAACTCCGAGTCAGTCGAGCATCCAACCACTGCCACGTCGCGCTTTTCGAACTCGGCGAGTTCTTCCTGAAAACGGTGAAGCTCCGTTGGGCAAACAAAGGTGAAATCCTTCGGATAGAAGAAAAACACCACATACTTTTTCCCGAGAAACTGCTCGAGGCTGAAATCTTCGATGATGGCCTCACGTTGGACGGCCTTGGCACGGAAACCGGGAGCTTTTTTACCTACGAGTACTGGCATGATGAATGCGGCTGGTTCAAGCCGGGCGGGCGCGGGTATTCCAGACCTGCGCGGGGGTCAAGACGAAGCCCGGGCATCCGTCGAGCTCCACCGCTCCCCACCCGCTGAATCCGTTGCCGTGGATCCACCCCATCCCCCGCCACCGATCCCTTCCGACCTCTCCGCAAGCCCCGCTGCGGCGGACGATCTCTCCCTGCACCACCGCTTTGGGCATCAATGGGAATTCGCCCATCTCCCGGTGCGCGCTTTCCTCACCGCATTTCTCAGCACCCCGGCCGCCATCGACGACTGCGTTCAAGAGGTCGCCTTACTGGCATGGAAAAAAGGCCCGATCCAAGAGGACTCCGACCGATTCAAGGCATTCTGCCTCGCCTGCGCCCGGCGCATCGCCATGGCCGAAGTGCGGAAGAAATATCGCCGCCGCCATCGCCACCTGGAAATCGAAACCCTCACGGCCGTCGCCGAAGCCGCTGCTCACGCCGCCAGCGCGGAAACCGCCGCTGCCGACCGACTCCGCGCCCTGCGCGAGTGCCTGTCACGCCTCGATGGCAAAGCCCGCCACCTGCTCGACCTGCGCTATGCCAACTCCGATCCTGAAGCACTCAAGTCCGAGGCCGCAAAAGCCGGATTGTCCGTCGATGCCATTTACAAGAAACTCGAGCGCCTCCGGAGCTTGTTGCGAAATTGTGTGGCCAAAAAGTTGAACCCGCCCGACGCATGAAATCCGACTCCCCCGCCGCTTCAGATTCCTCGGACGAGCCGCTCGACCCCAACTGGCAACACCTCCTCAATCGCTTCCTCGATCAAACGTTGGATGCCGAAGAAAGCGCCGAATTTGCCCGGCGGCTCCGCGAAGACCCCTCCGCACTTGCTCTCTGCGGTCAACGAATTCACTTCGACGCAACCCTCCAAGCCGCCCTCGGTGCCAAGGACTTGGAATGGGAGGAAACCCGTCGCATTCGCTTCAATCCCGGCGGAACGGGGCCCCTGTGGTCCATCGAACGCCAACAGGAATTCCACATCGGGCGACGCCGACGCCGCGTACGTCGCCAGCTCCTCCGCGCCAGCCTCGTCGCCCTCGGACTGCTCATCCTCGGCGCCGCCGCCTACCATTTTCACGCCCGCCACCGCTACCAGCTCCGCAATGGCGACTTTGAGGCGATGGACCTCAGCCAAAGCCCCAACCCCGAAAGTCTCTCGATCCTCTACTGGCAAGAATCCTTCTCCACCCCCCAAGCCCGCGTCCTCGAACTGAGCCGCGCGACGCAGGGCGAACTCTTTGCCAAATCCGGTCGCAACGTCGTCGCCCTCCAACCTCGGGCATTCCTCAACCAAGTTCTGGTCGATGCCCGCGGCGAACCCCTCGCCGCCCACCCCGGCACCCGTGTGCATGTCACGGGCTGGTATCACTGCCGGAATGCCCCGCAATCCCGGCTTGAAGCCTGCCTGCGATTTGTCGCCAGCGGTTACCCCCTGGCCATTCAATACAACCTCGCCGTCCAAAGCGTGGACCTGAAGGATGGCGGGTGGCACCCCATCCACTTTGATCTCACCCTGCCCACGGATCTTTGGAGAAAACCCGACATTGTCAGCGGCGAAACTCCCCATCCCCCGGGAGCCATCGATCTTCACGGCAAACCCGTGACCCTCTCGCTCGATTTCTATAGCGAAAGCGGTGAGCTGCTGGTCGATGACCTCGCCCTCACCGCCGAAGAACCCTGAGGGAGGAGCCTTAACCCATCGGGTAGCGAATTTCCCGACTCACCCCATCGATCGCTTCCAGCACCGCCGGCTCCAAAATCACCTCCGCCGCCGCCAAAATCGGATCGAGCTGCTCAACACAACTCACACCGATGATCGTGCTGCCCACGAAGTCGTGCTGCTTGCTCCACGCCACCGCCAAGGTCACCGGGTGGAGACCCGCCTCCTCGGCGATCTTCATGAAACGTCGCGTCGATTCCAGGCTCCGCTCGTTCACAAAGCGCTCCGCCATGGCCCTCTGGCGAGCCCCTGGATGGTCGAGGTAGTCGGAAAAACGAGCCCCTTCCGGACGGGCGCCGTCGTTGTATTTTCCACTCAGCACTCCACCTCCAATCGGGCTGTATGGCAGGCAGCTCACCTTTTCCCGACGACATACCTCCGCCAATTCATCTTCAAAGCGGCGGTTGTTGAGTGAGAAATTGTTCTGAATCGTATCGAATCGCCGGAACCCCTCTTTATCCGCAGCCCACAAGGCTTTCATCAGGCCCCAGGCATTCTCGTTCGAAATCCCAAGCACCCGGACTTTACCCTCGCGCACGAAGGCATCGAGCGTTTCCAGCAAATCCTCCGGCCGCATCCCCGGGTCCGGCCAGTGGACCTGATACAAATCCACATAGTCCGTCTGCAATCGCCGCAACGAACCCTCCAGAGCCTTCCGCAGATGCACACCATCCACCGCCGCCTTCGGAGCCCGCGCCGGAGGGTTGAACCACCCATGAGCCGGCCCCGCGACCTTCGTCGCCAAAATCACGCTTTCGCGCGCCCGAGACTTCATCCAGCGCCCGACGATTTCCTCCGTCCGTCCCGCCCACTCTGCCGAGGGGGGCACAGGATAAATCTCCGCGGCATCGAAGAAATCCACCCCAGCTTCCGTGGCCCGATCCATGATCCGGAACGACTCCTGTTCATCCGCCTGCGCCCCAAATGTCATGGTGCCTAAGCAAATCGAACTGACCACCACTCCGCTTTCTCCCAAACGACGTTGTTCCATGCGTCGAACTTGGCGCGCTCCCTTCATCGCACAAGATCGGATCCCATCGGTTTCCTGGCCGTGAACACCTGATAGCGCAACGCCCCCAACACATACGCTGCCCAAATCCTCAACACCGTGAAGCCCCACCTTCGGCTCTGTTGATGCCGCTCCAGCAAATACCGCCGCAAATCCGGTTCCCGCACCATCGCCCACCCGCTCCGCCACAAACACTGTGGCCAGGTCCTCTCCACCTCCCGGCTGAAATCTTCGATCAACTCCAGTTCGCACCCCGCCTGCCGCACCCAGCACACATAATCCTCCGCCGTCCCCACTCCCGAAAGATGTCCGTCCTCACGAATCGGGTTGAGCAAATGCCGCACCTCCCACGGCCGGGCATCTCCCGCCCGCAGCCAACACCCCAGCACCACCCGCCCTCCCGGTTTCACCACCCGTGCCATCCGGGCGATCGCCGCGGCCGGATCCTCCATATGCTCGATGCTCTCCACCGCCAGTGCACCATCGAAGGACCCTTCGTCCCATTCACAGCTCAGCCAATCGCCCAGCCGAATCTCCACCCGAGGATCCCGCCCCGACGCCTCCGCCTGACGTGGCGAAATCGTCACCCCCAACACCTCCACCCCGAATGTCTCCGCCAGGCTTTCCGCCATTTTCCCATACCCGCAGCCCACATCACACACCCGCATCCCGGGCTCCAAACGCAACCTCGCGCCCACCAAAGCAGCCGTCCCTACCGCTGCCTCCTCCGGCGATTCCTTGCCCGTCAGCCACAAACCATGATGGATCTGCTCCCCCCAAACCCGGCGGTAAAATGGATCGAGCTCATCATAATGCGCCGCCACCCGCCGTGCATTCTCACCGTCGTCCGGCTCCATGCCCGCAAGGCTCACCTCATTTCTTCCCTTCCGGCAAGCCGCGTCAGCAACCACTCGCCGATTGACCCCTGAGGCTTGGCAACCGACCGTGGCGCTCCCGTGAAACTGCCTCCAAAACGCACTACGTGGATCAGTTCGACCATTGCCGGCGGAAACCGACCTGCCGAAGCCGACGATCCCTTCGAGGAACTCGATGAACAAGAGGACGCTCCCGCTGCGGAAGCCTCGCCTTCCGATCTCGCCGATGACCTCGCCGAACTCCTCAGCGACTCTCAAGTCTCCCGTCTCGACGAAGTCCTCGCCACCCACGCGACCGACAAGTGGTATGCCTCCCACCCCCCCGACGTTGTCGTTTTCGCGGAATCCACCGATGACGTCGCGAAAGTCCTCACCTACGCCTACGAGCGAGGCATTCCCGTCACCACCCGCGGTGCCGGTGTAGGATACGTCGGCGGCTGCGTGCCGGTGGAAGGTGGCATCGCCCTGTCGCTCGCCCGCATGACCCGAATTCTGGAACTCAACCCGGCCGATGGAGTCGCCGTCGTCCAGCCTGGAGTCATCACCGGAGACCTACAAAAAGCCGCCCGTGAACTCGGCTGGGACTACCCACCCGACCCCGCATCTCTCAAAGAATGCTCCCTGGGCGGCAACATCGCCACCAACGCCGGAGGACCTCGCTGCCTCAAATATGGCGTCACCCGCAACTACGTCCTCGGCCTCGAAGTCGTGCTCGCCGACGGCCGCATCGTGAGCTGCGGAGGCCGCGTCCATAAAAACAAAACCGGCTTCGACCTCGTTGGACTCTTCACCGGTTCCGAAGGCATGCTGGGCATCGTCACCACGGCGACCCTCCGGCTCATTCCGCGGCCACCCTGCCGCGCCATGCTCGCCGCCGTTTTCCCCGAATTCGCCGCCGCCGCGGGTGCCGTCCAAGGCATCCTCAATTCCGGCCACCTGCCTTCGGCCCTCGAAATCACCGACGGTTTCACCCTCGCCGCTGCCCGGAACCGCCTTGGCGCCGACCGCTTGCCCGATGGCAATGCCCACCTCATCGTCGAAGTCGATGGGCGCCCACGCGCCGTCGCTTCGGAAATCGAAGAACTCGAGGAGCTGCTCACCACTCTGGGTGCCACCCGCATCGACCGTGCCGATACCGAAGAAGCTTGCGAAGCCATCTGGCAGCTTCGCCGCGAATTCTCCTACTCACTTCGCGATACCGGCCTCACCAAACTCAACGAAGACATCGTCGTTCCTCGCTCCCAGCTCGTCGAACTCGTCGCCTTCGCCCGCCAACTCGAACAGGAAACCGGCATCGCCGTCGCCTGCTTCGGACACGCGGGCGATGGCAACATCCACACCAACTTGATGGTCGCCGACTACCACGACCCCTCCACCCGCGCCACCGCCGACGCCGCCCTTGACCGGCTGTTCAGCTGGGTGCTCGACCATGGAGGCGCCATCACCGGAGAACACGGCGTCGGCCTCGCCAAGAAACCCTGGATTCACCAAGCGCTCGGAGAAACCGGACTCGATGTCCATCAAGCGCTCAAAGATGCCCTCGATCCAGATCGCATCCTCAATCCGGGCAAATTCCTCGACTGAGACCCCACCCACTTCCCACAACCAGGGAGCCCCCCTTGTTTCGAACCTGACAGAACCGGGATTCCATGCCAGTTTCCCGGCGTTCCCGGTATCCCTCGACTCCTTCCCTATGATCCGCTTCGGCCTCGCCCTATCGCTTCTCCTCCCCGCTGTGCTTCTTTCCGAAGAAGTCCCCAAGGCCCTGCCCGTCGATCCTTCCGAAATCACCCCCGACACTGGCCCAGCCGTCGCAGAAGTCGCCCCCAGTCACGCCGAGGCACGCCCCCTCCCCGCCGGCGAAGTGAAGCTCAACATCAAACGGAGCCCGAACTCCGATGCCCCAAAGGACATCGATCACCTCCCCGAAGGCGAAGATGCCGTCCGGCTCCAGATCTTCCTCGACGAACAACGCTTCGGTCCCGGCGTGATCGATGGCAAACCCGGCCGCTTCACCATCCTCGCCGTCAATTCCTGGAACGAATCCCACGGCTACCCGCCCAACGATCTCACCGCAGCCATGGACGGTGCCACCCGCACCGTGACGCAACCCTTTGCCCTCGCGACCATTCCCAGCGCCGCGGCCAAATGGGTCAACCCCAAGCTCCCGGAATCCCGAGAACTCCAGGCGAAAGAAAAACGCATGAGCTACCGCAGCTACGCCGAGTTCATGTCCGAGCGTTACCACACCGATGTCGAGTTTCTCCAACAACTCAATCCCGGAGTAAACGTCTGGAACCTCGCCCCCGGCAAAGCCCTCATCGTCCCGAACGTCACTCCTTTTCTCATCGAAAACCTCAACGGAGGCCGCTACGAGCCCGAGCCGATCCTCGCCAGCCGCCACGTCGTCATCGACACCAAGATCAACCAGGCCCGCGTCTACGAATCCGAGCCCACCGCCATCGTCGTCGAGGAACGGCCCGATGGCAGCATCCGCACCAAGCCGAACAAAGCTCTCGTCGCCGCTTTCCCCATCACTCCCGGGCAGGAAAAGTTCATCAAATACGGCAAGTGGGAGATGAAAAACGCCGTCCAGCTCCCCGTCTGGCGCTACGACAAGTCACTCCTCGAAACCGGCAAGCGCAGCAACAACGCCTTCAACATCCCCGGCGGACCCAACTGCCCTGTCGGCGTCGTCTGGATGGGACTCAGTGTCCCCGGCATCGGCATGCACGGCACTTCCGACCCAGAAACCATCGGCCGTGCCCGCTCCGCCGGTTGCATCCGCCTAGCCAACTGGGACGTCGTCGCCCTCACCGACTTCGTCCGCCCCGGCGCCTCCGTCGAGATCCGCTGACTCCACCGCGCTGAGGCGCCCATTTCCTCCTCTCATTTGCCGAATCGCGATGCGCCCCTCTCGGAAATTCACGGTCCGCATCTTCGCCTATTCGGCAGTTCTTCTCTACCTCGCCATCGACCTCGTTTGGCTCAAAGGCCCCCTTTCCCAGCACATCCGGCGCTCACTTCCCGGCAGCCCCGAATCGCTTCAAAAAGCCAAAGAACAGGGAGTGGTAGCCCGCGTCTTCGGCAAACCCATCTACCAATCCCAAGTCGAGCGCGCCCTCCTCGAACATCTCTGGCTCGAAGGCCGCACCTTGGCCGATCTCCCCGTTGAAAAACGTCGCGACGCTCGCATGGCGGCCCTCAATGACCTGATCGACCACGAACTGCTCCGCACCAAAGTCCAGGCCAACCAGAACGACCTGCCGGTTTCCGCAGCAGAAATTGACGAAGCCATCCGCCGACTCGCCACCCGTTTCGCTCACCGCGATGAGATGCAGCGAGAACTCGCCGCCGAAGGCATCGATTCCGAAAAAGAACTCCGCTTCCGACTGGCGGCCCGCATCCAGCAGCAAAAATACATCGAATCCCGCATCGCCCCCGAAACCGAAGTCACCGCAGAAGAAGCCCGAGATTGGTACCAATCTCACCGCGATGAACTTGCCCTTCCCGTCCGCGTGCATGCACGCCACCTGTTTCTCGCGACTCTCGGCAAGGAGGCATCCAAGGTGAAAGCTCGCCTTGAATCCGCCATCTCCGATCTCAACGCGGGCAAGCAATCCTTCGAAAACCTCGCCGCCAGCCTCAGCGAAGATCCTCGCACCGCTCCCCGAGGAGGTGACCTCGGTTGGCTGACCGCCGAACGCTTACCGGCCGACTTCGCCGCTCCCGTGTTTCAGCTCCCCCTCCATCAACCCAAGCTGATTCGCACCTCCCTCGGCTGGCACTACGTCGAAGTCCTCGAAAAACGCCCGCGCGAAACCCGCCCTTTCGAAGAAGCCCGCGCGGAGATCATCGCCGCTCTTCGCAGCGCCAAACGCGACGAACGAGTCCGTGCCCTCCGCACCGCAATTCGCAATACCGAGCGCATCGCCATTCACGTCTACCCGGAAATGATTCCTACCGGATGAAGTCCGCCATTCTCCTGT
Source organism: Haloferula luteola (assembly GCF_014201715.1). Taxonomy (GTDB): domain Bacteria; phylum Verrucomicrobiota; class Verrucomicrobiia; order Verrucomicrobiales; family Akkermansiaceae; genus Haloferula; species Haloferula luteola. The sequence continues at coordinate 80,350 of NZ_JACHFD010000002.1, forward strand.
TCGCCACGACCCTGGCCTTCACCGCCTGTCGCGAATCTCCACCCCCACGAGCGATCATCGTCCGCGAAGATGGCGTGATCGACCTCCAGCTCGCCAGCTTCAACATCCGCCGCGAAGCGGGCGATGACGAGGGTTGGCGCTCATGGCCTCAGCGCATCGGCCGCGTCGTTTCCGCCATCCGCACGCTGGACCCTGACATCCTCGGAATTCAAGAAGCCGTCCATTTTCAAGCCGCCGACCTCCGCGCCTCGCTGCCCGACTACGATTTCCACGGAGTCGGTCGCGGCGATGGGAAACGCGCCGGCGAATACGCCGCCATCTTCTGGAAAAGCGACCAATTCGCGGCCGGAGAACGCGGCACCTTCTGGCTATCTGACTTTCCCGATCAACCCGGCTCCAAAACCTGGGGAAATACCTTCTCGCGCTGCGCCACCTGGATCCGCCTCACCGACCTCGCCACCGGTCGGCCTCTCTTCGTTCTCAACACCCACTGGGATCACCGTCACCAAGGCTCCCGGGAAAAAGCTTCACGGCTTATCGCTGAACGCATCGATGCCCTCGCTCGCCCGACAGAGGAAGTGATCTTGCTCGGCGACCTCAATGCCACCGAGGGCAACCCCGCCGTCGACTTCCTCGCTGGCCGAGGCAAGAACCCCTGGACCCATGCCCTGACCGACCCCTACGCCGCACTCCATCCCCGGGAGAAAAACCGGCGCACCCTCCATTTCTGGGAAGCCCATCGCGATGGCTGGGCCAAAGTCGATCACATCCTCGTCAGCAAAGGAGCCCGCTTCCTCGAAGCCGATATCCTTCGAGCTCCCACCCGCGAACTGCAACCCTCCGACCACTATCCCGTCTGGGCACACATTCAGTTTCCCCTGAGTTCCACCCAGCCTCCCCCTTGAAGTTTGAGCCCCCGGCTCTCGCCGTCGCGCGCTCTAGCCTTCCCCACCGACCCGATTCCGATTTATCTTCGCGCCCGATGCTGCTCACCGAACTCGGCTGGAACGACGACCTGGATCGCGAATTCGCCCCCCATGCCAAGCGGGGATGGGTTCCAGCTCGCCTCAATCGCGAGACCCCCATCAACTACGGCGCCTTCATCCTCGATGAAGAAGGTGATCTCGTCGACCTGGATGTCGTCCTCTCAGGAAAAGTTTGGCACGATGCAGAAAACGACGCCGAACTGCCTGCCGTCGGCGACTGGGTGGCCCTTGAACTCGGCGACGAAAACGAAGATCACGTCATCCGCGCCCGACTCTCTCGTCGGTCCTGCTTTTCCCGGAAAGTTCCAGGAAAAAGCACCGAGGAACAGGTCATCGGCGCCAATGTCGACGTCGTTTGCGTCGTCACCGACCCCGGACCGGATCACAATCCACGGCGGATGGAGCGTTATTTCACCCTGATTGGCCGCAGTCGCGCGCGGCCCCTGGTTCTCATCAACAAATCCGACGCCTTTGCCGCGGATCTTTGTGCCCGAGCCCGCCAAGAGCTCCAGGCGCTCTGTCCGGAAGCCGAAATCCACGTCACCAGTGCCCTCCGGGGCGAAGGCCTGGAAATCCTCCGCAGCCACCTGACAGCCGGTACCACCTTATGCATTGTCGGTTCCTCCGGCGTGGGAAAAAGCACCTTGGTCAACCAGCTTCTCGGGGAAGAATGGCAATGGACTGGCGAAGTCAATGAGGTCACCGGAAAAGGGCGTCACACCACCACCTCTCGCGAACTCGTCCCCCTCGATGAAGGCGGGCTTCTCATCGACAACCCCGGCATGCGGGAAATCCAGATGTGGACGGATGAGCAAACCTTGCGCGAAAGCTTTTCCGACGTCGAAGATCTCGCCAATCAATGCCGCTTCAGCGACTGCAAACATGGCAGCGATCAAGGCTGTGCCATCCGCGCTGCCGTCGAAGCTGGGCAGTTGGAGTCCGCCCGCCTGGAGAGCTTCATCCGACTCGACGATGAAGTGGATAAGCTACGCCGTCGGGCGAAAAAGCGTCAAATGACCTCTGAGCGCCGCGCTAAGCGGAACCACCGGGTCAAAGCCCGCAACCTCAACGACCGAATCGAACTCGAACGCGAACAACGCGGAGAGTGGCGGGGAGGAGACCACTAACGGCTGCGCTAAGAATTCGAGGGGAGGCTTGTGGGTTCTGCGAGGGGAGGCTTCGAACTCCTCTCTCCCCCCCTCTCCGGACTGCGCCGACACGTCGGCGCTTTCCCCTCCGAGCCGCTCCCGCCCCAGCACCCCCACCAGAGCCGACATGTCGGCTCCATCCCAGCTCACCCCACCCCAACTCTCCCAAAAAGCGGGGTCATGCCCCCGCACTCCTCTCTCCCTCCGGACTGCGCCGACACGTCGGCGCTTTTCTCCCCAACTCACTCCCGCCCCAGCACCCCCGCCGGAGCCGACATGTCGGCTCCATCCCAGCTCACCCCACCACCCCAACTCTCCCTAAAAGCGGGGTCATGCCCCCGCACTCCTCTCTCCCTCCCCTCCGGACTGCGCCGACACGTCGGCGCTTTCCCCTCCGGGTCGCTCCCACCCCAGCATCCTCGCCAGAGCCGACATGTCGGCTCCATCCCAGCTCACCCCACCACTCCATCTCCCCCCAAAAAGCGGGGTCGTGCCCCCGCACTCCTCTACCCCTCCCTTCGGACTGCGCCGACACGTCGGCGCTTTCCCCTCCGAGCCGCACCTACCCCGGCACCCCCACCAGAGCCGACATGTCGGCTCCATCCCAGCTCACCCCGCCACCCCATCTCCCCCAAAAAGCGGGGTCGTGCCCCCCCACTCCTCTCTCCCTTCCCTCCGGACTACTCCGACACCTCGGCGCTTTCTTCTCACCCAGAACTCTTTCTCCTTCACTCCTCCACCTCCTTCACTTCCAATGCCTTTCCATGAATTCATGGCCTCACGCTCCCCCGCATTGGAATCACGAGCCAGGGATCTACTTCGTCACTGCCTCCACCTATCGGCGAGAGTTCTATTTTCACGGAAAAGATCGCCTGGATCTCCTCCAATTTCACCTTCTCACCGTCCTTCAAGCATCAGGATGGCGACTGGACGCATGGGCAATTTTTCCCAATCACTACCATCTTGTTCTCCGCTCTCACTCAGAGAGTGTCCGTCTTTCTCGCGTGCTGGGGAAAATCCACATGCTCACCGCCAGAGAGATCAATCGTCTCGATAGCACACCGGGAAAAAAGCGTTGGCACAACTATCGGGACTCGCGGCTTACCTTTGAGCGCTCCTATCTCGCTCGCCTTCGATATGTGATGCACAACCCTGTGCATCACGGATACGCGACTCATCCGACTCTCTACCGTTGGTGTTCCGGGAGTTGGTTTTCCCAAACAGCCAGTCCCGCGTTCCTAAAGACCGTGGAATCCTTTCCCATCGATCGCCTGAAGCTCGAAGATGACGAGTAGATGGTTCTCACCACTCCCTCTCTCCCTCCGAACTGCGCCGACACGTCGGCGCTTTCCCCTCCGAGCCGCTCCCACCCCAGCACCCCCACCAGAGCCGACATGTCGGCTCCATCCCAGCTCACCCCACAACCCCATCTCTCCCAAAAAGCGGGGTCATGCCCCCGCACTCCTCTCTCCCCCCCTCCGGACTGCGCCGACACGTCGGCGCTTTCCCCTCCGAGCCGCTCCCACCCCAGCACCCCCTCCGGAGCCGACATGTCGGCTTCATCCCAGCTCGCCTCACCACTCCACCTCCCCCAAAAAGCGGGGTCGTGCCCCCGCACTCCTCTCTCCCTCCGGACTGCGCCGACATGTCGGCGCTTTCCCCTCCGAGCCGCTCCCACCCCAGCACCCCCACCAGAGCCGACATGTCGGCTCCATCCCAGCTCGCCCCACAACCCCATCTCTCCCAAAAAGCGGGGTCATGCCCCCGCACTCCTCTATCCCCCCCTCTCCGGACTGCGCCGACACGTCGGCGCTTTTCCCCTCCGAGCCGCTCCCGCCCCAGCACCCCCTCCGGAGCCGACATGTCGACTCCATCCCAGCTCACCCCCCAACCCCACCTCCCCAAAAAAGCGGGGTCATGCCCCCGCACTCCTCTCTCCCTACGGACTGCGCCGACACGTCGGCGCTTTTCCCCTCCAACTCGCTCCCGCCCCAGCACCCCCTCCGGAGCCGACATGTCGGCTCCATCCCAGCTCACCCCCCAACCCCACCTCCCCAAAAAAAGCGGGGTCACACCCCCGCACTTCTCATACGAATCCCTCAATTCCAGCCATTTCAAGCTCCCCTCACCGAGGAAATCCCGCCATCCGCACTTCCCCCAGTGCATTCCGCCCCCTAGCCTCCGGCCCATGAATCCTGCGGCAGGCCCGGAGCCCGAACTTCCCGACCCCGACGGCCGCCAATGGACCGGGTTTTGGTGCATGATCGCCCAACAAACCCAGAACGCTTTCAACGACAAAGCCGCCCAGTTCCTTCTCGTTCCTCTCGCCGGAGCCGTGGGTGCCACCCTCTTCCACCTTCGGATCGAGGATGCCGCAGGCATCATGATCGCCCTGCCCTTCGTGCTCTTCGCGCCCATCGCAGGGTGGGTCAGTGACCGCTTTTCCAAACGCAATGTGATGATCGGTGCCGCGATCGCCCAACTCGCTATCCTCATCGGCATCCTCACCGCTGTCACTTGCCGACAGATGACATGGGCTCTCGTCGGATTCTTCGCACTCGCCGTGCAATCCGCCTTTTACGGCCCCGCCAAAGTCGGCATCACCAAGGAACTCGTAGGCTCCCGGCACATCGGATTTGGCGCTGGCGTCCAGCAAATGACCTCCATGCTGGCGATGCTGGTCGGCCAAATCGCCATGGGCTTCTTGTTCGACCACCGCTACATGGCGGCCGGAGGCAATGCGGACGCTGCCTGGAACGCCGCATCCGGGCCCCTATGGGTGCTCATGCTCGGGGGCATTCCCGCCATCGCCTTGGCTTGGATCGTTCCCCGAACTCCAGCCTACGGTGCGGAGCCCCTCCAATGGAGCACCACCGTTCGCCACTTCATCCACCTCAAAGATTTGTGGTCCGACGGACCGATGCGACTCGCTTCCCTAGGCATCGCCTTTTTCTGGGGATTCGCCGCGTTCCTCAATCTTTGGGCGATCAAAATCGCTGCGGAACTGACTCAATCCGGTGAAGGATTTGGCACTCTGCAATCGTGGTTCATGGCCGCCGCGGGCATCGGCATGGCAGCGGGCTTTGGAGTCGCCTCGTGGCTTCTCCGGCGGCGGATCGAATTGGGTTGGGTTCCTGTGGCAGGAGTCTTGATGACGCTTTTCGCGGGCCTTCTCGCCGGCCTCGACCCTCGTCAGAGTCTTGATTTGCTAACTCTGGGTCCATCGGCCGCCCTCCACACCACTTTCCTGGGGGTCATGACGCTGCTGGCTTTTTTCGCAGCCCTTTTCCTAGCCCCGCTGAATGCTTGGATTCAGGACCGCTACCCCGCCGCAAAACGTGGCGAACTTCAATCCGCCGTGAATCTCCAGGACTGCCTCGCCGGCATTCTTGCGGTCGTCATCATCAAGTTCGGTGGCAGTCTGCTCAAAGGCATGGACCCGCTCGCCGCCCTCCGCACGCTCCTGCTATTCGGAGCACTCGGCTGCGGTGCCATCACTTTGGGCATCATCCGCCTCCTCCCTGCTCACTTTGCCCGGGTCATTGGCCTCTCCATCGTACGCTCGATTTATCGCATTCGGGCCGTCGACGACCATCATCTCCCTCGCGAAGGCGGGGTGCTGATGCTTCCCAACCATGTGAGCTGGGCGGATGCCTTTTTTCTCACTGCGGCCAGCCCCCGGCCGGTGCGTTTCGTCATGGATGCCACCTACATGCAATACGCTCCAGTACGGTGGTTCTGCACCCTATTCCACACAGTCCCCATCTCGTTGGGCAAACCCCGAGAAGCCCTCAAAATCGCCGCGACTGCCTTGGCAAACGGAGATGTGGTCTGTCTCTTTCCGGAAGGACAACTCACCCGAACCGGCACGCTTCAGGCGCTCCAGCGAGGTTGCGAATTGATCGCTCGGCAGGGAGGCGCACCGGTCGTTCCGGTGTGGATGGACGGCGCCTGGGGTTCGATCTTTTCCTTCGAGCGCAATTGCTTCTTTCGCAAACTTCCTCGTTCCATCCCCTACGGCATCGGCATCGCCTTTGGAGCGCCCATCCCACCTTCCGAAGCCCGACTCGAGCGCATCCAGCGTGGGCTCTTTGACGCTTCTGCGGCAGCCCATGCGTCTCGACTTCCCGGTTGGAGAAAGCACCCCGCCGCCCAGGCCAACGGCTACCAATTGGGACAAATCAATGGGCTCCCACGCGAGACCCCCTTCGCCCGCTTGGCCATTGACCCCACTCTCGATTCATTGCCGGCCCTTGCCGAGTTCTCACACCAGTTCCATGCCGAGATCGTTCCCCAAAATCAGCCGGACGAGACCCCCCTACCCCATTGGGTCGGGGGAGAGGCCCTGCGCACGATCATCCAAGCAAGCGGGCCCACTTGGGCTCCTCGGGTATTCTTTGATTTCGGTGAAAATGCTCATTTGCCCCTCGATACCGAGGGTTGGACCCACTGCCCCTGCCTCGCGATCCGGGGCGTAATCGTGGCGATGTCCTTCCCCGATCCGCCGGTTCCCTACCCCGGCTCCAAGCAACAACTTGGCCACGCGGAGGGCCGCTACGGCCCACTTCTCCCTGGGTTCTCGCTCAGTGCCGATCGTCGGCAGCTTTCCGGTCCGGCGACCGGGCATCATCCGCTCGAATTGCCCACCGGGATCGAAGTGGATCTCGACGGCTGGCTGGTTCGATCCCCAGTGGCACCCTCATCTCCTTGATATTCTTTGGGCCGGCAGCGGTCTTTTCCACCCTCGGGGTTGGAATCCGGCAGACTTTGTGCTGGGTTGCCCACGTCCATGCAGAGCGAAAAGGAAAGACTGGCCGAATCTCCCAAGCGCAGCTCGCCATGGCGCCGCTGGGGCCCGTATCTCAGTGAACGCCAATGGGGAACCGTGCGCGAAGACTACTCCGCCAGTGGTTGGAGTTGGGGAGCCTTTCCGCATGACCATGCGCGTCGCCGGGCCTATCGCTGGGGAGAAGATGGACTTCAGGGGTGGAGCGATCGCCAATGCCGCCTTTGTTTCTGCCCGGCTCTTTGGAATGGCAAAGATCCGATCCTCAAAGAACGACTTTTCGGTCTCGGTGGGCACGAAGGAAACCACGGTGAAGACGTCAAGGAATGCTACTACTACCTCGATTCCACTCCGACGCATTCCTACACCAAGGCCCTCTACAAATACCCCCAGTGCGAGTTTCCCTACGCCCGCCTGCGCGAAGAAAACTCCGCCCTGCCCCGCAGTGCTCCCGAACTCGAATTGGCTGACATCGGGGCGTTCGATGGCGACCGCTACTTCGATGTCCTGCAGGAAGTCGCCAAACGCAGTCCGGAGGATATTCTCTGGCGCATCACCGTCACCAATCGCGGGCCCAAAGCAGCTCCGATCCATCTGCTACCGCAGCTGTGGTTCCGCAACACCTGGAGTTTTGGCGTCCTCCGCGAAGAGCCCGCAGAGAAACCCACCATCCTCCGCGATGGCGACGGCCTCCTGCTCTCCCACTCCACTCTGGGGCGCTTCCGGTTCTATGCGGAAACCGAAAAGGGCAGCGCGCCGCTCAAGTGGCTGTTCACCGACAATGAGACCAACGAACCCTCGGTCTTCGGCATCAAGGCCAGCCACAAGTTCTTTAAAGACGGCTTCGATCGCCACATCATCCACGGCGAAAAGAATGCGGTGTCCGCCGATCCCAGCGGAACCAAAGCCGCGGCTTGGTTCAAGGCCAGTGTCCCTGCCGGAAAGTCGATCACTTTCCGCTGCCGCCTCCATCGGATCAAGGAAACCAACGGACTCGAAGGGCTCGATCAATTCGAGGAAACCTTCGCCGAACGCATTTCCGAGTGCGACGCGTTTTACCACGACATCATTCCCCAGGACGCAGGAGAAGACGACCGCATGATCAGCCGCCAAGGCTATGCGGGCCTCCTTTGGACCAAGCAGTTCTACCACTACGCCATCGATGAATGGCTCTCCGGCGACAAACACGGGCCGCCACCGCCATCTGAACGCCTCAATGGGCGCAACCACGACTGGCGACATTTCCTCGCACGGGACATCCTTTCGATGCCCGACAAATGGGAATACCCGTGGTTTGCCGCCTGGGACACCGCTTTCCACATGATCCCCTTCGCGCGGATCGACCCGGAATTCGCCAAGCATCAACTCCTCCTCCTGCTGCGGGAATGGTACATGCACCCGAATGGCCAGCTTCCGGCCTACGAATGGAATTTCTCCGACGTCAATCCACCCGTCCATGCCTGGGCCGTTTGGCGGGTTTACAAGATCTCCGCCAAGAACGGAGAACGGGATCTCTTGTTCCTCGAACGCTGTTTCCAGAAGCTCCTGCTCAACTTCACTTGGTGGGTCAATCGCAAGGATGCGGATGGCAACCACGTCTTCGGCGGTGGCTTTCTCGGTCTCGACAACATCGGGGTTTTCGATCGCTCCCATTGCCTGCCCGATGGCTCCACTCTCTATCAGGCAGATGGCACCGCTTGGATGGCAGGCTATTGCCTGACCATGCTCACGATTGCCCTCGAACTCGCTCGAACCCGACCGGCCTACGAGGACATTGCTTCGAAATTCTTCGAGCATTTCGTCTCCATCACCGATGCCATCAACACCGCAGAAAAGGCCGGACTATGGGACGACGAAGACGGCTTCTACTACGATCGACTGGTTTTCAGTGATCAAAAATCGGTGCCCTTGCGCACCCGTTCGCTCGTCGGCCTCTTGCCACTTTGTGCTTCCACCGTTCTCAATCAATCGCACCTCGACGAACTCCCCGGTTTTCGCAAGCGCGTCGATTGGTTTCTGGCCATCCGGCCCGATCTCTTGCGCTACATCAAAGTGCGCCGAGCCGATGGAGAGAAGAATCCTGTCCGCTGCCTCCTTGCCATCCCTTCAGAGAAACAACTCCTGCGCTGCATGGAACGCCTTGCGGACCCTCAGGAGTTCCTCTCCGATTTTGGCATCCGCTCCCTTTCCATGGCACACGAAAAACCCTTCGTGTTCGAACACAATGGGCAGCGCAATGAAGTGACCTACACCCCGGGTGAATCCGACACGGACATGTTTGGAGGCAATTCAAATTGGCGAGGACCCATTTGGTTTCCCATCAATTTCCTCATCATCGAAGCCCTCGAACGCTATCAATACTTCTACGGCGACACCCTCAAAGTCGAGTATCCCAAGGGCTCAGGATGCAAGGTCAGCTTTAGCAAAATCGCCGAAGATCTCTCTCACCGTTTGGTCTCTCTCTTTAAGCCAGACGAAGATGGCTACCGCCCCTGTTTTGGGGAAGCCAAGCGCTACACCGACAATGTTCACTGGAGGAATCTGCTCCTTTTCCATGAGTACTTCCATGCCGAAACGGGAGAAGGCCTTGGTGCCTCCCACCAGACCGGTTGGACGGCATTGGTCATCCGATTGATCCGAGAACGCCTCGAAAAAGACTAAATCCCCGAAGTTTTGCTCAAATCCCTCATCTTCATTCGAGGGATTTGGGCATTTCTTGCTAGAAATTACGGACCTCTCTGGCCTTGGCTTGAACTTTTAAGTCTTGGAGATATCCAAGCTTAATTCGTTTTTGGATGCAGTCCTTCCTCAGTCGCCATGAATCCACCCTCTTTAAGGGGGCGTTTGTCCTTGCCGGGGGAGTCATCGTCGCTCTTGCCGGATTTCTTGTTTTTGAAGCGCAAAAATGGCGAGAACTCCAGTACTGGGCTGACCATTCTCGCGAAGTTCAATTCGACATCGAGGAGGCCAATCGTCTTCTCCGCGAAACGGAAACCGCCAAGCGATCTCTCTACGTCTACGGACCGGATCCCATCCCCAATCTCCCCCAACGCTATCAGCATCTATCAGGCAGGCTCCGCGACAGTCTCGACAATCTCACCCGCCAACTCCGCGACAATCCCGAGCAATCGAGTCTCGGCCACCGGCTTCGGGACCTGAGCATCCAGCGCCTAGATGACCTCGAAAGCACCTTTCTCGATGCCCCTGAATCATCGTTGGAAGCTCGGATGGCGCACGTACTTGAGAATCTGCGTGGCAATGACGAACTCGCCGAACTCTTCGAGCACCTCCATCACAACGAAGAATCTCTCCTCAAGAGCCGCTCAGCCATGGCACGCGAAGGCACCGACCGCTTCCTCATCATGGGGGGGTTCGCTTCGTCCGCGGGTCTCTGCGCCATCGCCTTCGCCTACTGGATCCACTCGCGGGGACGAAAAGTGCAACTCGCTTACCAAGGAAGACTTGCTGAGGCCCGTGACACCGCTCTCGATTCCGTCAAGGCCACTTCCAACTTCGTGGCCTCGGTCAGTCACGAAATTCGCACCCCGATGAATGGCATTCTCGGAGCCAGCGACCTGCTGCGGTCCGACACCCGATTGGCACCCGACCAACAGGAACTGGTCGAACTCATCCGCCGTTCGGTCAAATCCCTGCTCGCTCTCATCAACGACATTCTCGACCTCGCCAAAATCCAACAGGGGAAGATCGAACTTGAGATCAAGGACTTCTCCCTCGCCATCCTGCTGGATGAAATCATGGCACTCTTCGCCCCGACTGCCGCCCGCAAAGAACTCGATTTCGTCTATCACATCGATCCCGATGTCCCTTCCCACCTGGCGGGTGACCCCGATCGGCTGCGCCAGGCACTCGTCAATCTCGTCGGCAATGCCGTGAAGTTCACCGAATCCGGAAGTGTGACCCTACACATCGGCCGCATCCAGATGGAAGATGAGCGTCCGATTCTCCGCTTCACCGTCACCGACACCGGCCCCGGCATTCCCGAAGAGCAAATCCATCTGCTCTTCGAGCCCTTCAGTCGCGTCAACCCCACATTGGCCTCCAAACATGAAGGAACAGGCCTCGGGCTCGCCATTTCGCGAAAGATCGTCCACCTCATGGAAGGCACCATGGGAGTCGAGTCACCCGACTCCGGCGGAGCCCAATTCTGGTTCACCGTGCGGCTTCACCACGCCGCCGTCGATACCTCCACTCGCCACGTCATTGCTGGCGGGGGCGACGTGCTGGTCATCGAGGCCCGCGAGGAAACGGCCAAATCCATTTGCCAGCAGCTCTCCGCCTGGAACCTCACGCCCCATCGCCTCGCCGATCCTGGTGGCCTGGAGAGCCTTCCACCTCCGCCGTCCTCCTCCTATTTGGCGGTCGTCGTGGGTGGCATTGATCCCCACCATCTCCTGCGATTGGGGCAAACTTTGCGCAGCCTTTCGTCGACGAAAACGTCCCGACTTCTCGCCATGGTCGAACCCGCCCAAGTCGCTTCTTTCCAGCGTTTTGGCACCCACCATTTCGACGCCCACCTCAAGTATCCCTTCCGGCCATCTGAGCTGTTCGCTCAACTCAATCAGCGCGATTCTCCCGAGCTCCCCGCCCCGATGGAAAAGGCAGGACCGTTCCAAAACTTCAAGGTGCTGGTGGTTGAGGACAATCCGATCAACCAAAAGCTCATCCGCAAGCAGCTGGAAAAACTCGGGACCGAATGCCGCATCTGCCCCGATGGCCTGTCAGGAGTCGCTGCCAGAACCGGAGAGACCTTTGCCCTGGTCCTTATGGATTGCCAGCTCCCTGATATTGATGGCTTCGAGGCCACCCGCCGCATTCGCGTATGGGAGGCTGAAAATGGAGCGCCTCGCACCCCGATTGTTGCGGCCACGGCACAGGTTATGCCCGGATTTGCCGAAGAATGCTTCCAAGCCGGCATGGACGACTACCTGCCCAAGCCATTCAACCTCGCCAAACTTCAATCGGTGCTCGATCGCTGGCTGCGGCAAGACGCCATGCTCCCCCAATCCGCCAATCCGATCGTTCATGCATCGTCGATCGATTGCGACATGCTCCTTGAAAGCCTGAACAGCACCGGCGAAATCGACCGATCACTCATCCATGAAGGCATTGAGGAAGCCCGCTGCCAGATCCTCCTGATGCGCGAAGCCCACCAATGCCAGAATCTCGAAGCTTGGAGACGCGCCGCCCACCGGGGCAAAGGCTCGTGCCTCGCCCTGGGTTTCGTGACCTTGGCCAAGGAATTCGCCTCCAGCGAAGCAGCTCCCAACCTCACTCAAGCCAGCGAACAACTCGCCCGCTTGGAAAGCGCCTTGGAGCCCACACAATCCGCCGCTCAGGCCTGCCTGAGCTCATCTTAAATGTCCTCCGCCCCACCCGGAACACCAAAGAGCCTCCAACCCGCGGGGGACGGGCATGAAGGCTCTTTCGATTCTTTTGAGATCGCCCACCGCCACCGGGGGCGAAAGCAACGTCACTTTCGACCCCGATGGGATGGGTTGAATTCTCTCTCTCCTCGTTGTCCATGGGGTCACCCGGGTGAGAACCAGGGGGTGGCTCATGAATGAACCCTCTGTCCGAACGATGGACCCACCATGACCTCCCTTTGCCGATTTGAAAATTCCCTCAATTGGGGGGGAATTTCGGCACTTCAGGCTTCCAACAAGCTCACCGCCATCTCACGCGCCGATTTTCCGCCGCCTCCAAGCATCCGAACCAACTCGTCGATGCGTTCGTCTCCTGTCACCGGGAACAAGGTGGAACGAGTGCGACCGCCCACCACTTCCTTGAGCACCACATAGTGCCGACCCGCAGTGGCCGCCACCTGAGGAAAATGGGTAATCGCCACCACTTGATGACGCTCGCCAAGCGCTGCCATCTTTTTCCCCACCGCCCGGGCGATCTCTCCCCCAACATTGGCGTCAATTTCGTCGAAGACCATCAGAGGCGTTGCATCTTGATCAGCCAAGGCACTCTTGACCGCCAACATCACCCGGCTCACTTCACCACTCGAAGCAATCTGCCGCAATGGCTGCAAGGGCTCTCCCGGATTCGGACCGAATAAAAACTCCACCGCCTCGAATCCTGCCGCTCCCGGTTCCCGCAGAATCTCCAGTTGGATATCGAACGACGATTGCTTGAAACCCAAATCCCGCAATTGACTCGCGATCTCCTTCGCCAATTTCGGTGCCGCCTTCTTGCGCTTCAGGCCGATGGCACGGCCTTCTTTGTCGACCTTTTCCCGCAGAGCTGCCGCCTCGGCAGCCAATGCATCCAGGCGTTCACCTCGGTTATCCACCGCATCGAGCCGGTCCGCACAGCGGGCACGGTGTGCCAACACCGCATCCAAGGTCGGACCATACTTGCGCTTCAGTGATTCGAAAAGATTCACCCGGTCTTCCAGTGCTGCCGCTTCGCGTGGATCCAATTCGAGATCCTCCGCATACTCCGAAAACGTCCTCTCCAGTTCCTGCAGCTCCAATACGGCTCCCTCAAGACCCAAGGTTCGCTCAGCCACACTGGGATCGAGCTTTTCGATCTCCCTCACCACTCGCTGCACCTCACCCAGCAAATTGACAATGCCTCCATCGTCTCCACCTAGCAATCCAGCCGCCGTGCCCGCCAGCTCAACCAGCCGCGTGGCATGCCCCGCCCGCCGGCAACGGTCAGTGATCTCATCCTCCTCTTCCGGCTTCAACTCGGCAGCGTCGATTTCTGAAACCTGGTGTCGCAACAACTCCAGTTCCGCTTCTCCCGCGCTTTCCGCCTCACGCAAATCTTCCCACTCGCTTTGCTTCGCACGCCACCCGCGCCACAGCTCCCGAAAGCCATCCAGGTCCGCCCCTGCATAAGCATCCAACATCGCCAATTGGCGATCCGTCGAAAGCAAAGATTGGTGATCATGAGGACCGTGAAGGTCGACCAGATGTTCCCCGAGCCTCTTCAAGAGGTTCAATGTAACGGGAGAATCATTCACAAACTGGCGGTTTCCCGTCTGCCCGATCACCCGCCGCACGATCAGGGGTTCACCGTCGCAAGGTTCAAGCCCTCCCTCCTCCAAAACGGCATCGATCTCCGCCGATTGGGCCAGCTCGAAAACGGCTTCCACCGTACAAGTCGCCTCCCCTGAACGAATCAAGGATTTGTCGGCGCGCTCACCCAATACCAATTTGAGGGCACCCACGATCACCGATTTGCCTGCCCCGGTTTCACCGGTCACCCCAATCAGGCCAGGGCCCAATTCCCAGACAAGTTCGTCCACTAAAGCGAGATTGCGGATTTTAAGAAGAGTCAACATGAGCGGTCGGCGGCGGATCATAGCGATCCCCTGAACCGACGCAACCGCGCCCCGGGGGCGATTCTGAAAAAGGTCTGAAATCGATTTTGAGGCCCCACGAAGGAGGATGGGCTTGAAAAGGGACCGATATCCGGACTGCGCCGACACGTCGGCGCTTTTCCTCCGGGTCGCTCCCACCCCAGCACCCCCGCCGGAGCCGACATGTCGGCTCCATCCCAGCTCACCCCACAACCCCAACTCTCCCTAAAAGCGGGGTCATGCCCCCGCACTCCTCTCTCTCTACGGACTGCGCCGACATGTCGGCGCTTTCCCCTCCAACTCGCTCCCACCCCGGCACCCCCTCCGGAGCCGACATGTCGGCTCCATCCCAGCTCACCCCACAGCCCCAACTCTCCCTAAAAGCGGGGTCATGCCCCCGCACTCCTCTCTCCCTTCCCTCCGTACTGCGCCGACACATCGGCGCTTTTCTCTCCGAGCCGCTCCCACCCCAGCACCCCCACCAGAGCCGACATGTCGGCTCCATCCCAGCCCACCCCACCACCCCATCTCCCCCAAAAAAGCGGGGTCATGCCCCCGCACTCCTCTATCCCCCCCTCTCCGGACTGCGCCGACACGTCGGCGCTTTCCCCTCCAACTCGCTCCCACCCCAGCACCCCCACCAGAGCCGACATGTCGGCTCCATCCCAGCTCACCCCACCACTCCATCTCTCCCAAAAAGCGGGGTCATGCCCCCGCACTCCTCTCTCCCTCCCCTCCGTACTGCGCCGACACATCGGCGCTTTTCTCTCCGAGCCGCTCCCACCCCAGCACCCCCTCCGGAGCCGACATGTCGGCTCCATCCCAGCTCACCCCACCACCCCATCTCCCCCAAAAAGCGGGGTCATGCCCCCGCACTCCTCTCCCTCTCCCTTCGGACTGCGCCGACACGTCGGCGCTTTTCCCTCCGAGCCGCTCCCACCCCAGCACCCCCTCCGGAGCCGACATGTCGGCTCCATCCCAGCTCACCCCACCACCCCATCTCTCCCTAAAAGCGGGGTCATGCCCCCGCACTCCTCTCTCCCTACGGACTGCGCCGACACGTCGGCGCTTTCCCCTCCAACTCGCTCCCACCCCGGCACCCCCTCCGGAGCCGACATGTCGGCTCCATCCCAGCTCACCCCACCACTCCCATCTCTCCCAAAAAGCGGGGTCATGCCCCCGCACTCCTCTCTCCCTCCGGACTGCGCCGACACATCGGCGCTTTTCTCTCCGAGCCGCTCCCACCCCATCCTTGATGCCCATCGACATCCCCATCAGGCTCCCTGCATGCGCCTTAAGCTCACCCTCGCCTACGACGGCCGATCCTTCGATGGTTGGCAATCGCAGCCTGGTGGCAACACCCTCCAAGATCACTTGGAAAAGGCTGCTTCCACCATCGCCAAGACCCCCCTCCGCGTCCACGGATCCGGCCGCACCGACGCCGGCGTTCACGCCCGCGCCCAAGTCGCCCATTTGGACGCTCCGGACTCCCTGTCCATGCTGCCCATGCAGTGGCTCGCCGCCCTCAATACCCAGCTTCCGCGATCGTTTCGTGTCCTTCAGGTCGACGAAGTTCCTTCCGACTTCCACGCGCGCTTCTCTGCCACGGGGAAAACGTATACCTACGACCTCTGCCTCACTCCCATCCTTTCACCCTTTCGCTACGGTTGGGCCTGGCATCTTCCTCGTGGAGTGGACCCCCAACTTCTTGCATCAGCCTTAGACTCCTTCATCGGCCACCACGACTTCCAAGGCTTCTGCGCCCGACGAGGCAATGAAACCGAGTCCACCGATCACCACCGCACACTTTCTCAAGCAAGCTTCAAGGCGATCGACGATGGCCTTCGTCTCACTTTCACGGGCGATGGATTCCTCTACAAAATGGTGCGGCTCCTCACCGGATCCGCGGTTCAGGTGGCCCAACGGCGATGCGATCTCGCCGCCCTCATCTCCCTCCTCGATCAACCCGCAGGCCTCCCGCACGGTCGCAGCTCCCACTGCGCCCCTGCCGATGGACTCTTCCTGGAGGCGGTTCATTACGAGTGATTCCCGCACCGGACTTCAACCTCTCCGAGCGAGGCGACCCATGCGATCTCCCCCCAATTGCGGGCACGGCATGACGCGATGGTCGAAGGGCCTTCCCAAAGGCAGGATCAGCCATCGCCTGTCGGTGGTTTCCCGTCCCATCCCCCCCTGCGGGAAAACCCGGCAGGCTCAGATTCATCCAACCCAAGCTTGCAACCACGGGTCCGAGGACCCCGGCCATTCCGGGAGATCCTCGGGCTCAGGTCGCCCGACCTCTCCTCACCCCTCCATGCCATTCAAAGATGGTAATCCACTCCTCCACTCTCGGCGAAGACCAGCTTTCCCGCTTTCGAAAGCTCGTCCACGACCGCCCCTGCTTCCTCCGCATTGGAGGATTTTCCGAGGTAGTTGAGCGATTGGTTCAAAAGGGCTTGGCGCGTCTTGGGTCGATTCAGGGGAGCCTTGGTCAGGCGATCCAAAACCGTCATCGCCCCCGCCGAAAGTCCCTGCTTGGACAGCGACTTTTTCGCCGCCTTCCTCTTCGCGGATTTCTTCGTCGCTTTACGTGGTTTGCGTTGCACCTGCTTCACGATCGCCGCCACCAGCGGGCTCTCCGGATCTAAGGGCAACACATCATCCAATGCCGCCCAATCCGGATGACGCTGGATCTTCACGCCGGTCTGAGTGAGCCACTCCACCAACGAGTCGAAGCCCTCGTCGCGGGAAATCAAATGGTAGATTCCATCCGGCTTCTCCAACACCGCCTGTCCGAGATGATAGGCCAGAACAAAATCGAGAGCGTTCTTTCCCATTTTTGGACTCCGAATCAATTTCACCTCTTTCTGCTCCAGCAGCGACGCGACCCACTCCACATCCAACTTCTTGTTCTGCGGACCTAGAAATACGCGAAGTGCCAGATTTCTCCGACCGAGCACCACAGGATCGATCTGCTTCACGTTCTCAAAATCCACGAAAACATGATTCATTGGGGAGGGGATAGGATCGGACATGGAGCCACGAAGAAGTGACACAAAGTGTGCTCATTTCTCCGGCCCACGGAAATGCCTCCATCACGTAGCACGTGATGAGGGGGGGCATCAATGCCGCAGAGCCTCGATCGGATCCAGCTCCGCCGCCCTCCGAGCCGGATACAGACCAAAGACGATTCCAATCAAGAGAGAGATCGCCAGCGAGAGCACCACCGACACGGGGGTGACGATCGTCGGCACTTCGGTGAGCGACGAAATGATCTGCGGAATCCCCACTCCAATCGCGATTCCCAGCAGACCGCCCGTCAACGAAATGACCACGGTCTCCACCAAAAACTGAACCACAATATCGCGCTTTCGTGCACCCAACGCGCGTCGCACCCCAATCTCCCGCGTGCGCTCCGTCACCGTCGCCAGCATGATGTTCATGATGCCGATGCCTCCGACCAACAAACTGATGCCCGCGATGGACCCCAGAATGATGTTGAACAAACGCTGGGTTTCCCGGGCTTGAGCGAGCAACTCCAGGGGCACAATGATCCGATAATCTTTCAGGTCATGGGTCGACTCCAACAACGCCTCGATCGCCGCACCCACCGCCGGTACATGTTCAGTGTCCTTCGCCCTCACCACGAGAGTATCATAATCCGTCTGGCTGTAGGCGAAATCCGACACCCGACTCCGCGCCGAACGATAGGGAAGATAAAGCAGATCCTCACGGTCCGCTCCATCCGTCGTCCCTTCACCCGCATCTCCCGGACGATAGATTCCCACGACCGTGTAGAAATCCCCTTCAATCCTCACCGCCTTGCCCACCGCATTGCCAAAAGGAAACAACTTTCGGCGCAGTGCCGGCGAAAGCACACACACGGCCGCCCCCCTTTCCTCTTCCAGATCAGTGAAAAACCGTCCGTGAACCCGCGCGAGATTGCGCACTTCTGGAGCACCCGAAGTGGTGGCTCGTAAAATCGCCTGCACCTGGGTGGCCGGACTCGTCACTTCGTCGGTTTTTTCACTCTCCGGGTGCACCGCTTGCACCGCGGGAATCGTCGATGCGATGCGCCGCAAATCCCGTTCGAACAAACCGAACGAATTCGAATTCTGCTGAGCCGACTGCTGGCTGGCGGGCCCTTCAGGGGGCTTCACACTTTCGATGATCACATTGGTGCTGCCCAGTCGCGCAATCGACTCACTCGCTTGCTCCGAGGCTCCCTCTCCCACCGCCAGCATTGCGATCACCGAACCCACCCCGAACACAATCCCCAGCATCGTCAGCAACGACCTGACCTTATGCAGAAAAAGATTCTTCACCCCGAGGGCGACAATGCGCTGGAAACGACGAAACATGAAAACTTCAAACGGTGGCGACCGAAGTCGTTTCGATGCGCCGAATCCGGCCGTCACGCATGTGGACGATACGGTCGGCCCGTGCCGCAACATGTTCATCGTGCGTGACCATCACGATCGTCCGGCCTTCATCGTTGAGCCGGTCAATCAGTGCCAATACTTCCGCCTCCGTGGCCGAATCGAGGTTTCCGGTCGGCTCGTCCGCTAGAATGAGCAGGGGGTCATTGACCAAGGCACGGGCGATCGCCACCCGCTGTTGCTGCCCCCCAGAGAGCTGTTTCGGACGATGGTCCAGACGATCTCCAAGTCCCACCAACTCCGCCAATTCACGGCACCTCGCGTGGGCCGCCGCACTCTCATCGTGCTGGTAAAACAACGGCACTTGAATGTTCTCCAAAACGGTCAACTGCGGAATCAGCTGGTATGATTGAAAAATGAACCCAAGGCGCTTGCCACGCACCAAGGATAACTCGTCGTCATTGAATCCTGCCACGTCATCGCCACCGAGGTGATAGGTCCCCTCCGTGGGCCGATCCAGACACCCCAACAAGTTCAGCAGGGTCGATTTTCCCGAACCTGAAGACCCCATGATGGCGACATGCTCACCCGAAGCCACATCGAGATCGACCCCATCGAGCGCCGTCACGACGGAATCATCGCCCAGTCGATAGGTTTTGCGCAGATCGCGAATACGAATGACCGGCTCGGGCATGGCGCAGATCACTGGGTCGAAGAAAGCAATTCATCGTCTTCGGGCGGAGCGTTCGGCTCCGCCTCCGGCAGGCCATCAAGGCCCTTCGGCGGTGTGAGCGAAACCAAATCGCCCACCGTCAGGCCTTGGCGAATTTCTACGAAATCACTATCGAACAGCCCCACTTTCACCTCCACTGGCTCCATCGCCTTGCCGTGCTGCACAAAGCAGAAATTCCGATCATCAGCACCGATCACCGCTTGCAGCGGCACCTTCACCACATCGGCGAGTTCCGCAATCAGGATGTCCACCTTGGCCGTGACTCCCGGCTTCACTTCAGGTAGCTCGTCCGTCACCAGCACCTCCGCCTTGTAGACCCGATAATTCGGGTTGTTGTCGCGGGCGGGCTCCGGCATGGATGCGATCTTCGAGACCTCTCCAGTGAAAGTGCGGTCCGGCAGTGCATCCAAAGTAATCCGGGCGTGCATCCCCGGCTTCACCAAAGAAATCTGATTCTCGTAAATGTTCACGCGGACCTTCATCCGCGACACATCCGGCAGAGAGATCAGCTCCTGCCGTTCACGCACGGTCGAACCTTCCTCAATCGGCTCACTCCCCCAGCCGCGCGGTTTTTCATAAACCACCAAACCACCCTGAGGAGCAAAAATTTGAGTGTGCTCACGGGCCTCATGCAACTCATCCAGGCTTTGCTTGCGCAGCGCGAGAGTCTCCTTCGAACTGGTCAGCTGCATCTCCGCTTTTTCCAGCTGGGTATCCGCCTGCCGCCGAGTCCGATCCAACACCACCTTGGTGTTTTCA
This sequence comes from Haloferula luteola, assembly GCF_014201715.1. Classification (GTDB taxonomy): domain Bacteria; phylum Verrucomicrobiota; class Verrucomicrobiia; order Verrucomicrobiales; family Akkermansiaceae; genus Haloferula; species Haloferula luteola. The sequence continues at coordinate 100,474 of NZ_JACHFD010000002.1, forward strand.
ACGTTCGTCTCCAACTGGCGTCGTTGCCGAGGTGCATCGAATTCGATCAAAAGCCGCAGTTCCTCCTCTGCACTTTGCAGTTCCACTTCACGACGCTTGACCGCAAGCTCGTCGGCAACCCGCTCCGACGGAGTGGCGTAACCCTTCTCTTCAAGCCGCCGGGTTCCATTCAAACGGTCTTCGGCCCGCCGCAGTTCTTCACTTGCCAATCCGATCGCCGAATCGGCCTTCTTTTTGAGCTGGGGGAACTGGCCTTCTTCATACTTGCGCAGGTCAGTCTTCGCAAACTCCACCGCCAGCTCCGTATCCCGCAGCTTGATGATGTTTTCGCTCTTGAGATTCTCGTACCGCTCTTCTTGTTCGGCGACTGCTGAAAGGCTTTGCTGATAGGCAATCTCCGCTTGGGACAGCCGATTCTCAATATCGCTGGAGTCGAGCTCAATCAACAGCTCGCCCTTCTCCACCACCGTTCCTTCCTTCACCAAAGAAAGAATCTGTGTGTTGCCAGGAACGCGATTGCGCACTTTCACCTCGTCCACCGCCTCAAGAGAACCGCCCGTGGGCAAAGCCACCGTGAAGGGCCCGGATTCTGCCGTAAAGTAGGCGTCGCTGGACTTGACCGCCGCATCGGAAGATCCTGATCGGATCATCCACACCCCACCTGCCGCGCCAGCGACCACCACGGGGATCCACAGCTTCGGGCGCATCAGGCGCCGCCATTTGGAGACATTGGGAATCATCAGGTCGAAGGTTCTTGGAAAAGTTCTTCGGGGGAAATCAGTGAGCCCCTCCCGGGCTCCCCTACGTCGCTCCCTTCCCCGTTGTTTCGCGGGACTTGAGGAATCGCAGGATTTTCCGCCCAGAATCGATCTTTATCGGGATCAAAGACCCCCAGATCGAACAACAGCTCAAGCCGCGTGAGATGATAGTCGATCAATGCGGAAGTCAGTGCATTGCGGGCACTGAGTTGGGCATTTCGAGCCTCCAACAAGTCGCGGGTTTCTGCGCGATCCGTATCGAGCAACAAATTCACCGCTTCCACCCGTTGATTGGCGAGTTGCAGCGCACTTTGCTGAATCTCATACCGCTCCCGCGCCAGACTCAACCCCCGGAAACCCGCACGGATGTCCGATTGGATCCGGTCGAGCGCCAGCCCGAGCTCCCGCAATTGCCGCTCGAAGGCAATCCGCGTACGCCGATACGCATTTCGCTCCGGCACATTGTCCAATGGCAAATCCAGATCGATGCCAATCCGGCTTCGGTAAACTTCAGCATCAAAATTCGAATACGTCCGTCCTCCCGGCGAATCGAGCGACAAACCCGCAAACAAATTAAGACCCGGCTTCAAAGCTTCCGCAGCCACCGTCATCCTCCGTTGGGAATCTTCGAACTGGTCAATCTCGTTGAGCAAATCCAGGCGATGGCGAGTGGCCAACGCCAAGGCCGCCTCTTCGTCAAGGGGCAATGGAGTCAGCCCCGTCTTCTCCAGATCCCGCAGAGCCGCATCGTCGACAAACAAATCGCCTCCAACCGGCAATCCCAAGGTCAGCTTGAAGTCATCGATTCGTGTCCGATAGGTGCTCACCTCGCCCACATAGCGATTGCGGGCTCGCAGTTCATCCTGCTTCGCTTGGTCCACCTGAAACTGTGGCAGCCGATCTTCGGCCAAGGCTGTCGCCCGTTCGGTGAAGGCGATCAAATTACGATAGTTGAAGTATTCGTTCCTGACCCGGTCCTTTTCTTCGAGGATCCGGAAGTAAGCGGAGGTCACGTCGAGCGCATTGCGCTTCTGGAAGCGGGAGAATGAGCGAATCGCATAGGCGACGTCCCGCTCACTCTGGGTAAGATTCTCCGTCGCCGAAGGCCCGGCCCCGCGCAGTAACGGTTGGGTCAAGTTCGCGGAGAAAAACTCCGTCGAAGGACCACCGCTTCCTCCGAGGTAATAGCGGAAAATATTCTGGGCAAGTCCGATGGCCACCGTACCACCGGATTTCAACAGTTGGCTGAATCCTGCCCGCGTCCTCATCGTGAGTTGACGCGAGGTTTCATCGCCATCGATCCCGGCACTCGACAACTCACCGGTGCTGCCCCCCGAAAAAATGGGGGAAAAATCATGACGAGCCGAGGTCAACTCCAAGCCCGCCAAATACAGATTTTCTTTCTCCGCTTGGTATTCCCTTCTTCGATCCACGGAAATGCCAATCGCCGCCACCAAATCGATCTTCCGAGTGTCCCGCTGATGGCGCTCGGTGAAAATGTCGATCGCTGCAATCTCGCTGGGATCCTCGGCGGAATGCGGCGTCTCGATGTCGAAGTCGGCGGCTTCCCCGAACAAGGTTTCCTCCTTTTCACGGAGCAGCCCATACACCTCACGATCCGCCGCTCCACTCCATTGCATCGGAGAGCAGGAAACGACGGAAAGGGCGGCAAGGGTGAGCAGGGCGGAGCGGGTACGCGACATCGCAGGAAACGACTGTTTCGGGGTTCGTCAGTGGGTGGACGACAGGAATCCTTGCCTGAACGTGATCAGGCTCCCGGATATTTCACCCGCGACGAAGAGCGTGGAGATTCCATGGCCGCATCCCGACCGGAGATGCTTGCTCGGTGACCATTCTGCCACCTTCCCAACTTCCACCCTCTTCATCGGAACTTCATTCTCGATCGCTATCGTCTCCCATGCTGCCGGATCCCCTTTTCGGCGGAACCTACCTGAACTCGCGATCCCCAATGAAACCCCAGCCATTCCACATTCCCATCGACCGTCGTCGCTTCTTCAAAAGCATGGCCGCCGCCTCCGCCGGATTCACGCTTCCCGGCTATCTGGCTGAGGCCCTGACTCAATCCCCCATTGTCACCCAAGGTCCCTACTACCCTCTTGCCGATGACATCCCGCTGGATAAAGACAATGATCTCGTCCAACTCGGAGATCAGCTCACGGCCGCAGCCGGCATCGTCACCACCATCACCGGCCGAATTCTCGATGCCAATGGTGACCCAGTAAAAAATGCCCTCGTTGAGCTTTGGCACGCCGATCAAGAGGGAGACTACCTTTATTCCACCGGCACCGGTCGCAACTCCGCCTGTGACGAAAACTTTGCCGGCTTCGGGCAGTTTCTCACCGGATCTTCCGGAGCGTTCAAGTTCCGCACCATCAAAGCCGGCCTCTACAACGGACGCACCCGCCATTACCACTGGGGAGTCACCTTGCCGGGCCGCACCACTCGCTCAACCACCCAAACCGGTTGGAACGAGGTGGCCTATGATCTGAATGGCCAGCAATGGGCCACTCAAAATGCCAATGACAACGTATTCTCCTCCCTCACGACGGCACAGAAGTCCTCGATCCTGCTCGACTACCTTCTGGTCGATGGCACCACCACTGGCGAGGTCTACGCCAATTGGGACTTCGTCAGCGGCTTCACACCCGTCGAGCCCGAATACCCCGACGCAGGAGGTTTTCTTGCCAGTGGTGAACGGGTCGCGGGCCCCAACAACACCCTCCGTTACAAGCTGACCATCCCCGCCTATACCAACTATTGCTACGAAGTGTATGGTAACCCCACTTTGGCCGACCTGGCGTGGGCAGCACTGCCGTTTTCGCTAACCCAAACTGGCGAAATTGACCGCCATCAACATGTCGCCACCGCTGAGGGTCCACTCGACATTTATGTCGAAGCTGCCGCCCTCAAGGGATTCTACAAAGTCTCCTTCCGCCCCCCGGGTGCAAATACCGGCACCCCTTGACCCCCCCCCGGCCCACGAGGGCGGAGAACGATTCCGGATCCCGATCTCCCGGGAACACGCGGAACCGGCTGAAACACCCCCGCCGATTCGCGCGTATCCGGGGCTTCAACCGATCCATGAAATCCCATCGTATCGCCTCCGCCCTCGCTCTACCCCTTGTCATCGCTCCTGCTCTCGCCGACGGTGCCTTCTACGGCGATCCGCCAGATGCCACCCACCCGTGGGCCATCCACGACATGAACCGCCCACAGCCGCCGCGTGTCGAACCCGGGACCTTCAGCGATCAAAACACCCCTGGAACTCCTCCATCCGACGCCATCGTGCTCTTCGATGGTAGCAGCCAGTCCCTTTCGAATTGGCAGGCGGACAAAAATCCCCCCGAAGCCACCCAGTGGATCGCCAAAGACGGCGTCCTGCAGTGCGTGCCCGGATCCGGTATGATCCGCACCAAGGAAGAATTCTCGGATTGCCAACTCCACGTCGAATGGGCGTCCCCATTGGAAAGCGAGGGCAACAGCCAAGGCCGCGGCAACTCCGGCGTTTTTCTCATGGGTGAAGTGGAAATCCAGGTCCTCAACAATTACGACAATCCGACCTATGCGGACGGATTTGCGGGTTCGGTCTATGGAGTGAATCCGCCGATGGCCAATGCCCTGCGCAAGACTGGCGAATGGCAGGCCTACGACATCGTTTTCCGCCGTCCGGTCTACGAAGGGGATCAACTCGTCGATCCCGGGCATCTCACGGTCTTTTGCAACGGTGTGCTCCTCCAAGACGGCACCCCGCTTGAAGGTGGTGGCGGTCACCGTGCGCGCAGCCACGATCGCCCATTTCCCGAGACAGGTCCGCTCAAACTTCAGGACCACGGCAACCCGGTACGCTTCCGCAACATCTGGATCCGCCCACTCCCCAAACGCGCCATCGAAGGCGGCGACACTAGCGTCATGACCCCCGAGGCCACCGCTGCCAAGCGCTCAGAGATCGCCCAGGAAATTCGCTCCAAAGCGGCGACCAAGGAAGGCAAAGACAAGCTCTTGCTCCTTCTCGAATCCCTCACCTACGAGCGCGACCCCGAGGCATTGAAAGAAGCCTCCACCATGGTTGCCAAATTCGCCGACCACCTCAAGGCCATGTCCGAGGACAAACTCGAAGGCATCAAAGGCGACGTGCTGCAGGTCAACCATGCCCTGCAATACCTCACTCACTTCGAACTCGCCGAGTTCAAGCAAACCGACGAGATTCTCCAACTCGTGAAAAAGCGCGAGTGGGATAAGTAACCCCCTTTCCCGAGAGTGGCGCGACATCCCCGCCACTCTCGGAGCTCTTTGGCCTCGGATCACTCAGTGCCGTCGACCGTGAAAAGCTCCGACACTTTCACTCCATAGTGTTCTTCAAACTCCTCCACCGTCTGGGAACCAAACATCGACATGTCTCCCGTTCGGGCATTTCGCGAGAGATAGTTCACCTGGGCCTCTCCCTTCTGGCTCACTGAAAGCCCAAACTCCCAGTCCGAGGCCCCCAGCCCCCCCAGAAGATCGGACAGGTGAGCGGCAGCGAGAAACTCCTCTGCTCGGGGGGCTCCGAGGAGCGCTTCAAGCTCTACCCTCAGTGCCTCGGTGCTGGCTTTCCCACGATCGGGCCGCGCCCGTGCCAACCACTTCCTCGTGGATCTCCTCACCATCGGCTCATTCGCATACCGATAACCCATCGGCCCCTTCGAGATTTGTATCGGTTTCAGGGAGATTTCTTCGGCGGACTCCTTGATGGGCCTCAGACGACTCCGAAGATCGTCAGTGTTCTTCTCAAACAACTCTGCCACCATCCCATTGAGCTGGCGGACCTCTGGCGGCGTCAACTTCAGGAACTCCATTGCTTCTTCGGAAATCTTCCTCTCACGGACATTCAAAGAAGTGACCATCCTTGGCGCGGAAGACTCTTGAGCAAGTTGCTCGACGATCGAGGCATGGGCTCTCGCGATCTCGGCACGAAGTTTCGCCTCTTCACGCGCCTTCGCCTCGCGAGCTGCCGCCGTAGGTCGAGGATTCGGAGAGTCGTCAGAGCCGATCGGAGAAGAGTGGAATGCACTCTCTCGAAGCGGGCGCAACTCGGCGGTCAATCGCATCACCCTGAACCAAGAGAAGAAGGCAAAGCCCACGATTCCAACCCCCAACCCCACCTGCCAACCCTTCCTTGTGAGGATCCCCGCCCGTTTCATGGCTGCTCCGCGAATTGAATGACCTGCCCATATCGGAGTTCAAAATCCTCCACACCTCCCTTGAAAGACTCCAGAATCTTCCCGGTGCCCGGATCCTTCGTCATCACTGCCACCCAACGGTCACCTCGCTCTCGCACACCAAATTCGATATTCATCTCCATCCTACCCGCCAGATTCCCCACTGGCTGCTCACAAAGCCCCTGCATCAGCTTCTTCGCCCTCGGTGGGCCGATCACTTCCGCAAAGGAGTGATCCAATCCCTCCATCCATGATCTCCCACGATCATCCAATGCAGGCACCCGGAAAAGCGTCACATGCGCCGCTTCCTCGCCGGGTCCGCTCGTCAACCACTGCGTCCTCTCCATGAAGCCCCGCATGGCTTCAAGACGCGCATGCTGGAAAACCTCCGTGACCCCATCGATTTCCTCCTCGGTCAGCCCTAGTTCCTCTACCGCAGCCGTGGTGAGACGTCCCCCAAGGTGAAAGGAAATCCAACCTGGGATGGGAAGATATTCCCGCCAGGGGTCCTCCACGCGATCCTGATCAGATGCTCGATCCCGGGCTCGGACGGGAACACCTGCCCCATCACCACCCGACTGAACCGCCACCAAACGGCCCCGTTCCGAACCCAGCTCCTTCGCCCGAACGTGACCCCATAAGGCGACTCCACCCAGCATCAACAGGGCCGCCCACGGAACAACCTGAGCTCCGCCGCCTACCCCCGCCTTTCCCGTTGAAAGAGAATGCTTCCACCCACGGGGCAAGGGCACGCCGCCCCGCTCCAGAATCACCTCGCCCAGCGCACTCGATGACAAGGTCACTCCCTTCTGTCGGAAATGATCCCTGAGCTTCTCCACCCCCCGGTGTACGCGCTTTTGGGCCGCCTCAGGGGAAACTCCCAAGCACACCGCCATTTCCCGAGCTGAACGATTTTCGAAGTAACGCAGCAGCACCGCCTCTCGATCGCCATCTCTCAAAGCATCAATGGCCGCGTCCAACTCAGGTTCGATGTTCTGCCAGACGTCGTCTTCTTGCTGATCCACCCGCCAATCCCCCACCGCCCGCTCGCGCACCTGCCGCCGAACTTCCGAACGCACTCGATTCGCCGCGAGATTTCGAGCCGTCCGATGCAACCAGCCCATCAGCACAGGATGCTCGGCCAACGAACGCGCATGCTTGGCCAATTGAACGAAAACCAACTGGGTGACATCTTCCGCCGTTTGTCGATTCCCTGATACTCGCCACGCCACCGCAAAAACTCGTCCCGCATGCCGACGCTCCAACTCTGCAAATGCCGCATCGGATCGACTTTGTGAAAACTCCCTCAGCAACTCCTGATCACTCGAATTCATCGTTTTTCAAATCAATCACCGGCGCTGCCAAAATCGGACGCACAAATCGGATTCCCCCTCGTCATCCCCCCGCTCTGCGCAAGGGGTCCCCCAACCGCCGCGTGAACGCATTCTCCTTCACCGCCGAAACCGTCAGCAACCGTTTTGCTCGGGTCATCGCCACATACAAAAGACGTGTCGCCTCCACCGGCTCCTCCGAGACTTCTTCAAGCTCGCCGACTCCCACCACCACCACGGCCTGAAACTCCAAGCCCTTCGAACTGTGTGCAGAAACCACTGTCACCTTAGGCTGACCCGGATCGTATTTCTTCCGCCACGCCGAGCTTCCCATCCACAAAAAATCGACGCCCTGGCGCTTCAGCCTCTTGGCGATTCCCTTCCCTTGCTGCCCCTTGAAATAAATCACGGCGATCTCATTCGCCGGCACGCCGTATTCCAGCCACGCCTTCACACAACGCACTGCATACTCCGGTTCATCCGCACCCATCCGAAAAACAGGTTCCGGGCCACTCAATCCCGCCGTCGCAGGTTCGATCAACGGAATGTGATCTTCATCCGCCCCCTGCGGGCCCATCGCTCCATGCGCGAAGTCGTAAGCGAACTTCAAGATCTCCCGAGAGTTGCGATAATTCAACCGAAGGATCGTCGTCCGCCCTGCCGCCTTTACCCCCACACTCGACAAGCTGAATCCCAATCCTCGGCTCTTCCGGTAGATCGATTGGGCATCGTCATAAAGCAGCAGAAATGAATCCGTCGCCGGATCCACCATCTGAGTCACCAACCGCAACCATTCCGGCTCAAAGTCGTGCCCTTCATCGATCAGAACCGCTCCATACTGACCGCGCGGGATGAATCCCTTCTCCACGCCGGCAATCACCGAGCGAACCTGCCGTTCCCATATCGGGTCCTCTCCTGGAAGCACCGGCACATGATAACTCTTTAGCATCTCCCCACACCATTCATGGAAATGGTGGACTCGAATCTTCTCTTCCAGACCTCGGACCTCAATGAAACGCCGCAACCTCGCCGCCAACGAAATATTATAACACAGCACCAATGCAGGCCGCGCCAACGCCTCCGCGAGCTGCAAACAACGATAGCCCAGAATCAACGTCTTCCCCGATCCTGCAACCCCGTGAATCACCCGGTGCCCTTCACCCAGATTCCGTGCCAGTTGTTCCTGCTGTAGATCCAGAACCTTCACCAAATCGGGCACCTCCTCGTCTTCGAACATTTCCGGCTGCACAGGATCGTCGATTCTCACCTCGGGAAACAGATGCCATCGCACCCGCTCGATCTGAGGCAAACTCAACGGCGCTCCGAAGCGGTGCTCAAACATCCCCCACAGCCTTTCCTGGAAATCCATGGGATCGACGGATTCATACATCTCATCCTGACAAATCAACCTTCGAGCTGGCAGCACCAAATCCTGCACCTCATCGGGCATCCGCTCATTCCATTGCTTACGGCTGATATTCGCCAAAACCACCCCATACCCCCAGGGAAATGCGAGCTTCCCCTGATACGGCCCACTGCGATGGCACAGTTGAGGGTCCCCTTCCAATTGAGTTACCAGCTCAAGCGCCATGGCTCGCGCCTGCTCCAGCGGATTCTCCACCACCTTCGGTTGCCCTCCGAACATCACCCCCCAACGGTCCTTCCGAAACTCCCTCAAATCTCCGGCCTTCCAATCTTTCACCTCCAGCACCAACAAACCGCGTCCGGGATGCAGAACGACAAAATCGGGATACCGCCGGCTCTTTCCCACCGGCACATTGAACCAAACCCGATAGTCATCTTCTAAATGCGTATTCAATCGCTGGCCCAATCGCCGTTCTCCCGGCGTCGCGACCACCGCGGCTTCATGAATGGAGTGAATCAACGTCGCCATGAGTGATGCAAATTGCTTCTCCGCTCAGCCTATCTCTCGTCACCACCCAAACCGATCCAATTCTCCATCATCATCGCGGAGTGGACTCCTCTCCTGAGCCTAGGGAGGACCTTGGGCACCATCGCGATTTTTGCGGTGAATTCTCGTGTTCCTTCTCTCAAGACGCTTAGCTCGCGCCATGCACAAGCTCATCGGACTCACTTTGGCTCTTCTGGCGGTCAGCGCCACCGCGGAAAGTCGTCGGGTCTACATCGGAACCACCGGCCAAGGCCCCGCCAAAGGCATCTACGTCGCCGATTTCGATCTCGTGACCGGGACTCTTTCTGGCCTCAAACTGGCCACCGCCGCCCCCAACCCCGGCTTTCTGGTGATGGCCAGCAATGGCAAACACCTCTACGCCACCAGCTCCACCTCCGCCACAGGGAGTCAACGGTCCACGGGCGCCGTCGCGGCGTTCTCTGTGGAAACCGACGGCACCCTTCAAGAAATCAATCGTCAAGAATCAGGCGGAGGCACCTGCTTCGTCACCCTCGACGCTTCGGGCCAAGTCCTCCTCGCCGCCAACTACGGAGAAGGTTCCGTTTCCAGTTTCCCGATCAAGGGGGATGGTTCCATCGGCCCAAGGGCTTCCCACTTCGTCCACCAAGGATCCAGCATCAACCCCGACCGCCAGAAGGAACCCCATGCTCATTCGTTCTATCCTGGTCCCGACCATCTCCGCGCCTACGCCCCCGATCTCGGCATCGATCAGGTCGTGATTTATACCTTGGACCCCACGACCGCAGAAGTTTCACGCGAAGGCTTCGCAAAAACCACTCCAGGATCCGGACCACGCCACATGAAGTTCAGCCCCGATGGCCAGCACGCCTACGTCATGGGAGAAATGAGCCTCTCAGTCATGACCTACTCTCGCAATCCAGCGACCGGAGCGCTCGACTTCCAACAAGAAACTCGCGTACTGGCCGAAGGCGATTCCGGTGACGGCATGACGTGCTCCGAAATCCTCGTCAGTACCGACGGAAAACATCTCTACACCGCCAATCGTGACGTCGCAGGAAAAGGACGCGACTCCTTGACGACCCTGGTCATCGGCGAAGATGGATCGGTCACCCGCCAGTCAGAAGTCGCTGCCGAAGTGCGCATTCCTCGCAACATTCAACTCAGCCCCGATGGCAACTGGCTGCTCGTCGCCGGTCAGGAATCCGGAGGAGTTCCCGTCTTCCGTCTGGGAAGCGATGGCACACCTACTTCATTCGGCCATCGCGCCGACGTTCACGGCGCGATGTGCATCGTTTTCGCTCCCTAATCGTCCCTCTTCAGCCATCAGGCAAAACGGATCGAACGCGGAAGAACTGCCGGCCCATCAGGGCCGGATCCACTTCACCATATACCGTCGCGACTTCACCGCTAACGGCAGGCGATTCGCGACCCTGCTCTGTCCAAGTCACCAAATCCGGGCTGGTTTCCACCTTCAACTTCAACCCCTGCGCGGCTCCCCGGACCACCAGGGGATGGAAATCCAATCCCTCGAATTCGAAACGCTCTCCCAGCGAAACCACCAGCGGCAACTCCACGGGAGCAAAGGCGCCATCCATCTCTGCGCTGAACGAAGTTCCTCCGAAATCATTGGAGCCGAAAACCGTGATGTTCCCTGTTTCCGTAAATGCCACGGCGGGCGTAAGGATATAGAACGCCAAACTCTCGTCCGGGGGTTGAAGCAATCCCGCCCCGAGCCGAAAAGTGATTTGATCGCCCATCGCCGTTCGTCCGGCTTGCGCCGCCCTCACGGTTCCGTCTCCGTCGGTGCGACCTTCGACATCCGTATCGACCCAACCGAATCCCCCTAATCGCACATGAGTCGCCCAGCCAAAGGTATCGGGCGGATTGGCCGTCTCCCCGACGCGCCCGAAGAAAACCAAGGTTCCCGTCACCGACGAACGCACCACGGTACTCTCATACACTCCCGTGAAGATGACTTGCCCGAGCGAATCCTTGATTTCAAAAGGCAGCGATTTTTCCGCGAGAACGTCTCCGGTCGTCTCCGGATCGGTCGCCGACGTGACCCCACTCAACATCAGAGTTTGGCCTCGGGAAAGGGGCGATGCCACGACCGCCTGAAGCAGTCCGAGGACTGCCAAAATCGTCGGGTGCGCTTTCATGATTTGAGAATCGAGAACTTAGGAGTCTACCCCCGACTCCACCCACAAGGGAATCCCCATTGCTTCGCATCTTTTGCCCTGCACGAAATCGCGCGCGCTCGCGTGACCGATGAGTCTTGTCTTCCGGAAGGAAACGGAGGTAGGCATGCCATTGCATGAAGTCGCCTGCTTTCCTTCTCCGAGGGCTCGTCCTCAGCTTCGGTCTCCACGCTTTCCTTTCGGCGGCATCCATCGACCCCGACGCGAGCTACTCCGGCATGGCCAGTACTTACGACAATGGTGGCAATATGGGCGCGTGCTCGATTCCGATCGCCGAGACCGCCACATTTTACGGGGCCATGAACGGCGTTCAACACGATGAGGCCGAATGGTGCGGCGCCTGGGTGGAAGTGACAGGACCACTTGGCACCGCCTTTGTGCAGATCGTCGAGGTCTGCAACGAATGCCCTCGCGGAAACCTCGACCTCGGACCCGCCGCATTCTTTGAAATCACGGGAGATACGGAAGGACTCTACCCCATCACCTGGAGGTGGGTTTCCGCCCCGGGTGACATCGGTCCCATCCACTTCTATTCCCAAGGCAGCAATCCCTACTACCTCAAGCTTCAGGTCAACAACACCGTCAATCCCCCTGCAACGATGGAGGTATTTCACAACGGGACTTTTGAATCCATGGCCCGCACAGAGGACTACCATTTCGTTCACAGCGATGGCACCGCCCTCGAAGAACCCTTCACGATCCGCGTGACCGATATCTTTGGCCATGAAGTGACAACCTCGGGCCTGACCATTTCCGCCACCTCCACCGGCCAGGTCGGTAGTGGAAATTTCCCTCCGCGCCTCGATGCCGACGTGGCCCTCGAAACCTCCGACGGAACCCCCATCATGGATTCTGGCAGCTTTGATTTCGGAGTTGCGGTGGCACCGACTCCCGAAACGCGAACCTTCACTTTTCAGAACCTCGCGACCACCAGCCTCACCGGGATCTCCGCCACCGTCGACGGATCGCACGCTGCCAGCTTCTCGATCAGCACCCCTCCCACGAATACCCTCCAGGCCGAAGCTTCTTCGCCCCTGGGACTGACCTTCACCCCGTCAGAACCCGGACTTCACACGGCGCAGCTCCACATTCTCAGTAACTCCAGCGTGGAAGAACTCGCATCCTATGACGTCACTCTCACAGCTCTGGTCCTGTCACCCTCCGTCGATACCGACGGAGATGGATTGAATGATGCCGCAGAGGGCAAGATGGCTGCTTTGGGATTCAATTGGCAATCGGCTCAACCGGATTTGGTCGCCACGCTCACCACCCACGCCCAGCTCGCCGGGCTCTACACCGAGGATCAGATGCGTTCTCTCCAGGTGGGAGTTCCCGTCCTTGAGCGTGATCCCTCTACCGACACATTCACCCTTCGATTGCGACTGCGCGAATCGAGCCAATTGGCCACCTTCACCCCGCTCCCCTTCATTTCATCAGGCGTATCCGTGAGTGGCGATGGAGCCTTGGAATACCAATTCTCACCCGAAGGAGATGCGGCCTTCTATCGGATCGAAACTGGAGAATCCCCGTGAGAAGCCAGCAGGATGGATCCATCTCCGTCCTCGACCAGAAAGTCGGAACTCGCCCTCAACTTTCTTCCTGAACGATCTTGGTTTTGCTCATCCCCAGCTCCCCGAGTGCTTTCACCAAATCCTTGGTCATTTCTGGAGTCCCACAGACGTACCCGTATTCCGGCTTCAAGGTGTCGAGAAATCCTCGCAGCACATGGATGTCGATATGCCCCTGTTGATATCCAGGCACCACTTCATCGGTGAGGTAGAAGTGAACCTGATCTCCAAATCGGGTCTTCAACTCTGCTGCGGCGATGATGTCACGCTGATGACGATTGGAATAGAGGAGATGACTCTTTCGAAGCTCTCCCTTGCGATGAAGATCGCGGAAGATCGAAAGGAACGGAGTAATTCCCGCACCGCCTGCAATGAAAAGTCCAGGACCGCGATAGCGAATGGCTCCCCAAGGATCTCCGATCTGTAGGATATCTCCGACTTGCAGGTCCCGCATGCGGTCCGTCTCACCCTTTCGTTCCGTATACGTCTTGATCGTGAACTCCAAACACGGGTCGTCTGGCAAAGAGGTGAACGTGAAGGGTGAACGTTCCTCACGCTCCCCCTCCCGGTCGATGGCAACCAAAGTAGCCTGGCCCGGATCAAACGAATAGGAATCCGGACGCTCGACAGCAAACTTATAGGTTTCGTGGGTATCTTGAGTGACGGCGAGGATTTTGACGGAGTGATTCATGACTCCCTACTCGCAAAACCCATGCCGCACGAAATAGCAACGAGTTCCCCTCAAAAGAACCCTTCATCATCCGCTTCGCGCACGTTCCATCGTGCAGATGGCAATCGACTCTCCTGATCGATCACATGATAAAATCCACCACTCCGCCATCGACCCGGAGAGCGGCACCCGTCGTGGCCGATGACAACGGAGACGCGACGTACAACACCATATTCGCCACTTCCTCGACGCTCGCGGCCCGCTGAATGATCGAACTCGGACGCACTTGCATCACAAAGTCTCGAGCCACTTCTTCCTTTGACTTCCCCGATTTTTCCATCTCCTCTCGAAGCATCTCCTCCACGCCTTCCGATAGAGTCGGCCCAGGTAGGATCGTATTCACCGTCACTCCCGTGCCAGCAAGTCGTTTGGCGAGACCTCGAGACAAAGATGCATCGGCGGTTTTCGAGACCCCGTAGTGAATCATCTCCACGGGGATATTGTAGCCGCTCTCCGAACCCAGAAAGAGAATCCGCCCCCATCCTTTTTTCACCATTGCCGGAGCCAGAGCACGGGACAAACGCACGCCGCTCATGACATTGAGATTCCAGTGATCCTGCCAAACTGAATCTTCCGTCTCAAAAAAATCCGATGGTCGAAACATCCCTGCGTTGTTCACCAGAATATCGACCTCGCCCACACTCTCCACCGCTTGCTGGCAACCCTCTGCCGTCGCTAGATCCGCGACCACCGGCGATGCTCCCATTTCAAGCGCAACAGCCTCCGTCTTACTGGCATGGCGACCGTTGATGAACACCTTCGCGCCCGCATCCAAAAGGGCTTGGGCGGTGGCGCGGCCAATGCCGGCGGTGGAACCAGTAACGAAGGCAGTTTTTCCAGTGAGATCGATGCCAATCATCTCGCACCGGTAAAGGCTTTCCCCATCAGTGCAAGGGAGGATGCTGGAATTGAATGAATGCCATGCCAGGCCCTCACGTCGAAGGCCGGCATGAAAAAACTCCTCCTCCGTGGGTGGATCGCGCTTCTTCCGCTCTCTAACCTCAGTCGAGCGGAGCCTCCTCCGCTTCCCCTGCCCCCGAATGCATGGATCCAGGAAATGCACCTGCGCCGGGCCGCTGAGGAGCGCGAACGAGCGTGGCGAATCGAAGCTTGGCGCCGCGAACAGGTCCGCCGCCAACAGGCGTGGCAACAGCATGCACGCCACCACCTGGAAGCCATCCGGCGCGCATGGTTCTCGCATGAAACCTCTGGCTACCGGGGTGAATCGGCTTCTCCTCCCCTTCCCAAGCCCACCCCTCCTCCCCGCCGTCCACTCGCTTTGCATCCATCGCCCGCACCGCAGGCGCCCCCTGACCGATCCCTCCAACCACCCGCCCAAGCCACCGCACCTAAGTCGACGAAACATCAGGAGTCCAACCGCTCCCCCTCCCATCCTTCGACACTCCCACCGCGCGCCTCCGAGAGTCCTCCTACGACGCCGCCGCCTTCGATCTCAGCTTCAACACCGTCGATTCATGCCACCCCATCGGAAAAACCGCTCACACCTTCCCCATCTCAGGTCAATTTCCCCACCGCGGTGCCGATTCCCGGCCGCAAAGGCATGGTGAAAATTCCTGTCGACGGCCAAGAACGCATCCTCGACGTCAAAGGGATCCCCTCCGGCAATCTCGTCGAGGACCCCATCACCAAAATCCGCTTTTACGTGCCCTGATTTTCCACCGGAGATTTCCGTGGTCGGTGCACCCAGCGGGCCGTCAATTCACAGCCGATCGGCGTGCTTCCATACTTCATCAGCCACCGCACCATCCGGAGGGCCATGGAGATGAGCTTGCGGGACTCCCGCGGCTTCGTCTCGCGGAGCGCCCACGGGTTGGAGAGTGAGGTGTTCTTCATAACGCCCGCAGTTTGCCCGAGATCCGAGACCAAAAACAGATACACAAAATGAGTTTTTCATGCAGTACAGAGATCAAACGGCAATCTGTACTGGTCGCATGGAGCCCGATCTGTCACCACGAACTCGCACTCACCCATCAGCGAGGCAAATCATGGCAGATGCCCTTTATCAGGAACTGGCCGATCGCATCGGCAACCTCATCCGTGGCGGCACCTTCGCATCCGGAAGCCGACTTCCGTCGGTAAGACGCCTTAGCCGTGAACAAAACGTCAGCGTCACCACCGTTCTCGAGGCCTATGGTCGCCTCGAGGGTTTGGGAATCATCGAATCGCGACCGCGCTCGGGCTACTTTGTGTGCCCACCGAAAGTCGTGAATGGCCAACTTCCCCGGCCCGCGGCCGCGCCCAAGCGACCCGTAGCCGTGCGGAGCCCTGAGATCTTTCAGGCCGTCATGGAAGCCGCAACCGATCCAGGCATCGTCCCATTCGGAGCAGCGGTCCCCGGCGACGAAACCATTCCCGCCAAGCGACTCACCTCGATCGCCAGTTCGTTGGCACGACGCCTTGGACCCGGAGTCTACCAGTATTCCATGGTCCCCGGTCGCCATGAACTTCGGGCCGCCGTATCCCGCCGTCTGCTTTCCGCCGGCGTCCAAGTCACCCCCGACGAGATCATCGCCACCCAAGGAGCCTCCGAAGCGCTGGCTCTAGCACTCCGCGCCACGACTCGCCGCGGCGACGTGATCGCCGTCGAAGCTCCCACCTACTTCGGCATCCTCCACCTTGCCCGTGACATGGGACTGGAAGTCCTCGAAGTTCCTATGGACGCCAGCGAGGGCATGGACCTTAATGCCCTCGAAGAACTCTCCGGTCGCCATCCGATCAAAGCCTGCGTCGTCCAGCCAGTCTTCCAGAATCCTGTGGGATCGCGCATGAGCGACACCGCCAAACAGCGTCTCGCTGAAATCGCGCGTCAACGTGACTTCGCCATCATCGAGGATGACCTCTACGGCGAATTGGGGCATTCCGGGACCCGGCCCATGGCTGTAGCCCACTATGATACCGATGGCCGCGTCCTGCTTTGTGGGTCCGTTTCCAAATGCATCGCGCCGGGCCTGCGCATCGGGTGGATCGTCCCGGGCCGCTATCTCGATCAGGTCAAACGTCTCAAAACCACCCATTCGCTCGCCAACCCGACTCTCTCTGAACTCGTCGTCGCCGAGTACTTCCGAAGCGGTGCTGCCGAGCGCCAACTGCGCCGCATCTCTTCCCTCTTTGCCGCTCAATGTGCCCGCATGCGGGAAGCCGTCCTGCGCGAATTCCCAGAGGGGACCCGAGTCAATCAACCCCGAGGCGGTTTCGTCATCTGGGTCGAAATGCCCGAAGGATACGATGCTGAAAAGCTGGCCGCCGAAGCCCTCCAACAAGGGATTGGACTGATTCCAGGAACCATCTTCTCAGCAAGCTGCCGTCTCCAAAATTGCCTGCGCCTGAGCTGCGGTTCCCGCTGGGATGAACGCTCCGAGCATGCCGTGCGCACACTCGGGCGACTCGCCTCCCATTGTCGGGTCGATGACCCGGCCTGAGGCCTTAAAAAGAAATCCTCGCACCCGAGTGCCAAATCCAACCTTCGGTATCGAAGCCAAGCCCGCTCTGGTCTTTCATGCTGGCATACTCAAGACCATTCATGATCACGACCTTGTCCTGATAGAGATACAGGTTCGTTCCCAGATAAAAGGAATGGAACTCGTCACCCACATACAACGGGGTGCTGTCGAAGAGCGGATCGTCATTCACGCCCAAACCACCAACTAAGCCTCCTGCCGTATCCGTGTCCGCATAATGATAGCGGCCGACCACTTGCAGCCGTTCAGGAAGAATCCAGTAACTCGGAGTCAGAGTCATGCCCCAAGCATTCAGATCACCATTGGCGAGCATGAAGTCCCCTTCCACGCCAAATCGTTCTCCCTCTGCAGAGAAGCCCGTCGAAACCAAATGCCGGAATGCCGGGTTGCTGATCGGCCCCTGGAATCCATTGCGAGCCGTCTGACCGGCCACCGAGTAACGAGGGACCGACTCACTCTTCCGGTGATCCATGTTATTGATGTAGTCGAGGTGCCAACGGACCCGCATGGCTTCTCCGTCTTCCATCCGTTCATCTCCCTGATAAGCGATGCTCGCTGCAATGAATCCATTGCCCTCAAATCCGGGAATCGCGCGGTCACGATCTCCAGAAAACCAACCCAAGCTCCAATCCCAATGTTCATTGTCCTGGGAAAACGACACCCCCAGCGTTTCCGCAGGCATCAGCATGGAAGTTAGCAAGGCGCGATTGGGAGTCAGCATCTGTTGAGGCTCCTTCGACCCCTCAATACCAAAGTGCGGACGGAACTTTCCGTACTCCACAGCCAAACCCTTGGGCAACTGGGTCTTTCCCTTCAGCCGTTCCAGCCGCTGATACTCATCGTCGCCGGCAAATTCTCCAACCGCCTCGATCTCCGTATGGCCGAAAATCTTCATTCGCGCACCCAGCCGTGCCCGACGAGTCCGAGTGGTGTCCACATCGACCACCTTCTTTCCCGCGACCTCGGCCTCACCCCAAGCACCGCGAAATTCGAAGAACCCCATCACCGCCAGTTGCTGGATCCACGGATCATCCGGGTTCTCATACAACACCGCACGCGACCAAATCGGGTCCAGCGGGCTCGGCGACCAAGTTTTTTCCTGAAAGACTACGGGCTTGTCCTCGGCTGCCGGGTCGTCCGCCCCTTCCGGCAATGGAGGCAAAGCGACCTCGTCGACCTTCTTGTTACCCTCGAGAATATCGAGAGCATCGTTGGCGGATGCGGTTGCGAGACTCGCCACCGCCCAGACGGAAATAATCGGAAGTTTCATGGGAATATCGGAACAGGGACTCATCGCTTGGTTTTCTCCTTCGCTTCGCGATCGGCAGCTTCCCGCTCCTCACGCTGGCGCTGGCGGTCGGCTGCTCGCCGCACCTTATTGACGTAAGACTTCAAATTCTCACTCGGTTTCATTTGCTCGGCACGCTCAAGGTAGGGCAGCGCCTCGACGTACTGGAGCTCCCGTGTCAGAAGCTGCCCCAGCGCGAGATTCCCCCCGTATCCCGTGTCTCCGTCACGACCCGACGCCACCTGCAAACGAGTCTTGGCCTCCATCAAATATTTGCGCTTCTCCTCTTCGCTGTCTGCTTCCTTGGCCAACTGATCGTAATGCTTGCCAAGCTCCAACAGAACTTCGCCATTCGCGGGATCACGCGCCAGCAAGTCCTCTAGCAAAGCTCCCACGCGCACCAGATTGCCGTCGGCCCGAGCAATCTGAACTTCGATCAAATCCACCTGCAGTCGATCCTCATCGGACAATCCATCGCCCGCCTTGCGCCGGACTTCCTCGACATAACTGGAGGCCTTCTCGGGAAAGCCGTAGTCGTTCAAGATTTTCGCCGATTTCAATGCCGTGTCGATATTGAGCGACGGTGCCTTCTCCAAGGCGGCCAAATACGCGAAAAGAGCCAGTTGAGGTTCGCTCTGATCCATGTAGAGATTACCCAAAAGGTTCAGCTCCGACTCTCCGGCCAGTCCCTTCATGCGCAGGACTTCAAGATTGGTCGCTGCCTCGATCTTCTTCTCCTGCGCGAGCAGCGCATTCGTCTGTTGCAGCCAAAGCTGAGGATCCTCAGGAAACTCCTCGATCAAATCCCCGAGCAAGGAACTCGCTTCGTCATACTTCTCCTGTTGGAGAAGTGCCTGGGCGAGGCCCAACTTCCAGTCCTTCGACTTTGGATCGAGCAGATACGCTTGCCGATACGCATTCTCTGCCGCCAGCGCCTGCTGCTGGAGGAGATACGTGTAGCCCAAGAGCCCAAACACTCGAGGATTTCCTTCCCCCAGCGAAATGGCCTCCTGGAAATGGCTCTGCGCCTTGTCGAACTCTTCTTTCGACACATACAAATAGCCCAGATTCACGTGGGCCCTGCGGAACTTAGGGAACCGCCGCAGCGCTTCGAGAAATGCGCGCCGCGCTTCATCGGTGCGATCCGCCGAGAAATACAAATTACCCAAAACAAAGACCATCGCGGCACTGATCTCCTTGGGCTGCTGTTCAGGATCGCTCGGTGCTTCCGTTTCCTTGATGAAACGGACCAACTCCGTCTCTGCTTCGGAGAACTTGGACTCCTCGAACCACTCTTGGATCTTCACCAGCACACGGCTTTCCTCCGGAGTGACTTTCGGCTCGACCTCCGAAATGAATCCGTAGCTGCCGACGAAATCCCGCACAAACTGCGGGTCGCGGAACATGTTGGAAGGTGGGATGATTTTTTCACCAAACGCAGGAGCCCAGCAAGCCGCCACGACTGCCCAAGCCCATAGATCATGGCTCCAATCGCGCCCACGCGCACTCCATCGCAGTTTCACACTCATCATCGCTTCACTTCGAAATTGAACGGCACGAGGGCCGTCGCCTGAATCTTCTTTCCGCCACTCACCGCCGGCCGGAACGTCCACTTCCGCACAGCCTTCAACGCGGCATCATCCAAATCGCGGTTGCCCGACGAATCGCGAATCGTCGCACTCGCCACCTTTCCCTCCGCATTCACCGTAACGGCGACCACGACTTTGCCACCGATCCCTTTCGAGAGCAGGCGGTTGGGATAGATCGGTTGCGACTTTGTGACGGGCTGAGGAGGGCTATCCAGATCCCCGCTACCAAACGGATCGTCTTCGCCAGCAAGGGCAAACTTAGGAATCTCCACAATGAACGATCCGCCTGTTCCCACCGATAGATCTCCCAGATCGAGCCCCAAATCGAGATTCGCGGGTTCTTCCATCGGTTCCTCCGGTGGGGTATCCTCCACCTCTTCCGGCGGCTCCTCCAGTTCCATCGAGAAGTCTTCCGGCGGCTCCAAAGCCACTTCGGGCATCGGAGCCACCGGAGGGTCCAGCGTTTCCGAAAGCTTTTGGGAAAGGGGAATCGCCACGAACACCGCAATCGTCGCCACCACGCCCCCGAGAATCGCAAAGATCCCGGTAAAGCGCCCGCGCGGCGGCCGATAAACGTGGAGTTTTCTCGCCATTTATTTGGTGGAAACCGAGATCTTGTCCTTCTGCGCACCGGCCAGCATCACCTGACCATGAACACGCTGCACCATTCCGTGGCTGGCCTCCTTATCCCCTTGGATGATCACCGGCATGTCGGGAGTCTCCGCCAACAGGGGCTTCACCTTACCGATGATCCCTTGAATGCCGATGCTCTCGCCCCCGTAGAAGACTTTGTCATCCTTGGTCACCGCCAACAGAATCGAATTGCTGTCCAGCGCACTCGCCGCAGCTCCCACATCCGGCTTGTTCACCTTCACCCCCGTTTCCTCGACGAAGACCGTCGAAACGATGAAGAAGATGAGCAGAATGAAAATACAGTCGATCATGGGTGAGAGGTCGATGTGAACCTCGTCATCCGAATCGTCTCCTAGAGATTTTCCGAACATGGCGTCTTAGTGTTCGCGGTGAAAGCGGGTGATGAGAATGAGAGATTCCAGCCGCGCCAGCGCAGCGGAAACGGCATCGCGCTTACTCTTGACGATCAGCGCAATGAACAGCCCAGGCAGGGCAATCGTGAGTCCAGTCTGGGTGGTGATGAGAGCTTCCTGCATTCCCTTCGCCACCGCTTGCATTCCGGCCTGCCCTTTGCCGTGGGCCAAACCTGAAAACATCGCCAGCATGCCCATGACAGTACCGAGCAATCCTGCCAGCGGCGCCGCCGCCGTTAGGGTTCCCACGACCAAAAGCCGACGATCAATGGCAGCCACGACGTTCATCCGAACTTCGCTCATCCGGCGCTGAACGGTCTTGATCGTCAGTCGCTCCCCGTGGACCACATAGCGCAGGGCTTCTCCCAGTCTCCCGGGAGCATTGGCCGGATCCTCCAGCCACTTCGGCCAGTCGGCAGCCTCTTTGTCATTGAGATTTCCCCGTGACACATAGGCCAGCGCCGCAAACGCCGTGGCATAGAGAATGAAGGCCACGCTCGCGAGCATGTACATGATGCCCCCACCGGTCAGGAAGGTTTGGAGGGCATCGCGAAAGATCGACCACATGAGCGTTAGATAGGATTGGGAACCAACTCAGAATCCTCGTCGTCGCCGCCATCCTCCTTGGCAGATCCACCCTTGGATTCCTGAACACGCTCCAGCTCGGTGGTGCCGTTCATCAAGGAGATCGCCACGCCCTCAACCTCTGAGAACTTGCCGCGCGCCAGACTCTTCATCAGCCCGTGAAGAACCAGCACCGGGATGGCCACGACCAGCCCTTCAGCCGTGGTGATGAGCGCCTCGGAAATCCCCTGAGTGAATGCCTTCTGATTACCCGAGCCATAAAGGGCCATCGCCTTGAAGGTCTTGATGATCCCGAGCACCGTTCCGAGCAATCCCATCAGCGGCGCGGCCGCTGCCGTCAGCCCCAAGAACGGAAGGAAGCGCTCGAGCTTTGGTTTGATGGCCACAAGCTTCTCAAACAACGCCTCTTCCAAAACCCGTCGTTTCTCGTAGAAGCGCTCGACTCCCGTTCGAACCAACTCCCCGGATAGACCTGAAATGGTGGCCGCCTTCTTCGCCGCAGCGCTCTGCCGATCGGCCAACAGGTCGTCGAGGACCTCGTTGACCAACCGTCGCGACGGCACGGGAAAGCGAGTGATCTCGATCACCTTGAAGACCGTCAATCCCAGAGCAATCGCACCAAGGAGAAGAATGGCATGGCCGACATAACCCCCTGCCTCAATCGTATCGCCCAGCGATTCCTCGGCGGCCTGAACTTCGATGGCCTTGCCCATCGTGGGATCAAAGGGCAGCGAGCCCGTTCCTGAATCGACCACTGTGGTGATGCCGCCTTGTTCCACGCCCTGCAAAGCAACCACTGTCGGCAACGCGGTGCCTCCTGCGGTGAACGTTGCGACGCCTTCGAAATCGCCGCCCTTTTCCCTCATGTAGACCGACGGCCCAAGAATGAGAAACTTCCCCTGGATCGCCTCACTCCCGTTGCGCAGGCCCTCTCCATCAAACCGATGCCCACCCAGGACCGCGCCCAGTCGCTCGATTCCTACCCGAGCCGCAACCAGCCGCTCATCCAACTCGGTGAGCAGGTCGTCGCCTGCTGCAGTCGCCTTCGCTGCAGCATCGTCGATACGCTCTTTGTAGAGTTGGTTTTCGGCGGGATGGAGCCGCGTCAAAAAGGCGTCGCCATATTGATTGAGAATTCCTGTCGTGTAATTGAATCCAGCTTCACGACCTTCGATCTCACGCTTGAGGGACTCCCGTTGGTTGTTCCTCAACTCGGCTTCGCGTTCGAGCCCTCGCAGCTCCGTGCCAAGCGCGAGGGCCTCATCGTCCAGCTTATTGATCTGTCGAAACAGATCCGTGCGCATCGCGGTGTACTCCGAACGCGTCGTCTTCAGCTCTTCTCGAGCATCATTGAGCTGTTTTTCGGATGCCGTTTGGGCGAACGCAGCGCCCGCCAGAAGAAGAAAGGCGAGGGAAATTCGGCGTTTCATTTGAGGGAAATCGGAAGGGTGATGAATTGGGCATCGGCATCGCCATTGAGCACGGCCACCATCTTCAAAATGTCCGGAGCGAGATCATTCTGCGGAACAAAGTCCCACCCGGAGGGGCTCGGAGTTCCGACCAGCGCGTAGTCTCCGGCCTCATTCACAGCGTAGGCACAGCCAAGACCGAAGTAGACCACCTGCATGTTGAACTTGTGACCATCCGGCGTGGTCCGTAGCTCCTCGCGGAGGTGGACGGTCTGCTGCCACTTCTCGGCTTCGGTCAGCAGATTCAGGATGTTATTGAGGCGCTTTGTCTGGCCTTTGGACGCCTCTTCACCGGTGGCCATGGAGTCCTTCTGCACCTGCTCCATGAGTTCCTTCACTCGGGGATCCTCTTTCAGGGGCGGCGGAAACAATGGCAATTGGGCGAGGAGAGACGACTCCAGTTCTCGGACCTTCCCTGCCAGAGTTTCATCCGCTTTCAGCAAGGCGTCGCGACGGGCAACTTGATCCACCGACTCCTTGTCAGCTCCCGCCTTCTCCGCCCGCGCGTCATCGAGACGCTTCTTCAGATCGACAATCTCACTATCCAAGGAATCCCGCTGACCCTCCAGAAGTTCCTTATCCCGTTCCCAGGACGTCTCTTCCGTTTGAATTTCACGCATGGTCTCGATCCACTCGCGAACCGATTCCTTGAGCTTAGCCGTCTCGGAAACCTGGGCTTCCTGGGAGTGAACCTGAACCGCCAAAAGCGGAACGAGGGCGGTGATGAGGATGGGGACACGCATGGGGTCGTGGGAAAGCGGGCGCATCAAATCAAACCGCGAGAGTTTGCCCACGGGTTCGATGTGACGCTTTTGTCAGATGGCGATCCGCTCTAGCAGGCAGGTCCGTCACACGAAAAAGCCGCCCGGCTCGATCGAACCGGGCGGCCTGAAGCGTTGAGATGTGGCGGGGATTATTGCGCCCCGTTCACATCGATGCGGTAGAACTGCTTGTTGCCTTCCATCGGAAGGGTCAACTGCAGATCACCCGCAGGCGTCCACTCATTGAGGTCACCCGACTTGTAAACAGGCAGAGCCAACTCCACGTTCGATCCTTCCGCTTGCAGGATCACTTGGCTGTCGGTGACAAGGTCAAGGATCGAGGATTCGGTGTAGATCGAGTCGAACAGCGCGCTATCGTTGACACCCACTGAGAAGCCGAGGGCTTGCAGTTCGGCGGTCGCTTCGAGCGTGTCGGAGATGCCATCATTGTCGACGTCGGCGAAAGGAGCTTCACCACCACCCGTAGTGGGCGCTTCACCCAGCAGGATGCCGGAAGCACTGAATGACGTCCAGCCAGCGGCCCAGTTGTCGGCACCGAAGGCACCACGATAGGTCGTGGCAACCGGAGCACCGGACTGAAGCTTGTTCGTCCAGAGCGGGGAACCCGAAGCTGGACGAGGGTCAAGGGCGAGGAGCTCATTGAACCCATCACGGGAGTAACTGCGATACATCGGATTGGTACCTCCATTGGAGTTGCCATTGATCGGCGAACCCGACGCATTGAAGAACGTGTTGGCGGCCCCTGCTCCATTGAGGAAGGTCAGGTTGCTGGCGTTGCTGCCAGTGTAGCTTCCGCCACCGAAACGTCCGATCGTGTTGTAGGCAAAGGTCAAGCCGGTGCCCGGACCATCCGAAGAAGACTCGATAAGGTGCTCACGATAGTCGTCGAAGACCGAGTTGTAGACCTTTCCGGCGAAACGGTCATCGATGTAGATGGCATTGTTCCCCTTGTCGTTGCCGACAGGAGCGGTCGTTCCCGCACCGATGAAGGTAGCATTGTAGATCGTCGGGCTCGAGTTGGCCGTGCTATCCACGATGGTGCCGGTCGTGCCGTCCCATTCGCCACCGTTGTCGTGGCCCGATGAGGCTCCATCTTCCGCGAACGGGGTTTGGACCGCGAACCAGAACTGGTGAGTGCCCTTGTGCCCTTCATCGATATCGAAGGAATCGTCCTGGTTGAAGGCCATCACGAAGTGATCGGTGTTGACCGTGCCACCGAAGAACTCGACGCCGTCATCCGCATTCGCAAAGACTTCAATGTGACTCAGGGTGGTTCCGTTTCCGACGCCGCCCAAGGTGAGACCGTTGATCTCGTGACCGGCCGAAGCATTGTAGACGTAACCGCCATGGCGGATGCTGCAGTAGGTCATGATCCCGCTGCTGTCGGCCGCATTGCTGCCACCGTATTCGATCACATCGGCGCGACCGTCATCATCAACGTCGGCAGAGGCACCTGGTTGGAAGCCCTCGATGCTGTTCTCAGCCGAACCGTCACCCACACCACCAATGGTGATCGGAGCGGAGCCAAGAAGCACCACGCCACCCCAACGGGCATAAGTGGTGTAAGTCGGAGCGGTGGCGACGAATCCATCGCCATCGATGTCCAATGCACTGGCAGCTTCCAGTTCGTCGGTCGTGGTGAAGATGATTGGCTCTTCAGCCGTTCCTTGGGCATCGATCTGCGAGCCGCGAGTCACCACAATGGCGCCGAAAGCATCGTCGTCCTTATTGCTGGTACCCTGGTCATTGAGGGTCGAATAAACCTTGGTTCCCGGCTCGATGGTCAACGTCGCACCGTTGGTCACGAAAACCTTGTCGGTGAGGATGTAGACCTTGTCGCTCGTCCAGGTGGTGTTGGTGTTGATGGCGTGTACCAAGGAACCGAAGGACGTGTTCGTCACAGTTTGCTCGGCGATGACATCCACCTTCACGCTGGTGTAGGTGCGGGCGTCAAAGGTCGTCCAGCCAGCCAACCAGTTGTCCGAACCGAAAGCACCGCGGTAATCCGTGGTCACCGGAGCACCGCTTTGCAAGGTGGCACCATTCGAAACCAGAAGCGGAGAGGTCGATGAAGGACGTGGATCGAGATAGCTCAGCTCGTTCGTCGAGGCATCGCGCGAGTAGGCAAGGTAAGCCGGATCGGTGTTGGCGTTGGAATTGCCGTTGATCGGATTGCCCGATGCGTCGAAGAAGGTGGTCGCTGCGCCTGCTCCATTGAGATAGGTGAGGTTGGAGCCAGGGGTTCCACCACCGAACCGGCCCACGGTGTTGTTGGCGAAAGTGAGACCCGTCCCTGGACCATCCGACGAAGATTCAATGAGATCCTCGCTGTAGTCGTCAAAGACCGAGTTGTAGACCTTTCCGGCGAAACGGTCGTCGATGTAGATGGCATTGTTGCCCTTGTCGTTGCCGACAGGAGCAGTGGTGCCGGCACCGATGAAAGTGGCGTTGTAGATCGTCGGGCTCGAGTTGGCCGTGCTGTCCACGATGGTCCCGGTCGTGCCGTCCCATTCGCCACCATTATCGTGACCCGATGAAGCTCCGTCTTCAGCATAAGGAGCCTGAACCGCGAACCAGAATTGGTGAGTGCCCTTGTGGCCCTCGTCGATATCGAAGGAATCGTCTTGGTTGAAGACCATCGCGAAGTGATCGGTGTTGACCGTGCCACCGAAGAACTCGACGC
This sequence comes from Haloferula luteola, assembly GCF_014201715.1. Classification (GTDB taxonomy): domain Bacteria; phylum Verrucomicrobiota; class Verrucomicrobiia; order Verrucomicrobiales; family Akkermansiaceae; genus Haloferula; species Haloferula luteola. The sequence goes on from NZ_JACHFD010000002.1 coordinate 127,093, forward strand.
CATCATCCGCGTTCGCGAAAACTTCGATGTGGCTCAGCGTCGTGCCACTGCCAACACCACCCAAGGTAAGGCCATTGATCTCGTGACCCGCCGAAGCATTGTAGACGTAACCGCCGTGACGAATGATGCAGTAGGTCATCACCCCGCTGTTGTCGGCGGCATTGTTGCCACCGTATTCGATCACATCAGCGCGACCATCATCGTCGACGTCCGCAGACGCACCTGGCTGGAAGCCCTCGATGCTGTTCTCAGCCGAACCGTCGCCCACACCACCGATGGTGATTGGAGCGGAACCGAGAAGCACCACACCACCCCATCGGGAGTAGGTCGTGTAGGAAGGAAACTCAGCAATGAATCCGTCGCCATCGACATCATCCTGGAGTTCGAACTCCAACTCGTCAGTCGTGGTGAAGAGAATGGGCTCATCGGCCGTGCCCGCCGCGTTGATCTTCGAACCGCGGGTCACCACGATGGCACCGAAAGCATCGTCGTCCTTGTTACTGGTTCCTTTGTCATCAAGAGTCGAGTAGACCTTCGTGCCCGGCTCAATGGTGAGCGTAGCACCACCGGTCACGAACACTTTATCCGTGAGCACGTAGACGTTGTCTTTCGTCCAGGTGGTGTTGGTATTGATCGCGTGCACCAAAGAACCGTAGGTGGTGTTGGTGACGGTTTGCGTCGAGATCACATCGATCTGCGCGGCCTGCATCACGCACGGCATGGCCGCCGCTGCGAGAAGAAGTGAATGACGCGTTTTAGAGTGGGATGCGTGTTTCATTGGTTTGCTGACTGATTCGGAACCAAAGAGGCGCCTTGAGGGGGTGCCTTGGTTCTGTGGCGGGCCGAAACTGCAACTCCACCCTCACTGTCACGACCGATTTACTGTGTCGATCTCGACACCTGCTTCGTTTGACTTTCGTGTCACAAACGACTCCTTCCGACACGGAAACGCCGGGAGGAAAGATCCCCCCGGCGCTCGCCTTAAAACTTCCCCTTGAACTCGAGGTAAGCCTCTCGTCCTGGGGTCTCAGTCGTGTAGGTAAGCCCCGCATAAGGCGCAGACCCAGTCTCCGGGCCACCCCGGTATTCGTAGTGGCGGTCTTCCTCGGTTAGATTGCGGATCCCTAACGTGATGGTTCCCGTGAACCAATCGAATTCAAACTTCCGTGCAACCGTCAGATCGAGCGTGAGATTGGGCAAAGTCCACACATCGTACCCGTCCGGCTCACTCCGCAAGATTGTTGGATACTCGTCGGTAAAGTTCGCCGTTAGGTAGACCGCCCACGGAGAATCTTCAGGCGCCCACCCAAGCGTAAGATTGAGGATTTGGCTCGGCTGGAACGGGAATCGGGTTTCCAGGGGGGTGATCACCAAGCCCTGATTGACCTCATAGTTGAGGATCGAATTGATGTAGGCGTAGTTGCCCGTTACCGAAAATGGACCGTAGTTCCAGCTACCCTCCAACTCGAATCCACTGATCGAGCCAGTGTCCCCATTGACGTAGGTGTTGCTGTTGATGCCGAGGTCGACGCGCTGAACGACGACAATCGGATCCGTCAGATCCTTGTGGAAGGCCGAGACCCGCCCCGACCAATGGTCACCGAAGCGGAGGTCTGCCGAGATATCGAAGTTTGAGATACTCGTCTCGGTCAGGTCCGCATTTCCGCGACGGACGATGCCGGTATCCTGAGCCACCGATTCGATTGGCAAGAACTCATGGAAGGTCGGACGCGCAACGGTCCGCGACCAAGCCATGTTGACGATCGCCTTGTCAGGCACGACATCGATCCCCGCCATGACTGCCGGCATGAACGCATCGGTCGTCATCGAACCAAACCGGGAGGGATTATCTTCGGGCAGACGAGTCAACGGGTCAGCGGCCACCGCATAAGCTTTCTTCTCCTGCTCCCATCGCCCACCCAGCCCAGCGCGCCACCAATCATCGTAGTAAGTTGCTGAAGCGTGGAAGGCGAGCAAGGTGAGGTCCGAGTCGACATTGCGCACTTCGAGGCCGGAACCGTTCAAATAGTAAGGAGCATCCGGCAGAACATAAAACGCCCTCGACGAACCTGATCCAGTCCCCGGCACGGCGCCCGTGTTTTCGCTGGCGTAGCCGTTGTAGTAATCGATCAAGGCATCGGGATGGTCCGCAAGATACTGGCCGAGGTTCACATACCCTGCCGGGAGGGGACTTCCGTCCAACAAGGTCGTCGCATCCAAGGGAGAACCACTGGACAAGGGCGCAATCTCCGGATGATCCGTCCACCAGGAACGCAGACTCCGCTCCACCCACTTTTCCCAGCTCGCGGTCCGCAACAGATAGACGCGTCCAGACTGCTCTCGATCTTTGTCCAGGTGGCTACCGCCAATCGTGATGTCGAGCCGCCGACCGTCCTCTTCGTCGTCGGTAAAATAGATGCTCTGCGTCAGGCTCAACGAAGATTCCAAACCGGTTTCTTCCGTCGTCTGGGTCTCACGGGAAGAATCCAGACTGCCAATCCCGTCGTTCACGAAAGTCGAGTACTGCAACGTCGAGATCTTCCCGAGTGCGGGATTGTAGATGATCGTTGGGTCAATGGCGGCGGCAGCGGCAATCGATGGATCCGTGAAGTCGAGCATCCCGTTTTGGAATGTGCTCGTGTGAGGTCGGGATTCTCGTGCAAGCGACTGAGTGATCGACCATTCCAGCTTCGTTCCGGCGTCGTTTTTGTGAGTGCCTTGGAGTTGCTTGAGTTCCGTATCCCGGATGACCGGATCGATGGTCCAAAACTCTTTCGTGTAAATCGCAGAAGCGCCGTAGCGGCTGATCACCGCATCGTTCTTCGCCAACGCACCAAACACCCCGTCACCCTCCACCCGATAGTCGGTGCCGTGGGTGATGTTATCGGAGACGATGTGCTTTTTGAAGTAGGTCGCATTGATCTGGTGGTTCTCGCCGAGCTTCACCCCTGCACCGAGGTAGGCCGACCAATCGAGCTCGCGAGTGTAGCTTTCCTCATTCCAGCTTCGGGCGGGTTCGGTCACTCGGTTCTCCTCACCCGTCGCATTCACCTCGTCATGAGTGCTGTGCTGAAAGGCGCCGATCAGGCCAAGCTCGATGCCATTCTCGAATTTCTTACGGTCGCCGTAGACCAATGAAAATGACTCCGAGGGCTCAGGCTCGTCCACTTTCGGCATAAACGACTGGCTCTGATCGAGCATTCGCATCTGCTGAACATGCTTGTCGGCGAGCGCCTGCTGGGCGAGCGCCTCCGCGATCTGGCGAGCTTGCAGGGTGGCATTGGTCGTATTGCCAGGCACCACTCGATTTCCTCCCGCCTCGAAGGACTCTGGATCACCATTTGAGTCGAGACTCCACAACAAGGAATCGGGGATGGGATTGTCCACATCTCCCCAAAAGCCCAGCTCCCGATTCGGATGAACCAGCATCCGATCCTCGTGGTTGGAATTCGTGCCAATCTTGTATTTGAACTCGGCAACCCGCTCTTCTGGGATGTTGAGGGAGTGAATCTGGATGGTGCCCCCGCCAAAGTCTCCTGGCAGCCCGGGCCAGTAGGTCTTGTTCACGTCGATTCCCTGAATCGCCGTCGTCGGGAAGATATCCAACTGCACCGCCTTGCGCGAAGGGTCGGCGGAGGAGATCGCCGCGCCGTTGAACAGCGTGGTGACGTAACGGTCCGCCAACCCCCGCACCACAGCAAACTTGCCCCCGACAATGTTGGCACCCGCAACCTTGCCCACAGCTCCCGCCGCATCACTCACCCCGGTCTTGGTAAAGTCCTCCTTGGACAGCCCCGAGCTCAGCGTGTTGGTCAGATTGAGATCGAGATTGAAGTCCCCCTGATTGGCTTCGGTGTATTCGCCAACAATGGACTCTTCGGCGAGCATGTACTCCCCCTCTTGAGTATCCTGAGGTTTCACACGGAGTGCTACCCGAACTTCAGAGGTGTTGCCGTTGCGAAGGGTCGTCGGAGCCGTGCCCGTGCTGTAACCCAGTTTGAGCACTTCCACATTGGCATTCCCTTCGGGAAGTCCCTCGATGCGAAAGCGCCCTTGCGCATCTGTCTCATCTTCGCGGCCCGTTCCGGGCACCGAAACGATCGCTCCTGCAATCGGCTCCAGAGTGGTCACATCGGAGACTTCACCCACTAGGATCGCCGTCCCAATGCGTTGCTCAATCGGCAATGGCGTGCCCTCCAGTACTTCGGCCACCTCCTGGACTTCACCCTCCGGCACCCGCCCGGGCACCCAGGGACCCATGCCCTCAACATCGGGTAGCGATGGCACATCCACTTCCAGGACGGAGACCTCTGCGAGCACCTCGGGACTCCATGGCCCCACAGGCTGAGTCCACTGCAAATACGTCCACCCTAGTGGATCCATCCCGCTCATCGGCCCGGCAACTGCCAGAAGCTCGAACATCGAACCACTCGCCACCCAGAGTTTTTGCCGCGCTGCGCCATCCTTCTCAGGAAGAAGCAAGCTCCCTCCACCCGGCACCTCCGAGCCCTCCGCCTGAGGCAAAGCCAGCTCACCCGCCTGCACAGGCAGGAGGGTCGAGAACATCATTCCGGCGGCCACCACTCCTTGGAGCATGGCATCTTTCGGAAAACAGCTTGCGGTAGGGGACGCTTGCATCAGGCGGATCGCGGCAAGCCCCTATCCCCCCTCCTCATCGGGATGAAGTCGCCCCATGTGACGCTTCCGTCACGACGACTCTAGCAGCGTGTGACAAGTTCATGGCGTGACCCCTTTCGAGGTCCGAAAACCGCCCCGTTCGGAGACGAAAATGCCATGTGAAAGTAACGGCACAAGAATCTCAATGCCAGCGCTTGAGGGATTCCCCAGAGGCTAGCCGCCCCGGCACTCACCAAGATGAGTTCACCGGGAGCACAGCAAACCACAACATCCATGATGAAACGCCTTGTCACCCGTCGCCAGCTTGCGTTGGCCGCCCTTGTCGCCGGCTCCGCCAGCACGTTCGCCGGCACGCCTACCTGGTTCATCCCTCTGACCGAATCTGCCCCTGTCACCTCACCGGTGTCCGCCGAGGAATTGACCTCTCCTTGGGCCACTCCCGCCGGCATCAGCCAGAAGAACGCTGTGAGTCTGCGCGAAGTCGAAGACGAAATCCTCAGCTATGGCCAATCGATCGGCCGTGCCGCCAACCTTGGCAGCAACGCTTCGATGTTCGACATGATGGCGTACGACCCGCAGGGCGAGTACCTCTTCATTCCTCACGAAACCCAATGGAGCGCTGGCGTCACTCGCTACAGCATCTATGACAACCATGCGGAACTGATCTTCCAGGGCGATGGCAACGGAGAGTCCGGTGACTACACTCAAGACTTTGGGGCTTTCGACCCCTGCCGTTTCACCCCGAATGGCACCCTCTTTCTCGCCGAAGAATGGGCCGGCACCGGCCGTGTGCTGGAAGTTCTCAACCCCTACGCGCCAGTCGAAGAAATCGAAACCCGCGTGCTCGAAAGCATCCCCAATGTTTCCCACGAAGGCATCAACTTCTCCAAGAAATACAAGGACACCATCTACTTCGTCGACGAGGACAACTCGGGCTCGATCTACAAGTTTGTGATGTCCACCCCAGGTGACTACACCAAGGGCCAAAGCTTCGTACTTTCCGTCGATGATTTCGACGGCGTCGCTTCGGAAAACTGGAACTCCACTGCCAATGCCACTGCCACCCGCACCGGCAACGCCACCTGGATCCCGCTGACCGATGAAGACGGCAACGCTCTCCCCGGAATCACCGATCCTTTCGTCGATGACTTCACCAACTTGAGCTACCGTGCGGGTCGGGTCGCTTCCGACAATGCCGGAGGCACCCCGTTCGGCCGCCCCGAAGACTGCGCCGTTTCCCACCTCCGCAATGGCCGCGAGGTGCTCTATTTCGCCGCCACGTCGGAGAATGCCGTCTATTCTGTGGAAATCCTCGGCAAGCGTCGTGTCCGCGGCGCGGGCAAGGTCGACCGCGCCATCGTTCGCGTCTTCGCAAGCGAAACCGACACCCCGAAAAACCTCGGCTTCGACGCTACCACCGCGACCCTCAACTCTCCGGACAACTTGTCCGTCGATGCTTTGGGCAACGTCTACGTGGTCGAAGATGCCCCCAACAGCTCCAGCACCGGCGGGGACATTTGGATGATTCGCGATACCAACAGCGACGGTGTCGCCGAGTCGCTCGATCACTTCCTCAGCATTCGTGTCGACGGCTCGGAAGCGACCGGCATGATCTGGAATCCGGTGATCCCCACGGAATTTGCGGTCAACGTCCAGCACCCCGACAGCACGGACCTCGCCAACGTTCCGAACGGACTCGGTGATGCCGTTTGGATCTTCAACGTCACCAACGTTGCCGATCAGAAATTCGTGAAGCGCCTGAACAAGGCGGGCAAGAACCGCCCGTTTGGCGAATAAGCCTTTCCAGGGTACGGTGCCCATCGTTGGAGGGCGGGCCTTTGGGTCCGCCCTCATTTTTGAGTCGGGCGCGCCCGTGTGCCAATTTCGTCGCAGCCCCCCGATTTCCAAGGTCTCGCAGCCCGACAAACCTCCGCGCACTTCGCAGATGAAAGCCTTGCTCATCGCCCTCGCAGCCTTTTCAGGCACCCTCGCTCTGGCCGAGGATTCCGTACCCTCCGTGGTCGATCACGCCACGCCGGAACGCATGATCGAGGCACTGAAGGCCTCCCGTGGAGTGCTCCCGCCGGTTCCTGATGTCCACCCGAAACGGATCCTTTCCAATGCCGAGGCCGTCGTGCCACCCCAGTGCTACACGCAGACCGAAGCTCGCTACAACCCTTGCTACGTCTGCCACCAGGACCCCATCAACGGTCGAGAAAATGTCCTCGGCGATGGCGATCTGCAACGCGACTACGCCTTCAGTGATCTCGGCATGACGAATCACTGGAAGAACCTCTTCGAAGATCGGAGCGAACGCGTTGCCGCCATGACGGACGAAGAAATCCTCGCCTACATTCGGCAGGACAACTACTCCGAACTTCCCGGTCGCCTCCGTGAGGTCGATTTCGATGGTTGGATTCCCGACCTCGCCGATTTGCAGCTCGGCGACGCTGCCTTCGACGCACACGGATTTGCGCGCGATGGCTCAGGCTGGGTAGCTTTCAACTACAAACCCCTGCCCAGTACCTTCTGGCCCACCAATGGATCCACCGACGACGTGATGATCCGATTGCCCTTGGCCTATCGGACCCTCTCCGATGGTTCCCCTAGCCTCGACGTTTACCGGAGCAACCTTGCAATCCTAGAAGCTCAAATCAAAGGGCTGGACTCGATCTCTTGCCTCCCGGTGGACGAAAAGGCACTCGCCGTCGACCTTGATGGCAACGGCACGCTCGGCACCGCCACTCGCATCACCCGACTCGACAGTTGGACAGGGGCCGCCGCCGGCGAATTCATCGACACCTTCCTCTATCCCAAAGGAACCGAATTCCTCCACACCGTGCGCTACGTGGGGATCGACGACACGGGAAAAATCGGTGTCTCCACCCGCATGAAGGAAGTGCGCTACCTGCGCAAAGCTCGCGCCGCCAACAAGCCGGTCTACGCCCGCCGCTATCAGGAAGAAGGCTATGAGAAAGACGCCGGCAATCTGCCCGATTACCTCGGGCTCGGCAACAAGGGCATCGACAACAAAAGTGGTTGGGCCGTCCAAGGTTTCATCGAAAACGCCGAGGGCCGACTTCGCGCCCTCACCTTTGAGGAAAACTTCTCCTGCATGAGCTGCCACAACGCCATCGGATCCACCATCGACAAAACTTTCGCCTTCCCACGGAAGATCGACGGCTCCGCTGGCTGGGGCTACATCAACCTCAAAGGCATGCCTGATGCGCCCAGCAAGGGCGAGCGCACCGGGGAAATCGCCACCTACCTCGCCCGCGTGGGCGGTGGCAGTGAGTTCCGCAACAATCCCGAAATGGAAGATCGTTGGTTCTCCCGCGGCCGCGTTGACCACCAAAAACTCGCCAGCGCGAAGGATGTCTACGATCTCATCACCCCCTCCCGCGAACGCGCGCTCGCTCTCAACAAAGCCTATCGCTGCATCGTTCAGGACCAGGATTTCATCAACGGGAAGGACGCCACGATCTCACCTCCCAAGAACGTCTACGACGCCATCGACAACGACAAGACGCCGACGCTTCCTGACGATCGGGTCTTTTCCTACAACCTTCTCCTCGAGTGGCCCGAAAGCTCTTGAAGCGGGCGATCAAGCCCGGTCCAGCTCTGCCATCGCGCCGACCAGAAACAGATCCACCACCTTTTTGACCACCTCTTCGCGCTCGCCGGGCTCCAAGGCGGGCTCATGACCCAGCACCTGCGGCCAAAACCCAAACTCCGAGAGCATCGCACAAAACTTCCGTGTGACCGATCGCCAATCGCCCGGTCGGATCACCCCCGCCGCGATCGCTTCTTCCATCCATCGACCCAATCCCGTCTCGCCACGACGCAACCGGTCGAAAGCTCCCTTGGCCAATTCGGGATTCCTGACCCGTTCCGGCAGGATCACCCGGGTCATGTTCATGAATCCCTTGCAACCCACCAAGTCGAGGTGGCGGCGCGCCAAATCCTCAAGCTGATCCCGCACACTGCGGGATGGATCATACGGCATCGAAGTCGCCCCAATCAGCTTCTCGCACAGGATTTCCGCCAGCTTTAGAAACAATCGCTCTTTGCTCTCGAAGTGATTGTAGACGGTTCGTTTCGAAACCTCCGCCCGCGCGGCAATGTCATCCATGCTCGCAGCCGCGTAACCAGAAAGGCTGAACTCTTCGACAGCTGCAGCCAAAATCGCCGCACGTTTTTTCTCACTTTGGGTCATCAAGATCGGGACGGCCGGAGGTAAGCGGGGACCGGCTCACACGAAAAGTAAACTTTACGGTTTACTTTCGCCAGAGAAAAGTAAACTCTCCGGTGTAATTTTTCGGCCGGCGGGCATGACGCCCACCGAACGAGCCACCCACATGAACGCTTCCACCCTCTTTCCCCGGGGAATGACTGCGGCCACACTCTTGGCGGCAGCAGCAACGATGATGACCAGCTGCCAGAACGGCTTCATGGTCGGTCCCGACTACCAGACACCTGGCACAGATTTGCCGTCGAGCTACCGATTTGATTCAAAAAAGAACGGTCGCTCCGCCGCCAAGCGCGACGAATGGTGGCGGGTCTTCAACGACTCGGGACTGAATCGACTGATCACACAGGTCCGCGCGTCCAATCACGATCTCAAGGCAGGCCTCAAACGCGTCGAACAAGCCCGGGGCGCCATCCGCCTCGCCGCCGCAGACGCCCTTCCCAACATCGCAGCTTCTCCCGCAGCCACCCGCAGCCGCAGCTCCGCGGAAGTTCCTAATGGGGGCTCGACTGGCAACCTTTTCAGTGCGCCTCTCGGTGCTCAGTGGGAAATCGACCTCTTTGGGCGGATCCGCCGCGGTGTGGAAGCTGCCGGTGCCGACGCCCAAGCCAGCCAGGAAGCGCTTGATGCTCTGCGTCTGTCCATCGAAGCCGAAGCCGCTTCAGGTTACTACAACCTACGCGCGATCGACCGCGAAATCGACATCGTCCAGGAAGGCGTCAAAAGCCGTGAGGGATCGCTCAAGCTCACCCAAGACCGCAATGAACTTGGCGCGGTGAGCTCGCTCGATGTCTCCCAGGCTCGTGCCCTTCTGGCCACCAGCAAGGCCGACTTGGCTGCGCTGCGCCGCCAACGCACCGCCCAGGAAGCGGCCCTCGCGGTTCTGGCCGGCCAACCCGCCTCCGCGTTTGCCATTCCTCACTCCCCCCTGAGTGGCAAGGCACCTTCGATCCCAGCTGGGCTTCCGGCTGAGCTGCTTCGTGCTCGACCCGACATTCGCCAGGCCGAACGTCAGCTCGTGGCCGAAAACGCCCGCATCGGGGTGGCCACCGCCGCCTTCTATCCATCGATCAGCCTTTCCGGGAACCTCGGATTTCAGGCGTCAGATATCGAAAACCTCTTCAACCATGGTGCCCGATTCTGGGGCATTGGTCCTGAAGTCTACGTCCCCATCTTCCAGGGCGGCCGCAACAAGGCCAACCTCGGCATCACCCAAGCCCGCTACGAAGAAGTCGTCGAAACCTACCAGCAAACCATCCTCGAAGCCTTGGCAGAGGTCGAAATCCGACTCTCCGCCAGCCATCTGCTCGATACCCAGACCGTCGCCCAACGGGAAGCCGTCGAGGCTTCCACTGAGGCCCGTGATACCGCCACTGAGCAGTACGACGGCGGCACCGCCAGCTACCTGACCGTGCTCGATGCCGAACGCACAGCCCTCGATGCCCAACGCCAACAGGCTCTCCTCCTTGGCGCGGAATACACCAACACCGTCAACCTCATCCGCGCCCTCGGTGGCCGCTGGTAAACCTCTTGCCCCGTTCTATTTCATGTACTCTCACGCCCTCACCACCTCCCTCGTTCTCACCCTCGCGCTCGGCGCTTGCCGCAAGAACGACGGCCCGGCACCTCAACAACAAGCGCCTGTCGTGGAATTCGTTCAGCCCACTCAGGAAACCATCACCTCCTGGGACGAATACAACGGCCGTCTCGAAGCCATCGACAGCGTCGAAGTCCGCGCCCGCGTCGGCGGCATGCTGGAAAAAATCCACTTCACCGACGGCCAAACCGTTGAGGAAGGAGACCTTCTTTTCACCATCGACCCCAAACCCTTCGAGGCTGCCCTGAAAGCCGCCCGTGCCGAACTCGATCAAGCCAGCGCCTCGGAAACTCTGGCAAAACAGAACTACGAGCGCGGCCAGCAACTTCTCGATCGCAATGCCATCGCCCGTGAAGAGGTCGACATCCGCCAAGGTTCCCTCGCCGAAGCCCAAGCGCGCACCAGCGCCGCCGAAGCCCAAGTCGAAACGGCCGAACTCAACCTCGGCTACACCCAGGTCCGCTCCCCGATCCACGGCCGCATCGCCGACCGTTTCATCACTCCGGGCAACCTGATCAGCGGAGGCTCCGCCGAATCGACTCTGCTCACCACCATCGTCTCCATCGATCCCATTTACTGCCGAATCGATGCCGACGAAGCCACCGTGCTCAAGTACTTGCGACTCCAAAAGGAAGGCAAACGCGAATCGGCACGCAATAGCCGGGTTCCCGTCGAGATGGCAGTGGATGGCGATGAAGGCTACCCACGTGGCGGCTACATCGACTTCGTCAGCAACGCCTTCGACCCCGCCACCGCCACCCTCCGCGCTCGTGCGCTCTTCGAGAATGGCGATAGCTTCCTGGCCCCTGGGATGTTCGCCAAATTGCGCCTCCCCGGCCGCGGCGAGTACACCGCCACCCTCGTCCCCGAGATCGCGATCCAGACCCAGCAGGACATCACCTACCTCCTCACCCTCAACTCGGAAAACATCGTCCAGAGCACCGCAGTCACCCTCGGGCCGAAGCACGGAGACCTTCGGGTCATCGAAAGCGACCTCCCTCTGGACACCCGCGTCCTCGTCAGCGGTATCACCATGGCGCGTCCCGGCATGCCGACCTCGCCCAAGCCCGCCGAAACCAAGGCTCCTAACGCGCCGGAAACTCAAGGCCACTGAGGCCGACCCGGACACCCGTATCTCATGAAATTTCCCCAGTTCTTCATCGACCGCCCGATCTTCGCGGCCGTGCTGTCGATCGTGATCATGCTTGTGGGCGGCATCGCCTACAAGACACTCCCGGTTTCCCAGTACCCGGAAATCGCCCCGCCCACCATCCAGGTCACCGCCACCTATCCGGGGGCCAGCCCGGATGTGCTCGCTGCCACCGTCGCCACACCGATCGAACAGGAGATCAACGGCGTCGATGACATGCTCTACATGACCTCGTCGTCGACCAGCAATGGCGCCGTCCAAATCACCATCACCTTTGCCCAAGGCACCGACGTCGACCAAGCTCAGGTGCTCGTCCAGAACCGCGTCGCCCGGGCCGAACCGAAGCTCCCCGAAATCGTCCGCCGCACCGGTGTGGTCACCGAAAAAGCCAGCCCCGACCTTCTGCTCGTGGCGCACTTGATCAGTGACAATGATAGCCTCAGCCAGCTCTTCGTCGGGAACTTCGCCTTCCTGCGCGTCCGCGACGAACTCCTGCGCCTCGACGGCGTCGGTAACGTCACCGTCTTCGGCGCCTCCGAATACGCCATGCGCGTTTGGCTCGACCCCCAAAAGCTGGCCGCCCGTGACCTCACCGCGGGGGATGTTCTCGACGCCCTTGGCGAGCAGAACATTCAGGTCGCCGCCGGCACCATCGGCCAAGAACCGATGAACACCTCCACGGCGTTCGAAATGAACGTCATCGCCCAGGGACGTCTCAAAACAGAGGAAGAATTCGGCGACATCATCGTCAAAACCGGCGACGAAGGACAGGTCGTTCGCCTCGGCGATGTCGCTCGCCTCGAACTCGGCTCCCAAGAATATGCCCGCGAGAGCTTTCTCGATGGTAAAGCCGCCATCGGTATCGGCATCAGCCAACGCCCCGGTTCCAACGCCCTCGCCACCGCCCACGAGATTGAGGAAACCCTCAAGCGCCTGGAGAAAGACTTCCCGGCCGGCCTGAGCACTGCGATCGTCTACAACCCCACCGTCTTCGTGGAGGAGTCGATCAACTCGGTGATGCACACCCTTTTTGAAGCGGTTCTCCTCGTCGTGCTCGTCGTGCTCGTGTTCCTCCAGAACTGGCGTGCCTCGCTCATCCCGCTCCTCGCCATTCCCGTCTCGCTGGTCGGCTCGCTCGCCGTCATGGCAGCCCTCGGATTCTCGCTGAACAACCTCACCCTGTTCGGCATGGTACTCGCCATCGGGATCGTCGTCGACGATGCCATCGTCGTGGTGGAAGGGGTCGAACGACACCTTGAAGAAGGCATGGGACCCAAGGCCGCGACCCGAAAAGCCATGCACGAAGTGAGTGGCGCTCTCGTTTCGATCGCCCTTGTGCTCAGCGCCGTGTTCATCCCCACCGCCTTCATCACCGGCATTTCGGGGCAGTTCTACCAACAGTTCGCGATCACCATCGCGGCAGCCACCATCATCTCCGCCTTCGTTTCGCTCACCCTCAGCCCGGCCCTCTGCGGCATTCTCCTGCGGGGTCCGGAAGCGAAGAAAGACTGGTTCCAACGCTTCCTCGATGGCGCCTTCGGATGGTTCTTCCGTGGCTTCAACCGAGTCTTCGGCAAAATGTCGGATGGCTATGGGGGCTTTGTGAAGCGCATCACCCGTGTGCTGGCGGTGATGCTTCTCCTCTACCTCGGTCTCGTCGGTCTCGGCAGCTACGGCTTCAAAAAAACCCCTGGCGGATTCATCCCTCAACAGGACCAAGGTTATCTGATCCTTGCCGTGCAGCTCCCCAATGCCGCTTCGATTTCGCGCACCCGTGAGGTCGTCAAGGAAGCCGCAGCCACCGCCCGCTCCATTGATGGCGTTGCCCACACGGTGGAAATCGCCGGTTTCTCCGGTGCCACCCGGGCCATGGCCCCCAATGCAGGCGCCGTTTTCATCATCCTTGAGTCCCACCACGAACGCGCCAAGCGAGGTCGTTCGGCGTCCCTTATCAGCGCCGATATCCAACGCGCCGTCGGCTCCATCACCGATGCCATGAACGTTGTCATCGAGCCGCCTCCCGTCCAGGGGATCGGCACCGGCGGGGGCTTCAAGTTCATGCTCCAAAATCGGGCTGGGGCCAGCTACGCCGAACTGCAGCAGCAAACCTATGCTTTCATGGGCAAGCTCAACCAAGACCCCCGGATTTCGCGGGCCTTCTCGACCTTCCAAGCGAACACGCCGCAGTACTTTGCCGACATCGACCGCACCAAGGCCAAAATGCTCAATGTTCCGATGTCGAATATCTTCGAGACCCTACAGGTCTTCCTCGGCTCGTCCTACGTCAATGACTTCAACGAATTCGGCCGCACTTACCGGGTGATCGCCCAAGCCGAGTCCGAATACCGCGACGACGCCAGTGATGTGCGCCTCCTCAACACCCGCAGCTCGGACGATCACCTCGTCCCCCTCGGCTCGCTGGTGGAAATGAAGCGCACCACCGGCCCCGACCGGGTCGTCCGCCACAACCTCTACACGGCTGCCGAAATCAGCGGTCAAACCGCCCCAGGCGTCAGCACCGGTGAAGGTCTCGACATTGTTGAGGAACTCGCCAAGGAACTGCCCGCGGGCTATGACATCGAGTGGGTCGACATCGCCTACCAAGAACGCGCCGCGGGCAACACCGCCGCCTTGGTGTTCGCCTTGGCCGTGGTGTTCGTCTTCCTTCTCCTCGCCGCCCAGTATGAAAGCTGGGGATTGCCCATGGCCGTCATCCTGATCGTCCCGATGTGTCTGTTCAGCGCCATCGGGGGCGTCCTCATGCGGAACATGGACAACAACATCCTCACGCAGATTGGCTTCGTCGTGCTCATCGGCCTTGCCGCCAAGAACGCGATTCTGATCGTCGAGTTCGCCCGCCAAATCGAAGACGAAGGAAAAGACCGCTTCGAAGCTGCCATCGAGGCCTGCAAACTTCGCTTGCGGCCGATCTTGATGACCTCCTTCGCCTTCATCTTGGGGGTGGTGCCGCTGGTCATCGCCTCCGGCCCCGGTGCCGAAATGCGGCAGGCTCTCGGCACCGCGGTATTCGCCGGCATGTTGGGTGTGACCTTCTTTGGCCTCATCTTTACCCCGGTGTTCTACGTCTTCATCCGCGGCCTGTTCCAACGGCGTAAAGACGCTGACACCGCCGCTGCCTAACCTCAACCCAGCCCCCCCCAGCCGGACCCCAGCGCGCCATCTCATGCCAGCGTGGCGCGCTGGAATCCTCTCTCTCCTAAGGCCCACCGGAATTCCCTCCGGTGGGCCTTTTGCTGCCATGCAGCGGTCTTCCGATTTTTGCTGAGGTTTCCTGCGGTGTCGCTGGGTCGCCAAACGCCGAGGACGGAGATTCCTCGGCGCAATCCGTTTTCCGACTTCGCAGCCGCACCCGAATCTCTTCATGATTCGCTGCAAATGGATACCCCCTCCTTCGAAAAGCTCGGTTCTTTCTATCTCGGAAAAACCTACGACCTCGAAACCGCAGCTCCAACGGAGGAGCAGGTCCTCTACGACTCGAAAGATTTGGTCACTCACGGGGTGGTCCTCGGCATGACCGGGTCCGGCAAAACCGGTCTTTGCATGGCCCTTCTCGAAGAGGCCGCCATCGATCACATCCCCGCCATCGTGATCGACCCGAAAGGCGATATCGCCAACCTCCTCCTCACCTTTCCCCACTTAGCCGCAGAAGATTTCCGGCCATGGATCAACGAAGACGATGCTGCCCGCAAAGGGATGTCCCCTGATGACTTCGCTGCCAAAACCGCGGCACAATGGAAACAAGGACTCGCGGACTGGGGTCAATCGCCTGAGCGGATTCAAAACCTTCGTGATGCTGTCGATGTCAACATCTTCACTCCCGGATCCCAGGCTGGCATCCCCGTGTCCATCCTCGCCTCCCTTGCCGCTCCTCCGATGGAGATCGTCGAAGAGAGCGAGCTTTTCGGAGAGCGCATCGAATCCACCGTCGCCTCACTGCTCTCTCTGGTGGGAGTCGATGCCGACCCCATACAATCTCCCGAAGCCATCCTCCTCGCCAACCTCTTCGGGCACGAATGGCGCGCAGGCCGCGACCTCAGCCTCGAAAACCTGATTCGCCACCTTCAAAAGCCTCCTTTCGACAAAGTCGGGGTGATCGACTTGGAAAGCTTCATTTCCAGCAAGGACCGACAGTCCCTCGCCCTCAAATTCAACAACCTGCTTGCCTCCCCCGGCTTTCAAACGTGGCTCGAAGGCCCGCCACTCGACATCGCGAAAATGCTCCACACCCCCGAGGGCAAGCCACGCATCTCGATCTTCAGCATCGCCCACCTTTCCGACAGCGAACGCATGTTCTTCGTCAGCCTGCTGCTCAACCAAATGCTCGGTTGGATGCGCGCTCAGAAAGGCACCACCTCTCTCCGAGCGCTTCTCTACATGGACGAGATCTACGGCTATCTTCCACCGACGGCCAATCCGCCTAGTAAAAAGCCCATGATGACCCTTCTCAAGCAGGCTCGCGCCTTCGGAGTCGGGTGCCTCCTGGCCACGCAAAACCCCGTCGACCTCGACTACAAGGCACTCTCCAATATCGGCACTTGGTTCCTTGGCCGATTGCAAACGGAACGCGACAAACTCCGGGTTCTCGACGGACTGGAAGGCGCCGCCGCCTCGCAAAACTCTCAATTCCATCGAGCCGCCCTGGAGAAGCTCCTCTCCGGTCTCGGCAATCGGGTTTTCCTCCTCAACAACGTCCACGACGGTGCCCCGGAGCTCTTTCATGTCCGCTGGGTCATGAGCTACCTCGCAGGCCCGCTCACCCGCAGTTCGATCAAAACCCTCATGGACCCCAAGCGGGCCCCCTTTGCAGCGTCTGATCACCAGAATCCGTCCAGCCCTCCCGTCAATCCCATGTCCATGGGTTCCGCCACCGCAACATCGGCGCATCCAGTCGTGCGACCGATCGTCGGCCCCAACGTCTTGGAGCACTTCGCACCCCTCGTCGGCCCTTCTCAGGGCGTCACCTATCATCCCCATCTCCTTCGGGTGGGAACCGTCCGCTTCGCCTCTGCCAAGGCCGGAATCGATGGCTCCCGAGTCATCCGCAAGGTCAATCCCATCAGCGCCACCGGCATCACCTGGAACCAGGAAATTCCACCGCCGCTCAAACCCGAAAGCCTTACCTCTCAGCCCAGTGAAGGAGCAGGCTTCGCAGAGCTTCCTGGATTCGCCATGAACGCCGACAACTATAAAGCTGTCACCCAAGAGTTCGACGACTGGCTCTATCAAAATGAACGCGTCGAAATCTTCCGCTGCGCGGAGCTCAAACAGTATTCCCAACTTGGAGAATCCGAATCCGATTTCCGTGCTCGACTCGGCCATGCCGCTCGCGAGGCTCGCGACCAGGCAGTCGAGCAACTTCGGGACAAAGCCGAAGCAAAACTCAAAACTTTGGAAAACCGCCTCCGCTCGGCGGAAACTGCTGTCGCGAGAGAGAAAGGCCAAGCCAACTCCGCCAAGCTCGAAGCCGGCATGAGCATCCTCGGTTCTCTCCTCGGTGGCGTCCTCGGGGGTCGCCGTCGCAGCGCCCGCACCTCCGTCTCCCGCGCTAGCCGAGCTTTTCAACAACATCGCGATGTCGCCTTGGCCGAGGACAAAGTCGAAGCCATCGAGTCGGAAATACAATCGCTCCAGAGGGAACTTCAAGACGACATCGCCAACCTCGATCGCAACTACTCTCCCGAAGCGCTCGACCTCGACACGGAAAGCCTCAAACCCACCCGCGCCAACGTGCAGGTCAATCGCGTCGCCCTACTTTGGCTCCCTTACGATGACCGCGGCAACCCGGCGTGGTAGGGAAACGGCCCGATATGAAGGCCCCATTCTCCACGACCTTTCCCCTGTCCATTTTCTCCCAGCATCCCTAGAACCCCGCCGTGGCGGCGAAACGCAATACCCAACTTGACGGCTGGCGGGCCTTGGCCGTGCTCGGCGTGATGTGGCTGCATTGGATCCCCGATGAATGGGAGGTTCCTCTTCCCCTTGAAACCGGCCTCTACTTTTTCCTCACCCTCACCGGCTTCTTCATCACCCGCGTGGTCCTGCGGGATCGCGCCTTGGGCAAACCTGGCATCTACTCGACCATTGTCCGTCGCCGGGCCTTGCGCATCCTCATTCCCTGCTTTGCCGCCTTCGCCTTTGCTTGGTTGGTCCGGGCTCCCGATTTCGTCGCCCACCCTTGGTGGTATCTCCTTCAGCTGGCCAACTTCCACATCGCCGGACTGCCGGGATGGCCCTCGGGCACCTCTCACTACTGGACGCTGGCCATCCAATCCCAATTCTACCTGATTTGGCCATTGGTGGTTCTCGCCCTACCCCGCCGCTGGCTCGCGCCTGCCTGCCTTTTCACCGCGCTCCTGGCGCCCCTTTCGCGGATGCTACTCGAACGCCAATGGTCCCACCTCCCGCAAGGCGGTGCGATCACGACCTGCTGTCTCGATTACCTTGGTCTCGGCGCCTTTCTCGCAGTGCTGATGCAAGGAGGCATGCCTGCCGACGATCGACGACTGCGCACCGTCGCGTGGATTTCCGCCGCGATCTATGGAGTCCTCTATGCTCTCGAGGAAGCAGGGCACCCCCTCGCCGGTGTCCGCTATTTCAAGCAAACCTTCCTGACGATCGCCCTCTGCGGACTGATTGCTGCCAGCCTTTCAGGATTGCCCCAATGGCTTGCCGGGCTCCTGCAACATCCGATCACGCAACACATCGCCAAGATCAGCTACTCCCTCTACCTGCTTCATTCGCTGGTCCCGCTGGCCCTCGGATGGGTCATTCCCTGGCTTTGGCAGCTTCCGGAAACACACGCCACCAGTGCCCTCAAAATGGTCATCTTTGGGCTCTCCTCATGGGGACTATGCTGGTTGTCGTGGCGCTACATTGAAGTGCCGGTCGAGCGATGGCGAAATCGCGCCAAAACCGCGACTCCTGCCGTCGCGGAACCAACCGCCTGAACTCGCACATTCCAGATCGGAACTTCAACTACCCTGCTCAACTTGATAGGCACGGCGATCGTGCTCCTGCTGGCGATCGCTCGACCAACTGGACACACGCTTGAGGTAGCCAATGATGCGTGTGGCGTAGTCGATGTTGCGGGACCCACAGTGAGGACAATCATCCCGGGTCCATTTGTCGATCCGACCACAATCATTGCAGCAGGTCACCCGGACATTGGTGCAGAAATAATTGCAACCCGTCCGAATCGCCGCCCGAATCAATTTGGCAAAAGATTCCTGGGTCGCATAGCTCTCCAAATTCAAATGCAGGGCCGAGCCTCCGTCTAAGTACTGCGTCACCTGCTCTCCATGCAGGATCAGCTTGTCGAGCACGTTCACATCCTCCCGCTCAACCGGGTAAAAGTAAGAATTGTAGCAGTCGCGCGGCACGCTGTAGCCCGCTTCCCGATCCCACCTCGCAAACTTCACCCCCAAGTTTTCAGCGGGTACAAATTCCGTATTGAATCGCGCTCCAAACTGCCGAGACGCGTCCCGGTTGAGGAGATTGATGGTCCTAAGCTGCCCAGAAACCCAAGAAATGTAGGCTTCATTGTTCGAAGGATCGAGACCGAGAAACTCCGCAGCTTCGACCATCCCATTCACGCCAATCGTGAGGTACTGCTTGTCCAAAGTGATGCACTTCGCCGTGTAAATCGGCAACAGCCCAGCTTGATCGAATTCCTGGATGATGTCCCTCCTCGCCACGAGATAGCGGTGCAACCATTTCACTTGTTCGGTCAGATCTCGGCCGTCCTGAACCAGACGGTTGAAATTGATCGTCATGACTTGCATCGATCCGGTCATCACACCACCCGCTCCCAACGAGAACGAAAAGTCGTTATCGCCATCGAGAGCATTGCGCAGACGGCAGCAGGACGACAGCGAATCCACGCTGTCACTGGAGTAGATAAAAAACGAATTTCCCCGAGATAACTCGCTGGCCAACAACTCGGCAAACTCAGCATCCTTCGCCTCTTCGCGATCGTGCACGAAGGCGGCGGTGACCACGGGAAAGGTCAACAGCGACTTCTCTCGTTCCGAGTTGAACCAACCCAAAAAGTACGCTTGGAGCCGTTTCACACTCTCCCATTTCGAGACGTCTCCATCCGGAAAGACAAAATCGCCAAACATCCCTTCGAAATAGTTCTCGTCGAACAGGGAAATGTTCCAAAACACGCTTTGATAGCTGCGTGCGGCTGCAGGTTGATTGAGAGCATAGATGACATGCTGGAGGTGGTTGGCAATCGCGACCTCGTGGTCCACCAGGTAGTGATCGCCATAATCCTTCCGTGCAAAATGGTCGAAGCAGTTCAGAAACTCCACCGTCGCACATGCCCCTGCCAGATTGGCCGAAACCGCAAAAACATAGTTGATGAAACTCCCACAGAACGAGGCCAGATGCTTTGGAGCCTGGCTTTCGCCCCCCAGCGGGACCAAGCCCTCCCTCAACATCGGATACAAACTCACGCTCGCGCAGTAGGGCATGAACGGCGCCGTTTCATCGTGAGTGTAGATCTCATGATTCTCCAGCTGGGCTCGGTAATGCGCGGCAGATTCCGGACCAAAGCGCCGCGTCAGTTGGCGCTCCATCAACGCACGATGAATGCGGATATTCGCTTCTTTGTGGATCTCCGCCGCCAAGACCGCGGCATTCTTCGAAGTGACGTTGGCATTGGCGTCGACCAAAGATCCGTCCGCCGAGTTGCGAGCGGCGATGAAGCGGTCGATGAATTCGAGAGAACGTTGCATAGTGGGCATTAGGCAGCTTGAGAAATGGACGCAAAACCGGCGGTAGTGCGTTGGAAGCGATGCGTCAGATCGACTCCCCGCCGCAGATCGAGAAAACGTTGATTGGTCCCAGGTCGGTCCAGCCCCCCACGAGCCGCAACCCACGGGCCCAGCTTCACATAGTCCAACTCCACTGCGATCCGATCCTCCACCGCATTCCGACCAGTATAGAGACACGTGGCATACCCCTGCCTGCGAGCCTCCCGCAGCAGCGAAATGAGGGCATCAGGTCGCCACTCCCCTCCCAAAAAACACACGCAGGTGGCCAAGCCCCGATACCGCGCCAGTTCTTCCGCCAAAATATCTACCCCAAGAAGTCGTCCCCGATCCGCATTTCTCAAATCCTCCGAATGACACCCCGGACAGCGCAATGGGCAGCCCGATAGGGTGTAAACCAAGGCGATTTCATCGGGCACTTCGAGGGTCCCAATCGTATGGGCGGCAGAGCGAAGGACATCAAACACAGCACCACCAATCTCCGCATATTTTGCTCCTCCAATCAAACATATTGTATCCAAAATTCTCTCCGTACACCACATATTGAATCTACCCTCTCGTAGTCTTCATCATGTTTGGGGCCGCAAAAGGCACTCCATCAAGCAATTGAGCTCCACTCAGCCAGCGGAAAGTTTTTTCGCCCGATCAAGATCTTGCGCTTTGCCTCCTCACACTTTTCCTCAATCACGGCACTCAGCGTGCATGCCAACTCCCTGACTCGACAACCGCTCCCCCTTGCCTCAGGCGTAGGCGCCAGCCATCCTTGCAACCCAAAAGGTCAGGATCTTACCGAACTCCACCACACCACGGCCGTTCCAAGAACGGCCCCACTTCTTCGGACCCCAGAACGCCCTCCATCTTATGGCCACTTCGTTTCTCCCCGAACCGTATTCCCATCCCTACGAGATCGACCCGAAATACGCCAAAAGCGCCGTCTATTTCTGCTGCGAGTTTGGCATCGATCAGTCGTTCAAGATCTACTCCGGAGGCCTCGGCTTCCTCGCAGGGTCCCACATGCGCTCCGCCGCCGCCCTGAAGCAGAATCTCTGCGGCATCGGAGTCGTCTGGACCTGCGGCTATTACAACCAAACTCGCGGCGAAGGCCGTGAAATGGCGGTCCAATTCCGGCGGAAGGAATATGCTTTCCTTCAAGACACCGGCATCCGCTTCCAGATCCCCATCTACGGCAAACTCGTCTGGATCGGCGCCAAGTTCCTGCCCTCCGAGGTCTTTGGAACCGTGCCGATGTTCTTCCTCACCACGGATCTCGACGAGAACACTCCCGAGGACCGCCAGATCACCCAGCGCCTCTACGACAACGATCCCGGTCGGCGGATCGCCCAATACACCGTGCTGGGTGCCGGAGGCGCTCGTCTGCTCGAAGAACTCGGCGTAGACCCCGAAGTTTGGCACCTCAACGAGGCCCACGCGCTTTCCGCAGCCTTCCGCGTTTTGGAAAAGCACGACGGCCAGGTCGCAGAAGTCAAAAAGCGCTTCGTCTTCACCACTCACACCCCGGAAGAAGCCGGAAACGAGAAGCACTCCTTTCAGCAACTCCTCGGAGCCAGTTTCTTCGGAGGCCTCGATGAAGGCACCATCCGCCACGCAGTGGGACTTACCGACGACCTCTTCAACCACTCCCTCGCCGCCCTCCGACTCAGCCACATGGCAAACGGCGTTTCCAAACTTCACGGTGAGGTGTCTCGTCAAATGTGGGGACACTACGATAACATCTGCCCGATCACCCACGTCACCAACGCCCAGAATGCCCGTTATTGGAAAGACCGCGGCCTCGAAAGGGCCCGGGAAAACAACGACCTCGAGTTTCTCCATCAACGGAAGCGCGAACTCAAAGATGGCTTGATGCGCATCGTTGCCGATCAAACCGGGAAGCTTTTCAACAAAGACGTCCTCACCCTCGTTTGGGCACGCCGCTTCGCGGGCTACAAGCGGGCCGACTTGATCACCCGGGATGCCAAGATGTTCCAGCAACTCGTGCGTGATTCCGATCGCCCCATCCAAATCATCTGGGCCGGCAAGCCCTACCCCTTCGACTACGGTGCCATTGAGACCTTCAACCATCTCATTCGCCTCACCACCGACTTGCCCAACGTTGCCGTCCTCGTCGGCTATGAGCTCGAACTCTCCCGCACCCTCAAACTCGGCTCCGATGTCTGGCTCAACAATCCTGTCGTCACTCGGGAGGCCTCCGGAACCTCCGGCATGACCGCTGCAATGAATGCTTCGATCAACCTTTCCACCTACGACGGTTGGATCTGCGAATTCGCCGAGGATGGGGTCAACTCGTTCATCGTCCCTCCCGCGGATCCTGCCATGTCCGAGGCCGATCGTGACCGCCATGACCTCGAAGGACTCCACGCGGCCCTCAATGATCGCATCCTCCCCCTCTACTACGACGATCCCGATGGCTGGTGGGCCCTCGTAAAGAAAAGCATGGACGATGTCCTCCCGGCTTTCGGTTCGGACCGCATGGCAGCCGAGTATTACGAAAACATCTACGCCTGAGCCTCCCCACTCAGAAGGTTCTCCAAGGTGCCTCGCCTCCGGGCGAGGCACCTTGCTCGTTTCGAGACCTCACTTTCCTGGCGCAAGCTCCGCATATTTTGCCGCAAAATACGCACCGCTCCCGGCATCGCATGCGGAGCCCCTTTTGCGGGCAAACGGTAGTCTCCCTGCACTGCCATGGCCACCCCCGCGCCGAAACGCCCTAACCTCGACTCCGTCACCACCATCAATGATGACGGATCTCGCTACTTTCTCCATCCTGCCGACGTCCACGGCAAATGGACCGTTTTTCGACGGATCTTTGGCATTCTCCTCATCGTCCTCTACGTCGCCCTTCCATGGATCCCCATCAATGGCGAGCCCGCCCTCTTTTTTGATGTCGAAAACCGCCGCTTTCACGTTTTCGGACTGACGCTTGTCCCTCAGGACCTATGGGTGATGTTTTTCGGCATCACTGGCCTTGGTTTCTCCCTGTTCTTCATCACCTCCCTCCTCGGACGACTTTGGTGCGGCTGGGCCTGCCCCTACACCGTCTTCCTCGACCACATCTTCCGCCGCATCGAACGCTGGATCGAAGGCGACGCCCAAGCTCGCCGCAAACTCGATGCCGCCCCGTGGACATCCTCAAAAGTCGCCAAGCGTGTCACCAAACACCTCCTCTACGCCCTTTGCTCGACACTCATCGCTCACGTCTTTCTCTCCTACTTCGTCTCCCTGGAGCGCCTCTACGCTTATATGGGGCAAGGCCCCATGGCCCACGCCACCTCCTTCGGCATCGTCGCCTTCCTGACTCTCGTCCTGTGGTTCTGCTTCGGTTATTTCCGCGAACAGTTCTGCATCATCATGTGCCCTTACGGCCGGATCCAGAGCGCTCTGACCGACGATGACACCGTGATCATCGGATACGACGAAGGTCGCGGTGAACCCCGGGGAGCGAAAGGGAAAGTGGAGGGCGACTGCATCGACTGTCGCCGTTGCGTCAACGTCTGCCCCACCGGCATCGACATCCGCAATGGCCTCCAACTCGAATGCATCGGCTGCGCTGCCTGCATCGATGCCTGCGACGACATCATGCGGAAGGTGGGACGACCCACAGGGCTTGTCCGTTACGACTCTCTCAACGGCCTCACCCAGCAAAAACGCCGTATCCTTCGGCCCCGTATCATCGCCTACACCTTTCTCGGTCTTCTGGGTCTGACGGCCTTTGGTTTCACCGCCTCGCAAAAAGCCCGGCCCTATACCGCCGCCTTCAAAAAAGTCGCCATGGCGGGCCAGCCGTTCCAGGCCGATGCCATCAGCGTGCGCAACTTCTACGAGCTGCGCTTCCTCAACAAACGCAATCAGGAAGCCACCTTCGCCGTGACCCTCGTCGATCCCCCCACCGGGCTCGTTCTGAGCGGCGGAGATCAACAGGTCAAAGTGCCCGCGCAGGGAGAGATTACACGCCAGTTCGTCGCCATTTCGCCCATCGACTCTTACCAAGGGAGGGCGACCCTCACCCTCCGAGTGACGGCGCAGCCAGGCGATGTCACCATCGATCAAGCCGTCACCTTTCTCGGCCCCAGTCCGGAATCCCTGAAGTAATCCCCGCCATGCCTCGCAAGCATCCCTGGCTCCTCGTCGTGCTCGCTTTCCTCCTCCTCATCGGAGCTTGGTCGGCGCTCATCACCCTCGCCGTGAAACACGCACCGGAATCCCTCGAATTGCCCGCTGAAAGCACCGGCGGCCACTGACCCCTCTGCGCCCCACTCATGGACCCCACCACCACACTCGGCGCCCTGGCCGTCGGCCTCGCCACTTCGCTTCACTGCGCGGGCATGTGCGGGCCGATTGCCTGTGGGGTGGGCACCCTTGCCAAATCCGAATCCGAGCGCCTCACCGCAGCGACCCTTTACCACGGGACCCGGCTGCTCGCCTACGGCATCATCGGAGCCATCTGCGGAGCCATCGGGAAAGAGCCCCTCCATTGGTTTTTCGACTCCCCCGCCGTCCTCCTCCCTTGGGCCTTGGTCGCCGCCCTCCTCCTTCTCGCCACCGGCCTCGATAAAAAAATTCCGCGCCCAAAAATCCTCAATCGGCTCACCGCACGAGCCCGTCTCAAGGCCGGGCGCTTTTCCGCACTCGGAGGTTCTGCTGCCATGGGACTGCTGACACCCTTCCTCCCCTGCGGCCCGCTCTACGCGGTTTTTATTGCCCTCATGGCTTCCGGCTCGGCGGCCCGCGGCGCGGAAGCAGCCCTCGCCTTCGGCCTCGGGACCGTGCCGCTCCTTTGGCTCGCCCAGCATCAATTCCACCGCCTCCGCCTGCGGCTCACCCCCCTACGACTGGCCCGCCTGCAACGCGGCCTCGCCTTCGCCACCGCCCTCCTCCTCGCCTGGCGCCTCCACGACACGTTGCCATTCCGCAACTCCGACCCCGCCCCACCCGGCGAAGTCGAAGAACTGCCAAGTTGCTGCCATTGATTTTCTCTCAATCCAACCGACGCCGACGCATCGCTCCTACTCCGAGCGAAGTCATGGCCAATGCCGTCACCGAAATCTCCGGCACCGCCCCAATCGTCATGCTCGTCGGTTGAAAGGTCACGATCTCTCCACTTTCCAGCTGCAGATAGCTCCCATCCTGGTCATTCACCGCATAGGTCCCATAGATCGTCGAAAAATAGGCCTCGGGATTGGTACCCGGAACTCCCAATCCAGGTAACAACTGAGGCGTATTCAGCCCCAAGAATACATACTTCACAGGGGCACTGCCAACCATCAACCCCATTTGCAGGGCCGGGCCTTCATCCACTCCTGCAATGAACATCAGGTAAGTGCTGTTCGGAACCCCCAAGGTTCCAAGATAGAGATACATCTCCGCTGCATTCCCTCCGGGGTTCACGAAAAGTCCTGAAGACCCGGTAAACGAGAGGTCGCCGAAGATGGGCGCATCTCCCACCTCTTCCTGAGCCCAGTCATACTCCTGAGGCTCGTCACCAAAATCGACCGGATCGCCTGTCAATTCATAGTTCGCGAGAACAAAGGTCATGCTCAGAGGATCGCCCGCATGGTAACTGGGAGAGTCTGAGGATCCGACCAAGCCATTCAAAGTGATCGAAGTGGAAGCCTCGACCAATGGGACCAAAGATGCCAGCGCCCAAGCGCAAAACAGGAATTTCATGGGTGATGGCGGGATCGAATCCGAACTCTAATAAAAGGCAAATCTTAACGATTCAGCCAACTCAACTTCTCCCCTCCATTCATCCATCGCCTCATCTCCGTCGCAACCTCGTTCCCTCACCACCCACACCTCAATGGGAACGAGTTGCACCCCTGGCAATCGCCTCCTCCTCCAGCCTAGCACACCACCCTTGGAAAATCCGATGATAGGCTGAGCCCTTCATCGCCGTTGGGCTCTTCGCAGAATACCCAAGATGCGCCCAAAATCCCTTCCTTTTCTCGTCGCCGCCGGTGCCGGGCTGGCTCTCGTCGGCCTGTCGATCCACCATAGGGCTCCCTTCGCCTCCCCATCGGTGAACTTCTCACCAGAAACCCTTGCCCCCTCGGAATCGGGTGAAATCCCGTTCACGGAGCCCGTGGTTCCCTCCATCGACGCCCGGGAAGCCTTTTCGCAGATCGCCCATGCGAACAAAGATCAGGTCATTTCTCTCCCCCTTCCCGATGGATCCACGCTCGAAGCTCGACTGAACTACGTTCGCACCATCGAAAATGGAGCGATCATCGCCGGAGGCCGCCTCGTCAAGGACGGCTCCATTTTTCAAGTCGCCCGCGAACCCTGGGGATATCGTGGCTTCATTCTCCAACGAGAACAGGGCATCGCCTACGTTTATGGCACCGACGAAAATGAGACCCTTACCGTGGCTCGACGGCCCCTTGGAGAGGTCATCTGCGAACCCGATCCTCATTGGGAACCCTTCACCCCCACGGAAACCCCGGACCTTCAAGCCATCCCCATTTCCAACCAAGGCCGCTCCGTCGGCGTGCTCGCCGAGCCAGTCCCCCTTCTCCACAGCCTACCCCGAGCCAAAGCCACCATCTACCTCGACTTCGATGGAGAAGTCATCGAAGGCCACTCATGGGAGGGGGGAGCCCGCATCGTCGCGCCAGCTTTCCTTCTCACCGCCGATCGCATCGAAGAAATCTGGCGCCAAGTCTCGGAAAACTTCGCCCCCTTTGAGGTCAATGTCACCACCGATCTTCAGACCTACCTTCAGGCACCCGAAGGCTTGCGCATCCACTGCATCTCCACGTCCAACAACTTCGCCAGCGCCGGCGGAGTGGCCTTTAACAACACCTTCCGCGAATCAGGATCGCCCGTCTGCTGGAACTTTGATCCCAACAGCGGCGCCGCTCTCGTCATTTCCCACGAAGTTGGGCACACCTTCGGCCTCCACCACGATGGGTTGAACGACCAAGGCTACTACGGCGGACATGCGAATTGGGGACCGATCATGGGTGCCCCCTACGGCAAGGAAGTCACCCAATGGAGCCAAGGCGAGTATGCCGGCGCCAATCAGCAACAGGATGACATCGCCTTCATTGGGGCCTCCACCCCCGAACGAGCGGACGAAGCCCCCGATCTCATCGACGAAGCCGTTCCCCTGACTCTCACAAGTGGGGGCAGCGTCGAACAATCGGGCCTGATCATCAACCGCCACGACCTCGACCGCTACTCCTTCACCACCGGTGGGGGGACACTCAATCTTCAATTCACCGGTGCCGAGTCGTCCCCGAACCTCAATATCGAGGCCCGACTCTACCATCCCTCCGGCAATCAGATCGCCCTATCAAGCCCCGGCGATCAACTCAGCGCCTCCCTCTCTGCCACGCTCGGTGCCGGGACCTACACTCTCACCATTGATGGAGTGGGTGACGGCGGATGGGCCGCCAATCGCTACGATGACTATGGCTCGATCGGACAGTACCGCATCACCGGCACCGTGCCCAATCCAGGCTGGCAATTTCATGTCGATCCCACCGCACTCAGCGGCACCACCCTTGGCGCCGTCGATCCCGGCGCCGGAACCTCCTATCGTATCCGCAGCGGCAATACCGACGGATCCTTTTCCATCGCCTCGAACACCGGCCAACTCAGTGTGGCTGGCCCGCTTACTCCAGGCACCTTGTTTCTACTCCAGGTCCAGTATTCCCGAAATGGATCCTCGATCATCGTCCCGGTGAACATACGAGTCGATCGCATCCATGGCCTGAAATATGAACTTTGGACCGGCCTCGGAGGAAGCGGAATCAGTGGCCTCACCAGCCATAGCAACTACCCCAACCGCCCCACACAAACCGGCCGCGCACCCACCTTTCAGGCCGTCTACCCCGGCGAGAATTATGGTCAGAAACTGAGCGGATTCCTGATCCCCGAAGAATCAGGAAACCACACATTCTGGACCACCGCAGACGATGCCAGCGAACTATGGCTGTCCACCGATGCCGACCCGAATCACAAGCAACGCATCGCCTGGAATACCTCCGCCACCGGTCAGGATAACTGGACTCAGCAGGGCACCCAAGAATCGGCACCCATCACTCTGGTAGCCGGACAACGCTACTACATCGAATTTCTCACTCGCGAGAACCGCGGTGGCGATCACTCCAGCGCCGTCTGGCAGACTCCCAGCCGAGCTCGCCAACTCATCCCCACCCAGGAGCTGGAATACCCGGGGATTCCTGAAAACCAAGCTCCCTGGATCGCCAGCCGAACCTATCGGGTTCGCGAAGATCAATCTCCCGGATCCGCCATCGCCGTCGTCACCGCCGGCGATCATGAGCCCGGGTCCATTCTCTCCAATTTTGCCATCGTCAGTGGCAACCTCGCCAACGCCTTTGCCATCGACCCCTACAGCGGAGAACTCCGCGTGGCAGGCAACCTCTCCTTTGCCAATCGCCCCAGCTACTCACTGCGAATCTCCGCCCGCGACTCCGGAGGTCTCTCGACCACCGCCGACATCGCGCTTGAGATCGTCCCCCTCGCCGTCAAACGCGATTTGTGGACCGGCATCTCTGGCAATGCAGTCAGCAATCTCACCGCCGATGCCCGCTATCCCGATCAGCCCACTCTCACCACCTACGAAACTCACTTCGAAACTGGCATCAATATCGACGACGCCTACGGACAACGTCTCACCGGCTATCTTCGCGCGCCCGACACCGGGGATTTCACCTTCTGGATCGCCTCCGATGACCATGGCGAGATCTGGCTTTCCACTGATACCGACCCGGCCAATAGGCAACGCATCGCCTACCACACCGGCGCTACGGCCTACCGTCAATGGGGTCTCTACAGCACCCAACAATCCGATCCCATCCCCCTTGAAGCAGGCCGTTTCTATTTCATCGAGGTCCTCCAAAAAGAAGGCGGAGGGGGAGATCATTTGTCCGTCGCCTGGCAGGGCCCCCAATTTTCTCGCACCATCCTCGGCGCTCCCCACGTCACCCAATCTTTCTACAACCATGGTGCTCCCGTCCTAAACGATCTCGCCGCCACAGCCTACACCCGTGATGTTGGGGTCACCATTGCCACCCTCACCGCAGAAGATTGGGCCGACCCCGGCACCACCATCCGCTACTCCATCACCGGCGGCAATGAAGATGGCGCCTTCGCCATCGATGAACTCACTGGAGAAATCCGTTTGGTATCCAACTCTCTGTCTCCCGGCACTCGGATCCTCAGCGTCACCGCCACCGACAATTCACCCACCTCCCTTTCCGACACCGCCACGGTCACCCTCGACATCCGCAGGCCCGCCCTGAAGCGGGAGGTCTGGACAGGTCTCAACAGCAGTCAGGCCCTCACCGGTCTCACCACTTCCATCACCTATCCCGGACGCCCAAATGAAACGGGTTACACCGCCAGCTTTGAGGCGCCCAATGGATGGGGTGAACGCTACGGCCAACGCCTCAGTGGCTTTGTAACGCCTCCCACCACCGGCAACTACACCTTCTGGATCGCTTCGGATGATGGCGGCGAGCTGTGGCTCTCCACCGACATGAATCCAGCCAATCGACGCAAACTTTGCCAGGTCAATGGCTCCGTAAATGCCCGGGATTGGACCGCACAAGGAAATCAACAATCGGCAGCCATCGCCCTGGTCGCCGGTCAACGCTACTACATCGAGGCACTCCAAAAGGAAGGCACCGGAGGCGATCACCTCGCTGTCGCCTGGCAAGGACCCAACTTGAGCCAACGGGTGATTTCAGGAGACCATCTCGAATACCCGGAATCTTTCCGACCTGGGCTCCGGCGTGACCTTTGGTACGGGGCCGACTGGAGTTCTTTCCCCACATCCCGTCCGGATTTTTCCGGTACGATTCTCGACGGCGAGGCTCCTCGGAACACGGGAGACCAATATCTCCAACGACTCACCGGATACCTCATCCCGCCCACCACCGGCACCTATCGCCTGTGGCTTTCGTCGGACGACGACAGCACGCTCTCGCTGTCCACCTCCGAAGATCCTGCCGATCTCGCCGAAATGGCCTCCGTCTCGGGTTACGTCGATCCTGATACCTGGAATGCTCAAGCCTCCCAACGATCCCGGGCAGTGCACCTCGTCGCGGGTCAGCGATATTTCCTTGAGGCACGCCATCGCGACGGAATCGGCGGAGATCATCTCAGCCTCGCCTGGCAAGGCCCTGACTGGAGTCGGGAAATCATTGCCAATCGTTTCCTCGAACTGCCTGAGGCTCCACAAGACCGCAGCCGCCTTCTGGTTGAAACTTGGACCGGAGTTTCCGGCACGTCCGTCTCCAACCTGACCAATCTCATTCCCTCCACGCCCACTTCGGTCGGAATTCTTCCCGAACAAGCGGGCTTCGAAAGCCCTTCCAACACCGGCGATCAGTTCGGCCGGCGCATCTCCGGCTACCTCGTCGCTCCCGAGACGGGCCGCTATACCTTCTGGATCGCATCCGATGACCAGAGCGAACTCTGGATGGGAACCGACGCCAACCCCGCGAACCGCATTCTCGCCGCCCACGTTTCCTCCGCCACGAGCGTCCGTTCCTGGGACGAACAAGCCGGTCAGCAATCCGTCCCCATCGGCCTCGTGGGCGGACAACGCTACTACCTCGAAGTCCTCCACAAAGAAGGCGCTGTCGATGACCACCTCGCCGTAGCATGGCAAGGCCCCGGACTCACCCGCCAAATCATCTCCAATGCATGGCTCGAACACCCCGATAGCCTGCCCGGCACCCCATCGCTGCGACGCGAAGTTTGGACAGACCTCCCCGGTGCAACGGTTTCCGACCTAACAAACTCCAATGCCTTCGCCACCGCCCAACCCCAAAGCCGAGGAGTGCTCACGTCGTTCGAATCCCCCCAAGGATTCCATGACGAATTCGGCGAGCGGATTTCCGCCCATCTCATCGCCCCTGAATCCGGGAACTTCCAATTCTGGATCGCCGCCGACGATGGCAGCGAACTCTGGCTATCCCCCGACGACGACCGCAATCATCGCATTCTGTTGGCCAGCACCCCGGATTGGACCGACTTCAGACAGTGGGATAAGTTCTCGTCCCAAGCATCCCCACTCGTCCCACTCGTCGCAGGGCGCAGCTATTTCCTGGAAGCTCTCCACAAAGACCACCAATTCGGCGACCACCTCTCCGTCTCTTGGCAGGGTCCTTCGTTCTCGCAGCAGATCGTTGATGGTCGATTTCTCCGCTATCCCGGCAATCCCCCTCCCATCGTTTCACTACGCCGTGAAATCTGGACAGGCATCACCGGCAATGGCCTCTCCAACCTCACCAATCATTCCCGCTTCCCGAATCGCCCTCATCAGGTCGAATCATTGGACACCTTTGAATCCCCCGCGAATTGGGGCGACAACTACGGCCAAAAGATTTCGGGATATCTCATCGCACCTCGGTCCGGTGACTACACCTTCTGGATCCTGTCCGATGATGCCGGCGAACTTTGGCTGTCGACCGATGGCAATCCAGACAACAAAGCTCGCATCGCCTGGGCCGACTCCGCCACCGGCAGCGACAACTGGAGCAACTTCGCCAGCCAGCAATCCGCCACCATCACCCTCGCCGCCGGCCAACGCTGCTACATTGAAGGTCTCCACAAAGAAGGGGCTGGCGACGACTACTTCACCGCCGCTTGGCAAGGTCCCGGATTCGATCGCCAAATCCTCGGCGCTCCTCACCTTGAGTACCCCGGACTTCTGCCCGCTGAGACCGACCCAGGCACACCCGCCGCGGCCGCCCCTAGCGATATCGGATTCGCTTTCTGGGTCGACTCCAAGAACCTGACGGGCGATGACCGGCTTCCTTCCGCTGATCCCGACCGCGACGGCATTCCCAACGCGCTTGAATTCGTTTTCGGAGGAAATCCCCTCAGTTCCTCATCTCCACATCCCTCGCTTCAGCCAAAACTCACCCTCGATGACGATACCGCGATTTTCACTTTCCGCCGTGCTGCCATCGCCTCGGCAAGTCAGCCACGCGTTGAAATCACCACCCGCCTTGGCACTTGGACCACTGCCGTGGATGGCATCGGAGAAATCACCATCGATGTCGAGCCCGATGCTTTTGATACCGGGATCGATCGCATCTCCGTACGAGTCCCCCGTACTTCCTCCGCCCTGTTCCTTCGCCTCGTGAGTGACCTCTGAGACTTCCGGCGGAGTCTGCGGGGCGGCCCTCTCCCTCGGGGAGATTCTTTATGTCACAAGTCCGCCCGATGTCACCGGTTGCAGGGAGGCTCCCAGATTCCTATGCTTCGCTCCTCATGAAAATCTCCCGCCGACATCTGCTCGGAACCGGTTTGCTCGGTTCCGTTGCCAGCCTCCTTCCCACCTCCCTCCCTGCCGCCCCTCCCGTGGGCGCCAAATCCGGCAAGGTTCGCGGTGTCATCTTCATGGTCTCCGATGGCATGAGCCACGGAGTTCTCTCCATAACCGAGGCCTTTTCCCGCCAAGTGCGGGATTGCCCGACCCGTTGGTGGAACCTCATGTCCGAGAAGTCCTCCTTCCAGGGTCTCATGGACACCGCCTCCGGGAACTCTCTGGTCACCGACTCCGCCGCGGCCTCTTCCGCCTGGAGCTCGGGCCACCGGATCCCTAATGGACAAATCAACGTCGACGCCAACGGACGCCAACTTCAGTCCATTGGAGAAGCCGTCGTCGCAGGAGGAGCTCGGCTCGGCCTCGTAACCACCGCTACCGTCACCCACGCCACCCCTGCGGGCTTCGCCGCCCAGACTCCGGATCGCGATGCCGAAGATCGCATTGCTCCCCAGTATCTCAACCGAGCAGAAATCGTTCTCGGCGGAGGATCGAAATTCTTTGATCCGGCTCAACGAGCCGACCAAAAGGACATCTATGCCGACTATCAGGCGGCCGGATACGATATCCTCCGTACTCGCGATCAACTCCTCGCGGCCAAATCAGGCAAGCTCCTCGGCACCTTCTTCCCTGGGCACCTGCCCTACATGGTCGACCGCGAACAGGACGCTCAACTTCAAGCGAATGTCCCAACACTTGCGGAAATGAGTCGTGCAGCCCTTGAACGATTCCTTCCCTCCGACCAATCCTTCCTCCTGCAAATCGAAGGCGCTCGAATCGATCACGCCGCTCACGCCAACGACATCGGCGCGATTGTCCGCGAACAGATGGCCTTCGATGATGCTATGGCCACAGTCCTCGAAATGATCGCCGATCACCCAGACGTTCTCGTCATTGCCACTTCGGACCACGGCAATTCGAACCCAGCCCTCAACGGAACTGGCGCCAAATACGGCCAAACCAATGAGCACTTCAAGCGCATCGCTGACATTCACTGCTCCCACGAAAAACTCCTCGCCGATTGGACCGCGAAAAATGGCAACCGTTCCGACCTCCAGGAAATGATCGAGCAAGGCTTCGGGTTCCGACCTGACGATCAGGAAGCAGAGGCACTTCTCGCCACCCTTGCCGGCAAAGCTTTCATCCAGTGGTCCCACCAACTCTCGAATCCTCCCGGCCTGCTCGGACAAATCACCGGCAACCACACCGGGACTGGCTGGACCAGCGTCAGCCACACTTCGGATCCTACTGCGATTACAGCGACCGGCCCCGGCGCCGACCAATTTGCAGGCCTCGTTCGCAACGACCACGTTCGCGGAAAAATCCTCGGCCTCCTGCAGATAGCATAAGCACCTCGATTCCATAGCCTGATCAAGGCTCAGAATCGCCGACCACTTCCATCACCGCACCTCAGGGCGAAACTCTGAGGTGCGGTGATGAAGTCAGCCCCCCAAAAATCGCCTGTTGAGAAACGGGTGAAGTGGTCCCCTGAGCGAAGCCAGGTCCGGGCGGGTTATCGTTATGGTGTGGTGGGTCGGTTGGCTGGTGTTGTCGGTTTTGGTTGCTTCCGCCCTTGGAGGAAAGTGGTCCATCGGGTTCCGGCGCGAGAATGGGCCGGGTCGTCGCTCATCGGAGCGGCGGGTTCCTGTGGGCAACTTTCCGCAGCGGGTTGTCAGCGGATCAGGCCGCCTCGGCAAGCCCGGGTTGCGGCCGGTAGACCGACCATGGTGTGGCGTAGTCGTGGTGCTGATGGATTCGCTCACGGTTGTAGTCGGCCATCCAGCGTGACACTCCGGCCTCAAGCTCCACGAGGTTGCAATAGTCCTTCAGGTAGATGTCTTCGCATTTGAGGCTGCGCCACAGCCGCTCGATGAAGACGTTGTCCATCCAACGGCCCTTGCCGTCCATGCTAACGCGTGCGCCTGTTTCCTCGACCGCGGCGACCCATTCACGGCTGGTGAACTGACAGCCTTGGTCGGTGTTGAAGATGTCCGGTGCGCGACCGGCTACCTTCACCGCTTCGCCAAGTGCCTCCAGGCAGAACCGGGTGTCGGCCGCGTTGGAGATCCGCCACGAAAGGACTGCTCGGCTGTGCCAGTCCATGATCGCCACCAGGTAGGCGAAGCCGCGGCCCATCGGGATGTAAGTGATGTCGGCGCACCCGACTTCGTCCGGCGTGGTGACCTCGCGGTCCCGTAGCAAGTAGGGATACTTGCGGTGGTTCTTGTCCGGCACACTCGTGCGCGGCTTCGGCACCACGGCGGCGAGCCCCATGATCTGCATGAGCCGACGCACCCGCTTGCGGCCAACCTTCCAGCCACGCTTGCGCAGCTCCACGACCAGCTTGCGGGCGCCGTAAACGGGCCAGCGGACGTGCAACTCATCGAGAGCACGCATGATCGCACGGTCCTCTTCGCTGATACGTTCCGCCGTTTCGAGGCGGTTGCGGTTGATGCCGAGCATGGCGGACTGCTTGCGGATGCTGAGCTGAGGATGGTTCTTTTCGATCATGGCTTTTCGTTGAGATCGATCCCCAGCTCCCCGCACTTTTTTTCGAGGAACTCCTTTTCGATGACCAACTGGCCAACCTTACGCTCGAGGCGCGACAGGTTGCGCTCGGATTTTTCCTTCTCGTCGCGACCGGACTTGGCCGAGGCGAAGACTTCCGGCAGGCGCTCCTGGAGCTCCTTCTTCCACTGGCTAACCTGCACTGGATGAATGCCCTCGTCCTGCGCGATTTGATTGATGGTCTTGATGCCCTTGAGTGCCTCAAGGGCCACCCGCGCCTTGAACTCGGCGCTATGCGTTCTTCTTTTTCGTTTCACGGTGGTTCGGTTGGCTGCGCCACCCGAACCCTACCCCATCATAACAAGCTCCCTGGCTCCGTCTTGAGGGACCACTTCAAGATCGCAAGGCCGGGAAGTCGGGGCCTGCAGCACCTCAGAGCCACGTTTCGCAAAGTGCGAGGGTCTGGTCGAAGGGCATGCGTTCTAGCAACCCGAAGGCGTCGTGACGAGTCAGGCGCGCTCGCTGGGCTGCCGGGCTGCTGATACCACAGAGAAATCGGGCAAGCTGCCGCGGTGACTTCAGGGCAGCGTGCTGTTCATTGCGCAACTGCTGGATGCACTCCAAGTCCTCGAAGCTGGGCTCCGGCCATGGAGATCGCGGCAGGGGTGTGGCGAGGCGGCCGCGACAACGATCACAGTGTCCGCAGTTCCGCAGGACTTCGCCAAAATGCCGCGTCACTCCAGCGGTCAAACACTCCGCCCCTTCCACCAGATCGACCACTTGCCGGAGTCGATCGAGATCCGCCTGTTCCCGTTGATGAAACCGTGCTTCCAAGCGATCCGCAACATCACGGACCCGCATGTCTTCCCTCAGGAGGCGATATCCCTGACGCACGCCCGATTTCTTCAAAATCACGTCTCCGGCTTCTTCGAGATAGGTCAGCGCCGCGACGATCCGCTCGCGAGACTCCGCCGTGGTGGCCGCCACCTGATCCAGTTCAAACGTCAACCAGCTTCGCCCATCCTTGGCCGCAGAAAAAATTTTGCGCAAGAACGTCTTACGACGAGCATCGTAACCCGCCAGAAGACCTTCAAAGTCGCGCAAGAGGCGGACCGCATACGTTGCATAGAAAGGCTTGGTCGCCATAACAATCCCCTCCAACTCCAGATAGGTGAGAAGAGTCGTTACTACCAATGGCCGGATGTCATTGACGGTGGAAAGCTCATAAACCGAGACGTCAAATTCGTGGCCTAGGCGCAAGACATGATCCACCAGATGGCGCACGGCCTCCGAGGTCGGTGTATCGCCGTAGGTAAAGTTCTCCAGAGTCACCAGGTCGTCGCCACAGGCAAGCATTTCGCAGATCGACTCTCGGCCATCGCGACCCGCTCGCCCAGTCTCTTGCGAGTAGTTCTCCATCGATTTCGGAAGGTTGTAGTGGAACACCGCTCGGATGTCCGCCTTGTCGATCCCCATGCCGAAGGCGATGGTCGCCACCATGATGCGGATTTCACCCTGCATGAACCTTTCCTGCGCTTCCGCCCGAAACTCTGGAGGCATCCCCGCATGATACGCCTGGGCCGCATGACCATGACGCTTGAGAAATGTCGCGACCTCTTCCGCCGTGTGCTGCAGGGTCACGTAGACGACGACCGCTCCTTCCACCCCATCGATGCGCTCCTTCAACAAGGTCTTGCGATCGCAGGCGGCCACAGGTGAGACCCTCAGGTCAAGATTCGGGCGATGAAAGGACAGCTGGATGTGATCTCCTTTTTCCACTCCGAACTCCCGCCGGATATCCTCCGCGACTGCCGGAGTCGCCGTCGCAGTAAGACCCAGTACGCGCGACACTTCAAGATCCCGACAGAGCTTCGCCAACTTGAGATAATCCGGGCGGAAATTGTGACCCCATTCGGAAATGCAATGGGCTTCGTCGATGGCAACCATGCCGATTTTCATGCGGGCCAATCGTTGCCGGAATCCCTCGTTGGCAAGCCGCTCGGGGGCGACATAGAGAAGTTTCACCGTTCCGTCGCGCAGACCCTCCATGACATTTCCATAGTCTTCCTGGCTCAGCGACGAATCAAGGCGCGCGGCACCGATTCCCTTGGCACGCAGGGAATCGACCTGATCCTTCATCAGGGCAATCAGCGGCGACACCACCAGCGTCAGGCCATCGATCATCAAGGCGGGGAGCTGGTAGCAGAGCGATTTGCCCCCTCCGGTCGGGAAGACCGCAAGCATCGAGCGCCCAGCGAGCAATCCTTCCACCACTTCCCGCTGGCCCTCACGGAATCCCGCATGGCCGAATGTTTCCCTGAGTAGCGCCTCCGGCATGACGCCGATCGTGAACCGAGGCAGGACCTCCGCTCAAGTGGACAATCCAAAGAAGCGGAGAGGAGTCACCAGCCGAAGACCAGAGGGGGCACGACAATCTTGACGCGCCCCGAGCCTTCCTCTGATTCACTTTTCTCGATCGCCGTCACCAACTCGTTTTCGAATTCCACCGTCGTCCGGCCCTTCTCCTCCTGGGTGACGTGAGAGAGACGGCGGAAAACATTCCCCGTGGCCGGATCGCGAACATAGGTGTAGTGCTTGACCTCTTCGTAATCGATGAATTCCCACTGCCCGGATCTTCCTTCGGCCGTTTGCCTCACCTTCTTTTTGGTGGGATCTCCCAAGGCACGGGAGACTTCATCCATGGTCATCCCGATCGCCGCCCGCTTTTCAGCGATGAGGCGCTCCACTTCCAACTGTCGCTGATAAAACAAAGTGAGGTTTTTGCTCACATCAGGATCCTCCTTGGAGGCAAAGGCACCGCTGCCAACCCACCCGATCGTCTTGTTCCCCCCCGTCCGCGCACTCACTCGATAAGCCCGTTCGGTGATGGCTTGAATTTCCACCTCCTGGTCCGGCAACACCGTGCCCAGCTTACGTTGACCCTGTTTATCACTGTAAATCGGAGCCGCTTTGATGATCCAAAGTCTTAGCGGCCTCTGAAAATGGGCATCCAGATAGACCACGTCAGGATCCGCATCGAGCAGGGATCGCTTCGGCTCGGCATGCAGAACCGGCAACGCGAGCAACAGGCAGGCAAAACGAATGGCTCTCATAGTGGGAATCATAGCGGTGAAGTCGCCGATGAGAAGGCGCCAAATTCGACTCGCTTAGCGCTCCCTCTATTCATCCCAAACATCGGCAAAATGCACGGACAGCGTCGAGACCACCCGTGCATTCAGCATGAACTGTCGCCTCCATTTCGAACTCGATTTCACCAAGTCCTTATTTTCTGGGACTTCCAGAGGATGGCACCGCACTTGCGAAAACATCCCCGCCGGATGAGCCGGCAAAGAAACCTCCCTCAAACGTCATGAGCCTTGTCACACTTGCCATCATTTTCGCCATTCTCGCCGTCGTCGCCGCCATCTTCGGCTTCGGGGGTATCGCTGCTGAATTCGCCGGGATCGCCAAGATCCTGCTCGTGGTCTTCATCATCCTCGCGATCCTCTTCTTTGTGCTCTGAATCCCAAATTTCCCCCCGGGGCCAGGCTCCGGGGGGCATTTCCGTTCACAGGATCGACCAAGCGATCTTCACGACGCACCCGGTGCCGGAATCGGTTGGCCGAGGTGACGCTCGAAGAAATCGACGCGACGCCGCTGCCCATATCGAGCCTCGCCAGCTCCGTGGTTTTTCCCGGTAAAGGGTAGAAACTCGAAGTCCTTGTCGGCATCAATCAACGCATCGATGACCTGATAAGTGGAAGACGGATCCACATTGGTGTCCAATTCACCCACTGTGAGCAAGAGCGCCCCCTGAAGTTCCTTGGCATGAGTAACATTGGAATTGTCGGCGTACTCGGGTCCAACAGGCCAGTCCATCCATTGCTCATTCCACCAGATCTTATCCATTCGGTTGTCATGGCATCCGCAATCAGCAACGGCCGCTTTGTAGAAGTCCCCGTGAAACAATAAGGCACCGAGGGCATTCTGTCCCCCGGCCGATCCCCCGAAGATCCCGACGCGATCCAGGTCCATTGCGGGCTCCTTTTTCGCCGCGGCTTTCATCCATGCAATGCGGTCGGGGAATCCGGCATCCTTGAGATTTTTGTAGCAGAAATGGTGGA
Source organism: Haloferula luteola (assembly GCF_014201715.1). Lineage (GTDB taxonomy): Bacteria > Verrucomicrobiota > Verrucomicrobiia > Verrucomicrobiales > Akkermansiaceae > Haloferula > Haloferula luteola. The sequence goes on from NZ_JACHFD010000002.1 coordinate 166,479, forward strand.
ATTCCCGGCTGCGATTGGCTGTGCCGCGACCATCGATTTTCACCACAATGAAGTCATTCACCGCCACCTCGTGCATGGGAGCCATCCATGGATTCCATGCCTTCGGAACAAACGAATCCTGAGGTCCGGCGTAGATGTTCTCCACCACGGGATACTTCTTCGTGGGATCGAAGTTCGGGGGCCTGAGAATGATTCCCCAGATGTCGAACTTACCATCGCGATCCTTTGCCACAAAAGGCTCAGGCAGAGGCCATCCCGTGGCTCGTAATGCCGAGTCATCGCCCTCAGCCAGCACGGAAATCAGCGCCCCATCGGACCAACGGTGAAGCTCCGTCACCGGGGGATGATCGACTCGTGACCAGCGGCAAGTGTAGTAGCTGCCGCCGGAGGAGCGCTCAAAACGATCATGCGTGCCGTTCGCAGAGGTCAGGGGCACCAGTTTCCCGGTGTCGATCGAGACCCGCGCGTAGTGAATGAAATACGGATCCTGATCGGCCTCTCGTCCGGAAATCTTCAGCAAGACTTCACGCTTCTCCTCGTCCACTTGAACGACTTCTCGGACGATCCATTCGCCTTCGGTCAGGTTCCGAATGACCGAGCCGTCCTTTCCATTGAGCAAGAACAAGTGCTTCCAGCCATCGCGCTCGGACATCCACAGGATTTCTTCACCATCATCGAGATCGCGGCGGAAGGAATTCCCATATACGAAAACGAAAGTGTCGCTATCTTCCTGGATGAGAGCTCGCTGGACCCGGGTTTCACTATTGATTTCAATCACGTGCTGTTTCCCGAATCCCCGCTCAACATACTCGTAGGTCAGCCGCTGGGAATCCTTTCTCCAAGCCAGGGCATCGCATTCATATGGATTCGGAATCAACGACATCTCTGGAGCGAGGGGCTCGCGACCATCGATGAAAAAGACCCACGGTGCTCGAGTATCGATCTCATCTCCGGGTTTCGGGTAGCTCTGGGTAAAATGTTCCGGTTGGAGTTTTCCATCGGGAGCCGAATCGATGTAGTGAACTTCCCGCTCCTTCACATCGCGCGTCTTCCAGATCGCAAATCGAGAGCCATCAGGCGACCACACCGGAGCGTCCCGAAACACCCCTGACTTGTCGTCTTCCACCAGCACACGAGGCTTCTCCCCGCGCTCCGAGAGCACCAAATCGCCATCACGCACCGCCACCTCATATTCCCCGTTTGGCGACCTCCACTCTGCGGGCACTCGGCGGTCCCAGCGCATCCTCGGCCGGCCTCCACGATCTTCAGGGGCCTCACGACGCGCAGCCCCTTTCGGATCGCTCCACCGTCCCTCCGTCCAAGTTCGGTCGCCCTGGGGGGTTTCGAGTAGCAAACCTTCTCGCGTCCAGCGGAAACCCGACCACTCGGAGCCCGGATCGATGGTTTCCAGCACTTCACCCGTCTCTGTGGCACGAATCACAAGCCGCTTGCCATCCGGGCCTTCCAACTCCTGCACCAATCTCTGATCGTCAGGCGCAAAGGCGACGCGAACCGATTCATTGGGGACCGCGGTGCGAGCGACCTGATACCATTTCCCGGTCACTTCCTCGAAGCCCTTCAACCCTCCACTCTCGGCACTCACCGATGCACCCAAGGCCGCTAAGCCCCACATCACGACGGAAAAACTCCATGGGAAACGTTTCATTTGCGCCGGAAACGTGAGCAAAAGCCGCGCCCTGTCAGTTCATTTCCCCTCCTTCCGAAGAAAAACTCGGATTGGACCTTCGCAGCCGAGAGTTCAAGCTGGCCGCATGTCTGTCGGCCCGCTCTCCCAAAAACTTTTCGCCACCGCCAAAAATCTGATTCCCGGCGGCGTCAATTCACCCGTCCGCGCTTTCCGCAACGTCGGGGGCGAACCGTTTTTCGTCAGGCGGGCCAAAGGGAGTCGCATTGAAGACGTCGATGGGAAACACTACATCGACTACATCGGCTCCTGGGGACCGAACATTCTCGGCCACGCACCCACCGTCATCACCAACACCCTCCATGAAGTCGCCAAGGACGGGATTTCCTTCGGCATTCCGAATCCCTTTGAGGTAGAAATGGCCCGAACCATCGTCGATTGGGTTCCCTCGGTCGAAAAAGTCCGCATGTGCAACTCCGGCACCGAGGCCACCATGTCAGCGATCCGCCTGGCGCGCGGCTTCACGGGTAGGGACCTCATCGTCAAGTTCAACGGTTGCTACCACGGCCATAGTGATTCCCTCCTGGTCGCCGCAGGATCGGGAGCCCTCACCCACGGCGAACCGGACTCCGCCGGTGTTCCCGCCGACTTCGCGAAAAACACCCTCGTCCTCCCTTACAATGATGATGAGGCGCTCGAGGCTCTCTTCACGGAACGGGGTGACCGCATCGCCGCCATCATCGTCGAGTCCTATCCCGCCAATGCCGGTCTCGTTCTCCCGAAGCCGGGATACCTCGATCTTCTCTGTTCGATCACCCGCACCTACGGCGCATTGCTGATTTTTGACGAAGTCATGACCGGCTTTCGCCTCGGCAAGGCCGGGGTCCAAGGAATCGAAGGCATCAAGCCAGACTTGAGCTGCTTTGGAAAAGTCATCGGTGGTGGGCTTCCTGTGGGAGCTTTCGGCGGCCGAGCCGACATCATGGACCTCTTGGCTCCGATCGGTCCGGTCTACCAGGCCGGCACCCTGAGCGGAAATCCTCTCGCGATGGCCGCAGGACTCGCCCAGCTCCGTGAACTCGATAAGCCCGCTGGATTTGCCCGGCTCGAACAACTCGGCGCCCACTTCGAGTCCGGCCTGCGCGCTTTGATGCAGGAAAAGGGAATCCCCCACCGACTCAACCGGGTCGGCTCCATGTTCTGCTTGTTCTTCACCGATCGCGAAATCGTCAATGTCGACGACGTCATGCAGCAGGATCTCGAACTCTTCAAAAAGCTCTTCTGGGGGTGCCTCGACAAAGGCATCTACCTCGCTCCCAGCCCCTACGAAACTGGCTTCCTGAGTCTCGCCCACACGGAAGCCGACCTCGACGACACCCTCAGCGTCATCAACGATGTCCTGTCCACCCTCTGATTCGAATCCATGAAACTCAGCCTCCTCTCGGTCATCTGCCTCACCGGCTTGGCGCACGCCCAGATCGTCCCGGCCCGCCAGCCCGGTAGGGCCAATCCCATCCTGCCCGCTTACCAAGCCGATCCCAGTTGCGTGACCGTGGAGGGGACTTCGTACCTCTTTGCCACTCTCGATCCCTGGGGCGGTGAGTCCCTCGGTTGCTGGAAATCTCAAGATTTCAAAAACTGGACCTTCGTTCCCCTCAATTGGCCGACCAAGGAGGCCTGCACCAGCCCAACTTCCAAGGATGCTCTGGTATGGGCACCATCGGTCGTGAAAGGGACCGACGGCCGGTTTCACATGTACGTCTCCGTCGGCAACGAGATCTGGGCTGGCGTCGCCGATCACCCCACGGGCCCGTGGAAAAATGCGCTCGGCGATCGCCCATTGATCCCTGAGAACTTCAAGCCCGGATACCACATGATCGATGCCGAGGCATTCATCGATGAAGACGGCCAGGCCTACCTCTACTGGGGCTCGGGGTGGAATTGGGTGAACGGCAAATGTTGGGCGGTACGCCTGAAGGACGACATGGTCACCTTCGACGGTGAAATCCATGACGTGACTCCTCCCCACTACTTCGAAGCGCCCTTCATGGTGAAACATGACGGTCGCTATTTCCTCATGTATTCCAGCGGCCGCACCGACCAGACCACCTATCAGGTCCACTACGCGACCGGCGACCAACCTTTCGGCCCCTTCACCGAAGGCCCAAATAGCCCCATCCTCTCCACGCAGGACACCATCGACGTCATTTCCCCCGGCCACCATGCAGTCATCGAGCGCGAAGGACGTCCTTACATCCTCTACCACCGTCATTCCGTTCCCTTCGATCCGGCATTTATCGGCCGCCAAATCTGCGTCGATGAACTCCATTTTTCCGCCGATGGCGGCATCGATCGAGTTCTCCCCAGCCATGATGGACCGGCGTTTCTCCAAGACAGAAATCCAGATCGCCCTCAAAGAATCGTCGCCATCTCAGCCTGCTGTGAAGCGAGCGAATCAACTTCTGCCGCCTTCGCCATCGACGACAACTACGCGACCCGCTGGGCGGTCACCCAGGGTGCCCAAGGCGGCTGGTTGAAGGTCGACCTTGGAACACCTCAACCTGTCCACTCCATCGAGCTCCGCCCGGAATATCCTTGGAAGCCCTGCGCCTTTTCGGTCGAAAGCTCGATAGATGGCGAATCGTGGACGCCGATCCCCGACGGCCAGCTCAAGGCGGAAAGCGGTTCACCGCTCACCCTTCCGCTTGATCTCTCCACCCGCTGGCTGCGCGTGGTCTTTGATGACTCCCTGACGGACGTTTCTCTTTGGGAAATCGGAGTTTTCTAAGAATCCACGAAAAGAGGAGACCGGCGAACGCCAGCTCCCGAGAACCAATGACGGGATGAAAGGCGGATTCTTGGATCCCCTCTCCATTTGGCGCGCCCATTGCCAGATGGGAGGGGGCGAGGGGCTCGTGCTCGGGATCCGCCATGAATTCTGAAGCCTCTCGCCAAGCTTGACCGGCATCAAAAACTCGGTCTGTTGGGGCATCCATGCCTCCGGCTCCTCACCGCATCACCACTCGCCTCCGTCCTTTCCTCGAATGCCTCGGCGTCACGGGCGCCGGCCTTCTCTACGCTGCGGCCCTCAAATACTTCGTCTTCCCCGCGAAAGTGATCCTCACTGGCTTTGAGGGTCTCGCCGCCGCCACCGCCTACTTTTTCGACCAACCACACCTGTTTCTTGCGATCTACATCGCGTCCCAGGCCGTTCTCATTCTCTTTGCCTTCGCAAAGATCAGCCGGACCTTCGCCATCCGCACCCTCCTGACCGTTGGTGCGGTGGTCGCGGGGCTAGCCCTGCTGCCCTCCCTCGAGTTCGCCTCTCCCGAACCCCAGAACGAACGCATCCTGCTGGTTCTTTTCGGCGGTATCCTCGCCGGACTCGCCAAAGCCCTCTCTCTTCGGCTGCGCGGATCGACCGGCGATGAAGACATTCTCGCCGCTTGGTTCGCGATGAAATATCTCAAACCTGTGGGCAACGTCGCCATCGCGGCAGCCACGGTATCGACCCTCTACGGCCTTACTTTGTCGTATCTCAAAAGCGGGAACATCGAACCGGTCATCAACACCCTGATGTACACTGCCATCTACATCTTCACCTCCGCTGAGACGCTGAATAACTTCTTTCGCAAATTCAAACTGGTGGTCCTCACTGCCTTTGGAAACGATCCAAAAGCTCTGGGGGAAGCCATCCGTGAGGTGGCTCCTCACCGCACCTACACCATCCAGGATGCGGTCGGAGGATACACCTCCGAACCCATTCGCCTCGTCCGCACGATCATCACCCACGAGGAGCTTCCTGAAGTTTTGGATTCCATCCGAAGGACGATCCCCGACGCCTTCTGGTTCCATCATGATATCGAAGGCATCTCCAACCGCTACGAAATCAAGCCCATCGGCTGATTCGCCCAAGCATTCAAAGCCCCAATCTTTGATCTGCCTTTGAGAAATTTTCGCTCATCGAGAATTTCTTGAAAATCCAGATGTCATTCTTCGATTGATTCTTTGGGGGCCGGTCCCACTCCAGCAGGAGCTGAATGGTCCCCTTTGTCATCGCCAACTCAATCGCTCCTCCGGAGCACATCGGCACGCATCGGCTGGGGGGCCGGGCGCCGACTGGAACCGTAAGGTTCCGCTTCGGAATGAGTGCAAAAAGCGCATGGTTTCGGGGGAAACCATGCGCTTCTTCATTTCCGTTGGGAGAGGTATTCCGACGATCATCGGCCCTTACGCGATCACGTATCCCGTGAATCTTTTCTTTATCTTCCCATAAGCGATGGGATGACTCTCTACCTCCATGGCGTCGCTTTTGCGGCGTCGGGACTTCAACTTGTGTGTGTGTTGAGGGGGCGCGGGGCCCGTCCGGGTTCCGCGTCCCGATTTCGGATCGCTCCCTCCGTCATCACGCTTCCCCAGAGGGCACCATCATCGAAGCTCGGTCCTGCCAGAGGTTCCGCGCGACCTTGCGCAAGTCCGCATCGCGGTCCGTTTCGTCGAGAATCTCCGAGCCAATCACGGTCTCCAAGACATCCTCCAAGGTCACCAAGCCCACAATGGTGCCGAACTCGTTGTGCACCACCAAAAGATGGCGCCCTTCGCGCAGCATTCGGGAAAACAAGCGGTCCACGCCAATCTGCTCCGGGGTCGCCGCCAATGGCAGCATGACCTCGGAAATCTTTCCATCCGGCGCGCGCAAACACCTCAGCAAGGCATCCGACTTCAACACAAAACCGCGAATCTCATCCGGACTTTCACCATAAACCGGAATCCGCGAATAGGGCTCGTCGGCCACCCGATCGACAAATTCCGCAAAGGAAAGGTCATGAGGCAGGGTGAACATCACCGTCCGCGGCGTCATGATCTTCGCCACAGTGGTTTCTGAGAGCTGCAGGATGTTCCGCACCACCGCACTCTCGTGTTTGCCAATCTCTCCCAGGCGCTCGCCAAGGTTGGCCACGGCGATCAACTCCTCGCGATGCACCGGACCCTGATTGGCCTTCCCGAAGGTCACCAAACGCGTGACTTGGCGACACAACCATACCAAGGGACCCAAAAGACGTTCCATCCACGGCAAAAGCCACGCCGTCGGAGCGGCAAAGAAACTCGCATATCTTGCCCCGAGGGTTTTAGGAATGATCTCTGTAAAGACTAGGATCGCCAACGTCAGGAAACCTGCAAACACCCCGCCGGTCGCATCCCCATACAGCTTGACATACTGAGCACCAGCACCCGCCGCACCCATGGTGTGAGCCACCGTGTTCAGCGTCAAAATCGCGGAAAGGGACCGATCGATGTCACTCTTCAGCCGCTCCATCGCCACCGCCCACTTTTTGCCCCGCTGCTTGGCGGTCTCAATCGCTGAAGGAGTGACCGTCAACAGCGTCGCCTCCAGCAAAGAACATAAAAACGAGCAGCCAAGAGCGAGAAGGACGTAACCGATGAGCAGGAGCATGGAATGAAGGCTCCGAAACAACACGAAGATCCCGCCGGGTCAATGGGACAATCCCCCCTCAGTTTCCAATTGCCTCTTTGATGGCTCTTTGTTGCATTTTGTTTGCATTTGCTCTTCGATTGCTTTTCCCTCTGACGGCAACGCGATCTTCCACCTCTCCTTTATGGGGAATTCTTCGATCTCCATGAGGATCGAGACCTCCGTGCACTGGGCACCTTCCGATCCAGGAGATCCTCTCCGCCCTCGGCGATCCAGGCGAGAAGTCGCACAACCTGCTCCTCATCCATCATGCCCATCTACCTCTACGAAACCCTCTCCGGGGCCACGACAAACGAGGCAACTCGCCGATTCGAAGTGAAGCAATCGATTCACGACGCCCCCCTGACGCACGATCCGGAGACCGGCTTTCCCGTCCGCCGCGTGATTACGGGCGGGCTCGGCTATCTCAAGGGGCCTTCCACCGCCCCCCCCCACCCGTCTCACCGTGGGGGATGCTGCGGAAATTGTTAGGCCACACCAATCTTATCAACTCATGGTGAAACCAAGCCTTCCACCACTCGCGAGCTCAGCGAAACCCCTTGTTTTGCTCACCGGCTTTCTCGGCGCAGGGAAAACCTCCCTTCTCCGCGAAATTCTCGACGCCTCTGCTGCCCGTTCGTTGTCGGTCGATGTCATCCTCAACGACTACGAAAACGCCGAGCTCGATGCCGAAACCCTCTACGAGCGCGCCGCAACGGTGGCTCCGATTGCGGCTTCGTGCGCCTGCTGCTCCGGATTGCAACCCCTTGTTGAACTCACACTCGCGGCCGCTTCTTCCCGCCATGATCTCGTCGTCGTCGAAGTCAATGGCACGGCCGATCCCACTCCTCTTCTCGAAACATTCACCTTGTTGGAGTCCCGGATTCCACTCCAGCCACGTTGGCAGGTCGGTGTGATCGACGCCCGCCATTTCGGGCATCGCGGACCTTTTGATTCCCTCGAGATCGCCCAGTTGGAGACCGCCAGCCATGTCGTGATTCGCCACGCCGAAACTCTCTCCTCACCTGAACGACAGCAGCTCATCAATGCACTGCGCAGGTCCAACCCCCAGGCCAGCTTGACCTCCGCCTTCCCCCTGGTGGAACAGCTCGTCGACATCCAGACCCACCGTCGGAAACTCCTCCTTCCGTCCCCGCAGCCAGCACAACGCATGGCCCCGCTGCCCTCCCTCGGACACCCTTTGGCGCACGCATTTACTGGGTGTCAAATCCTGCTCCCTCGCGAAGTCGATCCCGATCCTCTTCGAGCCTTCCTCCGCCACCTTCCCCTTGGCGTCCTGCGCGCCAAGGCCTTGGTCACTCTTCGGAGTGAGCCCGATCGCAGAAAACTCTTCGAACGAGTCGCTGCCGACATCACGCCCGAACCCCTGGATGTGCCATTCAGCGATCGTGTCCCTTCATCTGCGATCTGCATCGGCCCCGATCTCGATCCCCTCGAACTCCTTTCTCTCGCCCGCCCAATCCTTGGCCCCGATTGCCAACTCCCTTGCTCACTCGTTGCATGAATCCATCTCCAGCTCCCCTCCCCGTTCTCATCACGGCCGGCTTTCTCGGTTCAGGAAAAACCACCCTCATCCGAGAACTCCTTCCCCAACTCGCCACCGGCTCACGAAAACCCTTCGTCCTCCTCAATGATTACCTCAATGCCGAGATCGACGCGTCGTCCCTGCGCGGTCTTGGCGCCGAAATCCTGACCCTGCCGGCCAGCTGCGTTTGCTGCGATGACTCCGCCGGATTGATCGACGCCATTCTGAAGATCCCCACCGATCCTCCCGCCCTGCTCATGATCGAGGCAAACGGCACCACCGACCCCTACCGCTTGATCGAAGTCCTGACTCTCACTCGATCCCTCCGCCAGCGACTCGGCCCCATTCACCAGGTGACCGTCCTCAACGAAAGTCGCTTCGGCAAACGGCTCCTACCCGGTGACAAACGCCTCGAGCAAGCACAAGTGCGGACCGCCAGCGCCATTCTGACCAATCGTTCGGAACGTGCATCTCCCGCGCAGCGACAGCGCGTCCGTGAAGCGCTGATGGAACTCAACCCCCGAGCTCCCGTCCTCCATCTCGAAGCTTTCGCCAATCTCCTCGTGGAAGAAACGCCCCTTCTCTCACCTGACCTCACCGATCCCCCCGAACACGTTCACCACCACGTCGCCGTGCGTTTCCCGCTTCCTCGCATGACGATTGAGCGACTCCGCACCTGGCTTCTGATGCTCCCTCGAGATGTCCAACGGTCCAAAGGCGTCGTGCAAATCTCTCAAGAGGAAATCTGCTACTTCCAACGGACCGACGACCCCTTCGAGTCTCCCAACCTGCACACCTCTCTCATCCCCGACGGCTTCGAATCCACCGCCGTCTTCATCGGTCACGGACTCCAGGAAAGTTCGCTCCGAGCCACTCTCGAATCTCCAGCGTTCAAAATTTTCTCCCTTTCTCCATGAAACGAAAACTCCCCGTCACGGTCCTATCCGGATTTCTCGGCTCCGGCAAAACCACCTTGCTTAACCACATCCTCCGCAACCGCGAAGGCAAACGCGTCGCTGTGATCGTCAACGACATGAGCGAAGTGAATGTCGATGCCGACTTGATCCGTCATGGTGGCGCCGCCCTCTCTCACACCGAAGAAAAAATGGTGGAGATGTCCAATGGCTGCATCTGCTGCACGCTGCGCGAAGATCTCCTTATCGAAGTCAGCAAACTCGCTCAAGAAGATCGGTTTGACCATCTGCTCATCGAGTCAACCGGTATCGCGGAACCCATGCCTGTCGCGGAAACCTTCACCTTCATGGATGAATCGGGGAAGTCCCTTTCGGACATCGCCACCATCGATACGATGGTAACCGTCGTCGATGCCTACAACTTCCTTCGTGACTTCAACACCTTCGAAAAACTTCAGGAAAGGGGAGAGTCGCTGGGCGAAGCGGACGAGCGTACCATTGTGGATCTCCTCAACGACCAAATCGACTTCGCGGATGTGATCCTCCTCAACAAGATGGATCTCATCCATGAGGATGAGCGGCGCACCGTCCACGGCATGATCCGGGCCCTCAACCCCCAGGCGAAAATTCTCGAGACCACCCACTCCAAAGTTCCTCTGGATTCCGTCATGGGCACCGGGCTTTTCGATCTCAACCGCGCATCCCAGCATCCTGGCTGGCTCGACTCTCTCGTCGAACACACTCCGGAAACCGAAGAATATGGAATCTCCAACTTCGTCTATCAAAGTCGCGTCCCTTTCCATCCCCAACGCTTTTACGACGTATTGCATCAGGAATGGCCAGGTGTGATTCGGTCAAAGGGTCTCTTCTGGCTCGCCACCCGACTCAAGCACGCTGGGTTCTGGTCGCAGGCCGGTGGGATCTCCCAATACCAGTGGGCAGGACGATTTTGGGCTGCTGTTCCTCGCAACCAGTGGCCACAAGACACCGCAGCGATCGAACGAGTATGGCAAAAACCGAATGGCGATTGCCGTCAGGAGATCGTTCTCATTGGCATTGGCCTCGATCGAGAAGCCCTCACCGCCATGCTCGATTCCGCCCTCCTCACGCCCGAAGAATACGCTCTCCCAGAATCTCTCTGGCCCACACAGTTCTCGGATCCATTTCCTTCATGGGGGGATTCTGCCCACAACGATCCATTTCCAGAAAGTTAGGCGAAACCCCCAACAGAAGGGCCTCGATTCTCTCCGGGGGATGAAAGATTCGAGGCCCTTGGGGGAATGGCGGTAGGGGCCGCCAGGTGGTGTGTTGCGGGCGGAACCTTTCAGGAAATCCAACAGTCGACAACCTCCGCGATGGCGGGGTGGGCCTGAGCAATCATCACGGGTCTCCCGATAAAACGAGCGGGTGCCCGGAAGAAACCGGGCACCCGCTATTTGCCATGGATTTGGGGCTTTTTTTATTCAGCCAACTCCACCTTATAGAAGGCTTTGCCTTCTGGAGGAGCGGGATCGGTCCAAGTGCCGGTGGTGGCATCCGCAGTCACCGTTGCCACCTCGGTCCAGGTCGCCAAGTCGGTGCTCCGGCTGATCGAGAACTCCAATCCGCTCGCAGCGGGCCAAGTAATCGCTCCTTCGCCACTGGCCATCGCGACAAACATCGAACTTGGATCCATCGGGTCGAGCCCCAGAAGGAACTCCGCCATGTTGGAAGTGCCGTCGCCATCTGGATCATCAGAAGCCCCACGCTGGGTCTCATCCGTGATGTTGGCTGCCGCCCAAGTATCGAACTCGGAAGAATCTCCCCCTTCGAAGAACAAGAACTCCTCCTGAGGCAGCACCACGGCGCTGATACGAACTTCGTCAATCTGGCCTTGGAAGCCATCCGTGCTCGTTCCGTTCCACTGCCCGCCGCCGACGTTCCAGGCGTTCTCCAAGGGGCCTTCAGCAGGAACATACCATGCTCCAGAGATGGCCACCGTGCCTTCGACTTGATAGGTCGTGCTGCCAGGCGTTTTCAGCCACAGCGTCATCGTCGTGGCGTCCACCGTCACCGCCGCGGAATACCAAGAGTTGGCTTCGATCGTGGTTCCACCGATGATCTCACGAGCCGTCATCGATCCATCCACCAATCCTGCGCGGAGCTTGTTGGAAGTATCGATCTTGATCGAGAACGGTGGTTGACCACCCACAGGGTTGCCGAATTTCGCGACAGGAACCATCCACTGCCCACTCACCGTCGGCCGGAACGTGGCTTCCACCGTCATCGCATTGAATGCATAGGACCGCAGAACGCCACTTCCCTCACCATCCGGAATCTGACCCACCGGAGTGGTGAACACCGATTCCACGAAATACTGACCGCTGGCGTTGCGGGCGAAATACAGGGAACCCGCATTGCTCTCACCAGTTCCGGGGACGGTAGCGGCGGGAATCACGTTGCTATAATTCGGCCGCACGTAGGTCGCCCAGGCCATCATCGGATTTCCGTAAGCCGACTCATCCTTCACCGAGGTCGGATAGAGATACTCTCCATTGCCACCCGCCGGAACCTCTTCGTCGGGTCCCAGTTCCTCAAAACGCCAGTAAGCCAGCATCGTGTCGAAGGACGTTGCATCCAAAGGATTCGTGCCTGCGGCATATTCGAGGAGGTTGTTGAAGCCGTCACCATCCGGATCATCCTGACCTGTGTATTTGGCCGTGATCGTTTCCAGATCTTCCCCTTCTTCGCCGAACCAGAAGACCTCCCACCCGTCCGGAAGCCCGTCACCCACATCGAAGTCTTCGCCGTCCGGAGAGGAGAACTGATTCGTCGGATCCGTCTCGTAAGTCGCCTCGTAGGAATTGGTGTAAAGGTCACCATCGGGATCTTCATCCGGATCGCAATCTTCCACCGTCGCGAAATACAGAAGCTCCCAACCATCGTTGATGAAGTCTCCGTCGACGTCCGGGTAGCTGAAGTAGTCGTTCGGATCGGTGCCCGCCAACATCTCGGCATAGTTCGAGTTGAAGTCAGCATCCGCATCCCCCTCTTTGGTCTGATCCAAGTTGCCGAAGTTGGCAATTTCCCAACCATCCATCAGATCATCCTCGTCCACATCCGGAAACGATGCCACGTCATCCGGATCCGTGCCGGCCAGATACTCGTCGTAGTTGGAGCTATAATCTCCATCGGCATCGTCCCCAGGATTGGCATCAAGGTTCCCGAAATACTCCATCTCCCAGGCATCCGGGAGACCGTCAAAGTCGGAATCACCCGTCAACACGCTCAGGACACCCGTGCGCTCATTGAACTGATAAACCCCGGAGGCCGAGGTCCAGAAACCATCGACCTCTGTGAACCCATCGATCGCGAAAGTATCTCCAATCGTCAACGCTCCCGCGTCGACAATCGACCAAGTATCACCCTCAGCACTCGAAGCATTCGTCAGATCGAGAGAAATCGTGCCATTCAGAGTCACGCTTCCCGTGCCCGTGATCATGTTGTCGACATTCGTGCCATTAAGCACGAACTCCATCGATCCGGTATCGGCGAGGATGAAGGCCGTATTCACAACCAGATCCGTGCTCAGGTGGGTCGGTCCGCCGAATGTCACCGCGTATCCGTTTCCACCCGTCGAATCCAGAGTCAGCTGCGCGGTCGCCGTGATCTCTGAGAGGATCACGATCTGCCCCTGCCGAGCGTCCACCGAGGAGGCGAAGGGAACCTCCACCGTTCCGTCGACCGTGAAAACATCCGTGTAGCTCGAAGCATGATCCAGTTTGCCACCATCAAGAATCAACGGATCCACCGTGATCACGCCCGTAGAGCCCGTTCCCTTGTAGAGGAAACCACCTCCCGTGTAGAGTGTCAGGGAATCCCCGGCAAAGGTATAGCTATTGGCATCGGCTGGAGTCCGCAGGAATTGGACCGAAACCAAGTAATCATTTCCGGCCGAAGGAGCAGCAGCCGATGACCAGTTTCCCGCCGTATTAAAGGAGGTGGAGCCAATGGCGTCAGCAGCAGTGAGCGTCACTTCCTCCGCACCGGCCTGAGCCAAGATGACAGCGGAAAGAGTCGCCGGAAGGGCGCAGGCCATGATCGTCGATCGGACACTGCGTCCCCGTACGGAACCGTGAGGTCGTAGGAAGTCAGAGGGGTTCATTTCACCTCCACTCCAAGCAACTGCGATACCCGGAAAATCGCTCGAATCTCGGATTTCTTAGAACCCTTCGTTCGCGTTTTCCCGCTTGTTGAATTCCCGGGGAATGTCTCGGGAATCCGCCAATTTTCCCCGCCATTCATGACTATCACTCATTCCGATCGAGTTTTTCCATCTGAATTTCTCATCTTCAATCTCGGCACAGGCCGAAAGTTTCTGAGGCTGTTTGGCGTCCCAAAACCACCCAACTCCTTGTGCCACGTAGCTTTACGCAATGAAAAACCTCCCCACCCCCTCCAGTTCCCCCACCAGCGCAATACCAGTCCCTCTCAAAGAGAGCAGGTGCCCGGAAACCCGGGCACCTGCCACATTCATGGATTTAACATTGGTTTTTTTACTCCACCAATTCGACCCGATAGAAGGCTCGGCCTTCTGGCGGTGATGGATCCGACCAGCTGCCGGACGAAGTGTCCGGACTGCTCGTCGCCACTTCAACCCAGGTGGAAAGATCCACACTTCGACTGATGGAGAACTGAAGGCCGCTCGCAGCGGGCCAGGAAATCGTGCCGGTCACATCGACCGATGCCATGAACCGCGAGCTGCTGTCGACCGGATCCAGGCCAAGCAAGTACTCCACATGGTTCACCGTGCCATCGCCGTCGGCATCGTCGGACTCACCGCGCATCGAGCTATCGGGGATATTCGCCGCCGCCCACAGATCATAGGGGCTCGCCTCAGAATCCTCATGGAAGAGGAACTTCGACTCGGGAAGGACAAACTCATTGATGCGAACTTCATCGATCCATCCCTTGAACCAATCCGTCTCACTTCCATTCCAACGAGCACGACCCACTGCCCAGGCATCATTCAGACCTGTGAAATCATTGTAGAAAGCTCCATCAATACTCATCGAGCTATCGAGCGTGTAAGCCGCCTCTCCTTCTCCCTTGATCCACAAAGAAAGTGTCGTTGCATCCGCCGTCGTCGCAACGGAGTACCACTCCCCTGCATTGATCGTGCGATTGCTGACCAGGTAGCGGACCGTGCCTGAGCCATCGATCAAACCGACCTCAAACTTTTGGGTGGCTCCCAGGTATTTGAGATGGAAAGGAGGTTGGCCTGTCCCACCCTCGGGGTTTCCATCTTTGCTCATCACCGCCTGATTGGCCGTTCCATTCAGGGTCGGATCCAACTTGAAACTCGCTTCAATGGTCCACGCTTCGAAGGTCTTCCACCGCAACGGTGCCTGCGTGTCCGTCCACACAATATCACCCCAGGTGCCATCCGTGCCGGCGTCGAAGTAGAGAGACGCCGTATTGGCTTCACCCGTGGCCGGGATCACACTCGCAGGGACATCCGTCGTGTAGGCGGGCGCGGTCTGCTCGTTCCAGGTCCGCAGACTGTTGTTCTCATTCACCGAGTCGAGAACCGCCATGGTGTAGGTCCCCGTCGCCTCTCCCCCCGGGACCGAACCCGTTGTCGCTTCCTCAAAGCGCCAGTATGTCAAACCCAAGGGAGCATCGTTCGGATCAGTCGGGTCCGTCCCCGCTCCATACTCGGAGAGGTTGGAGAATCCATCTCCATCCGGATCATCTTCGCCGGTATACTTGGCGATGATGGTCTCGAGCGATTCGCCTTCAGCGCCGAACCAATACACTTCCCAACCATCCGGCAGACCATCGCCCACATCGAAGTTCTCACTGTCCGGAGATGAGAACGGATCGGTCGGATCGGTTTCGTAAATCGCTTCGTCAAAATTGGTGTAAAGATCGCCATCGGAATCCACCGAAGGATCGCAATCCTCGATGGTGTCGAAATAAAGCAACTCCCAACCATCATTCATGCCATCGCCATCCTCATCAGGAAAATCGAGGAAATCCACCGGGCTCGTCCCCGCGAGGTATTCGGTCAGGTTCGAATTGTAGTCCGCATCCGCATCCCCTTCCGGAGTGGCATCGAGATTTCCAAAGTAGGCGATCTCCCAGCCATCATTCAGACCGTCGGTGTCCGTATCCGGGAAGGATGCAGCATCGAGCGGATCGGTTCCCGATTGGTATTCGAGGAGATTACTCGCAAGATCCCCATCGGCATCTCCATCGGGAAGCGCGCTCAGGTTTCCAAAATGCTCGGTCTCCCACGAATCAGGCAGACCATCGCCATCCGAGTCATCCGTCACCACGCTCAAGATGCCGGTCCGTTCATCAAATTGGTAGACGCCGGATGGCGAGGTCCAAAATCCGTTCACTTCGGTGAAATCTTGAACCGAAAAGGATTCGCCGAACGTCATTCCAAGGCTGCTATCCACAAGGGACCAGCTGTCACCTGGAGAGCTCGTCGCCAAATCGAGATCAATATCGAAAACTCCGTTGATCGTGACACTGCCCGTGCCGGTGATCATGTTGACGTATCCACCACTTTCCGGCGTGAACGACATCTTCCCGGTGGCATTGAGAACGAAGCTCGTGTTGGTCACAAGATCGGAGGTCAATGCCACGCCTCCGCCAAAGGTCACTGGGTAGCCATTCCCACCCGAAGAATTCAAAGTCAGTTGGCTGCTTCCGGAAATATCCGAAAGGAAGGTGATCGGCCCCTGCCGGGAATCGATCGTGGAGTTGAATGAAACCTCCATGGTTCCATCAATCACCATTTCGTCGGCATTGCTGGAGGCATGGTCCACCAGGCCTCCATCCAGGATCAAAGGATCAATCGTCAACACCCCGGTCGTCCCCGTCCCCTTGTAAAGAAGACCGCCCCCTGAATAGAGAGTCAGAGAGTCGCCCGCAAAAGTGTGGCTCTCCGCGTCGGGAGGAGTTCTCAGATACAGCGCATAAACAATGTAGTCATTGCCTGCCTCCGGCGCCAAAACTGACGACCAGTTCCCCGCTGTATTGAAGGACGACGTTCCAATCACGTCCGCGGTTTCCATCGTCACTTGATCCGCCATGACCAGTGAGGCGCAGGCCAGAGGCAGTCCCGCGACGAGGATTTGAAACCTCGACGACTTCCCGACTGCGGATTGCGCAGCGGCTCGACGTTCATACCTTTGGGAGCGATTCATTTCGCCATCCCGAAAAGCAGGCCCAATACCCGAAATGGAGGGGAAAACATGCCAGATTTCACCTCCCAAAAATCACTCCGCCTCACTTGTCGAATTCGAAAGACGCCACCCAACAATCGAACAAAACCGGAAGCCCAAGATTCGCCGGCCCTATCACGTCCGTCAGGATCAATGAAAACTTCTCATCCTACGTCTTCCACACTCGGGCTCCCATCTGGCACCCGCTCCGAGAACCTCCGTACCTCACTGCAAAACAAAAAGCGCCGGAACGTTTCCGCCCCGGCGCTGATCTTCAAACAGGTCTCGATGACATCAATCGGATCATCCCTCCGTCCGCCGAATTCCCAGCGGATTGGCTTCCTGCAATTCCGCGGGCAATGCCGCATCCGGGAACGATTGCCATGCCACCTGCCGGCAGAATCGGCCAATCGCCAAAGTTCCGACCGAGCTACTACGCCCGTCGGAAGTTGCCGGAAATGGGCCACCATGCACCATCGATGGGCACACCTCAACGCCGGTCGGAAAGCCTCCAAAAAGCAGCCGACCGCAACGACCCCGAAGGGCGGCGACCAACTCCTTCTCTTCTGACAATTCCTCAGGGGTCGCGTGCAACGTGCAGGTTAGCTGCCCCTCAAGAGCTCGAATCGCCTCCGTCGTCTCGGCAGTCGATCCACGGACAATGACGGCGGCGGGACCAAAGACTTCCGCCTGCAGTTCCGAACTATCGAGGAAGTCAGCTGCGGACACCACATGCACGACAGGCACGGCGCCAGCGCCTTCCACCCCACGGGCCAGCGTTTCCACACCCGCCACTTCGGCGATCTGCGAACACCCTTTTTGATAAGAACGGAGGATCCCTTCGTGCAGCATGGTGCCAGCAGGTGCTGCCGCCACCAATTCTGCCAGTCGGCCCAAGAATGCATCTCCACCTTCAGCAGGCAGAAAGACCAATCCCGGATTGGTGCAGAACTGACCCACGCCCATCGTCAGGGACCCGAAATAGGCTTCCGCGAGAGCCTCCTCGCCCTTCGCCAGCGCTCCGGGGAGAATCACCAAAGGATTGATCGAACTCATCTCAGCGAACACCGGAATCGGCTCGGGCCGAGAGGCCGCCATCGCCATCAGGGCTGAGCCCCCCGCGCGCGAACCCGTGAAGCCGACAGCCTTGATGGCCGGATGCGTCACCACCTCCTTGCCGATGTTTCGGCCTCCACCATAAAGCAGAGAAAACACCCCTTCCGGCATGCCGGTTTCTTGGGCGGCCTCGATCACGGCTCGGCCCGCAATTTCCGCCAGACCCGGATGGGCCTCGTGCGCAATCACGACCACAGGGCAACCCGCCGCCAATGCCGAAGCGGTGTCGCCACCGGCCACGGAGAAGGCCAATGGAAAGTTGCTGGCGCAAAAAACCGCCACCGGGCCCACCGGCACCAACATCGAGCGGAGATCCGCCTTGGGCAGTGGTTGGCGATCCGGTTGGGCACGATCAATCCGGGCATCCACCCATGAGCCTTCCTCAATGAGATGGGCGAACATCCTCAGCTGACCACAGGTCCGACCGGTTTCCCCCCGCATGCGAGCTTCGGGCAAGCCGGTCTCTGATGGACCCCGCACAGCGATTTCCTCAACTGCCGCCTCCAGGCGGCTGGCGATCGCCCGCAGAAATCCCGCTCTTTCCGACCCCGAAATGCCGGCGTACTCGGGGAATGCGGACTCCGCGAGAAGCACCGCACGTTCCACCGCTTCCTCGGGTGCGCGGAAGTAGGTGGGCGACAGAGTTTCACCCGTCACCGGGTTCACCCCTTCGCCGCAACTTTCCGTACCCGAGACACGGGTATAGCCGACAAACGATTCTCCTCGTAGTTCACTCATGGCACCTATCCTCGCAATGAGGTCATCAAACTTCCGGAGCCGTGGCAATCGCCGTCTCGATGATCGCCGTCGCCGCGGCGAGCTCTTCGCCGACCAATTCCAAGCGAGGGGCACGCACCAAGTTATTGCCGAACTTACCTCCGGTCGCCAAGACCTGCTGCAACTTGATGAGCTGCACGAACTTCACCACCGTATCCATCCGCAGCATGGGCAGCATCCAAGTATAAATCGGCATCGCTTCTTCGATCTTTCCGGCGAGGGCAAGTTCCAGAAGTTTCACATTGTGACGTGGGAAGGCACCACCCACCCCCGTGATCCAGAATTTGGCACCCATGCCAAAACCTTCGAGTGCGCAGTCGTCCACTCCAACACCCAGCACGAGACGGTCGCCACAAACTTCGCGAATCCCAGCAATCCGCCGAGCATCCGTCGATGACTCTTTCACCGACTCAACGTTGGCAAATTCATCAGCAAGCTCCTTGATCTGGAGCGGCGTGAAGTCCGTTTTGTAAGCAACCGGGTTGTTGTAGATGATGCACGGCAAATCGGTGGCCCCAATCACTGCCGACATGTGGGCTTTCATCTCGCGCCAGTCCGAGGCGTAGAGATACGGAGGAAGCACCATCAACCCGCGGCAACCATTGTCCTTGGCCGCCTTGGCAAGATCGACGGCTTCCTTCGTGGAAAGCGCAGCGATACCGGGAATGATGGGCGTCTCTGGAAGCGCATCCACATAGGTCTTTTGCAGGGCGACCTTTTCCTCGAACGACAAAGTCGCGCCCTCGCCCAATGATCCATGGACGACGATGGCGGAGCAGCCGTTTTCGATGAGCCATTTGCCATGATCAGCCATGAGGCCGTGGTCGATGGTCAAGTCGGCGTTGAACTGGGTGAGGGTGGCGGGCATCACGCCCTTCCATTCGATACTCATGTCGATTGCTTACGTTGGGGATTGAGAAAGATGAGTTTAGAGAAAGCTAGGAATGCCGCAGGCAAAGGGATCGGCTTCGTTGAAGAAATAGGTGGCCTCGCCGTTCACCCAGGCGCGCCCGGAGATGCGAGGAAGAATCGCCCCGTCTGGGAGCAAGTCATACCGACCACAGAAAACGGTATTGAGGATCGAGGCCTGGCGCCACACCTCTCCTGGCTGGAGCCGACCCTCCGCGTGGAGGCAAGCGAGCTTCGCACTGGTTCCTGTTCCACAGGGAGAGCGATCATAGGCCTTGCCGGGGCACATCACAAAATTGCGACCATCAGCCAGCTCAGGATCTGCCGGAGGCCCGAACGACTCCACGTGGTCGATCTCCATGCCATTCTCACCCGTGATCCCCTGAACCGCGAGAGCGGTCTTCACCGCCCAAGTGAACTCCGTCAGCTCAGCCATGTTTTCAGCCACCACCTCAGGACCCTGAGAATCGATCAGGAAAAACCAATTGCCTCCCCAGGCGATGTCTCCGCGCACCCGACCCCAGCCGGGGACCTCCACCGATACGCCGCTCGCCAAGCGATAGCTCGGCACATTCGCCACTTCGACCTTACCGTCGTCACCCACAGTCGCCGTCACCACTCCCACCGGCGTGTCGATGCGGTGGACACCTGCACCGATTTTCCCGAGGTGGACAAGCGTCACCACCAAGCCGATGGTGCCGTGGATGCACATGTTGAGCGTCGAAACATTGTTGAAGAAAATGACCCCGGCGACGCAATCCGCTTCGTGCGGCTCACAGAGCAAGCCTCCGACCATCGCTTCGTGGCCGCGGGGCTCATTGCAGACGGCCTGCCGCAGCCAGTCGTGTTTCTCGCGAAAAATTCGGGCTCGATCCGCCATCGGACCGGTCCCAAGGTCCGGTCCACCGGACACAACGATGCGAGTGGGTTCCCCTTCAGTGTGGGAGTCGACAACTTTGACGGCGGGCTTTGACATTCGAGCCCTTGTTTTATCACAGAAGTCTTGTCGAAACCGCTAGCAGAGACTTCCGATCAGGCATAAGTCCTGCAAGCAAGGCATCCATCATGAAGCCAGAATCCTCCATTCCCCAAGAATTCCAAGAAGTTGCCGGTGGATTGATCCCCGTGGACCGGCTCTTCGACGGCGTCCCCGACATCGTCTTTTTCGTCAAAGACGCCCGCGGGCGGTACGTGTCGGTCAACGATACCTTGGTCGAAAGATGCGGGCTCAAAAGCCGGCACGACCTCATCGGCCGCACCGTCGAACATGTTTTCCCACCACCCTTGGCGGGTGAATTCGCCGGCCAGGATGTCGAAGTCCTGAAAACCGGCACCCCCATCCGCGACCGGCTTGAACTCCACCTCTATCCCGGCGGCTCGTCAGGATGGTGCCTCACCTACAAAGAACCGGTCCGCGGACGCGACGGACGCATCGTCGGACTTTGCGGCATCTCCCGGGACCTTCATGCCCCCTATCGGCAAGACGACGAATTCGGGGCATTGTCGACCGCCGTCGATCACATCCACCGGCATTTCGACGAACCCCTCCGATTGCCCATGCTCGCCGAAATGGCAGGACTTTCGGTCTACCAATTCGACCAACGCATTCGCTCGTTGTTCCACGTCACCGCCGGCCAATACCTGGTGAAAGTCCGCCTCGACGCAGCCTGCGAGCGCCTCTCCACCACCAAAGAGCCCATCGCTCAAGTAGCGCTGTCCTGTGGCTACTCCGATCAGTCGGCGTTCTCCCGCCAATTCAAGCAGGCCGTCGGCATCAGCCCTCTCGAATATCGCAAGAGGTTTGCTGCCGCTGAATGATCCCCTGGAGGCTTCAGAAACGCCCCGGAGCCATCGCCTCGATGGGTCGGAACGGGGCGTCTCCCGCCAAGAGGTCCGCCACCACCCGACCCGTGACAGGCCCGAGACTGAGCCCCATCATCGCATGCCCAGAGGCAACGGTGAGGTTCGGCAGCTGTTTCAACCGTCCAAGGTAGGGAACTCCATCAGGAGAAACCGGCCTCAGCCCAGCCCAGGGTTCCACACTGCGGAAATCATCTTCAGAGAATTTGGGGAAATACGAGGCGACCGACTTCACGATGCCATGAACCCGCGAGGGATTGACCGATAGATCAAGCCCCCCCACTTCCATGGTGCCTCCAAAGCGGAGCTTATTGCCCATCGGAGTGATCGCCACCTTGGCCTCCGTGAAGATCGAGCACAGTCGGGGCAGCTCCGGTGGAGAGGGCAACGTCAAGGAGTACCCCTTGCCCGCTTGG
This sequence comes from Haloferula luteola, assembly GCF_014201715.1. GTDB lineage: Bacteria > Verrucomicrobiota > Verrucomicrobiia > Verrucomicrobiales > Akkermansiaceae > Haloferula > Haloferula luteola. Next base: position 188,352 of record NZ_JACHFD010000002.1, read on the forward strand.
AGGGGGAGCTTGATGCCCACCAATCGCAACAGCGGAGCCGTCCACGAGCCCCCAGCAATCACGAATTCATCCGCCTCAAAAGTTTCACTCCCACCACTCACCGAGACGACCCTTCCACCGCGAGTCGCAACGCGGTCGATGGTCACGCCGCTGTGAATCTCTGCTCCTAGCGCCAGAACCCTCTTCAACATCGTCGCCATGAAGCGCGATGGATCGAGATGACAGTCTTTCGGAAAATGGACCGAACCCACGACATCCATGGTCACTCCCGGATCCAGCTCTGCGGTGGCCTTGGCGTCCAAAACCTCTGCTTCCACTCCGATTTCGTGCGCCGCGTGGGCCATCTCTGCCTCTTCCTCGAGGCCCTTCTCCGTTTTGCAAAGCATCAGCAAACCACGATCCACCAAGCCAAAGGATTCTTCCGATTCGAGCTCCAAAAACAGTCGGCGGCTTTCCAAATTCAGGTCCCGAAGCAATTCACGGCTGGCCGCCACATGGCGTTCTGTGGCGTGTCGATAAAAGAGCCATCCCCAGCGCACCAATGACGGGTCCAAACTAGGCCGCACAAAAAACGGACTCTCTGGATTCATCATCCACCGCAACCCCTTGGAAATCATTCCCGGCGCGGCCAAAGGCACGAAGTGACTTGGGACAATCATGCCTGCGTTGCCCATCGAGCAATTGTCCCCGCCCTCAGGCTCACGCTGCACCATCGTCACGGAGTAACCTCGCTTGAGCGCGTAATACGCTGAGCACAAGCCCACCACTCCGCCGCCAACGATGCATACCCGCTTCGAATCCATATCAGGCATTCTAGCTCCCGATGTCTTGTCTCCTAGCCAAGTTTTCGCCTCAGTTTCGGTCGGTTTCTAGCTCACTTCGCCCCCCTTCACCCCTACCCCCATCGCAGGGGGCCATGGGATCGCTTCCCCATACCCCCCGAATCGGTTGCCTAGTCGCCAACAAATCTCTCCACGAGGATGGTCCGAAGATCGCCCGCCCACACCCTCAGCGGGTCTGAAACGTCAGCACCACGATCGAATGAGCCGGCATCTCATAATCGGACTTCCTCTTCACCCCCTCCCATTTGCCCACTTCAGGGATCACCGCCACCGGCTGATCGAGGCGATTCGTCGCATCCATTCCCGCCGCCATCACCTCAGTCTCCACCGTACTATCAAGGCTACGGAATCCCTTCATCACCAGCGTCACCGTCTGCGGCTCCAACTCGGGATTCACCAGCTTCACGAACACCTTTCCATCCTCCTTGCGACGAGTCACCGAGGTGAATACCTTCGCATCCGCCGGCAACTCGGCCTTGAGGATCTCGTCACCAAAATTCGTGCTGAACATGCGCAAGGCATAGTAGCTCGGTGAACCATAGGCCGTCACCGCATCATAACCAATCAAGTCCGGGCGCCATTGTCGCCCGTTCAAATTGACGAACAACGGCGCATACGCCTGCATCGTCACGATGTCGGAGTTCCTTTCCATGTTGGTCATGAATGCAGCATCACCGATCGCCGCCGTCATGTTGGGAGTGGCGGGCTCCTTCGCCGAGGCAGGCTCCCAGGGAGCGAAGGGGGTTTCATGGGCCGCCCATTCGCCCACAAAAATCTCCGGTCCTTTGCGATCAAAGCCGTCGTAGTAGTCCTTGGCCATCTCCCGGAAAACCTCCGCCCGCCGGTAGAAGTGCTCATCCAGCACGTCCGGCTTGCGACTTTTCACCCATTTCTCCTTGGGCTGCTCCGATCCCACCGAGGAGATGCATTTCAACTTCGGATACTTCTTTTTGATCGCATCGTAGAACTGAGCAAACCGCCCGTCATACGATCCGGATTTGTCGAACCAATCCTCGTTCCCAATCTCCACGTAACGCATCTTGAACGGCGCGGGATGCCCATCCTTTGCCCTCCGCGCCCCCCATTTGCTGGTGGGCGGGCCCATCACATACTCGATCTCGTCGAGTGCCTCTTGGACAAAGGGTTCCAAATCCTTGCCCGGCGCCACGAAATCTCCCTTGAGGGAATATCCGGCATAGAGCCCGAGAACCGGCTCCGCACCCATGTCTTCACACCAAAGCAGAAATTCCATCAGGCCCATTCCATCCGAGGACCGGTATCCCCAGGGACAGGGATGGCCCGGACGCTCCGTCACAGGACCAAGGGTTTCCCACCATTTGAACCGCGTCTCAATCGTGTCGCCCTCCAAATAGTTCCCGCCGGGAAAACGCAGGAACTTCGGCTTCATGTCCACCAGCATCTGCATCAGATCCTTGCGCAATCCATTCGGACGATCGTTCCAGGTCGGAGGAAAAAGCGATGCGAAGCCCAGCCAACAGGTTCCAGGTTTCGCCAACTCGATCTGCAGCCGGGCATCCGCCGTCGTCGGAGCATCCGCCGCAGTCTCCAAAACCAAGTCGATGGCCAGCCACTCCTCTCCGAGCGCCGGAGTCGTCGCCGAGGCATACACGGTCGCGCCGTCGTTGGAAACGAGTGAAACCTTCAGTGTGTCGTGAAAATCCTTCCCTCCCTTCACCCGCAAACTCGCGCGATATTGAGTCGCCGGATGAATGGGAATTCCCCAATAGCCCTCATTCGTCACCCCTTCCCCTGCTGCCTTCGCTTCCACGCGCAAGCTGGCCGGGATCGCCTCATTGAAAGGTTGCGCGGCATCCAGCGAGATCACGGCGCTCCCCCACTCGCTCCAGTGCACTGCCGCTTCCGGATCATCCCGAAACGATCGATTGCGCACCAACTCGGCATAAAGGCCACCATCATAGCAAAAGTTGATTTCTTCGGTCATCAGACCGTAGTGAATCGGGCTGGCCATGGCCACGGCCTTAGAGCCATCGATGGTGAGTAACGTGGCGGCACCGGCCATCGCGGCGCTCGCCAAGAACAACAACAGGGACTGGGTTTTCATGGATTTGCTTGGGTTCACTTCCCAATCGGGATGCCTTCGCTCCCCTTGGGAAAAGGTTCGTCGAGGGGATCCATCGGCAGGATGTGACCCTCCTCATCAAACTTCATCTCCACCAAGCACACCTGCCGCCGGTATCCACTGCCGCCGGGAACGGCATGACGGTGATACGCGACGATCCACCGATCGGTCCCTGGCACATTCACCACTCCGTGGTGAGCCGTCGCCACCGCATTGCCGTGCTGGCGAAGGACAATGAAATTCTCCTGCGGGGACTCCACGGGCCCGGTCGGAGAATCCGACCACCCCCACCCTACCCGGTAATCCGGCGAACGCGCATCGTCGATGGACCACATGAAGTAGTACTTCCCCTTGCGCTTGAAGACCACAATGCCCTCACGAAACTCACGGAGGTGCATTTCCTTCGGTTCGCCCTTGAACGAGATCATGTCGTCGTTGAGCTCCCAAACCGTCGGCGTGCCATTGCCAAAATAGAGGTAGGCCTTCCCATCATCGTCGATGAACGCGTGAGGATCGATGCTGAATGTCTTGATTTCCGAATCCTTCACCAAGGGCTTGCCCAAAGCATCCTTGAACGGACCCGTCGGCGAATCTCCTACGGCCACGCCGATGTTATGCTCCCCACAGAAGTAGAAGTAATACTTCCCATCGCGCTCAATGCAGTCCGGAGCCCACGCTTTCACATTTGCCCACGAAACATCCTTCCTCAGGTCCAAGAAGACGCCTTCCTTTTTCCAGTCAACCAGGTTCTTGGATGACCAAACGGCAAACTCATAGGTGTTCCAATTCGGCCGATCCGAAGTCGGATAAATGTAGTAGGTGTCCCCAAATGCACGAATCGAAGGATCGGCAACAAATTCATCAATCGCAGGAGCCGGCACCGACGCGATTCTCTCTTTCTCCACCGAACGCACACCTTCCAAAACCTCAGCCGAAACCGGGAGGATCGATCCGTGGCGCTGACCGGAAATCACATTGGTGGAACCACTGACATCCTGCCATGACTTCAGATCTTTCGAAGCGCGTGCGCCGTAACGATGTTCGACGTAATAATCGAAATAGACTGTCACTTCATCGTCGATCACCACCGGAGCAGGGCCTTCAGCGCGTTCCTTCTCCACCACCGGCTGGTCGACCAATCGGTAAGGGCCAAGGGGTTGGTTCGCCACTGCGGCTCGGATCGGCCCCCAAATGCCTTTTTCCTGATCATCCGTCTGTTTCAGGAAGATCACCGACTTCCCGTTCATCGTCACCATCGTCGTGTCGATGTTGTTGAAGCCCGGGTCAAAAAAGATCTTTGGTTCGGTGAATGTCTCAAAATCGGGGGTGAGCACATACCAAGCTCGGTGCTGAGCTCCCTGCTTGCCCACCATCGGGACAGCGGAAGACCAAACGATAAGGTAGTTCTTCTCCTTCTCCAGCCAGTAGATCTCTGGCGCCCACGTGGTCTCCACCCCCTTGAGCTTCTCCGTCAGAGGAAGGAACTTCTGCTCTGACCATTCCATCAAGTCCTTCGACTTCGCGTAGCCGATGCCCTTGTCATGCCATCCGCTCGTCCACACCATATGAAACCATCCATCGGGCCCTTTGAGAATGTGGGGGTCTCGCAACAATTTGGAACCCACCTCCGGCTTCAGGAAAACGCGATCAAGGTCCGTCCAATCATGGGCGTCCTTGCTGTATGCCAGATGCAAACCGTCACCGTTGTCCCGAAAGGAAGTGAAAAGATAACCAGCGGGGGCCTCTTGGGCGGCCGCCGGAAACAAGCAAAACAGCAAAGGAACAGTGATCCGTGCGAGGTTTTTCATGAAATCGATGCGTCAGTCGTTGTGGAGGCCACCATGAAACGTTTCCTTGGCGAATTCTATGCGTTTCCCGACGAAATCGGTCGGAATTTCCCAAAAATGACACGAAAAACCCGCATCGCGGCTTAACGCCGAAACCGGAGTTCGTCCCTCAAGGCCTCCACCTCTCGCAAGAGCTCGGCAATCATCCGGATCGCCGCCCAATTCATCCGGTGATCCCTTCGCAGCCGCTCAATCTGTTGGAGAAGGCGCACCGAATCATCGTCAAACTGCATGTCGGGAGCCGACTCGACCAAGCCACTCCGGCAATAGAACACGATTTTTCGCCGCGAACTCCCAGTCATGCGGACGACCGTTTCCAGCGAATGAAGAATATGGGGATCTGGTTCGTAGGATTTCATTTCAGCCTGCCTCGGGTTGGAACGAAGAAAGATCACGCAACTGTTCCCACAGCTTGCGCTCTTGAGCTTGAATGGAGTCGGGAACTTCGATCGCCAGCACCACATACAAGTCCCCGGGGGCGTCCTTCTTTGGAAGCCCGTATCCCTTGAGCCGAAGTTGATCCCCCGCTTGGCTCCCTTCAGGGATTTTGACCTGAATCCTCCTGCCCCCAGGCAAGGTCACAGGCACCATCGCCCCCAACACTGCATCCCAAGGAGCCACGCCCAGATCCCGATAGAGATCATGGCCGTGAGTGCGAAAATCGGGATCGGCCGCCAGGCGCACCCGCAAATACAGATCCCCTGCCTCGCCACCCTGCCAACCCGGCCCACCATGGCCAGGAACCCGCAATCGCTGCCCTTCGCGAATGCCCGCAGGAATCCGGACCTGCACCTCTTCGACACTCACGTGACCCGTCTGCGGATCCACTCTTCGCAAAGAGATTCGCCGCATCGATCCCGTCATCGCTTCCTGCAGGGTCACCATCAAGTCCCCTTCCACATCCGATCCACGAACGGGCCCCCCACTGCGTCGGAATCCCTCGGCCCGGGCTCCGTGGTGATGACCACCCCGATGGCCGGAAAAATACCGCTCAAAGAAGTCGCTGAAACCCGTTCCTCCAAATTCAAAGTCCGCAGTTTCGTCGGGAACGGATCCACTCCACGCACTCTCCCTCGGAGCCGCTCCGCCCGGCGAGTCCCAATTCGCTCCCAAGGCATCGTAACGCTTGCGCTTCTCGGGATCCCCCAGCACTTCATAGGCCTCATTGATCTCCTTGAAACGCTCTTCCGAGCCCTCCTTGTCTTTGGCAACATCGGGATGATGCTCCCGCGCTCGTTTGCGAAAGGCCTTTTTGATCGCGGGCCCATCTGCGTCCCTCGGCACACCGAGAATCTCGTAGTAGTCTCTGAATTCCACCGACATGACTTGATGGAAACCCATTGCACTCCCTTGAAGACTTGTCTAACCCATGAGTCAAATTCTCCTGTCATGAGATCGCTCCACCTGCTTTTTCTCCTGCTACTCAGCAGCATCGGCTCCGCCCAAGACAGGGTGATGGGGCGGGTAGAAATCGTTGAGGCAGCGCGCAGTCAAATCGGGAAGACCATTCGGTATTCACCGGACTATATGGTGATCGACTACCCGGGGGGCGATATCCCCCTCGATAGCGGCGTCTGCACCGATGTCGTCGTCCGCGCGCTTCGCCAAGCTTTCCAATTCGACCTCCAGAAGCAGGTCCACCAAGACATGAAAGCTCACTTCTCGGCCTATCCCGCTCAGTGGGGGCTGAAACGTCCGGACCGCAACATCGACCACCGCCGCGTGCCCAACCTCGCCACCTTCTTCAAACGCCGGGGTCTTGCGATCCCGATCACCGATCGGCCCGAAGACTATCAACCGGGTGACATCGTCACCTGCACGGTGCCACCTCACCTCCCTCATATCATGATCGTGAGTGATCGCAAAACCTCCGATTCATGTCCTTTCGTCATTCACAACATCGGTGCCGGGACTCGCGAAGATGATTGCCTTTTTGATTTCCCCATCACCGGGCATTTTCGATTCAAAGTCCCGCCGGACGGTGACTGATGCCTTGTGTTCTCCTGCAATCCTGGTTCAGATGCTTGGCATGTTGCATCGATCCGTGCTGCTCGGCGGGTGGCTCTTGTTGATTTCCCCTTCCCTGAAGTCCGAGGAGCTCCCACCACCCACAAGTCCCAGTGGACTCTCTGAAGCGGATCAGGAGAAAATCAAAAAGGTCGTTCAAGAGCACTTCAACTCGGTGGTGCTGGTCGAAGGCGATCAATCGGCTGGGAGTGGATTCGTCGCCCACGCCGATGGCAAAACCTGGGTCTACACGGCCGCTCATGTCTTCTGCGGAAATAAGAAACTCAGCCTGGCCACTGCCGATGGCCGCAAACTCAAAAAATTCGGCTCCTTTCAGGCCTCCCGCGACGCGGATTTGGTTCGAATCGAATTGCTGGATGAATTCGATTCGAAGGTTGAGATCGGCGATCCCGGAGTGGCGCAGGTGCAAGACCCGCTGCTCGCCGTCGGCAACAGCGGCGGAGCCGGAGTTCTGACCGTGTTGAGCGGACAGATTCTGTCTCTCGGGCCGGCTCAGATGGAAGTTTCTGCAGGCGTCATTCAAGGGAACAGCGGCGGACCGATTTTTTCGGGCGAATCGGGAGAAGCCATCGGAGTGGTTACCCACCTCGTTGCCGCACGCGAAGACTTGTGGGCCAAGGATACCGACTTTTCCGAAGTGCGACGTTTTGCCACTCGTCTCGACCGCGCCATCGAATGGGATGAAATGCCCATCGGCCGTTTCCTCTCCGAAAAATCCCGCCTCGACGAATTCAATCGCAATACCCAGGTGTTGTTCGCGCTCAGCGCGCTCGATCCCGGTCAGGCAGGATTGCGCCTTAACACCCGCGTGAGTGAAGAGGGCCCCACGCTCCTCAGCATTCTATCCGAAAATGAGGACAAGCGAGTGGTCAGCGAACTCATCGAAATGAATCGCAGTTTGGGAGAACGAAGCCTCCGCACTTCGGAATCGGATCTTAAAAAGCGCTTCTCGCGCTTCTACTCCACAGCACTTCGGGATCTCAATAAGGACCGGAAGGACCTCCAACCCGAAGGGTTCTCAGGATACAACCGCGCCTCCGCTCGCAATGCCTTGGAGTGGCGTGATGACGCGGTCCAACGCCTCGAGCGGGTCTCCTCCGCAATCCGTTGAACCCCCTCACCAAAAAACCGGCTTTCCCGTGGAAAAGCCGGTTGGAAATGCGTTGTTTGGAATCGAGGATCAGGCAAGAGCCTCCAGCTTAGCCTTCAGCTGGTCTTTGGTGACATTGGCACCCACGATCTGATCCTTCACCTCTCCGCCCTTAAAGAAAAGCAGCAGGGGAATGCTGCGGACTCCATATTTCACGGAAAGCTCACGAGCTTCGTCCACATTCACCTTACCTACCTTGGCTTTGCCTTCGACCTCGCCCGAAAGCTGCTCGATCACCGGGCCAATCATTTTGCAGGGACCACACCACTCCGCCCAGAAGTCCACGAGGACCGGAACGTCGGAATCGATCACCTCACTTTGGAAATTGCTGTCGTTAAGTTGAAGCGCCATGGCCGAACCATGCCGCTCGAATGACGGATGTCAACTACCGGGGATTCCCCTCATCTTGCAAAAGAAAAGCCCGGCCTCCCTAGGGATGACCGGGCTTGCAAGAATCGGATTGTCGAAGATCACTCGCCGAGGTCGACCGGCTCATCCGCCGGGGCCTCTTCAGAATCCATCGCTTCATCGCTCCCCATATCCGAGGAGTCCGAAGCCGCTGGAGCGGAGGTGTCAGCCATCTTGGTGTCCACCAACGAAGTGGTGAAGGTCAAACCAGCGACAGCGAGAGCAAGAACGAGTGCGATGATGGGCGGAACCATGAGATTCGGATTGTGAGAGCTTGGTGCTTAGAACAATTGGGACCACTCGACATCCTTCGGAGCGGCATCTTCATCGTGGCCGAGCCACAGTTGAGCGGTCGAAATCTGCAGGAACAAGACCACTGCAGCGGCAACGGCGGTGAGGATCGAAAGACCGACCACCACCGGGCTGTCCACGCCTTCTTCCTCCTCCTCGTCATCCAAGGCACCCATGGTAGCCATTTGCGAGGCGGCAGGAGCAGAGGCGCCCATCGGTTGAGTGGGCGGCTGAAGCTGAACCGTGGCTTTCGGGAGGCTCGGTGAGCTCGCACCTGCGGTAGCAAGTTTGATGGTCGGAGCGGGAGCCGGAGCGGCGCCTGGGGCGGAAGGAGCCGCACCCGTATTCAGCTTGATCGTCGGAGCCGGGGCTGGGGCAGGAGCACCCGCCGGCTTGGTCGCCACAGGAGCCGCCGTCGGAGGCTTAGGAGCTGAAGGAACCGGAGCTGCCGTCGGCGGGCGAGGAGCAGCGGCCGTGGGAGGCATCGGAGCGGAAGGCTTTGGAGCCGAGGGGGCCGGAGCTGCTCCCGCAGGTGCCGAAGGGGCATCGGCAGCTTTGAGGGTCACACGGACCGTTTCCTTTTTGAGCGGGACGCTCGAAGTGTGCTTAGACGGCTGATCTTGATCGCTCATGGAGTGGGATTTTTGGGAATTTGAGTTTGTGTGAAAGACAACAAGCATTTGCGCCCGGGGCGTGTCAAACCTCCTTCTCACAAAGGAAGCACGGGATTTCACCCGGCCCAGCCAGCCTTATTGGTTTAAAAAACCACGGCATGGGGAGCCACCAGAGTCCAGCCTGCCTCCTCCAAGCTCAGCCGCAGAAAAGTCAGCAGTTTCACCGCCGCCACCCCATCGCCATGAACGCAAAGGGTTTCCACCCGCTGGGCAAGGTCGATCGCCTGAACGAGCGCTTCCTCCGGGTCGTGAATCACCGCGTTCGGTTGACCTCGCGGCACCAGTTTCCCATCGCCACCATACCGGCGATCGGCAAATCCCTCACGGATCACACGCAGTCCCCTCCCCCTTCCTTGATCCTCCAGCCACCCATCAGGCGGCACGGTGACTCCCGCCTCAGGAAAATGATGCGCGACCTGATTCAAAAAAACATCGGCCCAGTCGGCAGCACCGTCCAGCTGGTGATAAAGCGCCCCATGAGCTTTCACGTGGGCGACCTCCACCCCGACCTCCTCGGCCAATTTCCGAAATCGTGACAACTGCCGAACCAGCAGCTCCTCCAATGCACCCATCTCCATCTTCATCGGCCGACGCCCGAAATGCTCCCGATCTTCGTGCCCCGGGTGGGCCCCCACCGCCACCCCTTGAGCTGCCGCCCACTCCATGGCCCTGCGCAGAGTCATTTCATCCCCTGCATGACCCCCGCAGGAGATGTTGACGGAAGTCGCCAACGCAATCAGGGCTTTGTCGGCATTTCCCCCTTCCCCAAGATCCACATTCAGGTCGATCCGCTGCATGGCTAGGGCATAAGAAACGACAGCCCGAGACGCAACCGCTCGAGGTCTCCCGTCAATTCCTGCCAAGCGAGGATCGCCTCATCGAGCTCCACCTCGCGGAAGTGGACCACAGTTCCCGGCCAGACTCTGGCCAAGCGTGGTAGATCCGCCGAAATCACATGAGCCACCTGAGGGTATCCCCCGAGAGTCTGGGATTCCGGCATCAGCACAATCGGATGTCCATCCGGAGGAACTTGGATCGATCCCGCCACGACCGGCTGTGACACCATTTCGCGCCCGGCACTCTCAAGCCTCGGACCTTCGAGACGCATCCCCATCCGATCAGATTGCCCACTGACTCGGAATGCCTTCGATAAAAAGGTTCTTCGGGTCGAGTCGTCAAACTCATGGGCTTGAACCCCGCGCAGCACGCGCACTTCGACCTCTCCGCCGGGCAATTCCAAAGGAGGCCATCCCACCCTCCAACCGCCAGGCTTGGGCACTCTCGCCTCATCCAACCCCAGCCCCAAGCGATCTCCTGCCATCAATCGCCGCCCCTGGAATCCCCCAAAGCCGGCCCGGCAATCGGTGGCTCGACTTCCCATGAATTCGGGAACTTGTACCCCCCCAGAAACGGCGATCACCCCGCGCACGGAACCCAACGGAGAGCGGAGATCGAGCACCTCTCCCGCCAAGACATCCACCATTTTTCCTCCGCCCCGCCACCCCAACCACGCCACATGCGCCGCGCGGTCGAACCTCAACCGTGGACCACTCAAGGTCACCTCCAGGACCGCCGCATCGCCCGGATTTCCCACCATGGCATTCGCCGCAATCATCGAAACCGGATCCGCCGCCCCTCCGGGAGTCACTCCCCAGCGCCGAAATCCCTCGCGAGCTTTGCTCTGGATCGTCGTCATCGGCCCGGCCTCCAGCACCTCCACTTCACCCCGATGATTTTCAGGAATTCCTACGTCCTTGGGGAAATGAAGGCCCTCCCTCGTCGGAACAAAACGCACGCGGTCTCCAGGATTCAGCGTACCGGGGACATCCCGGCTCCCATCAAACAAAACGAAGTCGGTTCTTCCCAGCACCCACCATCCAGCTGGCGATGCGCAGGGATAAATGCCGGCCTGAGCTCCAGCGATGGCCACCGCACCCGGCAGAACCATCCTCGGGGTCGCCTTACGGCCGAGCTGCAAAGCCTCCGGCAATCCAAGCAAATAAGGGAATCCTGGAGCAAACCCAAGAGTCGCCACTTGAAAGACCGCCTCTGAGTGCAGGGAGACCACCTGTGACTCCGAAAGTCCCAACCGGATCGCCACTTCCTCCAAATCCGGTCCGTCCTCCCCTCCATAACGAACGGGGATCTCGATCAAACGACCTTGCAACCGATCCGCCCCGTCATCATCCGTGCTCAATTCCCTGACTCGCCTTCCCACCTCCGTCAGGTTGCCGGGATCGGTATGCACCGCCACCGTGTCGTAACTGTTCACCACATCGGTGACGCCATCGATCGCAGCAGCCCGCAGACGTTCCGCCAACCTCAACACCCGCTGCAAATTCGCGCGGACCTCCCGGCCGGAAGTTCGAAAAAGCCATGCGGAATCACCCAGTGTTTGCCAACCCACGCCCGCACCCTCCCCGACACCACGCCAAGATCAAGCCGTCGCTGCCGTAAAAAAAACTTCGCACTCGGCGCGAGCCGAATGCGAAGCGTCATCAAACGGATGGCACGACCTCTTCAGAGGCCCTGCATGGAGAAATCACTTCGAGTAATCCACCTCAGCAGCCGGCATCTCCGAAAAGGCCGGAAGCGGGCGAAGACCAGGAGCCTTCGGCTCGCTGGTGCAGCAGCAAGAGGCACCGAGGAAAGCGAACACGGAAGCGAGAACAGCGGCAAAGATTCGGATCGTCATTGGATTTTTGAAGTTTGACTGGCCTTGCTCTCCAAAAATCAGGGCGGACTGTCAAGCAGTCCGCCCCGAATCAAGGTCATTTCCCCAGCGAGGTGCCGGGGAAACGAATGAAATCACTTGGCAGGAGCCACGTAGGTCGGCGCAGCCGGGGCCGGTGAACTCGAGCAGCAGGAAGCAGCCAGGAAAGTTCCAGCGGCGGCAGCGGCAAGAAGGGCGATTTTAGCAATTTTCATGATCTCGTTCTGAATTCGGTTAGTTCGGTTGCGACCTGCGCACGATAGCTCAGGGTCCTCGCAGTCTAACGGGGACCCCAAACCGCGCAAGGGGAAATCAGAAACCGCTAGGCACGGAATTGCCACGCATTTTTCTGTGTTCACGAAGTTCGCTCCCCTGAATGCCAGAGGGTCCCGGAAGTCCCACGAACACACGATTCGATTGCCAGAACGCTTCCCGTCCGTATGCTGCCCGCCCTTTCGCGAAAGCCATGAACGAACCGAAGAACGTCGCCATCGTCGGGGCCACTGGAGCCGTTGGCGTGGAAATGCTGCAGTGCCTTGAACAACGGAACTTCCCCGTGAAGAACCTGACCCTCCTTGCGTCCGCTCGTTCCGCTGGCAAACGCATGACCTTCCGTGGCGCCGAAATCGAAATCCAGGAGCTCACCCACGATTCCTTCCAAGGCATCGACATCGCCCTGTTTTCTGCAGGAGGCGGAATCTCCAAAGAATTCGCACCCTCCGCCGCCGCTGCCGGAGCCATCGTCATCGATAACTCGTCCGCCTTCCGGATGGAGGATGACGTGCCCCTTGTCGTGCCGGAAATCAATGGTGACCAGGCCCTCAAGGCACCTCGTGGCATCATCGCCAACCCCAATTGCTCGACCATCATCACCTTGATGGCCTTGGCGCCCCTCCACTCGGCCTTCGGACTCAAGTCGATCATCGCCTCCACCTATCAGGCAGTCTCCGGGTCCGGCGCTCAGGGCATCCTTGAATTGGAAGAACAGATTCAGGCCATGGCCAAGGGCGATCCCATCACCCCCAAGGTCTACCAACACCCGATCGTCTCCAACGTGATCCCTGAGGTCGATGCCTTCACGGAGAGCGGCTACACCAAGGAAGAACTCAAGATGCTCCATGAAGGCCGGAAAATCCTGAACCTTCCTGAACTTCGCGTGTCCTGCACCTGCGTCCGGGTGCCCGTCGTCCGCTCCCACTCCATTTCGGTCACCGCCCAATTTGATCAGGAAGTAAGCGTCGAAGCCGCGCGCGCCGCCTACGCCGGAAAGCCAGGTGTCGCGGTTCGCGACAATCCTGCCGAACGACTCTATCCGGTTCCATTGGACACCACTGGCAAGGACGACTGCCTCGTCGGGCGTATCCGCAAGAACCTCGTCTTCAACAACGCCCTCGATCTCTGGGTCGTCGGAGACCAGGTCCGCAAAGGCGCGGCTCTCAACGCCGTGCAGATCGCCGAACTTCTCTGATCCGGCTTCATCCGCAGCTTCCATGGACCTCAAGGAATACCTCGAAACCAGCGCCGCTCAGGTGGATGCTGCCCTCGATGGCTTTTTGCCCTCGGCCAAACAGCGCCCTGCCAAGATCCATGAGGCCATGCGCTACAGCCTGTTTGCGGGTGGCAAACGTCTGCGACCCGTGCTCGCGCTGGCCGCAGCAGAAGCCTGTGGCGGCGAGATTGAGCTCGCGATGCCCGCGGCCTGCGCGGTCGAGTTGATGCACACCTACTCGTTGGTCCACGATGACCTGCCGTGCATGGACGACGATGACCTCCGCCGAGGTCGTCCGACCTGCCATAAGGTTTTCGGAGAAGGGATGGCCGTGTTGACCGGTGATGCTTTGCTCACGGAAGCCTTTCTCATTCTCTCCGAGACCGCCCCTACCGCACGCTACCCCCTTTCCGCATTCATCGCGGAGTTCGCCATTACAGGGGGCTCAACCAAACTCATCGGTGGACAAGTCCTCGATCTCGAAGGGGAAGGCCGGGAATTGAAGAAGGCGGAACTGGTGCGCATCCACGAGGCCAAAACGGCTGCGCTGCTGACTTCAAGCCTGCGCTTAGGAGCCATGAGCGCCAATGCCACCCCGGCAAAACTCGATGCCGTCACTGACTTCGGCTACCACCTTGGATTGGCCTTCCAGGTCATCGACGACATTCTGGACGTCACCCAAACCACCGAAGTTCTCGGCAAAACAGCGGGTAAGGATGAAGCCGTCGCGAAGGCGACCTATCCGGCGATCCTCGGCCTCGACAAGGCACGCAAAGAAGCGGCTCGATTGACCAAAAAAGCCATGGAGTCCTTGGAGCCGCTAGGCGGCAAGGGCTCAAGACTGCGCGAGATCGCCGCCTACCTCCTCGATCGGGAATACTGAGAACGTCGGAGTCGAGGCCTCAGCCAGCGGCATCACCCCTGCCGGCTTATTGCGCCGCCTCCTCGATTTCATTGCCCAATTTCTGTACATCCCGGCCCACCCCCGCAGCGGTCGAACAGGACGTCATGGCAAACACGAGCAGGTAAAGGACGCCGAACACCACGCTCAGCCCCATCAATCGCGGACCCGAGTTGGATCGAAGGTAATCTTTAGGATTCATCGCGGCCCGCTATCGCAAACCCTGAGCCAGAACCTGGATGTCGCATTTTCAGTGACTTCCCTCCTCGCGCTCCTCGGCGACGGTGCAAAATCGAATCCTTTCCCGTGCACTCTGCACGGAACCCACCTCTAAAGCCGTCCCCTCTCGAGGCGCCATTTCGTTGGCAGCCAAGGCGTCAGACCTCAAGCTTCGCGCATGGAGCAGTGTTTGCTGGGAATTCGCAGCACATGAAAGCTTCATCCACGAAATCCAAAGCGAAAACCACAGAAGATCTGCGCATCGGCCTCGATGCCAAACAGCGTGATAAGGCCGCCTCCTTGCTGAAGTCGATCCTCGCCGATCAACACGTTCTCTATCTGAAAACGCGGAATTTCCATTGGAACCTTATCGGTCCCCGATTCCATTCCCTCCACGAATTCCTCGAAACTCAATACGGCGAGCTTGCCACCGTCATCGACGCCACGGCCGAGCGGATTCGCATGCTGGGACATGTCAGCCCGGGATCGATGCAAGAATTCCTCGATGCGGCCACCCTCAAGGAATCCTCCGGCGAGGCGATTCAGGGACTCGACGCCCTCTCGGTTCTCCGCGCCGACCATGAAACGGTGACCCGCGACCTGCGTAAGGCCATCGAGACTCTTTCCGAGATCGGAGATGCAGGAACCGAAGATTTCCTCACCGGCCTTCTTCAGAAACATGAGCAAACCGCTTGGATGCTCCGCAGCTATGAGGGCTGAACGAACAGCATCGCTCGCGTTTCCTGGCACCGCCGCCTCTTGGGCAGCGGTGCTGTTTTGCACGACATTTTGCTCAATTCGTGCATTTTGCTCCTGATTCGACGCTCCCCCTCTCTCCCAACCCGCCCTCTCCCCACTGATGATAAGCCACTTTTGCGCGAACTTTGCAAAAGGCACGCTATCTGTTGGGGAACTGCTCGCTGAACTATGGACATCCTGATCATCGATGACGAACGCTCCATCCGCCTGACCACTTCGCTGGCACTGGAGAATGAGGGACACTACGTTGAGTCAGTGGACTGCTCGGAAGCAGCCCTCCGGCGGCTCCGAGAAGAAAAGTTCGACCTCATCTTCCTCGACCTTCGGTTGGGCGATGAAGATGGGCTGGAGGTGCTCCCGAGAATTCTCGAAAAGCATCCTCGGCAGCTCGTCACCATCTTCACGGCCCATGCTTCGATCGAAACGGCAGTGAAGGCCACCCAGGCCGGAGCATTCGATTATCTGGAGAAACCCTTCACTCCCGACCAGCTTCGGGCGATTCTGGTCAAGGCGAAGAAAGCCCTCGCGACTCAGGGAGAAGTCGTTCGCCTCCAGGAAACCGTCCAGGAGCTCAAATCCGAAGCGAGCCAGAACACTCCACCTCTTGACTTTGCTTCGGAGGACACCCGCACCAATCAGGAGTTTGATACCCTCTTCAGGGCGGCCGCATCCCCCGCCTCGGTTCTGATTCTCGGGGAAAGCGGCACGGGAAAAAGCGTGATTGCCCGTGAGGTGCATCATCGCAGTCACCTTCGGGAGAAACCTTTTGTCACCGTAAGCTGCCCGAGCCTTTCTCGGGAACTTCTGGAAAGCACCTTGTTCGGACACATCAAAGGATCCTTCACGGGAGCGGTGAAAGACACCTGGGGCAAGGTTCACGCCGCGGAAGGTGGCACGCTGTTCCTCGACGAAATCGGGGAACTGCCGATGGAAATTCAGCCCAAGCTCCTGCGGTTGCTGCAAGAGCGTGAATACGAACGCCTTGGCGAAAACAAAGTCCGCCCCGCCAACGTTCGAGTGATCGCCGCCACCAATCGCGATCTGGCCGCTCAGGTCGCCGCAGGTGAATTCCGCGAAGACCTTTACTATCGACTCAACGTCATCAGCGTCCGAGTGCCCTCCCTGCGCGAGCGGCCGAAAGATCTGGTCCGGTTTGCCGAGAGTTACCTTATCCATTTTTCCAATCAGATTGGTCGCAAGCTCCGTGGATTCAGCCCAGAGGCCATGCGGGTCATCTCGACCCATTCGTGGCCGGGCAATCTCCGCGAACTTCGCAATGCCATCGAACGCGCCACCATTCTTGCTCGTGGAGAGTGGATTGAGCCGATCGACCTCCCCCGTCCTGAAGCCTCCGAGACCATCGCCGCCGGCAAAAGCTCCCAGGGAACGGGACCGAACGTCGGGGGCGAATTCAGCCTCGATCAGTTGGAGGAAGCCCACATGCGCCGCATCCTTGAATGGGCGCCCACCCTCCAGGAAGCGGCCTCCATTCTCGGCATCGACAAGGCCACCCTCTATCGAAAGCGGAAGCGCTTCGGCATCTCCTGATCCTCCCTTCTTCTCATGCTCCGCGCCCGTTTGTTTCTCGGCCTCCTCACCCTCGTCATCCTCCTTTGGGCGACGGGGGCGGCCGCGTTGGTCATCCTCAACGACGCCGACACTCGATTTCAGGGTCGTCTCAAGCAGGATTACCAGGCCATCGACCTTGCCCAAGGGCTCAGGTCTTACACGTCGATGCTCAATTCGACCTACATCACCACCCTCGCAGGGCCTGCGCCCGAAACCGCACCCGATCGTCAACTTTTTGACGAAACCCGCACCAAGGTCGAAGACACCCTGCATGCCCTCCGTCTCCTCGGTGGTGGGAATGAACGATGGGAAAGCTCCCTTTCCTCGCTTACCGAAGCTTTGGGATTGTACTTTGGCGACTACGAACGGCTGCTCACCAACGAAGTCGTGGATCGCACGGAACGCTCGGATCTCCTCAGAACCTTCGGTGCCCACACCCAGCGCATCACCGACCTCGGAGAAAGCCTGACGCACCTTGCTGAAGAACAACTCTTCAATGCCAGCCGGGCATTGGCGGCGGAATCGGGCAAAAACACTGCTTTTCTGGCAACTTTGGTCGTGCTGGGGACGGCCATGGCGGTGATGATTTACTTCCAACTCCTCCGCCATCTCGTGGAACCGGTCGTCGGGCTTCGCGACTCCATGGAACAAGTGACCATGGGTAATTTTGAGCTCACCCTGCCCATGCCCACGGCAGGGAGTGAATTTGGATCGCTCGTGACCACCTTCAATTCAATGGCGGAAGAGTTGCGCATCCGCCGTCGTGAGACCGACGAACGACTCTTCCGGAACAACCTCGTGAATCGCGCCCTCCTCTCTGCCATCCCCTCTCCCGTGTATGTGCTCGACCTGCACGGTGACACCGTCCGCCTCAATCCTGCCGCCGAAGACCTCAACGAGTCCCTCGGTCTCGGGACGCGACTTCCCGGAAAAGTACTCCGCCTTTTCCAAAACTGTCAGCAGCAGGGTCACAACCACCTTCCTGAAGATCCTCGAGAAGCACTCCTTTTCCGGATCGATGAAAAGGAGCATTTCTTCCTCCCCCGCATCTTCCGCTTCTCCGCCGGGCGCAATGAGCAAAACCCCTACGCTGGATGGGCCGTGCTGCTGCATGATGTGACTCGCATCCGCTGGCTCGACGACATGAAGACCAACCTCCTTTCCACGGTCAGCCATGAGATCAAAACTCCGCTTACCGGGATCCGCATGGTCTTGCACCTTCTCCTCGAAGAAGAAACCGGACGCCTGTCGGACATGCAGAGAACCATGCTTTCGTCCGCAAGTGAAGATTGCGAGCGTCTGCTCTCTACCCTCAACACTCTCCTCGACATCTCCCGAGCCGAAAGCGGTTCCACTCATCTTGATCTCCGGCCCACCAATCTCCGAGACCTCGCAGATCAAAGCATTCACCTTTTCGAGAGCAAAGCCTCCGCATCCCGCATCACCCTCCGAATCGACGCCGCCGACAACCTCCCGCAGGTGATGGCCGACCCCATGAGAATCAGCGAGGTAGTCCACAATCTCGTCTCCAATGCCATCAAGCACAGTCCCCCTGGAGGCAACGTCGACGTCCACATCGCCCGTTCTGGGGCCGACTTTGTGAGGCTCTCTGTGCTGGACGACGGGCCCGGAGTCCCCGAGGAAAGCGAAGGTCGAATCTTCGAACGCTTCTACCGCGCTCCCAACCAGCGCACCGACGGCATCGGACTCGGCCTTTTTATCTCCCGTGAAATCATGCGCGCCCACGAGGGACGCATTGGTCTCAGCGAACGAAACCCCGACCAAACCAGAACCGAATTCTTCATTGATGTCCCGACTGCCTGACAGCACCCGGGCCAGCGATCGCAGCCCCCTGCGAATCCTCGTCGTCGACGACGAGCCGACTCTTCGGCTCGGCTTCGCGTATGCCCTCACCAACGCCACCACTCAGGCGGAAACCGCTTCGAATGGGGCAGAGGCCCTCGAACGTCTCGCCGAGAAGTCGTTCGACGCCGTGGTACTCGACCTCCGCATGCCGGATGTCGACGGGCTTGCTGTCATTGAAGCCCTTCGCCGGCGGGGCGATTTCACCCCTGTAATCCTGTGCAGCGCTTACATCACGGTCCATTCAGCCGTGAAGGCCATTCACCACCACGTGGTCGATTTCCTCATGAAACCGGTCAAACCCGTGGAACTGCGATCTGCAGTCAAATCCGTCATTCACCCTGGCGACTCATGGCTTGAAAAGGGACTCGCCTCCGCACGCGCCGGTCGACTCGATCAAGCTCTCGATTTCCTCGATGCCTCCGATCAGGGAACGCTTCGTGAAAGTTCGTGGCGGCGCATTCTCAAAATCATGCACGAGCATCCCGGTGAACTCGAGCGCATCGAGTTTGAGCTTTCAGAGTCCGTCCTCGGTCAGTTGGCCCACCAAGCGGACAACGTGCGCACATGAAGCCCTTTCGCTTGATCGTGATCGGTGGAGGGAGCGCTGGCCATGCCGCTGCCCGGACCGCGGCGCGATTGGGGTTGGAAACACTCTTGGTCGAGGCGGCACCCACCCTCGGCGGATTGTGCATCCTCCGGGGTTGCATGCCTTCCAAACTCCTCATCGCCACTGCCGATCGCATGCGCGAATGCCGCAGTGCCGACCATTTCGCGGTTCGAAACAGCTCTCCTCGCCTCGATGAGGCACAATTGCGGAGGCGGCTCCATCAAGTCATCTCAGGCTTTCAGGATGCGCGGCGACAAGAAATGGCGGCGGCCCCCTATCGACTCATTCGGGATCGCGCTCAATTCATCGACCCCCATACCCTCCGTCTCGAAAACTCCGGAGACACCCTCCGAGCCGACGCTTTCATCGTAGCAACAGGATCCACGCCGTCGATTCCTCCCATTCCTGGCCTTTCAGACACCCCCTTTTGGACCAGCGACGAGGTGACTCAATTCCCCTCCTTGCCGTCGAGCGTTACGATCATCGGCAGTGGAGCCGTCGGCATGGAATTTGCCCACCTTTATGAAGGTCTCGGCAGCCAAGTCACGGTGCTCTCCCGATCCTCACGGATTCTTTCGAAACTCCATCCCGACCTCGGCCAAACGGTCGCCGCTGCCAGTGAGCAACGAGGAATCGACATCCGATTCCAAACGGAAGCTCAATCTGTTCGCCACGACGGCTCACGATTTCATCTTCACCTCAGCGACGAGTCTCACCTCTGCTGCCAGGCCCTGATTCTCGCCACGGGGAGAAGTCCATCCACTTCATCTCTCCATCTCGATCAGGCCGGCCTGACCACCGACGACACAGGCCGACTGCCGATCAATGAGCTGACACAAACCTCCCAGCCGCACATCTTTGCGGCAGGCGACTGCGCTAGCCCCTTGCCCGTCGTTCACCTCGCCGTCGTTCAGGGAGAAGTCGCAGCCCACCAAGCCGCACACTTGAGAACCGATCATCAGGTGACCGATCGAAGCTGGGAGCCTCATCTCAAAATGCAGGGCATCTTTACCCATCCCGAGGTCGTTTCTCTCGGAGTGGATCCCCATGACGATGAACTGGAAAGCCAAGGTCTCCAGCAACATCGCTACTCATTCTCCGATCTCGGAAAAGGGGAAATCCTCAACGCTCAAGGGCACATCCGATTGGTTTCAGAAAAATCAACCGGGCGGCTCGTGGGCGCTCACGCCGTGGGCCCTGGAGTCGTCGACAGCTCCCACGTCATGCTGCTTGCCATCAAGAATCGCATGACTCTTGACGACCTTCGCCGCACTCCATTCTACCACCCAAGCTTGGCAGAAATCTGGAGTTATGCCCTCGATTCGGACTAGAAGCGAAGCTTGACCCCTACCGTTCCCACCTGCGCGATCCCTCGCTGGGTTCGGTACTCCTCCGTCCGCCAAGTGTGCGCATAGCTCAACTCAAGACGACGGTAGCGAACGCCAAATCCCGCATAGACTTCCGCAACAAATGGGCGTCGTTGAATGCCCGTATTGAAGTCGCTGAACATCGGGCCATCCAGAGTCGCATCGTGCGCCACTCCTGTAAGGCTGCCGCCAGCAAGAAGAAAGACTGACCAATCGCTGTCATAGTCGAAACCGGAATTGAAATACCGGTGAGTGTACGCCGTGGGCGACAACCGAGGATCTGAAAAGTCCGGCGGCAAGTTGTATCCGACTCGAAACATTCCACCGAGATGCGCGTCCGTGCGAAACGTCCCCAATCTCACACCCCACTCACCAATGCCGTCCACCCGCAGGATCCCATAACCCATTTGGGCGAAATCCAGTCGGCGCTTCTGGATGAAGCTCAAATCCACTGTCAATTCAGACGGGATCTGCTGGTCCCAACCGTTGAACTTCTCCACCCCACGCAGATCGTGAATGAAATCCTGTGTCGCCTCAGCAAAGGAGTCAGGCCCTGTGGTCCCAACACTCAATTCAACGGAATTGAGAATACGTTCATCTTTTACATGCAAAGAAAATCCGACCCCGGTCCATCCCGCATATCGCCTTTGAAATGGGGGCTGCGCATACGAGGCATTATCTTGAGGCGTGTACATCAGCTGAGTCAGTGAAAAGCCGTAATTGTACACGATCTGTTCGGGGTGCTCGAAACCCGTCACCTTCTGGAAAACTTCGAAACTGTCTGCATCTCCTGTGAGGCGCCTCAGGTAACGCTGAACCCCTATCAGGTCCTCCACCCGCTCACTTCCTGAAATCCACGCCAGTCGAGCTCCATTCGTGTAGTCGCGGTCCTCACCGCCAAAAAGGTCGTTGTCCAAATAGAAGGTCAAGTAGCCGTCATCATCAAATGTCGGATCCGGCAAAGCCGCTTGTGCCGAAATCAAGCCCATCACGCCCAAAGCTCCAAAAGTTCGCAGGAAGTTCTTCATTCTAACAGAAGTGCATATTCAAAAATGGGGGAGGCATTGAGCCTCCCCTTGGAGAAGTTCTCATCGGGATCTTGGCGAAGAATCTCAGTGCCGCAACCCACCCGTGGGACGGCGCGCTGGCAGCGCGCGCGCCCACCTTCGGGAGATCACAGAGCCGAAGACACCCGCCAGCAACATTTGCGATTTTAAAATCAGCATCGCTTCAAGGAGTTTGCGGTGGAGTTCAGAATCGGTCGCTTGCTCCTTACGGAGTGCCCCCCCTGACAGCGCGACTGATGGCGGAAATCACCAAAAGCACGAGGAAGATCACGAAGAGCACCTGCGCCACCGTCGAGGCAGCCCCGGCAACTCCTGAAAAACCGAGCAAGCCGGCGATCAAAGCCAGCACGAAGAAGATAAGAGTCCATTTCAACATAAGTTTCCTTTCGTCGTTTCATGTTCGTCATCGCAGTCCCGATGCCGACCTAGCCACGACCCCCTTTTCATGCTGATATTGAGCGTCTTGCACTGTTCGAACGATATCTCCGACGCCTTCTCAGCAATGCAATCTGCATCGTTGCCATCCCCACTCATCGTTTCTCGCAATCCGCTTTCCGCCCGTCACTCAACGCCAAGGCCAAACGCGCGGAAATACGGCCAGATACTCGACAGTCGAGAAGGGCAGGTACATCCTAGCCGCATGCTTCGCCTCGCCCTTGGCGTTCTCGCCCTCACGATCAGCTGCATTTCCGCGGCCCCGGAGATTGCGGGGGTGCGGATCGCCGACATCTATCGTCAGCTCAAATCTTCTCAAGAGATCGCTATTCAAGCGGAAGCGGCAAAAACGGCCGTCGCCGAAGACCCCCGCTTTGACGCCCTCCGAGAGGTGCAGCTGCAAATGGAGGACCTCAAATCCCAGATTTCCACGCTCGAAGAAGGAGATACGGCGGCCGCCGAACGGCTGCGTCAGCAACTCATTGTGAAAAGCGACGAGGAGGTTTCGCTTCGAAAAGAAGTGATTGTTTTCCAAGGCGAGCAATTCAAGGCCATCCACCGTCGTATGGTGGACCAAATGGAGGCAGAACTTGCGAAACTCCACGCGAAAGCTGCCGAAATCGCCACCACCCACGGATACCCGTTGCTCATCGACCTCTCCGGGAAAACCAATACCACACTTCCCTTCGTCATCTATGCCAAGGATCCGGTAGATCTCACCGACCTGGTACTTGCCGATTGCGAACTCATCGATTCGACCGAAACTCCCGAACCCTGATCACTCCTCCCCATTTCATGGAAAACTTCACCGACATTTTGAAGCAGCCCTTCGTCTGGGGCTTGGCACTTGGCCTCATCCTCGCCTTCTTTGCGTGGAAATCTGGCATTTCGACCAAGATCCGCCTGTCTCGCGACATCCGGCGCCTCGAAAATGAACTACGCGAGCTCCAGGGCCACTTGAATACCCAGCTCAAAATCAACGCGCAGGGCAATCAATCCCTGCAGGATGAGCTCAAGACTCTCAAGGAGCAGAACGAAAACCTTCGGATCTCCAATGCCACCCTTCAATCGAAACCCGGTCGGGCTGAAGTGAAGCAATACCAGATCATGGAGGCGGCCGTTCGCCAAATGCGTGAGCAGGCGCCTGGATTCGCCCCAGCTTGGGAGAAAGCCCTGCGGGATGCAGAAAGTGAATTTGAAGCAGGCGAAAATGGTCTGCGCCGCCTCGTCCGCAAAGTCATGCCCGCCATCGGCTACCAAGCCGGCAACGGCGGTGCCGGTGACGACAAAGACGATCCCAACTGAGTGTCTGCCCCGGTTCCCCAACCGTGAGCCCACTCCAAGCACTGCTTCACGCTCTCGACCGCTCCGCCATCGAGTGGGAAAACCGGCGAATCACAGCTCTCGAACTTCCCCCAGGTCCAAGCCTTGACGAGATCCTCGTTCTGGAAGGGCCTGGGATTTTTTTTTCTTGGGACAAGAAGGGAAAATCGCTGACGACCAGCCCGATCCTCCCAGGCCGCTGCGCCACGTCTGCCGAAGGAGGCTCCTGGCTCGCCCTCACCTGTCCCGATCAAAGCCTCATGATCGGACGCCTGAATGCCCCGACACTTTCCCTTTCCGATCCCGAGTGGATCGCAGAATTCCGTCCTCAAATTCTCGATTGGGCCACGACTCCAACCCCATGGGATCCACCAGCTCGTTGGATGGGGACCCTTGGCAAAGCAGCTCAGGCCATCCACCTGATCGTCCGACTACGACAAGCCTTGGCTGAAGCAGTCACCCTAAAATCGCATCAAGCTCCCCGCTCTCGCCACCAAAACCTCCCGGGAGAACTCCACGAATGGCTCAATGCGCAGTGGCCGCATGCTCCGACCATCGAAGAGGCCGCAGAGCATTTCTCCATCAGTCGGCGCCACTTTTCCCGCGCGTTGGAGCAAACCAGCCACTTTCCCTACTCCCGGCATCTCGCCGTTTCCCGCAATCTCCTCGCTCGTGATCTCCTCATTCGCAGTTCGGACGGCATTAAGGAAATCGCCGCTGCCTGTGGATTTGCCGGCCATGAACCGTTCATTCGCTCTTTCAAAGAGTGGACCTCATGGACCCCTCTTCAATTCCGAAAGGAATGGCAACGCCGCCTCAAGAAACAAGCTACCTTGAAGGAGCTGTGTCAAATGGGGCCCCGCCAAAGACTCGCTCAGCAATCGGAATTCCCCACCGAAGCCTTACCGGAGCCATTCCCTTCCTTCCATACGCTGATCGTCGCGAATCCTCACCGTACCCCGTTGGAGGTCTTCCATCATCCTTCCCCCGGCGTTCGTCACCGCATGGCACTGCTCTCCGAGGGCCAACTGCATTTTCTTCCCTCTTCCGAAGCGGGGACGATTTGGCAAATTGAGTCGCCTCACACAAATGGGCCTCAATTCTTCACCATGCCCGCCGATCACGCTGAGATCGTTCTCGAGACCACCCGTTCTTCCTGAAAACCAAAAAGCCGCATCCTTATCGGATGCGGCTCTGAAATGGGGTCATCTCTGAAACTCAGCCGGCAGCGGCGCCGTCGGCGACCTTCGGCAGCGGGAGTTCCTTGCGGCGCAGCGCCTTGCGCATTTTCGTCAGTGCCACGTTCTGGAGCTGGCGAATCCGTTCACGGGTGACGCCAAACTCACGACCCACTTCCTCCAAAGTCATCGGCTTTTTGCCATTCAAGCCAAAGCGCTCGTCAATGATACGGCGCTCCCGCTGATCGAGGATGGCCAACAGATCGTCCAATTCTCCATGCAGGTTCTTGTCACTCAGCGCGTCGAGGGGATTCTCCGCACGATCATCGCCAATGATTTCACCATACTCGGTCGCCTCGCCTTCGTTGACTGGAGCATCGAGAGAGGTCGGGCGTTGCGAAGCCTGCTTGAGCATCGCTAGCTTACGGCGCGGCAAGCCAATCTCATCCGCCAATTCCTCGTCGGTAGGCTCGCGGCCCAGAACCTCGGCCAACATCGTGGAGATGCGGCGCATCTTGGCGATCTTATCGACCATGTGAACAGGCAGACGGATCGTCTTGCTCTGATTGGCCAAAGCCCGCTTGATGGATTGCTTGATCCACCAGGCTGCGTAAGTGGAGAGCTTGCCTCCCTTTTCAGGGTCGAAACGCTCGACAGCCTTCATAAGGCCAATATTGCCCTCCGAAATGAGGTCGGAGAGGGGCAAACCATAACCTGCGTAGTCCTGGGCAATTTTGACCACCAGTCGCAGGTTTGCATTGATCATGTGAGTGCGAGCCGCCTTGTCTCCCTGCTGGATGCGGGCGGCCAACTCGACCTCTTCCTCTGGAGAGAGAAGAGGAGTTTTCGAAATTTCGCGAAGGTACAGCTTCAGATTTGAGTCGCTTTCCATATCCGTCAGTGAGGTTTAGATTGAAATGCAGGAAATCTGGTTTCCATGAGTGAAACGCCGCAGAGGGAACTTTTATTCCAAATTTCGCCTCAGAATTTGTAATCACATCGTGGTCACCGAGGGTGCCCGCTTGTTCTCGCAAAATAACCAGCAAACAACGTACCTTGGCACCGATCAGGTGTCAAACTCTCCGTGAGACCCTAAGATTAAGGCCCTTTCAGCCTTTGGGGATCCTCGCTAGCCTATCCCCGCCATCGGTCAAATCGTCCCAACTGTGGCAAAACGCAGCGGGCAAAGTGCAATCTTGTCGCACTTCACCGAGATTTCCTGATGCTCGGGCCGATTTCCTTCCTTCCCCGCGAAAGATCCGCTTCTTTCGAACCGAACGTTAGATCCACCTCATCGTGCTCGAACTCCAAGACGTATGCTTTTCCATCTCCAAAGGCGGAGAAACCGTATTGTTGGTGGATCACGTTTCCATCCGCGTCCCGAAGGGCCATTTCATGGCCATCGTAGGCCCTTCGGGATGCGGTAAAACCACGCTCCTACGCACCATCGCCGGCTTGAACCCAGAGTCGGCCGGCGCCTTGTTTTGGGAGGGCCGAAATCTCTCCGAGGAGCAGGATTTTGAGCCTTCCGAGATCGGCTATGTTCCTCAGTTCTCCATCGCCTACGATCCTCTGACGGTAGACGAATCCATCGAGGCCGCCACACGTCTCCGGGTGAAAACCCGCAATGCCCAGGATCTGGACCATCGCATCGACCGGGTGCTCGAAGAAACCGGCCTCACCGCGATTGCTGACCGCCAAGTTCGGGTCCTTTCAGGAGGACAAAAGCGACGGCTGGGCCTGGCCATGGAGCTGGTATCCAATCCCAAGCTCCTCTTGTGTGATGAAGTCACTAGTGGACTCGACCCCCGGTCAGAGCGGGAAGTGGTGCGCCTCCTCCACGATCTCTCCCGACACGATGGCCGAACCGTCCTCTCCGTCACCCACTCTCTGGCTCACTTGGAACTCTACGACTCCATCCTCGTGCTGCACGAAGGAAAGGTCGCCTTCCACGGCCCGCCGGAGCTCCTTACCCACTACTTCTCCGTCGACGATACCGAAGAAATATACCCAAAGCTCGCCACACAGCCCAGCGAGCGCTGGCTGACGTCGTGGTCAAAACACCGGGAGGCCTATGAGGGCAAAATGTTGACCAGCGAGCCTCCGCTCCCTTCCGAAGTGCCAACACCCGCCGAGACCTCAGCTCTCCCCGCCCCTGGGTTTCTCGTGCAACTGGGGACTCTGCTCTCTCGACGGTGGCGGATCTTCTTCCGAGATAAGGGACAAATCTTCCTCCAGCTGGCGATCATCGTCTGCTTTCCGATTCTCGTCACGCTGTTCTCGGACAAGGCCGAGGGCCCGATTTCAAGCTTATCCGATGCCCGCCAAGAGAGCCTCCAAGCCGAACTCCAAGAGCAACGCATGGTTCGACAAGAGCAAGTCAAGGTCGGCTCAGCGGTGAGCGGGATCATCATGTTTCAAGTCATTCTCCTTTCCCTGATGGGCTCAAACAATTCCGCCCGAGAAGTCGCGGGGGAACGACCCATCTTCGAAAAGGAGAAATTTGGAGGCCTGCGGCCCTCCGCCTACCTGGCCAGCAAGATCATCTTCCTCGGAGTTCTGGTGGTCGTTCAATCGACATGGATGGCAGCATTCGTGAACTTTTTTGGCAGCTTCCGGGGCGACTTCACCAGCCATCTGCTGTTTTTGACCTTGGTCAATGCCGCGATGACTGCGGTGTGTCTGGCCATCTCCGCCCTGATGAAAACCGCTGAACAGGCCTCCCTGCTGTCGATCTACTTGGTGGGCTTCCAGCTTCCACTTTCAGGAGCCGTCCTTGCGCTTCCCGAACAAGTCGAAAACTGCACGCGACCCTTCATTTCTGCCTACTGGGCTTGGTCTGGAAGCGTCAGCGCGTTGGATGGTAAGGTCCTCAATGCGGTCAAGTCCGTGATCGACACCTCCCTATCCACCCATTCATCCTGCCTGTTCACGCTGTCACTTCACGTCCTGGTCGGTCTGATTGCCGCTTCCATCGGCATTCGCCGCCACCATTGGCAACATTGATCCCCCCTATCCACCCTTACCCTTCACTCGCCTATCATGCCTCGCCGCGCCAGTTCTGGACCCAAACCCACCCTTATCGTCAGTCTCATCGCGATCGCGGTGCTCGCCTTCGTCGGGGGCAAGGCGTGGATCGGTCAAAAGGGTTCCTCCTCGCCCCTCGACGGCGCCCCCTTGGATATGGTTCAGGTCGAAATCAATTCCAATGCCCTCCGCGGCAACAGCTACGTTGTCGATGGCATGATCGATGGAAAACTCGCATGGACCGCCGATCAGGGACAACTCATCTCGCTCCAAGTGGGCGAGAACGATCAGGCGCGATTTCTCGGAATCGAGATCCCCGCCGAACTTTCCAAAATCAACATTGAGCGGGGCCGCCACTACGCCTTCCGCGTCCGCTTTCGGGACCGCGGCATCGCCGTCGCCGAAGCGGTCCAGCCGCTCTAAAACCATCGCATCCCTCTCTCGATGAAGCCGCTCTGCCTTCTTGCTGCCACCAGCTCGCTCGCCTTCTCCCAGGTCTACGTTCCCCCTCCTGCCGATCATTCGCAGGCGGACCGCACGCCACAGGACACCGTCGTCCGACGCGATTCCAAGCCGACGTCCGCCCCACCGCTCGCCGGCAACGAGCTCCCTTTTCTGGACCCATCGAGCGAACTTGTCTCCTGGAACGGCCACAGCTGGTCCGCCACGGACAACCGACTCGTTTCGGCACGATTCGAGCGTTACCTCAATGAACCGGCGGACGATTCCGAGCAGGCAGTCGAATACCGCAAGACCATTGCCGAAATCCTCGCCTGCATTTCACCCCACCACGAAGGAGGCCCGGATTTCTCGGGAGGAGTCGCCTTGCTCCCCCGAGCCTCTTCCTACCCGGGCGACGCCAAGCTCTGCGATTCCCTTTCCCAAGCGATCTATGCCGCTGTCCTCGCCAAAAAGGACGTCCGCGCCACCAAGGCCTTGATGGAGGCGATGGAGCAGGAAAAACAACGGATGATCCACAATGCTGACGTCATGGCAGCAAAGACCCGTGTCAACCAGACGCGAGAGACAAAAGGAGGAAACAACGAGACGGTCACCGAAAGGGTTCCGAAAAATGGCACCGGAACCGACTCTCTTGAATACAAGGACACCGTCAAGCGGGCCGCCGAGATCGATGCGCTCTCCAAGGCCAATCGCGCCAAAGGGGAACTTCAGATCATCCAGGCCAAGGCTCAATACCAAGCCTTGATGGTTCAGTTCTTCGGTCAACGGCGATTTGAGCACGTCCTCATGGCAGCGAGGTTCTATCATCAGGTCTTCAAGGATGGCGACAATGAGCTGAGGATCGACAAGAACTCCGACCTTTCCAAGATGCTCCTCGAAACTTTCGGCACCAGTCCGACCGTCGCAGCTCTCGACTCTCTGGCGAGTGAGGCCATCCGAGATGTCGACAAAGGCGTCGAAGCCTTCGAATTCCTTTCGGAAAGAGGCGAACTGGAAAGTGCCTCCAAACGCCTCAGCGAAGCCTACATGGTCGGTGAATTCATGCCGACGATTCAGACCCTGCCCCGGGAAAAGAAGCGGAAGATCCTCGAATACGTACGAGAGTCATACAAGTTGATCGCCGCCATTGACGCCAAGGATTACGCCACCGCCGAATCGCTGATCGATGGCCTGAAAGAAACAGCATCCGATTTTGATGCCACCAAACCGACGGCAGCGATTGCCACCTTCACGCGGGTGAGCAACATGCACATCGATGCCGCCAAGCACGCCGCCGCTCAAGGCGACACCGACAAGGCCGCATCCGAGATCCAAAGCGCCATGGAAGTTTGGCCACAAAACCCCAAACTCGCGGAATTTGACCAACTCGTCTCTCAAAGCAGTGGCCTCACTCAGATTCGAAATGATTTCGATCGCCTGATCAGCGAGAGCAACTTTCGCGAGATTCACCGCCGCCAATATGAGATCGCACCGGCAATCCACGGGGATGCCACTCGCGAATCCGCCTTCAAACAGATCATCGGCAATATCTTCCGCATCGACGGAGCTCTGGCCAAAGCGTCTGAGTTCGAAAAGATGGATCAATCCTATGCCGCGTGGGAGCAGCTCGCGACACTTCGGGAGGAATTCCCAGATGACCCCAAACTTGGGCGCAAGCTCGAACAACTTGCTCCCAATGTCGCGGATTTCACCAAAGCACTCGACCAGGCCCAAACTTTCGAGAACCGAAGCGACTCTCAGGTGGGTTCCGCTCTAAGCTGGTATCTCAAAGCCCGATCCATCTACCCGGCTAGCTCGCTGGCTCAGTCTGGGATCGACCGCCTCACCGAACAAATCCTTCCAGGGGCCACACCTTGATCATGGCGCCGACGCGGCTTGTTCAGTTTTCGGCTGCAGCCGCCAGCTGGCGCAAAAGAGGATAGCTGTAAATCCCTGTGGAGTGGCCATCCGCCCATCGGATCTGCAAACCGTATCCTCCCACGGTCTCCATCCCGGTCACTTCGCATCCCCGATCCCCAATGGTGCTTGCCGGCACCACCACGCGCCCCAATGCATCGGGTTCGCCCTGACATTGCGCACACGGGCAAGCACGACGAAGCAAAAGGAGAGGTATGTACGCTTCGATGCCGTCGTCGAAAGCCAAGGC
Organism: Haloferula luteola; assembly: GCF_014201715.1. GTDB lineage: Bacteria > Verrucomicrobiota > Verrucomicrobiia > Verrucomicrobiales > Akkermansiaceae > Haloferula > Haloferula luteola. The sequence goes on from NZ_JACHFD010000002.1 coordinate 218,821, forward strand.
CAATTCACTGCCAATGACGGCGGTATGTTCCAGTTTCATGCCGGATAAAATCGATCTCCAAAGATTGCCGAGCCCACACGAACCAAAGTCGCACCCTCGGCGATCGCCACTTCGTAGTCCCCACTCATCCCCATGGAAAGCTCGGGCAATGCATGGCCAGAGCTTTCCTGCAGCTCATCTCGCAACTCGCGCACCTGCCGAAACCATTTCGCGGCCATCGCCGAACTTGCTTCTTCCGGTGGAATCGCCATCAGACCTTGCCATTGAAGATGCTCCAATGCCATCAGCTCGGCAAACTCCCCGTGAAGGGTTTTGATGGGAAAACCTCCCTTCGAGATCTCCCCGGCAATATTGATCTCCAAAAAAACCTTCGGTCGCACGCCCATCTCGTCGGCGATTCGGTCAATATGTCGCGCCAATCGGAGGGAACTCACGCTGTGAATCACGGAGAATGCTTCCAGCACCTTCCTCACCTTGTTGCGCTGAAGAGTTCCAATGAAATGCCACTCAATATCTGAGGGCAACTCCCTGATCTTCGCCTCTGCCTCTTGCTGGCGACTCTCTCCGAAACTTCTCTGACCTGCCTGGTAGGCCTCTTGGATGCTCTCCCAACCAAAGGTCTTCGATACGGCAAGAAGCTGAACTTCGTCACGCGCCCGCCCTCCTTGGTCACAGGCGCGATCCATTCGACTTCGAATCTCCCGAAGATGATCGACGATGGGCATTACCGAAGATTCGACGACTTCAGCATCCCTGCCATTTTTGCGTCCCGAGTCACGTCGATGAGATCCCCTAAAACCGACAATGCTTCGCGTTTGAACGGATCCAAACCACTGGGCCACTCTGGAGTCGTATCGAGTTCTTCAGTCTTATCCTTGGCCCGGCGCATATTGCCGCTCGCCTCCTCCGTCGGATCAAAGAGCTTCAACGCCTGCTCCTCATTGGCATCGTCCAAAGTGAGCTTGTAGAAAGTGAATTGCTTCTTGTCGCCTTCCTCCATCGTGGCAAAGCGCTCCCGGCGTTCAGCATTTCGTCCCTTCTGCAACTTGTCCGCGTCGGCCAATTCTGCTTGGCGTGTCGCCAACACAAGAGAAACGTCATTGCCCTCGCGCCGCTTTTTCTCACGAGCCACATCCTCAAGGATATAACTGAAGTCCTTCGACGCCTCGACACGCTTTTCGCTGAGTTCCTGCAATCGAGGAACGAACAAGTTCGCCTTGGGCATCGGATCAAATCCAGGAGCAGGACGAATCACATCGTGATCCAAGGCGTGGTCCAGGTACTTTTCGCCGATCTCCAGGGCATCCATGAGGCTGGGCAAAAGGACGTCTGGAATCACTCCTTGGTTTTGCGTCGAAGAACCCGAGGGACGATAGAATTTCTGGATCGTCACCTTCAAGGTCCCCGCCCGACGGCTTTCGGCAAAAAGCGGCATGTGACGACCGATATCCATCGGCTGCTGCACCGTTCCTTTTCCAAATGTGGAAGATTCGCCTACGATCACCGCCCGGTTGTCATCTTGCAAAGCACCGGCAAGAATCTCACTTGCAGATGCGCTGCTCTTGTCCACGAGAACCACCATCGGGCCGGAATACATCGGACGCCGATTGTCCGATTCCTTCACCTGCACCTGACCCAAAGTGTTCTTCACTTGAACGACAGGAAGCCGATTGGTGAAGAAGCCGGTCATCCTCCGAACTTCTTCGAGGGAACCGCCACCGTTGTTTCGAAGATCCAACACCAGACCGTCGATTTTCTCGTCAATCAATCGCTGCAACAGGACCTCGACGTCGGTAGAGCAACGAGTATCGCCTGCATCAAAATCCGCGTAGAATGAAGGAAGCGTGATGAAACCAATCCGCTGTTTTTCTTCCTCCTTGCCAGCGACATCGATCACCTCAGCCGTGGCCTGCTCATCCTTAAGCTCCACCTTGCCTCGCTGGATCACGATCATTTGCGTCTCCCCGGGAACTCCTCCAGCAGGCTCCACCTTGAGCCTCACTTCACTTCCCTCGTTCCCGCGGATCAGATCGACCACTTTGTCGATCTTCATGAACATGATGTCGACCATGTCCTCTGGTCGCCCCGAATTCGTCGGATCCACGCCCACCACCCGATCATTCAAACGGAGTTCCCCGGCACGGTCCGCTGGGCCATTCACCACAATGCCCATGATCTTGGTCGCCCCATCCTCTTCGGCTTGGAGCAAGGCGCCGATCCCCACCAGCTGATTCCGCATATCATCTCGGAAGCGCTCCATCTGCTTGAAGCTGAGATAGTCCGTATGCGGATCAAAGGTCTTGGCAACGGCACTCAGAAAGTACGTCGCGACGTCATCCGAATCCACGTCCTTCACCGAATGAAGAAACCTCTCATAGCGCAGCTTGATCTTGTCCTCGGGACTCCGTTCGTCTTTGAAAAGATCCTCTTTGGACTGCTCCTTCGCCAGCTTCATCAGCATTTCGCGACGCAGCTTCTCAGAAAGAAGCGACTCCTTGATCTGCTTACGAAACAGGTCTTCCGCTTCCTTTTCATCCTTCGGCCATGCTGCATCCTTCCGTGTGCGCATGATCGTTTCAGGTTGGGTGAAATCGAACTCATCCCCCGAAAGGAGCTCGTTGGCCTGGGCAACACGAGCTTCCACGCGCTCCACAAAGATCTGATAGATGTCGTTTGCGGCATCCATGCTGTCCTCTTCTAAAAGCATCGAAGCCAATCGTTCACCGTACTCCGATTGGAACCGGTCGACGTCCTTTTGGGTGAAGTAAATCCGTCCGTAATCGAGATCCCGAAGGTAGGTTGCCAAAAAGTCGTCGCTCAGTTCTTTGAAGGACTGATTCGCTCGATCAAAGTGGCTGTTCTGGAGCATGATCGCCATCTGGCGTCCCACCTTGTTGAAATCCGTTTGCTCCGCACAGGCCACCTGGGTTCCGGCCAATGCCAACGAAAACGCGGCGGCCACTTGTGATTTCAGTCCGAACATAGAATGGAACTTGGGAAAGAGGTCTCAGGAGCGTCGCACACCACCTCGGCTTGTCGAACCCAAAACCCTGAGACGTTTCCTAAGAAGCGTCACGAACTTGGGTTTTGTCTCGCGGCCTCTTCCTTCAACCACTGAGAGAAGCGCGCTTCCTTCGCCTCCTCCTCCCTCGCAGGATCAAGCGCACCATCCAGAGTGGGAACACTCCACGGATGTCCGCTCAAGACGACCTCCCACTCCTTCATTTCCCCATCTCTTGAGACCCAAAGGTGGACTCGATCACCCGGACTCAGTTTGGAAATCATTTCCCGAAAAACAGAGCGGGCTGTTGCTCCCCCAACCTCCTTATCCTCGACCTTAAGAATCAGGTCCCCAGGCATCAAACCCGCCTTCTCTGCTGCCAACCCAGAAACTGTCCCGTCGATTCGAACCCCATCAGGATCAAGTCCCATGACAATTCCCAGAAAGCCCGGACCATCACCCTGAAGCTGCTCCAAAATGACTTCTCTCACCGTCACCCGGATCCATGTCCGAATCTCAGGATCGGGCTCCAAAGTGGCCATTTCCAGCAGAACGCCTACTCGAGCGTCCTTCTTCTCCCGAAGCCACCGATCGAGAGCCTTTTGACCAGCAATGCGGATCGGGTACTGCTCACTCCCCAACTGCTCGCAAATCGCTGGGGGGATTTTCTCACCTCCAAGAACAAAGCAAGGGATCCCCGCCATCGCGAAGATCCCTCGAAATAGGGCGCGGAGCCAAAATCTGGCCCAGAGCGACTTCATCACGGCATCACCGCCCAAAGATGTTCTTCTGAGGAACTTCGATAGTGTCGTTCGGCTCAACCGCCACCGTCTTCGAAGCAATTTCCGTCAAATCATACTCTTTGACCTTCCCGTCTCGAAGAAGGCGAACCCGGTGCATGCTACCAAATTCATTCGCTCCTCCTGCGGCCTGCACGGCGTTGTAGAGGGTAAGACCGCGGAAATACTTCACAGGTCCTGCCTTCCGAACGTAACCACCCACCGTCAGCATCAGTTCGGTAAGCGTTTCATCGCTGCTCGAAATGACTTGGATCGTCGGGCTGGTGTAGATCTTTGCAGCCCGATAACTGGCCTCGATACTCTGCGCGAGGGCCTCGGGACGAAGTCCAGCAGCCCGAACATTTCCGATGTAAGGCATCCGAACGTAGCCACCCTCAGACACCGGGTAGGTGTTGTTGACCCGGGCCGCCTCTTCCGGCGGCACCCCGACGATACGGATCTCAATTGCACGCCCAGCCTGAATCGTCGTCTGTGCCTGAAGTTGGTGCCCAAAGGCGACAAACAAACAGAGGAGAGTAAGAAGAAATTTCATATTTTGAGAATCTAGAGGTTTCGGACCAACCGCCCATCAGTAGAGGTCGTCCTGATCCTTGGAGGAGGAGCTTCTTCCCGATCCGTCGGAACCTGCCACAGACTTTGGCTTCGCGCCACCCGAAGGTTGAGGCGAATCCGATGGAGCGTAGTAAGTGTAATAGCTCGTGTAATATTGATATTGGCTATCGCTGCGGACATCCACGTTGTTCAGAACCACGCCAATCACGTGACCGCCCACCCCTTCAACGGTCGACTTGACTCTTTGAAGCATGTTGCGCGGAAGCTTGCGATGCTGGACCACAATCATCGTCAAATCCACCTCACTGGCCAAAACCGATGCATCGCTCACCCCAAGGATTGGCGGGGAGTCGACCAATACCAGGTCAAACCGTTGCTTCACATCCTGAATCAGTTCGGACATGCGGCGCGAGTTCAAGATCCCAGCGGCATCGGCCGGAAGGATCCCCGAAGGCATGAAGTAGAGATTATCGACCGGAGTCTGCAGGATCACATCCTCAAGCATCAGGTCCGTGGTGAGGTAATTGGTGAGGCCCACCGAATTGTTGATGTCGAAGAATGTATGAAGTCGCGGACGACGAAGGTCGGCGTCGATCATCAGCGTTGTGTAGCCGCCTTGCGCACAAATGTAGGCCAGGTTGACAAGAGTCGTCGACTTCCCTTCACCGGCTCCACCAGAAACCACTGTAATCGCATTGTCTTCAGGGTTCTTGCGATTGAACTCGATGTTGGTTCTGAGGATCCGGTAAGCCTCCGCATCGGGGCTCATGCCACTCTGCTTGTAAAGCACACCCACATCCTTCGGAATCACCGCCAAAACGGGAACTTGGAGATAGCGCTCCACGTCTTCCAAGGTCTTCACGGAAGTATCCAGATACTCAAGGAGGAACGCGATCCCCACTCCGAAAATCAAACCTACAATCGCGCCCAGAGCCAAATTCAAGGTGACGTTGGGAACGACAGGCGCCTGAGCTTCCACAGGTTCTTCGTGAACAATCACTGGGTCCTCCGAAATTCGGCGCTGCATCTGCTCGCCGATTTCTTTGATCTTCAGATCTTCGAGGAGCGCTTGCGCTGTTTCGAAATCGGCCCGGGCATCATCAAAGCTCTGACGGGCAATCCCCATGGTCACGGCTTCGTCCTCTTTTTCATTCGCCGCTTTCTTCAGTCCTTCTGCCTGCCGTTTGCTCAACTCGAGCTGGGCATTCAAAGTTTCACGCAAGGCGACCACCCCGTCTTGAAGTTGGCTCCACAAACCATCCAACACCTCCTTTTGCTGCCTCACGTTCGGGTGATTCTCACCCAATCCACCCGCCTTGAGAGCATCCAAGGTGCGCTGAGCCTCCAAATACTGAGGGTGCAGGGTACGAATCACGTTCTCCGGAAGATTCAAGCCCGCAGCATAGGTCATCAATTGAGGCCCCGAGTAACGAAGCAGCGTCTCAATCTGACTCTCCAAACGCACCTTCTCCGCCTCAAGCTCCGCATACCGTTGGGCAGCCACACGAGCATCGTCGATTTCGTTGTAGGCCTGACCCTGGCCGGAACGCGTCGGCACATAAGGAATGCGTTCGGTCCGAATGAGAGTGGTGAGAGCCCGTCGTTTTTCCTCCACCAGGTCCTCTTGAGCAATCACAGCCTCACGCAACTCGGCCAAGGCTTGGTCGGATCGCTTGTTCTCCAGCTCAGCACGACGGAGGCGGTAGGCCTTTGAAACCCGCTCGGCAATCATCCTGGCATCACGAGGGTTGGAAGCGCGCACCTTGATCTTGATGAGCTCCGTGCCACGAATGTTCTCTGCATCAATCATTCCCGCAAGCGACTGCCGAACTTCCTCACGATCAAGGTTCCAGTGATTCGTCAGATCCAATTCATCAATCACGATGTCCAGAGTCTTCTGGGCGGTGATGACCTCAAACTCCGTTTGAAGGAAGGACTGGGTGACTGCAGATGCCGTTCTTGAGACGATCCCTGGGAGCACTTCCAATGAAGGAGCACTCGATCGCACCTGTAAGGTGGCCGTAGATTCATACTTCTTGGGCATCACGTAGGTGATCACCAACGCGGTCATGAAGACCAAGAGGAAGGCCAACAAGATGATCCCGTAGCGATTTCGGATCACCTGCCAGTAGTCGACGGCGTGGAGGCCAGCCTCAGCGCTCTGCGAATTTGGAGAACTCATGAATGTGGATTGGGGGTATTTGCCTAAACCCAAGGCAGCTTATCAAACGAAAAACTCCCGCAATGAAGATCATTGCGGGAGTTTGGTAAATTGCGCGAATTGGAAAGCTGTCGAAAAAATTTAAGCGACGTTAACCAATTAGCAGGATTCCATTAGAACTCGGCGCGAACTCCAACGCTCACCCGGTTACGATCGTAGGAGTAGCCCACGAAGTCCGAGTTGCTGTCGGTGTAGTTGTAGGACACGGTGCCATAAAGGGAATCCGTGAACTTGACGGACAAGCCGAGGTAAGCATTGACGAGATCTTCATCAATCCCACTCAGAGTTGCAGCGCCAGCGCCCGCCACCAAGCGACCGTCATCGAACTTGGCAGTGATGTAGTCAACACCCCCAAACACGCTCAGCATGGGCGAGATGGCATACTCACCGGTGATCCCCAGACGCATGGTGCGGCGGTCATCGAAGTCATAAAGCGGACCGAGCGGAGCCGTTTGACGAACCGTATCGTAAACTTCGGACCCATACCGGGCGAATCCGCGAATGGAGAAGACATCGTTGATGCGAGAACGAAGGGCGACTTCCACGAACGGGCTGGTGCCATCGCTACCATTGACCGCGTCCGTCTCACGAACTTGAGCACCACCACGGGCGATCAAAATGGTATTCGGGCTGAAGCGATGCTCGAGACCGAGGAGGAAGTAGTGAGAGTCCGAGTCGGCTGCGAGACCATCGGCATCAGTCTGCGAATAGCGGTAATCAAAGGTCACCACCGACTGAGGAGTCAGCTGGTAACGGAATTGTTGATAGAGACCCCAGATCGTGCGATCCGAATTCGAAACGTTGTTTTCGTAATCGAGGATCGAGAAGTTGAAACCGGTGTAGGTTGCAAGACGCTCGGTCCAGCGGTAGCCGATCGAGTTGTCGGTCTGAGCGTAGAGGTAAGCATCAAGCTGACGCGAGGAAGCGAATCCGTAAGCGTAGTCAGGCTCAAGCTCGTAGGAAACAAAGTTCCGGCTGCTAAAGCGAAGACGCTCGTTGAAACGGTGAGTCCAGTTCACACCCACTCGAGTTTGTGGGTAGAGATCGTCGGTGCCGGCAGCGGCAGGCTCATCGATGTAGTAGATCAGACCGAGGCGAGCGTAGACATCGAGAGTCGACTGCGGAGTGATGTTCACGAACGACACACCCACATAGGGGTTAAGGCTGAAAGCCTCGTCATTGGCACCAGCGCCAGTGGCGGTCGGCGATACATTGTCGTCCCACACTGCATTCATGCCCACCACCCACTTGAGGGGAAGGCTTTCCTGAGCTTCGGAACCGATGTAGTAGAGACCCTCAGCGGCAGAAGCAACGTTGAGCGCTGCTGCAGTCGCAAGAAGGGCGGCAAAATGGGATTTCATACTGTAGATGGAAAATTAAGTTGGCAAAGCGAGGGGCGGAATCGCCCCTCAGATCATTGCAAAATCAGGATCTCAGGAAGGCATGTAGTAGAAATCCGTGTAGGTCGAAGGGGGCGTCACCGGAGGAAGGATCACCGGAGGAACGATTTGGATCGGACCATCGGTCGAAGGACCCAAAGGAATCAGACCATTGCCACCAGGACCGCCAGGCGTCGGACCCACTGGGCCTTGACCAGGGAAATCGAGAGGATTCCAAGCTGGCTTCACTTCCACCGGAGTCTTCGGATCCTTAGAATCACTCATCACGGGCTCACCGCTACCGGGATCGATGCGGGCCATGACCATCTGAACTTCGTTGATCGAGTCAGGTGCCACGGCAACGGCGCACTGAGCGACCATGCGGACTTGGTCAGGAGCCGAAGTGCCGGCCACCTCGACGATGGCAGCCACCGTCTTGGCATCTGCCTCCGAGGCAGAAATAGCAGCCTTGACGATTTCGCAGGCGCAATCGGGGCTGGCGGCCACTTGCTTTTCCACCACTTCCAAAACCTTGGAAGCATCGGCGGACACAGCGTGCTTAACGGAAACGGAAAGCTCGACGCAATCCGCCGCGGAAGCCGCATGCGCGCCAAGGGCGGCTGCAGCCAGAATCAGGAGGCGAGACGTTGATTTCATGACGCTTATTGTAGAGAGATGGTTGATTGGAGCGGGTAGCGGGAATCGAACCCGCATAGCTAGCTTGGAAGGCTAGAGCTTTACCACTAAGCTATACCCGCGCTCTTGGATGTCCCGTTACTAACCGCTTCGACCTTCACCCGGCAAGGCTTTTTTCAAAATGAACGGGGGTTTTTAAGGTCGTTCGCCCAATCGCAAAAACTCATTGATTTCTTGGAAGGTGAACGCTACCCCCCTGCCCGCCGACCTGCGGGTGTAGTTCAATGGTAGAACGCGAGCTTCCCAAGCTTGAGGCGTGGGTTCGATTCCCATCACCCGTACCAGCGTCGAACGCTCAAAATGCGCGGCTGAGATAGGCGGAACCCGCCTCCCCAAATCTCCAAGGGAGATCCACCGCTCGGCGGATTCCAATTCTTGGACCTGCCACGACGCGTATGTTTTCCGAGGAGACCGCCAATCCACGTTTCTCCTCCGAGAGAAAACAGGATCCGTGAGCCGACCCCTCAATACCAAGGGCTTGACAGAGCCTGCCGGGGCCTGAGCACAGCTCTCGATCTCTCCTCCCGCCACGACGTTGCCGCATCATTTCCAATCCTGTTCGCGGCTCAAGGGCCCGGAGAAGCACAAAGCCTGAGCCATCGGCGTCACGCGTCAGAATATTAAAGAGCCAGTGGACCCCGTAGTTGAGGTAAACATAAGCCGCACCCGGAGGATGATTCTCCACAAATGTCCGAGCTGACGGCCGAAAGAAGGTATGGCATGCCGGGTCCCCTCGATCCGAGTACGCCTCGGTTTCGACAATTTTTCCCGAGCAGCCATCCCATCGAAACTCCGCTCCAATGAGATCCCGGGCGCAGTCCACGGGAGAGCGTTCGAAAAACTTCTCCCTAAGGGCGCTCATTTTTCAAAGTCCCGAGGGATGATCCAAAAATTGCGTTTCGAGAGAAAACTTCCGTCCCAGCTCCGCGACCAGTCGCCTGACCCCAAAGGTCTCGGTCGCGTAATGACCCGCATAGAACACATTGACTCCCAATTCTTCGGCCAACGGAAAACTCCAATGGGGGCCCTCACCGGTAATCAAGGTCCGTACGCCCCTCTCTGCTGCCTCAGCGATTTGAGAGCCCGCTCCTCCCGTGCAAAGGCCCACCAATCCCAAATCTTCCGGCCCGCCTGGACAGACGTGAACAGGCCCAGCCACCGCGGTTTCGAGGCGTTTTCGCAAATCTTCGCGATGACTTTCCATTTCCCCAAGCAAGCCAATCGGTAGCCCTTTCCACTCAAGAAAGGAACCCGTCACCTGCAGTCCGATCGCTTGAGCCAAAAGGATATTATTCCCCCATTCACCATGCACATCCAAGGGCAGGTGGGCCGAATAGACCGCCAGCCCGCCCTCGATCGCTGTCTTCCATTTGCGATAGTTTCCCCCGACCAAAGGACGTGCACCCTGCCAAAAAAGCCCGTGATGCACGACGAGGAGATCCACATCCTGCCGAACGGCCTCTTCCATCACCGGGAGCGAGGCATCGACCGCAGCGGCCACTCGCAGGACCGGACGATCATTCTCAAGTTGGAGTCCATTGACGGCTCCCGAATAATCCGGAATTTCGCGAATTCGTAGCTCGCGGTCCATCCATTCACAAACATCGGCCAAATCCGGCATGCGCCCTCTCTAGTCTAGGCAGCACCCAGAAACCGAGCCAAATCCCTCGCCATCGGACACTCCCAACGATGGACCTCACCTTCCCACTCGAGTGCCAATTCGGCGGCGTGCAATGCCTGTCGGCTCAACAGCAGAGCCCGCGCATGAACCTCATCCAGCCCATCCTCCATTTGGGCTAAGTAGGCGGATCCATCCGTCCCGTAAATCTTGTCCCCCACCAAGGGATGCCCCACATGCTCCAGGTGAGCCCGGATTTGATGGGTCCTTCCCGTCTCTGGAACACATCGGAGAAGACAAAATGGACGAGCTTCTTTCTCAAATCGTTTCAACACACGAAAGTGAGTCGTCGCTGGCTTCCCACCAGGATCCACACACTGCCGAAGCCATATTCGGCTCTCCTTCACCTCCCCCGCTCTTCGCAAGGGACCGTCCACCACCATTTCGTCCCATGATGGCCAACCGTGAGAAATCGCGTGGTAGCCCTTGAAGGCGGTTCGACTCGCCAAGGGCACCGACAAGGCTTTCGCCGCGGCAGCGTGCTTGGCCACCAAGACCAAGCCACTCGTTTCTCGATCAAGACGCGTCAAGATCGACAGCCCTCCCCTCCCTCCTGCCAGCTCCGCGGCCAGCAGCACTTCAAGTCCGCTCAGCAATGTCGGCTCCCGACTGCCATTCGCCGGGTGCACCATCAAAGGCGCCGGCTTGTCGACAACGATCCAATCCGGTGACTCGTCGATCACCTGAAAATCACAAATCGCCCGCACCCCCGGGATTCTCCGCAGCGCCACGCCCGACTCAACCCTGCGTTTCCAGAATTTTGCACTTTGATCTTAGCCTCCGGAAGTTTCCCCTCCTCCCATGTCCGCCGCCGCGCAACACACTTTGGCGTCCTCCGCCACCCTTGAGGGCACTTCGCTCCATACTGGCTCCAAGGTCACCCTTACGTTGAAGCCTGCCCCGGTGAATCACGGCTTCAAGTTCCGCCGGACAGATATCCCTGATCAGCCTTTCATCGATGCCGACGTCGACAAGGTCCAGACGGTCGAGCGGGCCACCACCCTCGCGGAAGGCTCGGTCAAGGTCCACACCGTCGAACACGTTTTATCCGCACTTTGCGGCATGGGGGTGGACAACGCCATCATTGAGATGGACGCCAACGAGCCCCCCATTGCGGATGGCTCATCCCTCCCATTCGTGGAGCTGATCAAGAAGGCTGGCATCGTCCCTCAAGATGCTCCTCGCAAAACGTGGGAAATTCGTGAACCGATTCATCTCGAAACCGGCGACGGGTCCTTGCTGACCATTGTTCCTTGTAAGACCTTTCGGGTGTCCGTCACGAACATCGGACCTGAGGGTCGCTTCACCCAGTATTTCTCATCGGAGGTCACTCCTGAGACCTATGAAGCCGAGATCGCGCCCGCCCGGACCTTCGTCTACTACGAGGACGTCAAACCGCTCCTCGACAAAGGGCTGATCAAAGGAGGTTCACTCGAAAACGCCGTCGTGGTGCGGGGCGATCAAGTCATGAGCAAAGAGGCCGTTCGCTTCCCCAACGAATTTGCTCGCCACAAAGCGCTCGACGTCATCGGCGACCTCATGCTCTCCGGCAAACGCATCCTCGGCCACGTGATTTGCGTCAAACCGGGGCACGGCCCGAACACCAAGCTCGCAGCCACGCTCAAGCGGGAATACTCGCGCATGCGTTCCCTGGCCGCCCCCTTCGCCATTCCCTCCGGAGAAGCGGTGCTCGATATCAACGACATCCTCAAGATTCTTCCTCACCGCTACCCCTTCCTCCTCGTCGATCGCATTGTCGACTTCGTCGGTGACACCAAATGCGTCGGCATCAAAAACGTGACCATGAATGAGCCCTTTTTCCCTGGGCACTTCCCGGGCCACCCGATCATGCCAGGCGTTCTCCAGCTGGAAGCCATGGCTCAAGTCTCCAGCGTGCTCATGCTGAGAAAACCTGAAAACGCCGGAAAGATTGGCTACTTCATGAGCGCCGACAGCGTGAAATGGCGGCGCCCGGTTCTCCCCGGCGATACCCTCTACATCGAATCGGAAGTGATGAAAATCCGCGGTTCGATTGGCTCAACACGCTGCCGGTGCTTGGTCAATGGCGAGGTCGCATCAGAAGCAGAACTCAAGTTCGCTCTGGTCGACGCTTGACCAGTCGTTGGCTTCGCCAAGCGCAAAGCCCTTCTCCTTCGTTCCAAGAAACGGCTTCCTTCATGGGTCGCCGTTTTTTTATGAGCCTGGCTCCATTCGGAGGACAGAACGAAGGACGCGTCGTTCAAACGCTTAGCCAAATTCCCACACTCAGGAGAGACAGCAGCGCAGAAAGGAACAGGCCTCCAACGACCCACAACATCCGTCCCAACTTTGCCTCAACTTCCGGCGACGCCGCTCGGGAAACGGGCCCTCCTGCGCGCAACGCCGCCGACTGCGCCGCCGCGTATGCGGAGCGATAATCGTGGAGATCAGAGGAACGGGTCATGCCGGGAATTTGTTTTGCGAGTCCTTATTACCAATCGGACCCGGGAATCACCAATTCCAAATATTAACAATTTCCAATCCTACGCGATCACGTAGCCCGCAACCTAACCGAAATAATCCACACAATAACCTCCAAACAAGCAAGTCACAACAAAACCGCCATCGCCAGCCATCACTTCACAACGGAACAGTCTCTAAAAAATTTTCACCTCCCCAACGTCAATGGGAGCAGCGGGAGGCTCAAGTTTTAGGCAATTCGTCCTTTTTGACGCTCAAAGGTGCCCTTCTTCGACACCGGCTTGGATCATTTCATTGGAAAGCTTTGCCTGAAACTCGAAGAGGTCTCTTCGCCGATCATTCACCGGGGTCACCGATCCACTTTGCCGAGATCGATAAAGATCGGAAATATCCACATCCGTCACCAGCATCGTCTCCACGTTGGCATCCGCCTGAGCCTGAATTCCGTCCCGAGCAAATTCGAAATCACTTGGGGTGAACACCGCCGCCCTTCCGTAATGGATGTCCATCGCAGGCACGTCCGGCAAATTCCCGACAACCCCCGCCGTCACCACATAGATTTGGTTCTCGATCGCTCGAGCCGCTGCACAAGTGCTGACCCGCAGGTAGCCCTGACGATTGTCCGTGCAGTAAGGCACAAAAAGAATCTCCACTCCGCGATCTGCCAGATACCGGGTCGCCTCGGGAAACTCCACGTCGTAGCAAATCAGCACGCCAATCCGTGCTTTCGGGGTCTGCACCACCACCATGGAGTCGCCTCCGGTGATTCCCCACCAGGTCCGCTCACTCGGTGTGATGTGGAGCTTCGGTTGGGAAACATGGGTCCCGTCCGGCTTGAAAATCATTGCCGTATTGAAAAGACGCCCATCCTTCTGGGCGACCGGATGAGATCCGGCAATCAAATACAAACCCTGCTCTCGGGCCAGCGTGCTCATCAGTTCCACAAACTGATCCGTGAATTCCGATAGCTTCCGAATTCCTTCGCGAGAACCCATCGGTTCCAAGCCACTCAACAACTGGACCGTCAAAAACTCCGGGAACACCACGAACTCGGCACCATAATCCTCTCCAGCAGTCTCGACGAAATAGCGCACTTGGTTCGCGAAATCCTCAAATCCATCCAACTTCCGCATCTGATATTGCACGCATGCCACACGAACCTTGGTGTCGTCTTCCTCCTTCGCCTGATACTCCGGATTGATCCATTCGATCAGGCTCGCAAAATCCTTCGATTTCGGGTCGCGAATGTAGTTGGGCATCACCCCCCGCACCGCGAAACCCTGAGAGATCTGAAACCCCAGTACCGGGTCTTGGATTTTTCCATCCTGAACCTGCCAAACGTATTCCTCCGGCGTAAGCCTGTCCGCATACTCGGAGTATCGCGACAAACGCCCTCCTGCGAGGATCCGTCGCAAATTCAGACGCCGACAAAGCTCTCTTCGCGCTTCGTAGAGGACCTTCCCAATACCCCGCCCCCGAAGATTCGGGTCCACATACACCTCAGCTCCGTAGAGAGTGTCTCCTTGGGGGTCGTGATTGTAAAAATATCCATCGTCGGTGATCCCATAATAGGTATGGGCGCGAAGAGGATTGCGGCCCATTGAGACGATCAACGAAGAGGCCACTCCCACGATTTTCCCCTCGGCCTCCGCAATCAGCTGCCCTTCTTCAAAAACGTTCAAGTGGGAGCGCAACTCGCTTTCCTCCCAGGCTCCATCCGCCGCCATCATGGCGGGGAAACACCGGCGATGCAGCGCAATGATGGCGGGAATATCATCCACCCGTGGGTTACGCACCATCAACGGGCCCTGATTCGTCTCATACTCCTTCGGCAACACGCCCGCAGGCTCGCGGCAAATTCGACAAACTGCAAGCGGACCCAAGCGTCATTCTTTCTCTCCCGACTCCAACATGATTTGCGCCATGCGCTGACGACTGGCGCGAAGCGATACCGCCCCCCAGACGGCTGCGAACCCCGCCAACATGCCCCAAAAGGCGCAGGCTCTGGGCACCGCTCGAGCCACCGACGCAGGCAACTCAGCAATTTGCAACAGACTGCCTGCAGCATAGACGGGCAATGTCATCGGCGACGCCCCCATCACCCAAACCGCCGTTGGCCACCACGAATCACTGATGGAACCCAACACCGCTCCCACCATCAAAGGCACCGCTCCCACCAAAATCGCCGCCATGAACACGGCACGCCTCCCATGCAATTCAAGAAGCGCTTGGAACCCCCAAGCGAGGGCCAACAGCAATCCCACCATCCAGCCCGCCACCGACTGGGGAACGACCTGACCCGGAAACCAGTCAGATTCCACCACTCGCTGAGTGAAAACAAACCAAGCCGTGGCCCCGGCCAGCGCCATGATCCCGATCCAACCAAAACTCGTTGCCGCATCTCCGCTCCAAGGCAGTCGACTCCGACCTTGTTTCACGGCTCTCCGCCATCCTGCAAGCTGACGATCTGGCGACGGCGTCACCATCAGCGCAAATCCATACAACAGCACCAACGAAAACAACCCATAGATACCCGAGAGCCAAACCGCCTCAAATTTCTCTGGAGCCCGATCCGGCATCATCGGAATCAAACGTCCCATTCCGCGGGACGGGAAAAGACCGCCAGTTCCAATTTCCGGCAGCGCCGTTCCCAGCAGCAGAACTTGGATCCAAATGAAAAAACCTGTCGCCCAGGTTTTGCCCAGCAGGTGCGATTCCGTACGCTCCCACCGTCGACACAGCATCCGCAAAAACGTCAGCATCAAACCCAATTGAGAAAAAACGGTGAACCAGGCCTCGGAGAAATCGAGATTGAAAAACTTCACCGTCGGCAGCCATCGCTGGCTTAATTTCACCATCGATGCCGGCACCTCCGGTAACAACGAGGGGAGTGACTCTTCGAAAATCGGTACGATCGTCAGGTATTTGAAGGTCACCAGCCCGAGTTTGGCAAGCTGAGGCACCACCGTATAGAGGCCAAATACCAGCCCGATCGAGGTGAGAAAGGCCCAACGCCGATTCTTCACCACCATCCCCGTCACCAGTCCCGTGAAGTGATACAAAAGCGCCGAAGAGATCAGCACCGCATACAGTCGCATCCAAACCACGGGATCCACCCCGCCCTTGACCAATCCCCACAGCGAAAACGGAAAGGTGACGGCGAACATCGCCCACTCCCGCACCGGCAGTCCGAATAGAAACCCCAGCACCTTGGCCAAGGGCGACATCGGCAGAAGCCGCTGATAATCGATCACCCCTTCATCGCGCTCTCCCGTCATACCACCCGCCACTTGTGCGGTGCCCAATGCAAAAAGAATGACGCATTGCAGCACCATCAAGGGGATCAACGGAGTTCTCTCCGCATCCATCGGATCATAATCGGTCCGGTTGAATCCAATCGACCGACACAACGCAAAAAGAAAGCCGGCACCAAGCACCGCAAGAAACACCCCGACCCCTCCCCCCCTCAGCCTCAACCGCGAACACGCGTATCGCCGGAAAATCGGGTTCACCGGAATGGCCCACCACCCATGCCGCCTCGGGCGAAGGGAAATCATGTCTTCTTCGCTCATCGCTTTCGATTGGATTCCGCCACCTCCACGAGGATTTCTTCAAAGGAAGACTTTCGTTCTTCAAAGCTCACCATCCGAAAACCTGCCATCACCAGACCCGCCATCAGCTCAGCCTGGTGATCTTCCTCTCCTGCAAATGCCAGCGTTAGGCTCTCTCCTTCTCGCGCGATCGCTTCAATTCCAGGCTTTCCCTGCATCCAATCGGCCGCCGCCTCGGCTTGCGATACGAACTTCATCGTGAGTCGCCGCCCCCCATTCCCCATCAATCGCCGCACCTCTTCCGCCGTTCCCGCCGCTAGCAGCTTCCCTCGATTCATCACGCACAACGAAGTGCACATCTCAGCCAGCTCGCTGAGGATGTGCGAACTCACAAACACGGTTGCTCCCGTTTTCACCAACCGTCGCAGCGCGTCTTTGAGGTCACGGCGAGCCAACGGGTCCAGTCCACTCGCGGGCTCATCCAAAATCATGACCCTCGGCCGATGCAAAAGCGTCTTCGCCAGCACCACCCGCTGAGTCTGACCTCGCGAAAGCTTTGCACACCAAGCCTTTCGCTGCTCGGTCATTCCGACCTCCTCCAAGCACTCCGCCACCCGATCCCGCTGTTGTTGGCGAGTCCCCAGCCCATAGGCAGCCGCATGAAATTCGAGAAACTCTCCCACCTTGAGGTCGGACGGCACGGGTGCCAGATCAGGCATATAGCCGACGATCCGTCGCGCCATCTCGATGTCCTCCTGAATATCCACCCCATCGAGAAACACCTCTCCATAGGTCGGCTCCATCAAGGTCGCCAAAACTCGAAAGGTGCTCGTTTTCCCCGCCCCATTCGGACCCACCAATCCAAATACTTCTCCCGCAGGAACTTGGAGCGACACGTCGTCGACGGCGACAAAGTCTCCATAGTCGACCCTCAGGTCCCGGATCTCAATGGCGGTCCGTCGCGTCTCGGGTTTCGTTTGCATCACCAATCAAATGCGTCCCAATCCGCAGGCAAAGTCAGACCAAACTCCCCCATTTGCTCGTTCATTTTCGCACGCTCTTCCTCTTTGAAGGCTTCATAGGCGGCCCTCTGTCCCGGTGATAGGGCCTCGATCACCGCCTGCTCCCGATCCACTCCCACTTGCGGAGTGATGATTCCCTCCGACCCCTCAAATTGCATCGAGTTCTCATAGTCCGGCGATGCGGCCGCCATGACCCCAAAGAGCAGATCCCGCTGTCCGTCGTCCAAGCCCACCACTCGATCCAATCGCTCCACCCTCATATCCGCAAAATCTTGGACCCTTCCGGCCTTTTCATGCAGCCGATCCGAACGGAACTGCGCCCCTGCCTCTCCTTGAAGGATCCCGCCCATGAACTCGTCCAAGCCCTCATCTGCCCGTGCTTCCATCGACGCCTCCATCAAGTCTTCCATCGACGCTCCCTCACGCGAGGCCAGATCCACCCACCTCTCTGCCTGATCCTGCGCATGCTGCTCGAACCAGGATTTCAAGCGTGCCGCTTGATCGTCGTTGAGACCATATTTTCGCGTCAATTCTCCCGCCAATGCATCATATTGCCGGGCCAATCGTTTGGCGTGGATCCGTTCGAAAAACGGCGCCAAATCCCGCGTCAACGGTTGCGTCGCCCGCAGAAGCTCATCCGGAGTGACTTTCCCTCCATCTCGGATCCGCTGGGCCAAATCCCCGATCCCTTCCCTTAGCGTTCGGCCGCGATGATCGGTGCGCCCCATGGCCTCAAAAGCCACAATCCGATTTTCGGCCTTCTTGAGTGCCGCTTCCAACTCCACCACGCGCTCTTCAGGTGAACCTTCCTCTCCCGGTAAGCTATCGCGGAACAAAGACAGGCCGACCGCTCCCACCACGATGCCCACAAACAAGGGCACGATTGATTTCAACGTCGCTGCCATAAGTTCTCAAGAAACGGGATGCTTCATGAATCCCTAGCGAACCTGCGATGAATTTTACGCAAATCCAATTCCCATCCGCGGCCCTCACGAACTCTCCACTTGCGATCCGACCCGGTCGATCCTTCAACGCATCACCACCTGCGACTCCACCCTTTGGCCCGAGCTTACCACAGCACCTTGCCAGACCACCGAGTCGACCACCACTGCCCCCGCCTCCACCACCGCCCGCGGTCCGATCACCGACCGCTCGACCACTGCATGAGGCGAAATGGTCGCGGTTTCATGAATCGCATCCGACAATGCCAGTTCGCGATGGGCAGCCAAATAGCTGGCCTCATCTCCAAGATCGAACCAATCGCCCTCATCCAGCAGGACACCGCCAATTCGGCCGCGCTTCGCCAGCTCAAGAAATGCCGGAATCACCGAAACCTTGCCCTCGGGAATCTGCCCCAAAAGCTCAGGAGAAAAGCAATACACCCCGCTGAAATGATGCGTTCCGTGGCCTCGACCGATCCGATTTCGGATATCGACCACCTGCCCGTCCTCAAAAGCAATGTGACGCCCCGCCCCCTCCGACCGCAGTGCCAACGTCACCCCATTCCCCGATTGCTCATGAGCCTCGATCAACCGCTCAAGCGGCATGGTCGAGAAAATATCCCCATTGTGCACCAACACATCGTCGCCACCAACCCAATCGGCAATATTCCGGATCCCGCCTCCGGTCTCCAGCAGATCCGGCTCAGAGAAAAGGTGAGTCGACCTCCCAGCCCAGTCCCCGACCATGGAAAACAACCCGTTCCCTCCCCGAAGTTCCGATGGCTTCCAGCCTCCTCTGCACGGCACTCCCCACTCGGGATCCTGCCACTTTTCCGGCAAGTGATGGGTATTCACGGCAAACGCCTCGATCCCCGCCGCCATGCATCGTTCCGCCGCCCAACCCACCATCGGCTTATGGAACAACGGAACCAGCGGCTTCGGCAACCCATGCGTCAGCGGCTGCAAGCGGGTGCCCAAGCCGGCACCGAGGAGGAAAGCTTTGCGGATCATGTCGGATTCACCATGAAGGAAAAACACTCACGACCTCAAAACCAGGCTTTCACCCCGTCCCGTTGGGTCGCTTAGAGATCTCCGCCGATCAGAAATCCAACCCGAGGAGATGCTTCGCCGCCTGTGCCACGTCCTTGTCCCCACGACCGGAAAGGTTCGCGATCAGGATTGAGTCCTTCGGCAAACTGCCCGCCATCTTTGAAACATAAGCCATTGCGTGCGAGCTCTCAAGCGCCGGCAAAATGCCTTCGCAGTGAGCCAATTCCTTGAATGCCGCCAAAGCTTCGTCGTCCGTCGCAAACGTATACTCCGCACGACCGATCTCTTGCAAATAGGCGTGTTCCGGACCGATCGCCGCATAATCAAGGCCCGCAGAAATCGAATGCGTCAGCTCAATCTGACCGTCGTCGTTGGCCAACAGCCAAGTTTTGGTACCTTGGAGGACTCCCAACTTTCCACCCTGGAAGCGTGCCGCGTGCTTCTCCGGGAGAATTCCGAGGCCCCCTGCTTCGACGCCCACCATGCGCACATCAGCGTCGTCGAGAAACGGGTGAAACAAGCCGATCGCATTCGATCCCCCACCCACACAGGCCACCAGCAAGTCAGGAAGTCGACCCTCTCGCTCCAAAATCTGCTGCCGGGCCTCGAGACCGATCACCCGGTGAAAATCCCGCACCATCATCGGGAAAGGATGAGCACCCAGTGCCGAACCGAGGATGTAGTGCGTATGATCCACCGTCGAGACCCAATCGCGCATGGCCTCATTCACCGCCTCCTTCAGCGTGGCCTGCCCTGCCGTCACGGCACGGACTTCGGCACCCATCAGCTGCATCCGCGCCACATTCAATGCCTGGCGTTCCATGTCCACCTTGCCCATGTAGACCACACACTCCATGCCGAACCGTGCACACACGGTGGCTGTCGCAACCCCATGCTGACCCGCCCCCGTTTCCGCAATGATCCGTTTTTTGCCCAGACGCTTCGCCAACAGGATCTGACCGATCGCATTGTTGATTTTATGGGCACCTGTATGCAGCAAGTCCTCCCGCTTCAGATAAATCTTCGCGCCACCCAGACGCTCAGTCCAGCGCTCGGCAAAATACAGCGGCGTGGGCCGCCCACAGTAGTGCGTCAGAAGATCATCGAGTTCCCTCTGAAACTCCGGATCCTTCCGTGCCGCGGCATAGGCTTCGGAAAGCTCATTCAAAGGTGCCATCAAGGTTTCCGGCACGAACATGCCTCCGAACTTTCCAAAGTGTCCGGTGGCGTCTGGCATGGTGGTCGCTGGCATCGCGCCGGGACGAAAACACAGCCACGCCGGCAAATCAGCTGAAAAAAGCGGGCGCTGTCCCCCCCCCTGCGCTCGCGCTTCTGGCAGCGGCCCGGAACGAACGGAATCCCGTGAATCACGCGTCCATCGAAACCCCATCCCGATGAGATGGCCCCTTTGACAGAACCCCTCGCTCGGCGGTGGCGGAGAGAATCTCGACTTCACGGCATTCCACCCACCTTGAATGAAGAGATGGATTCCAACGAATCCCTCGGGAAGAATCCCTCTTCCCCGATTTCATCCGCCCTTCCCCTTTACAACTCGGCGGGACCCTGCGAAACACCCAGAAATTTAGCCGCAACCTGCTCTGCGACTGAAGAAACGACCGCCACGCCATGCCCAAAGACACCTCGATCCAGAAAATTCTCGTCATCGGCTCCGGCCCGATCGTCATCGGCCAAGGATGTGAATTCGACTACTCCGGCGTCCAGGCGTGCAAGGCACTCCGCGAAGAAGGCTACGAAGTGGTGCTCGTGAACTCGAATCCGGCCACCATCATGACCGACCCCGAGTTCGCCCATCGGACCTACATCGAGCCGATCACCCCTGAAGTCGTCGAAAAGATCATCATCAAGGAGCAACCCGATGCCCTTCTCCCCACCTTGGGGGGGCAGACCGCGCTCAACTGCTCCATGGATCTCTTCAAATCCGGAACGCTCGACAAATACGGCGTGAAGATGATCGGCGCCAACGCCGATGCCATCGACAAGGGCGAAGACCGCCAACGGTTCAAGGATGCGATGATCAAAATTGGCATCGACCTGCCGCTGTCCGGCACCGCTCACACCATGGCCGAGGCTCGGAAAATCGCCGAGGAAATGGCCGAATCCACCGGCAAGAAATTCCCCCTCATCATCCGCCCCGCCTTCACCCTCGGCGGACAAGGTGGCGGGATCGCCTACAACCGCGAGGAATTCGAGGAAATCGTCACCCGTGGCCTCGACCTTTCCCCGGTTTCTGAAGTCCTCATCGAGGAATCCCTCCTCGGCTGGAAAGAATACGAAATGGAGGTCATGCGCGACCGCGCCGACAACTGCGTCGTCATTTGCTCGATCGAAAACATCGACCCGATGGGCGTTCACACCGGCGATTCCATCACCGTGGCTCCCGCCCAAACGCTCACCGACCGCGAATACCAGATCATGCGCGATGCTTCCTTCGCCGTGATCCGCGAAATCGGCGTCGAAACCGGTGGCTCCAACATCCAATTCTCCATCGATCCCGTCAGCGGCCGGATGATCGTCATCGAAATGAACCCGCGCGTATCGCGCAGCTCGGCGCTCGCCTCGAAAGCCACCGGCTTCCCCATCGCCAAGATCGCCGCCAAGCTGGCCGTCGGATACACCCTCGACGAACTTCCCAACGATATCACTCGCGAGACGCCTGCCAGCTTTGAGCCCACCATCGACTACGTCGTCACCAAGCTCCCCCGCTTCACTTTCGAGAAATTCCCCACAGCCAATGCCGTCCTCACCACTCAGATGAAGGCGGTCGGCGAAGCCATGTCCATCGGCCGCACCTTCAAGGAGTCGATGCAAAAGGCCCTCCGTTCCCTCGAAACCGGTCGCTGGGGTTTCGGATTTGATGCCAAAGATCCCAAAGAGATCTCTCGCGAGGAAATCGAGCAAAAGCTCGCCGTTCCCAATTCCGAGCGCATCTTCTGGCTCCAAACCGCCTTCGTGAACGGTTGGACCATCGATGAAGTGTTCGAAACGACCGCCATCGACCCCTGGTTCCTCTACCAGTTGAAGGAAATCGCCGACGAGGGCCAAAATCTCGCCTCCCTCGACCTCAAGGACGCCAAGCGCCTCGGATTCTCTGACCGTCAAATCGCCCGTGCCCGCGGGGTTCACGAAGATGAAATCCGTGCCGAACGGAAAGCCGCCGGACTGATCCCTGGATATCGCCTCGTCGATACCTGCGCCGCTGAATTCGAGGCCTACACGCCCTACTTCTACTCCAGCTACGGCGACGAGAACGAAGCTCGCGAAACCGATAAGAAGAAGATCATCATCCTCGGCGGTGGACCGAACCGCATCGGCCAAGGAATCGAGTTCGACTATTGCTGCGTCCACGCCGCATTCGCCGTCAAAGAGCTCGGCTATGAGGCCATCATGGTGAACTCCAACCCGGAAACCGTCTCCACCGACTACGACACCTCTGACAAGCTGTTCTTCGAGCCCCTGACACTTGAGGACGTCCTCAATATCTGCGACCAAGAAAAGCCGCATGGCGTGATCGTTCAATTTGGCGGTCAAACGCCGCTCAACCTCGCCGCCGACCTCAAACGCCACGGTGTGCCCATCATCGGCACCAGCCCAGAGAGCATCGAACTCGCGGAAGACCGCAAATTCTTCTCCGCCCTCCTCGACAAGCTCGGCCTGCGCCAAGCCGAAGCCGGCACCGCCACTTCCGAAGATGAAGCCGTCGCCGTTGCCGACCGCATCGGCTACCCGGTGCTCGTCCGCCCCTCCTTCGTTCTCGGCGGCCGAGCCATGATGATCGTCCATGAGGAAAATGAACTCCGCCGCTACATGCGCGAAGCTGTCGATGCCTCACCCGAGCGCCCGGTTCTCGTTGACCGATTCCTCGACGGCGCCACCGAAGTCGATGTCGACTGCATCGCCGACGGGACCCGCGCCGTAGTCGGCGCCATCATGGAACACATCGAACAGGCCGGCATCCACTCCGGAGACTCCGCCTGCTGCATCCCTGCCTATTCGCTCTCCGATGCCATCAAGCTCAAGATCGATCAAGCCGCCAAGGACCTTGCCCGAGAACTTGAAGTCAAGGGCCTCATGAACATCCAGTTCGCCGTCAAGGACGAAGAGCTTTACGTCATCGAGGTCAATCCCCGCGCCTCTCGGACCGTGCCCTTCGTCTCTAAGGCAACGGGCGTGCCCCTCGCCAAATACGCTGCCCAAATCATGGTGGGCAAAACCCTCGACGAAATCGGCTTCTCCGAGCCCGTCATTCCCGACCACTTCTCGGTCAAGGAAGCCGTCTTCCCGTGGAGTCGCTTCCCCGGCATCGACATCGTTCTAGGACCGGAAATGAAATCGACCGGCGAGGTGATGGGCATCGATTCCGATTGGGGCATGGCCTACGCCAAGAGCCAAATCAGCGCCTTCAACACTCTGCCCACCGAAGGCAACGTCTTCATCTCTGTCGTGGATCGCGACAAACCCCGATCGCTTCAAATCGCCAAGGACCTTGTCGATATCGGCTTTACCCTGTGGGCCACCGGCGGAACCTACCAGTTCTTCGCCGACAACCAGGTTCCTTGCGAGCGGGTCTACAAACTCCAGGAAGGACGCCGCCCGAATGTGGTCGACATGATGAAAAATGGAGAAATCCAATTCGTCATCAACACCCCCAGCGACGAAGCCGCTCGTGCCGACGAAGTGAAGATCCGCTCCACGGCCGTCGCCATGAAGGTTTCCCACGCGACCAACCTGTCTGCAGCCGAAGCCTGCGTGAAGGCCATGCGCTCCCTCAAGGAACGCGAACTCACCGTGAAGCCTCTTCAGGATTTCCACTTCTGATCGATGCGCCTGCTCCTTTGGCTTTTCCTCTGGGTCTTCGCCGCGTGCTCGCACACGGCGATTTCCCCGCTCTCCGATCCTCAAGGCAACCTGGTTGTCCTTGAGGTTCCCAAAGCGAGGCCCGGCAAGGAACCCGACTCCAAAGTCCTGGAAAAGGTCTTCAGTGACCTCGCCAAGCCCTTCGAAACCCGAGCTTGGCCCCTCCAACACTTTCAGGAGTTCGACCTTAGTTCCGATCACGCCGAAGTTCTCGTCGCCGGTCCCATGGGCGACCTCGAAACCCTATCCGGGCGGTCCTTCGTCGGCATCCTCCCCCTCGTCGCCCTGCGCTCCAATCAAAGTGCTGAATCGACCGAGAATGCCCTGCGTTCCGTGGCAGCAGAAATCCATCGCCAAGCCCTCCGCAGTGGGCTGCGCTCGGTCCGCGTCGATGACCTCAAGGAGGAGAAGAAGCCAAAGGCATGAAACCCCTTGCCTTGGCGTTGTTCCCAGCCCTGTTCGTATCCTGTGCGGCACCACCGTCAGGCAGCACGGACCCGGCCCGCGTCCGTCCGCTGCTCATGGGAACGTGGACCAGCCACCGGAGCGAAGGAAGCACCGCCATCTACATGGAAAAAACCTTCCATCCCGATGGCACCGCCAACGGCTTCATCGACATCCGCTCAGGCACCGGAAATACCTCCCTGCTGCTGCCTCGAGTGCCCTTTCAGAGCCGCTGGAAATTCGATGCGGAGGGTGACCTCGTGACCTATGACATGCGCTCCGAAGTGATCGGCTTCTTCGAGCCGGGAAAATCGACGCACGATCGCATCCTTCGAACCCAACCGGACCGAATCGATTTCATCTCAGGGGAAACGGGCGATCGCTTTTCCTTCCATCGCAAGCAGCCGAAGAGAGCCCCCACGAGTTGGTCTCTCTGAGCACCCCTCCCGCAAATCTGTTGGGGGCGCTCGATCCGTTGGATTGACGCCACGGGACGATCCCGATACGGCTCGCCCCTGATGACTGCGCGTCTTTGGATCTCCCTCTTTCTTGGCCTTGTCTCGTTGGCCTGCCCCGCCCTCGCTCAGGTGACCGTCGATATTCGCCTCGAGAAACGGAACTATCTCGCCGGGGAATCCATTCCGCTGAGCGTTACTGTGACCAACCTCAGCGGCCAGGAGCTGGCCTTTCAAGGCACCACTGAAACCAATTGGATCGATTTCATGGTCAACTCCACCCGTGGAGTTCCTCTCACCCCGCTCGCGAAGCCAGCCTTTGGGGCGGTTCGAATCCCTACCGGCAAGGCCCTGACCCGCACCATCGACCTCGCCCAGCTCTATGCTCTCGATGATCTCGGCAATTTTTCCGTATACGCCATCGTCCGCCTTCCAGGACAAGGCACCAATGGCTTCCAATCCAATCGCCACCTCTTCACCGTCAACACCTCCCAACCCTATTGGAAACAGGTGGTCGGAGCCCCAGGAAAACGGGGCGGACAAAACGAATTCCGCCTCATCCAATACAACAATACCGGGAAGAACCAGCTCTATGCTCAGCTGGCCGATGCCCGCACCGGAAAAATCCTGCGCACCCATTACCTCGGCGATGTCCTGATGCTTCGCAAACCAAGCGTCACCATCGACTCGTCGCTCAACATGCATGTCCTCTTCATGATGTCCCCGAAGTTTTGGGGGCATGCCACCATCGCGCCTGATGGCCGCTTCCTCGGTCGTGAACTTTACCAACCCGCCGGCGGGGATCCCGTGCTCGCCCAAATGACCGATGGCAGCATCAAAACTCTCGGAGGCATCCTTTACGACCGCAAGGCCGCCGAGGAAGCACGCAAAGCGACTCGAAAAGCGTCAGACCGTCCCGCATTTCTTTACGAATAATCGTCACAACCGACGAAATTCTTTACAAATCGACGGAAGTTTTTAATAAATCTGAACCTTTTCGAATCCTTAACCAACCATGAAGACTCTGCTCCGACTTGCCGCGACGCTGGCGGCATTGGCGTTTTTCACCGGCGCCGCCCAAGCGAAGTACTTCCGGACCGTCGTGATCGATCCCGGTCACGGAGGCCACGACAAAGGGGGCCAATGGGGCCTCGTGTATGAGAAGCATCTCGCGCTCGACACCGCCGCACGGCTCGAAAACGAACTCCGCAAGCGGGGCTACAACACCGTGATGACTCGGCGCAGCGACTACTTCATCTCGCTGCCTGAACGCGTCCGCATCACCAAAAAATATTCGAACGCCATCTTCGTCAGCGTTCACTACAATTACACGTGGAAGCAAGAAGTCTCCGGGCTCGAAACCTTCTTCAACAACGGTGACAGCTTCAATCTCGCGCAGCAGGTCCACAACGGCATGATGCGCAAGGTCCGGACCAACAATCGTGGGGTCAAGTTTGCCCGCTTTTACGTGATCCGGCACAACACCTGCCCCGCCATCCTTGTCGAGTGCGGCTTCGTCAGCAACCCGACAGAGCGCTCTCGCATGAAGTCGGCTTGGTGGCGCCAGTCCTTGGCTGAAGGAATGGCCGATGGGATCGATCGTTACCGCAAGCTGTAACTTCCCATAGCACCGCAAGCCCCCCTTGCGAGTCATTCCCCGCCCCGCTAGCCTGATTCCATGGCATGGGTGACGGCACAGGAAATGAGGGCCCTGGAAGCCCGGGCCTTTTCATCAGGCGTGGATCCCGGTGCCCTGATGGACCGAGCAGGAATCGGCATCGCCCGCCACCTACTTGCCCACTTTCCCACCCCCGGCCACGCGGTCGCCTACCTTGGCAAAGGCAACAATGCGGGCGATGCAATCGTGGTTCTCGAGCAGCTTTTCGCTCACGGGTGGTCCATCGATTTCCGGGCTTCTCACCCTCAAGAAGCGTGGAGTGAGCTCACCCAGCAACGTTTCCAGCGCCTCCACTCGGCACTCTCGAATCCCTGCCCCTCCGCTTCCCGCCCCGGCCCCTTGCTCCTCCTCGACGGATTGCTGGGCATCGGAGCCCACGGAGAAATTCGCGAACCCCTTCTCTCCCTCTCTCGAGAAATGCAGCATCTCCGGGAGACTGATGGGGCCATCGTCGCCGCCATCGACCTCCCCTCCGGCCTTGATTCCGATCAGGGCATCCCCAGCAAAGGCGCCGTCATTGCCGACCTCACCCTCACCGTTGGAGTTCCAAAAAAAGGCCTGCATGCCGATTCCGCCAACGACTCGGTCGGTCGCCTCTTCCTGGTGCCTCTCTCGGAGCTGCGCCCGCCCGCCGACCGCCACCCCATCTGGAGTTTTCCCTCCACCCATCCGTGCAGACTTCCGCCACGGCCCCATTCATTTCACAAAGGGGATGCCGGGCGAGTCGCCGTTCTTGCCGGCTCCGTCCATTTCAGCGGTGCCGCAACCCTTTGCGCAACGGGTGCCCTCCGAGGTGGCGCTGGCCTCGTGACTCTTTTTCTCGATCCAGACAACCCTGCTCAACCTCCCCCCGAAATCATGACTCGGAGGATCGGCTCGCGCATAGAAGCAGCTTTCAGCGCTCGTGCCGATGCCCGTGTCCTCGGTCCTGGCCTCGGGGAACTGACACCCCCGCAAGCGCAAACCCTGCTCCGCCACCTGAGCGATGACAGCGTCCCTCTCGTGCTCGATGCCGATGCCCTCAACCTGATCGCCGCCACCACCTCACTCGATCTCCTGGCGCCCCATCATCTCATCACTCCCCATCCTGGGGAATTCGCCCGCCTCGCACCCGATCTCGCTCAGCTTCCCCGCCTCGAAGCCGCTCGCCGCTTCACGCAACGCCACCCCTGCCACCTCCTTCTCAAAGGCACGCGCACCCTCATCTGCCAACCGGGAGGCGAGCTGCACATCAATCCTACCGGCCATGCTGGCATGGCCACCGGGGGCCAAGGAGATGTCCTCGCCGGAGTTTGTGGAGCCCTTGCCGCTGCCGGCCATTCCCTCGCCGATGCCGCCATCCTTGCCGCTTGGCTCTGCGGTCGTGCCGCTGAGCGCGCCATCACCTACGGCTCCGAAAGCGAACAAAGCTGCAGCGCCTCCGACACCCTGCACCATCTCGGCGGCGCCTTCCTGGATTGGAAACAAGTTCGGCGCTAGACCCTCGGTGCTCCATGCACCCTCCACCCAAGCCTGGATCGCGCCTCGACTCTCTGCTGGCCACGTGGATGCTGACGGCATGGATTTCCCCAATATCGCCGAACTCAAACAACAAGCAGGCGAATCCCCCCAACGGTTCACTCTGGATGCCGAGCTCCAGTCGCGCAGTGAACGACAAACCAAAACCGGAAAGCCCTATCTCGTCCTGACCTTCGCCGATTCGACAGGCAGCTTTGCTCTCAATGCCTGGTCGGACGCGCCTCTCTTTGAAGCCGCGTCTGGATTCAAAGATGGAACCGCCCTGCGCCTTGATGCCGAATGGACCCAGAATTCCTATGGTCTCAATGCAGCCAATCTTCATTGGGAACGTCTTCAAGGAACGGACCTCGAGGCCTTCTACACAGGGGACCCCGAGACCCGCGCCCGCCAACAGGTCGCCTGGGAAAACATCACCACCCTCCTAGCCACCCTCCATGATCCGCGCCTTGCAACACTCTGCCGACACTTTCTGGAAGAATTCGGTCCCCGTTTCCGCCGTACCGCCGCGGCACGCCGAAATCACCACGCACGCCGCGGCGGCTTGGTCGAGCACGTCTCGCAAATGATGCGCGCTGCCGATGCGATCTGTGGGGTGTATCCCGAGTTGCATCGCGACCTCATGTTGGCCGGGGTGCTCTTTCACGACTGCGGCAAACTCTGGGAAAACCCCTATCCAGAAACCGGCTTTGCTCAGGGACAAACCCTCTACGGGGAAATGCTCGGTCACATCCCGCTTGGCATCGAACTCGTCAACAAGCTCTGGCACGACATCCTCGATCTCCCTGAAGCACAAGCTTGGCTCACCGAAGATCCCCCAAGCGAAACCGTGCGCCTCCACTTACTCCACCTCATCGCTTCGCACCACGGCGCCTACGAGTTCGGGTCCCCTACCTTGCCTCGAACCCCTGAGGCGATGGCCCTGCATCACATCGATAACCTCGACGCCAAGCTGGAAATGGTGAAAGACGCCTACGCCGAAAGCACGCAAATCGTCCCCGGTATCTACGAAAAACGCTTTCCCCTGCCCGCCAATCTCGTCGAACCCCTCCCCCATTATCTCCCGCCGACCTGATCACCATGGAGCCCACGGAAGGCATCATCACCCGCCTCACACCGCTCACCGAAACGAGCTTGATCGTCCATTGGTTCACCGAAGATGCGGGGCTGATCAAAACGGTCGCCAAAGGTGCGCGCCGCCCCAAAAGCCCCTTCGCCGGGCGGCTCGACCTGTTCTTTACCTGCTCGCTCCTGTGGTCCCCGTCCCGGCGCAGTGACCTGCACACCCTGCGCGAGGCCATCCCGAGCACCACTCGGTCAACGATTCGCCAAAACTACACAGCCACCCTCCTCGCCGCCTATTTTTGCCGTCTCCTCGAGCACGCCGTGGAAGGCGATCACCCCGAACCGGAACTCCACGATTTGCTCCGCCGAGCCCTCGATCATGTCGACACGTCCGGTGCTTCCCTGCGTGCATTGACCCATTTTGAAAAGGAACTGGCACGCATTCTTGGGCTGGCATCCCCCCGAATCCGGGCGGAAACCGTTTTGCGTGAAGCACTCGGAAACCTTCCACCTCAGCGCGAATCGTTGCTTGCAACATTCGCACCCGACCGGAGTTTCCCCTTTCCAGAGCACCCTTCCGACCGTAACAAACTCTAACGATCCCATCCTTCCTCCCATGGACTCTGCCACCCAAAACCTGCTTCAGCTCCTTCGCGAGCGAGTTCAAACCCTCCTCGCCCAGAAGAATTATGATGAAGCCGTGCACGCCGCCAGTGCCGCGGTGGAGAAGGCCCAACAGACCCTTTCCGGAGATCCAGACAGCGTCGATGCCTTCGTCGGTGCCCTGGAAGTCCGAGCTGAGCTGTTTCGCTCGTTGCAGCGGTTTCAGGAGGCCAAGGAAGATTACAAGCAGGCGATCGACCAACTCGACAGCCGTGAAGACCGCCTCCACCAAATGGCACGTCTGCACGCGACTTACGGAGCCCTCCACGACGAACTGGGACAACCCGAGCGCGCCGCAGAACTCTGGACGACGTCTCTCGATATCTTTGAAAAAGCCGATCCCCCGGCCCCTCTCGACGTCATCTTGATGGCGAACAACCTCGCCTTCCTCATGAAGTCGCAAGGCAATCTCGACGACGCAGAGACCTACTTCCTCAAGGCCCTGGAAATCTCCCATAAAACTCTCGGCTCCGATCACGAGGAAACCGCCACCGTCTCCAACAATCTCGGGGCCCTCTACCTTTCCTCCGGATACTATGAGCAAGCCCGGGAAATGCACATGATGGCCCTGGAATCTCGCCGCAAGACACTCGGAGATCACCATTCGGACACCGCCCAATCCCACAACAACCTCGCCTTGGCGCTCCTGGAGACCGGCGATCGCTCATGGGCGCGGCGCCACTTTGAGAAATCGATGTCCATCTACGAGGACCTCGGACGAGCTCACCTGGCGGACCTGGAAGCCGTCTCCGCCAACTACTGCCAATTCCTGCGCGAAGAAGGAGAAGAAGGATCTGCCGCAAGAGTCGAGAACCTCGTCAGGGAGATCGCTGCCGGCTGATCGAATCCGCGGAATCAACGAGCCCCTCGAAACGGCTCACCCAACACCCAACGCCGGGCGATTTCTGGATCGCCGGTGATGGGGCCATGCACGCGGTATTGAGACCGCCGCAACACCTCTGCCCGGTCTTCCGGCTCGTCCACCACACACCACGGCTTGGAGCCCGACGAATGGACGAAGTGAAACTCGCCATTCCCGACAATCAGGAAGCCCACATGCGTATCGAGACCCACGATCCGAATGCCCGGCTTCTCGCCTTTCACCTCTTTGGCAAACTCTGCGTAGTCGATCCCCACCCGGCGCACCGTCGCCTGCTTCGGCACAAATGTCCGCAACATCGTTTCTGACGCCTCGCGTGCCAGTTCATAACGATCGACTTGGAAGCCCACATCGCGCAGCACTGTCGCCACGAAATAACCACACGCGATCGGCGCATCTCCCGGACCCTCTGCCGTTCCGTTGAAGTCCCATGGCGTGCCCATCCAGCAAGCCATCATGTCCGGCAAAATCGACTCCAGGAATTGCGAGGCTTCCTTCAACACCTCCTGCCGTTCCTCTTGGGTGGCAGCCGCCTGATATCGCTTCTTCAAATCCTTCCGCCACCGCTCTGCCTCGGATTTGGCCATTTCATAACCTTCTGGATCCGGCCGTCGAAGCCGCTGGCGGAGTTCGATCACACCACTCCAGCCCCCCTCCCAGCGATCGCGGAATTTCCACGCCGCCCACCCCGCCGCCCCCAATATCAGGACGAAGAGCAGGAAGATTGCCCTTTTCATCTCATCCATCGACGTGAGGCCTCACCGGGATCCCTCGCTCGGCAAAATGGCGTTTCGCTTCCCCCACCGTATGCGTTCCAAAGTGGAAAATACTCGCTGCCAAAACAGCATCCGCTTTGCCCCGCTCCAACACCTCAACCATGTGATCCAAATGGCCCGCACCTCCGCTGGCAATCACCGGAATCCCTACCGCTTCGGATACCGCGGCCGTCAGTTCGCAATCGTATCCTGCTTGGGTACCGTCCGCATCCATGCTCGTTAGCAAAATCTCCCCAGCACCTCGCCGCCACACCTCCTTCGCCCATTCCACGGCATCCAAACCCACGGGAGTCCGCCCACCATGGGTGTAAACTCCCCATTTTCCAGGCCCCTCACGCTTGGCATCGATCGCCACCACGATGCACTGGGCGCCAAACGCCTTGGCCCCCGCATCGACCAGCTCCGGCGTTTTCACCGCAGCCGTATTCACCCCGACCTTGTCCGCCCCTGCCAAAAGCATCTCGCGCATGTTTCCCACCGTTCGAATGCCCCCTCCCACCGTCAACGGAATGAAGCAGTGCTCTGCTGTCCGCCGCACCACATCCACCATCGTGCCACGATCATCCGAGGAAGCCGTGATATCAAGAAACACCAACTCGTCGGCCTGCTGCTCATTGTAGGCCATCGCACATTCCACCGGATCTCCGGCATCGATCAAGTCCACGAAATTGACGCCTTTGACCACACGGCCATCGGTGACGTCCAGACAGGGAATGATGCGTTTCGCGAGCACCCCGGCAGGGAAACCGCAGCGAGCCCGCTTGTCCATCCTGCGAATCACCCGGAGAATCCGCACGCCCCCGCACCAAACCACTTGATCGCCGCCCATCCTTCGCTTCCATCCTTCTCATCATGAAGCGCCGCAAGCTCCTCGCCGCCTGCCTCCTTAGCTCCCTCGCCGCCGTCACCAGCTCCTGCTCGGTCTCTCCGGCCACGCCACCCGTCACTCACTACGACAGCATGGTCATCGAGCCCATTCAAACCTCCCTCCGCCCAGGGAGCTCGCCCGCCATGGCGGAGCACCTCGCCGCCGACTATCAATCCGCCCTGCGCACCGCTTTTTACAAACGCTACCGTCTCACCGGCACACCCGGGCCGTCCACGCTTCACCTTCGCGCCCGCCTTGACGACGGCAGCGGATCTCC
Organism: Haloferula luteola; assembly: GCF_014201715.1. Taxonomy (GTDB): domain Bacteria; phylum Verrucomicrobiota; class Verrucomicrobiia; order Verrucomicrobiales; family Akkermansiaceae; genus Haloferula; species Haloferula luteola. Next base: position 251,668 of record NZ_JACHFD010000002.1, read on the forward strand.
TCCCCGGACCTTCGCACGCCCCAAACGCAGCATGCAAGGGACTCTGGGAGCCGATGCAGCCCATGTGGCCGCACTCCGCCTCGAAGCCGAAATCGTCGCACCCAACGGAAAAGTGATGGCACGCTCCCACGGACATCACCTTGGCTCATCAGGTCAAATTCGAGCCACCAGCCACTGGATGATCCCCCGCAGCTTGGCAGAGACCGACGCCCAGTATCTGGCCGAAAAACTCAGCCACTGACAGCCCCGGCCTCCAAGCCTTGATCACTCGGGCTCCCCGGGATCCACCGGTTCGAGCCAGGGTGGGAGATCTTTGAAATTGTAGATCTTCGGCTGCTTTGAGCGCCCATCGATCGTCACGACCACCAAGTCACGTTTGGTCTCCAACGCCTTCCAGCCCGGGCTCGAAATCGAAGCCCACTTCCCGTTCGGTGCCTGCAATTCAATGACCGCTTGGTACATGTTCCAATCGTTCACCTTCACCACCTTCGGATAAGTTTGCATCCCGCCCGGCTTGACCGCCGGCAGCACCGCGCCAGCCAGGGTCAAGCGGGAGGGATAAGGGGTCAGGTTGACATAGCGCACTCCCCCCATCGGGAAGGAACGCACGTCGTCCGCCATGCAGAGAATCTTATAGGGCATCTCCTTGTCCTCATTGGGAACCACCAAAAAGAACTGCCGGGATCCACTCGCTAACTTTCCAGCGGCAACGACCCGCTTTCCTCCTGCAACCGAAGAATCCTCTACATAGAAAGAAGCCACTCCGTTCTCAAACACTGCTTGGTGGACCTCGCCAATGCTACCGGTATAAAGCGCCACCTCCTGGTTCCCTCCCTTGCCGGACGCGCAATACACCGAGCGAATTCCTTCCTGATAGGAAATGCAGATTGCTCGAAACGCGACCTCCTGACCCACCGCAGGGAGGTGGAGGATGCTCAGAACCAAAAGAACCAGTCGGATGAAAAATCGATGTTTCATATCTGCGCAGTCGCTTAGATTTCTTCAGCCACCAACCAACGGAATGACCGCACCTCAAAGCGTCGGCCGAACTTTTCGTTGATCGGACTCAACTCATCCAACTCCGTTTCCGCCACGTCCGTGGGATCCACATAATCGGGCATCCGCTGCACCACAGCTTCACACCATGCTCGAGCCTGAATCGTGCCCTGCTTGTTGTCGGATTGACCATAGGCACGGATCACAAAGGTATCCCCTCGCACCGTCATTTCACTTCCCAGGGCAGAAAGAATATCCCCCTGAGTCAGGGACCCTGGGGCTCCCTCGGAGTTATTGCCCAAGGCCGCACTGGGATTCACCCAATCATGGTCCCCCATGTTCTGAGCCTCCAAGTCCAGGCCGTCACCCTCAATGGTCGCATTCACCTCGGTCTCATGAATCGCAGCCGCGAGCGCCCCACGCCGGGAAGAAGCGTCGTTCTGGCCACCCAGTCGACGATTCACGAACTCCGCAAGCGACAGAAAAGGACCACGCTGATGAATCTCATCCACCAGGTTCTCCGCCAGCGCCTGAATCTGCGTGGCATCCAACTGACGGTATCCCTGCCAGCGAGGTTCGCGCTCCGAGAAGAAGCTATCACCTCCCTCAATCGGGCCATCCGCAGGATGACGCACCCGGGGAAATGCCGAAGAATCTCCAGAATCCACCAAACCATCTTCCTGATTCGCAATCTGCGTATCCCTCATCGACGAGAGGAACGCGACCCACGCATCAACCGAGGTCGAATTCACATTGAATCCCCCCTTCAAGCCTACATACTTGCCGACCAGCTTATCGCCATCGGTGCCGCCGATACTTTCTGCTGCGGCCGCACCTTCAGTCGTCGCCACCAAGGGAACCATCCGTGGATTCAACAACTCCCGCGTCTGAGAAAAGAAATCCTCCCTTACTTCGTCCGCTCCACGATCATCCCCTTGGAACGAATCTCCCTCGTAATCCGCCATCGTCGAAAGGAAGTAACGATCCCAGAGCGCCGCATTGCTAAGATAGGCGTGATCGTAGATCTTACCACTCCCCGTGGGATTGCTACCCGAAACCTCACCCGCAGGAATCATCGGATTCGCCCACGACTCACCCACCGTGTAGGTCATGAAAGGAGGCACACCCGAGTTGGCCAAGTTCGCATGACGAAATTGGGCTAGCGACTGCATCGGCGCATGCGGGATCTCATAGAAAGTAGCCTTCGACGTCCCACGGTCAGAATCGTGGCCACCGAAGAAGTAGCCTTCGCTCTCCTCCACCCCCACACCGATCGATGGAGTGCTGGGCTCCACCGGAACCATCACCATCTCATACGGCTGGTCGCCCGGTGCTCCCGCTCCCGACGAAATGTCCATGTCCGCGACAAACAAGTTTGTCGAAGAATCCACATACGGCCGAGTCGGCACGAAGGACTCACGTGTCGTCTTGCCAGTGAAGCTCATGATCGCAAAAGGCCGAGCCCGCGAATAGGCACTGAAGGGCGTCGAATCCGCCTCATAGATTTCCTGAGCACGAACATCCGGGCTCGAACCATCCGGCCAGGTCATCGGAAACTCACGAGTATCAGGATAACGCTCGGAAGTCCCCTCTGCTGCCATTTCATCCAGATTCTTTTGGTCTCCATAGCTCATCCGATACATCCCTGCAGCCTGCCCGTTGAGCTCCATCACGATGTTGAACTCCATCTTCGAATTGGCCAACGGACCCCATTCGACGCCAATCCGGTCGGTCCGCTTCGCGCCCACTGTTCCCCCAGCACAGAAGGCCGAAGCCATCGCCGTCTGGTTGCTTGGAGCAATGTAGTCGACGTCAAACCCCGCCCCACTCGTCGGGTCCGACATCAGCCCCGGAATCATCTCAAACTGAGGAGTCCGGTCACTCTGCCAGTCGAACAGCACCTTGTTTCCGGAAGAAGAAATCTCATCCGCCCACGACCAGGTCGGATTCACCGCAATGGTGCCGAACACCCGCGTCTGACCTGGCTCCAAAGTCACGGTCGTCGCATCACTGCCGCTCAGCGACTGCTTCACCGTGATCCCGAAAGTCTTGCCATTTCCTTGATACTCCGGAAGCACCAGATCCGAAAGAGTGATCAAACTCGATGTCGCCGGACGCTTGTTGTTGTAGAACTTGAATCCAACCGGGATGTCTTGGAACGACAGCTTCATGCCCTCAAAGGAAATTGGCGTATCGTAAGGATTGTGCAGCGTGATCACCGGGAGATACATGAGGTGAATCATGAAATCGTTCTTCAGTGCCGTGTGCTGCGACTTCCAATAACCCGTGTGCGGCACCCGAGCGACGATCGAAAACACCATGTCCACCTTGAGAAGACTCGGCATCAGCACCATGCCGCGAGGAACCTGGGGATTGGCCGTATAGCTCGTTCCCGACTTGCTGAACGGACGCAATCCATTGGGAAGAGAGGCCCCCACGGCATCCGAACGAACATTGCGAGCAAAGGAAGTGCGCTCTCCGATTTCCTTGTAGAGGTTGTGATAGTCCACCAAAGTCGCCAACGAAGGATCAGAGTTCGAATCATTGGGAAGTCCCACATGCTGGTAGAGACTTCCTTCGGATTCAAAACTCTGAGGATTCACGGTAAACGCCGTACTCAGATCCCTCTTGAATCCACCATCGACAGGATTCGTCATCAGCGAAAGCGACCATGGCGTGATGTCCGACCGGTAATTCCTCAGCGAGGTATTGTTGGTGCCCAACACCGCGGAATCAAAGCTGACCAACTTCTTGGCCAGCACCTCATCCGGACGAAGATCCTGCAACTGATCCAGGGCGAAAGTACCGAACCGCGCCGGCGAAGATGCCCGCGCGATCTTCTTCGCCAAAGTGGAACCCTCCGCGAGTTCGACTGGCTCCTCCAAATCGAAGCGAGCCTTCAAACTCTCATCAATCACTCCCCACGCCAACTTGCCATACGAACGGCCCGTTTGAATCTCGAGCGGCTTACTGCGCAGATACTGCCCTTCCGCATCCGCTCCGGCACTCGGTCCGAATGAATCTTCCCCAAGCAACGTGACGACACCCTCGTCCGTCGCCTCAGGCATCGGCGGCATGGTCGACCCCACCGCCTCAGAACGGAAGGCATCGGAAACCAACCAATCCACAAATTTCCCATCCTTCTCGCCGACCGCTTCCACCAGCTCATTTGAAGTGCTGGCTTCCCAAACGCCTGTCACTCCCAGCGGAGCTGACTCCTTCACCATGCTCGCAGGCGCAGTGATCCGTCGATCCGGACCTGCTTGCTTCTGAAGCTGCCCAATCGCCAGCTCCAACGCGAGCCGGGCATTCGCCCGAGCCTCCCGCATGGAGTCCCCCGAACGAGAGCCACGCAGCGACACCGAAGAAAGGGCCAACAAACCCACGGCCAATAGGGTGAGAATGACCATCAAACTGATCGTGATGACCAATGCGAATCCGCTTCGACGGTTGGGCTTCCTCCGTCGGAACCGGGAGAGAGACTTGGAGTATTTCATGAGCAGGACTTCACCAGGGGTTGCGAATCGTCCCGGGAATTCCTCACTCAAATGCCGGTCAAATTATGACACAATTAAGACTGGCCTTTAGTGGGTAAATCCCCCAAACGAAACGGTTCTTTTGGTGATACCAGACCTTCATTGCCACCGTCGAGCGGCAGATGGCTTTTGTGCCATATTTCCAGTTTCCGGGAGGTTTTCGCCGCAGATCGATCCGCGGGAGCATCCCCAAAACCAGTCTCCGTGGCGGCTTCCAGGCTCTTCAAAGCTGGAAATGCCCGCGGAGACGCAAGCCGCAAGCGGGTTTCGCGCCACATTCGACACCGGCCCTGTCACCGGGTAAAACCACGCAATCTTGGAGCCATGGCCGTCCCAGACCAAACAACGGCCTCAAGCCGCATCATCACCTTCGCCCGACCTCGCGGGAAACCCTCAGGAAACCGGCGGCTCAAACCGCGAATCCACCTCTTTCTCGTGGAGCCAGAAACCCGCCACAATCAACCCCACACCCAAAGTCAGCAGCACCATGGGAACATTCACCGCAACCCATCGCACCCCGGCCGACATCCCGGACATGCTGTGAAAAAACTCAGTGTAAGCGAGGATCCCCAAACGCCCGAGAATCAGCGCAATCGCCCCCCAAATCATGAGCGGAGCATTCAAGGAATGGTAGCGCTCGGCCAACCGAATGGCCCCCACCGCCACCAAACCCAATCCCATCAATCCTGCCGTATCCAGCAGAAAGGACTGATTGAAAAGCACTTCAAAAAAAGCCGCAATCATGGGCGCACGATCGTGAATTGAACAGGGCGGCGAGGAGGAAGCGGAGCCCGTGAGGCCCAAAACAATCCCGCCCCAAACAACAGCCATCCGCCATTCAGGGAGAAGGCCTTCACCACTTGCCAAGCCATCGCCACCACAGGATCCCCATCCACTTGGAACAGGGCAGCCTCGGGACTCATCAACACCCCCATCGCATAAAGAGGAAGGATCACCGAGTAACCGAACCCCAACAAAAGGGCTCCCGCCATCAGAATCCGCGCCGGCCATCCCAACCATTTCCTCGATATCCTCCAGGAAATCACCACGAGGGAAATTCCCATCAAAATCAAAAAAACCGGACGCGCGGCATCAAGCGAAGCCAAGGGGGGCAACTCCGTGATCAGGGGCATGCGCAAGCCATCGCCTCCCCTAACCGATTGATCAATAAGCTTTTGAAAAGCTTAACCTAACTACTCCACAGCCATTAAAATCAAGCCCCCCAAATCACCTGCGACCCAATCCCCGAGTTTCCGGGAAATGACACCCTCCCCCACGATCACGCTTCCGTCATCACGGTATGGCTTTTGCGGAAAAATTTCTTCGCTCCGACCAGCAAGCCCCTCCCCCCAGACGGACTTGCTGGCCATGGATCCGGGTCCCTCCCTCCCTTTTTGCCCCCAAGCAAGCCATGCCCTCAGGCATTCCCCCGGCCGCTTGGAGAACAGGATCCGCCCCATGGTGACTCAGAAAAACATCTCCGAGGCCACGAAATGCGAAAAAACAGGAAAGCCCCTTCTATCCTCCACCCACAGGCCCGCCTTTTTCCAGGCCCCAACGGCCGTCTCGCCACGAGCTCGCAGCTCTCACCTTTCGGAAACGGCCAACCCGCCACCACGAAATCTTGGAACCGCGATCACCGACGCACGATCCAACGAGCCCATCCAGCGCCCGCCCGAGGCAGCACGCCATCATTATTCCTATCATGTCACTCTCTGGGATGCCTGAACTCCGCAGGCCGCTGAGAAAAAACCTTCAGGCTGGCGTCCTGACTCCCCAGCTCTTTCAAGCCAAGTCACAGTGGCGGTACCGCTCCGGAATCGCACCGGATTTCCCATCAATTTCCTGCCCGTGCCACGGGCCTCCCGAAAGGACTGCGACCGTCTCACGCCCGCAGCACGGAAAGACTCCACTTCTCTCTAGCAGAAGAAAAGCCCGAAAGACGTGCATCCCTTACGTGATCCTGCCAGTCTCGACCGCATGGGCTTCAAACGCGTCGCATCCGCCACCACTCGCCACCAGGCCCTCGAAATCTGGAAGTCTCCCGTTTCCTGTGAGTTCCGCGTCGCTGGTGCCGTCCACGCCTGGTGGCATCAGGAACGATTCCTCACCGGCCTCGCTTGGGATAACCTCGCCGCGGCCACCCTCTTAAGACCTGAAGCCCCCCCCCGCTCCGTCCTCATGCTCGGTCTCGCGGGCGGCACCACCTTGCGCACCCTCCGCCATCTCCTCCCCGATACCCGCCTCACCGCCATCGATCTGGATCCAGAAATTGTCGACCTCGCCCACGAACACATGCACCTCGGCGAAACCAACACCGAAATCCACATCGCCGATGCCTACGACTGGGTTACCCACACCGATCAGTGCTTCGATATCGTCATCGACGACTGCTACCTCGCCGGAGCCGACGACGTTTACCGCCCTGAGCGCCACCCCGAAAAACTCATCGGCAACCTCCGCCCGCGCATCGCTCCAGGTGGCTTGCTCCTCGCCAATCTCGTCACCGGCTCCGGCCACCGTCGCTTGCAATCCCGCATGCGGGCCGCTTTTCGCCGGGCATTTCCCCAAGTCCGTTCCGTCACCACCCCCGATAGCCTCAACGAAACCCTCGTCGGCGGTGACCACATCCTCACCGCTTCCTCCCTCCAACGCTGGACCTCTCACTTCCCCTCCTCCAAAGACCAACGCTACTGGGATCGAATTGATGTTCGGCTCCTGTCGTGAACCGAATCCCGCCCCCATTCCCCATCCTTTTTCCAGGCTGAGGCCGCGTTGACATCCGCTCTCCTGCTGACCAATCTCCGCTCCATGGACACGCTCAAGATCCTCCTCGGCGCCACGCTCGCCCTCATTTTAGGCGCGCTCATCGCCTTTGTCGGCAAGATGAACACCGGCATGAAGGACGCTCCTGCCGAAGAGATCGCGAAAATGCGTCAAACCATCTCCGAAATGGAGCAGGAGATCACCCGCCTCCAAGACGAAAAGGAACGCCGCACCTTGCAAGAAGCCGTCGAAGCCCCCTCCGGCACCGACCTCGTCACCCGCGATGAAGCTCAACAACGCGACGAGGAAATTGAAGCCCGGCTCAAACAACTTGAAGAACTCAACGTCGAGGCCGAACTCGATGCCAAACGCGCCGAAGACGAAGCCCAGTTCCTCACCGGGCGCACCGCCGAAGGCCGCGACAAAAGCGCCCGCCGCGCCCGCGTCATCAACGACGCCATGCTCATCGCCCGCGTCGCACAATGGCAATCCGACCCCAACTACGGGGACTTCGCCGTACTCGACGTCGTCAGCCCCGACAACGTCCAATCCGGCTCCGTCCTCGCCATTCGCCGCAATGGCGGCATTCTCGGCAAACTGCGCGTCGGAGAAGTCACCTTCGAGGGTGCCATCGCCAACCCCGTCACCCAATTTGGCGAAATCAAACCAGAAGCGGGCGACGAACTCATTCTTGACGAAGTCGTCCAACTCGCCAACTGAGCCGGCCCTTCTTTCCCATTCGCCATGTCCACCACCGTCGGTCTCATCTCTCTCGGCTGCGCCAAAAACCTCATCGACTCTGAGGTCATGATGGGCCATCTGGCCCAAGCAGGCATGGCTCTCACGCCCGATGCCGAACTGGCCGATGTCCTCATCGTCAACACCTGCTCGTTCATCGACATGGCGAAGAATGAGTCCATTGAGGCCGTCTTCGGAGCCGTCAATGCGCGCAATGACGACAGCGAGCGGAAAAATCAAAAAATCATCGTCGCCGGCTGCCTTTCCCAGCGCTTCGCCACACACCTCCCCGGCCTCATGCCGGAAGTCGACGCCTTCATCGGCCTCGACCAGATCACCAAAGTCGCGCCCATCATTGAAGGTCTCGTCGGCAAAACCCCCGCGCCGCCAAAAGACGACGGCGTCGCCACCGACGACGAGCGCGACTTCGTCACCCTCAAGCCCAAGTACGTCCCCGACTACAACACCCCTCGCTGGCGCCTCACTCCCGATCACTCCGCCTACGTCAAAATCGCTGAGGGCTGCAACCACACCTGTACCTTTTGCATCATCCCAAAAATCCGCGGCATGCACCGCTCGCGGACTCAGGAAAGTGTCGTTCGCGAAGTCCGCGATCTCGTCGCCGCAGGGGTGAAGGAAATCAACCTCATCTCCCAGGACACCACCTACTTCGGCATGGATAAATGGGAGGGCAAACGCCCCAATCCCAATTCTCCCGTCGATTCCACCCGAGGAGAATCCCTCGCCTCACTCCTCCGGGAGCTCAACACCATCGAAGGAGACTTCTGGATTCGCCTCCTCTACACCCACCCGGCGCACTGGTCAGATGAGCTCATCGAAACCATCGCCCAGTGCGACAAAGTGGTGAAATACGTCGACATCCCTCTCCAGCACATCTCCGACCGCATGCTCGCGGCGATGAAGCGGAAGACCAATGGCGACTACATCCGTGACCTCCTTCGCCGCATGCGCGCCGGCATCCCCGGCCTTGGCATCCGCACCACCTTCATCGTCGGCTTCCCCGGCGAAACCGAAGAAGACTTTGAAGAACTCCTCGAATTCATCCGCGAATTCCGCTTCGAGCGTGCCGGTGTCTTCCAATACTCCAAGGAAGAAGACACCCCCGCTTACAAGATGACCGGACACATCCATCACATGACCCGCAAGAGCCGCTGGTCCCGTGCGATGGCCGAACTCCAAAACATCGCAGGCGAGCTCAACCAACAACAAGTCGGCCAAGCCGTCCGCGTCCTCGTCGAGGAACCCGGAGTCGGCCGCACCGCTTGGGATGCCCCCGAAATCGACGGTTCCGTCCACGTCGACGAAACCATTCCCGTCGGTGAGTTTGCCGAAGTCACCATTCGCGACTGGCGCGGCTACGATCTCGTTGCCGCCCGCTAAACGCCGGCTCCTCGCCCGCGCATCCTGCCCCGCGGCCCGTGCACATCGCCTCACAGCGGTGATGCCGAGAGGCGGAAATCCCTGAAATCTCCGTCTGGCGCGGCCCCTGCAATGGCTGCTGCCATGGAGTATCCTTGGCCTTCCCTCCTGGCTGCGCGCGCGCCCACGATTCCCGAAATTCTCCTCACCCTTGCGGTGGCCATCCTCGCATTCATGTTCTGGCGACTCTCCCGTCATCAGGAATGCCACTATGAAGGAGAACCCGAAGGCCGCATCGATACCTCACTGCGGGCCTTGGCTGGATCCACCCACAGCCGCCTCACCCCCGGCAATCGATTTGAGCTGATTCAGGACGAAGCATTCTTCGATGCCATCGATCAGGCCATCCGCAGCGCCCGCCACACCATTCACCTCGAAACCTTTCTCTGGGAAAAGGGAGAAGCCGCCACCCTCGTCGCCCATTGCCTCGAGGAAGCCTCCCGCCGTGGAGTCCAGGTCCGCCTGCTCTTGGATGCCGTCGGTTCGAAAAACGCCTGTCCCGACCAGCTCCGCAATCTCCGCCAAGCCGGCGCCACCGTTCGGCGCTTCCGCCGCATCGAAATAGCCAACCTTGGCCGGTGGAATGTCCGTGACCACCGAAAAATCCTCGTCATCGATGGTCACACCGCCTTCATCGGCGGCCATTGCATCACCGATTCCTGGTTCAAGGACGGACCCAAACTTCCCCGCTTCCGCGACCTAAGCGCCTGCATCACCGGGCCCATCGTCGCCGAAATCCAATCCTGCTTCTTCGAAAATTGGACGGAAAACACCGGAGAGCTTTTCGTCGACGACACCACCTTTCCTCCCCTCAAAGCCCAAGGCGATACCCTCATGCACCTCGCCTACGTCAAGGCCGACCAATCCCCCTCCTCCGTTCAGGTCCTCCACCACCTCTCCATCGCCTACGCCAAAGAGCGCATCCGCATCCAAAACCCCTACTTCATCCCCGATAAAACCGCTTCCGATGCCCTCGCCCGCGCCGCCCGCCGTGGCGTCGATGTCCGCATCATGATTCCCGCTCACGAGGCCACCGACTCCCCCATCGCCGAACGCGCCGGCCACCATGCCATCCGTGGCCTCTTGGAAGCCGGCGTCCGCGTCTTCTTCTACCAAAAAACCCTCATCCACCAAAAGGTCATCGTTATCGATGGCCTATGGGCTGGCATCGGCTCCAGCAACTTCGACGACCGCTCCTTCGAAATCAATGACGAGCTCACCCTCGGCATCGCCGATACCACCATCGCGCATCAACTGGAAACCATCTTCGAAAACGACCTCCAGGAATGCCGCGAAGTCGATCTGGAGACGTGGAAAAACCGCCCCCTCTTCAACAAGCTTCTCGACGGAGCCATCCACCTCTTCAACGAGCAATTCTAAGGCCTCTTCCGGCTAATGAAAATCATGGGACTTGGCCCCCAGCCGCGCATCCGCACCCGGCAAGGGCCGCACCTGCGTCACATACACCGTGCGCTGCTCCCCCTCAGAAATCTGCACCCGACCACTCGCCCACAGAAATGGCTCACTGACGATTGTCAGCCGTAACTCCTCGAACGTTTTCCGTGGTACAAACAGATTGGAAATCCCCGTCTCATCTTCCAGCGAAATGAAACAATGCCCCTTCGCGGTTCCCGGCCGCTGACGACAAATCACCAAACCACCCACCTCGACCGCCATCCCGTGGGGCAAGCCTTGCAGACCTTGCGCATCCACGAGCTTCATCGTACTTCCCTTTCGCCACAGCTTCATCGGATGCGGACCGCTCGATAAACCCTGCGTGGCAAGATCCGCCGTGAGTCGCTCCGCCATCGACATCGCCGGCAACGCTCCTCTCTCCCTCTCTACCGGTAGCAAATCCCGCATGAATGGCAGCTCGACCTGCCACATCGCCTCCCGCCGATGCATGCCCTCCGGCAAATCATTCAAGGCCCCAGCCTTTGCCAGCAACCGGCGTTCACGCACATCTGGAGCCACCCTCATCAAGAAATCATCCAAACTCTCAAAATCCCGGGCCGCCCGCATCGCGAACAAACGTCCCGCCGTCTCCTTCGAAAGTCCCTTCACCCGATGGAGACCCAAGCGAATCGTCTGCTCATCCACCACTTCCGTTTCCCAACCACTCCCCACACAAGAAACCGGCAGCGCTCGGATTCCATGCCTCCGCGCATCCTGGAGCAATGAGTGAGCCGAATAAAAGCCCATCGGCTGATGATTGATAAGCGAGGCGTAAAACGCCGCCGGATGATGCACCTTCAACCAACACGATTGATAGGCAATCGCCCCAAACGCCAATGCATGGCTCTCCGGAAAACCATAGAGCGCAAAATTGCCAATCGAACGCACCACCTTCTCCTGCACTTCCGCCTCCACACCCCTCTCTTCCATCCGCTCACGCAAGCGCGCCGTCACCTTACGCATCCTCTCGTCCGTCCGATTGAACGCCATCGCACGTCTCAACTCATCCGCTTCCGCTCCGGTGAAATCCGCCAGAATCATCGCCATCTTCAGCACCTGTTCCTGAAACAACGGCACTCCCAACGTCCTCGCTAACACCGGCTCAAAATCGGGGTGGATGCAATCCACGGGCTCCAAACCATGGCGCCGCCGTAGGTAAGGATGCAGCAAATCCCCAACAATCGGCCCCGGACGAACAATCGCCACCTGAATCGCCACCTCATAGAAGTGATTCGGCTTTAAGATGCGCAGAGTCGACATCTGTGCCCGCGATTCCACCTGAAACGTCCCCACCGTATCCGCCCGATGAAGCATCGCATACACGGCGGGGTCATCGAGGGGGATTCGCGCCGGATCCACTGGTGTGCCACGCCGCGCACAAATCTCATACGCATCCTGCATCGCTGCCAGCATCCCGAGACCGAGCAGATCGATCTTCACGATTCCAAGATCCTCGCAGTCGTCCTTGTCCCATTGCACCACCGTCCGTCCTGGCATCGTCGCCGGCTCGATCGGCACCACTTCGTCCAACCCTCGATCGCAAATGATGATTCCCCCGGAATGCTGCCCGAGGTGCCGTGGTAACCCAAGCACACTCTGATAAAGGCGCTCCAAGGCATTCGCCCGTGGATGAGATGGAGGCACCAAAGAACCGAATGGCACTCCTTCATCATGATCCGGATGATGATGCCCCAAAGAAGAGAACCGATCCGCCAATCCAGGGGGGAACCCCAACACCTTCGACATCTCTCGAAACGCCGAACGTGGTCGGTAGGTGATCACATTCGCCGTCATCGCCGCCCCCCGCGCACCATACTTCTGGAAGCCATACTGAATCACCGCCTCCCGCCGCTCCCCGGAGGGAAAGTCGATGTCGATGTCCGGCCACTTGCGTTGGTTCTCCGACAAAAACCGTTCGAAGACAAGACGTTGCCCAAAAGCATCGACATGCGTGATCCCGAGCACGAAGCACACGACCGAATTCGCCGCCGACCCTCGACCTTGGCACAAGGTTCCCTGACTGCGGGCAAATCGGACAAGGTCCTGAACGATCAGGAAATACCCGGAAAAACCCAGTCGATCGATCAAGCCAATCTCTTTCTCGATCTGCTTCAGGACCTCCCTACGAGGCTTCCCATATCTTTCCTCTGCTCCTTCGAGGCTGCGCTGCCGAAGCAGGGCCGTTTGCTCCGCCATCGCCATCGGCCTCCCTGCTGCATCAGGAAAATCCGGAAAACGATACCCCAGATTCTCCAAAGTGAACTCCAAACGCTCTTCAAGCCTCCTCGCCTGATCCAGTGCCTGCGGCAGATCCGCAAAAACGCGCGCCATTTCTTTAGGAGACTTCAAGTGCCGCTCTCCATTCGGAGCCAGTCGGCTTCCAGCCTGATCGAGAGACACATGATGCCGCAGACAGGTAAAGGCATCCGCCAAAAGCCGATCGGCGCGGGTAGCATGCACCGGTGCATTGCAGGCCAATAACGGCAGTTTCAAATGCGCCGCGAGATCGATGAGATGGCGCACCAAGCGTCCGTCGTCGCGCAACCCATGGCGAAGGATTTCCACATACACCTGATTCCTCCCGAACATCGCCACCAAACCCTCTGCAGCTCGCAAGGCTGCGGCCCGATCATCGCGCAGCAGATGGCGCATCACCGGCCCTTCACGATCCCCCGTCAGCACCACCAAATCCCCATGATTCAATGGACCGTGCTCCACTTCCACCCCGAGGTGCTGATTGCTCAACCATCGGGAAAGTCGCCGGTACCCCTCCCGGGTGGCGCAGAGAACAGGCAGCGGCGCCCCGTCAAATGGGATCGTCGCCCCCACCACCGCTCGAATTCCCCCTTCACGCGCCGCGTGATGAGCCCGTGCAGAGCCATAGAATCCATCGTGATCGGTGATCGCCAAGGTCCGCAGGCCGAGCGCCGCAGCCTGCTGCACCATTTGCTCCGGTGAGCTTGCTCCGCGCAGAAATGAAAATGCCGAGCGTGCATGGAATTCCGCCATCATGACCGCCGATAACATCCGTGAAGCTGCCAGCGCTCCGGTGGCAGATGAGCCAACCGGAACAGTCCACTCCCGAGCTGAATGTCCCACTCCAGCTGCCGCCAGCTCGCACCCTCATCCCACCATTGGCCTGAACGCAGGAAGGGCCCGCGACAATCCAAAATCTCTCCGCGATGCAGACCTGAAAGAACCGCCAAAGGCCGCGGCCCCGGCGCGAACGCCACATGCACTTCGTGGGGAGGACGGAATCGCCGCAAAGGAACGGAACCCGCTGGCGCCACCTCAGAGTCTTCCACGAGACTGGGCTGATCCGGATGGCGAAGACAAAAATGCTCCTCCCGGTGATCCCTCGAAGGCTCAGGAATGCCCACCCGGTCATGCCCCAACAAAGCTTCAAGTCGCGCGAGCGTCTCCTGCCACTGCTGCGGACGTGGAAGCTGGCGGCGAAAAGCATCGCGCTGCGTGGCTTCCGGCTCCGCGGTTTCCACATCCAGCCCTATTCTTACGACAGCAGCTGGCAGCTTCAGATTTTCTAGCAACACCTGAATCGGATCCAACAAGGCTTCGCATCGAGGTTCCGGCAGACGCAGCTCCCGCACTTTCTCTGCGCCATCTTCCAGCAGAAACCGCAGCCGAAGCGCGCGCACCGCTTGATGGCGAGCCTGCAACCTCCCCCCCAAAGGTCCCAGCAAACGCTGGAAGGCGAAAACCAACGGCTCCCATTCCACCACCGGATACTCCAAGTCCAGCTCTTGCCCCAACTGCTCGGGAACTCGATGAAGCCGCAGCCAACGTTGCTTGCGCCCATGCAAGATGTCGTGCCACTCCCCCACTTCCGGCCCCAGTCGCTCCATGAGTGCCTGCCGCGGCAATCCCATGAAATCCCCCAGGCAAGACAAGCCCCAGTCTTCCAAAACCGCCAACGCTTCCCCCGCCCCCGGCAGACACCGCAAACACTCCACCGGCAGCGGTTTCAACGCCTCCACCGTCACCTTCCGCCCGTGCAACTCCTCCACCTGCACCCCCAAGCAGGCAAGGTCTGGCGTTTCTGCCAACACATGCCGGAGTTCCCCGCCACCCGACATTTCCAGCCAATCGAGCCGCCCGGTCTGGCGCGCCGTCGCCCGCGAAAGATCGAGCACCAAAGTATCCGGCCCAGCCACCTCCAAATCCGGCGTGAGCGTCTCTGCCTGCTCCAGCATTTCTGCTAACAATGCCAACTCCTGCTCCGCACAAGGCGCAAGCACCTCCAAACCCGGACAACGAACAAGAGCTCGGTTGAGCGGCCAGCCCGCATCGATTCCCGTCCGCCGTGCCGCCGCATTCACCGCCAACAAAGGCAGCTTCACCTTTTCCACCACGGCCCCTTCCACCAACGACAACACTCCACATGGCAAGCGCCACGCCTCAGGACGTGCTGTCAACGCCGCCAACACCGGCAAATCCACCAAATGGAGGGCCGCAAACATCTTCAACCCCATCTCCTTTCTCGCTCCTGCACGACCTGCATCCGCTCAATCAACTCCCGCCGTGGAACCTCAAAATCCACCAACTCCCACCGCGCGTTGAGCAACCAGCGCACCACCGCACAAGGCACCCGCGGCCGGAGGCTCATCACCACCAATCGACACCCCGTTTTCTCTGCCACCCACTTGAGCCGCCACCACACCGAATCCGACACCCCCCTCCACTCCCGCTCCTCCATCCCACAGGTATCCAGCAACACAAAGGGCACATTCCCATCCCGCACCAGCAGCTCCGCGGCCTGGAACATCTCCCGCACCGCCTGACATCGCACCCACAACAATCGCGAACATGCCGCGACCGTGAAGGAAGCCGGATCAAAACCATCTCCACCATCCACCAACACAAACTCCGGGAAATCCACCCGCTCCTCCACCTCACCCAACAAACCCGCCACCAGCATCCCCAGCCCCGGCCCCATCACCTCAGAAATAGCCCCCATCGGAAACAGCTCCGCCGAAAATGCCTGTCTCTGCGAAGCCGACGAACCCTCGTCCCCCTCTTTCTGATCTGAAATAAAAGCATGCGCCTGCGGGAACTTCTCCCGCAACTGCTTCCGCAAATCCTCGATCGCATGCGCCATGCGCCTCATCGAATCAGCATGCCGGTAAATGTTCAAGTGAACACTTTCGCGCCCATTTCCGCAACGCCGAAGATCCCCGTCCTGCGGCCTTGAAGTGGTCCCCTGAGCGGAGCCAGGTCCGGGCAAAAATCACCCGAACTTTCTCACCCCTTCGCCCGCGCCCAGCGATTGGCCAGCAAGCCGTTGGCGAACAACTGCAATGGGTGATAAAACATGGTCGGCAGCAAAATCAGAGAAAGGTCGGGGCTATCGCCGAAAATCAACATCGCCAACGGTACCCCCATCGCCAGGGTTTTCTTCACCGCACAGAAGTAAGCCGCAATACGGTCATCCCGCTCCAGCCCCAACACTCGGCAAGCTCCTCCTGCCAACAGCGAAATCGACAAAAACAGCACCACCACTCCTGCCACCGTCTGCACAGTCAGCAGGGCTCCATATTTCCCCCAGATGTTCTCCGCCACCGAGTCGCAGAAAGCCGTGTAGACGATAAAAAGAATGATCATGTTGCTGATCCTCGCCACCCACGGCTTGCGACGCTCCACCAGCTCCTTGAGCCATGGCCGCAGGCCCATTCCCAAGGCGAAGGGCAGGAGGGTCAACAGGATGATCTTGACCAGCAAGGGGCCAAAGCTGCCCGTGCTGCCCGTCGATCGCATCAACCCATGCACCAGCAAAGGCGTGATCACCACCCCCACTATGTTCGAAAGCGCGGCATTGAATAGCGCCCCGGCGACATTGCCACGAGCTACGGCGGTCAGCACCACCGAAGTCGAAACCGTCGAGGGCAACACGCAAAGATAGAGAAACCCCTGCCGCACGGCCGCCGGCTGACTTTCCCACAGAACCGGTGCCAGGTGGTCAAAGAGCAGTCCCACCAAAGGGAAGATCACAAAGGTGAAGGACTGAACCACCAAGTGAAGCCGCCAATTCGCCGCACCATCACGGATCTTCTCCACCGCCAACGAAAGCCCCTGAAGAAAGAGAATCAGCGCAATCCCTCCATTGCCCACCAACTCGGGATGAAGAACGCCACCTCGGGCCCCAGGACCAGGAAAAAGGAAGGCCATAGCCACCACCAGAACGAGCCCAAGCAGGAATCCGTTCGCGCGCAGCCAGGAAGCGGGTGTGATCGACGAGGCCATCGGAAAGCGGCCTCATAGGCCGACCTCCCCACTTTGGCAAATGCGATGGATGCCAGGGGAGGCCGGGAAAACCCGAAGCAAACTCATCCCGCAACGGGAGCCACGCTGCTGACCAGGCGTGACAAACTCCTCGCGGAAGCCTCCTGGATGGCATCCATCAACCCGGAGAACAACGTGTAAGCTTCATTTTTATACTCCACCAACGGATCCTTTTGCCCTTGGGAACGGAGAAAAACGCCCTCGCGCAGATCCTCCATGTCATCAAGGTGGTTTTGCCAGTGATGGTCGATCGCCCGCAACACCACATCACGCTCGATCGGTTCGAAGCGTTCCGCAGAAAGCCCCTCGACCCGGCGTTGATACGATGCTTCCAAAAGTTCCGGAAGCTGCACGAGATCCTCCGGCAACTCTTCCACTCCCCAGCCCGCTGCCCACTGGCGCAAAGAAGTCAAATCCGGCTGCTCTGGATCAAGCTCCGCGAGGTAGCGGCGCAGCGTCACCGCCGTTCCCTCTCGCAGGATTTCCTGCACCATCTCCCTCACGTCACGTGCATGAATGACTTCATTGCGATGCTCGTAAACGATGCTGCGCTGAAGGTTCATCACATCATCGAAATCGAGCACCCGCTTGCGGATTTTATAGCCATGCTGCTCGACTTGCTGCTGAGCGGCTTCGATGAGCTTGCCGAGGGACGCACCTGTCAAAGTGCGGGCTCGGGCAGCAGAATCCTCAATCATGCCCGCCATCCGGTTGGGCGCTGCATGATGACGCATCAAGTCATCTTCCAGCGAAAGAAAGAACCGGGCATACCCAGGATCGCCCTGGCGGGAACAGCGCCCGCGCAACTGCCGATCCACCCTCCTTGAAGGATTGCGCTCGGTGCCGATGACGAACAAGCCCCCCAGCTCCGCCACCCCGGGAGCGAGTTTGATGTCCGTGCCACGGCCCGCCATGTTGGTCGAAACCGTCACCGCACCTCGCTCCCCGGCCTTCGTCACAATCGCCGCTTCCTGCGCGTGATTTTTGGCATTGAGAACCGCATGCGGAATCTTGGCTCGCTTGAGCAAACGCGAAAGCGTCTCCGATGCCTCCACTGAAGCGGTGCCCACCAAAACGGGCTGCCCCGTGATGTGAACCTTGGCGATGCGATCGACAACCGCTTGGTATTTCTCTGCGCGGGTTCGATAGATGCAGTCGTTCTCATCCACCCGGATGTTGGGCCGATGGGTCGGGATCGGCAGCACATCCAGTTGGTAGATATCGTGAAACTCGGCGGCCTCCGTTTCCGCCGTCCCTGTCATCCCTGCCAACTTCTGGTAAAGCCGGAAGTAATTCTGGATCGTGATGGTCGCACAAGTGCGGTTCTCCCGCTCGATGGCGACTTTCTCTTTCGCCTCAACCGCTTGGTGCAGTCCATCGGACCAACGCCGGCCAGACATTTCGCGGCCAGTGCTTTCATCAATGATCGTCACCTTCCCCTCGCGAACGACGTAGTGGATGTCGCGCTCATGAAGGCAGTAGGCCTTCAACAACTGCGAGATCGTATGCACATCCACCGCACGCGCTGCAAAAAGTTGCCGCTCATCCTCTCCCGCCGCGGCGTCCAGTTCCGGCACAGTGAATGCCTCCGGATCCTGCGGCGAAAGAAAGCACCGTCCCATCTCCGAAAGATCGGCATCTCGATCCTTTTCGTGGATGCTGAAATACAACTCCTCCTTGAGTTGAACGAGGGTCTTGCCAAAACCACCACGCTGGTAACTCAGTTCGGTTTTATCCACGAGGCGGCGCAGCTCCGGCTGCTCCATCATGCGCAGAAACTGTCGGTGACGAGGCTGACCGAGCTTCAGCTTTAAGAGCGCGACTCCCGCCGCAGACTTCTCACCCGCTTCCAGCAGCCGCTTGGCTTCGGTCGCAAAGCCATTGCAAAGCTCCACTTGTCGGCGCACCAAGCGGGCAACAGCGGGTTGGTGCCTCACGAAAGGCTCCGATGCATCGTGACCTGGCATGGTGATGATCAACGGAGTGCGGGCCTCATCGATCAGAATCGAATCGATCTCGTCGATGATCGCAAAATAATGACCACGCTGAACCTGCTCCGCACGACTGCGGGCAATCCCATGGTCACGCAAATAATCGAAGCCGAACTCCGCATTCGTGCCGTAGGTGATATCGCAGGCATACTGTTGCTGGCGATCTGCCGGTTGCTGCGAATTTTGCAGGCAGCCGACGGTCAATCCGAGAAAGCGGAAAAGCTCGCCCATCCACTCGGCATCCCGGCGGGCAAGGTAATCGTTGACGGTGACCACATGCACTCCGAGCCCCGTCAGCGCATTGAGATACACGGGTAGGGTTGCCACGAGGGTTTTGCCCTCGCCGGTTTGCATTTCTGCAATCAATCCACGGTGGATGGCGATTCCCCCCATCAACTGAACGTCGAAATGCACCATCTCCCAGGTCATGGTCTGACCACAGACCGTCGCCTGATGTCCGACCATTTTGCGGGCCGCATTTTTCACCACCGCATAGGCTTCCGGGAGAATGCGTTCCAGATAGCGCGCACGGGCGGCATCGAGGCCATCCTCCATCCGGTGCCACCCGAGCCGGGCCTGCTCCAAGGACTCCGGCGTCGCTTCCACGCGCCGCGGGAGGGACGGAAATTCCGCCCTCAAGGCATCAAACCGCTCCTGCAGGGAAGCGGCCAACCGTCGGCGACTTTCCTCATCGCCCTCCTTCACTTGTCGCCGTGATGGCAACTCGAATGGCTGATAGAAGGAAAGCTCGCGCTGCCACTTCTGAGTAAGCTCTCGGAGGGCCTCCTCGGGCTCCCCTTGCAAGGCTTCTTCGTGGCGGTGAATGCGGCCAACGATCGGACGGATCTTGGCCAATTCGCGTTCGTTTTTTCCCGCGAAAACGGGAAACAGTCGTGAAATCATGATGAAAAAAAGTGAAGATGCAGCCCCTCTCAGAGGAGCGGTCGGATGAAACCGGTCAACCTGCCGAAACGGAGTTCAGCCGGGTAAAATGGGTGCCAGCAGCCAAACAGCCGGTCCCCCTTGGATCAAAAACGAGGCCGCCAATGCTGACCTCTTCCGCATCAAGCAAGCGGTGGCTCGCGGCTCTTCAAATTCCTTCTCAGCAGATGAAAGGGCGGCAGCTCTGTCCGCTCTTCAACGGGCAGCCAAATGCACGGCAACTCCACCCGGGCGAATCCCACAGACGGAATATCGCGCACCAGAACCGGCCTCAGCGGCAGATGCCCCTGCACCCCGACATCCGGGCTGGCCTGGGAAATCCCCACCTCATTCGGACCCGGATCCGCCGACTCCGCATGCCCCAGCCCAAGGGCCGACCAACCCACGCACAACAGCAGGGCGATGACCCATGGGATCAAAGCCGGCCGGGCATGCAGCTCGTCGGTTTTCTTCATCAGACTACGGTCTTCCCCACTCTCCGCGAGAAAGACCGCTGCAAGCGTCGCTGCTTCCCGTATTTTGTCAAACGAGCTTGCGCAGGATTTCGGCTGGCACATCGCACTTCCCTTTCTACTGTTCATTTGCTCATGTCCACTCTTCTGGAAAAACTCGCCCTGCTCGCCGACGCAGCCAAATACGATGCTTCCTGCGCCAGCTCGGGAGCCACCCGCCGCGATTCCACCCAAGGCAAAGGCGTGGGTTCGGCAGGCGGTATGGGGATCTGCCATAGCTATGCTCCCGATGGGCGCTGCATCTCACTGCTCAAGCTCCTCCTCACCAATCGCTGCCTCTACGACTGCCACTATTGCATCAACCGCCGCTCTTCGAACGTCCGCCGGGCCGCCTTCACATCCCAAGAGGTGGTCCGCCTCACGCTCGATTTCTATAAGCGCAACTACATCGAGGGGCTCTTCCTCAGCTCGGGCATTGTTCGCAGTGCCGACCACACCATGGAGCAACTTGTCGAAGTCGCCCGCACGCTTCGCGAGGATCACGACTTCCGCGGTTACATCCACCTCAAAACCATCCCAGAAGCCTCGCCCGGCTTGATCGAAAAGGCTGCCCGGTTTGCCGACCGCATCAGTCTCAACCTCGAACTTCCCGTTCAGGAAAGCCTGGATCGCTTCGCTCCAGAGAAAAACCTGGCCCGCACCAAACAGGCGATGGGCCGCATCCGGCTGCGCCTCGATGAGGCGGCCGATCGGCGAAAAAATGGCGATCGCTCCCTGCGTCACGCCACCGGCCAAAGCACTCAGGTCATCGTCGGTGCCGATGCCTCAACCGATGCCGACTTTCTCGCTCGCTCAGAAGAACTCTATCAATCCTATCGCCTGCGCCGGGTCTACTACTCTGCCTTCAGCCCCATTCCCGAACCCTCGGCGATTCTTCCGGCCAAACCGGCTCCGCTCCTCCGCGAGCATCGCCTCTACCAAGCGGATTGGTTGATGCGATTCTACGGGTTCCAGCGAAGTGAAATCACCTCCGCCTCCCAGCCCAATCTCGACCTTCACCTCGACCCCAAGCTGGCTTGGGCTCTGCGCCATCGGGAACAATTCCCGCTCGACCTCCGCACCGCCACCCGCGAGCAACTTCTCCGGATCCCCGGCCTCGGTCCGCGCAATGTCGACCGCCTCCTAGCCATCCGCCGCCACGCTCCGATCCGCCTTATCGACCTCGCCCGCCTACGAGTCTCCCTCGACAAAGTTCGGCCCTTTCTCATCACCGCGGATCATCGCCCCCCGGCCGCTGAACTCGATAGCGACCGCCTGCTCGCCCGCTTCGCCCCGAAACCGGAACAGCTCGAACTCTTCTGCTGACCATGCGAACCGTCGATCCTGGTGATGACTTCGACTCCTGGCGTCCACTTGCCCGTCAGATGTTGGCGGATGGCATCCGCCCCGAGGAACTTCTATGGCAGAAAGAACCCGGGCTTTTCCTCGGAGAACCCGAATCCCCATTTCGCACCTCGCCTCCCACCCCCCACCGCGTCCCTGCGTCTTTTCTCCGCCTCGCCCAGGTGGTTGCCTGCCACTCCGATCCGCAACGTTGGGCTTTGCTCTATCGATTGCTTTGGCGACTCACTGCCGGAGACGAGCCCTCCCTCTTATCGCAACCGAGTGACCCCGATAGAGTCCGCGCCCGAGCTCTCGAAAAAAACGTACGCCGGGAGATCCACAAAATGCATGCCTTTGTCCGTTTCCGAAAACTCACGGATGCTGGCAACACTCAGGAACACTACGTGGCGTGGTTCGAACCCGAACACTTCATCGTGAAGGCCGCTGCACCCTTCTTTTGCAAACGCTTCGCCAACATGGATTGGGCGATCCTCACTCCCAAAGGCTGCGCCCACTGGAACGGTGAGCACCTCACCTTTTCCCCCGGCGTTTCCCAAGACCCTTTCGCAGGAAAGGATCCCCTCGAAGAAGCCTGGCGCACCTACTACGGCAGCATCTTCAATCCCGCACGTCTCAAAACCCGCGCGATGCAATCCGAGATGCCCCGGCGCTACTGGAAGAACCTTCCCGAAGCGGGACTCATCGACTCCCTCGTCCGCGATAGTCGACATCGACTCGATCGCATGGTCGCCTCCACCGGAAGTCCCGTTCGTTCTCCCTCCTCACTTCCTTACCTCGATCAACTTCGCGCAGCGACCTCGGCACCCGAAAACCCACCCGCGACCCTGGCTGAAATAGCCCGCCACCTCGCCCATTGCCGCCGCTGTCCCTTGGCCGAAACCGCCACCTGCGCCGTCGCCGGTGAAGGCCCCCTCTCCGCCCGCATCATGATCGTCGGCGAGCAACCCGGCGATCGGGAAGACCTCACCGGTCGCCCCTTCATCGGGCCCGCCGGCCAGTTGCTCGATCGTGCCCTTACCACGGCAGGCATCCCCCGCTCGGAAATCTACCTCACCCATGCCGTCAAACACTTCAAATGGACCCCGCGCGGCAAAACTCGTCTGCACCAAACCCCCAACACAGCCGAAATCGAAGCCTGCCGACCTTGGCTGCTCGCCGAACTCTCCGCCCTCACACCACAGATCGTGATCCTCCTCGGTGCTACCGCCGCCCATTCCCTGATCGGTCCCGGAGTCCGGGTGATGCGCGATCGTGGCCTTGTTTCCCTCCCCTCGCTCGCTCCCCACGTCATCCTCACCGTCCACCCCGCTTCACTCTTGCGGCAACCAAGTGATCGTCTTTCAGCCGACGCCTTCAACGACTTCGTCGCCGATCTGCGGCTCGCGCTCACATCATGACGGCGGCGATTTTCGAGGCCATCTGGCCCATCGCTCCCGCCATCTCCATCAATCGCGTCTCCTCCCCTGAAAACTCCTCCTGCAGTCGCGAAAGCAGCGGCTCGGCAATCGTACGATCAGACAGCGGTCGCAGCACTCGATCCACGACACCTCGATAAATCCCTCCCACCTCCGCCTGCAGAAACCTCGAAATCGGCTCGCCTCCAGGCAATCGCCCCATCACCCGCCCCAGCCACAAATCGAACGCATGCGTCGCTGGCAAAACCGACGAATCATTCTCTCTCTTCGCCTCGGGCATGGGGCCGGGATCCACGCCCAGAAAATCCAGCAACCGCCGCAGGAACGCCTGGGGATTTCCCTCAAAATCCGGCTGCCACCCGATGAACACCCTTTCTTGCCCAAAGGTTTCCTGCCAGCGGTGGACGTATTCTGAGAAATGGGCGAGCTTTCGGTAGTTCATGCACCCGGCAAATGCAGCCCTCCGGGGCAGTTCCCGACCCGCATCTCGTCGCTCACCCCGCTCGATCGCTTTCTCAAAGTCTCCGCAATTTTCATAACCGTAGCGCAGCAGATCATGATGCCACGAACGCATCCAGAGCACCGGGGAACGGACCATGATGATGATCTTCGCCTCCCCTCCCGTAAACGTCCGGATGCGCTGCGGCGCTTCCTCTGAAAACAAATACGTCGCGGTGGCTTCCCCACAAAGCCTTCCCTCCGCGGCAGGCTCGAACAGGCGGAGATAATCCTCCTCTGGAATCACTCGCAACCAATCAGCGATCTTCAAGTCGCCCGCGAAATGCCCCGGCTCCTTGAACAACCAGTACGCCTCCCGATGCTCCGCGAGCGGAAAATACAGAGCCGGATGCTGCCGCAAACAATGGTACAGCGCCGTCGTGCCGCATTTCGGCGCACCAACGATGAAGATCGAGGGACGGGCCATAACCGTAAGAAAAACGGAAGGTTGGGGAGTGGGGTGAAGGGGGATGGGGAGTCCTCCGAAGCGGGTACTTCGGGTGTTCCTGCGGCAAACCCGCGATGATGCGCAAAGTTGCCCAAGCAGGAGAGGATTTTGGCATCCCCCATCCGTTTCAGCAAGTTCGGTGTTTCGGCAATGCCCCATGCAGCCTCAAGGCCAGCCCCATGCCAACAAACCGGCTCCGACACCAATCGCGCTGAATCCCAACAAGACCGGCCAGAGCATCCTCCGCGTTCCCAAAACGGCCACCATGCCTGCCTTGAAAACCAAATTCGACATCCCGCCCAGAAGGATCACCCGCCATCCTTGATCCGCCCGAACTTCCCCCGCCGCCACCAATTGCGAAGTGGAAAGCGTGATCGCATCCATATCCGTCAGCCCGGAAATCGCCGCCACCCCATAAAGCGCCCCTTCTCCCAAGCGCTCCTTCGCGAAGGCCACCCCGCACAACACCGCCACATACATCAGCGCAAACCAGACCGCAGCTTTCAACTCGGACGGAGCCCGGTCCTCGGTCGGCATCCCCGATTCTCCCATCCCCCTCCAACCCACTCCCGCCGCCACCAGCGCACTCCACCCCAGCATCACCCCGAGCGGCGCCAGCATCGCCCTCCCCTCCGAGCCTCCCGCCGCCACCACCTCCACCATCACTCGGGCAAACACCACCGCCGTCGCCACCAAGGCAATGAAAGCACAGGCCCGCGATGAATCCGGCGCTCCATGGCTCCGGCGCGACGCCCCTGCCGTCGTCGCCGTGCTGGAAATCAATCCACCCAAAATCCCCGAAACCAACGCTCCTTGCCGACCACCCACGAACTTTGATGCCAAATAAGCCGCCAAGCTGATGCCCACGATCAGCACCACCAACAACCACACCTTGAAGGGGTTGATCACATCCAAATAACCCATCTCCCGATTCGGCAACAGGGGCAAAATGACCAGACCGATCAACACTAACCTCGCCACCTCCCGCAGTTCCCCTTCCCCGAATCGGTCGACCCACGCATGCAACTTCGCCTTCGCATGCAGCAACACCATCACCACCCCCGAAACCACCATCGCCTCCATCCAATGACCCATCACACAGATCACCCCCACCGCATACATCACCAATACCGCCATCTCGCTCGTAAGCCCTTCTCCAGGCCCCTCCGGCCGACGCCATTTCGCCAAATTCGACAACGCCAACATCGCCACACAGGCGACCCCTCCCATGACGATGATTCCGCCCCCATGGACCTCGCTCATCATCGCACACAAGCCCCCCCACACCGCCACCAGTGGAAAGGTTCGGATCCCCGCCATCCGCTTGTTCGCCCACTCCCGCTCCAAGCCCACCAACAAACCCAACCCAAGTGCGATCCCCAGCGACTTCAACGTCTCCGTCGCTTGCGTGATGTCTGCCGCTGTTTCCATAGATTCGAGCCAGCCTAACCTGCCCTTTCCCTCTGGCGATGCAAGGGTTCCCTGTGTCCGACACACACCCAGCGAGGTCTTGCCAAGTGCTGCACTCTCCCCTTCACTCCGCCCCCGGCCATGGCCCTCATCGTCCAAAAATACGGCGGCACTTCCGTCGGCACCATCGACCGCATCCGCAACGTCGCCGCCCGCATCAAGCGGACTCGCGATGAAGGCAACCAAGTCGTTGCCGTTGTTTCCGCGATGTCTGGCATCACCGACAAGCTCATCGGCATGGCCAAGGAATTCGGCGACACCCCCCGCGAACGGGAGATGGACGTCCTCCTCGCCACCGGCGAACAACAGTCCATCGCCCTCGTCACCCTCGCCCTCCATGAGGCCGGCGTCGAGGCCGTCTCCGTCACCGGTCGCCAGGCAGGCATCCTCACAACGGGATCCCACACCCGCGGCCGCATCGAGGATATCCGGCCGGACTTCATGTGCCGCTCCCTGGAGGAAGGAAAATCTCTCGTCGTCGCTGGCTTCCAGGGCGTCACCCCCGAAGGCATGATCCATACCCTCGGCCGGGGTGGCTCCGACCTCACCGCCATCGCCGTCGCCGCAGCCGTCAAAGCCGACGTCTGCCAAATCCTTACCGATGTCGACGGCGTCTATACCTGCGACCCTCGCATCGTTCCCAATGCCCGTAAGCTGCCGGAAATCTCCTACGACGAAATGCTGGAACTCGCCTCTTCCGGGGCGAAAGTGATGCAATCCCGCTCCGTCGAATTTGCTAAGAAATACGGCGTCGTCTTCGAAGTCCGTTCCTCCCTCAATGACAACCCGGGCACACTGGTGCTCGAAGAACATCCCGCCATGGAAAATGTCGTCATCCGCGGAGTCTCCATCGAGCGCTCCCAAGCCCGCGTCACCATCACCGGCATCCCCGATGAACCCGGCATGTCCGGGAAAATCCTCGGTGCCCTCGGCGATGCTGAAATCAACCTCGACATGATCCTGTCGAACATCGCCCACGACGGCATGGCTCGCCATTCGTTCACCATGCATACGAACGACCTCGGCAAAGCCCAAGCCGCCCTCAAGCCCGTGCTCGCCGAGATCAGCCCGCTCGCCAAAGTTGAAACCGAGGCCGGCATCGCCAAGCTCTCCTGTGTCGGCATCGGCATGCGCTCCCACTCCGGAGTCGCCGCCACCATGTTCAAGGCACTCGGGGCCGCAGGCATCAACATCGGCATGATCTCCACCTCGGAAATCAAGATCGCCGTCACCGTCGAAGAGACCCGCATCGAAGACGCCGCCCGCGCCGTCCACGATGCTTTTCACCTCGATCAGGCCCCGGCCTAACCCCCTCGCTCCCGATCCTCGGAGATTCTCCCTTCTCCGAGGTTTTTCCCGCCTCTTCTTGCCTCTTCTTTTCTCCAAGGGCGAATGGCGGTAGAGACAGGGATGGGCCCCGATCTCAAATCCAAACGGCTGATCGTCTTCAAAGGAGGACTTTTTCTCCTCCTCGCGATCCTCTCAGGGGCCCCACTCGTTTTCCTAGAATACACGCCCCCGCTTCGCGCCCTCTTCCTGGGTCTTTGCCTGTGGGCCGCGTGCCGATTCTACTACTTTCTCTTCTACGTCCTTCACACCTACGTCGATCCCAGCCTGCCTCAAGCCGGGATCCTAGCCTTGCTCAAGAGCCTCACCTCGCGGAAATGAATGCAGGGCCGTCATTCCTCCTGCACCAACTTTCTCAGCAGGCCCGTGAAGCGATTGTAAAAGAATCCCAACACCACCAGTGCCGCTCCCAATGAGAGAAATGCGGCCACTCGCGTGAAGGCCCCGAACTCCCACACATCGTGGAAGAACAACTTCAGCAGCGCCCCCAGCAGCAGCACAAATCCGGCAATCCGTACGGATGCCAAGCCTCGCCAAAGACCCGCTGTCACCCATGCGAAGCCCAAGCCGGTCCACAATAAAGTCACCGCTGACCACCCCATTCTCTCTCCCAACCCCTGACTTGCCCACAGGGTAGATACCGCAACCGCGATCCAGTCGATCCATGCCGCACGGCGGTCCTTCAGGAAGACCGCTGCTACCCACGCCGCCGACACTCCCCACCCCGCCGGCAAGCCCTCGCCGCCTGACTCACACCAATCCCACAAGAACGCCACCATCACCACCCCTCCCCAACATCCCAGCTCCACCGGCTTCCAAGCCCTCAGCCAGCGACGCCAAATCCACCACCCCGCCAGCGTCGAAAGCGCCAACAGATCCATCCAGCTTTCCTTCGCCACGCTGTGCCACGCCAAGCACCAGCCCAAACACCCGACCCCTCGGGCCAGCCATGCATACAAGCGCCCGCCCGGGGCCGCTTCTTTTCCGCGAGAGCCCACCCATCGCCAGAGCCCCCAAGCCGTAAGGGGCACCCCAAAAATCCATCCTCCCAAGCTCGTTGGAGACAACACCGCATCCCCCAAGAAAAGCACCAAAGCAAACCCGCCCACAGCACTCAATCGAGGACATCTCAGCCCATACCATGCCATCGTGGGCCAGCCCACTGCCAGACCCCACTCCCAACCAAACCGGGTCATCGGATCCGCGAATCGCAAGATGGCCCCCATCGCTGCCAAGCCCGCCAGTCCGCCATGCACCCATGCTGCCACCGAGGCCGTCCATTCCACCGGCTTGCTGAACCCCTCCGTCGCCGGACTTCCTCTTCGCTCCCAAAGCCAGCACCCGATGATTCCTAAAATCATCGTCAGCAGCATCCCGCCAACACGGCATTCCGGGGACATCAATGTGCACAACGCCGCCACACACCAAGCGAGCACGATCCACCCCTCCTCCATCGCCTCCTCCGTCCACTTCCGAAGGAGCACCACCCCGGAGAGACCCACCGCCAGAGCCATCGCCACTGGGCTCTGAATCGACGCTGGCAACTGCCACCAGGCACAGCCCCCCACCCCTGCCGCACCGATCGCCACCAAACTCGACCCCGCTTTCTCCAAGCCCATCGTTTCGGGTGCGCGACTGCACCTCAGAAGAAACGAGGCACCCGCTAACAGCAGCGCCATCGCAGTCAGAACACCCACGGAGATTCCTTCCGACTCCAGCGCACAAACTACGGCACCCACCGTAGCTAAATTCGCAAATGCCAACTCGGGCCATTTCCCAAACCTCACAAAGGCCCCGGCCATCACCACGGCCTCAAGAGCAAGCCCCAGGCCCAAATGATAGCCTTCCAGCTTCATCACCATCGCCATGCTCAATGCCACCAAACCCTGAACCCAATAGGTTTCCATCGCTCGGGATCGCCACCGCCCCCACATTCCCCATGCCAGCCACACTCCGCCCCACCCCAATGGGACCCGCCACCATTCTCCATACCCCAGTTGAATCCAAGTCAGCGCAAACAGCCCGAAGCCCGCTGCATTGTTGATGCCGATCCACCAAGCCCGGCCATAATCCCCAAATCCCGGCAGCCCTCCACGCCACAGCGTCGGGATCGCGAAAACCCCCGCCAACAACGCCGGGTAGGCCAGGGATGCAGGATTCACCGCACCATTCGATGCCCCGGCTACATGCCAGAAAAAGAAGGCTCCATAAGATCCCACCATCGCCGCCACCCCAGGGCCTTGCCACCGTTTCCATCTCACCAATCCCACCCCAGCCACCGCCAAAATGAGATTGGAACCAATCGAAAGCCAGCTCATCGGCTGCAGCACCGTCGAATACGCCGCTAACAGCAATCCCATGACTGCGGTCACCTGAGCATCCCGGCGGATCGAGACTCCCACCATCCATCCCGACGCCACCATCAAAGCCCCCGTGCTCAGCAATGGCGAATCGATCACCTGCAACCGCGGCACATGATACGCCGCATACGTGCACCAATAGAGAAATGCCATGCCTCCTGCCGCCAACACTTCCCCAAAAGCCTGTGTCCGTTCGCGCAATGCACACCTCCACCCGGCGATGCACATCGCCATGCCCGAGGCTCCCAGCCCCGCCAATCGCCATCCCGCGGAGAGATCTCGAACCCAATTCCGATAGGCGTAGTTCCCAAGCAAAACCAACCCTGTCACCAACAAGACCACCCCCACACGCACCAGCCAAACTCTTCCCAAATCCCACTCCAGTTGCCCCTTTTCCGGAGCCATCTTCTCTTCCCCGGCTGCCTCATCCACCTTCGCCGCCAACTTCTTCTGGGAACCACTCGATTCAACAAATCTCGTCACCTTCTGAGGCACCTTCTTTTCCTCAAACAAGCTCGACTGTTCCCCCTTCGATTCCCTGTCGATCACGATCCCTCGCTCCGCCCGTTCCACCTTCACGGGCGCCCCATCGAAAAACCTCAATTCCAGCTCTCGGATCTCCTCCCTCAACTCCAGAACCTGCTGTTCCTGCAGCGTCGCCCATCCATCGAGCTTCGCTTTCAACCTTCTGATCTCCTCTCGGGCCCCATCCATGACCACGCATCATGAACGTTCGTGATCGCGGAACAACCTACATCGACATCGAAAACCCCAATCGCTTCATCGTTTTTTTCGATCTTTCTCATTTCGTCCACTCCGCCCTTTTCCCATCCCCTCTCCCCACCTACACCGCGGCCATGAAGGACGTTACCATCCACACCGACGGCGCGTGCAAAGGCAACCCCGGCCCTGGTGGCTACGGCGTCGTTCTGGTCTCCGGCAAACACCGCCTGGAACTCTCCGCCGGCTACCTTCATACCACCAACAACCGCATGGAGTTGCTCGCTGCCATCGTGGCCCTCGAAAAACTCAATACCCCCTGCCGCGTCACCCTCCTTTCCGATTCTCGTTACCTCATCGACGCCATGACCAAAGGCTGGCTCAGCGGTTGGAAAGCCCGCGGGTGGGTCACCGCCTCCCGCCAACCGGTCAAAAACCCCGACCTTTGGAAACGCCTCGAATCCGCCGCCGCACCTCACACCATCACCTGGAAATGGCTGAGAGGTCATGCGGGTCATCGGGAAAATGAGCGCTGTGATGAACTCGCGGTCGCCGCCAGCCGCGCTCCAAGACGACTTGAGGACTCTGGATTCGATCCCCAGGCGTGACGCCATCCACCTTCCTCAAGAGGCTCATTTTTGTTCACCCGAACATCTTTTTCAGTTTGACCGACACGCCCGGTGCTGCGAAAGATTCGCGCCATGGCCAAATCCGCTGACGACTCTTCGAAACTCGCCGACGCCCGCAAACGCAACCTCGATCTGGCTATCTCCCAGATTCAAAAGGAATTTGGCGAATCGGCCATCATGCGAATGGGCGACGAGCATCGCATCGATGTCGACGTCATCCCTACCGGCAACTTGGTCATCGACCGTGCTCTCGGTGTTGGCGGCTTTCCCCGTGGCCGAATCATCGAGATCTTCGGTCCGGAGTCCTCCGGGAAAACCACCCTCACCCTCACCGCGATTGCCCAAGCCCAACGCAAAGGTGGCTTGGCGGCCTTCATCGACGTCGAGCACGCCCTCGATCCTCAGTACGCCAAGCGGCTCGGCGTCAATCTCGACGACCTTCTCGTCTCCCAACCCTCTTCGGGTGAAGAGGCCCTCCAAATCTGTGAGGCCCTTGTCCGCTCCAACGCCATCGACGTCATCGTGCTCGACTCCGTAGCCGCTCTCGTCACCAAACAAGAACTCGATGGTGAGATCGGTGACTCCACCGTCGGGGCCCAAGCACGTCTCATGAGCGCCGCGATGCGCAAGCTGACCGCCATGATCTCCAAAGCCCGCACAGTCTGCATCTTCACCAACCAAATCCGTGAGAAGATCGGTGTCATGTTTGGCAACCCCGAGACCACTCCCGGGGGCCGCGCCTTGAAGTTCTTCGCTTCCGTTCGCGTCGACATCCGCCGGATCGGCCAAATCAAAGCAACGGATGGCACCGTTCAGGGCAGTCGCACCAAAATCAAGGTCGTCAAAAATAAGGTCGCCCCGCCTTTCACCGACTGCGAATTCGACATCATGTACAACGAGGGCATCTCATCGACCGGCTCTCTCCTCGATCTCGCACTCGAATTCGATCTCGTCCAAAAGCGCGGTTCTTGGTTTGCCTACAATGGCGAACAACTCGCGCAAGGACGTGACGCCGCCAAACAGGCACTCAAGGACAACGAAGAACTTTACGCCGAACTCACCGAGAAAGTCCGAACCAAACTCGACGAAGCCAAAAAGTGACGCGGCGTCGCAGCTTCTGCGCGATGCCTCCCCCCCCCTCTTTGCCTCCCCCCACGAATCATCGAGATCTCACCGGCATCAGATTGCCGGTGAGACCCTATGAGCCGCCGAGCTCCCTCGCGCGTCAGCAAGTCGGCTTGATCCACCCTCATCTCAAGGGACAGGGGATCGCCAGTCCCGCTATCCCTTAGCCTTTGCCTCCCGGATCTTCGCACCTTGCCATGCCAAAAGATCTTGGACTCCTGCACTCCCCGTCAGGAACCGGACTTCCATCGGCAAGGCGCCACCTCGCCTAAGGCCGATTCGTGCATCTTCTCCTCAACGCCAGCCATCCCCTGAGTCGCCACATCGAGCCCCTCTCCTGATCGGTTTCACGCCGGGCCCCCTTCACGGGCATCTCCTCAGAGTGTACCCGCCGGAGGTCGACAGGTCGATCCACGCATCGGCACCATCCTACGCCTTTCGAATCAGGGCCTCGAGCGGCCCTTCAAAGAAGCGACCTTCTTACTGGCACAAAGGCTGGCAAAGCCGCAACACAGCAGGATCCAGCTCGTATCGGGAATCGCAGACCTGATGGATCGGCTTCGTCGAGTACGTTCCATCACGATAAATCATGATCGAGTCCTTCTCTCCGCGTTCCAAGGCATCCACGGCTCCCACCGCAAATTTATAAGCCATCAGGCGATCCCGCACCGTTGGCGATCCACCTCGCTGCACGTGACCCAACACGGTCAGACGGGCCTCCATTCCAATCGAATCGTTGATCCAGCGGGTCAGGTAATCTCCCATCTTGGTTCCCTCCGCCACGATCGCCAGAATGTAGTTGCGGCCGGATTTCAGATCTCTGCGCAGACGCTCGCCAATCGAATCCATGTTGTAGGGCAATTCCGGAGTCAGGCAAACCTCGGCGCCGCAGGCCAACGCACTTACCATCGCCAGGTAGCCACAGTGGCGGCCCATCACCTCAATGACAAAGGCCCTCGAAAACGAATCCGCCGTATCCCGGATCGAATCCACCGATTGGCGAATCATGTTGAGCGCTGTGTCCACTCCCAAACAGTAGTCCGTTTCCGGAATGTCATTGTCGATCGTCGCCGGAATCCCGGCAAAGGGCACCCCAAAATCAGCGTAAAACTGGTTCATCGCACGGAACGATCCATCGCCACCGACCACGATCAGCTTTTCAATCCCCCGTTTCTGCAGGTTTTCATAAGCCTGACGCCGATACGCGATGTCAAAAAAGCGCTTGGATCGAGAAGAACGAAGAAAGGTGCCTCCCCGGTGAAGGATCCCGGACATCAGAGCCCGATCCGCTTCAGCAAACTTGTCGTCAATCAGCCCACGCAGACCGTCGTAGACGACCCAAGGCTTGTATCCGACCCGTGCAGCATATTCCGCGGCACACTTCACGGCGGGGTTCATGCCGGCCGAGTCTCCTCCAGAGGTGAAAATGGCGATTCCCTTGCTCATGTTCAGGCGGGAGGGAAAGACGGCTCCCCGCCTATGGCAAGCATCCCTTGTGCCCGGAACCCGCTGACAGGAGAAATTTATCGCCAGACTCGCCAGCTTTGCCGCATCCGATCATGCTTCCTCCTGTCATGGCCATGATTTCGCGGCGCAAACTGCGCTATCCGGTGAGCCCCCCCCTGTGGCAATACCTCTACCACTTCGATCGCATGCGGGAGATTCCGCAGGTGTACGACGACCTTTTCCACTTTTCCGGGTCCATTCCCTACGAAGACCCCACCGGCAAAGAAACGCTTTGGCTGACCGTCTTCTACGACCCTCAGCACATGGAGGAACTCCGTCCGAAGCTCACTCAAATTTACACCGAGCTGAAAGTCGGCGGGGCTGCCGAGAGACACGACCATCTCCTCGTGGACCGCATCGACTTCGGAGAATTTGGCAACTCCCGCCCCTTCCGGATCCGCATCACCAACCTCGACAACGACAACTCGGACTACTTCTACGTCAAGCATGCCGACGCATCCCGGATCTATGGCCTAGAGCTCGAGCACATTCTTTCCCCCAGCCGAATCAACTACCTCGTCAAAGGCAACACCTTGATCGAGGAGCACATTGCCGGTGTTCCGGGCGACGCCTATCAACGCGACCACATGAAAGGCAAGGACCTCAACAAGGTTCGAATCGCCAAAGAGTTCACCAAATTCAATGAACGCTGCTTCATCCGGCTCCTGGGTGACATGCGCAGCGTCAACTACGTCGTCGAAATCACCCCAGACTTCGAGGAGGTTCAGTACCGGGTGCGTCCGATCGACTTCGACCAGCAGAGCTACCAAGGGAAGGGCAAAACCTACCTCGCCTATCACTTCGATTCGAACCGCCCCGTCACTCGACTCGCATTTGAGGTCCTCAACCGCCGCGCCATCCAGCAATACGTCGCCGAGGAACACGCCCAAATGACTCGCCGTGCTAAAGTCGAAAGCGGTCGCTTAAAAGCCCTGCTAGGCGTCATGCAACGCGAAGCCGAATTGGCCCCGCCCGCCCACGTCAGTCGCCTCGCCCTCGACCTTGCCAAATACCACCACACAGATGTTTTCCGAGACTGCACCACCATGGGCGAGCTCACGGCCACCCACATCAGTCACATGCTGGAGCTGTAAATTCCCCATCAAAAGGGCCACAGGATCGGGATCAAAACCGATGCCACCACCCATAACAACAAGTTCAGCGGCAGCCCCACCTTGACGAAATCTTTGAACTGATAGCCACCGGCACCAAACACGTAGGTATTCGTCTGATAACCAATAGGTGTCGCAAACGAAGCACTCGCCCCGAACATCACTGCCACCAAGAATGGCGTCGGAGAAACCCCCACCTCCTCGGCGATGCGAATCGCGATGGGCGACAGCACCACCGCCACCGCATTGTTCGAAACCATTTCCGTCATGATGCTGGCCAGCAAGTAGATCCCACAGAGGATTCCCCATGGCCCAAGCGGTTCAAGCTGATGGGCAACCAGCTCTGCCAAAGTCCTCGCTGCCCCCGTCTTCTCCATGGCCGTTCCCAAAACCAACATCCCGATGATCAGCAGGAGGATCTTCCAATCCACCGACTCATAGGCCTCTCGCGGCTGCAGGCATCCAGTCAGCAGAACAAACAAAGCGGCAATGAAGGCCGCAGTGAACGTGTCCATCTTCAGATCGATCCCGATCCGATCAAACGGGAAGGAGGCGAGAAAGACGAACAACGCGATCCCAGCGAGCGCAAACGGTGCTTTCCGCAAATTGAAGGATTCCGGGCGCGGTTCCGAAAGAGTGATGAAATCCCGTTCACTCTTCAGCCGCTCAATCCCTTCTCGAGCCCCTTCCACCAGCAGCGTATCACCGAACTCGAGAGTCAGTCTTTCGAAGTCCCGGGTGATGTTGTGACCCTCCCGGTGAATGGCCAAAATCAACGCTCCAAACCGCTGCCGGAAAGCAATCTCCTTCAGAGTCCGGCCCACCAGCGAGGAATTCGGCCCGATCATCCCCTCCAGCAGCACCGCTTCCCGTTGTTCCATCGGTGCCAGATCGCTCTCGCCTAGCCCCACATTGACCCCTTCTGAGCGATGCAGCTCGGCCACCCCTTTCGTCCCCGTCCGAATCAGCAACCGATCCCCCTCTTGCAAAAGAATCTCGCTCAGAGACTCCTCCAGCACCCGCCCCCGGCGGCGAACTTCCATCACCCGCAGCTTTCGTGAGCGCCCACCGAGGGCCTCCACCACCGTCTTGCCGATCAGCGACGATCCTTCCGACACCGCGGCCTGAATCAGAAACTCACGCCCACGAGTCGCATCCAACAAGGTGGCCAAAGTATCGCGAGCGGGCAGCAACTTGCGTCCGAAAAGCGTCAGATACCCCCCGCCAATGACCGCATAAATCAAACCCAAGGGCGCAATCGAGAACAGCCCAAACGGCTCCAATCCACTGCTACGCGCCACCCCATCGACCAGAATATTCGTCGAAGTCCCCGCCATCGAACAAGTGCCTCCCAGGATCGTCGCATACGACAGTGGAATCAGCAGTCGCGAAGGCTTGGCGCCGCTGTCCCGGCAGAAACCCAGAATCACCGGCATCAGAATGACCACCAGTGGCGTGTTATTGATGAATGCCGAGCACACCGTGCACACCACCAAAATCGCCACCAATGCCCGCGTTTCACTGCCCCCTGCCACTCGATTGAAGAGCATCCCGAGGCGAGCAATCTGTCCCGTCCTCTCCAGCGCAGCACTGATGATGAACAACGAACCGATTGTCACCGGCGCCGGATTGGAAAAGGCGGCCAAAAGGTCATCCCGATTCACAATCCCCATCAACAGCAGCAAACCCGCCCCCGCCAACGCCACGAGCTCCACCGATAACCTTCCCCAAAGAAAGGCTCCTAGCGTTCCGATCGTCAGAACCAATACAAACCCCTGCTGCCAATCGAGCGTCACAGCGGCAGCATTCGCAGGAACCGTTCCCACGGCCAAGAGCGAATTGATCACCCCCCTGTTCCACAATCGACCGGGATTTCTCATTGCCCCTTTCCACCTAGCACCGAAGACTCCACGCCCAACCTTAACTTCTCTCGACTATGGGCCTCATGGACTTCATCAAAGGCGAGCTGCTTGAAATCATCGAGTGGCAAGACGATTCCCGCGACACCATCGCTTGGCGTTTCCCCGACGACGACAAAGCGATCAAAAATGGAGCCCAGCTCATCTGTCGCGAAAGCCAGACTGTCCAGTTTGTCTACCTCGGCCAATTCGGCGACACTTTCGGCCCAGGGAAACACACCCTCACCACCGATAACATCCCGGTCCTCACCCGCCTCAAAGGCTGGAAATACGGCTTCCAATCCCCCTTCAAAGCCGACGTCTATTTCGTCAACACGCGGCTTTTCACCGGCAACAAATGGGGGACTTCCAACCCCATCATGCTGCGCGATCCCGATTTCGGTATCGTCCGCGCCCGGGCCTTCGGAACTTACGACTTCAAAGTCGTCAACGTGCAGACCTTCCTCAAGGAAGTCGCCGGCTCCGACCACGATTTCCGCGTCAATGAATTCGCGGACACCATGCGTTCCCGCATTGTCAGCATCTTCTCCGAGGCACTCGCCCAAGCCCATGTGCCCGTCCTCGACGTCGCCACCCGCTACTCGGAACTCGGAGACGCCCTGCTGCCGATCATCAACCCGGCGATTTCAACGAAATACGGCATCGAAGTCGATTCCTTCATCGTCGAAAACGTCAGCGTCCCGCCGGAAGTCGAAGCTGCCATCGACAAACGCTCCGCCATGTCGGCCATCGGCAACCTCAATGACTACGTCAAATACCAGATGGGCCAAGGCATGGCCACCGGGCAAGGCGGCGGCCCAGCCGGCATGGCCAGCGAAATGGCCATTGGTTTCGCCATGGCCCAGGAGATGATGAAAAACTCCGGAGTCGTGGGCTCACCGCCCCCTCTCCCAGACGCCTCTCCCGCTCCGGTTGCCCAGAATCCCGATATCCTCGATCCCGCCACCGTCGCACGCATGCTCGGTGTCGCCGAATCGGACATCATGACCGAAATTGAAGCTGGCAACCTGCCCGCTAAAAAAATCGGAAGTGCTTATCGCATCACTCGAGCCACCCTCGACGAGTTCCTCTCCAAATAAGGGAGCCGGGCCTCTCACCCGGGTCTGAACCATGGCTCCTGAGCCTCCACCCATTCCCGACACTGACTCGGGGAGCGACGCCCATGGCGAAACTCCCGTCACCGTCAGGAAGCGCACGATCCCTCCCCCGCTCCCGAATCTTCGCGGAGCGGCCGCGGAAGTGCGCTCTCTCGAACGCCACGTCTGCCCCGAATGTGGGGGCAAAGGCGAATGGGATCCCGCCAAGCGCAAGCTCGTCTGCCCCTACTGTGGCACCGTGTTTGAGCGAGTCGCGCCCCCCCCTCTTCCCGATATCACAGAGCATGATCTCGATGCCATGCTCTCCCAGCTCGGAACGGCCGCCACCACCGTTCGCACCACGCAACGCAAGGTCCAGTGCACCCATTGCCACGCAGTCCTCACTCGCGACGCCTCCAATGTCGGCCAAAGCTGTGATTTTTGCGGTTCCCCTGAGATGCTCGATTACGACGAAATCGAAGCCCCCATCCATCCCGAGTCCCTGCTCCCCGCCATCGTCTCCAAAGAACAGGCCTACCACGCCCTCAAACAATTTCTCTCGTCCAAATGGTTCGCGCCAAACGACCTCAAGCGCCGCAACCTCGTCGACCGCATCCAGGGGATTTACCTCCCCTATTGGACCTTCGACAGCGCCGCCGAATGCCCGTGGACAGCAGAAAGCGGAACCTACTACTACGTCACCGTCACGGACCGTGACTCTCAGGGCCGCACCGTCACCCGCCAAGAACGTCGCACCCGTTGGCGGCCAGCCAGAGGTCATGTATCGACCTTCTTCGACGACATCCTCGTTTCAGGAACCCGTGGCCTCGATCCCTCGATCCTCCGTCGATTGGAACCATTTCCCACCAAGGACCTCGTTCCCTACGAGACCCGCTACGTCTCTGGTTGGGACGTTGAACAATATCAAGTTCCTCTCCTTCAGGCGGCCCGAACCGGCTTCGGAGTCATGGAAGGCATGCTTCGCGAAATGTGCGCCCGCGAAGTCCCAGGCGATACCTACCGAAATCTCCGCATTCACCCAGACTACCACGCGAAGACCTTCAAGCACATCCTTTGCCCCATCTGGATCCTCGCCTATCAATACCGGGGCAAATCCTACCAAGGAGCCGCCAACGCGGTGTCCGGACAGACCTACGCCCACTTCCCGAAATCTCCCTGGAAAATCGCGTTCGTCGTCCTTCTCGTCCTCCTTGTGATCGGTCTCATCTTCCTGTTCGCCCAGCACTAGCCTTCTCCGACCCGTTCGGGAGTGCAGCTCGACATCCGGTGCGGCTGGACATCCGAGATCCCATGCCCGAAAGATCCTCCCCCGGAGATGGAAATCGACATCCTCACCCTGTTTCCAGAGATCGCCCTCGCTCCCCTCAACGAGAGCATCATCAAGCGTGCCCAAGAGGCCGGCATCGCCACCATCCGCGCTCACAATCTTCGCGATTGGGCCACGGACAAACATCGCCGTACCGATGACTACCTCTGCGGCGGAGGCCAAGGCATGCTACTCCTCCCCGGCCCCCTCTTTGATGCGATCGAGGAACTCAAGCGCCCGGACACCCTCGTCGTTCTCATGACCCCTCAAGGGAAAGCCTTCAAACAGGCCATCGCCCGAGAGCTTTCCACCCACTCCCACCTCCTCCTCATTTGCGGTCACTACGAGGGCGTCGACCACCGTGTCATCGAGCAGCACGTCGACCTCGAACTCTCCATCGGAGACTATGTTCTCACCAATGGAGCCATTGCTGCAGCCGTCGTCACCGATGCCATCGTTCGGCTCCTTCCCGGAGCCCTTGGTGACGCTCGCTCACCAGAGGATGAATCTTTTTCCGATCCGAATCTTCTCGAAGCACCAGCTTACACCAAGCCTGCGGACTTTCGTGGTCTCAAGGTCCCCGAAGTCCTCCTCTCCGGGCATCATGCCAAGATCGCCGAGTGGAAGAAACAGATGGCCCTTGAGCGCACCCGCACCAACCGCCCCGATCTCCTCGACTCGCCGTAGTTCGGCTACATCTGCGCGGAAATATTCCACGGCACAAATTCCGCGTCCCCAAAGCCCAGTGCCTCCGATTTCGTCTGGGCACCCGACGCAACTCGCAGGAACTCCTGATAGATTCTCTCCGCAACCTCCTCGTGGGATTCCAAGCCCTCAGCAATCGTCCCCGCATTCAAGTCCATGTCTTCCTCCATGTGCCGAAACATCGGCGAGTTGGTTGCAATTTTGATCACCGGTGACGGCTTGTAGCCATACACCGAACCACGTCCGGTGGTGAATGCCACCAAGGTTGCCCCCGAAGCGACCTCCCCGGTGATCGACATCGGATCGTAACCCGGGCTGTCCATCAGATGCATCCCTGGCTCCTTCACCGGTTCCGCATATCGCAATACCGAGACCAGATTCGTGGATCCCGCCTTGCACACCGCACCGAGCGACTTCTCCAAAATGGTCGTCAACCCCCCTGCCTTGTTTCCCGGCGTCGGATTGTTGTTGATCTCCCCATCGAGCTTCGCCGCGTAGTCTTCCCACCAGCGGATGCGCTCAATCAATGCTTCGCCCACCTCCGGGCGCACCGCTCGCCGCGTGAGCAGATGCTCTGCGCCGTAGATCTCAGGAGT
The DNA here is from genome assembly GCF_014201715.1 of Haloferula luteola. GTDB lineage: Bacteria > Verrucomicrobiota > Verrucomicrobiia > Verrucomicrobiales > Akkermansiaceae > Haloferula > Haloferula luteola. The sequence continues at coordinate 291,938 of NZ_JACHFD010000002.1, forward strand.
CTCCGCAAGGATCGCCGAACCACCCTGTGCCACCAATCGATCCACCGCCAATCCCAGCGCCGGATTGGCCGTGATGCCCGACAGGCCATCCGACCCTCCGCACTGCAACGCAATGATCAACTCACTCGCAGGAATCTTTTCCCTCCGCGCTCGGTCCGCTGCCGGTAGCACCTCCGTCTGCAGTTTCTCCAGACAGGCTTCAATCGTCCGCCGCGTACCTCCCATCTGCTGAATCGTGAGAAAGTGCAATTGCCCTTCTGGAGGCTTCCCGAAGGCCTCGACCATCCCGGGGATCTGATTCGTCTCACAGCCCAGCCCCACCATCATCACCGCACCAAAATTAGGATGGCGCACATGGCCCCAAACGGTGCGTTGCAGCATGGCAAAGGCTTCGTTGCGCTGGGATATGCAGCATCCGACGCCGTGGGTGATCGCCACCACACCATCGACATGGGGAAACTCCTTCAACAACTCACGGCGCTCCACCTCCCGAACCACTTGCTGAGCCACGGTGGCAGAACAATTCACCGAGGAAATGATCCCAACGTAGTTGCGTGTCCCGGATTTTCCATCTCCCCGTCGAAATCCCAGAAAATGATCCAGCTCGGCCTCCGGCACCCGCATGGTCGGAATCGCCATCTCACCATGAGCATAGTCTTCCGTATGCTCCGACATCCCAAGATTGTGCGTATGTACGTGCTCCCCGGCCGCAATCGGCACCCGCGCATGGCCAATCACTTGCCCATACTTTTTCACCGGCATCCCCTCGGCAATCCCCCGGGTCGCCACCTTGTGGCCTCGCGGAACAACTTGCGTCGTGAAAACATCCAAGGCGGCAAGCACCTGCCCTTCGGCAAGATCCGTCACCGCCACCGCAACATCATCATCTGGATGCAGGAGAAAAACTGGGTTCATCATGATCTGGATTGAGAAATAAGAGAAGGGGAGCTCAATGCGTCGTGTTCTCGGAAGCCGCGCCTCCATGATTCGGAGGAGGCGCCATCACTCCATCCTTGGCAGGCGCTTCCAGAGTGATGCCAGCAATCATGGGGGCCGCCGCCGCCCCCGAGCTCGAAATCACCAATCGGCGAATCGATTTCTCTGGAGACTTCAAATCCCTCCACAAATAGCGGATTTGACCTTGCTCCACCTCGTCCACACGCACCGATCCTGGCACGTCCGGCCCAGCGACATGATCAGAGATATCGATCCCATTCACCAAACGAATTTCCTCCTGATCACCATCCTCGTATTCCACCTCAATCGTCACTAGGCGCACCCGCTCTTGAAAGGCTGGATAACCCCACCCCGCTACCGCGCCGAGAAGGTGCAGTCGTCCCGCTTTTCCACCGATAGGAATCTCCACCCGATCCGGCATGCCCTGGCTTAGTGCCTCGAGATTCATGCCTCCTCGCAACACAATCAGATTCTTTCCCGTCGGTGAAAGCGCGGGATCTTCCAATTGGAATGGAATGCCCTCCACCTCGACCAATCCATATCTCTTCAGGGGCACCCGATCTCCCTCGGTGTCCTTCGATGCATACACTCCACGACTCCCATCAGCGGTCGCTACCCTCGCCAGAGAAACCGTCTGGAACCGCTGCTCTCCCGACCTCAAGTAGGTGATCAGGTTCCTCAGGGCCTCCGCACCCAAACCCTCAAAGCCCTCAGGCATGAGCGACCGCCCCGTGTCCTCCCGGCTCGCAATCTCATTCCGCCGCACCTCCACCTCTCCCCCAGCATTTCGGAGAAACAAACTCTCCGCCGTCTCTCGACTGATGAAACCACTGATCACCCGGCCATCCGTCGTCTTCAAATTCCAGGTGTGATAGCTCGGCTCCACCTCCCGGTTCGGATCGACGATGTGCGTCAGGAGGGTTTCCACTCCATGAACACCGATCCCTTCCAGCATCGGCCCCACTTGCACCCCCTCACCCTGAAACACATGACATACCGCACAGGCAGCAAACAACTGGTGGCCGACCTCTCGATCCCCGGGTTGAGACACCTCGGGAAGCAACTTTCGAATCACTTCGTCCTTCGCCACAACCGCACCGCGAAGGCGCTCGACCACTGGCGAAGAAAGGTGCCGAACCTCGACGTCAGGATGCTCCGCCAATCGACTCAACACCTGAGGTCCTACCACCGCTAACGGCAAAGAACCGTCGTCCAGAGCCTTTGTCAGTGCCATCGCCCCCTCCCGACGTGCTAACAGCGACTCTAACAGAACTGCTTTCTCCTGCGCAGGAACCTGGGCCAGCAATTCGATCATCCATCGGGCCGCCTTGGAAGATGCATTCCCAGCCAATGCCGGAAGTACGGCTGCACGCATCTCTTCCGAAATCGCCACTCCCTTCAACACCGGTGCCCTCAAAGCATCGGGCAAATCGGGCAAAGTCACCAACGGAGCCAACACTCGCGGATTGTCACTTCCTCGTGCCAGAACCGACTCGATCGCTCTCTTCAATCCGTGCTCATCACCTTGCATTCTGGCCATCATGGCGATTCCCGCCGCCGCCGTTGCGGCATCCGAACTCTCCGCCAGTGGCTTCAAAGCCTTCAAGACTCGAGGGTCCGATTTCAATTCTTTGCCACGAAGCGATTCCAAAGCGGAAGCCACCCAGTCCCCTTGTGTCGCCGCTGCCAATACCTCCAGCATCTCTGCAAGCCGCTCCGGATCCTCAGCACCTGCATCCAGAACCAAACCAGACCAATCCACCAAGCGTTCAGGCTCGGGGTCCTGCAAAATTCCTACTAGCGTTTCTGCAGGATACTGACGCGCCAACCGCGCAGCCGCGGCCCGTGTCCATCGGTCCGGACTCCGCTTCACTGCCGATACCAAGACCTCCACTGGCACCTTTGCGCTCAATGGAAGATGGGCCAGAATCTGCAAGCGGACTCGCGCACTTTCTTCCTCCGGAAAATGCTCGGAGATCCTTTGGATCATGACGCGTCCCACCCTCTGAGGATACTCACCCATCACCCGCGCAGCACTCACTCGCAGGGCCTCATTTCCCTTTACCATCGCCGTCGCCCATTCCTCCTCACTCAGCACCCCCGCTGCCGCCCGAATCCACAAGGCGTGGATGGCTGCCACGCCACGCGCATCCTTTAGCATCCCCGCAGCCGACGCAGTGTCTCCCTCTTCAAGCAACCTCTGAGCACGATAGCGCACCTCACGATTCGGGTGCGACAAGGCTGCCACCTGGCCGCGCAAAGTCGTCAGATCCGCTTTCGGCAGTGCCTTTGAATCCTTGTGATGGTATCGATGGATTCTCCCGAAATAGTGATCTCGATCCGGCCGCGCCGCCTGATTGTTCCAAAGGTGGATTGGCCCCCGCGGATCATTGTGAAGAATCGCCTGATTGTAAAAATCGATCACATACAACTGCCCATCAGGTCCGATGCGGGAGTCGATCGGTCGACTCCAAAAATCCCTCGTCGCCGCAAACTCCTCCTCGCGGGTCTTCTCCGCCGCGTAGGTCACCCCATCTGGCGTGAGTTGTTCGTGGTGCACGATGTGCACGGTTGGCTCACAGGTGAAATACCCACGGGACCAAGAGTCGGGCCAGGCACCTCCCTCATACACTGCACAACCGCAGGCCGCCGTAAACGATCCGATCACATCGTTCGGCTGGTTCTCCACAATCTCTTCCCACGACATCAGGGGCTTGACCGGGCGCAAGTGGACCATCACTTGGTACGAGGGTTCTCGTCCCAGCCCTCCGGCTGCCATCAAAGCATCGCTCACCGGAACATGCATCACCAGATCGCCCGACGTCGGCTGAGTGTAAAATATCTCACCATCCGAGCTTAGGTCCACACCCCAGCAATTGCCGCTCTTGGCACTGTACATCTCTATTTTCGAGCCATCGGGTCGAAACCGGACCACTCCGGAATTGATCGCCCCAAAATCCTTTGTCCCATCTCCCGAAGTCACCCGCGGTGACCCAGAATATCCATGAGTGGCATACACCCAGCCATCGAGTCCCCAGCGCAAATTATTCAACACCGCATGGCGATCAAAAGTACCAAGCCCATCGTAGAGAACCTCTCGATTGTCAGCCACACCATCCCCATCACGATCCCTCACCCATAGCACCTGCGGGGGTTGCGCCACGATAATGCCATCCCGGTAGAAACAGAAACTCGTCGCCAGATCGAATCCCTCTGCAAACACATGCTTACGATCCATCACACCATCACCGTCTCCGTCCTCCAACCACGACACACGATCCAATGGAGGCCGTTCGGCCGGAGCTGGCCTGGGCAGATCCGAATCCCGTTGCCAGACCGAATACATCCCCTCTGCACCTCCACCCTCCCTTCCCTCGGGATACTCCACACTCTCCACCACCCATAGTCTCCCTTGAGCATCCCAATCCAGGTTCAGGGGCTTCGAAATCAATGGTTCCGAAGCCACCAAATCCAAATCGAATTCCGGATGCACCTCGATCGCCTTCAGTTCTTCCGTCGGGGAAAGCGGTCCCCCCTGAGGATACATCAAATCCTCTGCTTCCACCGGCCCCACCGTCACCGTTTCATCGCCCTCCAAGCGACCCGCCCAATTCAGGGCCCGCTGCAACATGACCTTCACTGCCGGGAGCTCCAAAGTCTTCTCCCGCTTGCCCGGCGTGAAAACGACCACTCTGCCTTTTCCCCACTCCATCGTCCACAGAACCGGAGAGACCCCATACACATACGGTTGTGGTGTCGTTCCCTTCAGATGCTTCGAGTTCGGCGTCCAGGTCGTGGCCAAAACCGTCGCCTGCTGCGGAGGCACGAAGCCGTAAAACATTTCATCTTCACCATCAAAATTCGAAATCCCCGTACTGATCGGGTGGTCGCGTCCCTCCGGCGTGAAGAACCACGGCAAACTTCCCTCCCATCGCTGAATCTCTCCTTTGAGGAAGCCCGAAGCTGGCACCGCCTCATTGACCAGAACCAACCCGCCCCCTTGCTGAACCCAGGCATCGATTTCTCTCCGACGGGCATCACTCCACCCCCCCGCTTGGGAACTCAAGATCACTGAAAGCTCTCCCAACTCCGATGCATTCGGTAATTCGGTGACGTGAGTTTCGGACTCGAAGAGACCCTTCGGGGCCTGCACCCTTACCACCGGAGATCCATCACAGAGTCCAGCTCCAAGCTGAACAACCAGCCATAGAGCCGCCCAAGAGCACGGGGTTCGCATCGAAGTTGATTTCGCCATCACCCCCTTCCTACGACAGCCCACTGGGCTCTCCTAGCACCTGTGCCGAACGAATAACCAGATGTGGATTTCAGATATTTCTCGCATCGAAGGGTCGGCGCATTCGAGAAGGCCTCCACCCCATCCATTTTTGGAACGTGTTGGAAAACGTAAATGGGTTGGCAAACCCCACCTTCCTGGAGATCACCTCCACCTTGTCCTCCGTTGTCGATAGCAACTCCCGAGCTTTTTGCATCCGCAGAAAGGTCACATGCTGCATCGGCGTCCGCCCCAGTTCGCGGTGGCACAACTTGCGCAGATGCTCTTTGCTCAAACACGCTTGATCCGCCAGATCGTCCAAAGTCCACGGATCCCCCAAACGACTCTGCACCTTCTCCCACAATCGCCACAACCGAGAGTCCCCTTGGTGGGGCTGCGCGAAGCGCAAAACATACCCTTGGATCAACTCCAGCCACAGATGCATGGCGGCCGGCACGGAGGCGGCGAGGCATTCGGCGTGAAGACCTCGAATGGCATGCAAGAGGGGATCAGGGTCGAACTCCCCCAGAATAGGCGACCGGTGCGCCACCATCGGATTCGCATCTCGAGCCTCCTGGTAACGGACGCAGCAGGAGATCCACGGGGCCCTCCCCTCCGCACGCAATCCGTGAGTCACAAAGGGTGGCAAAAGACATGCCTGTCCCTCATCGACACGCAACCACTTGCCATCCACCAGCACTCGTCCCCCACCTGCAACGCACGCCAGGAGAAAAGTCCCGGAGAGATCCTGGCGCATCATTTGAAAAGGTGAAATCGCCTCCAACACCTCAACATGGGCAATGTGATGCTGCGCCAACAACCCACAAACCGGCGCACCCGCCAGCCAAGGTCGATGGTCCGAATCATCGGCGCGTACCACATGGGATCGCCTCGCCCCCTCGTCGTCTTCCATGAAACTCCATCCCTTCCAGTTTCCCTCCTCACGGTCAATCCTGTGGATCTGAAATAGGAATTCGCGCATTCCGGTGACTTGTCTGCCCATCCATTGACGTGCCATCCTGCCCCGATGCCCGACTCGATCCCTCCATTCATCACGGCAGAGAACGTCGTTCACGAGGACAATGATTGGACCCACAATGAATGGCTTTGCCGTCCTGACTTCACCCCCTTGAAGCATCTTCTCATGGTGCGTGCTCACCTTCAGGCCGGCCATGGTCACCCCTTTCATCGCCATCCCCATCGCGAAGAAATCATCCACATCGTCTCCGGCCGAGCCGAACAGTGGGTGGGGGAATCCTGCCAAATCCTCGGTCCCGGCGAGATCGCTGTGATCCCTGCCGGAGTCGTCCACGCCACTTACAATCCTTTCCCCGTCCCCCTCGTCTTCCACGCCATCCTCTCCCCCGCGGAGCTACCCCCCAGCGAGGCCCAAGCCCCGGATCCCGAAGACGTATCCGATCAGGAGCCCTGGAATCACCTGCGCCACGGGAGAAAACCCTGTCGGCTTCTCAAGGATCAGTAGCCGGATGGGTGGCGCATCACATGACCCGACGAAGGGCGTGGCATCGGCTTCCAACGCGGCCCCGTACGCCCGCCGCCATAACCAGTGTCCAAACGCAAACCCGCTACCGTCATGAAAACGTGCCCATCGCGCACGTAAATCGTGATCCAATCTCCCGCCCCCTTCTTGCCGTAGGAAAAGAATCCCCGCGAAGGCAACTGTCCCTTCATCAGGCCAGCTTCCCGCAAAACATAGGACACCGAACCGGAGCAATCGTATCCGCTGTCGTCGAACACCGCATGCCCGCCGCCCCACTTGTAGGGCTTGTTTTGCAGGCGATTTCCCGCCTGCAAAGCCCGTTTCACGACCTCGGGAGCACCAGGAGGGGCATAAGCCAGCCCATCCCTGAGCAAGGCCGTTTTGCCTTTTTGAAAATGATAAGAAACTTCATGGCGCGCCTTCACCTGCCGACTGCACGACACCATCGATAAACCTGCCATCGCGACCACCAGAGACCACGTCAACGCTTTCATTGTGGGGTTTTTAACGGACTTGCTTAAGTTTTTCAAAATGTTTTTAAAATTTAACTTCTTCTCCATTCCAGCGGTCGTAGCACTCCAGCCATAGCTCGCGGAGATTTCCGCGATGGGCTTCGAGACGCCCCGCCCAATCCAGGTGAGCTCCAGCAGATTCTGGCAAAAGTCGACGCCAGAGAACTTCCACCAGAACTTCATCCGGCGCCAACCTCAGCAGCTCTGGTATGCCCTGTTTTCGATGCCTTGCGCTCAGCCACCCCCGTGCATCGTGAGCCCACCGAAACAACTCACGTCGCTGGAGAGACGGCAGGTGGTCATCCCCATCGATCAGCAGCACTGCCCCTTCCAACTTCGACAGCAACCCTCTCTCCTCCTTCCCCAGATCTCGGTGTCCTTCGTGAAAGAACAGGCGCACGACCCGATACTTGAGCTCCAAATGTCGCTCAAAACCATCAAGGAAAGTCGTTTTGCCAGCGCCATGGCGGCCCGTCACACAAGCTTGGCGGCCCATGTTTTCCCAGCGGTCTTCCAATTCTTCCCAGGAGGTTCCACAAAGTCTTGGATCAAAGGACAAAAGCTTCTCCACCCGCCGCGTTGCAAAAGGATTTTCACAGGCACTCATCCCTGAGTCCCGAATGGATGAAAAATCGTCTTCAGCTTCTTATGGGCAGGCTTCTCGACCTTGGGCAATTCCACCCTGCAACCCGTCGGTGAAACCACCAAACCGCACTCCGCCACGGCTCGCCCTTTGCCGTCGACCCACTCCAGCGCCCACTCGACTCCCACCAAAGTGCCCGAAAAACTCACCGGTGCGGCAGGAAGGACAAAGGTGAAGTGGGATCCCTGAGTCAGCGGCCACCTCGCCACCACTTCCACATCCGTGGTGCCTCGGCCCACGGTCGACCAAAACAACCGCACTTCACCGTGAATGGGGGATTCCCCCCTGACTGCACCCTTCAAGACTCCGCCGGGCACACCCATCCCATCGCCATCCAACTCAAGGCTCGGCCGGTCATTCGCGGGCTTCATGGTACCACATCGATTTCATATTCATCCAACACGGCTGGCATCCTTGGAGTCTCAACTCCCAAAACTGCGAACCACCTTAGCTTGTTATGGGGAGTCCGCAGACTCGGCATTCCCCCAGCCGGGATCGTCACTGTGAGCCGACCTTCCCGCATTCGGAGAGGCGCTTCCGTCGCAAACAGCTCCTGCTCGAAAAACGTTTCCCGAGCCGTGGTCGTCGAGCTTCCGCGCTGATAAGTCGCCTCTTCCCTCCCCACCAACCAGATTCGCAAGCGACGGGGGGTTCCCACACCTCCCGTCCGCATCCACTGCAGTGCCGTATCTTCCCCGGGCCGCAAGCTCACCTTCTCAAGCTCCACACCATACCGTGGCGAAAACAAAGCCACCCCCTGCACCACCACCGCACCGAGCAAAAAGATTCCGATCCCGACAAAGGGAATCAAAAACAGCATCAGGAACCACTCGGGATTCCCTCCCTTCCATGCCTTCCACGCCACGCCCACAAACACCGAAACCAACCCATTCCAAAACCCCGCCGTCAGCAATGCCACGGTCAGCGATGTCCATCGTCGCCGCAACGAACCGTCTCGAACTTCTCGTCCCAGCCCTTTCCGATTCTCGTTCTCCCTCAGGCGCCTTGATGCATCCCCATCGCTCGGCCCTCCCAGCACCCGCCACCAACATCCCATCGAGGTCAAAAGAATCGCCACGGCCACGGCCGCCATCACACCGTGAAAAACCCAGCCCCGCTCCAGCACCGCCCGGTCCGGGTGACCCGGATCGACCCAACACGAAATCGCCTGACCTGGCGGATGCGCATCCACCTCCGCCTGCTTCGACGCCCGACCACTCGACGAACTGGAGATCAAGCGGCGTCGATTCGAGCGATACTCCTGCCCCTCGTAGGTATAACGATAAAAGATATCCACCGAATAGGTCGTCCCATCATCGGAGTCCTGCTCTCGAACCCTCGACCAGATCACCTCCGCCGGCGTTTTCACCCAAGACCTCGCATTCAGGGCTTCCTGCCACTTCCCGGAAAAAGAAATCACCCACACGATCCCAATGACCGAAGTCGCCCAAGCGACAACCCGGACTCCACGGTCCTTCCGCACCGGACTCTTCCTTCTCACAGCTCCAGCGGTCCGAGCCCTATTCGATCTCATCGCCAGAATCGACGCCACCGTGACCCCCACACCTATCGATACAAAGACGCCGACAAACAACAACATCAGCAGGGCCCGACCCAACTCACCCTCCTCCACGGCCAAAACCGCTTCGTCCGCATCCGAGGGGTTGACCCAACAATTCAAATGACCCGCCTCTTGGCGCTCCTTCGCCAACTCGCGAATTTCCACCAAGTCCGAGTATTTGTCGTCACGGGTGCTCTCGGACGATGACGTCGAAAACAATCTCGTGCCCCGATGCCAACGGCCCTCCACTTGGTAGACAAACTCCACCTCCGCTCGAAACGGAGGATCGTCATCCGGCTCGTCGTGAATCTCAAACCGCTCCAACTGACAGGGCACTTCATCCCAGCCACGCACCTCCATGACCTTTCTCAAGTGCTGCAGAACCAGCACGGCGAAAACCAAGGTGAAAGCGGTCCAACCAAGGCCGAAAACGACACCACAGCCCGCCCCAGCAGAGGTGGCCTTCGTGGTTCGACCGCGCTTCCAGCTCACCCTTTCCCGCTAACAAAAGTTCACGTGCTTGGCCCGAAAAAACCCGTCATTCTCTGTCCGCCAAAAAGGCAACCACCTGCTGCAAGGCCCGCGCCCGATGGCTGAGCTGGTTTTTCACCTCCGGCCCCAGCTCCGCAAAGCTTCGATCATATCCCTCCGGAGCGAAAAACGGATCATAACCGAACCCCCCTTCGCCACTCATTTGCTTCAAAATGCGCCCTTCCACAGCACCCGAGAAATCCGCCAACACCTGACCCTTCTCCGCCAGAACCATCACACATCGAAAGCGCGCCTGCCGCTGCTCTACCGAGGCCATTTCATCGCTCAACCGAGCATTGTTTTTGGCATGATTCCCTTCCTCCCCGCCAAAAGAACTCGACCAAACTCCCGGCCTCCCCCCCAGAGCATCGACCTCAAGCCCAGAATCGTCCGACAGCACCATTCCCTCGACCCCAAGACTGACTGCCACCGCCTTCAAGGTCGCATTCTCCAGGAAAGTCGTCCCGGTCTCCTCCACCTCCGGCAAACCCGGGAAATCGTTCGCATTGAGGACCGTGTAGCGGTCCCCCACCATCTGCCGAATCTCTTCTGTCTTGTGCGCATTTCGCGTCGCGACCACCAATCTGGGTTTGTCTGCCGTCATGCGAGAACCCCACCGATCTCCGGCTTCCCCGACAAGAAATTTGAAATAATCCTGAATTGGACGACGCCTATGGCAGCATGAAAGCCGTTACCTATCTCGCCTCCTTCGCCCTTGCTGGCACCACCATGGTTAGTACGGCCCTGGCCGCGACCCCCAAAGGATGGACCACCGACCTTGAGCAAGCCTTCAAAGATGCCAAGGCGAAGAACAAAGCCGTGCTCGTCGAATTCACCGGCTCGGATTGGTGCCCTCCCTGCAAGATGATGCACAAGAACGTGTTCTCAAAAGAAGACTTCGTCACCAAGGCAGCGGAAGATTTCATTCTCGTCGAACTCGATTTCCCCCGCGGGGACGAAGCCGTGACCGAGAAAAACAAGCCCTACGCCGAGAAATACGAAATCGAAGGGTTTCCGACCGTCATCCTCTTCGACAAGAGCGGAAAGGAAATGAACCGGTTTTTCGCTTCCGAGTTCCCCTCGGTCGACAAGTTCCTCGCTCATCTCGACCAAGTCACCGAGCGTGCCCAGCTCGACTGAATTCTCCCCTCCATCTCTCCCCATGGCCCCATCTCCCGACTCGGGACATGGGGCCATTTGTTGACCGCTACGACGTCGCCTCTCTTGGGGATTCACCCTCTGGCTCCAACGCGTTCGCGACATCACCACGGCGCAGGTCCCGAGGGGTCACTCCATGATGCTTCCGGAAAGCATCGGTGAAAGCCCAAGGATCTGAATAGCCCGCTTCATGGGCCAAATCCTCGATCGATCGTCGGCTTTCCAACAATCCCCGCTTCGCGCGAGTCAGCCGCAATCGAGTCAAATGCCGCCGCGGACTGGTCGCGAACTCCCGCTGGCACAATCGCCGAAATTGCTCCGACGAACAGGCGGCCAGTCGCGACATCGACGATAACTCCCAGTGGCCGTCCAGTTCGGTTTCGATCAGCTCCCAAGCCGAATAAAACCGCGCCATCTCCGGCAGTGGAGAGATAAATCGGCCCACCATCCGCTCGATCATCCCCAACGACTGCCGAACCAGCCAGCTGTCATGGCTGCCACCGCATTCCGCGAGAAGGCACTCCACCGCATGGAACAGCGGCCGCACTTCAAACTCCCTGCGCCCCGTTCGGCTGGCCTCCGGCACGCGCGATCCCTTCCCAAAGCAAAGCCATACCAACGACCACGGTGCCTCACCCACCACCGCGTGATAAGCCGCCGCCTTGCCTGCGGGCAACAACGTTGCCGTTCCTGGCGGTAGCTCCATCCAATGCCCCCCGGTTTTCACCCGGCCCAGACCTCCCGCACATGCCAAAAATATCGGCTGGGGAATGCGCTTCCGCTCAAAACGATACGGCGCCACCGCCCGCACAATCCCAAGGTGGCGAAAGCCAAACTCCTCCAAGTGAGGAGTCGACCCCAAATCCCGAAACCATGGCATCGAGCGCTCATTCCCATCCGTCGCACAGAGCCCGTGATGCTCCGTGCGCTCACCGATGATCGTGATGCCCGCGGGAGAAATGTTCATGGTTCCCAGCGGCAAGCACTGGCCGCACCAGAAACGCGAACCCATGTGGATTTCACCGGGATATTCGTGCTTTCCACCCGTGCCCAAAATAACCGAATCGGGGGACTTGGCGCAGGCCCTTCTTTATGGGGCGCCCGATGAACCCCAAGCGTCCTCAACCTTTTATCCGATTCGCCAGCAGCGGCTGCCGATCCGGCACAACTCTCTTCACGAGAGTGCTCACCGCTTGTGCCGCCGCCAGTCTGGCACCGGCGCAGACCACCTCCATCGAAAGTGATGTGGTCACCCGCTCCGCTCTCACCAGTGAATCGGTGACCCTTTCAGGAAATGCCGAACTCCGGCTTACGGACGCGACCCTTCCCCTCGTTTCCTCGACCGTCGATCTCGTCTCCGAAAACGCTTGGCTCGTCCTCACCCTCGTGGACCCCAGCGACGCCATTGACGGCTTTCTCGACCAAGTGCGCGTCCACGGAGAGCCCGCCGTGCTCGATGAAAACGTCCGCGTCATGCAACACGCTTCGGGAACGGCCATCGTCGCCCAAGGTCCGGAATTTCTCCCGCTTCAGGTATTCACCGGACCTGCATTCACCGGCGATTCTTCCTTCCCCACCCAGCTCACTTATCACCGAGCTTCTGGACTGGGCACGTTTCACGACGCGATCAGTTCCTTCAAACTGAAGCGTGGCTACATGGCCACCTTCGCTGAAAACGAGGACGGCACCGGCATCAGCAAAGTCTTCATCGCTCAGGACGGCGACCTTGAGGTCAACGTCATGCCTCCGGGCCTTGATGACACCGTCTCTTTCGTTCGCATCTTTCCTTGGGCCGCGGTTGGCAAAAAAGGCTGGTCGGGTGGTGTGCCCATGCAACGGGATCTTCCCTTGTCAGAAACACCCGACCAGCCAGGCCCCGTCGTAGACAGCGATTGGCTCAACCTCGATTGGAACTACGACTGGAACAACGCCACCGTCTCGACCCGTTCCACCGAATACATCCCCATGCGGCACAACGCCGGCTGGAACTCGTGGACGAACATCAATAACAAGATCGGCTCCACCCAAGTCCTCGGCTTCAACGAACCCGATCGCCCAGATCAGGCGAACATGACCGTCGATGCGGCCATCGCCCTTTGGCCCAACCTACTTACTTCCGGGCTGCGGATTGGGTCACCTGCCCCCGCCAGCGCCAACTGGACCTCAAATGCCGACTGGTTGGGCCAGTTCATCGAGAAAGCCGATGCACTCAACTACCGCGTCGACTTTGTCGCCCTCCACTTCTACCAGGCGAACTACTCTGCCCAAAACCTCTACGACTATCTCCGCGCCATCCACGTCCGCACCCGCCGACCGATTTGGATCACGGAAATGAACAACGGGGCAAACTGGACCGACGATGCCCAGCCCAACCTCACCCAAGCCGAGAACTCGACCATTCTTCAGGCTTTCGTCCAGATCATGGACTCCGCCCCATTCGTTGAGCGCTACGCCATCTACAACTGGGTCGGCGACAACCGCTCCATGGTGCTCTACGATGCCAACCTCGGCATCGATGTGCTCACTCCGGCAGGCGAGATGTACAAGGCCCACCATGCTCCCGCGGCCTTCGTCGCCGAGGCCCCACCGGTCAACGACACCCGCTTCGAGGCCAACTACCACTTCGACGGAGACCTCACCGACGCCTCTGGCAGCGCCAGCCCAGCCAGCTCGGCAGGCACCCCGCAATTTGTCGATGGTGTGATCGGTCAGGGCCTGCACTTCGACGGCACGGATGACCATGTTCAGCTACCCTCGAAAATCGCGGGCGGCATCGATTTCACCTTCGCCTCCTGGGTGAAGTGGGATGGTGGAGCCACCTTCCAGCGAATCTTCGATTTCGGCTGCGATACCAACGAATACATGTTCCTGACGCCAAACTCCGGCGGCAACACTCTGCGTTTCTCAATCACCGAAGGCAGCTACCAGAATCAGCTCATGCTGCAGACAGACCCGCTTGTCGCAGGCCAGTGGACCCACGTCGCCGTCACCCTCAAGGGCAACACCGGCAAACTCTTCGTCAATGGAGTGAAGAAAGCCGAGAGCACCACCATGACCATCAATCCGGTCAACCTTGCCGCTTGGTCCAACTACCTCGGAAAAAGTCATTTCGCGGCCGACCCTCACTTCGCAGGAACCCTTGATGAAGTCGTCATCTCCGATGTGGCCTTCTCGGACGAAACCATCGCCACCATGGCATCCAACACGCCGCCGGAGTTTGCCCAAACGGTGATCGAAGCCCCCACCACCGTCGCCGGGCGCTACTTCCGCTGGTCCGTCGCCGATCAAGCCCTCGATTCCCAGTCCCTTCCCTCAGAGTTGCGATTCGCGAAAGCCGGGGGACCTGCATGGATTGGAGTGCTCCCCGATGGAACCCTCTACGGCACGCCGGAATCTGCCGGAACCTGGGAGGTCGCCGTCACCGTCACGGATCCCTCCGGCTCCGCAAACGTCGCCTCCGTGGTCATCACCGCCGACGGCGGCTCAAGCCTGCCCGAGTCAGAAGACGTGGCCGCTCTCTATCACTTCGACGGCCATCCCCGGAGCTCTGTGGGCCTTCTCCATGGCCAGGCTTCCGGTGGACCCACTTACGTCGAAGGCCACATCGGCCAAGCCATCGCCCTCGATGGAACCAACGACTATGTCCAACTCCCCGCCGAAGTGACTTCGGGGCCTGGCTTCACCTTTGGAGCTTGGGTCCGCTGGGACGGTGGCTCCAGCTGGCAACGCATCTTTGACTTCGGTGCTGGCAGCTCCAGCTACGCCTTCCTCACTCCCTATTCGGGCAGCGCAACATGCCGATTTGCCATGCTGGCCCCGGGAGCGTCTGGTGAAGTTCGCCTGGAGTCCTCCACCCCCTTGCGCACAGGAGTCTGGACCTACGTGACCGTCACCATGGATGGCACCACCGCCAAGCTCTACCTTGATGGCGTGGAGGCCGACAGCACGGATCTGCCCCTCACCCCAGCCGACCTTGCTGCCACCTCGAACTACTTGGGCAAGAGCCAATTCTCTTCCGACCCCTACTTCAACGGACTCATCGATGAAGTTCACCTCTTTCATCGGGCACTGACCGGTCCGGAGATCGCCGAAATCATGGCTGGCGACACCTCCGGACCGGCGTTCGCCGTTTCTCCACTCGATCTCGGCTCCGCCACGGCGGGAACCCGCTTCAGCGCCTCCATCGCCGATCAAATCACCGGCGCCAGCGGCAGCCTCGTTTTCCAGAAAACCTCGGGTGCACCGTGGTTGGAAGTCACCGCCGACGGCCGCATCCTCGGCACCCCTGCCGCCATCGATGCCGGCCCGAATCGCTTCGGCGTTCGCGTCGTCGATGCCACCGGTCGTATCGACGAAGCGGAACTGGACATCCATGTCACCGGCTCTGGATCCGGTGCCATGGCCGCCTACGCCTTCGAAGGCAATGCTGACGACTACCTCGGCGGAGCCAATGGCCTCCTGAGCGGCACCACCGATTTCGTGGACGGCATGCGCGGCCAAGCCCTCGCCTTTGATGGTTCCACCACTGCTGTGACTCTCCCCGCGGGAGTGGCCAGCTCGGATGACATCACCATCGCCACCTGGATGCGCTGGGATGGCGGCGCCATTTGGCAACGGCTCTTCGACTTCGGAAATAGCACCGATCAGTACTTCTTCATCACCCCGAAGAGCGGGGGCGGCACCCTCCGGTTTGCCATCAAAGCCTCCGCAGCGGCGGCCGAAGAACGCCTCGAAGTCCCTACTCCCGCACCGGGAACCTGGATTCATGTCGCCCTCACTCTGGAAGGAGACCTCGGTCGCCTCTACATCGATGGTCGAGAAAAAGTCTCCGGCGCCATCCTCACGGATCCTTCCGACCTCAACCCGGCCTTGCTGTACCTCGGTGATAGCTTGTTCGAAGCCGATCCATCGTTCGCAGGGGCGCTCGATGAATTTCAGATCTTCGACCATGCCCTGACTGCCAACGAAATCGCCGACCTCGTCGGCAGCGGAGTTCGCAGTGCACCAGAAACCTTTGCCGAATGGTCAGAGCGCATGCTCCCCACCGGCGCCCGCCCCGGGGCGGACAGCGACGGCGATGGCGCATCGAACCTCGCTGAATTCCGGCTCGGCCTCGATCCCACCGATCGCAATTCCGCATTCCGCGTCCACGTCCGCAACGGCCAACTCGAGTGGCCGTCCGCCATGGACCTCCGCTTCTTCGTCGAACGCAACGCCAGCCTTTCCGCTGGCGGCTGGGAAACCATCGACGAGGTCGAAGGCAGCGACACCTCGAACTCCTGGCCGATGCCCGACCCGGAAGACGACGCCGCCTTCTTCCGCATCCGATTTGCCGAGTAGGCAAAGGGGGAAATGGCCGCCGGTCGGAAGCTGGAGCCGGCCGGCGGCCAAACACCATTCCCCCTCCTCCCAGCACTCCGGGCAGATGCATTTTGCCCGAAACCACAGATTGTTTGGACAGTAAGGCCACCGTGAATTATTCGGACCCGTGCCCCCTGCCCGCGAAACCGCGCCCCAACTCCCGGCCGATCGGTTTCCCCTACCCGGCCCGCCGGAAGACCATGCCGCGACGCCGTCATTGACGGATCCTCGATTCGCCCACGTTTGCTTTCACGGAGCAGCCGAAACCTCTCCAACGATCGTTGTCGATCCATTCACACCGTCGGTTCCCTACGGCACCCCTCTCAAGGACCTCGTCGAGTCGGAACCCCATCCGCCCGAAGATCTCGGATTCGTCCGCCGCCTGCTCCGTCAGGCCGGCCTGCGCGCGGAGGGTTACCGGGCAACTCCCTTGGTCCGCCGCATTCCCGCCTGCTTGCGCGCCCTGCGCGTGACCACCAAGGAAGCGGCCGAACGACTCGTTGCTGACGATCCCGCCAAGCTCCAGATCGCCGTCAACGCCCTGCTCATCGGCACCACCAGCTTCTTTCGTGATGCCGCCACCTTCGGCCTCCTTGAGGAAGCCATCGTCCCTCTGCTCGTCGAACACTCGCCCCTCCCACGGGTCTGGAGTGTCGCCTGCTCAGATGGTTCCGAATTGGTCTCCATTGCCCTTCTCTTCGCCCGCTACGGTGCCGCCGGTCGGTGCCGTTTCCTCGGTACCGATTGCCGTCCCTCGGCCATCGCTTCCGCCAAAAAAGGCCACTACTCGCAGGAAGCCATCGCCTCCATGCCCGCCGACCTCGGCGAACGCTACTTCGAAAATGTCGGCAAGGCCCGCCGCCTCATCCCTGCCATCTCCTCCCGCATCATTTGGAAAGTCTCTGACATCCTCTCCGATACGGAGCCCGGCTTGTGGGACCTCATTCTCTGCCGTAATCTCGCCATCTATCTCGGGCCTGCGGTGACCCAGCAATTATGGCTCAAACTCGCCGACGCTCTCACTCCCGGCGGCCATCTGGTCGTCGGAAAAGCCGAAAATCCGCAACTTCCCGGCTTGGAACGCGTCGGCCCCTGTGTTTTTAGGAAAAGCTCCACGTTCCGCCCATGACCACACCCGCTGCTGTGCGTGCCGCTCAACCGGTCCGATACTACATCTCCCTTGCTCTCTGCATCGGAGTCACCGCCCTCATCATCTGGATGCGGCTGGCGCTCTTTCACGACCGGGTTTTCCCGCTCTCCGCCGCGCTGCCGCTGCTGCTGTGCCTGTGGAATCGCGACCTCCGGGTGCTCTACACCATGGCGATCGTGCTCACCGGCGTCACTTTCCTCAAATACTTCGGCGTCATTCCCGAGCGCGTTTACTCCGCAGGATACGAACGCACCATCATCAGCAGTCAGCTCATCAACATTTGGGTCGTTGCCGGCACCATCCACGCCCTCATCCGCACCCGCCGGAAAATCATCGCCCAAAACCAACAACTCGGGGAACTCAATGGAGAACTCGAGGCCAGCAACGATGAACTCGCGGCCAGCAACGAAGAACTCTCCGCCCGCGAAGAAGAAATCAGCCGCCAAAACGAGGAACTCCAGTGCCAGACCGAGGAACTCGAACAACAGGCCGAAGAACTCCGCCAACAAACCGAGGAAATGGAGGTCCAAAGTCGCGAGCTCAAGACCGCCCACGACGAACTCCTCCGCCGTGAACGCGGCATGAAGACCCTTCTCGAATCTGGCCGTTGGCTCCGCGCCGACCTCAGCGAAGCCATGGTCATGAACGGCATCTGCGACGCCGCCATCCAAATCCTCGGCGAAAGCGTTCATGCCGCCTGCGTCGTCGACGACAAAGATGGCCGCCTCCATCTCGCCGGCGATGCCGGATTCGGCCTCCACGGCGCGGTCACCCCCGACATCCCTTTCCCCGATACCTTCGCAGCCCTCATCTTCGAAAGCAGCCGCACCGCCTTCATCGAAGACGTCCATACTCGGCCCGACCTTCGCCTGCCCCAACCCGGAGCAGGCCGTCCGTTCCGGTCCATCCTCGCCTCCCCCATCTGGCAGGGTGGCCGCCCCATTGCCGCGCTCGAAGTCTTCAGCCCGGAACCTCGCAAGTGGAGCGAAGAGGAATTCCGAATCATGGAATGGCTCGCCGCCCAGGCCGCCCTCGCCCTCCAATCAATTCGCTTCCAGAACCAACTGGACGAAAAACGCCTCGCCGCTGAAGAAGCATCCCTCCAAAAAACTCGCTTCCTCGCTGCCGTCTCTCACGACGTCCGCACTCCCGCCAACGCGATCTCCCTCCTCGCCGAGCTCATCGAACGCTGCTCCAAAGACCCCGATCGCGCTCACCAGATTCCCGGCTTGGCCCAGAACCTCTGGAAAAATGCCCGCTCCATGATCGATCTCGTCAGCGATGTCCTCGATCTCACCCGCTTCGACGTCGGCCGCATCGACCTCGAACTCGATGACTTCTCACTCAACGAACTCGTCGAGTCCCAATACCGTCAGGCCCTTCCTCTCGCCGAAAAAAAGGAACTCAAGTTCACCGCCGATTTCCCCTGCGACGAAATCCTCGTCCGGTCCGATCGCACCAAACTCTCCCGCGTCCTCGGCAACCTCATCAGCAACGCCATCAAGTTCACCGAACGGGGGGAAGTCCGCCTTCACGGCGAACGCCAAAAGAATGGCTCGATCGTCCTCAGCGTCATCGACACCGGCATCGGCATCCCCGGTGATCAGATCGACAGCATCTTCGACGAATTTCACCAGCTCCAGAACCCCGAACGCAATCGCGACAAGGGCGCAGGGCTCGGCCTCGCCATCTGTCGCCGCCTCGTCGAGAACCTCGGCTTCACGCTCAAAGTCGAAAGCCTCGTCGGCGTCGGCTCCAACTTCTCTATCACCCTCCCCGCCAGCTCCCTCACGCTCTCCCATCCCTCCGGAAGAATCGTCAGCCCCGAGCCCGATCGCGATGCTCCCTCCCCTCTGAATGGAGTTCGAATTCTCCTGGTCGAAGACCACGACACCGCCCGCCAAGTCACCTCCGAACTTCTGGCCACCGAAGGAGCCTTCGTCCACCAAGCAGCCAATGGCCGGGAAGCCCTCGAAAAACTCGTAGAGACCGATCCGGAAATCCTCCTCCTCGATCTCAACCTGCCTGACTTTGACGGCACCGAAATCCTTAAGAGCCTTCAGGTCAAACGCTCCGACACCCTGCAATCGATCTTCGTCGTCTCAGGGGACGTCCGCCCCGAACGCATCGAGGAAGTTAAGCTCCTCGGAGCCGACGAACTCATCGCCAAGCCCGTCACTGTCGAAAAACTCCGGGCCGCCCTCTCCGAACAACGGCCTGACTACTCCGCCTTGAACTGACTCACACCGGCAAGCCAGCTAACAATGCCCGCAGATCATCCGGCACCACGGGCTTCGGCAGAAACCCATCGAAACCTGCCTCGCGGGCCTTGACCCCCTCCACATCCGCCAAGCCTCCGCTCAACGCATAAAGGTGGATCCCTCCTCCCCCCTCCATTTCCCGAATCATTCCGGCTGTCTCATAACCACTCAGTCCGGGCATGTTCAAATCCATCACGATCAAATCCGGCGGCACCTCGCGCACCTTTTCCAAAGCCGACGACCCATCATACACCACAGTGACCTGATGGCCCTCGAGCTCGAAAAAGAGCCCCAGCACATCGGCGGAACTTCGGCCGTCGTCGACGACCAGCACCTTCAACGGGCCGCCGTGGGCACTCGGCGCAGAAATCGGGGTGTCACTCATGGATGGAGAAATCAGGCCGGAGCCTGAGCCCAAACAACGGGAGGATCCCGCAACAGGCAACCTCTTATCGCCTCGCAGATTCCTCCCACCCGGGGTTTTTCTTTTCAAAATTCGCCCCTTCCGGCAATTTCCGCGCCCTTTCCGGGGCATTTTCCCCCTGAAATTCGAACCTTTGGCCACCGCCCACCATGTCCGATCGACGCAAACCTTTTCCCTTCGATGAGTTCGAACCCCGCTGGCAGCAGCTTTGGGACGCGGAGAAAACCTTCCGCGCCCCGAACCCCGGCGACGCGGACTTCGACCCTTCGAAGCCGAAATTCTTCGTCCTCGACATGTTCCCCTATCCCAGTGGGGCCGGCCTCCACGTCGGCCACCCGGAAGGCTACACCGCGACCGACATCATCGGCCGCACCAAATTGCGCCAGGGCTTCAACGTCCTCCACCCGATGGGCTGGGATTCCTTCGGCCTGCCCGCTGAGCAATACGCCATCAAGACCGGCCAACACCCACGGATCACCACTGAGGCCAACATCACCACCTTCAAACGCCAACTCAAGTCCCTCGGATTCGGCTACGATTGGGATCGCGAAATCGCCACCACGGACCCCGAATACGTCCGTTGGACCCAGTGGATCTTCCTCAAACTCTATCACTCCTACTTCAACCAAGAGACTGGCAAGGCCGCTCCCGTTTCTGAACTGGAAGCCCAAGGCTGGAGCCGCTCCCAAATCGACGCCGTTCGCCTCGCCTTCATTCACGAAGCCCCCGTCAACTGGTCTCCCGATCTCGGCACCGTCCTCGCCAACGAGGAAGTCGAAGAATGGAAATCCAAAGGCCACACTGTCGAACGCCGCCCACTGCGCCAGTGGATGCTGCGCATCACCCAATATGCCCAGCGCCTCATCGACGATCTCGAACCCCTCGACTGGCCGGAAGGCATCAAGCTGCTGCAAAAAAACTGGATTGGCCGCAGCGAAGGCGCAGAAGTTTGCTTCCAGATCTCCACGGCTTCCGCGGAAGCCTCCCACGCCGTGGAGGTCTTCACGACTCGTCCCGATACCCTTTTCGGAGCCACCTACATGGTGCTGGCCCCCGAACACCCCCTCGTCGCCGAAATCACCTCCTCAGACCAAAAGGAGGCAGTCGAATCCTACATCAAAGCCTGCGCCGCCAAGTCCGACCTCGAACGCGGCGACCTCAATAAGGACAAATCCGGAGTCTTCACCGGCGCCCACGCCATCAACCCGGTCAACGGCCAAGCCATTCCCGTGTGGATCGCGGACTATGTGATGATGGGCTACGGCACTGGCGCGATCATGGCCGTTCCAGCCCACGATGAACGTGATTTCGAATTCGCGAAAAAATTTGAGCTGCCTGTGGTTCAAGTCGTCCAACCCATTGGCGATGCGGATTGGCAGGGCTACACCGACCCCGGCACCGCAATCAACTCCGGCTTCCTCGACGGCCTGACCACCGCAGACGCCAAAACAAAGATCATCGATTGGCTCGAAGCCGAGGGCAAAGGCACCCGCCGCATCAACTACAAACTCCGCGACTGGCTGTTCAGCCGCCAACGCTACTGGGGCGAGCCCTTCCCTCTCATCTGGAACCGGGAAACCGGCGAACATGCGGCAATCCCAGAAAGCGAGCTGCCGCTGCTTCAGCCGGATATGGAGGACTTCAAGCCCACCGGGGACCCCCGTGGACCGCTCGTCAAAGCCACCGACTGGATCGCCTACTCCGAACAATTCGAGCGCGAAACCAACACCATGCCCCAATGGGCAGGTTCCTGCTGGTACTACCTCCGCTACTGCGACCCTCGTAATTCCAACCAGTTCATCGGTGAAGAAGTCGAAAGTTACTGGTCCGGCGGCGGCGCGAACCCCGGCACTGTCGACCTCTACGTCGGCGGCACTGAGCATGCCGTACTGCACCTCCTTTACGCCCGTTTCTGGCACAAGGTCCTCCATGACCTCGGTTACCTGTCGACCAACGAGCCGTTCCAGAAATTGGTCAATCAGGGTCTCATCCTCGGTGAAGACGGCCAGAAAATGTCCAAATCCCGCGGCAATGTCGTCAATCCCGACGAAGTCGTCCGTGACTACGGTGCCGATGCCTTGCGCCTCTACGAGATGTTCATGGGTCCGCTCACCGAAGTGAAACCTTGGCAGATGAAGGGCGTCGAAGGCGTATCCCGCTTCCTCGCCCGCGTCTGGCGTGTGGCCATGGAGCAAGATCAAACCGGCGAATGGACCCTGTCCAAAAAACTTCAGAATGTCCCCTGCTCCGACAAGGCCCTCCTCAAAGTGGTGCACGAAACTATCAAGAAGGTCACCGAAGACATCGCCAAGATGTCCTTCAACACCGCCATCTCCCAAATGATGGTCTGCACCAACGCTTTCACCGCTGCCGAGGTCGTACCTCTAAAGGAATTCACCCTCTTGCTGAGCGTGTTGAACCCCTTTGCTCCTCACCTCTCTGAAGAAATCCACCGACTCATTGGCAACTCCTCCCAACTCGCCCATCAACCCTGGCCCGAGCACGACGAATCCGCGCTGATTGAATCCGAAATTGAGATCGTCGTACAGGTCAATGGTAAGCTGCGCGACAAAATCACCGTCGCCAAGGATGCCCCTAAGGAGGACATCGAATCCGCTGCCCAGGCGACCGAAAAAATTCAGGAGCAACTCGCTGGCAAAACCGTCCGCAAGGTCATCGTCGTCCCGGGAAGGCTCGTCAACATCGTCGCCAACTGATCCCCCGGTGAAAATCGAGCACCTCGCCTTCAACGTTGCCGAACCCGTGGCCATGGCTTCGTGGTATCAGCATCATTTTGGCCTGCGCATCGTCCGTCACCTCCCCGAGCCGAACCAGACCCACTTCCTTGCTGACGACGCAGGCACAGTGCTCGAAATCTACTGCAATCCCCCCGATCAGGTTCCGGACTACGCCGCGATGGATCCGCTGCAGTTCCACCTTGCCTTCACCAGTGAAGCCCCAGAAGAGGACGCGGCCCGTCTTGTCGCGGCCGGTGCCCAGAGAGTCTCAGAGGTGCGTCCCGACCTCGGTTCCCTGATCCTCATGTTGCGCGACCCTTGGGGGGTCCCCTTCCAGCTCTGCCGGCGATCCCGTCCCCTGCAGCAAAGCTGACCTCCACGTCCACCGAGGTCGGAGATCGGACAGACTCATGCATCGACAAGCTGCTGACATTGTTGGGAAGCTCCCTTGGCGTTTCGCCTCCCATCATGTCAACCCGATCAACCCAACTCCTTCTCAGCACTCTGCTGGGTCTCCTCGCCACCCAGGCGCCCCTATTCGCCCAATCCCGCTTTGCCCCGGCCAATGGCCAGGACTTGCTGGAAAACCTCCAGCCGCTCGGTGGAAAATGGACCGCCGAGGGTGATGTCCTCACCGTCGACGGCGGGAACGGACCCAAAGCGCTCTTTCCTGGACGACAATTCGAAGACTTCCAGCTCGACCTCGAACTCCGCGCCAATGGGGAGGGAGCCCAAGCAGGCATCGTATTCCGTGCTCAAGACCTCGCCGAAGGCATCGACGCCTATCGGGGCGACTATGTCGGAATCACCGGCGGAAAAGATCTCCTCGTCTGGGGCGCCGTCGATCCTTCCTGGCGACCCATCGGCACCCGTCCGTTGGCAGTCGAATCGGGCACTTGGTATCACCTGCGCCTTCAAGTCGCTGGAGAGAACGTCAAAATCTACCTGGATACTCAACCCATCACGGAGTCCAGCTGGCCCGTCTTCGACGGCGTCGATCCAGCCCTGAAAAAAGGCTCCATCGCCCTGCGCGCCCTCGATGGCTCGGCTTCATTCCGCCATCTCTCCATCCAGCCCTATCAGGCACCTCGCCTGCCAAAAAGCTACACCAATCCCGTTCAACCCGGCTGCGCAGATCCTGTCGTTTTCCACCAAGATGGCAAATACTATGCCTACACCACTTACTCCCCGGATTTTCCCAACATGCCACGCGGCATCCGGCTCTACACATCCACAAATCTGGTCGATTGGAAGGACCAAGGCTTCGCCTTGAAAAACGAGGACAGTTGGGGCGACTCCCGCTTCTGGGCTCCGGATCTCGTCGAGAAGGACGGCACATACTTCCTCTACTATGCCGCGGATGAACGGATGTGTGTCGCCACCTCCGATACCCCCATGGGTCCCTTCCGCCAAAAAACCGAGACACCCATCGAGCCCAATAGCATCAAAATCGATGGCCACGTCTTCGAAGACGACGATGGTCAACGCTACTTCTACTACGTCAGCTTCGCCGACGGAAACCAGATTTGGGGAGGAAAGCTCCATGACGACATGGTGAGCGTCGACGCCACCACTCTCAGCATGATGGTCAAACCCGACCAGGCATGGGAACGTCACCAGTGGCCCGTCACCGAAGGACCCGAAATCCTCAAGCACAAGGGAACCTACTACCTCACCTATTCCGGAAGCCACTTTGAGAATCCGGAGTATGCAGTCGGCTACGCCACCTCAAACAGCCCTTTGGGCCCTTGGACCAAGTTTGAGTTCAATCCGGTGATGAAATCCACCTCCTACGCTCACGGCACCGCCCACCATTGTTTCACCGAATCTCCCGACGGAAAAGAGACCTTCATCGTGTACCATCGCCACCATACCCTCGACGAAACCGAACCCCGTGCGTTGTCGATCGATCGGGTCCGATTTGTCCCGAATCCCAACGGTGGGCCTGATATCCTGCAAATTCACGGGCCCACATCCTCCCCGCAGCCGCTCCCATCAGGAGCTCGCTAGGCAGGTATCTCCTCACTGAAATCAAAAAGCCGCAGATTCCGCCGGTGCCCGCCGTAGGGTTTATTAAATGGCGGCGAGTCCGTGCAGAATCTGCGGCGAGGACCTCCGACAGGATTTCTTCATGGGGCAATCCACTCACCCCAAGAAGCCGGTCGGAGAAAGACAACAAAGACGAGTCTTACGAATCTGCCGCCCACTTGGACGGCTTGGGACCCATCTGATAAACGATGGTTCCGCCTCCCTTGATTTCATCGTAGGGCAGTCGAACGCTCGTCCAGGGCTTGCCGTTCACTTCCACGGACTGGATGTAGACGTTTTCAGCACTCTGATTCTCCGCCTTGATGTCGAGCTTGTGCCCGTCACCAAGATCCATCACCGCATGCTCGATCGCCGGGCTCCCGAACACATAGTCGTCGCTACCCGGGCACATCGGATAGAAACCCAGCGATGAGAACAAATACCACGCCGACATCTGACCACAGTCGTCATTGCCCGTCAGCGCATTCGGCTTGTTCCCGTACTGGGTTGCCAGAATATGGCGGATCTTCTCCTGCCCCTTCCACGGCTGGCCCACTTCTCCATACATGTAGAGAACATGGTGAGCTGGCTCGTTGCCGTGCCAGTATTCACCCATCCGGCCCTGCACATCCTCCATGTCGTTGGTTTCGTCGTCATGGAAAGTGAACAGCTGATCGAGCTTCGAGACGAATGCCTCCTTGCCTCCCATCAGTTCCGCCAAGCCCTCCACGTCTTGCTGGACGTGCCAAGTATATTGCCAGCTGGTGCCCTCGGTGAAGTCACCCATGTGAACATACTCGTGAGGATTGAAAGGCTCGCGCCATTGGCCCTTCGAATCCTTGCCGCGCATCAGCCCGGTCTCTGAATCGTAGAGGTTCTTGTACGAGGCCGCCCGCTTTTCGAATCGTGCCTGGTCTTCTTTGCGGCCGAACAGTTCTGCCATCCGAGCCACGCAGTAGTCGTCATACGCATACTCGAGCGTTTTCGACACCGACTCATTCTCCAGGTCAAAGGGGACGTATCCCAATTCCTCATACGCCGCGATTCCATCGTATTCGGGATGAGTCGCCGTTGCCATCACCGCTTCATACGCGTGTTCCTTGTCGAAACCCTCAAGACCCTTGACCATAGCATCCACGATCACCGGTACCGAGTGGTAACCGATCATGCACCAAGTCTCGCCACTCTGTAGCGACCAAATCGGCAACATGCCATCAGCGCTTTGATCGTAGTGCGCCAACATCGAATTGATCATATCGACATTGCGCTCTGGCTGAATCAGGCAAAACAAAGGGTGCGTCGCCCGGAAGGTGTCCCAGAGGGAAAAAACCGTATGGTTGTTGAAGCCCTCCGCCTTGTGCACCTCACGGTCAAGCCCTCGATATTCTCCATTGGCATCCTGATACAAAGTCGGCGCCATGAAGCAGTGATAAAGCGCTGTGTAGAAGGTCTGCTTGTCGGCTTCCGACCCTTCCACCAACTGGAGCTTCTCCAACTCCTTGTCCCAGGCACTTTTGGTCTTTTCCTTCAGGCCATCGAAGTCCCACGCGGGGACTTCGCCTTCCAGGTTGGCCATGGCGTTCTCTTTGCTGACCGGGGAAATCCCGATCTTCACCATGATCACCTCATCCTGCTTCGTCTCATACTCCGCAAGAAATCGGAGGTCCGGTCCGAAGACCTCATGCGAGCTGCGAAAGCGGTAAGTCTTGTAGCTATCATACTTCACCTCGCTGCCACCGCTGTAGGCCTTGTAGGAGTCAAATGGCCGGGAAAACTTCGCAGCAAAATACATCTGCCGCTCCCTCGCCCAACCATCGACCAGGTGCATGCCTGTGATCGTCGAGTCGTCCTCTACCCGTAACTGCGACCAGATCATTTTGAAGCGGTCACCCGTCAAAAAGTGGCTGAGATCGGTCAGGATCGACGATTTCCCTGCCGGAAAGGTGAACTTCAAAATTCCCGCACGCTCTCCGGCGGTCATCTCCGCATTCACGCCGCTATCCAAAAGCTTCACCTGATAGTAGCCCGCCTCAGCCGACTCCTGATCATGAGAAAAGCGCGAACGGTAACCCTCATCCGGCTTGTCTTTTGGACCCGGATTGAGCTTCGGCTCACCCGTCTGTGGAATGAACAGGAAGTCCCCGAGCTCCGGAATTCCGGTGCCGGAAAGGTGCGTCATCGAAAACCCCATAATCGAGGGGTCGGTGTATTCATAGCCCGAGGCCGTAGCCCACGTGATGGGGTCGGTGTCCGGGCTGATCTGCATCATTCCAAAGGGCGCGGATGGCCCCGGGAAGGTGTTGCCCTCCCCTTGAGTGCCCACAAAGGGCTGAATGTAGTCACTGAGTCGAGACTCCGCATGCACCGCCGTCAAAAGGGCGAGCACCGAAGCCGTAAGGCTGATCTTGGGTATCATTGGGTAGGAGCGTCATAGCAGGCAGCGGTCCGGCCGGGAAGCGAAGGGTCCGATTCCGAAAAATCACGATGTATAGGAAACGTTTCCCCGTGAAAGAACCCCTCTTTTTGCTGCGATAACCATGGCATTTCCACTTCTCCACATGCGCCTCTTCCCACTCGCGCTCGCGCTTTCCCTGATTCTCCCTGCCCCTGGAGCATGGCCTTATCTCGATCCCTTGACTCACCCCTCGGCGGATCACTGGGAACTCGTCGGCGGCGATTGGTCGGCCGACCAAGGCAGCCTTGATGTCGATCCAGGCGCTGGCGCCCTCGCCCACTTGAAAGGTCTCGAAGTCAACGATTTCCAACTCGACCTGGAGATCAAGGCGGATGCTCGTTCCGAAGTCGGGGTGATTTTTCGTGGCCAGAAGCTTGATTCCAAACCCGATGCCTATGAAGGCGGGGAGGTCCGCATCCATCCTGGCGAGAATACCATCTACTGGGATTCGGTCGCCAAGACTCGAAAACCCATCGCCCACCGACCGCTTCCCATCGAATCTGACCAATGGTACCACCTGCGCATTCAGGCCGCCGCAGAGCGCGTTCGGATCTACCTTGAGTCGAGCCCCATCACCTCTGACAGCTGGCCGATCTTCGACGGCGTGGAAGCATCCTTCACCAAAGGAGACATCGCACTCAAGGCCTCCGGGGACCAGGCGTCCTTTCGAAATTTGGAACTTCGCGAGATTCGCTCCCGTCCGCTTTCTGACTCCTTCACCAACCCGGTCCAGGAAGGTGGCGCGGACCCTGTCGTCCTTCATGATAACGGGAAGTACTACGCCTACACCACTCACACCGCCCGGCAGCGGGGAAGAACCCAAGGAATCCGATTGCACACCTCCACCGATCTCGTCCATTGGAAAGACGAGGGCTTCGCCTTGAAGGACCGGGATAGCTGGGGCGACCACGGATTCTGGGCACCTGACATTGTCGAGAAAGACGGAACCTTCTACCTCTACTATGCCGCTCAGGAACGAATCTGCGTCGCCACCTCAAATTCGCCCATGGGACCTTTCCGACAGAAAACCAAGGAGCCCATGGCGCCAGACAGCATCAAAATTGATGCCCACGTGTTCGAAGACGACGATGGCCAGTGCTATTTCTACTACGTCAGCTTTGGGCAAGGCAACGAGATCTGGGGAGGAAAGCTGAACGACGATATGGTCAGCGTCGATCCCAGCAGCCTCCGAAAAATGCTCGGGCCCGACGAAGCCTGGGAGCGCCATCAGGCGCCGGTCACTGAGGGCCCCGAAATGATCAAGCACCAAGGAATCTACTACCTCACCTATTCCGGAAGCCACTTTGCCCATCCCGAATACGCCGTGGGCTACGCCACTTCCGATAGCCCTCTGGGCCCTTGGAAAAAGTATGCCTTCAACCCGGTCATGAAATCCACTTCCTACGCCCGGGGAACCGCTCATCATTGCTTCATCGAATCTCCAGATGGCAAGGAGATCTTCATCGTCTATCATCGACACCAAAGCTTCACCCAAGTGAGCCCCCGGAATCTTGCGATCGACCGCGTCCGCTTCGTTCCCGATCCGGCCGGAGGTCCGGACATCCTGCAGATCCACGGCCCCACCTCCACCCCTCAGCCCATGCCGTCGGGAGCCCATTGAAGTGGGACGATTCGACTTCAACTTCACCCAAGCTTCATTCTAACTTCAAAGACTCCCCGCATGCTCTCGAGATGTGGAAGTTGATTCGACGCTTGCTTGCGATGGGGTTTCTGGTTCCAGGACTCCTGCTGATCCCCGCCATCACCAGTACCGCGATTCTCATCAGTGACCCAGGGCTCCGTTCCGCGAGCCCCAGCCGCTTTGCATTTCAGCTCCACCGCAGCCTCTCGCGGCGGATCCCCCGCTATGTGGAAGATCGCCTCGCCTCCGGGAAGGCCGCCACGCTCAGCGTGTCCCAAATCACGGCGACAGAATGGCCTGTCTACGGAGCCTTTTTCTACCTCCTCGCCACCCAGAATTTGCAGCAGCAATGGGATGCCAACCCTCAGCTCTCCTCCACCGCACCCAAGGAGGAAGGCATGGAGGCCATTGAAGCCAGCCTGCGTCTCGCCCTCGACGACAACCACGCCCATTGGGTCAAAACCTATTGGGGCGACGACTATTTGTCAGACCCTAACTGCTTCTATCGAATGCTGTTGATTGGATCGATCACCGCTCACCACCTGCTCACCGGTGACCTTCAGCACCTCGAACTCCTCCGTGAGCTCTCGACCGATCTCGCCACCGACATTGACCAATCTCCCAGAGGCCTGATCGACGACTATCCCGACCAGTGCTTTCCCGCTGACGTCGCCGTCGGCATCGCCATGGTGCGCTATGCGGATCAAGCCTTGGGCTCAGATCATCAGGAGTGGGCTTCAGCTGCCTATCGCAGACTAACGACCACTTTTCCCGATTCCCTTCCTCCCTACATGGCACGCGCCAGCACCGGCCACCCCACGGCACCCTCGCGAGGCTGCACCAACGGATTCTTTTTCAGCTTCGATCGCCAACTCTCCTCCGACGATACGGACTCCCGCTACGAAGCCTATGTCGATCACTTCTGGAGAGAAACAAAGGTGATGGCGGGGTGGCGAGAGTTCCCAGCCGACCCGGCAAAATCCGACACCCTCTACTTTGACCCCGATTCAGGACCCGTGATCGATGGACTTGGAACCTCGGCCACGGGCCTCGGTCTGGGTGCCGCTCGGCACCACGCCGATTCGGATCGTGCGGGCAAGCTCGGTGCCGAATTCATCGCAAGTGTCCTCCCCCTGCCCACCGGCCGCCTCCTCCTTCCATCGTTGGTGGCAGATCACGAACATGCACCCTTGTTTCCGGAAATCGTCCTCCTCCATCAGATTTCCATCGCGGGTGGAAGCACTCCCTCGCCAGCTCCCATTCCCCGAATCGTCTTTCTTATCCTAACTTCCGAAATCTTGATCGGTCTCCTTTCCCTGGCTGTGGCTTGGAAACTCCTAAGGGTGCAGCGTCAACCGAAGGCGGCCTGATCCCAGATCCTCCCACACATGCTGAGTACCGAGGAAAGCATGAATGACAGAGAGATTGGTCTCCACGTGAGAATCCGGGCTCATGGTCGTGAAGCTGCCTCCGCCGGCAAGGGCCATCGGCAATAGCAATTGATCAGCCAGATGCCGACCCACGGCACTGCCCGTACCCATCCAATCCCGCATCGCTTTTCCCGCTCGTCTGCCTAGCCGCTCCGCCGATACCCCTTGGGCACCAAACGTGCAGGTCATCTCCCGAGTATGCTGAAACTCCGCCTCGACCAGGCAGGCAACTCCCATCCCCGGACCTGCGGGAAGGGCTTTCACCTGAGCATCTTCACAAGGAAATACCTGAACAGCCGCATCCATCATCCGACCGGCAATCGACACGGGAAGCTCACGGAACGGCACTCGGATGGAGCTCGCTACGAGTTCTCCGGGCTCCTGGACGTCAAACGACATTCGTGACTCCCATGGCTCGACCTTGGCCAAGATGCAGCCGCCTCCCACCGGAGCAAATCCGGATTCCTTCAACTCCAGTTGGGCACGGGCACCCATCTTCGCGAGTGCAGGCAAATACACCCGCTCTAGGAATTCAAAAGGAGGAGCCATCGGGTTGTGAGTTCCCCCAAAGATCTTCACTTCACTTGCACCCCCTGCTTGCCACAATGCGGGCAACACCGTCTGAAGAACCAAACCGGTGCTGCCCGCAGTCCCCACGGCGAATTCATAAGTTCCAGAACGCACCTTTCCGGCCCGGAACACCAACTCGGTGGAGCCGATCTCGGCGCCGTCGGCGGTTCCCCCGGAAATGGCACAAGCGGCCCGCACACAGGCAAGATGCTGACGCATCAGACCCGGCTTCCGCCGCGCCCCACGAAGGTGGTTCATCCGGAAAGGTTGCCCCGTGACGACCGAAAGAGAGAGTGCGGTGCGAAGCATCTGCCCACCTCCCGCACTCCCATCGAGTGAAATGACTTTCATGCCTTCAATCGTCGGCTTCTGCTGCGTCTTTGATCACAAACCGAGCTTGCAACTTCGCCACCGTCTCGGCGAGCCCGGCCGCTTCGACGCTTCGAAGCACTTCGGGGAAATTCTTGTAGGCATCCGGTGCCTCATCCAAGGGATACTTGCGGCAATTGGTGAGGATGTCCGAGGCATCGAACTCCGCATCCACCGACTTTTGATCGAGAGTGCGGAATGCGTGCTTGCGACCCATCTGACGTCCCGCTCCGTGGTTCACTGACCAAGCCGTCCGCTCGGCTCCACCGCGCGCCACCATCACCACGGAACCATCCCGAGGGTTCCCCGGAAGAAGGATCGGATGCCCGGTCTGTGCAAACGGCGTTCCATGCAGCGAAAAGTGTCCGCCGGGAACCGCCCGGGTCGCGCCCTTGCGATGCACCCAGGACTTCTTGCCATCCACGATCTCTTGCCGCGCGATATTATGGGAAATGAAGTACACCAACCCTCCCTTGGCTCCAGGCAGCACTTCTTGAAATGCCTCCAGAACAAGCGCATTGATCAGCAGGTGGTTCACTGTCGCAAAGTTCGCACCTAAGGCCATGTCATCAAGATAGGCATCTGCCTCCGGAGTTCCAAGAGGTGCATACACCAGCTTCTTGTCGCCAGCAGGATAAGGGGTGCTCCACGCCTCAAACTTGCGTTCGAGGTCCTTGAACTGATGCGTCGCTAACAGGTTTCCAAATCCGCGTGATCCACAGTGGCTGAGAAACGACACATGCCCATCTCTCAATCCGAATACATCCGCAGTCTCTCTCATCGAGGGACGGTCGGCAATTCTCGTGATCTCGCATTCGCCGAAATGGTTGCCACCACCGTAGGATCCGAGCTGGCTCATCTTGTCTCCAAAGTGCTTGATTCGATGCGTCTCAAGAATCCACTCAAGACGGCTACGAAGAGCATCGTAGGAACCATCATGCCCCGCATGCGCCGAGTCCTCACAGCGTCCAGCCCACTCGAGGGGAATTCCTAGGGCTTCACACACCGCTTCCGAAGCTCCTTCGGTCACCACCTTGAAGCCGAGATCGCGATCGACAGGGCGCCCTTTCTTCACGTTCCGCTGACCACGCCCAGCTCCGGTCGGTGTCCGCTCCACGATGGCTTCAATGAGTGCACGACGCGTCCTCTTGTCGGCGATAACATCCTCGGGGATGTCCATCTGCAACAGCGACATCGAGCACTTGATATCCACTCCCACAGGTCCGGGGTAGATATGTGTCGGCGAAACCATCACGCAGCCGATGGGGGCACCATACCCAGCGTGACCGTCGGGATTGAGCACGACATCGGTCACTCCGGGAGCAAGGCGCGAGTTCACGGCCTGCTGGAGGCAGGTCTCATCAAATGAGTCGCGAATCGAGTCCGTCCCAATCACCGTAATAGGCTTGCCCTTATCTTCGGGCAAAGGGAGGAAGCCAATGGCTTCGTCAGTTTTATGGATCGTTTTCATTGTCTGATTCAAAGAGGCGGCGACAAGGGGTGGTGAAACAACTTTTCCTGCTCTACCGCTGAGCTACCGGGCCGTTGTGAATGAGTGGCCCGAGCCGGATTCGAACCGGCGACCTGGTCGTCCGTAGCGATGGAGTTCCACCTGCATTCGCCATTTTTAGTCAAGGATTCGCGACAAGGAGGTCGAAGACATCTTCCATGCTCTACCGCTGAGCTACCCCGCCGAGGCGGGAGCCGGATTCGAACCGGCGACCATGGGCTTAGATGGAGTCTTCAAGGCATTCGCGAAAAGGGGGGCCGACGCGACGTCTCCGGGACGAGTTGGGCAAAAGAACTTCTCTGCCCCGAATCTCTCCTAGGGGTCCCCCCGTGTGGGGGATTCCCTGATTCGTCGCGTCGGTGCAATCTAGGCTGTTTTGAGTCGAGGGTTAAGAGCTTGAGATTCGATGGCCTGGATCCAGGGACTGATTTCGCTTCCGCTCGCCGCAAACGCCGCGATGACTTCGAAGACATGGTCACTGAATCCACCTACATTCAGGATATCCTGGCCGTCAGGAGCCTGCGCCGTGGTGTTCGGCACGAGGTCGATGCACACCAACTTCGCCTGGGAGTTGCGCCGCTTGAGCTTTTGCCACTCAGCGAGCATCCCCGTCCCGTACCCTGCCCGGCGGGCATCCATCCATGACTCGTTGTCGGAGACGAAAACGACCAAGTCTGGAGCTTCGCCTCGTTGGTTGAGCCAACGCAATGGAGCGGAGACATTCGTTCCTCCGCCGCCGACGGCAGCAAGCCGCTGGGCATTGGTGAGAACGGTGTCACGAGGATTGAGTGGAACCTCGACCACATCCCTCTCGAATGGAAGCACCCGCGCCGAGCGGTTCTTCCGAAGAAAGGCGGCCGCCACCAGACCAGCAATGTCGACACAGCGGACCTTAGAGGTGGCTCCCTTACGAACACCCGTCGCAGCGCACTGCATCGACCCTGACACATCCGGGCAAACGACCACCGATCCTCGAATCGTCGGCACGTTTTCAAGCGCGACCTCCATGGCATCCTGAAGCGCTTCCCGCAATCGATGAGGCACCTCATTTCCTGCATGCAGAAAGGCCACCATGAGCTGATAAGGAAAGACCCGAGCACGCCGAACGGCTTCAGCGTTCGCAAGTTTCCTCGCCAACCGCTTCACCATTTCGCGATCCTCGAACACGCCGTGTCGCGCAAAGGTGTTCAGGTTCATGCGGACGGTCTGCCAACTCGCATTCTCCGCGATCTCGGACCACTCGCACGGTCCAAGCTCAAGAGCTGTCAGCATCTGGAAAGGCACGTCGGGAAGCTCGCCTCGACGAGATCGCTTCCAATCCTCGAAATGGCGGATGTTCTCCGGCAGCAACTCGACATCATAGGAACGACCGATGAGCCATCCATAGAACGCTTCCCGTGACTGGGTGCTCGGACGCGGGTGGACCATCTTGACGATATCCGCCAACGACGGGTCGTTGCCAACGGAAGCATGGAGCAACTGACGGTCCGTGGCTCGTTCCAACCACTCGCGGACGAGCCGCCGCGGAGCCGAGCCCAATGACTTCCGCCCCGTCACTCCAGAACGAAGAATCTGAACGAAGGTTCGCAACATGCGGCCGTTGTCGATGACGTGAGGGAAAACCTCGGCGAGCCGATCGAGATCACGAGTCGCCAAAACAGCGCACAACAACGCCGGAAGGTCCTTCATGAAGCCGCGCTGCCGAGCATGCAGCGCCGTCTTGGCGAGGAAATCGGTGTCCACCTTGGC
The DNA here is from genome assembly GCF_014201715.1 of Haloferula luteola. Taxonomy (GTDB): domain Bacteria; phylum Verrucomicrobiota; class Verrucomicrobiia; order Verrucomicrobiales; family Akkermansiaceae; genus Haloferula; species Haloferula luteola. The sequence continues at coordinate 326,761 of NZ_JACHFD010000002.1, forward strand.
CGCCAACTCCAGCACGCGCTCAAGTTGAGTCTCCGCCGAGACATAGTAGGTCGTCGTGAGACACCCCGTCATCGCCACCCGAGCCAAAGCCGCCTTGGCGGAGAGCTCATAGGCCACTCCACCTGCGTCATTTCTCGCAGTCGCCTTGGGGATGAAGGCCCCGCGGAGTGATCGGAAGAGTTGGTGATTTGCCATCGGTTTGCAGGTCCGGGTGTTGCGCCGGACGCCAACCTATAGGCACCCGCCATGCCAACTCTTCACGACCCCAAGCCCCACATCATCGCAACTTCCTCTCTTTTAGAGCTTAAAAACTTTCACCACTCGCAAACCCCAAGATCATCAACCCCACAAAATCGAATCATTTTTATCCTTTTGGATAGGCTTTTCTCTTATTTTCGATTGCCTACCCTTCTGGCTAGAGTGATTTTTGCCGCATGAAACGAGTCGCAATCGGATTGTTGGGCACCGTCCTCGATCGAGGAAAGACTCCGGATCGTTGGGACAAGTGGCGCCCTACCATCTCTCTATTTCAGCACGAGGATCTGTTGATCGAACGCTTCGAGCTTCTGTTCGAAGCCGCATTCCAATCCCAGGCGCAGCAGGTTGCAGAAGATCTCCGGTCCGTTTCCCCAGAAACGGAGGTGCGTTTTCACCAGATTCCTTTCGGCCGCGATCCTTGGGACTTAGCCGATGTCTACGGCGCACTGCACGATTGGGCACGGAACTACGAGTTTGATCCCGAGAACGAAGAATATCTGATCCACATCACTACCGGCACCCATATTGCCCAGATCTCTCTGTTCCTGCTCAATGAAGCCGGCTTCTTACCGGGACGGCTGGTCCAAACCGCACCACCACGCGGCGGCAAACGCACTCGGCACCACGATCCCGGGCATTTCACCATCATCGATCTCGATCTCTCCAAGTACGACGCTCTGAGTACGCGCTTCGCTCGCGAGGCCGGTGAAACCACCGATTTCCTCAAAAGCGGCATCGCCACTCGCAACCCTGCCTTCAACCAACTCATCGACCGCATCGAACAGGTCGCCCTACGTTCGAGAGCCCCGATGTTGCTCACCGGGCCCACAGGAGCAGGGAAAAGCCAACTCGCCCGCCGAATTTTCGAACTCCGGCAGCATCGCGGGGGCCTTGAGGGGAATTTTGTCGAGGTGAACTGCGCCACCCTGACCGGCGACACCGCTGCTTCGGCACTCTTCGGTCACGTCCGAGGATCCTTTACCGGGGCTCAAAAGGACCGGCCCGGATTGCTTCGGGAGGCCCACAAAGGACTACTGTTTCTCGACGAGATCGGGGAACTGGGCACCGACGAACAGGCCATGCTGCTGCGCGCCCTTGAGGACAAAACCTTCCTCCCCGTCGGCTCCGACAAACCCGTGAAGAGCGATTTCCAACTCATCGCCGGGACCAATCGGGACCTCCGACAGGCCGTGGTCGAGGGGCGATTCCGCGAAGATTTGCTCGCGCGGATCCACCTATGGACCTTTGCCCTGCCCCCACTTTGCGAGCGTCGGGAAGATCTCGCACCCAATCTGGACTACGAACTCTTGCGCTACGCTGAAACCGAGGGAAGGCAGGCATCCTTCAATCAGGAAGCACGCCGTGCTTTTCTGCGCTTTGCCGAACGCCCAGATACACCGTGGCTCGGAAACTTTCGCGACTTCAACGCCGCCATCGTTCGCATGGCCACCCTTGCACCACGGGGCCGCATCCGCATCGAAGATGTGGACGAGGAAATCCAGCGCCTTCGCGCCAGTTGGCAACGCCCCGGGGTGCCCACCCCTCACTCCTCCGCAGAGGCAACCATCCCTCTTTCCCCTCAACAGCGGGAACAGATCGACCCTTTCGACCGGGTTCAACTGGCCCATGTCGTCGAAGTATGTCGCCGGTCGACCTCATTGTCCGAGGCAGGAAGGGAACTTTTCAGCGTCTCACGCCAAAAACGTGCCATCACCAATGATGCCGATCGGCTGAAGAAGTATCTGGCCAAATGGGGCCTATCCTTCGGCGATCTGGGAGCTTTCAAGCATTGACCCCCACTCCATTCCCCCAAAGTAGCGGAAAATTTGAGGCATTTCCTTTTGCTTTGAAAGATATTGGATGTTAACCGATGTTTACCTTTTGCTTTCACAAACCATCATGAAACCGTTGTCACGCACCGCTCTCGTCTTCGCCCTCGTCACTTCATCCCTCGCCCCATTTGCGCTGGCTGAAAACGCACCCGCCGCGAATCCCTCCCAGGAATCCTTGCTGCAAAGCTTCGACTCGCTGGCCAACACCCTGACTCAAGCCAAGAGCCAGATGACCCAGGCCGTCACGGAACGTGACCAGGCCCTCCATCAACTCACCGATGCTCGCAACACCTTGGACAACCAGTCCAAGCTTATCGAAAAGCTCCGCAAACAACTGGCGGAGAGTGATCAGCGCGCCAAGGAGTGGGAGAAAAGCAGCCGCCAACAGGAAGCCGAAGCCAATCGCTGGCAAAAACACGCCAAGGAACTCGACGAACGCCTCGCTGTCGGCGGCAAAGCCCAGGAGCGCCTGAGCGACTTCAACCAGCGCCTCAACAAGACCGTCGCAGAGTTTGATTCCCTGCAAGCCGAGCTGACTCGCTTCCGCGACTCCATGAAGGAGCCCCGCCAAATTTCCGAGCTCGTCAAAGAAAACGAGTCCCTCAAGGACGCGGCCAACAAGTCCGCTCTGGCCATGAAGCAGCGCAGTGAGGCGGAGGTGAACCTGAAGAAGCAAATCGATCAACAAGGTTCGGTGCTCAAAGAACTCGAGGCCAAACACCAGGAATTCGTCGCCAAGGCCGAAGCACGCCTGAAAGAAAGCAACGCCCGTGAAACCGCCGCTCAAGCCCGCGGTGAGGAACTGGCTCAACAACTCGAGGACACCCGCTCGAAACTCGAAGCTTCCCTCCGCAACCAACAAAAGCTCACCGCTGAGCTGACCGAAAACGGCAAGAAGCTGGAGGCCCTCCAAAAGCTGCAAGCCAGCCACGAAGCTTCCCAAGAAAAGGCCCAAAAGCCCGAAGCTGAAGCTCACGAGGCCAAGGCCGAGACTCCTGAAGCCGACCAAGCTCAGGCACAAAACGCGGAATAATCCCGCCTCCGACTCTCAAGCCGTCCCGGAATTTTCCGGGGCGGCTTTTTTTATGCGAAGAAGCCCCCCTCGATTCTGGGGGTGCAAAATGTTCACATCGGTGGGAGGATTCCCGGTTCAGGGCCTTTCCTGATCGAGCTAGCTCGCGGCGCGCCCACGATCCGCCAGCGACCGCTTCGCCGGGATCCCTCTGGGCGCCGCGCCTCCTCCGACCTGTTTTCCCTTGAAGATCCCCTTCCTCCAGCTTCCTGAATTCCGAGTCTCGGTGATTTATTTGATCGTCGGGTGCCTCTGGATCGTTGGGTCCGATCTCGTGGTTGACCACATCGCGGCCCTCCATCCAGCCGCACAGGTGCTTCAATCTTATAAGGGGCTCAACTTTGTCCTCGTCACCGCGCTCCTGCTTTTTGCGGTCCTTCGACGCTCCTTCGGTGGCTGGCGACTTGCTGAAAAGCAACGGGAAGAAGAACTCATCGCCTCCAGCGAGCGTTTCCGCGAACTCTCCGCACGCCTGCAAGCCCAGCGCGAAGAGGATCGGACCGAAATTTCAAGGGAGATTCACGACGAACTCGGCCAGCAACTCACCGCCATCCAGCTCAAGCTCGGCCTCGCCGAACGCTGGCTGGATCGATCCGGCGACAAAACGCTCAATGCCCTGATCGACCTCACCGTAGAAACCTCCGAATTGGTCGACCAAGCCATCGATTCCGTCCGCCGCGTCGCCTCGGGTTTGCGCCCACCCGCCCTCGATCACCTGGGGCTTGCGGCGGCTCTCGAAGAAGAAGCCCGCGATTTCACCCAGCTCACCCAAATCCCCTGCCGCCTCCACATTCAGACGATGGACAACGAGCTTTCCCGGCCGCTGGCGACCGCCGCATTCCGGATCTTCCAAGAATCTCTCACCAATGTCGCTCGTCATGCGCACGCGACGGAAGTCCTGGCCACCTGCGAAGCCGACGACCAGCGACTTCTACTCACGATCGAAGACAATGGCCGGGGCATGGACGCACACACCGCCGAACGACCGCTCACGCTGGGACTCCTCGGCATGTGGGAGCGAGCCCGCAATGCGGGTGGAGAATTGAATTTCCGCTCTTCGGAGGGACATGGCACAACGGTCCGGCTGGTACTACCCCTCTGTGATTCTCATCCCTTAGGTGATCCCGAATCCACACGACAGGTCGCATGAAAATCCTCGTCGTCGATGACCACGCGATCGTCCGCAAGGGAATGATCGCCCTTCTCAAGGAAGAGATCCTTGGACTGGAATTCGACGAATCCGGAAGCACCGAAGCCGCTCTCCATCAAGTCTTGGCGTATCCCTACGCCCTGGTCATCGCCGACATCACCTTGCCGGGTCGCAGTGGCCTGGATCTCCTGAAGGACCTTCGCTCCACCCAGCCGAAGCTTCCTGTTCTCATCATGAGCGCCCTCCCGGAAAAGGACTACGCCGTCCGTGCCTTCAAACTCGGCGCTTCTGGCTATCTCTCGAAGCAAAGCGCTGCAGACACTCTGGTCACCGCCGTTTCTAGAGTCCTCTCTGGCGGCCGCTACGTCAGCCCCGGACTCGCCGAGGTGCTCGTTGGAACGCTCCAGCAAACCTCTTTCGACGAACCCCACGAAGCGCTCTCCAACCGAGAATTGGAGGTGCTGCGCCTGATTGCCGAAAGCCACTCGCTCAAAGCCATCGCGGCTCGACTCGATCTCAGCGAAAAGACCATCGCCACTTACCGAGCACGCATTTCCGCCAAACTCGGGCTCGCCACCAATGTCGAACTTACCCGCTACGCCGTGCAGCGGGGATTGATCGAGTGAGCCCCTCTGTCGGGTTTTTCCCCGACACGAGAATCGTCAAGCCACCCGACAGATCCCATGAAAGAACCGTGGAAGTCTCTCCTCCGTCCGGTGGGAACTGCGCGAACCTTCCGGACAAAGAGACCATTCCGCGACCCATTGGCCGGCGATATTCCAACGCCGTTCTCGTCCCGGGAAAGGACCTGCTGATTTCTCCGCCATCCTTGGAGGCATGGCGGAACCCACTCAGGGCGAGACAGTGTGGTTTGCTGGTTTCAGGAGGCTTGCCGTCGGCATCAGGGTTTCCGGTTCCGCAACTCCGGGGGGACTTTGCGGGACAGGGGGGAAGACCCCACGGTGCCGGCGGCATCACCGCCTCCCCGCGGGTGCGAGCAAGGTCGACTTTCGTTAGATACGGGATCATTACGCTTTCCCGTATGTTTTTCGCGGAATGCCAGTTAATCCATCAGCTGGCTATATGAATCCATTCATTCGCCGGAGGAGCATGTGTGGGTCAAGGCTTCGTCACATGAATCCGCTCGTTCCCGACAGGCCTTCCCTCCCTCATCGTGGGGGGCAGGATTCCCCGTTCCTACGGGGATTGGGCACGGTTCCTGCAGTGCCCGAAATTCAAGTCTCGTCCGACTCCTCTGGGTTTACCCCTCGAAATCCAAACACTGTCTTCCATGTTCCGTGCATTACGAAAATTCATCCGGCGGCTCTTCATGCCGAAGTGGCGCCGGGAATATGAAAAGTTCCGCAAATGATTCCAGCGCCCCGGAAAGGTCCGGACCCCTTTCCGGGGCGCTGAACATCATCGGATTTTGAAGTTTGAATTTTCCGTGGCTGCCGTTTGCACTCCCCGGCGTGATTCACCCTACGGCCATCGTTTCTCCCCGTGCCCAAATCGGCGCAGACGTTCACATCGGACCCTTCTGCGTCATCGGTGACCACGTCGTGCTGGGCGAAGGATGCCGGCTCCATTCCCACGTGGTGATCGAGGGCCACAGCACCATTGGCAGCTACAACGAGTTCTTCCCCTTCGCCGCTATCGGCGGAAAAACCCAGGATCTCAAATACGCCGGGGAACCCACCTCGCTGATCATTGGCGATCGCAACGTGTTCAGGGAAAATACCACCGTCCACCGCGGCACCTTCGAATACACGCCGACTCGGATCGGGAGCGACAACCTTTTCCTCTGCTACGCCCACGTTGCGCATGAGTGCCAGGTGGGCAACCATGTGATCCTCTCCAACAACGGCACCCTTGCCGGCCACGTCACGGTCGAAGATCACGCCATCGTCTCCGGCTTGGCCGCCATTCACCAATTCTGCCGGGTCGGCTGCCATGCCATGGTCGGAGGCTGCTCACGCATCGTCCAAGACATCGCCCCCTACACCGTGGTCGAAGGCAATCCCGCCACCACCCGGGCCATCAATCAGGTGGGGCTCAGCCGCCGCGGATTCACCGACGATGACCTGAAGGCGCTGCGCACCGCTTACAAACGTCTCTTCCTCAAGAAAGACGCCAACCTCGGCCTCGCGCTGTCCGGTCTCAAGGCCGAAGCCAGCGCCAACAATCCGCACGTCAAACATCTCATCGCGTTCCTCGGATCCTCACAGCGAGGCGTCACGCGCTGAGCCGCCTCCGCCTGAAGACCATCGAGGAAGCCCCCAACAACACCAACAGGAACGCCGAGGGTTCCGGCACTGCGGGCAAATGAGGGACTGCCGAAATCTCGGCCGGATCCAGCCCGTGGCGACGGTATTGCTCATCGGTTTCCAAAACCACCGCACCGGAAACTGGTGAAACGATTTGGTATTGAGCCGCCACTTCCCCCACCTCTTCGCCTCTCCCATCGGCCTGCTCGATCGCCCAAAGACGGGCAAGTTGATCCCAAACTTCCTCTCCCAAGACCGGTTGCTCCGGCGACGTTCGCGACCAATCCCATTCCAGCCGGTCCCGGCCTGCACGCAGTTCTGCAAGGAATGCCTCAAGATCACGCAGCGGATTCGCGAGACGAGGCCCCCGTTTCAGCGCCCCTTCCCGACCCAGAGCTTCCGCCAACCGATTGGGGCCCGGAGCCACCTCGATCTCAAAAATCTCCGGTCGATGGGTCCCTCGCTGTAGAAGCTGCAGCAATGCCTCAGACTCCGCCAACTTCACTGGCTGAGGCCCATGCAACCATACCACCGCACCCCGCTCATTCCCGCGGGCACGAACAATGGCCTCTCGCAACGCTGGCTCATTGTCCCTCCCCCCTCGGAACCGATAATCCTTGCGATAAGGTTCCACCTGATCCGTCGCCAAAAGGAACTCCGCCGAGCTCGAGGCCGTCACCTCGTCCAGCCAATCCGCCGCCTCGGCCATCGATACCGATCCATCGACGACGACCACCACCCGATCATAACCCACCTCATGCAGCCGATGCGGGCTTCGCGAAAGAACCGACTCCTCGACCTTCGCCATCGGGTCCCGGCACCACACCCGCGAGGGTTCGTCATCGAGCTCCGATAGCCGCACCACGGAGCCATTTCCCGTCAGGCGGTCTGCCGGCGTCATGATCTGGCAGGCATAGCCATCACCATCAGGCTCCCCTTCACCCAATCCTGGAACCGAGAAATCCTGATTCGCCTGCACCCAAACCGCATGGCGCAGGTTCTCCTCAAAACTAAAATTCCTCTCCACCAATCGCGGCATCTCCCACTCCCCACCATCCAACGGCGCGGTGACCCCAAAGCGAATCTTCATCGACCCTCCAGGCGGCACCGGAAAACACTGCACCATCACCGTGTCTGGCCCCACCATGGTCACCAAAACCGGATCCCTCTGTTGTCGCACGGCGATCTCCCGGTAGGCCTCTTTCACCTTTTTCACCGTGCTAAAGGCCGCTTCCCGAGGCTCTCCATTCACCCAAAGGGTCAACCGAGAAACTCTTCCACCACGCGGCAATCGCACCTGGCAACGAGCTTCCTGCGGCCGCAGGGTGGCATTCTCAAACACCATCGTCCATTCTCCGTACCCAATCCGCGAAACGCCGTCGAGGTGTGCATCGATTCGAGACTCCCCCAGCTCCAGTCCCTTCAACCGAACCGCCACATCATCCCCACCGAGATGGTCATCAAATTGCCATTCTACCCTCTCCCCTCTTTCTCGGACCTTCAGACTCCCTCGCGGGGGTTCGAGCGCATTGAAAGGCGTTCCCGTGACCCGGAAAAAGACTTCCCTTACTTTCTCTGAATCCGGGCTGCGCAGGACGCCGGTCGACACCCAGCCGGAAATATCCGTGCGCCGATTTGTGCCACGGTTTCCTTCATAGCAGGCCTGAAGGAGCGTCTCCTCCGAGTGAAAGAACCTCAGCCGAGAAATCGCCGATTCGGCCGATTTTCCCGTTTGGGTCGCCTCTTCCAACTGCAAACGCGTCCAAATCCCGGGACCATCCAGCAACACCAGCGAGAAAATTCCCGCCGCCAGGCCCCATCGCCAGCCAGATCGATACTCCCAAGGCCGCGGCACACGACTTTTCCGCGACCTCGAAATCCTCAAACACACCCACCAGGCCAAAATCGGACTTAACGAAAGAAACCCCAGCCCCAGAAACAACACCGCAATCAGCGACGCCGGAAGCAGGGGCAAAAATAACAAGGCATAGAACCCCGAAATCGCGATTGCCCAACCCGCCGCCAAGCCCTGCCAGCGGCTCCCCATCCATCGCCCCTTCGTCAGCAACCACGCATTCAGCACCGGAATCGCGAGGACCAGAAGCAGGTGCCAAATATCCACCACCGGATTGAAAAACACCTCCGCACAAAACCCAGAGAACGCCTCAAAGATGCCAACACCTGCCGGAAGCAGAACTCCAAACATCCAAACCGCGACCTTCCGCCATCGCGAGGTCGCCACCATCACCTCGGACTCCATTTCCGATCCCGCCTCCAAGCGAGTAAGAGCTTCCTCCAACACCCCGCTGTCGACCCGTTCACCCGGCAGCCTTTCCGCCTCCTCCAGCAAGTGAGCCCGAAGGTCATCCTTCAATTCCTCGGCATCTTCCCGATCCAAGCCCTCCCTTAAGACCCTCGCCTGCAGATATTCCTGAAGCCGATACTCGGCCTCCATGGTCCACTTTTTCATGATTTTAGGTCAGATTCGGAGTTCTCCTCCGAGGTTTTCAGTTCATCCAAAGCCGTTCTTCCGAGCCCCTCCACCCCCGCTGACAGGACCGCAAAATAGTCCGCCATCTCCCCGGCAAGCCGCCGCCCTTGATCCGTGAGCCGGTAGTACTTCCGCGCCGGTCCTTCCTCCGATTCCACCAGGCGAGTCGTTACCCACCCCTGCTTCTTCAGGCGGGAAAGCAGGGGATACATCGAGCCCTCTGCCACCCCGAGCCCGGGGATCGCCACCAGCATCTTTACCAGCGCGTAACCGTAGCACTCGCCCCCTTCCAGAGCTCTCAGGATGCAAAAATCCAGCAGACCCTTGCGCATCTGCACGGTCCAATTCGCAAACCATCCATCAGGATCGACATCCACCCCATCACTCCATCGTATTGCAAGGTAGCTGTCAAACCTAAGATCCGAGTTCGGCGAGCGTTCAGCCTCCAAGCTCTTCGATCAGGCCAAAATAGCCGGAGTAGAACCCCAGGATCTTCCACACCACAAATGCGACAATCAGGGCATATCCCAGCTTGGGAAGCATCACTGTGAGGCGATCGACCCGCTCACTGGCCTCGTTCGCGAAGTGTTTGGCCCAGCGGTCGAGATCCTGATCCAGAGTCCCCGATTCCTCCGCCGTGAGGTAGGAGCGCGAAAACGATTTCGGAAACGCCGGCTCCCCCACCATCAAGGGTCCGATGGCCATCCCCTCCTTCACCGCGGGGACGATCCGCTCGACCGCTGCCGTCAACTCTCCGCTCAACGACGCTTCCCCTGCCAATCGCACCGTTTCCTCCATCGGCAAGCCCGCCAAAACGGCCGCATGGTCGACGCGAGCATAGCGCGCCATCGCCAGAGACCTCCGAGCCTTTCCCACCCAGGGAATTCGATTCAGCGCCCGATCGACACCAGCATCGGTCGGCGCCTTCGCCAAGGCACTTCGCACCCACAGATACCCGAGCCCAATCCCACCATAGGCCAGCGCCAGCGAAATGCCCAAGCGCACCACCACCCGGGTGAAATCCAGCCCCTCCATCAAATCCCCCACCGGAATCGCCGCTAGCAGCATACCAAGGTGCAAGAGAACCAATGGATACACCAGTGCCTGCAATGCCTTGCGCCGTGCCGCAGCCAGCATCCCGAAATACTCCGCCAAATGACGATACGCAGTGGCGATCTTCCCGCTGCGCTCGCCCGCCTCAATCAACACCGCTTCCAACTTCGATACCTCCGCCGCTGCAAAGGCACCGGCAATGCTCCTCCCCTCCGCCAGGGCAGACTCCATCCGCTCCACCCGATTGCTTTCCGCTTCTTGAAGCCCCGACTCCACCATCAATCGCAGCGCCTCTCGGATTCCGAATCCCGCCTCCGTCAGCTTCGCCAATTCCGAGTAGAACCCCTCCCTGCGCTGAAACGTCATTTCCAACATCTTTGCCAAGCTAAGCCATGCGCTTCCCGCTTCGCGAATGGAATCTTCCCGGCGCAGCACGCATCCGATGCCACTTTTTTTTGCGCATCCTGGCAGAGGTGCTAAGCAGGGGAATCATGCAAACTCCCATCTCCCGTCGCCGCTTCACCCAACTCACTGCCCTTGCTGCCGCGGCCGGAGGCAGCCTTCCCCGGTTGACTCGCGCCGCTGAAGCCACCCTTCCCGACCTTCCCTTCGCCTTCGATGCGCTCGAGCCGCACATAGATGCGATGACCATGGAGATTCACCACGACAAACATCACGCTGGATACGTCGCCAAACTCAATGCCGCCCTCAAGGAATCCCCTGACCTCGCCAGCCTGTCCCTCGACGACCTGATGCCGGCCATTTCCGGGATCTCCGACAGCTCGCTGCAAACCGCCGTCCGCAACAATGGTGGCGGCCACTGGAATCACCGCTTCTTCTGGGAATCCCTGACCCCCGCCAGCCAATCCGGAAAACCCGGAACCGCCCTCGCCGCAGCTCTCGACGAAGCCTTCGGCTCGCTGGCGGCCTTCAAAGAGAAATTCGGCGCCGCCGCCGGATCCCGCTTCGGCTCCGGATGGGCTTGGTTGATCGTCCAGGACGGCAAACTTGCCGTGGTTTCTACCCCCAATCAGGACAACCCCCTGATGAAAGGCATCACCCCCGCCGATGCCCTCGGCACCCCTATCCTCGGTCTCGACGTGTGGGAGCACGCCTACTACCTCCACTACCAAAATCGCCGTCCCGACTACGTCTCCGCCTGGTGGAACGTGGTCAACTGGGAAGCCGCCAACAGCCGATTCGAAGCCGCCCTCGGCTGATCCAATCCGGCTCCATCGCTTCCCTACCGGCATCGGCGGAACCTCCATGGCATTCCCCGATGCCGAGGGCATCACAGCCCTTCATCGCGAGCCCCGCCCGACCTCTCGCGGCCGCGGGCTCCGCACATCCTCTGAACTTCCTCAATCCTCGCATGGTCTGAGGCAAATCGCGCATGGATGCAGCGCTCGGCGGAGGCCAATCTCCCCTCGTCATGGCCACTTGCGAACACTGCGGCACCGCCTTCACTCCCTCTCGCCCCGAGGAAGTCTATTGCTGCCGCGGCTGTGAATTCGTCGCCGAAATGATCCGCGATAGCGGGTTCGATCGCTTCTATGACCTGAAACAAGGACTGGCCACCGCACCGGTGCGCTCGCGACCCTTCGAACAACACGATTTTTCCTGGCTTGCGCCCCTCGTGGCCGAGTCTGAAGCCCGCAGTACCGACGGCAGCGCCTCCCTCGATTGCGCGATCGAAGGCATTTCCTGCGTCGGCTGTGTGTGGCTGATCGATAAGCTCTTTGACCCCTTCCCTGGTGCGATTCGCTCCGCCGCCCACCCGGCGTCCGGGAGGCTTCACCTCGATTGGCAAGTCGGCCAGTGTGACCTCGAAAGCTTTCTGCGTGAGCTGACCCGCTTCGGCTACGTTGCCGGGCCAGTGCGCCGCGATGCCCCCGACCACGAGCGCCGACGCCTGGCCGCCCGCCTCGGGCTCTGTGGAGCCTTTGCCCTCAATGCCATGGCCTTCAGCCTGCCCGTCTATCTGGGCATGCCGGCCAGCTTTGAATTCGCCGGGCTTTTCCGCCTCATCGCCTTCATCTCTGCCACCCTCTCCATGCTCGTCGGTGGCACCTATTTCGTCGAAAGAGCCTGGCGCGCCCTCACCCTGCGCACCCTCCATATCGACCTCCCCATTGCCCTCGGCCTGCTGCTCGCCTATGCCGGCTCCATCGTCGGCTGGGCCCTCGGCCTCGAAGGGCTCATGTACTTCGATTTCGTTGCCACCTTCGTCTTCCTCATGCTCGGCGGACGCTTCTTGCAAACCGCCGCCGTCGATCGCAATCGCCGCCGCCTCCTGCGCAGCTCGCCCATCCCTCCATCCCTGCGCTCAGGGAGCGAAACCATTGCGCTCGAATCCCTGCAATCCGGCCAAACCTTCGAGCTCGATCCCGGTCAGGCCACCCCCGTCGCCGCCACCGTCACCCATGAAGCCGAGGTTTCCCTTGAGTGGATCAATGGCGAGGCCGATCCCGTGCTCGTCCATCCCGGCACCCGCCTGCCAGCCGGGGCCATCCTGCTCTCCCGCCAACCGTTGACACTCACCGCCGCCGAGCCCTGGGCCGAATCCCTCCTCGCACGACTCGCCCGCCGCGACGACACCGAGCGCGGCTCTCCCCTATTGCAGAAAGTCCTCCGCGCCTACCTCATCGTCGTTCTGCTTTTCGGAATCGGCGGTCTCATCGGCTGGATCCTCCTCGGGGAACCCGCCACAGGACTCCAAGCCATGATCTCCGTCTTCGTTGTTTCCTGCCCCTGCGCTCTCGGGGTGGCCATTCCCTTGGCCGATGAACTTGCCGCCACTCGCGCCGAACGCCATGGAGCCTTCATCCGCACCGCCTCCTTGTGGTCGCGCCTACGCCAGGTGAAACACGTCGTCTTCGACAAAACCGGCACCCTCACCTTGGAGCGCCCTGTATTGCAGGATCCTGCCACCATGAGCGACCTCTCCGATGAGGCCGCCCTTGCCCTCGCACGACTCACCGCAGGCTCCCTCCACCCCGTGGGCCGGACCCTCCACGAAGCCCTAGGCATGCGCGGTCAACGATTGCTTGCAGCCCACGGATCCGGGAATCTCGAAGACCATCCCGGTCAGGGCGTTGCGCTCCGCCCGACTTCGGACGATCCTGGCACCTGGACCCTTGGCCGGGCGGGCTGGACCGATGCCATCCAAGACGGAGCCACGGTCCTCGCCCACCAGGGTCGACGCATCGCCGCTTTTCATTTTCGTGACTCGATCCGGCCCGATGCGCACCAAGCACTCGATGCCCTGCGCAACCGTCCCTGTGATCTGCACATCCTATCCGGCGACACTCCCGCAAAAGTCGCCCCCCTCGCAGCCGAACTCGGGATTCCCAGCAACCAAGCCATCGGCGGACTCGACCCCGATCAGAAGGCCGCCCGGGTGCGGGCCATCGACCACTTGGACACCCTCTATCTTGGAGACGGCGCCAATGACTCCCTCGCCTTCGACGCCGCCCATGTCACCGGGACTCCCGTGGTCGACCGCTCCCTGCTGGAAGCCAAATCGGACTTTTACACCCTGGGGTCAGGCCTCGCATTCCTGCCCGAACTCTTTCGCATCGCCGATCAACGGGCACGCGGTGTCCGTCACGCTTTCATCTTCGCCCTGATCTACAACAGCGCCGCCGTCGCCCTCTGCTTGCATGGCCACATGAACCCTCTCCTGGCAGCGATTCTGATGCCTCTCAGCTCGATCTTTTCAGTTCTCTTGGTCACCTTCCGAAATCGTCCCGCGGCCTAATCGAGCTCGCCCCATCCCCTCGAGCGCCTCCGGCAGCAGGTACGGCCAACCTCGTCTCGAATCGCATGCCCGAACCAAGGTCTCCTCGACCGATTTCCTGATACGTCTCGCCATCGCTTCCCGTAGCCACGTTTCGCAAATTCCGGGTCGGCCCCGGGATTTCTCCCTTCGTGGCGATGAGAGCTCTCGTATTCCTGCTGCTATTTCCCAGCTCAGCCTGGGCCGATGTCGACTTCGCGCATCAAGTCGTTCCCCTGCTCAAAAAGCACTGCTTCGAATGCCATGGTGGAGACAAATCCAAAGGCGGATTCTCCATCAACTCCCGCGATTCTTTCCTCTCCGACGACATGGCCGTCCCGGGCTCCCCCGAAGACTCGGAGTTCCTCACGCTCATCGCCGATCCCGATCCGGAATTCCGGATGCCGCCCGAAAAGCATGAACCCGTTCCCGAAGTGGGACAGCGCTTGCTGGAACAATGGGTCGCCGCCGGAATGCCATGGGAGGACGGCTTCACCTTTGGCAAACCCGCCTACGATCCGCCCCTCGAAGTTCAAGAACCCCCGCTGCCACCAGCTCACCAGGGCCGAGAGCACCCCATCGACCGCCTTCTCGACGCATGGCTGACCGATCACCAGCTTCCCGTGCCGCCCCCTGCCGAGGATGCCGCGTTTCTCCGCCGAGCCACCCTCGACCTCACCGGTCTGCTTCCCACCGTTGAAGAAACCCGGGCCTTTCTGGATGACCCCTCGCCCGACAAGCGAGACCGACTGATCGACCGCCTCCTCACCGACGACATTGGCTACGCCGATCACTGGCTGAGCTTCTGGAACGATCTCCTGCGCAACGACTACGAAGGCACTGGCTACATCGACGGAGGACGCCGCCAAATCACCGCCTGGCTCTACGCCTCCTTGGCCGCCAATAAGCCCTACGATCAGCTCGCCCGGGAACTCATCGCTCCACCCAGTGACGACCTACGGGGGTTCATTGATGGCATCCGCTGGCGGGGTGAAGTGAGCGCCGCCCAAAGCCAGCCCATCCAATTTTCCCAGAGCCTCTCCCAGAGTTTTCTCGGTATCAACATGAAGTGCGCTTCCTGCCACGACAGCTTTGTCGACCGCTGGAAACTCAACGACGCCTATGGGCTGGCGGCCATCTATGCCGGCAAACCTTTGGAAATGTATCGCTGCGACCAGCCGACCGGAAAGTCAGCCGCACCCCGCTGGTTGTTTCCTGAAATCGGCGACATCGACCCAGCGGCCGACCCAGCCACTCAACTCGATCAACTCGCCCGTCTGGTCACTCATCCCGACAACGGGCGCTTCACCAAAACCCTCGTCAATCGACTGTGGGCTCAACTCATGGGCCGCGGAATCAGTCATCCCCTCGACGCCATGAAAACCGAACCTTGGTCGGCCGAATTGCTCGATCACCTCGCGTGGCACTTCCGCGAAAACGGTTATAACCTCCGCGAAACCCTCGCCTACATCGCCCATTCTGCCGCCTACCAAAGCGCCGCGGCTCCAGCCGGCCCAGATGCCACCCCCTACCGTGGACCCCAGGCCAAACGACTCACCGCAGAATCGTTCACTGATGCCATCTGGCAAATCACTCAAAGCGGGCCCTCCTCCATCGATGCGCCCTTACCCCATGGAGGCGCCGACCGAGGATCGCGCCCGGTCCGGGCATCCCTGGTGAAAAGCAACCCGCTCATGCGGAGCCTCGGCCGCCCCAATCGCGACCAGATCGTCACCTCCCGGCCTGAAGAATTGACCGCGCTCGAAGCCCTCGACCTGTCCAATGACCGCACACTCGCCGAATGGCTGGAGAGCGGAGCCCACCACCTCGCCAGCCAAACCTGGCCCTCCCTCGACGCCCTCATCGACCACCTTTTCCTCTCCACCCTGAACCGCGAACCTACCGCCCCGGAACGCAGTCTTTTCCGGGAACAACTCGGTGATGAGCCCTCCCCTGCCGTCCTCACCGATGCCCTCTGGGCCCTCTGCATGACTCCCGATTTTCTTCTGATCCCATGAGCTTCTTTGCCGATCGCGACCCCCGCGAACCTCTCGCCATCACCCGCAGAGACTATCTCAAAAAGCTCACTGCGGCCTCCCTCGCAGCTTGGGCCGGAGGCGAACCACTGCGCGCGGCTGCCTCCGACTCGGACACGGAATCCGTCCTCCAGGCGACGGCCGACTCCTGCATTCTTCTGTGGATGGCAGGAGGCATGGCCGCTCCAGAAACCTTCGATCCGAAGCGCTACGCGCCCTACCAAACCGGAATGGATCTCGGCTCCGTGCTCAGCACTTTCCCCGCCATCGATACCGCGCTCGATGGCGTCCAGTTCTGTCAGGGACTTGAGGAAATCGCCTCCATCATGGATCGCGGCACGTTGATCCGTTCCGCCGTCCAGCCCGATCTCGGCAGCATCTTGCACTCCCGCCACCAGTACCACTGGCACACGGGCTACGTGCCTCCCCAGACGGTCGCAGCTCCCCACCTCGGCGCATGGATCGCCAAAGTTCTCGGACCCATCAATCCTGTTATTCCCGCCTTCATCAACATTGGCCAGCGCCTCGAAGGCATCGGGGAAAAAGAAGAACTCAAAGCCTTCACCACTGCAGGTTTCTTCGGCAGCGAGTATGGCCCAATGAACCTGCCCTTCCCTGAGCTCGCGGCTCGGTCAGTGCAACCCCCCGAAGGCATGACCCCAGGGCGCTTCAGCGATCGGCAAAAGTTCTACCAACGCCTGCTTGAGACGCACCCCCTGCATGACCAGGCCAGCGACCACCAGCGCGAGTCCCTCCTGCGCTCCATGGACAAAGCCTACCAGCTTCTCAGCTCCAAAGACCGCGACGCCTTCGATCTTTCCGCCGAGTCTCCCGAAACCCGCCAAATCTATGATACCAGCCGCTTCGGACGCGGCTGCCTTCTCGCCCGACGACTCGTCGAACGCGGTGCCCGCTTTGTCGAAGTCACCACCGAATACGAGCCCTTCATGCAGTGGGATACCCACGCTGCAGGACACGAAACCACCGCCCGACTCCATCGCGAGATCGACCGCCCCATCGCTCAGTTGATCCGCGACCTTGACTCCCAAGGCCGGCTTGACCGCACCCTGGTCATCGTTGCTTCCGAATTCAGCCGCGACGCCATGATGGAGGGAAAACCCGGCTCCAATGCCCAAGACCAGGCCGATCACAAAGGCTCCACCGTCCTTGAGCCCAAACACTACGGCCTCCACCGTCACTTCACCGGAGGCTCCAGCGTTCTGCTCTTTGGCGGTGGCATGCGCCGCGGATATTGCCATGGACGCACCGCCGATGAGCGTCCGCTGGTCGCCATCGAGAAACCTGTGACCGTCACCGATCTCCACGCAACTCTGTTCACCGCCTTGGGGATCAGCCCGAAAACCGAATTCGAAGTCGAGGGGCGCCCCTTCTATGCCACTGAGGATGGAAAAGGCACCGCCGCACGGGAAGTTTTTGCCTAATTCGGCAAGATTTCTGCTGATTTCAGGGAACTTTTTGGTCGATTTTGCCAAAGATGAGGAGTATCCGAAACGAGATTCAGGAATTTTTGAGATGGGTTCTCAGATTTTTGAAATCTCTTAACCTTTTTGCCGATTGGAACGCCATGTCGAAGAGCCTCTCCATCACCGGTTGGGATGCTGCCGCCACTCGCGGCGGAGAGAGAAGCCGGTTCCACTCTCGGTCCGCTCCTCGGCTGCTTTCGCAACCCTCTGAGGCAGAGAACTCGTTTCTCTCCGCTTGGCTCTGTGTCCCGCTCTTGTTTGGGGCCTTCGCCCTGCTGACCACCGCGGTCATCCTCAAGGAGCAGCCTCTCTTTTGGCGCAACGCTGGAGGTTACCCCATCTGGATGCGCGACACCGTGCGGATCTTCTTCTGGCCTTTCCTCATCATCTTCACCGGGTGCCTCGGCATGTGGTCCACTTGGCTCCTCGGAGCCGCCGCCAATCGCGGTCGGAGTTGGGGCAGTTCCGTCACCGCAGTCACTGGATTCTGGGCGGCTCTCGGCGGACTCATGTTCTACATGGTCTGGAACAACCTCGAAAATGTGACCGACGGCCACCACTGGCATTATCACAACCCTTCCAGCCTGGTACGCTGATCGGAGCAGATTTTTGACGCCTTGACTTGGCGGACCGGCAGAAACGGTTTGGGGTGGGGACCCATGCACGGGATTTCACCCATCTTTGCTCTCTTTCTCGGTCTGATTGCCAGCCCTCGGAGTTCCGCCTCCGACTGGCAACCTCTCTTCAATGGCCGCGACCTCGACGGATGGACCGTCACCCTCGAAAACCTCTCGCCCGGCGAGGACCCCGATCAGTTGGTCCAAGTTCATGACGGAGCCATCCACATGTATCGTGACGTGCCCGTCGGCCAAAAGGTCCCCTTTGGTGTGATCACCCACGAGCGGGAGCTCTCTCGATTTCAAGTGCGCTTTGAATACCGCTGGATCGGCAAACGATTTGCCCCGCGGGCCGACAAATTGCGCGATGCCGGGCTGCTCTTCCATGTCCAGGATGCCTCGACGATTTGGCCCACTTCCGTCGAATGCCAGGTGCAGGAAGGAGACACTGGCGACCTCATCTTCATTCGCACCGGGGGCCACACGTGGATGCGTCCGGAGACCTCCCCAGCTCCCGAAGGCGCCGGAGAAGCCGGTCAGCTCCCGGAAAATGGCGGCGTGCTCAAAATCTACGAACCCTCCTGGCCCTATATCGGTCGCTTCGAAGAGGCCGATTCCCCCTCGGGCTGGAACCGCGTCGTCGTCACCGTTCAGGCCGATGAATCGGCAGAGTTCACTGTCAATGGCCGCACCATCGCCCGCCTCGGTGGGATCGTCGATCCCCAAGGCCAGCCCCTCAAAAAAGGTCGCATCTGTCTCCAACTGGAAGGCGCAGAAATCGCCTACCGTGCGGTCGAATTCCGAGAAATCCCCGCTCCTCCCCTCATCGAACCGAGACTTCTCAGCCTCAGCGCCGTGCGGGATCAACCTGCCCAACCCGGCATCGTCCACCTCCGCAACCCGGGCACGACCCCCATTTCCCGCCCCTCATGGACAGGCAGCGATGCCGATTGCTTCGAAGTCCTCGAGGGGCCCGCAGAAGTCGCTCCCGGCGCTCAAGCCGAGTGGAAAATCGCCTTCCATCCGCGCCACGGTGCCCGTCGCTACTACGCTGGACTCCATTTCGACGTCCCCAACGCTGCTCCCATCACCCTCCCTGTGCAGGCCATTGGCCTCGATGCCTTTGAAGGAAAAAACGAACCGCCGCTTCAGCGCATCGTCCACGCCTTGGGCATTCCTCTGGACGTCGGCGGCCAAGCTCTGGAGCTCGACACGCGCGCCGCTCAGATCGGCCAAAGCCTCGCCCATCCACAGTTCGTGGCGGCGGGAGAAGGCAAGATTCGTATCACCCCACTAGCCCGCTTCTCCCCCCCCGGGGAAACCCCCTGGGGATTCACCCTTCAGGACCCCAGCCAGAACCAGGAGGTCGCCCGAATGGCCGGTCCTGCGATAGCGGCCGATGCCCACCAATGCCTCCTTCCACCCCTATCCGACGGCCAAGCCACCATCGAAATTGCGCCACCGGCCAGCCCCTTCGGATTCTTCATGGCGGGGCATCACTACGTCTCCTATACCGATGCGAATCGGCCTTCCGATGCCCCCATTCCCCATGCCGCCCGCGTCTACCCAGTGCTTCATTTTCAGGGGAAACCCATGACCGACGCCTGGTTGGTCGGCTTTGAAGAAGCCAGCAATGGCGACTACCAAGATCTGGTGCTGCTGGTAGAGGGAATTCGCCCCCTGCCTGCAGACTCTCACGAATGAGCCTCAAATCTACGACTCACAGGTGTTGAAGGCTCGAAGATTTTCCGTTACCTAGCCAACGTCGACCAACCATGAACGCCGCCAAGGGATTCGAATCCACCCTCCACGAGCGACTCAAGCATTCTGAACTCTTCAAAGTTTATCAGGATGCTTTCCGCACTGCTACTGGGCTTCCTCTGAGGCTTCTCGGTGCAGACCCTGACCACTGGTGCCTCGACGATAACACCGTCAATCGCAGCCCGTTCTGCGAACACATCAACCTTTGCAAATCCGCCTGCGCAGCGTGCATCGACACCAACCGGCGGCTGATGAACGAAGTCGAAGTCGGCGGACCCACCACTTGCCATTGCTTTGCTGGCCTGACCTCGACCGCTGTTCCCGTCAAAATGGGCGCCACCATCGTCGGCTTTCTCCGAACCGGTCAGGTCTTCACCCGCACCCCCAACGAAGAGGATTTCGAAACCTTCCTCGGAAAATTCGGCCGCAAGCAACTCGCTGCAGATTCCGAACGCACCCTGCGCACCGCCTATTTCCAGACCCGGACGGTCAATCCCGACCGCTACGATAGCATGGTGAAACTCCTTGAGAGCTTCGCCCACCAACTTGGCCAGCACGCGGAATCCCTCGCCATCATCGAAGAGGGAAGCGAGCCAGCCGCCATCGCCAAGGCGCGCAAACACATCCACCAGCACCTCGACGAACCCCTTCCACTTGGCAACGTCGCCCGCGTCGCGGGCCTCAGTGAGTCCCACTTTTGCCGCCTTTTCAAAGACGCCACCGGCCTCACCCTCACCGACTACGTCAATCGCTGCCGCGTCGAGTGGGCAAAAAAAGAACTCCTCAAGCCCGAGAAGCGCATCTCTGAGATCGCCTTCCAAGTCGGCTATCAATCCCTCTCCCAATTCAACCGCAGCTTCGTGCGCATCGTCGGCGCCTCACCGACCCGCTGGCGACAAGAACAGCTCGAAAAGGCGGCATCGTGACCTCCCTGCCGCCCGGCAGGACATGTTTCATCGTTGCGGGCACGCCAAATCCGCACCAGTAGTTTCCCACGCGACGTCATGGAGGAACGCTACGAAATACGAGGAAAAATCGGGCAAGGCGGGCTCGGCTCGGTCTACCGTGCCTTCGACCGCCATTTGCAGCGCGAGGTCGCCATCAAGCGCATCCTCACCGCCAAGGATGGAGCGGATTCCGAAGAGGCCGCCCGCCAAATGACTCAGGAGACCGGCGCCCTCGCCGCCCTGCAGCATCCCAACATCGTAACCATCTACGATGTCGGCATCGACGATGACGGACCCTTCGTGGTCATGGAATTGCTGAAAGGAGAAACCCTCGACGAAATCGTCGAGCGAGCCCCCCTCACCGAAAGTGACTTCCTCGAATTTGCCCGACAGGTTCAGGAAGGCCTCATTGCCGCCCAAGACCTCGGCATCGTCCACCGCGACCTCAAGCCATCCAATGTGATGGTCAATTGGCTCCCCTCCGGCAAATTCCAGGTGAAGCTTGTCGACTTCGGCCTCGCCAAATTCTCGCCCCAGCCCAGCCGCCAGACCGTCGACCACAATGACTCGGTCTACGGCTCCATCTTCTTCATGGCACCGGAGCAATTCGAGCGCGCCCTGCTTGATGCCCGCACCGACATGTATGCCATCGGCTGCGTCTACTACTTCGCGCTTGCCGCTCGCTCGCCCTTTGAAGGGGAAACCGGTCCGCAGGTCATGGCCGCCCACCTCCAGCACCGCGTCGTGCCCTTGGCTCAAATCCGGCCCGATCTCTCGCAGTGGATCCTCGATTGGATCATGTGGCACATCAATCGGGACCCCCTTGATCGCCCGGAAAACGCCCGGGAGGCCCTTTCCTCCTTCATGGATCTTGAAACCGCAAACCGGGCCCTCTCCTCCGCCACCGGGCCCGTGCCCCCTCTGCCTCCCGTGACGCAACGCCCACGACTCATCATTCCTGGAGCCCAACTGCCCGAAGAATCCCCGCTCGAGCCCACTCCCGAAGCGCCTTCAACCAAGACGATGCCGCAGCCCATGCAGCCACCTTCGGACGCTCCACCCAGCCTGCACACGGCCAGTCAGCCGGTCAGCCCGACCCAGCCGGTCCCCGCTCCAGATGCGCCACCGCCCGCACCCGTCACCCAAATGGGCAAACCCAGGCTCCACGTTCCCGGCCAGCCCGAAGAACCCGCTGAGCTCGCACCCCCGGCCCCCGGCCCTCTTCCCTCCGCCAAGCTCTCCACCCCTCAACCTTCGGCCGCTCCTCTTCCTGCCTCCCCCCCAAGGAAAGCCTCCAAAAAGAAAAAAGGCATGAGTCCAGCCGCCAAGGGCGTGCTCATCCTCACCCTCGTCATTTCAGTCGGCATCGCCGGAGCCGTCCTGATTCAAAAACTCAAGGAGAACGATCGCAACGACCGCTACAATGCCCTCGTCGCAAAGGCAGCCGACACCGATGTTCACTCTCTCCCAGTCAACCGCGAACAACTCGACCTACTGCTCGACTCCACCCGCCTGGGCACCAACCGCACCCGACCCACCCTCTACCGCGCCCTCGCAATTGCCGAACCCAAAGACGGCACCGACGTCAGCGCCTACATCGCCGAATTCGCCACCACCCAACCCCTCACCCCTGAAATTCGCTCCGATCTTCTCGGCCAAGTCCTCGTCGCCAGGAAAAGCCCATCCGTCGTGCCTTTCCTCATCGACTACCTCAAAACCTCCCAAGACCCCGCTACCGCCACCGCGGCTTTGAAAGCCATTGGCGGAGTCGCCACCACCGATCAACTCAGACCGGTCCTCGACTTCCTCACCCATGCCGAGGTCGAATCCCTCCGCCGTGCTGCCGAAAACGCTGCAGCCGCCATCATCGATCGCGCCAAGGACAAACTCACCCAAGCCGTCGTCATCGATGAAGTCCTGCAAAAGACCGACTCCACCGACGCCCGGCGCGCCCTCATTCGGCTCTTTGGCCACGCCGGCGGCAAACGCGCCGAAGCCGCCATCCTCCAGATTCTCGATGGCGATGACAAACTCGACCAACTTGCCGCCATCGAGGCCCTCGCCGATTGGCCGGACGACAGCCTCTACCCAACCCTCATCGAAACCTTCGCTCAATCCGAAGGTGACCTCCGCCGCAAAGCCTTCGATGCCGCCCACCGCTTCGTTCTCGCACGCCCCGATCGCCCCGAAGATATCCGCCAAACCCAGTGGAAGCTCCTCGCCGACAAATCCATCACCGCCGCCGAGAAAATCTCCGTGATCCGCGGGCTCGCCAGCAGCGAAGCCTCCCCGTGGGCGGAGGAGATCGCTCAACATTTCGCTGATACCAGCGAAGAGGATGAGGTCATCGATCTCGCCGAAAAAGCCGTCGCCCACCTTCGCGAAAAGATCAAAATCAAGGACTCCAAAGAGTAGCCCGCTCCTTGAAGCACCGAAATCTTCAACGTTCCGCATTGGACGATCGGTGCCGGATGCTCTAAAGGCCCTCCCGCTATGCTCGACATCCGCGAAATCCGCGACAACGCCGACGCCATCATCGCCCGCCTCAATACCCGCGGCGGCGATTTCGGTCCTCAGGTCCGTGAAGTCCTCGAATGCGACGAAATCCGCCGCAAATCCGAGACCGAGCAACAAGCACTCCTTTCCCAACGCAAGCAGACGTCCAAGCAAATTGGCATGCTTAAGGCCAAGGGAGAAGACACCTCGACCATCGAGGCCGAAGTGCGTGGCATCAACGATCAGATCGCCGCCCTGGAAGAAACCGTCGTGCTGACCCAGGAAAAACAAGAGCGTCTCCTCAAGTTCATTCCGAACACCCCTCACCCGGAGTGCCCAGTCGGTGCCGATGAAACCGCCAACCCGGTGGTGCGCGAGTGGGGAGAAAAACCCGCAGTCAGCGAGCCCAAGGACCACCTCGAACTCGCCGAAGCCCTCGGCCTGATCTCCTTGGAAGACGGTGCCCGCATTGCAGGCTCCGGCTTTGCCGTCTATCGCGGCAGGGGCGCACGACTCGAACGCGCTCTCATCAACTTCCTGCTCGACCTCCAAACCACCCAGCACGGCTACGAAGAAGTCAACGTCCCGCACATCATCAAACGCGAGTGCATGGAAGGCACCGGCCAGCTCCCGAAATTCGAGGAGGACATGTACGGAACCGATTTCGATGGCGAACAATGCCAGATGTTCCTCGCTCCGACCGCGGAAGTTCCCGTCACCAACCTCTTTCGCGACACCATCCTCTCCGAAGAGGAACTGCCGAAGAAACTCTGCGCCCACACTCCCTGCTTCCGCCGCGAAGCTGGCAGCGCCGGTCGGGACAACCGCGGCATCATCCGCATGCACCAGTTCGATAAAGTCGAACTCGTCCAGGTCGTTCATCCCGACCACTCGTTCGAGATGCTTGAGGAACTCCTCGGCCACGCCCAGGCCGTCCTCGAAACCCTCGGCCTACACTACCGCACCATCGAATTGTGCACCGGGGACGTCGGCTTCTCCTCCACCAAAACCTACGACATCGAAGTTTGGGCACCCGGTCAGGGAAAATACCTCGAAGTCTCCAGCTGCTCGAACTTTGGCGACTACCAAGCCCGCCGCATGAAACTGCGCTTCAAGGGAGAAGACAAAAAGAACCGGTTCTGCCACACCCTCAATGGCTCCGGAACCGCTTTGCCGCGGCTCTACGTCGCCATCCTTGAGCAAGGCCAGCAGCCGGACGGCTCCATCAAACTGCCAGCGGCCCTCGTCCCATACTTCGGGGCCGAGGAAATCCGCTGAGATGCCTCCAGCCACTTTCAGCGGGCGCCGACCTCTTCCGTGCCCGCTGAAATGGCTCCCCTTCGAAAACCCTATTTTGAGAACGCGGCGGCCAAATCCGCGAGCGCTGGACCATCCGGACGATCCGCTTCCAGAATCGCGGCCTTCTGCAACGTGAACAGCTCGCTGATGCCCTGTGTCGCCAGGTCCAGCATCGAACCCATCTGGGCTCCGGTAAACACCGCTTCCTCGCCACTCCCTTGGACTTCCACGAACTCCAACTTCTCCGTCATCACCACGTTGAAGTCCACCGTCGCCGCCTTGTCCTCGGGATAATCGAGATCCAAAACCGCCTCTCCCTCATAAACTCCCGTTGAAATCGCCCCCACCAACTGTTGGAGCGGAAAATCCCTCAACTTCCCTTCCCCCATCAGCCGATTCAACGCAATCGCCAAAGCCACACAACCGCCTGTGATCGACGCCGTCCGCGTTCCGCCATCGGCCTGCAGCACATCGCAATCGACCCAAATCGTCCGCGATCCAAGCTTCTTCAGATCCACCACCGCCCTCAGGGCCCGGCCGATCAGCCGCTGAATCTCCGACGAACGGCCGTCCAGCCTACCCCGGGAAATATCGCGCGCCTTCCGGTCCAAAGTCGAATACGGCAACATCGAATACTCCGCCGTCACCCATCCGCCGCCCACCTTCTGCATCTTCATCCACCGAGGCACATCCTCCTCCACCGTCGCCGCGCATATCACTCGGGTTTGACCGAACGAAACCAGCACCGATCCCTTCGCATGTGGGGCGATGTCCGGCGTGAACGAAATCGGGCGAAGCTGGTCGGCGCGACGGCCGCTGGGGCGCTGAAGAGACATGCGGCAGAGTCAACGCCTCCAAGCACCGCCTGCCAAGGGCCAAAAAGCACTTCAGCGACCCCGCCCCAAGAAGCCCTCAGGGAACCCGGAAAATCTTCCCACTCGTCGGGTCCTTCGCCAGCTGCCCCGAACTAAAGCCCGTCACATCAATCTTCTTATACGGAGGATACGGACTCACCACCTGCCCCGGCGTCCCACTCGGATTCGCCGTCGGATAACTGGAAGGCGTCGGAGCCGGTGCCGACTGACTGGGTGGCGACTGCTGCGGCGCATACGCCTCCCCTGAACCATTCTCCGGTGCCGGGATGCCATAGCGATCGTAGTCACGTTGACGTCGCTGATTCTCAGAAATAGCTGCCGCCCCGGCACCCAAGCCTGCTCCCACCGCCGCGCCCGCGATCACATCCTGATGGTCGTCACCAAATGCCGCTCCCGCCAAACCACCGGCCACCGCCCCCATCACGGCGCCGCTTTGTTGATAAGTCGTGCAGGACGCCAAAGACAGCGCCACTCCGAGGATCGCGATTTTAGAGGTCATGTGCTCGATGAAACGGGAAGTCGTGGAAGCTATTCAGGTGAAAATCCGCTCCCGATGAGATGTTTCGAGAAAATCGCCAGCTTCCGCGCTTTGGAAAGCCGATATCGACGCGAAAACACCTGAAATCGATCGCGCCGCATCTTGTCCAGCAAAGCCGAGTAAATCGCCCGCATGATCTCCGCCGCCACCATCGTCGCACGATCCTCCTCCGGAAGACTTCGCGCAGCTTCTGCAAAATACCCATCGGCTCGGTCCGCCTCCGCCCGCATCAAATCGATGAACCGCTCATCGTGAATGCCTCCTGCCAAATCCTCCTCCGTGTAGCCATGGGCCCGCAACGTCGACAGCGGAAGATAAATCCTCCCGCCATTGGCCCAATCCTCCCCGACGTCCCGGAGAATATTCGTGATCTGCAGCGCATGCCCCAGCGAAACCGCGTAATGTTCCGTCTTCGGAGAACGGGCTCCGAAAATCCGCATCGCCACCAACCCCACCGCGCAAGCCACCCTCCAAGTGTATTCCGAGAGCTCATCCCAACTTTCGAATCGCTGCGGACGGAGATCCATTCGGCAACCTTCAACGATCGCCGCCAGCAACTCCGAAGGAATCTTTCGCCGCTCCTGCAATCCCAGAATCTGCCGTTGCAGATCATCCGGCTGCTCAAATCCCTCCCGCAAACCCCGCAACCAGCCTTCCAATCCAGCCTCTCGAATCTCCACCGGTTGGCTGAGATCATCAGCCAAATCGTCGATCACCCGACAGAAGGCATAAAAAATCACCGCATCATCCCGCCGATCCTTCGGCAGGATATTCAAAGCAAAAGCCAAATTCGACTTCGCCTGCTTGGTGATATCGGCCGCTTCGCTCATCCTAGGATCATTTTCCGGGAACCATGAACGTTTCAGCCGCGGGGTAACATGCGTGCTCTTACGGGCTCATTTGATGCGCCCCCAATGCCCTGATCCGAAGGGCCAGAGCGAAACCCAACCCGGACCAACAAGATTGAACTCGTGCACCGGACCCCAGAAACGCGAATCCAGAGAGTTCCCCGTATTGTCACCCAACGCGGCATACTCGCTCATCCCCTGCTTCGAGGATTCCTTCAACTCGAACACGTCCCCTGGCTCGATCAGCGGGGGACGTCGGAATTTCGTCGCATTGGCCTTGTCCGCCAAATGATAGCCACGGCGAGGATGTCCATCATAGTCGACCGCATACACCCCTTCCCGGTCAGCTACCCTTCGGATCCCCGGTGCTTGCACAATCTCTCCGTGATTCAACAAATCGGGCTCGTCGATCGACAAAGCATCCCCCGGCACCCCGCAAAGTCGCTTGATGTAGTGGGATCCACCCGACTGGGACGCCAAATCATGCCGCAAGTCCCCACCGGTGGGGAGACCGCGAGTATCGAACACGAAAACCTCACCACGCTTGGGCTGGCGGAAATGATAAGAAATCCGGTCCACCAACACCAAATCTCCCGAAGTGATCGAACCATTGAGAATCGCATCGCCCTTTCGGTAACTATTGGAGCGTCTTGAGATCCTGCCCAGCGGATCCTGCTCCAGCCGGAATCCCATCAAATCACCCACTTCCCCTCCCGCCGCCGGGATCTTCTCCTTGCTCCCATCCGAGAACGTCACCTCCGTCCGCGTAAACAAAAACCACGATGCATCCCGCGCGTCGACCGCCTGCTTATCCGCATCGGCGATCAACTTGTAGTACCGCTTGCCCTTG
The DNA here is from genome assembly GCF_014201715.1 of Haloferula luteola. Classification (GTDB taxonomy): domain Bacteria; phylum Verrucomicrobiota; class Verrucomicrobiia; order Verrucomicrobiales; family Akkermansiaceae; genus Haloferula; species Haloferula luteola. Next base: position 354,413 of record NZ_JACHFD010000002.1, read on the forward strand.
AACACAAAATCCCAAACTTGCTGGCCGATCCATGGCGCCTTGAAGTCGGCACCTTCATTGCGGATCACAATGCCGTTCAATGTCGGCTGCATGGATCCCGTCGGAATCCGAAACGGCTGGACGACGTACGTTCTCAAACCCAGCGCTACCACCAGGGCGACGAAAATCACCTCCAGGTTCTCCTCCCACCAAGTCTGGTGAAACACCTTCGAGGTCGCCCGTTCACAAGTATCCTGCAACTGGCGGCCCGCTTCCTCCGTCGCCTGACGATCTCCCCGCTGCAAGGCTTCCTTGAGGTCAGCGCGACGCGATTCGATTTCTGCAATCCGGTCCTCGGACAACAGGTCGCGCTTGTAGTGAATGAACTTCTTCGCGCCCTTGCGGAGGTGCTTGGCCTCCTTCTTCCATCCCGGCAGGAGGAAATTGGGTCGGATAAAATCCACCACATCGAACAGGGTGATCATGCGCGGGAGCATCACGGCGGACCCGCCAACTGGCAAGCCCGCTTCCCAGCGGCTTTGTACCTCTCTCTCTAAAGGGAATAGGGAGCATTGCACACCGGCCAGACCGCCAAGGTGATCAACCCATTATGAATGGCGTGCAAAATCATCGGCTCCTTCAGCGAGCCTGTTTGGCGATACAGCAAGCAATTCGCCGCCCCCATCAGAAACACCCCTCCAAAGCCCGCCACCCCGTAGTGATGAACCACCGTGAACAACCACGTGGAGGCAAAACAGGCCGGTAGCACCCCGAATTTCGCCCACAAACCACCAAACGCCACCCCCCGATAAACGATCTCCTCACAAATCGGCGCCAGCACCACGGCCGACAGCACCGAAAACACCAACCCACCCCAGCCATCCTCCTCAAAAGTCACCGAGGCCGGCTCAGGAAACCAACTCGACGCCAAAGGATACCAAAGCGATCCCAACAACAGCACCAACGACGACCAGCCAAGCAGGGGCTTCCACTGAATCGATCGCTCCATCCCAAACCAATGCCAGGCATCCTTCCACCGTGGCAACACCAGCACCAGCAACAGCCACGCCCCACCGATCCGCCAGGCACTGTCGAGCACCACGTCGACCACCAACCACCCCTCCCCAAGCACCGCCAGAAGAGAATAGATCTCGTCAAAAACCCAATTCATCACCAGGTCCGACAACAGCAAACTCAACAACAAGAGGCTGGTCGATACCCCCATCCACACCCGAGGCGCGTGCGTCCTCATCCTCAAGCCTCTCAACACGGCAGGCACTCCAAAGCCCCCGATCACCAAAAAAACCAAGGTGGCACCCGCCGCCACCAAAGTCCCGGCCACGATCCAGCGCCGCATTTCATCCCGCCATGCGAGCCCTTCCTTCACCCACTCAGGCCCGCCCTCTTGCGCCAAGCGACGGAAACTCTCCGCCTCCCAACGGTACCAGGGCAATCCCTCATAGTCCTCCGCCAGAGCTTCCCAGGCCTCCTCGCTGAGCGGCTCCCCCGCGTGCACCGCCTCCGCCAATGCCGAGCCCGTGCCATCTCCACGATCATCGAGCACCTCTAGCATCTCGTCCATCTCCGTCTCGTCCTGGAGGCCCCAACGCTCCAACTCCTCCTCCACCCACTCCACCGTGGGCTGCGAGCCGTCCACACCCAACAGCCAATCCACCCACGGAGAACTTTCCGGTCCCCCTTCCTCCAACACCAAAGACGCATCCGCCAGCCGCTCGGTGGCCTCCACATCGGCACTTTCCTCATCCGTCCCCACGTCCCGATGCCACTCCCCCATCACCCAAGCCAAGCCCACCAATACCACGATCCACCCACGAACCGACCGCTTCGAAAACCGCCGATACACCCTGAGTGCTGCCCCATTCATCGGGCTGGAAAATCCGTCCCCACCCCCCTCCGGCCAAGCGAAAACCGCCCATGCCTCCCGCCCGACACCTCCCGAATTCGGGATTTCCCCCGGTTTTTGCCATTGATCCCCCGCCTCGGGTGGGTATCCGTCGTGGCCCCGTGCCGAAAGTCCACATCCGCACCTATGGCTGCCAGATGAACGAGCGCGACTCCGAACAAGTCGCCCAAATGTTCATCGACGGCGGCTACACGCTCACTGCCGAAGAATCCGACGCTGATGCCATCCTGATCAACACCTGCTCGGTGCGTGACCAGGCCGAGCAGAAAGCCCTCGGCAAAATGGGCCTCATGGGTGCCCACCGGAAACAAAAGCCCCACGTCGTCTACGGGTTCATGGGATGCATGGCGCAGAGCCGTGGCACCGAACTCTTCGAGCGCATCCCACACCTCGATGTCGTTGTCGGCACCCAGAAATACCACAAGGTGTTCGATTACGTCGATGGCATCCTTGCCCGTCGCCTCGAACGCCGGATGGACGACCTCTCCCTCAGTTTCAGTGGCGAGAGTGTTTGCGACACCGAAGAAGAAACCGGCTCGCAGAACACCATCCGTGACCACGTCCCCAAGGCCCACGAAGCCACTTCCTTCGTCTCCATCATGCAAGGCTGCAACATGCGTTGCTCCTTCTGCATCGTTCCTGATACCCGCGGCAAAGAACGCGGCCGGCCAATTGCCGAAATCGTCGAAGAAGTGAAGCGGCTCGTCGACCACGGCGTTCAAGAAGTCACCTTGCTCGGCCAGATCGTGAACCTCTACGGCCGCACCGAATTCGACAAAGTCGACGGAAAATCCCCCTTCGTCCAACTGCTCGAAGCCGTCCATGAAGTCGAGGGCCTCCAGCGCATCCGCTTCACCTCCCCGCACCCCATCGGCTACCGCGATGACCTCGTCGCCGCCTTCACCTATCTGCCAAAACTCTGCTCACACATCCACTTCCCCATGCAGAGCGGCAGCGATCGCATCCTCAAACAGATGCGGCGACCCTATAAGAACGAGAAGTTCGTCGAGATCTGCGAGAAGATGCGCGGCGCCCGCCCCGATCTCGCCATCACCACCGACATCATCGTCGGCTTCCCCCACGAAACGGAAGAAGACTTTCAGCAAACCATCGATACCTGCCAGCGGCTGCGTTTCGACAATGCCTTCATCTTCCGCTATTCCAAACGGAAGGACACGCCGGCTGCCGAAATGGACGGCCAGCTCCCCGAACGCGTCAAGGAAGAGCGCAACCAGCGCCTGCTCGATGTCGTCAACGAAATCGCCAAGGCCAAAAACGAGGCCCTCGTCGGCACCGTCCAGCAGGTCCTCTGCGAAGGACCCAGCAAAACCAACAAGGCCCGACTCAGCGGACGTACCAGCCAGAACAAAATCGTGATCTTCGAGGGCGACGCCCATAAGCTCACTGGCCAGCTCCTCGACCTGAAGATCCACGAAAGCACTGGCTTCACACTCTACGGCGACGTCATCTGATCGAACGCGCCCGCGAACGCCAAAGCGGCCACCCTAAAACTTCGGATGACGCATATCCGGCCAGCTTCCCCCAAGATAACGCTGAGCTGCATCCATGATTGGAATCCCATGCTCATCCACCGCTTTCTGGCCGGATTCTCGAATAGGAACCCAATCCACTGAGAGATCGGCGCGAAGAATCATCGCCTTTTCTCGGTAAACCTCCATGGCCCAGAATCGATCGTAGGAACTGGAGACCATGGGAAATAACAAAATTGGAGTGTCCGGTGAACTTGAATCCGATTGCCCATGGACATAGCTGAACCCGACCTCTCCCGCCTCCAAAGCATGCGTGCCTGAGATTCTGTGATCCGGCCCCCTCAGACCCTCAGGGTGCCTGCAAAAGAAGATCTCCTCTGAATCACACCCGTAGGCGATGAGTTGCCGGAACACCGCATTCGAAGAACCATCATAAAAATCAAGAGGACTTCCGGAGTTTTTGGCGACTTCCGTCGCCGTGGAGTCTCCTGGGAAAGATCCATAGTCCACAGCGAACTCGATCAAATACATCCCCACCTGTTTGGCATGGTTCATCGCTTCGCCCTTTAACCCATGTCCTCCCCTTCGACCATCGACGGCGCTGAAAAGTACCACCAACACCAACACCACCACCACTCCACCCACGGCACACATCGCCACGAAGGCTCTCCGGCTGGTCCCTCCTCGCCACCCTTCCGGCCGCTCCTCCCACGGATCTTCTGGCCCCGGTTCCGGCAATTCTTGCATTCCGCACTCCTATCCCACCGGCCAGAATCTCTCCAGCTTCTAAGCGAGATGATTCACTCGCCGACTCTCCTCGGCGCAGCGCAGCCCGCTTCCCTCCACTCCCGCATCGACAAAGTCCTCACGGAATGGCTTTTGCTTCTCCACGAAGATCATGCCCCCGCTGTTGCGATTCGAGAATGTGACCCGCCGCTTCGGCTCGTTTACCGCCGTCCGTGAATTGACGCTCGATCTCGAAAAAGGCGAAACCTTCTCCCTTCTCGGGCCATCCGGTTGCGGAAAGACCACCCTCCTCCGCATGGCCGCCGGATTTGACCGGCCGGATGAAGGCCGCATCCTGCTCGACGGACGTGACATCACCCACCTCCCGCCCGATCAACGCCCCGTCAACACCGTCTTCCAATCCTACGCCCTCTTCCCCCATCTCAGCATCCGCGACAACATCGCCTTCGGCCCTAAACTCAAAGGCTGGCCCTCAGGCGAAGTCCGACGTGAAACCGATCGCATGCTCGAACTCGTCGATCTCACCGACCACGCCGCAAAAAAACCCGCCCAACTCTCCGGCGGACAAAAACAACGCGTCGCCATCGCTCGCGCTCTCGTCAACAAGCCTCAGGTGCTCCTTCTCGACGAACCGCTCGCCGCTCTCGACCTCAAACTCCGCCAGCGGCTGCTCGTGGAACTCGATGCCATCCACGACGAAGTCGGCATCACCTTCCTCTACGTCACCCACGATCAGGGCGAGGCCATGTCGATCAGCGACCGCATCGCCGTCATGAACCAAGGCATCATTGAGCAGACGGGAAAGCCAGCAGAAATCTACGAAGCCCCCCGTAGTTCATTCGTCGCCGCCTTCATTGGCGACACCAACTTCCTCGACGGAACTGTCACTACAGCTGGCGATCGCTTCTCCCGTTGCGCACTGGAAAACCTCGGCGAGATCGTGATCGACAATGACCGAACGCTGCGTGCGGGCGAACGTGTCCACCTCTCTCTTCGCCCTGAGAAAATCGTCGTTGTCCGCGAGAATCCTGCTCTTTCCCCCGAAGAAAACGCGATTCATGGCACCGTCGAGGACGTCATCTACTTCGGCTCCCGCACCCGCTACTGGGTGCGCTGCGGATGCTGGCGGATCTGTGCAGAGATGCAGCACCGTCGCTACCAACTCGATGAGTCCCTCCCTCAATGGGGTGACGCCGTTTGGCTCCGCTGGCATGCGAACGATGGCTACCTGCTCGATCGCTACCGCGAAGAAGACGAAGCCCTCCTCACTTTCCCCGGTGAAGCCTGATACTTGCCATTCCGAGGTCATGAACTCGCCACATCGGAAACAGCCCCTCAAGAACCAGAGCCGACAATCAGAGAGAACGGGACCTTCGCGATCCTCCCCTCTCCATCCCCATTCCCGCACCCCCGATCCTGCACGATGAAGAAATCTGAATGGGGATCGACGCTACCGAGCCTCGCGTGGCTGGGGGTCTTCGTGCTCATCCCGCTACTCATCATCTTTGTCATCGCCTTCCGCCCCACCCTTCCCGCTGGCGGAGTCGGAGAAGGTTGGTCGCTCGATGCCGTCCGCTCCCTCAGCGATCCCGCCTATCCCAAACTCCTCGGTCGCACCCTTGGGATCAGCGCCGTCACCACCGCCTTCTGCATCGGCATCAGTCTGCCCGTTGCCTTCTGCCTGGCCCGGCTCGCTCCCCACTGGCGCAGTCGCCTGCTTCTCCTCATGGTCGTGCCTTTCTGGACCAATTTTGTGATCCGTGTCTTCGCTTGGCAGCAGCTTCTCCACGCCGAAGGACCCGTGGCCCGGTCGCTGCGCGCCCTGCATCTCATCGGTGAAAACGATCGCCTCCTTGGCAACTCGACCGCCGTCGTGGTGGTCAGCGTCTACACCTTCCTCCCTTTCGCGATCCTTCCCCTGTTCGCCGCCGCTGAGAAGTTCGACTTCGGTCTGCTCGATGCCGCCCGCGATCTCGGAGCGAAACCCTTCCGTGCCTTTTGCTCGGTATTTCTTCCCGGTATCCGCCAGGGCATCCTCACTGCCTTCTTGGTCGTATTTGTTCCCATGCTCGGATCCTACGTCGTCCCTGACATGGTCGGAGGCGCCGATAGCCAAATGATTGGCAACCGAATCGCCCAACGGAATTTCAACGATCGCAACCTACCCGCCGCGGCGGCTCTGTCCGGCGCTCTCACCCTTCTGGTTCTCGGGCCCATGTTGATCCGCCGCAGAAAGGGGGCCGAGGCGTGAAACCCAGCCGCTTGCCTTTGGTGACCACCATTCTGGTGCTCGTCTTCTTTTATCTGCCGATTGCCGCGTTGGTCATTCGCTCGTTCAACGCCTCCCGCTACACGCCGGCCTGGAAAGGCTTCACCTGGAAATGGTACGAGCGGCTCTGGGAACGCGAAGATCTGCTCTCCGCCCTTGGAAACTCGCTAAAGATCGCCACGGCAGCCTCGCTGCTTTCCATGGTCCTCGGCACCACCGCCGCTTTCGCCCTGCATCGCCATCGCTCACGCTTGCAGGATTTTCACAGCCTCATGGTGCGCGTGCCCTTGGTGCTGCCTGATATCCTCATGGGCATGAGTCTACTGCTTCTTTTCGTCTCCGCTGGCGTCCCCCTGAGCCTCATCACCATCACCCTCGCCCACGTCACTTTTTGCCTCAGCTACGTTGCCCTCGTCGTGCTTGCTCGCCTTGAGGATTTTGATTTCAACGTGGTGGAAGCGGCCCGCGATCTTGGCGCCACTCCCCTGCAGGCTTTCGCTAAAATCACCCTGCCCATGTTATTACCCGGAATCCTGGCTGGCGGACTCTTGGCGTTCACCCTTTCGATCGACGACTACGTCATCACCTTCTTCGTCAAAGGGCCTGGCTCCGACACCTTGCCGACCTTGATCTATTCGATGATCAAAAAAAGTCGGGAACTTCCCGTCATCAATGCTCTCTCGACTCTCATGCTCGCCATCACCTTCGCCGTCGTCTTTGCCGCCCAGCGGCTGACACGGAAGGCTTGATCTCCGGCACGCAGAATGGTTCTGCTAGGCGAAAATGAAACGCCGCCATTTTCTTGCTGCCTCCAGTGCCGCCGTCGCCTTCCCCTTCCTCCCCTCCTGCTCCAAGTCGGGTGGCGGATCCGGCTCCAAAACCCTGACCGTCTTCACTTGGGCGGACTACCTCAGTGACGATGCCGCCGCTTCCTTCGAAGAAAAGCACGGCTGCAAACTCGTCATCGATACCTTCGATTCGAACGAGGCGATGATCGCCAAGCTCGAAGCCGGGGCAACCGGCTACGATGTGCTGGTGCCCTCCTCCTATGCCGTCCGGCAATTGCAGGAAAAGGACCTGCTGCAGCCCTTGGACCGGTCGCTCATCCCGAACACGGTCAACATCGATCAGGACTATCTGTCCCGGGCCCTCGATCCTGAAATGACGGTCTCCGTGCCCTACATGATGGCCCCCACCGTCCTCGCCTATCTCAAATCGAAGGTCGGAACTCCCGAGCCCAGCTGGCACCTCATCGAACGCGCCGACCTGAAAGGCCGCATCACGCTGCTCGATGACATGCGCGAAGTCCTCGGAGCCGCCCTCAAAACCCTCGGGCATTCATTCAATTCCATCGATGAAGCCGAAGTTCAGGCAGCTGCCGACCTCGCCATCGAATGGAAAAAGAACATCGCCAAATTCGAGAACGAACAATGGAAGACCGGAATCGCCTCCGGCGAATTTTTCCTCGTCCATGGCTACGCGGGAGAACTCATCCTCGCCCAGGACGAAAATGAAGACATCGAAGTCGTCGTTCCTCACGAAGGAGCCGCTTTCTCCTGTGATGACCTTTGCATCCCAAAAACGGCCAAGGAAGTCGCGCTAGCGCACGCTTTCATCAACCACCTGAGCGATGCGGCCGTGGCCGCCGAGAACATGGAATGGATCGGCTATCGAGCGCCCAACACCGCCGCCTACGCGAACCTCAGCGAAGATTTCCGCGGCAGTCCGATCTTGTTCCCTCCGGCCGAACTTTTCGCGAAATGCGAGCCCATCGCCTACCTCGGCGACAAACTTCCAATCTACACCGAAGCTTGGGATCGCGTAAAGAATGCCTCATAAGGCTCTGAGAACCGCAGTCCGCGCTCTCGTCCAACGTCAGCGAAATTCCGGCTGCCAAATCTCCGGCATCATCTCGCCCCATACGGTTCGCGGACCGCTCTCGAATATCGACTTTCCATCGTCCTCCAACGCCCTGCCACTTTCATCGATCCGCGAGGCGACGACCGAGCCATCAATTCGCAAAGTGATCGCGTGACCGCGATACGGCTCCGCATCAAACCGATCCTTTTTCGAGGTGACCATCGGCGATGCTAAAATCGTCCGCTGGGGATCGCCCGCGAATGAGAGGTTTACCACGTAGCTGAACCCGGTTTCCCCAGGCTCCAGAGCGTGGTCACGGTCGATCCGTCCATCGGGCCTTCTGGAGCCCTCGGGGTGTTCGCAGTAAAAAATCATCTCGTTCTCCGCCCCGATCGCCACGAGTTGGCGGAAGATGGCATTCGATGACCGTCCTGAGAAATCCAGATCGCTCCGGGTGCTCCGGGAGACTTCGGCGGCCGTTCCCTCGTCCGGGAATTTCCCGAATTCTTGGTCGAACATGATCAAATACATCCCGATCTGCTTGCAGTTCCCGATCCCCCTCGTTCGGGCGACGACCTTCCTTTGCTCCTTAAGATAGGGGACCAGCACTCCGACCAACAGGATCAAGACTGCCCCAAGCACCACGGCCATGGGCCCCGTCATCCGACCATTCGACGTGGGAACTTCCTTTTCCTCTCCTTCCACCCCGGAATGATACGAACGCCCCTCCAAAAGACGAGCAGAAGGCCTCCTTCCATTCCCCCCATCGCTTGCCACGCCCGGCGCCTCCTGCCTACTTTTCCCGCCCAAGCTCATGTCCGACGTTCCGACCCAAGCCGCAGCCGCCCACATCGCCACGATCGCCTCTGAAACCGGCATCCACGTCAATTCGGTCGCCTCCACCGCCAAACTGCTCGGCGAAGGGGCCACAGTGCCCTTCATTTCCCGTTATCGTAAGGAAGCCACCGGATCGTTGGATGAGGTTCAAATTCAAACGATCCGGGACCGCATGCTCCAACTCGTCGACCTGGATAGCCGTCGGGCGTCGATCCTCAAGTCCCTCGAAGAGCGCAAGCTCCTCACCGACGATCTGAAGAAGAAGCTCACGAACGCCGACACCACTGCCAAACTTGAGGATATTTTCGCCCCTTTCCGGCCCAAGCGCCAAACCCGTGCCACCAAGGCCAAGGAAAAGGGCCTCGAACCTCTCGCCGATTGGTTGCTGGAGCACCAAGGCGCCGATCCTGCCGAAGAGGCCGCCCAATACGTCAGCGAGGAAAAAGAAGTCGCGACTCTTGAAGAAGCCCTCGCCGGAGCCCGGGATATCATCGCTGAACGCGTGGCCGACGACGCCGATCTGCGCGGCCGTGCCCGCCGCATCTACGAAGAGGAAGCCACCGTCTCCTCCCGCGTGATGTACGGAAAAGACGAAGACAAGGACGCCGCGAAATACCGGGACTACTTCGATTGGAGCGAACCCTACGCCTCGATCCCGTCCCACCGCATGCTCGCCATCCGACGCGGGGAAAAGGAAGCCTTCCTCATCATGCGAGTCGAAGTCCCGCTCGACCGCATCACCAGCCAGGCGCTTCCCGAATGGGTCAACACCACCGGAGCTGCTGGGGAACAGGTCCGACAGGCCGTGGAAGATGGCTGCAAGCGGCTCTTGATGCCTTCCATGGAGACGGAAATGCGCATGGCAGGAAAAAAATCCGCAGATGAAACCGCGATCCGCGTGTTCGCCGATAACCTGCGCGAACTGCTGCTTGCCTCGCCGCTCGGCCGCAAGCGCACCCTCGCCATCGATCCGGGGTTCCGCACTGGCTGCAAAACCGTGGTCCTCGATGCCCAAGGCTCTCTCCTCCACCACACCGTCCTCCACGCCACCGCTGGTTCCAACAACCAACTTTACGAAGCCGCGGTCGAACTCACGAAGCTCATCGGCCAATACAAAATCGAAGCCATCGCCATCGGCAACGGCACCGCCAGCCGCGAAACCGAAGCCTTCGTTCGCAAACTCAAGCTCCCCTCATCGATCCAAATCATCGTCGTCAACGAATCCGGCGCCTCCATTTACTCGGCATCCGACGTCGCGCGCGAAGAGTTCCCCAACGAAGACGTCACCGTCCGGGGCGCGGTCTCCATCGGCCGCCGACTCATGGACCCCTTGGCCGAATTGGTGAAAATCGATCCAAAATCGATCGGGGTCGGCCAATACCAACACGACGTCGATCAGCGCCAGCTCAAGAGCGCCCTCGATGACACCGTGGTCAGCGCCGTGAACTCCGTCGGCGTCGAGCTCAACACAGCCTCCAAGCAGCTCCTTTCATACGTCTCCGGTCTCAATGCCACCCGCGCCGAGAACATCGTCGCCTACCGCAACGAACACGGCGGATTCAACTCCCGCGCCGAGTTGAAGAAGGTCCCGGGCCTCGGTGACAAAGCCTTTGAGCAAGCGGCCGGCTTCCTGCGTCTTCGCGATGGAGAACATCCCTTGGACGCCTCAGCCGTCCACCCAGAACGCTACGCCGTCGTCGAACGCATGGCCAGCGACCTCGGCTGCGCCGTTTCCGATCTTATCACCAGCAATGAATTGCGAAAGAAGATCGACCTCAAACAATACGTCGATGCCGAAGTCGGCCTTCCCACTCTTCAAGACATCCTGGCGGAATTGGCCAAACCTGGCCGCGACCCGCGGAAGCAATTCGAGATCTTTTCATTCGCCGAGGGCGTCGAAAAACCCTCCGACCTGTCCCCAGGCATGAAGCTCCCGGGCATCGTGACCAACGTTGCGGCCTTTGGCGCCTTCGTTGACGTCGGTGTCCACCAAGACGGACTCGTACACGTCAGCCAACTTTCCGACAACTTCGTCCGCGATCCTGCAGAAGTGGTCAAAGTCGGCCAGAAAGTTCAGGTCACCGTGATGGAAGTCGACATCCCCCGCAATCGCATCTCGTTGTCGATGAAATCGAAACCAGATCTCGAAGGTCGCAGCAGTGGAGGCGGTGGCGGCGGCCATCGTGGAAATGACCGTGGACCACGCCCTCAAGCCCGTCGTGACTCCGGCGGAGGTCGATCCCAGCAGGGCGGTGGCGGCAATGATTGGTTCAGCCAAGCCATGGATCAGGCCAAAAAGCGTTGAGCTTCTTCGTGTCGAGTTCGACCCATCCGCCGCGAGCCGTGGCTTGCGGTGGCGCGGAGATTCCGGCAACCTGCCTGCGCTCATGAAGCCTGCCACCTCCTTCTCCCTCCTGCTCATCGCCGTTCTCGCAACGGTGGTGGTCGAAGAACGGCGCATCAAGGACCTGCGAAAGCAGCTCGATGAGCTGCGGGCTCTCCGCGAGGCCACTCCCTCGGCCACCCTGGAACCCCCCGTCGAATCCGAGCCTCTTGCGCTCCCACCCAGTCAGCGAACTCTTCCGAAGGACTTTCCACTGCCCACGGACGAACAGATCAAGGAACTGGCACTCAGCGACCGTGCCGACCTCTACCTGCAGCTCGGCCTCACCTCCACCGAACAGGCTTACGTCGAAAGCATCGTCAAAGCGATGCGCCAGACCCAACAGGAGCTGGCCGTCGCCTGGGTTTCTTCCGACCAGGACGCCCAAGGGGGCCTCATCGCCAAGATGAACGAGGCGGAAGCTGAAGCCGACACCGCCCTGCGCGCCTTCTTCAACAACGAGTCCGACATCGCCACCTTTCGCGATGGCTTGGCCATGCAGGCCGACATCGAACTCTACCACCAACTTTCACCGTACCTTGCGGTGCAAGGTGCCACCTTCAACAAAGCGAAAGAGACGGCTTTCATCGAAGCACTCCACCAGATTCGGACCACCATTGGCGGCATCGATTGGAATTCCCCTGAAGCTTTGCCGTTTTTCTCGACCGGCAGTGCGGAGCAGCGTTTCGACGAAGAATGGGAAAAGATCGACGACGGCCTGAAGACCGTCATGCCAGTCTTCCTCAACGGCCACGAGATCGAAGCCGTCGTTTCGGCGAGGAAGGAGCTCTACGACTCCATGCACCATAGCCTTTTCCCATCGGAGGAGGACTCCTCAGAGGCAGAAACCCCAGCTGAGGAGACACCAGAAGGGGCGCCTTCCGACGCGCCCGAAGGTCCCTGACCTCCGCGATCCCGTAGCCGAGGGAGGGTTGAGTTTTTCAAGACTGCCGCCAAGGATCGGGTCACCCCTACCCTCCCACCCCCTTCATGAGAATTGTCGTCCACGACTACGCTGGACATCCCTTCGCGCCCTCCCTCAGCCGCGAACTGGCCCGACGTGGTCATTCGGTGATCCACGTTTTTGCCAGCTCACTGCAAACTCCGCGCGGAGCCCTGACCCATCGCGAAGGCGATCCTCCGAACCTCGAGTTCCACGAAGTGGCGATGGATCCCGATTATCCAAGGTTCAAATATTCCTTCGTCCGCCGTCGGCGCATGGAGATCGCCTACGGAAAAAAAGTCGCCGCCCTCGTGCGCCGCTGGAAGCCGGAAGCCGTGCTTTCAGGCAACACTCCGACGGAAACTCAGGGCCCGATCGTCAAGGCCAGCGTCGCCTGTGGCGCTCGCTTCTGCTACTGGGTTCAGGATTTCTACAGCCTCGCTGTGGAACGACTGCTCAAAAAGAAAATCCCGGTCCTCGGCGCTTGGCTCGGCCAGTACTATCGGCATCTGGATTTGAAGCAGTTCCGCGATAGTCACCGGATCGTGACCATCACGGCGGACTTCAACCCCATCCTCGAAGCCGAATTTGGTGTCGATGCCCACCGAGTGGACGTGGTTCCGAATTGGGCCGTCATCGAAGAACTTCCTGTCGGGGAAAAAGACAACCGCTGGTCGCGCCGCCACGGCCTCCACAACTCGTTTGTCTTTCTCTACACGGGAACCATCGGCATGAAGCACAATCCGGCGATGCTTCTCGAACTCGCCCGCCAACACCGTGACGATCCGCACGTTCGAGTGGTCGTTGTTTCAGAAGGATTGGGGGCCGACTGGCTACGCCGCGAGGGTGCCGGGCTGGAGAACCTCCTCATTCTTCCCTATCAGCCTTTTGAGGATCTCCCTCAGGTTCTCGCAACTGGCGATGTCTTGGTGGCCCTCCTCGAAGAAGAGGCCGGTGTCTTTTCGGTACCCTCAAAGATCCTCGCCTACCACTGTGCGGGTCGCCCCCTGCTCATGGCAGTGCCTTCGGCCAACTTGGCCTCCCGAATCGTCGCGGATCATGGCAGTGGCCTGACAGTGGAACCCGGAGATCAGCCAGGTTTCCTCGCCACCGCTCGGCGCCTAAAAGAAGACGACACCTTGCGCCACCAGGCCGGTTCCCGCGCCCGACGCTATGCCGAGGAAACTTTCCGCATCGGCCCGATCACCGACGAATTCGAACGCATCCTCGGGGAATGATTCGCTGCCTCTGGATCACCCGCCAAGAACCACGGGCTGCCAACGCGGGAGACATCATTTACTCCCTCGGCCTCATCCGCGCGGTCGCTGCCACCGGCCAGGTGAAGCTCACCGTGCTGACCCATCAGGACCGCTTCGAGGTTGCTGAGATCGAAAACGTGCGTTTTGAGCTGCCCACTTTCATGCCGGGAAAATCGTTCTCCTGCATGCTGTCATCGCTGCCGGCTGACGCCCATCGCATGGGCAACGCCACCATGCGCCGACGCCTCAGCGAACTACTCTCCAGCGAAACCTTCGATCGCGTCGTGATCGATCAAGCCGCCTGCTCTTGGGCCCTCGATCAGATTCCTGTCGACCTCCCCGTCATCTACATCGCCCACAATCACGAAACCGCGGTGCGTGCAGAGATCGCGGCCGATGGCCGAGGCCTCACGGCTCCCGTCTACCGCTTCGACGCTTGGAAATACGGTCATCTGGAGACTCGTCTTTGCCAACGCGCCTGTGGCATCACCGCCATCACTCCGCGGGATGAAGCGGCTTTCCGTGCTCAATTTCCCGCCAAACGATACGTCGTGCTGCCTCCCGGCTACGAAGGGACCATTCCCGACGGCCCTCCCCCCGCCATCACGACCGCCACTCCGCGCAAAGTCGTCCTCGGAGGAACCTTCGAGTGGCTCGCCAAACGCCGCAATCTCGAAGCGTTCTTGAACGACGCCGAACGTCATTTCCCCACCGCTGGAATCGAGTTTCAGGTCGTGGGCAAGGCCGACCCTGAGCACTTCAAAGACCTCGCCCTTCGCCATCCCTGGGCGAAGTTCGATGCCAATGTCCCCTCCATGGCACCTTTCCTTCAAAACGCCCGTATGGGCCTGATCCCCGAAGCTCTGGGAGGAGGGTTCAAACTGAAGGCGCTCGATTATATCTTCCGCGGCCTGCCCCTTGCTTCCATTGAAAGCGCCCTCTCCGGTCTCCCGGTTTCTGCGGGAAAGGGAGCCATCGCCGCCCACAGCACCGCGGAACTCGCAGAAAAAGTCACCCAATCGATCGACGATCTCGAATTCTTGAACCAGCAAGCCCACATCGCCTTGGATCGCTGCCGCGGTGCCTTCCGTTGGGAAGATCGCGGTCAACGGCTCGCCGAATTGCTCTGCCAGCCCTGACTCCATGAATTCCCGGCCTCCCTGCATCGCATTGATCGACCCCATCTGGGTCGGTCATCATCCGATGTACTTTGGTCAATTCGCCGCTGCATTTCTCGATTTGGGCGCCCACGTGGTGGGTTTCTGCCCTCACCCCGATGGCGCCCGTCAAGAAATCGAACTCGCCTGTCCTGACCGAGCCGCCGACTGGAGCACCCACTTCATCACCAAAGCCAAGAGATCCCTTTTCAACGGTCGCTTCGAAGGCGATCCCTACCATACCCTCGATCGCTGGCAGCTCGCCGCGAAAGCAATCGACGCCTACGTTGCGGAGACGGATCGCCAAGTGGACGCGGTGTTTTTCCCCTACTTGGACACCTATCTCCGGTTTCTTCCCTTTCCGGAGGTTCCGGGCTCCACCATCGGTCGCCCGTGGGGGGGGCTCTACTTGCGCAACCACCATCACCGCGATGAAGCCAATCCACTGCTGCGTTCCGCCAGGCTGCTAGCCAAGGGCGACGCTCTCATGCGCTCCTCGCTGTGCGCAGGGATCGGGGTGCTCGACGAACGCTACGTCCCCGCCCTGGAAGACTATCTCGAAAAGCCCGTGCGGGGCTTCCCCGACGTCACGCTTTCGCAATTGCCGCCTCAGGCTCCAGCTCTGGTGCAGCAAATCCGCGAAAAGGCAGGATCGAGGCCCATCATTGGCCTCATTGGCTTGGAGCGCCGGAAAGGCATGCTCACCATGCTCGATGCCGCGTTGCGAGCACACGCGGTGGAACGTCCCTGGTACTTTGTTTTCGCCGGCGTCTTTGATCGCACCGAATTCGACCCCTCCGAACAAGAATTGATCGAATCCGTCATCCGTAAGATTCACTCTGGAGAAATCGACCACATCCATTTCGACCCCGAGGCCCCTAGAATCCCGACCGAGCCCGAATTCAACGCCCTCTTTGCCTCTTTCGATCTCGCCTGGGCGGCCTACCTCGGATTTCAGGGGAGCAGTGGCACCCTCGGCAAAGCCGCAGCCTTCGAGATTCCCGTCATCGCCAGCAGAGGAGAATGCATCGGCCACCGGGTCGAGCACTACCGACTCGGAGCCACCATCGACGAAGGGGATTCGCAACAAGCCCTCGCTGCGATCGACCATTTGCTCGGCGCCGCAGGCTCCCAAGAGTCCCGGGATTTCGAAGGCTACCGCCGCATGCACAGCCCGTCCCGACTCCGTGAGGTCCTCGGTGAGTGGCTGGAGGACGCCCTGGCCAGAAAATGACTCCCAGAAAAGGTGGCTTCCCCCTCGGAAAGCCGATTGAGTGACAGGGATGAATCGTTTCCTGACCTCATTTCTCGCCCTCACCCCCTTCGCCCTGGCCGCGGAGTCGTTTCCCGTCGCCATTCAGGTGGATCTGGCCGGAGACCTTGGCCCGGTGCAGCCGATTTGGAGGTTCTTCGGAGCCGATGAACCGAACTACGCAACCCTGCCCCACGGCCGGAAATTGCTAGGCGACCTTGGCGACCTGAAACCCAAGTCCGTCTACTTTCGCACCCACAATCTGATGACTTCCGGCGATGGGACGCCGGCCTTGAAATGGGGCTCCACCGGCATGTACGGCGAAGATGGTCGGGGCCGGCCCATCTACGACTGGGAAATCGTCGACGGCATCTTCGACACCTACCTTGAAAAGGGAGTTCGCCCCTATGTTCAAATCGGCTTCATGCCGGAAGCGCTTTCCGCCAAGCCTCTGCCGTATCGCCATCACTGGACCCCGCGCGCCCAATACGACGAGATCTACACTGGATGGACCTATCCCCCTAAGGATTGGGCCAAATGGGAAGAGCTTGTTTACCAATGGGCCCTCCACAGCAAAGAGCGCTACGGAGAGGAAGAAGTCCTCCAATGGTTTTGGCAAACGTGGAACGAACCCAACATCGGCTACTGGCGCGGCACCCGAGAGGAATTTTTTCGACTTCACGACCACGCCGTCGCCGCCGTTCGGCGCGCCATCCCCGGGGCCAAAGTCGGTGGACCTGACGTCGCCGGAGGACCCGGTGGCGATTTCCTGGAAAGCTTCCTCGAGCACTGCATCGGCGGTCAAAATGAGGCAACCGGAGACACCGGCACGCCTCTCGACTTCATCTCCTTCCACGCCAAAGGATGGCCGGAGACTCAGGACGGCCACGTCCGCATGGGCATCGCCAATCAACTCCGCGATATCGACCGAGCCTTTGCGGTGATTGCCAAGTTCCCCGAAACTCGCTCCCTCCCCATCGTCATTGGTGAATCCGACCCCGAAGGCTGCGCTGCCTGCCAAGGTGAAAACCTCGCCTACCGCAACGGCACCATGTACTCCAGCTACACCGCCGCCTCTTTTCCCCGCAAACTCGATCTCGCCCAAAAACACGGCGTGAACCTCGAAGGAGCGCTCACCTGGGCCTTTGAGTTCGAAGGCGAGAACCTCTTTGCCGGCTTCCGCGCACTCTCAACCGGCGGTATCAACAAACCGGTTCTCAACGTCTTTAGGATGTTCTCAAAAATGACCGGACACGTCCTCCCTACGGAGAGCGATCACGATATCGCGCTCGATTCCATCGTCGCCCACGGGGTGCGAAAGGAGCCGGACGTCGGAGTCCGCGCAAGCCGCGATGGAGATCAGGTATGCGTCTTTCTATGGCACTATCATGACGACGATCTTCCCGGCCCCTCTGCAGCCATCGAACTCAGCTTGAGCGGGCTTTCCACGCACCCAGGAAAAGTCACGCATCACTTCCGAGTGGATGAAACCCACTCGAACGCCTTCACCGTCTGGAAAGCGCTCGGATCTCCTCAAGATCCCGACGCCTCCGAAATGGCAGAACTTCTCGCTGCCTCCGAACTGGCGGAGATCTCGTCCCCATCCCTTCAAGCAGGTGAAAACGGCACGGGCCGCCTGACCTTAGAACTTCCCCGCCAGGGAGTGTCCCTATTGGTGCTCGATTTCTCGGAGAACCCTTAATCGGCTCCCAAAAAAAGCCTCCTCGATGGATCATCGAGGAGGCCGAGAAAATCGGGAAAGTCGAGAAGCCGTTAGCGAACGACTTTGGCGATATCGGTGAAACCGCGGAGATGAATTTCTTGGGAGATCGGATCCACAAAAAGCACTTGGAATACCCGCTTCTTACCAGGCGGCACCCATTTGGTCGCGGCGATCCGCTTCCAATCCGCCGCCGAGTTGCCAGGGCCGATTCGGCAGAAGGCACGCATGTCGGTCAGATTGTCCTCACCTGCCGGCACCTCTTTGATCAGGCGCGTCGTGCCGCTCTTGAAAAGGAACTTCTCATCATCCAATTCGAACATCACCTCCGTCGGGCTCATGTTCAACACTTGGAGCGAGCCTTCAGGGAAGGCCGTGCGGGTGTCGTCGACGGCGAAGATCCGATACGGCGGGTCTCCCTCATTGCCCTTGAAGGGAACCAGAAGCAGGATGACCGACTTTTTCCCTTCAGGCAAAGTGGTCTTGGCAATCACCTTCTCCGGGATTTGAACACTCGTTGGAGCCGGGTCACTCGTCAAAACGAGGTGCTTGGTGGTCGTCGGCAACATGTCCGCCTGGTGATTGAGATAGGTTCGAACCTCCACCTTCTGCCCTTGAGGGCCTCCCGGATCCGAGCTGAAAGCAAAGAGCTCCTTCGGAGTCTTGACCCCCATCACGAAAGCCAATGCACGGACTCGAATGCCATCCTCGGGCTTGGGAGGCTCATCTTGAGCGGAGACCTGCTGGAAGAGCAGGGCTCCCAGCATCACTCGGGCAAATTTCGCCATCAGGCGGATTGAAAATCGGTCGTTCATTTTTAGGGTTTGGAGCCGTCTTTAGATTTCCTCGGGCGAGAGCCAGCGGAACGAGGTGATGATGAACCGACGGCCGAATTTCTGGTTCACTTCACTGTCCAGATCGTCGGGCAGGATATAAGCGTCGTCAACCGGGTCGAGATATTCCGGCAAACGTTGAACCACCGCTTCGCACCAAGCATTGGCAGTGATCCGATCCGCTTTGTCTCTCGATTCCCCGTAGGCACGGATCCGGAAAGTATCACCCCGCACGGTGATCACCGGTGCCAAGGCCATCATCAGGTCGCCTTGGCTGATGATCGAAGGTGCACCCTCAGCCGAATAGCCCAGTCGAGCTTGGGAGTTCACCTCGCCCTTCGTCGCATTGGGTGGGAGGTCCGAAGCTCCATTGATTTCATTCGAATCGAGCTGGTGAAACGACTCATTGATCCCCGAATCTTCGATCGCAGTCTGCAGGAGGCCCTTCACCGTGTGCAATCCCGAAGCCCCTCCAATCCGCCGGTTGACGAACTCTGCGACGGTCGCAAATGGGGCTTGGTCCGTCGATCCACGTTGACGAATCGCATCGACGATTTCCTCAGCCAGCGTGTTCAATTCGGTGTCCGTCAAAGCACGGAAACCCGCCCAGCGTCGTGCACCCGCTACGTCCACGGATGTATCGGCTCCCGTTTGATTCGGATCGCCGGCCAAGGGGAACGAAGAGCGCGGGTAGGCCGTTTTGTCGCTGGCCGTCAAATCGCTATTTCCCCAACCCAAGACCTCCCGGTCACGCAGGGAGCTGAGCACTGCCCACCAAGCTTCCTTCGAATCCGAGTTCACATTGAAGGCACCTTTCACTCCCATGATGCCAGCAATTTGCTGGGCGCGATCCGTCGTCCCAAGACGGCCGATCTTGTCCGTCTCGCTGCTCTCGCCGGAGGGATTGCTCACCAGAGGGACCAAGCGTCGGTTCAATTGCTGCGGATTTCCATCCATGAAATCCTTGAGCAGATCGTCGGTCGACATCGAGCCGGTGATGGCATTGCTGATGTCCCCAATGGTGGAAAAGAAGTAGCGATCCCAAAGGGCATCATTCAGGAGATAAGAATGATCCAACATGTTTCCAAAGGAGACCAAGGTCCCGCGAATCGGATTGCTGGTATAAACCGAGTCGGTGGAGATCAATGGATGGCTGTAGGAATTCCCGAAGGGGTGAGTCACTCGAGGCAAGGCTCCCGATGCGATCAGGTTGGCAGGGATCAAGTCACCCAAGCTCGCACAAGGGACCACCGGAATATGGAACATCGGAACGTTCGAAACCCCACCATTGGAGTAGCTGGTCCCACCGAGGAACCCACGATTGGTCCCAGGGTCCACTTCGATGTTCGGGAAATCGTAGAAGCCGCTCATCTCCTGTAGACTGACATCATAGGAATCCAGGGCGTTCCCCACATAACGGGAGTCCTGCTCGCCCCCCTCCACGACCGGGTGGGCATGCATCCAGGGCTTCGAGAAATCAAGGGTATCCCGGGTCGTCTTGGCGCCCATCGTGAACAGAGCAAAAGGCGTTTTACCACCCGGGGACTTATCGGTTGGAGACTGCAGGAGATCGCCGACCACATAGGTCCGCTCGATTTCCCCGTTTAGCGTGCTGCCGATTTCACTCGCTACATCATTGAAGCGGAATTGATAGGTGCGGAGCAAATCTCGATCTGCGTCCGGGTATTGTCCGGCAAGCAGTTGCACCACAAAGTCGGGAGTGTTGCGATCGGACCCCGTGGCCGGAAATGCCCGGCCCGGCTTGCAGTGGACGCTGAACTCATGCTGAACATTGATTCCCAACCATCCTTGATTGCCGTAGTTTGGATTGGATCGTTCGAAAGCATACTGCGTCGCTACCGGGCGCCCTCCGGCATAAGCCAAGTGGTCCGTTTGAAGTCCACCACGCGGGTCCCAGCCAGGCACCGTCTCGATACCATACTGGTTCTTCGTCCGGCCATCAATCGTCCCGAATCGTTTGTCGACTTGCCAATCGAAGAAGGCTCGTGGGCTATAATCGCCCGTCCCCACTTCAAGACCCCAAGTCCAGTTCGTCTCAATCCATGGCGAAAACACCTTCACCTCACCGGGCTCAAGCCGAATGGTCGCACCGGGTTGATTCCGCCGGCTATCGGTCAAATAAAGGATGAAATTCTTCCGCGCGGATGCATCGCGCTCATTGGCAATCTGAAACCTCGCCAAGCCTTGATATTGAGAAGCGAAATCGGGACGCAGCCACACTCCATTCTTTTTGAATCCGAAAAGAACGGGCGGGTCAGAAATCTGCACTCGGAGGTGGTCCAACTCAATCGCCACATCGTAGGGGTTCCAGAGAGTGACCACGGGATCATACACAAGGTGCGGGCATCCGTAGTTGGTGTTACCCCGCGGAGAAGCCTGGGTGTTGAAGAAATTCACCCGGTCGGAGATGTGCGCGTAGTGCGTCACGATCGAAAAAACGATCTGCATCTTGGCAATCACCGGTAGCAGCTTTTCCGTCGTCGGAGCCACATCAATCCCATTGCGAATGGGGCGCAATTCGTTGCGGGACAATTCCACCGTGGGAGCTCCACTGGCCGAGTTGGTCACTTCTTCCTGGTACTGATAGTGGTCCTTGATGTAGTCCCAAGTAGGCGCGCCATCAGCAGCCGAGAAATACAAGGTCTCACGACCCAACACGGAAGCCGGGTCCGAAGAATCGTCGAGAAGTGACGTAAGATCCCATTTCAGTCCCCCTTCTGCCACATCGGTCAACAGCCCGATCGACTGCGTCGTGATCGACTGCTGGCGGCCCAAAACCTGGGCTTTGTCCGAGCCTGTTCCTAAGGCCAAGGAAGCCGTCTCCAGAGAGACAATCTTGTCGGTCGTGCCCTGATCGATGATCTGCTGCATCCCGGGAAGGAAAACTTCGGGAGTTGGGCGTTGGGGAGCGACCCGTTGAGCAATCAATTCTGCCCGGCTCATCTCGCCGTCTTGTTCGGCGTCGACTCCCAAGCTCACTTTCTGAGATTCATCCATCACGGCCCAGGCGAGGCCACCGCGCTGCGAATCCGAGAGCTCCATCCGTTGCCGCTCAGCACGCAGTGCCGGGGTCTGATCCGTATCCCCGGAGGTATTGCCCACGGTATCCGGATTGATGAGCCATACCGGGTCTTGGTATTCCTGCGCAGCCGCACGAACACTCGTGGCCATCTCGTCATTTTCACTGGAAGCAAGCCAGCGCATGAAGCCTTGTCTCTTGTCGCCATAATCCGGCGAGCTGCTCGCCTCTGGATCCCAATGCCAGCTCTTCCAGACACCAAGCGCATTGGCCTCTCCCACAGCCCCATTGATGGCCGACGAATTGGCGGTCACCCGCTGATCGGGCCCCAGTGACTTTTGGATATTACCGATGGCGATCATCATCGCCATCCGAGCATTCGCTCGAGCTTCCGCCATCGAGTCACCACCGCGACTTGAGCGCAGCGTCACGGACGAAAGCCCCAACAGCCCCACTGCCAAAAGCGAGAGGAGCACCATCAGAGCGATGACGATGATTAACGAGAAACCTCCCGGGCTGCTCGATCGGCGGAGGGATTTTTGGGCTTTCATGGATGAGTGAACTTGTAACCGCATCGTGAATACAAGTCAATGGTAGCTTTGCAATGTAACTACAGACATGGCGGTCGCTGGCTCTGGATTTCGCGAACTCCCCAAGGTGTTCTCAAAAATGACACACTCCGACAAGAATCCTTTCTTGCATGTCTGAATTTGCTTAAATCACTGATTATAGAGGTTTTGAGGAAAACTCAACGCGCAAGATCCAAGGATTCGAGGGCCCATGCGTGGCGGATTTCCCCACTCCAATTTTTCTGGAAAAGAAAGTGAGCCATTCCCGCGAGAAAGCCTCGGCCGCGCAGAAACGCGACCGAGGCTGGAATTCATCGGATCTCAGGGGATCAATCTTCGCTCACGACCACTCGCAGGAAGCCCTTCGAGTCCATGCCGTTGGAGCCATCGAGGCTGAAGGTGCGATATTCATAGCCCGTGGGCACGGTCGGCAGATCCGTCGTCACTGCCGATACCGGCGTGGCGATTTGATCGAAGGTCGCCAGATCCAAGCTGCCTTGCACCGTATAGACCACACCGCCCGAAGTCGCCGTGGGGGATGGTGATCCGGTGAAGCTCGGCGTTCCCGAGAGGACCGCAATCGTCAGCAGCAATTCGTTCTCGGCCGTTTCAACATCCGCATCGCTATCCGCCTTCAAGGCATAGACCTTGGCGTTGTCTCCTCCATCATCTGGAGATCCGCCGAGGGCATACTCGACGAGGTTCGATTGGCCATCGCCATCAGGATCGGCGTCAGGCCCAACGATCGCAGTATCCGATTCGCCCGGGAAGAAACCATCGATCCAAGTCGCGAAGGGATCCGAAGGCGCTGCACCCACGCTGATCGCACCCGTTCCGGTGATGAGGGCGGAATCCGCCGAGGTGTAAACCCCTGCCGGCATCGCTACACCACCCAAGGTCAGCGCAGAGACAACCTCCGTTCCTGAGAAATTCAGGTTCAGAGTCGCACCTGCTGCCACCACCACCGACGACGTGTCATCAAGGACTGTGTCCGAGGTGGTCGAGAGCGTGCCCTCAGAAACGGTCGTCGTCCCGGTGAAGACATTGGTCGCATCGAGGGTCAAGGTTCCTGAACCCACTTTGGTCAAGGACCCGGCTCCCACCATCACCGAAGGAACTCCGATATCGTTGGCGCCGGTATCGATCGTGCCGCCACCCGAGTTCAGGGTCACAAAGTCGACGGCGAGGAACGATGCATTGCTGGCCGAGGCCACCAATTTGCCCCCGTCGAAGACCACGCTACTCGTGCCACCACCGGAAGGTTCCATCAGCACGGGGGTCGTCAGAACGCCACCCGTTCCCAAATTCACCGTTCCGACAGCCGTGGCGCCCGGAGCGACTCGCAGTTCCCAGCCGACGCTTGCAGTGCCGGTCCCGGACACGGACAAGGTGCCCATGCCCTCTTCACCGATGATGACCGCGGTGTCGGTGCCGGTTTGCAACAACTGTCCGCCGGTCACGTTGACTTCACCGACCGAGGTCGCTCCATAGCGGCCCACTGACAACCAGGACTGAGCTGTCACAGAGCCGCCGCTGATGTTCAGGTAACCTTTGGTGTTAGCTCCTTTACCGACGAACATCGTGCCACCCGTGGACACCGTCGCCGAATCGGTCACGTTCAAGATGCCGACAGCAACATCCACGTCGGCGACGTTGAAGTCGCCTTCAGCACTCGTCAGCGAGCCTGAATCCTCCAAGGTCACCGTGGCACCCGCATTGTTGCCAATCGAGATCCAGCCGTTGCCCTTGGTGATCTTGCCGCTGTCGCGGACCACCACATTGACATTCGAATTGGCGCCGAGGCCCATTTGCAATCGGTTGCAGATGAATTCTGAAGTTCCTTCAATGACCACCTCCGCTTCGGCATTCTGGCTTTCCGCCCACATTGCGATACCGGTGTTGGTCCACTGAGTGTTGGTGAGGGTAAAGCTTGAGAGCACATCGTTGGTCGCCAGGTCACCGTTGAAACCCATGCTGCTGTTGACCGTCTGAATGGTCGAATCCGTGGCGGTAATCGAGGAATTGACCCCGGTATCGCCATTGCCGCGGCTAAGGCCCAGCCAGCTGTTGGTGATCAGCGAAGTGCTGTTCAACACCAAGTGGGCAGGGATGTTGGGAAGAGTTCCCACTTGAACCTCGCCCGTGACGGTATGGCCTGCAGCACCGGTGAGAACCAAAGTGCCGCCGTCCACCACGAGCCCACCGTCGCCGCCTGGAATCGTACCACTCGCGTAGTTGCGAGCCGTCGTGGCATCAATAAACAGAGTGCCATCGCCCGTCTTGGTGAAGTTCGAATCCCCCGAGAAGGTCAAGGTGCTGCCCAGAGTCAGGTCATTTTGAGTGGCAATGCCGCTTCCGATGCCATCGATCTGCAAATCCCGAGTCAAGGTCGTGGTGGCGCCGCTGTAACCGAGAACCCCGCCGCCCAGTTGAATGGGATTGGCCGTCCCGATCGGACCATTGGCACCAGCTGCTGCAAGAACATCCACCGTCGTCACCCCTCCTTCGAGGCGGACATCGCCAGTGAAGGTATTGGTCAGGCCAGAGATCGTGAGCGAAGCATCACCCTTTTTGAGGAGCCCCACGGTTCCCGTGATCGAGCCCGAACCCGACAAAGTGTAGTCGAGGAACGAGTTATTGAAGACCAGATCAGTCGGAGCGACCGTCGCGGTCAGATCCACATCAGTGGAACCGACTGCCGTATCATCAAACAAAACCGGCTTGGCATCGACATATCCCACCGTGGCGCCTCCCGTTTGAGAGGCCCAGTTCTTCGAAGTGCCGATATCCCAAATCCCGTCTACCGTGCCTGTGCCCACAAAGGAGACATTCACGTAGGCTTCGTCTGCGGTCGCCGCGTTGCTGATCGTGACGATTTCATTCGCCACATCGATGGCGGTCACCGTCGTGCCTGCGGGGATTCCCTCTCCCACCACACGAAGGCCTACGGTCACTCCCGTGAGATTGTCGACGTACTCGATTTGATCCGATCCGGTCAAAATGGCTCCCGTCGCGGTGATTGGAGTGGCATCCGTGCCAGCCCAAACTTGGAAGACGTCGGTCACATTCAGATAAACCATCGTGCGACCCGTACTATTGTAGTTGGCCTGCACCACGAGGTTGGCGGCCACACCTTGCGGCAGGTTGCCCAACACAAAACTTCCGCTGCCAGTCAGTTGCGAAGCATCGTAGTCAAGAAGCAGAAGCTGCCCGATCTGGTAGTTCTCCCCGGTGAAATTCACCGTGGTATCTCCATTCAAAGCCAGGGGGCCATTCACGCTGATCAACGAATTCGTCGCGACGCCACCTGCTGCAGCGATATCGCCAAAGTTGGCGGTGAGCGCGGAATTCCCCAACGTCATGCTGGAAGGAACAAGTTGGTCACCCTTGAAGAAAGGAGTCACTCCCAAGTTCGCGCCATCCGCCAAGGTGATGGCACCGGTCTTATCCGGGGATCCAAACTGATCGGCAGGCAGCGTGAGCGTTCCTCCCTCCACGACAGTCGCGCCTTCGTAGGCAATGTAGTTGGTGCTCGTGGCAAGATTGAGGGAACCGTCCCCCGATTTGGTCACGCCACCGACACCCGTCAGGGTGATGTTCGCGGAGCCTAGGGTGTAAGTTCCCGAATCAATGAGCATTCCGCCCGCTTGAACGTCACCCGTATCGAAATCATTCAGGAAGTCGGCGCGATCCCCATTGGCATGAATCATCGTGCCGTTGAAGACGAGGTTCGCAGTACCGGAACCACCGTCGATGGCATTGGTATTGAGCGTTCCGCCATTCAGAGTCAGGTTGCCCGTTCCAGTGGCGCCCAAGCCCACTTCAAAATCGTTGGTGGCGATATTGAGCGTGCCCCCCGAAAGGATGTAGTTGCCGGTACCGGTGCTCGTTTCACCCAACATCACGCTCCCGGCCTGAACATCCACCAAGCCATCGGATTGTTCGACAATGCCAAGACCCGAAGATCCGGTGCCGATCGTAATGTTGCCCGTGCCCGTCTTGGTGATCGTGCCACCCGTGATGTTCACGGTGCCTTCCGAACCTTCGCGGCCAATCGCAATCCAGTTCGCGACGTTGATCGTTCCCGCTTCCAGATTGAACGTACCGACACTCCCCGATTGGTTGCCGACCCACAGTTCGTTGTCGTTGGTTTGGATCGTCCCGCCGGTCATCGTATAGGTGCCCGTGCCGGTCTCATTCCCGACCTTCATCTGGTCACCGTTCAGCGTGATCGTGCCACCGGATTGAGTGAAGGTTCCTTCACCACTCAAGTGACCGACCGCGAACTGACCCAGTTGCACCGTGATCTCACCACCGGAAAGGGTCGCCGTGCCAACCGAACCCGCATCGCGACCAACAAAGGTGCTGCCATACGAAGTCAGTGTGCCGCCGGTCATATTCAGCGTGCCGTTTCCGCCGAGCCGTCCAAATGCCGTCCAAACGCCATTGTTCGCCGCTCCCGATGAAATCGCTCCCAGGTCGAGATTCAAGGTGCCGACGCCGCTCGTTCCGCGTCCCACGAAGAGGTCATTGGTGATGGCGAGCGCCCCCGAAGTGTTGACGTTGAGGAAGCCGGTCGCGCCCGCATCCCCCACAATCAAATCCCCGGCAGCATCCGCTCCTTGCACCGCCACGGTGAAGGATCCTGTGCCTGCTCCCATTCCCGTAGCAGCTCCGCCCGTGCCTGCCGTATCGGCGAGGTTGAGGGTACCAACGCTCGCCGCTCCGGTGCCGATATACACCGTCTTGCCAGCAGCGTTGCCAAGGCTTCCCGAAGGGATATTGACCTGACCCGTCGTGCCAGCAGAACCGATCCGGATTTCGTCCGGCTTGCTTGTCACAGCGGTCGTCACCGTTGCGATGTTGGGTGTGGTTGTCGTGATTTCGGCCAAAACTCCGGCCGGAACCACGGAAGAACTCCAGTTGGAGCCAGTATTCCAGTCCGTGCTGGTCGTACCTGTCCAGGTCACAGCTTGCAGACTCAGAACGGAAACTCCGGTCACCAGTCCAGCGACGTAACGCGTCGACATGGCAGAATTCAGGAGCGAACGACGCGTCGCCCCAGCGAATGGGTTGATCATGGGTTATCGAGGGTTGAGGTGGGTTGAAAGAGTCAAAGCGTCCCAACCGTCAACACTTCTGGAAAAGCGTGGAGACACCTGGGATTCGACTGCGAACGATCCACCATAGAACGAAAATCCTTCTCGCGCTTGTATCGAGTCTGTCTTTTTTTGGTAAAATTGCGACATCCTTTTAGGTATTTCCCCGTCACTTTTGGCCGATTTTGTCGCTTTTAGTGTATTTTCGACCTAGGAACCGATTCTTTCAGATTGTCGCATTTTTCATCGACGTGACAGAATTGTCTCTGCGGAGGCCTTCCGCCCCACCACTTCCCTGAGCTTGCCGTGAAGGGGACTCTCGACTAGACCGCGGGCCTCATGGCCTCGATCAACGCGAACTACCTCAAGCTCAAAGCTGGCTACCTTTTCCCAGAAATCGCCCGCCGCGTCCGAACCTTCACCGAGGAGCACCCCGACCTCGCACCTCGTATCATTCGCTGTGGCATTGGCGATGTCACCGAGCCACTCCCCTCCGCGGTGAGAGAAGCCATGCACGCCGCGGTGGATGAGCAGGGCGATCGCTCCACGTTCAAAGGATACGGCCCAGAACAGGGCTACGAGTTCCTTCGCCAAGCGATCGTCGAAAACCAGTATGCCGACCTTTCGATCAGCGCCGACGAGGTCTTCATCTCGGACGGATCGAAGTGCGACACCGGCAACATCCTCGACATCTTCGGGCCCGGCAATCGCATCGCCATCACCGACCCCGTCTACCCCGTTTATGTCGACACCAACGTGATGGTCGGCAACACCGGTGAGGCCGACTCCAAGGGCGCCTACGAAGGGCTTCTCTACCTGCCATGCACCGCAGAGAACGGCTTCGTCGCTGACCTTCCTACGGAAAAGGTTGACCTCATTTACCTCTGCTTCCCGAACAACCCTACCGGCACCGTTGCAACCCGCGAACAACTCAAAGGCTGGGTCGACTACGCGCTGGCTCACGACGCAATCATTCTCTTTGACGCCGCCTACGAAGCCTTCATCCAAGATCCGGAGATTCCTCACTCGATCTTCGAAATCGAAGGCGCTCGCGATTGCTGCATCGAGTTCCGCTCATTCTCTAAGAACGGCGGCTTCACTGGCGTCCGCTGCGCCTACGTGGTGATTCCCAAAACCGTGACCGGAAGCACTCCGGACGGAACCCGGATTCCCCTTCACCAACTCTGGAGCCGCCGCCATTCCACCAAGTTCAACGGTGCTTCCTATCCCGTCCAGAAAGGCGCTGCCGCCGTGTTTTCACCCGAAGGCAAAGAGCAAGTCGCGGCCCTGATTCAACACTACATGGGCAATGCCGCCTTGCTGCGCGAAGCCTGCCAAACGGCAGGGCTTCAGGTGTTTGGGGGTGAAAATGCCCCCTACGTCTGGGTCAGCTGCCCCGACGGCGTCTCCTCATGGGAAATGTTCGACAAGATGCTCGGCGAAGCCCAAGTGGTCATCACTCCCGGAGCCGGTTTCGGCGCTGCCGGAGAGGGCTACTTCCGGATCTCTGCCTTCAACTCCCGAGAGAATGTCGAGGAAGTCTGCCGCCGACTCGCCCGCGTATTTGGCTGATGCCCGTGAACTGCGGCTCCGCATCGTCTCCGCAGCATGCACCTCGATCACCCGGCAGGCTTCCATGCCTGACCGGGTTTTTAGTTCTACTTAGTTAAATTGGTGGGAATTCCGGTCCGTCCGTTCCATCGGCGCTCGATATCTGCCTTGCGTTTCCGGTGCCGATGATGGATGCGCGCAAGCACCTCCTC
>NZ_JACHFD010000003.1 GCF_014201715.1 Haloferula luteola
AGGCGTTGAAGAAGCCTTGAAGAAGGTCCGGCAGGATACCGCACGAGGTCGGCAAGGCGCCGGCGGCTTCCCTTTCCTGATGGTCCCGGCCTCCGCTCATCAAGGCACGCTGCCGCCCTTGGTCGCGTGGGAGGGCGACCAGCGGAAACTGCGGTTGGAGATGAGGCCCGAGGCCCATCATTCGATCAGCGATCCAACCCCCATCGGCTGCGGCAAATGCAGATTCCGCCGATTCCAGAGTGCTGACGGCTGAGAACAGACCTTGGGGGAGCGGCTGGAATCGCTGTTTCGGCACTCTCATTTCACATCCAGAGGCGACGCACTCGCTCGAAGTTTGGAGCCCATCATTCCGTGGACTCCAAGGGTCGAAGCTCCATTCGCACCAGCATGCTGTCCCCGTCTTCCACCTTGTGGGCCGTCCTCAGATCCCTCCCATCCTGAAGCTGGAGCTCCGGCCAGAGTTCTCGCAACTCGCAACCGAATAAGATCCCTTCCCATCCAGTGATTGGGGAAAGAACGGCATCGACTCCGACTTCTGCTCTATCTCGGGCTGCGGAAAAAATGCCTGCGACCCGGCGCGGGCAGGCGCGACCCGGCACCCCCTCTCCATCCGCACCGAATCCGGCCGTCCTCTCTGCGACGGGATGCGAAGCAAGGTCGACAATTCCGGAGGCCGCGAACGCTACAGCCACCGCATGGGCATCATCGAACCCGCTCTCGCCAACATCCGCCATGCCAAAGCCATGAACCGTTTCGACGATCGAGGACGTCGCAAGGTCTCCGCCCAGTGCCGACTCGACGATATCGTGCACAACCTAGGCAAAATCGCTCTCTCTCGGCCGGGTTACGCCACCGGCGAGCCCGCCACGGGGTGAATCCCCCTTGCCTCACAGCATGGGTGGCCCCGGCAGGGCGTCACAGGAGCCCATCACCAGGTGCCACGACCCCGCAAGGGAAACGCCCGCCCGGAAATCGAAAACGACGTCCATCACTCGGCACCATCGGAAGGCAACGGTATGACGGGCTCAACCGGGGTTTTCCGATGGTCTCGTTTGGCCTTTTTGTTTCAGCAACTTGGTAACCTGAAACCGACTTTGAAAGTGGTGTGCGGTCGTCGGCACGAAAGGAACATCCTCGAATGCCTCGTTGGGAATCCCGGTGAATCCTCCTGTCTCATATCCGCGAAATCGAGCAACGGTGCCACGCTCAGGAATCGAAATATCGATCCATCCAAACACAAGAAGTTCGATCACTATCGGTTTCGTCAGTGCGTGCGTTCCGACCCGCTTCACCTCAATGAGCTTCTTGCCGAGGTGCGCGCGAAGGCGAGTGTCCTGATCGTCGACAATTCGCCCCTCAATCTCGATCATCTTGCCAAATCCGGCACCCAACTGTGAAGAAATCGAGATGCCTTCCCCTTGGTCCTCGGCTGCGCAATGAAGAGCCGTCGCTGCAAAGAGGATTGCGTGGAGGAGTTTCATCTTCTGGCGCGTCATAGCACCAACTGCCTGACGGCAGCCGCGCGTTGACTGTGGTTTGAGGATTGAAATCACGGTGAGAATTCGACTCCGACTCCGAGCGGGGCAGCGGTCATTCGCGTCAACCTAGTGCGACAATCGATGGGTTGTCAGTCGATTGAATTCACAAAAAACGAGAAGAGGCTTGATAGGGATAGAGCTCCGGCAAAATCGGCATGTTCGGTGCCAACTTCTTTCCGAGTCTCCCAGATCTCGAATTCATCGCAAGATCATTGGGCCTGATCGTCAGGCATTCCCACAAATTCAGTGGAGCGGGATTCCTCTTCGCCCTGCTTCGCTCCGTGACCATGGGCGACTGCTCGCTCGACCACCTCCCAGCACGAGCTGGAGTGAGACCTTGACATGAGGGTTCGAGTCCTAGGCGGGATACGATGAAGGCCCTTGAGCAGAAAAGCTCACAGGCCTTCGCCTTTTCTGAATATGGTGAAACTCGAGAGAAGCTCCGGAGAGGGAATGGAAGTAGGATTCGCTCCGAGCAGGTCTCCCCAGTGAGTTGAGTCCTGATCTTTATGGAAACTCGAGCTTCCAGAGCGTCCAATCCTCGCCCAGAGCCGACCTGCACCCCTCCGTATCACCATTTCGCGAAACCATCCCCCCACCCTGCTCTCTCCTCACTCCAAGAAGCCTCCCCTCCATTTTTTGTGACGCACGGTGATCGGTGAGTTTTCCTGTGTGGCGCCCACCACCGCTTCACAATGCTCGCTGTGGAGTTCGCGACCTTCGTGAAGCCGGTTCGGCAAAAGGGCGACTGGCGAACTCCTTCGAAGTTTCCCGCTCCCGGATCTGGGGGAAATCTTCGGCTGCTGCCCATTAGGGTTCTTGGAAACCGGATCGATGAACTGCGCTGTCCCTGCCTTGATGGCGCACCAGCGAGGCTGAAAAGCTCTTCCTCACCAACCCACCTGGAACGCCGTGGAAGCCAGGGAGCCACCTGAGTGTCTTCTTCGATTCCCATGGTCGTTTCACGGATCCCCTGTCGAAAGGATCTCTCCCGCACTCCCTAAAAAAAGGCCGCGGAGAACTCCGCGACCTTCCAAGGATTCGTTAGGCAAACTTCCGATTAGGAAGCGGTGCCATTCTCGATGATTTGGAGGAAGCTAGAGGCTTCGAGTGCTGCACCCCCAATCAGGGCTCCGTCAATGTCCGGGCAGGCCATGAGCTCCGCGGCATTGGCAGGCTTCACGCTGCCGCCGTATTGGATGCGAATTTTGGCTGCGGGCTCGCCACCGAAGGCTTCCGCCACCAACGAACGCACAAATGCATGGGCTTCCTGTGCTTGCTCGGCGCTTGCCGTCACACCGGTTCCGATGGCCCACACCGGTTCGTAGGCGATCACGGTTTCCTGCAAATCCTTTTCAGTGAATCCTGCAAGGCCCTTGGTGACCTGACGGCGAAGCACTTCTTCCAGCTGACCCCCTTCGCGCTCAGCAAGAGTCTCGCCGATGCAGAAGATGGGCTTCAGCTTGAACTCGCGAGCTTTGAGCATCTTCGCGTTGATCACGTCGTCGGTCTCACCATAGATGGAGCGACGCTCACTGTGCCCCAGAATCACGTAGTGAACGTAGAACTCCTTGAGCATCACTGCGCTCACTTCTCCCGTGTAGGCACCGCTATCATACTCCGAACAGTTCTGAGCGGCCAACGCCACGGCAGTGACATTGCCAAAAAGCTCACTGGCCTTGGCCAACGAAACGAAGGGCGGAGCAATGACCAGGTCGCACGGAAAGGTCTGGTGCTGAACGTGAGGAAGAAGAGCACGGGCGAAATCCTCCGTTTCGGAGGGACCCTTGTTCATTTTCCAGTTGGCGGCAAAAATCGGCTTCCGGTTCATGCTTTGATTTCAGTTGGTTACAGCATCCACCATGCCATTAGGCTTCATCAAGAGCTGCCACACCGGGCAGTTCCTTGCCTTCGAGCAATTCAAGGGAGGCACCGCCTCCAGTGGAAATGAAGGTGACTTTGTCGGCGATGCCAAACTTGTTGGCCGCCGTGACGGAGTCGCCGCCACCGACGATGGTCACTGCATCGGTCGCAGCCACCGCTTCGGCCACCTTCTGGGTGCCCTTGGCGAAGCTGCCAATCTCAAACACTCCCATGGGACCGTTCCAGACGATGGTCTTCGAGGATTTGACCTCCTTGACGAAGTCCTCAATGGCTTGGTCGCCGATGTCGATGCCTTCCCAATCCGCAGGAATCGCCCCACCCTCGGCGTAAGGAGCCGTCACTTGGGTTTCGGCACCGTCCTTGAATTCTTGCGTGATGCGAGTATCGGCCGGGAGCAAGAAACGCACGCCCTTGGCGTCGGCGTTCTTGAGAATGTCGAGGGCGAGCTCAAGCTTGTCGTTCTCCACCAGGCTTTTTCCGATCTCGTAGCCCTGGGCCTTGCGGAAGGTGTAGGCCATGGCTCCACCAATGATGAAGGCATCCGCCTTCGCCATGAGGGCGTTGATCACCTCGATCTTGTCAGAAACTTTGGCCCCACCCATAATGACCAAGAATGGACGTTGGGGCTCGGCCAGCTTGTCGACCAAATACTCCAGTTCCCGAGCCAGCAGGAAGCCCATCGCGCTGGTAGCAACAAAATGGGTCACTCCCTCGGTAGAGGCGTGCGCACGGTGAGCGGTGCCAAAGGCGTCGTTGACAAAAATCTCCGCCGATCCGGCGAGTTGCTTGGCGAACTCCGGGTCGTTCTTTTCCTCCGCGGAATAGTAGCGTGTGTTCTCCAAGAGAAGCACGTCGCCCTCAGCCAACCCTGCGCGCAAGGCGGCCACTTCTTCACCCACGCAATCTGGAGCCATGGTCACCGACTTGCCGAGCAACTCCGAGAGGCGTGCTGCCGCAGGTGCCAGGGAAAACTCCGGTTTGGGCTCACCTTTCGGACGACCGAGGTGCGAGCACAGCACCAACTTGGCTCCGCCCTCGATGAGATGACGGATGGATGGAACGGCGGCTTGGATCCGGGTGTCATCGGTAATGGCTCCATCTTTGAGCGGAACATTGAAGTCCACACGCATGAGCACTTCCTTGCCTTTGACGTCGAGATTCTGAATCGAGAGTTTAGCCATGGCGGCGGGAGTGCTGCACCTCGCGTCGACGAGAGTCAAGCATCGGGTGGAC
This sequence comes from Haloferula luteola, assembly GCF_014201715.1. Classification (GTDB taxonomy): domain Bacteria; phylum Verrucomicrobiota; class Verrucomicrobiia; order Verrucomicrobiales; family Akkermansiaceae; genus Haloferula; species Haloferula luteola. Next base: position 4,656 of record NZ_JACHFD010000003.1, read on the forward strand.
CATCGGGCCTGGATGACGGAGGGAGTTCGATTTGACGGAACGAACACTTGCCTCGGGAGGCTTTCGAGCCTTTAACCTCGGTTTCATGATCGAAGGAATTCTTGAGAAGCGGATTTGCCCGGTGGTGGTATTGGATCACGTCGAAGATGCCGAGCCCCTGGCGGATGCCCTGTTGGAAGGTGGACTCAATGTGATGGAGATCACTTTTCGCACTGATGCAGCGGCCGATTGCATTCAAAAAATCGCCAACGACCGCCCTGAAATCATCGTCGGGGCAGGAACACTCTTGTGCCCAGAACAGGTCCAACGTGCCAAAGATTCCGGAGCTACCTTTGGATTGGCCCCTGGCCTCAATCCTCAAGTTCTGGCCAAGGCCAATGAACTGGAGCTTCCCTTCTGCCCAGGGGTGATGACCCCCACAGATATCGAAGAAGCCCTCGGACTCGGGTGCGACTTGCTCAAGTTTTTCCCGGCCGGCCCAGCCGGTGGGCCGAAATTCCTCAAGGCCCTCGCCGGCCCCTACGCCCACACCGGAGTGAAGTTCATCCCTACCGGAGGCATCAACCGCGCCAACATGCGCGAATATCTCGACCTCTCGGTGGTGGGAGCAATTGGTGGAAGCTGGATGGTGGATAGTGTTTTGGTGAAGGAAAAGCGTTGGGCGGAAATCACTTGGCTGACCCGGGAAGCCCTCGCCGCAGTTTGACCCCAAACTCGCGGATTGCTCTGTCGCCGGTTTCGCGCAGCTTGGGGCTGTGGAAACCGGTGAAGCTCTCTCCGCCAACCGCCGCCTTCGTCAGGAAATCCTCCTGGCTCGCGAGCGGGTCTATCATTTTGGAAAGCCCACTCCTTTGGATGCTCTCGGCATCGAAGGGCTCGATATTTGGATCAAGCGTGAGGACATCTCCCCAATCAAAGCCTACAAATGGCGGGGAGCCGCCAACCGCATGGCGTCTTTGTCGGTTGAGGAAAAAGCGCGGGGCGTCGCCACGGCGTCTGCTGGCAATCACGCTCAGGGAGTCGCCCTCGCCGCCGCTCGGTTAGGTGTCTTCGCACGGATTTATATGCCCCGCTCCACCCCTCGAGTCAAAATCGAGGCAGTCCGTCGTCTCGGCGGCGAACAAGTGGAAGTGATCCTATCCGGCGATAGCTACGATGAAGCCATGGCCGCCGCCCTTTCCGGTGCCGAAGCTTCCGGCGCGACCTATGTCCACGCCTACGACGACCTCAAAGTCATGGCCGGGCAAGGCACCTTGGCCGATGAAGTGGTGCTTTCCGGGCAAGGCCCTTTCGACGTGGCCTATCTCCAAATCGGGGGCGGCGGCATGGCGGCGGGCGTCTCCGAATGGCTCAAAACGTATTGGCCGGAAATCGAGATCGTCGGCGTCGAAGGTATCGATCAGGCCTGCATGGGAGCTGCCGCCACGGCGGGCGAACCGGTGACCCTCGATCAGGTGGATCTTTTTTGCGATGGAACTGCCGTCCGCAAAATTGGCAGCCATCCGTTCAAGATATTGCAGTCCCGTCTCGACCGACTGATCACCGTCACCAACGACGAAGTCGTCGGAGCCATCCGCTGCCTTTGGGAAGGCCTGCGATGCATCGCGGAACCCTCCGGGGCCATGGGCCTCGCGGGAGCCCTCAAGGAATCTTCATCACTTCAGGGAAAGCGAGTACTCGTGGTGCTTTGTGGAGCGAACATCGACTTCCTGAAGCTCGGACAGCTGGCACTATCTCAAACGTCCGGCCGAGCTCGCACACGAACCCTGAGCGTGCGCATTCCAGAGCGCCCGGGAGCCATGCTTCAGCTGCTCCATTCGGCATTCGCTGGTGCAAATATCGTCGATTTCCAATACGGCAAAACCAGTGAACGCGATGCATGGCCGGTCTTCACCCTACAGACCGACTCCACCGAGGACCTGGATGCCGTATCGACGCGCCTCAACGGGCAAGGCTTCGAATGGCGGTTGCGGGAAGATGCCGTGGATGTGCGATTTCGTGCCATTCCGCTCCGTCAAGACCTCCTGTCACACCCGGTTTTCTTGCGCCTCGATTTCTATGAACGGGAAGGAGCGCTTCGCGACTTCCTTCGCGCCCATCTCCCCTCGGACGCCAACCTCTGCTACTTCAATTACCGGAGTTCCGGTGAACGCATTGGACGCGCTCTGATCGGCATCGAATTCCCCTCTTCGCAGGCTGCCCAATCGTTTCTTGAGGGCAGCTTCCGAACAGGAGAGGGCTACCGGTTATGCGAACCCCTCGATCCCGAGACGACGGGTCGCCTGCTCGGTCAGGGGAGCTGAGAGGCTGATATCCAACCCTTCTCCATTTGGGCTGAGGGCTTGCGCCAATACCCTACCCCAGTATAGGACCAGTCATGGCACATTTGTCCGGGGACAACACCAAGCTGATCCAAAGGGTCCGACGCCTGAAGGGACAGCTCGAAGGCATCGAACGCATGCTCGTTGATGGCGAGGACTGCTACAAAATCCTGCAAAACACCGCGGCCTGCCGAGGCGCGCTCAATTCACTGACCCGTCAGCTGATGGAAGAACACATCGTCCATCACATTGAGCAGGAGGCCAGCGCGAGCGAGCCCATCAAGGCCGCATCCCGGGACCTCAGGGAGATTCTTCACAGCTACCTCAAATAATTCCGATGATGCACGATTCAGAAATCTCACGTTGGATCCACGACCATCGCTTCGGCCAGGATCTCAAGAAGCCCGGTGAATCCCGCACGCTCGCCGTCATCGCTCTCACCATGACCATGATGGTCATCGAAGTTGGAGCGGGAATTCGCTTCGGCTCCATGGCCTTGCTGGCCGACGGGATTCACATGGCCTCACACGCCGTCGCGCTGGGCATCAATGCCTTTGCTTACTACTATGCACGCCGTCATGCGGGCGATCCTTCATTTAGCTTCGGCACCGGCAAAGTGAACGCCCTCGGCGGCTATACGGGAGCCGTCCTCCTCGCCATGTTCTCCATCGGTATGGCTTGGGAGAGCATCGAACGTCTCATTTCTCCGACCTCCATCGCCTTCGACCACGCCATCTTCGTGGCCATCGTCGGCTTAGTGGTGAATGGTGCGTCGGTGTTCATCTTAGGAGAGAACCATCATCACGACCATCATCACGACCACGACCACGACCACGACCACGACCACGGGCACGACCACGGGCACGACCACGGGCACGACCACGGGCACCACGACCACAACCTTCGCTCCGCCTACCTTCACGTCATGGCAGATGCCCTGACCTCGGTGACTGCGATCGTCGCACTGCTCGCAGCCAAATATTTTGGCTGGATCTGGATGGATCCGGTCATGGGAATTCTCGGATCGCTCCTTGTCGGTCGCTGGTCCATCGGACTCCTTCGGCAAACCAGCCGAAGCTTGTTGGATCGCCAACTGCCTGAATCCAAGCTTGAGAGGATCCGATCGGCGATTGAAGCGGATGGGCTCAGCCGCGTTACCGATCTCCATGCGTGGGAGATCGGACCTCAACTGCATTGTTTGATGGCAAGTGTCGCCACTCGCACCGAGCGAAGCCCGGATGATTTCCGCGAAATGCTTCACCTCGATGATTTCCAGCACGTGACCCTCGAAATCCACCGGGTGAAATAGCATCTCGAGAGGCACTTGAGATCGCGATCGCCCGAAGAAAGACTTGCCATTTTTGCCAAACTTGGCCATTTCGCCAAGCCATGAAGGCATTGGAAAGCGACCGCCTCGTTCAGGTCATCAAGGCTCTGGCCCATCCCACCCGCCTTGAAATCGTCCAACTGTTGGCTTCCGGCACCCAAAGCGTCGGTGCTCTCCAAGCGCATGTCGGAGGCGATTTGTCGACGGTCTCCAAACACCTCACTCTGATGCGGAAAGCGGGCTGGATCCGCTGTGAAAAGCAAGGTCAGCAAGTGATCTACCAGCTGGCCTGTGAGTGCCTCCCGACTTTCCTCCATTGCATCCAAGACATCGCGGCTTCCGACTCCAGCTGCGGATGCGAATCTGAATCCGAATCCTGTTCCCTTTGATGAGAGCGACCTATCGATCCTTGCTCACTACCCTCCGAAGCCATCCTCAACATGCCGTCGAAGTGGTGCTCCCGAACGGAGAGTCCATCCCCGCCCATTTTCACATCACCGAAGTGGGACATGTCTCCAAGTCCTTCCTCGATTGCGGAGGCCAACGCCACACCTTGGAATGGAGCAGTCTGCAGGCATGGGTGGCCGATGATATCGATCACCGACTTTCCGCAGAGAAATTGGCGCGCATCCTCGAACGGGCGCAGACCCTCCTTCCGAGCTCCGACTTGCCGATCGAGATCGAATGGGAAGTCCCCCACTGGACACAACTTCCCGTCTTGAAGGTCGAAGTCACCGGCCACTCCCTCCGTCTTCACACCGAGTTCAAACACACGGACTGCCTGGCCAAAGACATCTGCTTGCCCGATTTCACCTTGCCTCCTCTTCCCGGTCAGAAGGCTCTTTGCACTCCTGGTTCCGGTTGTTGCTAACTCTGTCTCCCGATGATTCTCGTCCTTTGCACCGGAAACTCCTGCCGCTCGCACATGGCAGAAGGCATTCTCCAACGAGCCCTTGGCCCGCGAATTGAGGTCGCCTCAGCAGGCTCCAAGCCGGCGGGTTACGTCCATCCGCTGGCAGTGGAAGTGATGGCTGAGATCGGCATCGATCTCCATTCTCACCGCTCCAAGTCATGGGAGCAATTCTTCGACCGACCGGTGGAAACCGTCATCACTGTTTGCGGCAATGCCGACCAGATTTGCCCGACCTTTCCCGGCCAAGCGCATCGACTCCACTACCCCTTCGACGATCCCGCCCACGCCACGGGAAGCGAGGAGGAACAGCGGGTCGTCTTTCGACGAGTCCGAGACGAAATCCTGAAGGTCTTCACCGCCTACGCCGATGGCCGCCTCGCCTCCCATGCGTAAAAAAGAACCATCGGTGGTTTCGCGACTGTCGTTTCTCGACCGCTACCTGACCGTTTGGATCTTCGCCGCGATGGTCCTCGGAGTCGTCCTGGGAAGGTATGTGATTCACGATCCTGAGGCATTTTTTGCCCCGATGATGTTCGGCACGACCCACGTGCCCTTGGCGATCGGACTGATCGTCATGATGTATCCTCCCTTGGCGAAAGTTCGCTACGAAGAACTCCCGCGAGTTTTCTCCAACCCTCGGCTTCTCGGGCTATCCCTCGTTCAGAATTGGATCATCGGACCGGTCCTCATGTGGATCCTCGCCGTCTTGCTGCTTCGGGACCAGCCGGAATACATGATCGGAGTGATCCTGGTTGGCCTCGCTCGCTGCATCGCCATGGTTCTGGTCTGGAATGACTTGGCAAAAGGCTCCGCCGAATATGCCGCAGGTTTGGTGGCACTCAACAGCATCGCTCAGGTCCTATTTTACAGCACCTACGCTTGGCTATTCATCACGGTGCTTCCCCCGTGGATCGGTCTGCAGGGAGCTGTGGTCGATATCTCCATGCGGGAAGTCTTCCTTTCGGTGCTCGTCTATCTGGGGATCCCATTTCTTGCCGGCATGCTCTCTCGCTGGGGCCTGACCCGCCTCAAAGGATCCGCATGGTATGAGTCCCGATTCCTTCCGCGAATTGCCCCCCTGACGCTCGTTGCGCTGCTTTTCACCATCGTCCTGATGTTCACCACTCAGGGCCGAGAAATCGTCGCCCTGCCCCTTGATGGACTGCGCATCGCGATCCCCTTGCTCATTTATTTCGCCGTGATGTTCTTCGTCAGCTTCCTCATGGCCTCGCGGTGGGGTGCGGATTATCCGAGAACCGCCAGCATTGCCTTCACCTCGGCAGGCAACAACTTTGAGCTGGCCATCGCCGTCGCCATCGCTGTTTTTGGCGTCGACTCCAAAGTGGCATTCGCCGCGGTGATCGGGCCGCTCGTCGAAGTTCCAGCCCTCATTGCCCTCGTTCATGCTTCGAGCGCACTTCGACGACGGATCTTCCCAGGGAGACCTGAAACGGAGATCTCTCCCCTCTCAAGCCCAAAAGATTGAGTTTTCTAAGGGGAATTCACCATTTTCCTTGACTGGAAATCCCCCTACAACTACCTCCCCGCCCCCACGAACGACCATTAGACGTCATGGCAAACGCACAAGTGATTCTCCGCGAAAAGATCGAAGGACTCGGCGCCGAAGCCGATGTCGTCAAGGTCCGCGCCGGCTACGCGCGCAACTTCCTGGTTCCCCAAGGCAAAGCCTATGAGGCTTCCGAGGAAAACCTTAAGCACGTTGAAGACCTCAAGGCCGCCCGCGCCCAGCGCGAAGCCGAAGAGCTTCAAGCCGCTCAGGCACTGGCCACCAAGATTTCCAAGCTTCGTCCGAAGTTCACCCTTTCCACCGGTCAAGGTGGCAAGGCTTTCGGTTCGGTGACTTCGATCGACATCCACAAGGAGCTCGAAGCGGCCGGCATCGAACTGGACCGCCACGCCATCGAGCTCGAAAAGCCGATCAAGCGCTCCGGCAAAAACGAAGTGGTGGTTCGCGTGCACCCCGAGGTGACGACCACCCTCACGATCAACGTCGAGGCAGGCGAAGGTGCTGCCGAAGGCGACGAGTGATCGATTGATTTCTTCCCGACGGGCGGATCCTTTCTGGGGTCCGCCCGTTTTGATGTCAGCCAGCAACCACCGCCCGCATGTTCGAAGTTCTCCAACGCGATCCCTCCAGTAAGGCCCGCACCGGCCGTATGGCCTTGGCCCACGGCGTCGTGGAAACTCCGATCTTCATGCCGGTCGGAACGCAGGGCTCGGTCAAAACACTGCATCCCGACGAGCTGGAGTGGCTCGGAGCCCAGATCATTCTCGGCAACACCTATCACCTCTGGTTGCGCCCAGGCCACGATCTCATTCGCGAGATGGGAGGTCTCCACGGTTTTGCCGATTGGAAACGTCCCATTCTGACGGACTCTGGAGGGTTCCAAGTTTGGTCGCTTTCCAAATTGCGCAAAATCACCGAAGAGGGCGTGCGTTTCCAGAACCATCTCGACGGATCCAAAATGTTGCTCACTCCCGAGCGCAGCATGGAGATCCAAGCCGCACTCGGCTCGGACATCGCGATGCTTTTCGACGAGTGCCCGCCATACCCCTGCGAGCGCCAGTATGCCGAGAACTCCCTCGCCCAGACCACCCGTTGGGCCCGCCGGTGCAAGGAATGGATCACTCAGCACGAACCCCGCTCGGGCGAGGGCCGACAATGCCACTTCGGCATCGTCCAAGGTTCCGTGTGGGCGGAACTCCGCGAACGCTCGGCCCGAGAACTCGTCGACCTAGGATTTGACGGCTATGCCATCGGTGGCGTTTCGGTCGGGGAACCCGAAGAGGAAATGTTTCGCGCCATCGACCACAGTGTGCCGTTCCTACCCGAGGACAAACCCCGCTATGCCATGGGCCTCGGCACCCCCCCGCAAATTCTCGAAATGATTGGCCGTGGGGTGGATATGTTCGATTGCGTCATGCCCACGCGGGTCGCCCGCCACGGACAGGTGTTCACACTCGATGGACCGATTCACATCAAAAACCTCGAGTTCGAACGCGACCCGCGCCCACTTTGCGAATCCGCTCATCCCCACGTCGCAAGGTTCTCCCGCTCCTACATCCGGCACCTTTTCCGGGCCGGGGAAATCCTCGCTTTGCGGTTGCTTTCCTTTCACAACCTGCATTTCCTCCTCGGCCTCACCGCCCAAGCCCGGGCGGCGATCGAGGCAGGAAACTTCCTTGAATTCAAAGATTCCTTCATCCGGCGTTACACCAAGGCATGATCACACTTCTCGCGCTTCAATTCCTCGCCCAGAACCCTGCTCCCAAAGGCTTGGGAAACCCTCTGGTCATGATGGTCCTGATGATCGTCATGTTCTACTTCCTGCTGATTCGTCCGCAGCAGAAGCAGCGCAAAGATCTGCAGAAACGCATTGATGCCCTGAAGACCGGTGACCGCGTGATCACGACCGCCGGCATCCACGCTCTCGTTCACCACATCAAAGACAAGACCGTGACCCTCAAGATTGCCGAAGGGGTGCTGGTTGAGTTCGACAAGCAGGCCATTGCCTCCGTCCAGAAGAAGGACGCTCCCGCCGCTGATACCAAGGCGGTCGAATCCAAATAATCCTTTCCCCATCCCACGATGTCTCCCGTGCTCGGCGTCACTTTGATTTCCGACCCGTTGGCCCTTTTCCTTTCGGGCCTCGCGTTGTTGATCCTCTTCATCTGGTACTTCGCGACCGATTCTGACCGCCGTAAGCGGAACGTCGGCACGGTTCTCACCCTCGGTGTCTGCGCGCTTTCCCTGCTCGCGCTCTGGCCGCCGAAGGATAGCCTCAAGGGCGGCATCGATATCGTTGGGGGGTCGGCATTCACCCTAAAGGTGAAGCCAAATGTGGATGAGACCACCGGCGAGCCCATCCCGCTTTCCCAACGCGACCTCGACGAAGCGGTTCGCGTCATCGAAAAGCGTTTGTCGGTCACGATTCCCAACTCCGAACCGTTGGTGGTCAGCAGCGGCACGGACTCGATCATCGTGCAGGTTCCCGGCATGGAACCGGAAGTGGCGGCCGAAGTCCGCGTGGCCCTTCAGAAGGTTGCCAAACTGGAACTTCGTGAGGTCAGCAACGAAAGTGCCATGGTCGCCAAGGCCGTTGCCGATGGCGACGAGGTGGTTCCCGGTTATGCCGCCTTCGAACACAAAGGTGAAGATCGCGACGGAGAACCCTTCACGGAATATCTTCTGCTCAGCAAACGCACCGCCATCAGCGGCTCCGACGTGGCCGATGCGTGGCCACAGCAACAAGGCTCCGACTTTCAGGTCGGCATCAAGTTGACCTCTGAAGGTGGGAAGAAAATGGAAAATCTCACCGGCAGCATGAGCCCGGGTCGGGATCGCATTGCGGTCCTCCTCGACGGTGAGGTCCTCACGGCGCCTGTGGTGCAGACCGTCCCGCTCGGGCAAAGCTTCGTCATCCAAGGACAGGACTCGTTCAAAGCTGCCGACAAGCTCGCCGGTCAATTGCTCAACCCCCTTCAGAACGCTCTCGAAATCTCCGAAGAACGCTCGGTCTCCCCGACTCTGGGCGCTGCCGTGGTGAAACAAGGGCTCACCGCTGGTGTCGCCGGCCTCGCCTTCACCGCCATCTTCCTGTTCATCTACTACCGCTCGGTGGGTCTGATCGCCGTCCTCGCTCTGATCGTGAACTCGATCATCATTTTCGGCGCGATGGCCCTCTTCAACTTCACCTTCACCCTGCCGGGTATCGCAGGCATCGTCCTCACGATCGGCATGGCGGTTGACGCCAACGTGCTGATTTACGAACGACTCCGTGAAGAAATTGAAGCAGGAAAGTCGCTGCATACCGCGATCGACACCGCCTACGCCAAGGCCTTCTCTGCGATTTTCGACTCCAATATCACCTCGCTGATCACCGCCGTCATCCTCTTCTGGAAGGCCAGCGGCACAGTGTCAGGATTCGCCGTGACGCTGACCATCGGCCTCGTCGGTTCGATGTTCTCCGCCATCCTGGTCACTCGCGTGATCTTCCGCTGGCTGCTCGACTCAGGCCTGATGAAGAAGGTCACCCTGATGAACTTCTTCCGGAAATCCAACTTCGACTTCCTCGGCAAGCGTCGCTTTTCCCTCTCCCTATCGACCGTCTTGGTGCTGGGTTGCCTTGGCACCCTCGCCATGAAAAAGGAGGCCGCTCTCGGTGTCGACTTCACCGGCGGTAGCCTCATCAGCTTCCAGTTCCCTGAAGGCTTTGATAGCTTGCCGCACTCAGACGCCGACAACGCCCTCAAGGATCTCGACCTTGCGGCCAATCCCGTGGTGCAAGAAGAGCGCGTCCCAGGTAGCGGTGAGTTGCTGACCATCCGCTGTGCCGCCGAGGATGCCGCCAAAGTCGAGGAACAGATGCGCAAAGCGTTCCCTGATCCGCTCGCCACTCGCGTTCCGGTCGCCGAGGGTTCCGACGAGACGAAATACCTTGTCGAGGCAACCGTCGAATCCGTCTCTGCCACCGCAGGAAAGGCATTCCTTTTGAACTCAGGAGTTGCCCTCGGCATTGGCCTTCTCGCCATCTTTGTCTACATCGCTCTGCGTTTCGAATTCGCCTTCGCTCTCGGCGCCTTCCTCGCACTGATCCACGACGTGATCGCCGCAGTGGGGATCGTCATCCTGCTTGGCGGTGAACTCTCCCTGATCCACGTGGGCGCCATCCTCACGATCGCTGGTTATTCGATCAACGACACCATCATTGTCTTTGACCGCATCCGCGAATCTCTGCTCACCAGCACCGGGCGCATCAAGGACCTCATGAACGAGGCTCTCAATGCCACCCTATCGCGGACGATGCTGACCTCCCTGACGACCATCTTTACCGTCGCCATTCTCGCCATCTTCGGCAGTTCCGGGCTGCGCGACTTCTCGGTGATGATCCTCATTGGTTTGGTCGTCGGCACCTATTCATCGATCTTCGTGGCCTCTCCCGTCGTGTTGATTGCGGCTCGCAAGAAGAACCTCCGCGAGCAGGTCATCGAATCGAGCATGATCGAAAAAGGTCAGGCCGAAGCCTGATCTCGATCTCGTTTTCTTTCTCCGCGGCTCAAGGGACGGTGCTTCCTTGAGCCGTTTTTATGGGCCGTTACGAGCGCACTCCGAAGTCGCCAAGACCAGAAAACGAGCGTCCCACTCCACACCAACGCGGCATAGTTGAAATGCGAGATGCGGATTTTGGGGACGAACTCGGGAGTCCATCGAGTCGCAGCCGTGAAGAGCAGTAGCCCCCAGACGACCTTGAGCCCTTTCATTGGCCTCCCATCAGAGTCGGTTCCCCTCGCCTGCCCCAAGACGACCCGGGTCGCAACGCTCAAGACCGCCCCTCCTGCAGCCCCGATGAACATGGCGTGCAACAGACCGATTCGAAGCGGGGGCAAGGCGGTAGCCGCCAGCCAACCCACGGCCGCTGCAGCCGGCACCCAGCGCAGCGCGAACTCTCCGGCGTCGCCACTCTTCCTCCAACCCGTTTCCGCAAGCGCGAAGGCAAACGCGAGGGTGACCGCGACCACGCGCAATACCATCCCCAGTCGACCGCTCCCCATGGCTTCCAGAGCGATGCTGAAAATCAAGATCCCCCCAGCCAGCCAACAGGGGATGCCCGTCCGCAACCAAGAACGGACATTCCCCTGCGCCTGCACGTGGACAGAAGTCTGACCCCAAAAACGCGAGAGCCCTAGAGGAATCAAGCCCATCAAGGGCAACCACAGAAATCCCTGGAACAACATCAGCCGCCAAAACGTTCTCCAGGTCGGGTCCAAAGGACAGCGAACATCCAGGGCGAGAGCGAACTCCGCCATCGCCGCTCCGCCCCATCCTGCCGCTACCAAAAACAGCCCAGGCGGCGGGAGCTTCGATCTGCCAACGATCCCCCTCACCACCAGGCTGACGGTCAGCCCGATCAACCAGAAGCCTCCAACGCCGTCCGCTACGGAGATTTGTTGAAACCACCACAGTCCCGCCATCACACTGATGAGGCTGATAAACAGCAGGCATTCGAAGCAGCTCCACGGGAACGCACCGGTCATTCTCGGACCGGCCGTCCCCATGAAACCTGCAATGAAACATCCTCCAAAGCCGAGAACCATGAATCGCGCGTGTGCCTCCATGGGCCAGCCATCGATCCAGCCGCAGAAATGCAGGGGCCACAGCGCGACCCCCAGAACCGAGAGTACAATGCCGAGAGGAAAAAACACTCGGTGAGGCTCTCGGGCGATCGGTTCGATCTTCACGGTCTCCCCTTTCCCTGCACCTAGCCCTTCTCAGACGAAAGCGCCTCGGTCAGCTGGGGAGCAATCTCTTCGTCGCTGAGATAACAGCCGGGATCCGACCCGAAATAGTCGACATTTGCAAATGCCGCCCGGGTCCGGAATCCACCCCCGCAGCGGTCGAACCAACGGCAGCCTCCGCAGCGACCATGCATGCGCACTTTTCGCTCGGCTGAACTCAATGCTCCCAGGGAACGAATCTCTTCAAGCACTGCCGACGATGGCTCATACTGGCCGTCCCAAATGGAAGAAAACGGAGTCTTCTTCACATTGCCGAGGATCACGTCCTGCCAGAATTGATCCGGATGAACGTTTCCTTGCGTATCAATGTTCGCGATTCCCCGTCCTGAACTGTTCGCCCCTCCTCCATTCCACCCCAGAAGCTGTTCCGCTTGGGCGAGGTGCGGGTGATTCTCCCTCCGCATCCGGACCAGCAAATAGGCCCCATCCGCTGGCTGAGTCACCGTGAGAACCTCACGGGTTTGTCCTCTCTGATTCCAGTCTTCGACTTTCGCAATCAGGGTATCAATGGCTCGCCGTGATTCGACCGCATCCAGCAATTGCATCTTGCCGCCGCGGCCGGCCGGAACGAGATGATAGAAGCACACTCGCTGAATTTCCTCTTGTTCGATGAAGTCGAGGATCGCGTCGATATTCTGAACATTGTGACGCGTTAAAGTCAGCCGCAGCCCGGTTTTCTGACCGACATCGTGGCAATTCCGAAACCCGCGAACCGCCGCTTCGAAGGCTCCCTTTTTGCCACGAAACTCATCATGCACGGCCCCAATCCCGTCCAACGAAATTCCCACATAGGCCACCTGCGCCGCTTTTAAGGCCGCCGCCTTCTCGGGCGTGATCAGCGTGCCATTCGTGGAAATCGTCAGCTTAAGACCCGCATCCGAGGCCAGATTCACCAGGTCGAGAAAGCGGGGGTGAATGGTCGGTTCTCCCCCGGAAAGCAACAGTGAAGGGATCTTATAAGCCGCGAGATCTGCCACCACCGATTGCATTTGCTCCCATTCCAATTCACCAGGATAGCGAGCCGCCATCGAGTCGGAATAGCAGTGCACGCAGCGGAGATTGCAGGTGCGGGTGATGTTCCAGACCACGATCGGCTTGCGCTCGCGGGCAGCGCCCGGAGCTTGATGGCCATGGCCATAGCGAAGGTGATCGGCAGGCTGGGCCTGCCCGGTCCAAAGTCGGGTGAGGTTGATCATGCGATGGCTGTGGGTTGGTAAATGCAGGAAGGATCCTCCGCAAAGGGATCGCCGGTGACGCCATAAGCACGGGCCCGCGAGCCCCCGCAAATTCGGCGAAACTCACAGCGCCCACATTTTCCTCCGAGCGCGTCGGAGTCACGGAGGCTAACAAACAAGGGATGATGTCGGTAAATCTCGCCTGGATGAGACGAGCGAACATTGCCGCATACCAGAGGAAGGAATCCACTCGGGCTCACTTCGCCGGTGTGAGAAATGAACATCACTCCCCGTCCGTCGCGGATGCCGAGGGGGGAACGCATGCCTTGGCGCCCTCGCGTTCCGCCTTTGCCGCGTTGGGCGAGGACTCGACGAAAGTGATGCCCCTCCGTCGTTTTGACAGCAAAGGGGGCTTCGCCCACCAGATCGGCCAGCTCTTGAAAAACCCCCTCGATCGCCTCCGGGCTCGCCATCTCCTTCGCTCCAGCCCTTCCGGTGGGGACCAAGAGGAACACGCTCCACATGGCGGGCTTGAGCCGGAACATCAGTTCCTTGAATGCAGGGAACTCTTCCCGATTCGCACCGGTGAGCGTCGTGTTGATCTGGATCGACAAGCCCGCATGATGGGCTCTCTCCACCGCCTGCAAGGTCTGCTCGAAAGTTCCTCCGACACCACGAAATCGGTCGTGAGTCTCCGCACAGGCACCATCCAGACTCAGCGAAATGCGCTGGATTCCAGCCTCCCGGATACGATGAAAATCCGTGTTCAGGAGCCGTGGAGTGGCGGAGGGACTGAGTCCCACTCGCAATCCAAGATCCGAACCATAGCGGGCGAGCTCAAGCACGTCGCGGCGCATCAGCGGATCTCCGCCGGTAAGGATCAACATCGGCGGTGCCAACTCGGCAAGTTGCTTCATCAACTCCCGAGCTTCCAGCGCATCCAACTCGTCAGGATGCCGTCGCGGTTGGGCCTCAGCCCGGCAATGCCGACACGCCAGCGCGCACGCGCGGGTCACCTCCCAGAAAACCAGAAAGGGACGTTGGCTAAAGGGATCGACCGGAGGTGCAGCACTCAAAGCAACCATGGCGCAAGGACAATGCCCTTGCGCCATGGTCGGCGACCACGCCGTGAACGTGATCTACCGCGCATATTCTGCGCGGCTTCAAAACTCAAAATCAGAAGTTCTTCACATCGTCGGAACCGGAGAAATTGTCTGCCTTCTCTCCGTCCTTGCCGTAAGACCAGATGACATAGCTCTGGTAGAGAGGCTTGACGTCATTCCATTCGGCAAATCCATCCGTATTGAGAACCTTGTCGTTCACCCCACCAGTGTCTTCTTCTTCGAAGGGCGGCACATTGACGGCGATCATCAGCTCGCGGCCCCAGAAGTCGTAGATTTTACCGTCCTTACGATAAACACCATTCCGAGGTTGTTCCTCATACTTCGGCTCAATGTAGGAGTTGTCCTTGTAGTTGAGATCGCGACCCGCAAGGAAATCGCCACTTGGATTCTCGGGCTCTGCATTTTCGTCGTGTCCCAAGAGCGCTCCGAAAAGCATCTCCGTGCCATTGTCACCGCCTGGCACACCATACAGCACGTCGCGACCGGAGTCCCGATTCCGCTCCGGAATCGGCGGGGTGCGATAGTCCACTTCAAACATCTCCATGCTCACCGCCAGGTTCCGCATTTGGTTGAGAGCCGAGGTGCTCTGGGCCTTGGAAATGCCCTTTTTCGCCATCACAAACGCGAGCGAAGCCAGCACCGCGATGATCACGATGACAACGAGGAGCTCCACCAGCGTGAAGCCCCGAGAACGGGACGAAGGTTTCTTCATGTGGGTCTTTAGCCGATTCATTGGACTGAGAGCGACGCTACACTTCGCCGCGGGCGCGTCCAGCCCCCAATACCCTGCAGGGGGCAGGGAATCCTCGCAAGCCACACCCACCTTCCAAAACGAGCCGACCCCTACGACCCTGTCCTCCCCATGGCCGACCCGAGGGACCGCGGAACCCGATCCACAAGAACCATGGGGTGCGCACCCTACTCAAAGAAGTCCGCCTAACAGCATGACTGATCGGACCGGGCTGATGAGCGTCGATCCTGAAGGGAGATCAGGATGAGAAATCGAGTTCTCATTCCGGCCCTTCCTGGTTCGCGCAAAACCATCCTTGAAAACCTTTTCCTCAAAAAGGCGAAGGGCACTGACTCATTACGAGTCAGTGCCCTTCATTGGTGGCGGGGGTAGGATTTGAACCTACGACCTTCAGGTTATGAGCCTGACGAGCTACCTGGCTGCTCCACCCCGCGATTCCTTTTTTTGTCCGCCCCTTCCGGCGCGGGCCGGCAGACTACTCATGAGCCGACTCCACGCAAGAGGTTTTTACCTCTTTTCTCGGAAAGTTTTTCCGACTGGAATCGGCACGTGCCGATCAGCGCTCCTCCGACCCTGACCTACCTCACTGCCGAGACTTGGCGGCAACTGCGTGAGGACCACGCGTTGCGCGCGGAGCGCCGCACTCAGCCCGCTCTCAAGCGACGTGCCGAACAACGTCCGCATCCGATCGAAGACTTCCTCTTCACCTACTATACTTTCTCTTTTTCGAAGCTACGCGAGTGGCATCCGCCCATCGGGGTCGCACTGGAAGCATCGACACCCCTCCCGTCCTGTTGGCAGAAAGCCCCATATTCCTTTTCGGACGGATGGCTGTGGGCGGATCCATCTTCCCTCCCGTCGAAAGAGTTCGAACGAATCCGTTGGATTCGCGATCTCTTGGTCTCCACCCGTCACCGCCCTGCCCACTTCGGCTGCTATGGGATGCACGAATGGGCCATGGTCTATCGGGGGAAAGATATTCGGCATCACGAGACGGCTCCCCTGCGTTTGAGCCAGGAAGATGTGGATCGCTTCGTCGAATCGCGGCCGATTCAGTGCTCCCATTTCGATGCATTCCGGTTCTTCGCCCCAGAGGCTAAGCCTCTCAACAAACTCCAGCCGGGCCTCTGGACACGCGCCGATCACGAACAACCCGGTTGCGTTCACGCCAACATGGATCTCTACAAATGGGCGGGGAAAGCCATGCCATGGGTCGGAACCGAACTATGGTTCGCGTGCTTCGAATTGGCCCTGCAGTTTCGCGACCTCGATATGCGGGCGAGCCCCTACGATTTGAGCGAGTTCCATCTTGAACCCATTGCCATCGAAACGGCTGAAGGACGTCGCGCCTATGAGACGGAACAACGCCGTCTCGCTGCTCTCGCGACGCCCCTGCGAGACACCTTGATTGCCCTGCTTGATCAGGTTCTATCGGCCCGCTCCGACTAGCGCGGAATGCGTCGAAAAACCTGATCCCAGAACTCAGCACGCTCAGTGCTGGTTTCCAACCACTTGGCCACCGCTGTTTTGGCTCGTTGGGGATCACCGCTCAGATAGTCGAAAGCGAAGGCTTGTTCGTGCCAATCCGCTCCATCTCCCGAGGAAGAGGCTGCCACCCGGTGCAGCGCAATCAATGCGTCGGCACTGAGTTCCGACCAGCCGAGATGCCATTCTTTTCCTGCGGCGGTGGCCACGACGATCCCTCCCTCTTCGCCGCGTAGAACTCTTGGAAAGCTTCGTCCGTCTCGGGTCTGCACCGTGCCCTCAGCAGCCACCCGCCGGGACTCAAGTCCCTTCAAAAAAGACTCCGCATCCTGGATCAGAGACATCAGCAATTGCCGACTCTTCTCCGCATCGTCTGTCGGCGGGCTCCAAGCACTGAGAGCTTCGGTCGCTCCCTGGTAGTCCAAGCCACGAAGATTCCCCCAAACGTCCTCGGGGACATCGGGCTCAGCGGGTCCTTTCGGCTCGACCGGTTTCACCGCCGCCCGCGTCATGCCGAGCCGCCAAGTCCTCACGTGAAAGGAAGCCCGACCCTGAGTGGCGAGCGAACGATCCAACTCGCCCAAAGCATCGGCTCGTTGCCGTGCCTCCTCAGGGGGCAGATCATAATTCTCCGGCTCCGCAGTCCTCAGCCGCTCATCATCCGAAAGGTAGCGACGGGCGAGCACCGCCGTCTCGTCATCTGCCTTGGCCAGCTCTTCCAGCATCGGCCTGGCCATGTCAAATCGACCTTGGTCCCAATCTTTCAATGCCGCCAACCACAAGAGCAGATGATCCAAGGAGGAATCGCCCGTGGTGGGGAATACCCTCACTGGCGGGAACTCCACAAGCGCGGCAAAGGCATCCAAACAGGCCTCCCTCATCGCAGGATCGAGGGTGTCCGCCCCCCGAATATGCTCGAGCCCTGCACGCAGTTCCTCCCTTGCCTGTGCGGACTCCCCCGCAAGCCAAGCACAGGCAACCGCTTCACAAGCAGCCTGCATTCCCGTCGGCTGCATCACCTCCGGGTGGTCGCGAACCTCTCCATAAAGCCCCCGCGCTTCATCAAAGCGATCCTCCAGCAAGGCCGCTTCCGCTTCACGGTAAGAACGGACAATTCCGGACGCCAGTGAAGGGACCGGCCTCGGGAGACCCTCTTCCTTATCCGTGGAGTCTGGGCCAGGCGATGGCGTGGGCGAAGAAGGCGTGGCCACCTCTGTGGATGCCGGAGAGGAGTTGAGCAAATTCACCCCCAGCATGGCGATGGCGGCGATGCCGAGAAGCCCGCCGGCAACCATCGCGATTTTCTCCGTTCGGCTCGCTGCACGCCGGGTCCTTGGAGTTCGTAGCCCTTCGCTGGGGTTTTCTCCGCGGCTGGCAGCGCGCAAGGCCGCCAGTAGCTCCTCGTACGAGGAGTAGCGATCCCCAGGCCGATAGGCCATGCATCGGTCGATGACTTTCGCAGTCGGTTCGGAAACCCAAGGTGCGACTTCTCGCAGCGGCTGAATGGCCATCTTGGCCTGGCGAAGCCTCAGGGTATCCATCGACTCTTCATCGCATGGCGGCACGCCCGCAAGGGCATGGTAGAAGGTCGCCCCGAAAGCATAAATGTCCGAACGAAAGTCCTCGACATGGCCTTCGACCGTCTCAGGAGGGACGTAGTACGGCGTTGCCCAGAATTCAGACGCTTTCGCCATGCCTTCCTGAGTGACCAGAGCGAGTCCGAAATCGACCAACTTGGCCGACCCGTTGGCGTCGAGCAGGATGTTCCCAGGTTTCACATCGCGGTGAATCAGCCCTGCAGCCTTCGCCGCCTGCAATCCTGAAGCGACCTCGACTGCGAGCGGCAGGCACTCATCCTCCGGAATGCGTCCCCGGTCTCGAATCGGCTGCTCGAAATGCCCGCCCGGCACCAACTCCATGGCGATGTAAAATCGTCCGAAGGCCCTGCCGGTGGTGAAAACCCGAACCACATTGGGGTGGCTGATCGAGGCGGTGATGCGGGCTTCCTGCTCGAATGCCTCCATGCGGCGGGTCACTGAGGAGTATTCTTCACTGAGAATCTTGACCGCCACCTCCCGCCCCAAGGTCGAATCCACCGCGACGAAGACCATGCTCATGCCCCCGACTGAATGGCGACGTTCCAGCCGGTAAGGCCCGAACTCCCTCTTCACCCGATGATGCTCTCCGCAGGCCGGACAAGCCACATTGGTGAAAGGCCCGACCTCAGAAAGATCCATCACCGCACCACACGCGTCGCATGGGATCAGGTTCTCTGGGTCGTCTTCCAGCATCTTGAACGCACTATCCACGGCCATCGCCGCGTGAAAACTTCAATTCCACCTGATCTCCGCGCCTTGCCGCCGCCAGCCATCGCCAGTAAACACGGGCCGGATGGAAATTGAAGTGGACGGAGATGCCGGCAGCCGATTGGACGCCTTCCTGGCCGGGCGGCTGAGTGAGCTTTCGCGCTCCCGCATTCAGGCGTTGATTCGCGAACAGCATATTCATCGCAACGGACAACCCGCAAAACCTCGGGACCCCGTGGCTCTGGGCGATATCATTCGCATCGACCTTCCCGAGGCCGTGCCCGCAGAAGCTCAACCGGAAGACATTCCTCTCAGTGTCCTTTATGAGGACGAAGATCTCATCGTGATCAACAAATCCGAGGGCATGGTGGTGCACCCCGCGGCGGGCAATCCTGACGGCACTTTGGTCAATGCCCTCCTCCATCACTGCCAAGGCAAACTTTCAGGGATCGGCGGCGTCGAACGCCCCGGAATCGTCCACCGGCTCGATAAGGATACCTCGGGATGCATGGTGGTCGCCAAAGCCGACACCGCGCACCGTTCCTTGGTTGATCAATTCGCCGGACGAACCACCGCCAAGCGATATCTTGCCGTCGTGCAAGGCACCCCATCCCCCCGGGCCGACACGATTTTCACCCACATCGGGCGGCACCCGGTGAACCGGATGAAAATGAGCGTTCTCACTCCCCCTGCCGGAAAAGCCTCGATCACCGACTACCAAGTGCTGGCGACCGACCCTGCAAGTCGGAGTTCACTGGTGCTGTGCGACCTGCACACCGGGAGAACCCACCAAATCCGGGTGCACATGCTGCATCTCGGGTGCCCCTTGATCGGCGATCCTCTCTATGCCAAACCCTCCCGCCAACAGGCCCAGCCCGGGCGCATGATGCTCCACGCATGGCAATTGGAGTTCGATCACCCGGCCAGCGGCGAGCGCATGGCTTTCGAAGCCCCAATCCCACCAGAATACACCCCTTGGTTGCAGATGGCGCCCACCTTCCCTTGCTGATTTTCACCACCATGGACTTGCCCTTCAACGAAGACGACGAAGCCGATCGTTTTTTTCACGACTTGCTTGATGCCGTCGACCAGCAACGCGTCTCGCCACAGACACCTTTCGTCGCGAAAACCGTCGATCGTCTGATCCGCGAGGGCTTGGAGGAAGATGAAGCTCGGGAGGCCGTCGCCCGATGTCTGGCGGAGGAAACGGACCGCGTCCTGCGTTCTGGTCGCCCCTTCGATCTTGAGGCTTATCGCAGGTCGCTGGACAAAATCAGCCCAGGCTCCTGAGCATCTTTCTTGGGATCCATCTCGACGGCCGCCTTGATCGGCTTTCGGTGAACCCAGACGCTCTGGACCAATCCCAGGAGGAACATGCACATCAGCACGAAAGTTCCTGAGTAGCTGATCAACGGCAGCGGAATCCCCGTGATGGGCATCAATTGGATGCACATGCCGATGTTCTCAAATACGTGCGCAAAAAACAAAGCGACGACTCCCCCCACGAGCATGCAGCCCATGGGGTCACGGGCGTAGGAAGCCACAAACAGGCAGAGCACCAGCAACACGGTGAAGCCCGAGATCAGTAGCAACCCGCCTTTGAATCCCATCTCCTCTGCGAAAACCGGAAACACGAAGTCGTTGTGGGCCGTTTTGAACGGAATCATCCTGCGATCATGGATGGAGCCCTGGTCGGCATTTGCCATGAACCCGGTCCCATTCCAGCCTGCGTGTCCCACCGCAATCGCGATGTTATAGGGCGCCCACGCCGTGTCAGAGATATCGACGGGACGCTCGGCCAGCAAATCGAGGAACAGTTCAATCCGCTCGGTGCCCCGGTCGGAAACCTGAGGCAAGATCACGTAGTAAAGCGGTGGAATCGCCGCCGCTCCGACCAGGAGGAGAAAACTCAGGTATCGGAACGGAACCCCGCCGACCACCATCGCCACGAGAGCCACGGGGAGCCAAACCAAGGCCGACCCCATATCCCCCATCTTGACCACCAAAAGAAATGGGATGCCGGTGATGGCGCCGACCAGGATGATCTTGGTGATCGGTTCGTCCAGCAGCCACCCGATTTTCGGGATCTTCCGCCCCAGCCGAGGCAAATCCTGCAGCAGCCACCCAAGCATCAAGATCCCCGAAGCGATGGCGAGTTGGGCGGGTTGGAAACTCACCCCTCCAATGGTGAACTGGTGAACGTCCGACGCGGAGTTCATGATCATTCCGCAGAGCACCAAGGCCACGCCATAAATCGGCAGCGCCAACCAGCGAAACCATCGGTAATCAAAAAGCGCAGTGGCGAAGTAAACCCCGCTGCCGAGCAGAATCCATTTTTTCTGCAGGTTTGCATAATAATGGCCCCCTTCCGGCAAGTGTCGGGCAGCGCTCTCGATCGCAAACACACCGGTGGCCAGGAGACCGAACATCACGATCACCAACCACCAGTTCATCCCGAGCAATTTCCGCAACAAAGGCGTCATTCGGCGGCGACCGTCCCTCATCCCTGCCCTGCTAGCAAGTCTACAAACCCTGACCACTGAAGGACGCCGCAAACCGAGGTCGGCTGCGTCGACACCTTGCACGCAGCCAACACCTCACCCATGGTTCACGCCATGAAACGTGTTTCCGGTGCCGCCATCATTCTGGCTCTGATCTTGATGAGCTGGTGGTGGTTTTCTCCCACCCAGATCATCAAGCGTCGCGTCGCCTCGCTGATCGATACGGTGCAGGTTCCAACGGGAATGAGCGAAATCGGGAGAAAATCCCGGGGGGCCCACCTCGCCGATCATCTTGCAGCCAGTTTGGAAATTCATCCCCCGAAACATTTCTTCCAAACCCTACCCGCCTCGCTCAAGCGCGACTCAGCGGCCGCAGGCTATGCCTTCTTTGCCACGACCGTCCGCCGGATTTCTCTGGAAGATCTCGAATTCGATCAGATCGATCGAGACGGCAATCGTGCTCACGTCGTTTTCCACCTCGATGCCATCGTCGAAATGCCCTCGGTGACACCAGTTGATGGGATCCTTCACTTCGACACCCAGTGGATCCTCGACCCGGACCTCGGCTGGGTGATGCGCTCGATTCAATGGCACCAAACAGGGCGCCAATGAGGCCTCGTCATTGGGCCCTCGTTTCCACCCACTAAACGTTTCCTATCTTTCTTCATGACCCAACTCCTGATTCCCTTTTCAGGATTTGGTGATCACGATTTCCGGCATGTCTTACACGATCGGCATCGACTATGGGACCAATTCGGTTCGAGCCTTGGTGGTCCGCGTCTCTGATGGCGCGGAACTCGGCACCTGTATTTTTGACTACCCCTCTGGAAAGCAAGGAATTCTGCTGGATCCCACGGATCACCATCTGGCCCGTCAAAGCCCTGCCGACTACATTCAGGGCGTCGAAATTGCCGTCAAGGGAGCGCTTTCCCAAGCTGCGGAAACGGATGGCTTCTCCGCGGACCAAGTGATCGGCATCGGTGTCGATGGCACCGGATCGAGTCCGATTCCAGTCGATGCCAACAATCGTCCGTTGGCGCTGGATCCTCGATTCACGGCCAACCCCAACGCGCATTGCTGGCTTTGGAAGGACCACACATCGATTCGGGAAGCCGCCACGATCACCGCGAAGGCAGGTGAGCTGCGACCTCAATTCCTTGCTAAAATTGGCGGAACCTATTCATCGGAATGGTTTTGGGCCAAGATCTGGCATTGCCTCAACATCGACCGCGAAGTGTTTGACGCCGCCTTCTCGTGGGTGGAGCTGTCGGACTTCGTGCCCTCCTTGTTGGCGGGCGTGACGGATCCTCGGAAGATCCAGCGCGGAGTTTGCATGGCAGGTCACAAAGCGATGTATGCCGAGGACTGGGGAGGACTCCCTGACAAGGAATTCCTTGCTGCGCTCGATCCAGCGCTCGCCGACTTGCGGGACCGGCTTTTTGACCAAGCCTGGGATGCGTCCCATCTGGCGGGAACCTTATGCTCGGAATGGGCCGCCAAACTCGGCCTCCCTGAAGGCATCGCCCTCGCCATCGGGGAAATGGACGTCCACTATGGTTCCATTGGCTGCGGGGTGGACGAAGGAACCCTGGTCAAAGTCATTGGAACCTCAACCTGCGACTGCGCGGTGGTTTCCGCCGATAAGGAAGTTGCGGACATCCCCGGGATCTGCGGCATCGTGAAGGGTGCCATCCTCCCTGGCTTCTATGGTGTCGAGGCCGGGCAATCGGCGGTGGGCGATATCTTCAAATGGTTCGTCGAAGGGGTGCTTGGCGACGTGACTCAACACGGACCGCTCACCGAGGAAGCCGCCCGCCTGCGACCTGGGCAATCCGGCTTGCTGGCCCTCGATTGGAACAACGGCAATCGCACGATCCTCGTGGATCAGATGCTCACCGGCTTGATGTTGGGCCAGACCCTTCACACCAGCCGCGCCGAGATGTATCGCGCGCTGATCGAAGCCACCGCCTTTGGGGCCCGAGCCATCATCGAGAGGATCAAGGAATTCGGCGTTCCTGTCGAACGGGTCGTCTGCTCGGGCGGTATCGCGGAGAAGAATGCGATGTTGATGCAGATCTATGCCGACGTCACCGGTTGCGAAATGCGAGTCGCCCGCTCCAGCCAAGCATGCGCCTTGGGCTCTGCAGTCGGAGCCTCCGTCGTAGGTGGAGCCTATCCTGACTTTGCCACGGCCCAAGCGGCAATGACCGGGCTCAAGGACGTCACCTACCATCCGATCCCGGAAAATCAGGCCATCTATGACCGCCTCTACGCTCTCTACCGGCAGCTTCACGATGCCTTTGGCGGCGTTGTCGAATCCGCCTCACTGGGCCATGTCATGAAAGACCTGCTCCACCTCAAGGCGGAAGCCAACCGTCAAAGTTGATCTGCTGCCTGCACGCCCGTCCTTCCACCAGCCACCCCGGAGTTTTTGCGATGGGGTGGCTTCTGATCCCGTTCCTCCCGATCGCATGGTAACCTCGGTGTCCCTCCATTCACGTCTTTGGCTCGTTGGCCTGCTGAGTCTCAGTTCCCACCTTGATGCAAGACAATGGGTCTTCAAGGGCATCCCTGAGCCCGTTGAGGCAGACCTCGTGACCGAGAACCATGGATTCGTGGTGATGACGGGCGACAATGGCAAAAGCTTTGAACTCCCCCTTGAGAACTTCACTCCCGCGAATCAGGCCTACATTCGCGTCGCCGCGGCCAAGCGTCCCGTTGAACCCTTCCCCCCCGCGGAAGCGGTCACGCAACGCAAACGCTACCAATCGACCGAGAGTGAACAGATCCTCGATACTTTCGTCAAAATCGGGCCCGCGAGCGAATTGCACCTGACCGGAACGGACGATCCTCTGCGCGGCAGTTCCGTTCATTTTACCGCTGCTGACGGCTGGCTCTTTTTCGATCACATCAAGCCTTCGGAAGTGATCGAAAAATTTATCGACCGAATGCTCGTCAACGGATCGATCGCAGAACTCGATGTCAATTTGCGTGTCGCAGCTCATGCCTCAGGAACCGTCGTCATCCCTCAAGGACCGGAGTTTTCCGCATTGGATCTCCACGGTGCCGCCAACCTCGCCGGACCTCGGGTCGGCTGCGTCAGCTACCGGAAATACGGTGGCTCCGACTTGCCCAAGTCGGGCTCATTTCTCCTACGCCGTGGTTACATGGCCACCCTCGCCGAAAATGAAGACGGCACGGGATTTAGCAAAAACTACGTCGCCCAGGACCATGATGTGCTCGTCGATCGACTCCCCAAAGAACTGATCGATCGTCTTCAGTTTGTCCGTGTATTTCCCTGGAACTGGTGCAGCAAGAAAGGCATCGCCGGAGGAATCCACGATGGATTGCAGTGCGGATGGTTCTACGACTGGAATATTGGTGCCCGCTCGTCTCCGGACCTCGAGTATGTGGCAATCCGCCAAAATCAACACTGGCCCGGAATGGATCAGGATTGGCGAGCCAAGGGCATCAACCATCTGCTCGGTTTCAATGAACCGGACAAGAAGGACCAAGCCAACATGTCCGTCGACGCCGCCATCGCCAATTGGCCGACCCTCCTCAAAACGGGACTCCGGCTTGGCTCTCCTGCGGTATCGGATGGGGGGCTCGGCTGGCTATACGACTTCATGACCAAGGCCGACAAAGCAGGCCTACGGGTCGATTTTGTCGCCGTCCATTACTACCGAGCCGTGCCTGACCCCGGGGATGGGCGGGCTGCCGCCGCGTCGATGAAGGGGTTCCTCGACGACATCCATCGCCGGACCGGCCGCCCCATCTGGATCACTGAATGGAACAACGGCGCCAATTGGACCCCTCATCGCGATCCCAGCGAAACGGAACAGAAACGCGCCATCGAAGCGATGATCGAGATGCTCGACGAAACGCCCTATGTGGAGCGCTACGCCCTCTACAATTGGGTCGAGGAAGGTCGCAAGCTCAAGCGCGATGATCAATCGCTCACACCGGCAGGCGTTGCCTATCGAGATCACCCTTCCCCGGTGTTTTTCGAACAACCGAACTACAAATGACACCCCTCCGAAAAGCCTTCGTGATGTCGGTTCATCCTGGAGCAGAGGACGAATACGAACGCCGTCATCAGCCCATTTGGGCAGAATTGGAGCAAGTTCTGCGCGACCACGGCGTCTCGAACTACTCGATCTTTCTTCACCCGGTGACGCGACAGCTTTTTGGCTACGCGGAAATCGAAAGCGAAGATCGCTGGGATGCCATCGCCCAAACCGAAGTGTGCCAGCGCTGGTGGCACCACATGTCCGAATTGATGCCCAGCCATCCGGACCACCGCCCCCAGAGCACTTCCCTGAAAGAGGTGTTTCACCTCGATTGAGGCCCCACTTCACCGAAGCGTTGCGCGAGGACTTTCCGCCGATATTCGAAAATCCGCTCTAGCTTCGGTCTCACCACGGTCTCGTGGGCAAGCTCACCCAATGGCCAAAACGGGACCGCGTAGTGGACTTGATCGAGCATCCTCACACCACCTTCCATCGCCTCAAAATGATGGCGATGATGCCAGAACGCGTAGGGCCCAAAGCGCTGCTCATCGATGAATGAACAGCGTTCCTGGACGGCCCGAATCTCCGTTACCCATGGCACCCAGATTCCGGGAAAAATCATCACCTTGTAGGTGATGATTTGACCCTCGTGCATCACATCCGACAGGCAGCTCTCGATCCGAAACCCCAACTCAGTCGGGGTGATTTCGTCGAGATTGCGTGGGGACGAGAAGAAGCTCCATGCCTCATCGAGGGACAAAGCCAGATCTTGGGATTGCTCAAGCAGGTGAATTTTCTGCATCTTACGCCAATCTGGCACCCGCCGATCGCGTCGCAAGCAAGGAAGTTACGGGAGCTCAGAGGCCTGTAGCCAATCGCCTCCCGGAAGCGGCGTCAGTTCCTGGACGCTCCCCTTCCAAGTCCACACCCATGCTTCCGTTGGGTGCGAATCGATCGGCAAACCTTCTGAAATCTGCACCAAAGGCAGCAAGATCCGGTCGTATTCGTCGCCCTCAAATTCATCAAGTTCCGCCAAAACCTCGGGCGGAACCTCAAACAGCTCACCACGGACTTCGGTGGCATCCCCATCCGGGACGAAGGCGGGATAAGCAAATTCCCGGTAGCAATCGACCCGGTAGAGTCGGCCTCGGACCGAAGCTTCGCCCAAAAACCGGGACGACTTCATCCGGTGTCCATTCGAACCGTCACGCCTCAAGGTGCCGTAGACCAAGACTCGCTCCGTCATCGATTCAGGCGCGATACGCCACAGTTTCGTTCAAGTAAGCTCTGAGTTCATCCAAACCAGTCTCTTCCTCTGCTGAAATCGGAATGATCGTCTGCTTCGGAAAGCGATCCCGGAAGGCTTGAAGCAGTTCTTCCGAGCCTTCGAGATCCATCTTGTTCGCCACGATCATCCAAGGGAAAGCCGCGAGTTCCTCGTCGTACTCACGCACCTCACGGCGCAGAATTTCCAGGTCGGAAATCGGATCACGTCCTTCACTGCCCGCCATGTCGATGACGAACATGAGCACTCGGCAACGCGTGATGTGGCGAAGAAATTCATGCCCAAGTCCGCGGTTTTCGTGAGCACCTTCGATCAACCCCGGGATGTCCGCCACGGTGCAACGGCGGAAATCTCCGAATTCCACCACTCCCACCACGGGTTGAAGCGTCGTGAATGGGTAACTCGCCACCTTCGGGTGAGCATGCGATAGTTTCCCGATCAGTGTCGACTTGCCCGCATTCGGGAATCCGACCAGACCGGCATCAGCGATACGGCGCAATTCCAGGTAATACACGCCCCCTTCCCCTTCGGTTCCAGGAGTGAATTCCGTTGGAGTTTGATTGGTCGCGGACTTGAAATTCGTGTTGCCCTTTCCACCGATTCCTCCGTGGCAAAGGATAAACTCCTGACCATTGTCGGTGAGGTCCGCGATCGGTTCGAGATCGATCCCCTCATCGCTGCGCTCCATCTGTACGGCTTCCTGCATCGTGGCCGCATTGGCCCGATACACCACCGTCCCTGGAGGAACCCGACCGATCTTCACTTTCCCGCTGCGGCCGGTGCATTTGTAGCGTCCCCCGTGCTGGCCGTTTTCGGCAAGCAACTTGGGATCATAGTGATAGGAGCGCAGATTGTCCGTTGAAGGATCGACGATCAGTTTGACGTGACCTCCATGGCCCCCATCGCCGCCATCCGGTCCACCTCTCGGAACGAACTTCTCGCGCCGGAAGGAAACGTGGCCGTTTCCTCCGTCACCTGCCTTCGCGAAGATTCGGATGTGGTCGATAAACATGAGCTTGGCCGCGCCCTTTGCGCGATGAAGACCCCGGCGTCCAGTCCTTTCTGAAACGAATCCGCCATCGGGTGATGCCCACCATGCACGGCCTCATCGCTGTGAACAAGGCCCAGGTGCGGAGGACGGAAAACACCACTTCCGGAATTCCGGATTCGCCATCGGTCACCAAGATCGTATCTTCCCCCCAACCATGGCAGGCACCTCCACCCGGCTTTCCGGTTCGCTCCTCATCGCAAGTCCCACTTTGCGCGATGGCACTTTTGACCACTCGGTGGTCCTCCTCGCCGAACATTCGAAGCAAGAGGGCGCCTATGGAGTGATTCTGAATCAACCCACGGGACGTGAGGTTTCCCACTTTTTGAATGAACCTCAATTTGCCCCGCTATCGCGAGTTCCAGTCCACATGGGCGGTCCCGTGTCACGGGATCAGTTGATCTTCGGGGCATTCTCCCGTGGACCCAAGAACCGCCTGCGGTTCTCCCTGCGCCTGTCCGTTGAAGATGCCATCCGCCAAGTCAAAACGCCGGGCGTCGTGCTCAGGGCTTTTGTTGGCTATTCTGGATGGTCCGCCGGGCAGTTGGAAGGAGAACTCCAGCGAGACGCTTGGATCACGGCCAAAGCGAACGCCGATCTTCCAGGCCGACCCTTTGACCACACCTTGTGGCGGGAGCTTCTCGAAAGCCTCTCGCCCTTTCATCGCCTGTTGGCCGACGCCCCGCCGTTTCCCGAGTGGAACTGATCGGAGAGGCGCCCTCAGCACCGATCCCAAGACCTTCCAGTTCAGTGCTCCGATCCTTTCGCGGGCACCGAGCTCGGCACCGGAAAACTCAGCAGTGGCGCGGCAACGCCCTCGCTGGTCACCCAAACCCGGTCACCCTTCGCAGAAAAGGCAATCGCCTCTGCTTGGAAGAGCGTGTGGGATCCCAAAATCTCCCACGGTCGGGATAGCGCGCTTTGCCACGATTCATTCTCCCCTCGCCGAGCAAGCATCACCCCTTGGTAGCTGACCACGGCCGCCAACCTCCCATCTCGGGAGAAGTCCATGCCGGTCGCTTGCTTTCCGTAGGGATGGAAGGGCATTCGCGGCGGCACCGGAATGCGCGCGCATTCCCCGACGAATTCAGCCTTTACCGGAACTTCGCCCACCGGGCTCTCCAAGCTCAATCGATAGAGCCGGGGCACGGCTTCACGTTTGCTCAGGAGGTAAATGGCTTGCTCCTGCGCGTCGACCGCCACCGATTCGCAATCTCTTGGCCCATCCGGATATTCGAAAAGCCACTTCCGAAAAACCGGCTGGTGACCTTGGAGAAGCTCCCCATCCTCGGGCAAAACAGGCTCCTCAGCCAGATAGATCACACCATACGGGCGGGATGACGCATTGTCCCCAACATCTGCCACCAGCAACCACGATTTCCCTTTCCACCGAAAGCTTGCGAGGTCTTCCCAATCCAGGTTGCTCGCGCCTTCCAGCCTCACCGTGCCACGAAAGCGCCCGTTGGTCTCAGACAAGTGGAGATCCGCCGTTCCTCCGCTGTCATTGATCTGCCACAGAAACCTATCATCCCGCGACGAAACCGCCAAACCACTCGACTCTCCAAGCCCCGCATCACTGAACACCACCTTTTCGGCAGGCTCGGAAGGCGGCACGGCACACGACGGAACCGCTGCCATCGTCAAGACCATCAAACCGATCCAACACCCCTTGCCCCTTCCGCTCGCATTTCCGCGAAGTCGACTCATGGCGGAAGTCTGACTCAGCTCGCTCACCCGACAAGCTCCAGCCTGCTGAAACTTCCCGTTCTTGCCTCCCCCGTCGCAGCACGCTACGCCGACGTCGTGATTCCCAATGTCCTCGCCGAACGCTACGCCTCTTCCGCCTTGCAAGCCATCTGGTCCGCCGAGGGCCGCATCGTGCTCGAGCGGGAGTTCTGGATCGCCGTGATGAAGGCCCAGCGCGACCTCGGCCTGGACATCCCGGAGGAGGCCATCGTCGCTTACGAACAGGTCAAAAACCAAGTCGACACCGCCTCCATCATGCAGCGCGAGCGGATTACGCGGCACGATGTCAAAGCACGGATCGAAGAGTTCAACGAGCTCGCAGGCCACGAACATGTCCACAAAGGCATGACTTCCCGAGACCTCACCGAAAACGTCGAGCAACTGCAGGTCTTTCGCTCCCTCCAGATCATTCGCGACAAATCCGTCGCGACCCTGGTCCGGTTTTCAAAACGCGCCGCCCAATGGGCCGATCTCGTCATCACCGCTCGCACCCACAACGTCGCCGCTCAGCCGACTACCTTTGGGAAGCGCCTCGCCATGTTCGGTGAGGAAATGCTTTCCGCCCACGCCGCCGTTCAGGATTTGGTCGACCGCTACCCCGTCCGGGGCCTCAAAGGAGCCGTCGGAACCCAAATGGATCCGCTTTCGCTCTTCGAAGGAGACGCATCGAAAGTCGCAGAGTTGGAAAAGCGCGTGGTCGCCCACCTTGGGATGCCGGCTCTCTGGACCAACGTCGGTCAAGTGTATCCCCGCTCTCTGGATTTTCGCGTCGTGGCCGCCCTGACCGATCTGGCGAGCGGTCCATCCTCCTTCGCCAAAACTCTCCGTCTGATGGCCGGCCATGAGACGGCCAGTGAAGGATTTGCCCCGGGACAAACGGGTTCAAGCGCCATGCCTCACAAAATGAACTCGCGTTCATGCGAGCGGGTCAATGGCTTCCATGTCATCCTCAAAGGTCATCTCGCCATGGCCGGTGGCCTCGCGGGTGACCAATGGAACGAAGGCGATGTCTCCTGTTCCGTCGTTCGCCGGGTGATGCTTCCCGACGCGTTTTTCGCCACGGATGGCCTTTTCGAGACCCTCCTCACCATCCTCGATCAGATGGACGCCTATCCTGCGGTGATCGCGAAGGAAAATGCCCATTACCTCCCCTTCCTCATGACCACCACCATCATGATGGAAGCCGTCAAAGCGGGAGTCGGCCGCGAGACCGCTCACAAGGCGATTAAAGAACACGCCGTCGCAACCGTGAACGACCTACGCACCGGTAAAGTGACCACCAACAACCTCATCGAGCGCCTCGTCGGTGATGACCGCATTCCACTTTCCGCCGATCAGCTGACGACCCTCGTGCAGGCCGGGGAGCGCAACGCCGGTGCCGCACAAGCCCAGATCCAAGCGTTTGTGGGAACCATTGCCGAACTTGCTGAGCGCCATCCCCAGGCAGCCCAATACACTCCGGGATCGATTCTCTGAGCTTTGACCGGGGCATTCCGGAGCTCCAATCCGAGCTCCGGAACGGCCGAGCCGCAGGGCCCTCACTTCGGCTCGATGGCCCACCGCGCATAGACAGCGGGGCTCTCCACAAAACACTCCCCGATCAGAAGATCATCCGTCCACAACACGGAGGCCCCGGTATCGCTCCATTCTTGGAGATCGGTCGAAATCTCCATGCGGTAGTCGACGTCTTCCTTCAGCTCGGCGAGCGGCAACTCCAACCGGATAACTGAGTCGAACATCGACACCTCGGACGTCAAAACTCCAGGTTCCGAGGGATTCGTCGATAGGGCATATTCCAATCCGTCGCTCAGCCCGTCTCCATCGAGGTCTCCTTCAAATGCCCCTGAAGCCGTTGGGTAATCGGCGGCAATCCATTCACCAAATCCGCCGACAGCTTCCACAAAGGTGACCGAATGGCTGATCGGCGATGGATACTTGCGTCCACCCAGCTCCGTCCAAGGCACCAAGCCGCGCTGCATTCCCACCCACGGGGCTTCGCCAAGAGTCTCTTCATCGAGACGCACTGAGTCGGCATGGCTCGATGGCAGAAGGGTCGATTTCGCAGTCACCCAATCCGCATTCGAAATCGAAATATCGTCGATGAAACACCCGATTCGGTTGTCATTGCCCGTATAAATGCTCCCCGACGCATATCTCAACACGAAGCGGATCCACACCGACTCGCCTTCTTCCAGGTCGATATTCCGGGCGGAGAAATTGGCATCCACAGCATTGTTGCCGACCACGCTGTCCACCACGGTCCAATTCGACTGATCATGGGACACCTCGACATCGAGATACTCCCCAGATCCCATGTAGCCGCGCTTCAGGAAATACTTCAACTTGCTGCCGGACCCCGTGATGGTCTCCCGCAAAATAGAAAGAGTCTGAGAAGGAGGCAATCCACTGCCACTCGGCAAGGTGAGACGCATCCGAAACGAACGAGAACCCGATTTTTTGAAATTGGAAACCGAAAGCTCGTAGGTGTCATCCGTGCCATCTTCGATGAACTCCATCGTCCCATTCTCCGCGCCCTCCTCCCAATCCGCAGAGCTTGTCGTCAACACATCCACCCCTTGGGCATCAGCGGCCGGAATGGCCTGAAAATGATAGTTGGCACCCGTCAAAGGAGGCGTTGCCGTGCCCGTCAACGGTTGCTCCATCCCCAGCTCATCCGGATCGAAAACCGTCACCTCGTAGCTGTAACTCTCGGTCTCCCCAAGGATCTCAATGCCATCAACGTGGACCGTAAAGACCTGATCCGCATCGACATCGGTCTCCGCCCATTCCGAGGGAATCGACCAAACCAAAGTCGGGGCTCCTTGACCGAGAAGCTCTTGATCCGTGATGGTCGCCGCGATCTCCCCATCCGGCCCCGTCATCGTCACCGTCGCTTTTGAAAAGTCCGCGTTCGGATGACTGAGTGACCAAAGACGCGTCATCAATGCATCGGGAAAAAAGCCCGCCGAGGGCCAAGGCACATACTTCGGCTCGTAAGAAACCTGCTCGGAAGGACTCTGAATCACATACAGCACATTGGTGGGCAACAGCGTGTCGGTCCCATTTCCGGGAGTGTTGCCGGTGGCAAAGTCGGTGCTCCCCTGATTGAGCAACCACCGTCGGTGACCTGCCGTCGGATTTGAAATCACGCCCTTTTCCTCCTCCCGCAAATAGGCATCCACCGCATCCGGACCGTGATATCCAATAGCTAGATTGCTGCGATAGGCCGCATTCCAAGCCGCCAGAGTCCAACAGGAATAGGGCAAGGCCGGTGGCGGTTCGTGACTGATTTGCCCCGCCCACGAAAACATCACAGCCGCGATCTCTGCGGCTTCCTGCTTGGTGTCGCTTACGCTCGGCTTGTATGGATCTGTGGTGCCAATCACGACCGTGGACCCGGTATTCACCAAAGTGTCGGCATGCACTCCAGCCATGGCCCGGAAGAAATTGATGCGCCGTTCAATTTTCTCGATGTACGCCACCGAAACCGTTCCCGGACTGCAAATCGCGTAATTCCCGGTC
This sequence comes from Haloferula luteola, assembly GCF_014201715.1. Classification (GTDB taxonomy): domain Bacteria; phylum Verrucomicrobiota; class Verrucomicrobiia; order Verrucomicrobiales; family Akkermansiaceae; genus Haloferula; species Haloferula luteola. Next base: position 37,490 of record NZ_JACHFD010000003.1, read on the forward strand.
CAGTCCATCACCTCATCAGCATCGCTGGAACTGGTGTAGTACCGGTTCCAAAACGCCATCACCGCAAGACGATCCTGGGTGTCGACCGACAGCTCCGTCGTTGGAATCTCCGCACCAAACGAAAGCTTCGCAGTGCTGCAAAACACCGTAAGAAGCATCCCCCACGACCATTGATTGAGAATTTGCTGCATTGAAATTCAATGACTTCTTAACCCACAATCCTCAGATCATTCAATCAGATTTATAGTTAATTGATTGTGAGAAGTATCGGAAGACAGATGCACCATACAGAGCCGCCGTTTCGCTGCGCAAAACCGTCGCTCCCAAGGTCACAGGAACCCACCCACTCCTCATGGCATCGTCCATTTCGTCGGCGGAAAAATCTCCTTCCGGACCTACGAGAAACGTCGCGCTTCGGATCGCACCGGCTTGTTCGAGCACCGAATGAAACGGACGAGGTTCCCCGAACAAAGCAGCCACACAACGCAAATCCCCACCGTCCATCGACACCCACTCGGAAAAGCGAACTGTGTCGTGAATCACCGGCAGACGACTGCGCCCACATTGCTTGCAGGCTTCTAGAGCAATCCGTCGCCACTTTTCAGGCTTGTCATCCCCCGGCTTCACGACGGCATGGCGAGTGGCGAGAGGCTGAATCTGATCGACGCCCAACTCCACCGCTTTCTGGATCAGCCACTCCATCCCTTTCCCCTTGATCACGGCCTGTGCGAGCGTGAGTGAAATCGCTGCCTCCGGCTCGATCGCAACCTCCCCGAGCTTCAAGCGGACTGCCTGCTTGGAAAGCGCCACGATCTCCGCTGGAGCCGAACGCCCTCGACCATCGAAGACATGAATCCGGTCTCCCACCTTGGCCCTCAGCACCCGAACACAGTGCACCGCCTCCTCGCCCGTCAGCTCGGGAGCCGCGTTCCATGCATCTGGGTCGAGGAAAAATCGGGCCATGCCGTTCCTAGCTGCCAAAGAACTTCTTCGCCTTTTCGAAGAAGGACTCCTGCATCGGAGAATTGTGCTCGCCAATCGACTCCGCGAACTCCCGCAGTTTGTCCTGCTGTTCTGAATTCAGCCGCGTCGGGACTTCCACGTGAACTTCGACATGCAGGTCGCCTTTGCGACCTCCGGAGAGCGCCGGCATCCCCCGTTCCCGCAGTCGGAACAAAGTGCCGCCCTGAGTTCCGGCAGGGATCTTGATCGACGCCCGACCTTCCAGCGTGGGCACTTCCAGCTCACCGCCCAAGGCCGCTTTGCTGAATGGCAATGGCATCCGGCAATAGAGATCGTTGCCATCGCGCTCGAAAACCTCGTGCGCCTTGACGTGCAGGAACACATAGAGATCGCCCGCAGTGCCTCCGCGCACCCCGGCATCGCCGTTTCCGGACGAACGCAAGCGCGTGCCATCATCCACCCCCGCAGGAATGCGAATCTTGATTCGGCTCGGCCGAGTCGTGCGACCTTCACCACCACAATCCGAGCAGGGATCGGAAATCGTTTCCCCGGTGCCCCGGCATTCCGGGCAGGTGGTCTGCTGGATAAAAATGCCTGCCTGCCGGGCGACCACACCGCGGCCACCGCAAGTCGAGCAAGGTCGGCTCCCTCCGCCACTGCGAGACCCCGTGGCATTGCAGGTGCCACAGGCCACATTGTGCTCGATCTCCAGCTCCTTCTCCGTCCCACGAGCTGCCTCTTCGAGGGAGATCTCCAAATCGTAGCGCAGATCACTACCGCGCTGCTTGCCGCTGCGCTGACGGCGGCCACCACCAAAGAATTCCTCGAATCCGCCGCCAAATGCCCCACCGAAAACCTGGGAGAACAAATCCATCGGATCGTGGAAGCCGCCAAAGCCGCCACCACCGTATCCACCCCCGCCTCCGGAGAAGGCCGCATGACCGTAACGGTCATAGGCGGCACGCTTGTCTGGATCACTCAGGACCTCGTAGGCCTGACCCAGCTCCTTGAATTTTTCCTCCGCTTTGGCGTCACCCGGATTTTTGTCCGGGTGGAACTTCACCGCCAACTTGCGATAGGACTTCTTGATTTCCTCGGGGGTCGCAGTTTTTGCCACTCCCAGGATCTCGTAAAAATCGCGATCAGCCATCTTCTTCAGCTTTCAGCAGATTCCGGAGCCTTGGCCACCACCACCGAAGCCGGGCGCAGCAAACGATCACGCAGCAAATAACCCCGACGCGTCACACGCAGCACGGTGCCCTCCTCCACCTCGCTGGACTCTTCTTGAGAGACCGCGTCGTGCAGATTCGGATCAAACGGCTTGCCGGCCGCCTCAATCACCGTGGCTCCGCAATTTCCGAGGAAATCATCGAGTTGCTTGCGCACCATCGACATTCCGATGAACACCATCGAGCCCTTCTCCTGCTCGGCCGCTTGCATGCCCATTTCGAAATTATCAAGAATGGGCAGCAACTCCTCGAGCAGCGACTGATTGGCATAACGCACCGACTCTTCCCGTTCCCGGGCGGCGCGCTTGCGGAAATTCTCCAAATCGGCGGCTCCACGCATGGCAAGATCCTTCCATTTCAAGATGTCCTGCTCCAACGCAGCCACCGTATCGAGTTCATCGGCTTCTTGGGCGGCCGCGGCAGCTTCCGCTGCGGCATCGGTCTCCGCGGGATCAAAAGGTTCTTCGACGGCTTCCTGAGATTCGTCACGTTGCATGGCCGCTACCTGTCACGCTCCGCCCATCCCGTCAACCCCCTCCGGACTCGATCAACGTCGTTCCAACACCAGAAGCGTGATATCATCCATCTGTGGACCTCCCCCAGCAAAGGCTTCCACCTCCCTCCGGATCGCCGTCATCACGGCTTCCGCCCCAAAGGGCGCCGCCGAGAGGAAGGTATCCTCAAGCCGTTTCATGCCGAATTCCTGCTCGTTGGCATCGACGGCTTCCTTCACCCCATCGGTATAAAAAAGCAGGCAATCCCCGGACTCCATTTCGAAGTCCATCGGCCGCGTCACCCTCTCGAAGGCAGGACCATCGTCCACACCAATCGCCAATCCCGGCGGACGGATCTTCTCCACCTTGCGGGTGGCGCATCGATAGCAAAGTGCTGTCTCGTGCCCGGCACGAACCAACTGCATTCGCGATCCATCCGGGGAAATCACCCCGTAAAACAGACTGATGAACATGTCCTCCCGCATGTCAGAGAACAGCTGCCGATTGACGATGGCCAGCACCTCTCCGGGATCACTGCTGCTATCCGCCTCCGCACGCAGCACGCTGCGGCACATCGCCATCATGATTCCTGCCGCGACCCCTTTCCCCGATACGTCGGCAATCACCACGCCATGACTGCCATCTGCCAGCTGCAAGTGGTCATAGTAATCGCCGCTGATGATTCGCGCAGGGAGATTCGTGCCCGCCACCCGATATCCGGGAATGATCGGATCTCCTTGCGGAAGGAGAATACGCTGCACCTCACTGGCGCTTCGGAGATCACTCTCGATCATCCGCTTCTCCGCTGCCTCCCGGTAAAGAAGGGCATTCCCCAAGGCAAAGGCTGATTGCTCAGCCGCCGACCGAAACACCGAAAAATCGTTGGGACTGAACTCGGGATCGTCCTCACCTCGAGCCACCGCCAACACGCCAAGGTCTTTTCCGCTGTGACGCAGCGGTGCAATCAACGCGGCAACCTCGCCACCTCCAAAGCCGTGAAACGCATCCCGGAATGCTTCGTGACTCTTCAAATCTTCGACCTGCGTCGCCTGCCCCGCCTGCAAAACATTGCCCAAGACGCCCTGCGAAATGGATTCCTGAGCCAACCGCACATGGCTCTCCATCACCCGCGGATCCTTCTCTGCCCGCTTGATCACTTCGGGCGGCACCCCCACCAGCGGAGGGCAATTCTCGGAAATATGTTTCGGCTGAAGAAACTCCCCCGTGTCATCAAGCAGGTAAACAGCTCCGCCACGGGAGTTCACGACCCGCGTCACCCCCTCGACAATCACCCGATACAATCCGAGCTGTCCGGATTCCCTGCCGATCGCCTCACCCAGATCATGGAGGTAATCGAACATCCGCGCCTCTTCATCTTCGAAGGCACGAAGCTGATCCCGTTTTCGCTTCAGGCGTCGCCGCAATCGTCCGATCAACAGCAGGCAGATGACCAGCGTGATCCCGAGTGCGATGAAGCCGTGGGAATGGTTCATCATTTCGGATCCGCCTGGGAGTCCGGCGGCACCTGCTTCTTCAGCACGTCGAGGACGTTTCTGAAGCGCTCGGCATTCGCCTGACTGGTCGATGCGAGATCGCGGTGAGCGTCGAAGACGTGACGCGCACGCTCACCCATCGCCTGGGCAGCCTTGGGGGCATAGGGTTTCAGTGAAGAGCGAATCTCGTCGACCTTACCTCGCCAGCCAGCGCCGAGAGGCTCGATTTCCAGCAGATGGTCCAAGCCCAAATCTTCCAGTGACTGGCGATTCTTGGCACCTGGGGTGGCAATCTGAACGCCCCCTCCCGTCCTCCGCAAGCGGGTCGAAAGCCCGGCCAAGGTGCCCATGAAAGTAGAGTCCATGCCGGTGCAGGCTTCGAGATCGATGACGAAGTGCTTCTGACCGTCCTTCTCCGCCGACTGCGCGCAATCCTTGAGCGCTGGGCTTTGAAGGAACGATCCCTTGCCTTCGCATCGAATCCACGTGAACCCGTCGAAGGTTCCCCAGAGAATGGCGTTTTGCTCGTTCACGTATTCCTTTGTCTCGCGTCTGCGAAACACGTGGCAACCTACGCCTGCAATGGGCTGCCGGTCAACCATCCATCGGCCTACCACAACCCGGTTTTGCCCGTATACAGGATGAAAATCCCCATCAGGCCGTTGGCAACCGCGTGCATGATCACGCAAGCTCCCAAGTTTTTGCTCCAAACCGTGAGCAGATACGTCAGGGAACCGTAAATGATCGCCCCACTGTAATCGACCGGTGCATGGGCCAATACGAAACCGGCCGTCACCACGCCAAATGCCAGCCAGGAATGCCTGCCAAAGGGCTGCTTCCAATACGGGCCGTTCCAATCGGAAACCAACCGCATCAGAAACGACCGCCAGAAAATCTCTTCGACCAACGCCACCACCACCACCGCGCGCAGAAAACGAAACGCCAGCGATAGAAACCACGCCGGACTGTGCACCGCGAAATAATCCCCGGGGTCGAAGCCGCCTTTGCGATCTTCGACTCCCAAACCTGTCCACCATCCCTCGCCCTGCGGCTGCCAGTGATCCCAAATCACCGTCGGCAATAGCCAGAACCCAATCCCGACCGCGCCGAAAATCGCGCCGATCAGGGACCATCGCAGGTTCCAATGGAATTCGTAGCTTCGCCACCAACGACCGAGAAGCACGAGGCAGGCCACCGACTGGATCGGATAGATCCATTGTTCCGGAGACTTCCTCCACCACGGGGCGCTGGGAAGATCACTGGCGAAGAAACTCCCCGCCAGTTGCAGCACCAATAGGAATCCCATGAACACCGCGAACGGAATCACCTGCCGGCGAATCCATCGGTCCGGCTGGTTCCAACGTAGCGGCTCTGCAGGACTCTCAGGGGTGGCCATCATCGATCAAAGTCGGCCCACAAAAGCCTGCATTTTGTCCATCGCCACCTGCAAATCTTCAAAGGCCGTCGCATAGCAGCATCGCAGGAAACCTTCGCCGCTCGCACCAAATGCGCTGCCCGGCACCGCCGCCACGCCTTCCTCCTCCAGCAATCGCATGGCGAATTCCTTGCTGCTCAGCCCGGTCTCTCGGATGTCCGGGAAAACATAGAATGCCCCGCCCGGCGAATGGCAACTCAGGCCCATCTCATTGAGCCGCTTGACGAGGAAATCCCGGCGCAACCGGTAGCTCTCACGCATTTCCGCGACGGCTGGGAGACCATTTTCCAACGCCTCGAGAGCCGCCACCTGACTGGTGATCGGCGCGCATAGCATCGAATACTGGTGAATCTTCATCATCGCCTCCACCACCGGCTGCGGTGCGCATGCGTAACCCAAACGGAATCCCGTCATCGCAAAGGCCTTCGAAAAACCATGCAGCAAGACGGTGCGCTCGCGCATCCCGGGCAATGAGGCAATCGAAACGTGAGGCTCACTCAAATCGTAACGCAACTCCGAGTAAATCTCATCGGTCAGCACCATCAAATCGTGCTCAATGCACAATTTCGCGATCCCTTCGAGGTCCTCACGGGTCGCCGTGGCACCTGTCGGATTCGTCGGGAAATTCAACATCAGCACCCGACTCTTGGGCGTGATCGCCGCGGCCAAAGCCTCTGGCTTCAACGAAAATCCATCCCGCTTGCGAGTCTCCACGGCCACCGCCTCGCCATACGCCATCACGATGCTCGGCGAATAGGAAACGTAGCAGGGCTCGTGGAAAATGACCTCATCGCCCGGATTCAACAAAGCCCGCAGCGCCAAGTCGATGGCCTCCGAGACCCCCACCGTCACGAGAACCTCACTGACGTCGTAGGACACACCGAAAAAATCCTGCACATACCCGCTGATCGACTTCCGCAGGGACGGCAATCCTAGGTTGGAGGTGTAGCTGGTCTGACCTTTCTCCAACGAATAGATGGCGGCCTCGCGAATGTTCCAAGGAGTGACAAAATCCGGTTCGCCCACACCGAGGGAGATGATCCCCTCACGGCCTTGGACGAGTTCAAAGAAATCGCGGATGCCCGACCGCGGAACGGACGCAACTTGTCGGGCAATCTTTTGGGTGTAGTCCATGGTACAAGCCCGACCTATCCGGGCGCGGCCTTTCTAGTGGGATACCTCATTCCTGCAATCCTCAATCCTTGGAATGCAGAAAGTCGCGAATCTGTTTGGCCACCTCCCCCGGGGCCTCTTCCGGTGGCACATGCCCCACCCCTTCGAGTTTCTTGACCGGAACCTCCCCAGCCATCGATTTCACCGCCTCAAGCGGAATGATCCGGTCCGCACTCCCACTCAGGATCATCACCGGCTGGGAAATCGATTCGATCCCCACCCGCGACGTCTCAAGATCCACCAAAGAGGCCCCAAAACCGCGATAGGCATCGTGCAACCCTTCCACCAAGAGCTCACTGCGATAGGCAAAGAACGTCTCATCATCCAACAGATCCGGATCTGCATACGCTCTCTCAAACATCAAGCGTAGCCGCGAAGGATCCTCCAGCCACCAGCGAAATACCGGATAGCCCGCCTCACGAATCCACGCCGACTTAAGCAGACCGTGCGACCCCGCCCCCATCTGCAGCGCCGGACTGATCAACACCACCTTGCGCACCTTCTCGGGAAACGTTGCCGCGAACCTCAATGCCAGATCCGCTCCGTAAGAATGACCAACCAGATCCACCATTCCTCCATCCCATTGTTCCAGAAACCCTCCCAACATCGCCACTTGCCCATCCGGAAAATAGGCATCTGCTGATCGCGGACGCTCACTCCATCCAAAGCCACTCAAATCTGGGGCCCATACCCGGCCTTCCCTGGCAAGGAGTGGCCCAAGCCGGCGAAAGACCCGGCTCGATTGCCCAAACCCATGGATCAGCAAGACCGGCTGCCCCCCCTTTCCCCACTCCAAGTAATGCACTTGCTGGTCACCGACCTTCACCCATTCCCGCTCAGGCAAACTTTGCCGCACTTCTCGGAAGGGAACCAGAGGACAGCACCCGGACCACCCGAACCCCATCAGCAGCCATCCCGCTTTCAACGCCCCTCCTTTCATCGACTCATTCCTTGGCTGGTGTTTCCCCGCCTGCAAGGATTTGTCAAATTCCGGGGAATCCCCCGCTAGACCCAGCCTCCAACCCACCGTAGAAGCCCCGCAACATGATTCGCTGGTTCGCACGCAACGATATCGCGTCCAATTTCCTCATGATCGCCATCCTGGTTCTCGGGGGATGGACCGTCATGAACCGCGTGCCGTTGGAAGTACAACCCAGCATGCACTTCAACGAAGTCTTCGTTCACGTCAACTACCGCGGTGGCTCGCCTGAGGACGTCGAGCGCAATGTCATCGTGCCCATCGAGCTCGCACTCGAAGGCATGCCCGGCGTCAAACAAGTCACCTCCAGCGCCCGCGCCAACTTCGGTGAGGTCAAGGTGCTCGCTCAGGACCACGTCGACTCCCTTGAACTCCAGGACGAAGTGCAGCTCCGCGTGGATGGCATCGTCACCCTCCCTCAGGAAATCGATCCCCCCCGGGTTTTCGTGCCCGACACCTCCAAATGGATGGATGTGATCAAAGTCGCCATCACCGGCGACATGGACGTCAACGACCTCATCAAAGCAGCCCGTCGGGTGCGTGACGACCTCCAGGAACTGCCCGGGATTTCTCAAGCCGCCATTCAGGGAGAGACTCGACAGGAAATCTCCATCGAGGCCGACCTCGCCCGGCTCCGGGATTTTGACCTCGGCTTCACCGACCTCGCCGATGCCATCCGTCGCTCGTCCATTGACCAACCCGCCGGCCGCATTCAGACCGACGAGGGCGCCATGATCATCCGCTCCCGCGGACAGGCATTCACCAAGGAAGAATTCGAAAACATCGTCGTCTCAAACCATCGGGGTGCCAATGTCCGCGTCAAAGAAGTCGCCCACGTGACCGACGGCTTCGAAGAAGGCGGCAAAATCATGCGCTTCAATGGGCGCCCCGCCCTGCTGGTCGAAGTTCTCCGCCTGAACGAGGAAAATGCCCTCGATATCGCCGACAAGGTCAAAACCTACGTGGCGACTCAGGAAAGCCGCTTCCCCCAAGGCATCGAACTCTACATTTGGGACGACAGCTCCATCGAACTCCGCGGACGCTTGGGCACCCTCTTCAGCAGCATGCTGCAAGGAGGCCTCCTTGTTCTGGTGGTGCTCGGTTTGTTCCTGCGTCCACGACTCGCCATCTGGGTCGTCGCTGGCATTCCGGTCGCCTTCGCCGGGGGGCTCCTGATGATGCCCTACTTTGGCATGACACTCAACTCGATGAGCATCTTTGGCTTCATCATCGTCATTGGCCTCGTGGTCGATGATGCCATTGTCACCGCTGAAAACGTTTACACCAAGCTTCGCAACGGAGAGGACCCGATCACCGCCGCCGTCGATGGCGCCAAAGAGGTCGCCGTGCCCGTCACCTTTGGGGCTCTCACGACCGTCGTCGCATTCCTGCCTCTCCTGGGTTTCGAAGGCTTTTACGGCAATTACACCAAACAAATCCCTCCCGTCGTCGCCGCGGTCCTTCTGTTTTCGCTCATTGAGTCGAAGCTCGCCCTTCCCAGCCACCTCAAGCACATCCCGGTTGGCCGCACCCGCCTCGGCCCCTTTGCCCGCTTTCAGAAAAGCATTGCCGACGGCCTCGAAACTTTCATCGAACGCTTCTATCGGCCGTCTCTCGAATCGGCTACCCGCCACCGCTACACCACCATTGCCGTCTTCCTTGCCATTGCCATGTGCTCCTTTGGCCTCGTGAAAAGCGGCCGACTGGGTTTCGTCAACATGCCTGCCATGGATCGCAACCGCATCACGGCTCGCATCCAAATGCCACGCGATACTCCGATCGAGACCACCGACAAGCGAGTGAACCGGATCGTGAGTGCCGTCGAAATCCTACGCAAAGAGTTCGTCGATCCCGGCAACGGCCAGTCGCTCATCGGCGACGTCCTGACCAGCGCCGGGGGCCATCCTGGTCGCCCTTGGGCTGATCCTCGAGAAGGCTTCGTCATGCTCTCCGTCACCGATCCCGGTGATCGCACCGAACCCGGCCCGAAGAACAGCGACATCGCCAAACGCTGGCTCGAACTCGTCGGGGACATCCCCGATGCCCAGTCGTTTTGGATTTCAGGCGACCGCGGCGGTGGCGGCAGCAGCGATGAAATGGAGGAAATGCGCATCGAACTCCGTGGTCCCGAAGGCGAACTGAAAGCTGACCTCGCCGACCAAATTGTCGAAGAGTTAGAAGCCTACGAAGGCATTGCCGATGCCTGGAGCGATCAAGGACGCGTGCGTCCCGAAATCCACGTGACGATCAAACCAGAAGGCGCCTCCCTCGGGCTCTCCCAACGCGACATCGGCGGGCAGATCCGCTCCGCCTTTTTCGGTGACGAAGCCCAGCGAATCCAACGCGGCCGCGATGACATTCGCGTCATGGTTCGCCTGCCCCAGAAACAACGCGAGTCGCTTCATACCTTTGAAGACCTCCGCATTCGCACTCCCGATGGAGGCAATGCTCCTCTCAAATCCATCGCGACGGTCTCCTTGGAGAACGCCAAGTCCGACATCTATCGCGTCGATGGCGCCCAAGTCACCGGGATTGGCGCCAAGCCCCTCGACGAAACCATCGATCTCATCGCCATTGCTCGGGACATCGGTCCCCGTCTGGACGCCATTCTTAATCACCACTCCGAATACTCCTGGCGTTTCACCGGATACATTCAGGAGCACGAGGAAACCGGTCACCGCATTTGGATTGCGGGCATTGGGCTCTTTCTCGCCCTCTACGCCCTGCTGGCCGTGCCCTTCAAATCGTTGATCCAGCCCTTCGTGGTGCTCCTCGCCGTGCCCTTTGGCATCATCGGAGCCCTCGCCGGGCACCTCATTCTCGGACTCACCCCCTCCTATCTCTCCGTCTTCGGCATGCTCGCTCTTGCCGGGGTGGTCGTGAATGATTCCTTGGTCATGGTCGACTTTGCCAACCAACGGCGGCGCGCTGGTGATCGCAGCCTTCAAGCCGTCACTGATGCAGGGAGCCGCCGCTTTCGGCCCATTCTACTGACCTCTCTGACCACCTTTGTCGGCCTCCTTCCGCTCATGCTGGATCCATCGCTGCAGGCCCAGTTCCTGATTCCCATGGCGGTGTCGCTTGGCTTTGGGATTCTCTTCGCCACCTTCATCACCCTCTACCTGATTCCCTCAGGCTATTTGGTCGCCGAAGACATCGTGCGCGGAACCCAAAAAGCCTGGGCTTGGTATCGGAAACCATTTCAGCGCGAACCGGAAGAGCCAGCGGAAGCACCGGCCCCTCCCGCGTCCTGAACCCACCGCATCAAAGCGGAAGCTTTTCCTGCTCTCCGAGGTGGCGGGGTCGGGTTCCTAAAATGCGCACATCGAGCCACATTTTCACCCGCGCACCGACCTCCCTCCATCGGGTCTTCCACCCCCCTTGGCCCTTCACATCCCGGGCATTAAAACCGACGGCTTCCAACCCCTGGGCCCTCGCCAGATAGAGCGCTCGCTCATTTTGAAAGCGCTGTGTGATGAAGGTGACTTCCTTCACCCCAAACACCTCCTTCGCTCGCACCACCGAGTCCAAAGTACGCAACCCGGCGTAGTCGCACACAATTTTATCGGCTGGCACCCCAGCCGCCACCAAGGCCCGCATCATTCGCAGCGGCTCATTGTAGTGCTTGGTCCGATTATCTCCGGATACAATCACGCAGCTCAACTTTCCCGCCTTCCAAAGCTCCGCGGCGGCATCGATCCGGTAGCGAAAGTAGAGATTCTCCCGCCCCTCAATCCGATCGTCACAGCCAAACACCAATCCCACCCGACCCGTCGGCACCTCCTCAACCCGGTCGAAAACCCGTCCCGAGGCCGCAAAGACGGCCGCCAAATTCATCCATCCCACCGCGAGTACAAATCCCAGCACCAGGGTCGCGACGAGAAGCAGCAGCCGTTTCCACCACGGTTTGCCATGAGCGCCTCCTCTTTTCTTCACGTTTCAGGCACACCCACGGTTTTTCGCAGCGACCCCAGGAAGTGTTTCATCGCTTCCTCCCACCGGGTACCAATTGGCTTCTTCGGAGCCAACACCCGAAGGCGTTCGGGTTGATCATCGCCGAACACCACCCGCTTGGTTCTACCCACCAGCTCGCCATCCACCTCCAGTGGCACCTCGCGCTCGCTTTCGACCACGCAAGACTCCGTCTGCAAATACACCACCGTTGACTCGTCGAACGCCACCCCACGAGAGGCGATGCCACGTAGCGAATCGAGCACCAATCGATATCCCGCCTCTTTGAAAACCAGAACATCCAACTTGCTGTCCTGATTGTCAGCCAAATGGAACAACCGGATTTGGCCGCCATACAATGAGCCGTTGCCCGCAAGCACCGCAATGCCCTCCGTCTGCAAGCCCTCCGCTGTCGTCACCCGCATCACCGGCGGGTCCTCACCCAAAACTTTGACCGCCGAGAGCAGATACGCCAACGGACCCAGTACCTTTTTGCTCTCCCAGGTGGTCTCCTCAATCACCGCCGCATCAAAACCCACTCCCGCCATTTGCACGAAAGGCGTACCATTCGCCTCAAAGAGATCCACCTCTCGGACATTTCCTTCAAGAATCACCTCAAAAGCCCGATCCAAGTTGTCATACGGAATCCCCAGCTCCCGGGCAAAAACGTTCATCGTCCCGGTGGGCAACACCCCCAATGCCGTTTGGGTTCCCGCCAAGCCCTTCACCACCGCATTGAGGGTTCCATCACCGCCCGCCGCAATCACCATCGGTTCTCCCTCGGCGGCAAACCTGGACGCCAAGGCATGGGCTTCCTCCGCAGATCGGGTCGCGTAAAGCGCCAAGCCTGCCGCATTGTCCATCAAGAACTCCAACGCCCGGCGGCCCCGTTGACTGCGCGCCTTGGGATTGAAAAGAACCGGATATCGAGGCGGGAGGATCACGCCCCCAATCAAATCACGTGACCAACGCGCCGCAAGCCTTCAACCGCTGGATCAACTCCTCCATCGGCAATCCCATCACATTGTCGAAATCGCCGTCGATGCCCTCAACCAAGCGCTCCCCATGCTCCTGAATCCCGTAGGCCCCTGCCTTATCAAGCGGATGGACCCGCTCAAAATACTCCGAAATCGCCTCATCATCGAGAACATGGAACCGCACCTTGGTCGCCACCACAAAAGTTTCCCCCTTCCCATCGGCCGATCTCAAACACACTCCGGTTCTCACCTCATGAGCCCGCCCCGATAGCTTCTGCAACATCGCCCGCGCCTCCTCAAGATCACGTGGCTTCCCCAATACCTCGCCACCCACCTGCACCAAAGTGTCCGCGGCAATGATCCATTCCCCGGGCCCCACCTCAACACCCGCCGCTTTGATCTCCGCATTGGCCTGACAAAGCTCATCCCAAGGACGAGCCCCCGGTGGCAGTTCCTCGGCCGCCGAGGGTCTCACCACAAACTCCAAACCCTCACGAGCCATCAACTCCTTCCGCCGCGGCGATCCCGATGCCAAAACCAATGTCATGCCCCTTCCCTAGCCATTCCTCCGATCCTGCCAAGACCATCGTCCTTCCGCGCGACGGCCCTCAACACCTCAGCAACTATCGCAAAGGAGTTGCGTTTCAACCCACCCATGTTATGGGCCCCGGGTGATCCGAACCATGCTGCTCCTCATGCTCAGTGTCCTGGGTGCCTCCGCGAATCTGAAAATCGCGGTGCTTCACCCCCTGCTCGGTGATCTCGCGCAGCAAGTCGGAGGCGATCGAGTCACGGTGACCGATCTCCTAGGGCCGAATGGCGATCCTCACCACTTTGAGCCCACACCCGCCCAACTTCGGCAGGCCGGATCACTGGACCTTGTCCTCGCCTGTGGTGTCGGCCTCGAGGCGGATCTTCCGACCCTACGCAGTCTTCTCCCCCCGGCGACCCCGCTATTCGAAGTCGGCTCCACCCTTCCCACCATTGAGGGAAGCTGCGCGGATCCCAGCCACGATCACTCGACCCATCAACACGGCAAAGACCCCCACTGGTGGCACTCCGTCGAACAAGTTCGCCGCGCCGTCACGTCCCTCGAAACCGAATTCACCCGGCTCGACCCCGACGGCCAAAAAACTTATCACGACCGCGCTCTCGCTTACCGCCAAACTCTCGACGCTCTCGATCGCTGGGTTCGCCGGGAAGTCGCCCGCATTCCTCGCGACCGCCGAATCCTCGCGACCTCCCACGCCGCCTTCGGCTATTTCTGCCACGAGCACGAGTTTCAACAAGTCGCCGTCCAAGGATTGACCCGAGAGCAAATGCCCGACGCCCAGACCCTGGCCAAAACCTTCTCCCAGCTTCGCAGTCAACACGTCCGCGTCATTTTCCCGGAAAAAGGAAATAACCCGGCGACCTTGCAAGCCCTCGTCCAAGATGGCGGACTTCAGCTGGGCCCTGCACTCGATGCCGATGGCACCCACTCCGCCAGCTTCGAGGCGATGATGCGTTCCAACGTCGCGGCCATTCGTCAGACTCTCACGACGGCCCCTCACTGATCACGATTCCTCGAGGCTCACATTTTCTACGGAGTTCACACGCGGACGCTCCCCGTCGGTAAGCAGGATCTCCAGAACGTCGTATCTCCATGGGAAATCGCGGCGACCCAGCAATCGCAACCACTCATTGGCGCCACGGCGGATCAGTCGGCGCTTGTCTCGATTCACCGCATCCAGAGGCCGGCCGAAGCCCTCACGGGTCCGGGTCTTCACCTCGACAAACAGCAACAAGGCTCCTTGCCGGGCGACGATGTCGACCTCTCCTCCGCCCGGTGCGCGAAAATTGCAGGCGAGAACTTTTGCCCCCTGAGCTCTTATCCATGCCTTCGCCACCCGCTCTCCAAGGCGACCCACCTCCGCAGGTGTCAGAGACTCACCCCTGCTCGTCTTCAAACAGCAGGGAGCATTGAGCAACCGGCTGAAACGAGTGACGATGAATGCGACAAGGCCCATGGCGTTGAAGAGCTTCGAGGTGCGCCTTCGTACCATAACCCATATGACGCTCAAAGCCGTATTGCGGAAACTCCCGAGCCCACTCAAGCATCATTCGATCTCTGGACACCTTGGCCACGATGCTCGCAGCCGCGATCGAAAGCGACCGTCCGTCACCTTTCACCACGCCTTGATGATCGACCGGAAAACCTGCGACGGGCAAACCATCGATCAGGCAATGCTCCACATCGGCGCCCAAAAGCCGCACCGCCTCCGCCATCGCACGATGCGTGGCCCTTAGAATGTTGATGCGGTCGATTTCCTCGGACTCCACCGAAGCCATCGCCCAGCGGACCGAAGGGTCTTCCGTCAAAACCGTGAAAAGCAGCTCACGACGTTTGGCAGAAAGCTTTTTGGAGTCATTCAAGCCTGCACACTGGAAACCTTCTGGTAGCACCGCCGCCGCCGCCACCACCGGGCCCGCCAAAGGACCGCGGCCGGCTTCATCGACCCCCGCAATCACCTTGAATCCACGGTCGCGGCAGGCGGCTTCGAAGCTCAGATCAGGCATTCCTGATTCAGAACGAACGCATGCGGTCGGTCAATGTCTGGGAAGAGAGATCCTTGGTCGCAAAAATCTGGGTCACGTAGACCATCCCGTCATCGGCCACGTAGACCCCCATCCCGGCGCAATCCCACTTCTGACGGAGGTTGTAGAGGTGCTTCTTCGATTGCACCCAAGCTTGGGTAATCTCACCAGCAACGTCGCCACCCGCTTTGCCGCCTGCGACGTTCTCCGCTAAGGAAAGCATGCCATAGCCCCTCTGCGCCATCAGCACCCGCTCCTCGAAGCCGACGTGGCTGATGTTCTCCGAACCCAGCGTGAATTTGCCCCGGTTTCTCGCCATGAACTCGCAATGAGCTTGGGCGAGGCGATCCAACCCAGGGTGACTCGGCAACGCCGATCGCCCGATCGAACCGCGAAACCGATTCACCGACGATTCCAACTGGGACTTCAGGCCACTCGAACCTTTCGACTCGACCGGATGCTGCGACATCGCCACTCGGGTCGTATCGAGACTCTGAGCGCATGAAGCAAGGAACAGGAGCCCTCCGGCTCCCACGACTTGAAACAGATGTTTCGGGAACATGCAGGTAGTGGTGTGGGACGAAAAGGAACCGGGAGGGAACGATTCCCTTCGGATCCCAACTCAACAATCGCAATTCGTCAGGACAAAAGTCACATCAGGGGGTTACGAAATCACGTGCCTCGTGAAATTACGGTGCCACGTAAGATTCCCCATCGGTTTGAAGCAGGCCTCAGGCCATCCATTCGCCGCGCCCGTCCCTCGATCGGTAGTTCCCGACCTCCGACTCATCGCGGCTTTCAGCAGGGTCATGGCTTCACGGACTCTGAAGACTCAGATCCGAAAAGTGGGATCTCAGGAAGTCACCCGCGATGCGATGCACGGAGGCCCGAATATCGACGCTCTGGAAGCCCTCTGCCCCACGGATGACGGCGTTTTCACAAGTGGATTTTCCGCTTCATTCCCTCCTTGGGGCTCGGCTAACTCCATCACCCCTGGCCGTCTTATCATGAAACTCGCCTACGAGGGGCTCATGCGATTCCATGACATTTCTGGCAGAAACCAACCCTCATCCGATACCTCCGCACAGAACCGAGGGACTTCCTATATCGACCCTCGGGTTTTCGCCGCAGGCGACCCTGGGCCAAATGGCCGAAAACGAACCGGTCCGTTCCCATGCGCCCTCCGGGGTGCAGCACCTTTCGGAATCACGCAACGGATCGGTGGCCATCCTCAGTCAATGCATCCCCATTCGAAGCGGTATCCCTTCCCCCTGAGGGTAACGATGTACTGTCGGTGGGAGGTATTCGTTTCGATCTTTTGGCGTAGCCATGAGATGTGCACATCGACCGTCCGCTCCGTGATGTGGGGTTGGTCCGCCCACACTTGCGAGAGGATCGATTCCCTGGACAAAGTGGAACCTGCATTCTTGACGAGAAGCTGGAGCAGCTCCGATTCCTTCGTGGTGAGATGGATCGACTCGCCATTCCGATAGACCTTCGATTGGGTGAAATCTGCGATGGTGTCGCCAAACTGAATGGAGGATCCTTCCCCCAAGTAGGACTTTCTTAGCCGGCGAAGGAGGGCATGGACGCGGGCGACCAGTTCGTCGGGATCGAAGGGTTTTACCATATAGTCGTCCGCCCCACTTTGAAGGCCTCTGACGCGGTCATGAACGACCCCACGGGCGGTCAACATCAGGATCCCACCTCCGAATCCTTCTTTCCGAACTTCATGGCAGATTTCGAAACCCGACTTGCCTGGGAGCATCAGATCGAGAATGAGCAAATCAAACGGCTCGGACCGAGCACGACGGAATCCTGCCTCGCCGTGAGCCGAAGACTCCACTTCATGGCCTTCGGAGCGTAGAAGATCCCCGACCACTTCGGCAATGGCGGATTCGTCTTCGATCAGCAGGATCTTGGCTGTCATGGGCAGTGGGGAGCGAGCGGCAGTCGGAGAGTGAATACCGATTCGCGGCTGTCGCTGGAAACGGAAATCGTTCCGTCGTGAGCTTCCATGATTTCCTTCACCAATGCGAGTCCAAGTCCGCTGCCTCGGATCTGGGCATCGCGAGCGGCGGAGCCTCGGAAGAACGGAGTGAAGATCTCCTTTTGCTCCTCAGCCGGGATGCCCATTCCCCGGTTCGAGATCTGGACGATGGCTTGTTCACCATCGCAGAAAACATGGATTCCGATCCATCGATCGCTCCCACCATATTTCGCAGCATTCGAGATGAGGTTTTGCACCGCTCTTATCAAGGCAGCTTCGTCCGCCATGACCTGGACGGGGTCACCCGCCATGTGAACATCGATCTGCAAGCCGGTGGTTTCAGGCGCTGTATTTGCCAAAGCGGTTTCGACGACGCGCTGGAGGGGCAGAAGAGTTGGTTTTGATCCGTGGCCTCTCTGTTTTGTGGTGGAATAATCGAGCACCTGCTGGACCATGCCATCGAGCTGCTCCGCATGTTGGAGGATCATCCCAGCGTAACGGTGAATGGCCTCCGGCTCTCGCACAATCCCCCGTTTCAAGTTGTGCGCCGCTCCGCGAATCACCGTGATCGGCGTCCGAAGTTCGTGAGAAACCCCGGCGACGAAGTCCACCTGAGCTTCGGCCAGTCGACGAGACTTGCGCGTCTGTCGAACCAGGGCGAGGCCCGCCGCAAAGATCAAAGCGTTGACACCCATCGCGAGCGTCAGATTCCTTCGCTTGGAAGCGGCAGCGATCGTTTCCAGTGCTCCTGCCTCGCGATGTGTGACCAATGTCCACAGCGGGTTCTGCGGTCGGCCAGTCCGATCGTCTGGGCTCTGACCTTGGAAATGGAAAGACATCTGGATCGGGTTTTCCCGGGCATCTCGCGGTCCCATTTCGAAGATCGGGAGTGCGTTCCGCCGGTTTCGAGAGATCACCTCGATCCGATAGGGGAAGCTCCCTCCTTGATCGAAATGCTTCTGGGCAAGTTGAGGCAGCCAGCGGTTGCGCAAATCGTCGCGGTCGATTTCAAGGATGAACCAACCGGCTTCGGCCGGACCGCTGGCTCGCGAGCTACCGGCCCCCGTGCCATGTCCGCCACGGATGGGGAACTCAAGGAGCAATCCCTCCGGATCCGCGAAAGGAGGAGACCCGCCACGGGATTTCCTCAGAAGATTCGATTCGAGAGCCGCCCAGCGATCGGGCCACGCTTGCGGCTGCTGAGCCCCGGTAACAAGATCGATTCCCTTCAACTCCAACGATGCCCCTGATGGGCGGGCGATTGCCATCCGGGAAAACCGTAAGGGTGAGTGTTGTTGGTTCCACTCCCGCACCCGACGGGCGAAGTCCTCTTCGCCGATCTCTCGTGAATTCCCAGGGACCAAGGCCTCACAATGGAGACGCAATTCGCTGTCAAATTCACTGCAAAATCCACGGGCGGCAACCTCTTGGCGATCTTTCAGACTTTCCAGCTCCGCCGTCGACAGTTCCGCTGTCCACCGAAACTGCAGCACCGTGAGCGCCAGGCAGAACACCGCCAACAACATCAGGAATCCGTGATCGATCCATGCAGGAGGGCGTCTTCGGTTCACATCCCGAGAATAGGCGCCAAACTGGCACGGGCAATTCCTCAGCAACTTTCTTAATATTCCTTAACATGACAGAATCGCTGGGGGCCGCGATGATCGCCAGCGATGACCCCAAACCCTCACTCCCCTCGATTCCATCGCCGTTGCATCCGGTTCCATCGATTTCCTTCGGCGCTGCTTTTCGCATCCTTCCTTGGCTGCACCGGTTCCACCCTCGCCACCACGACCTCCGAAAACACCGATGCCGTGGTGTCGGCCGCCAATGCGTTTCTCGCTACTCTCACCACGACGCAGAAAACCGCGATCGATTCGACATCGAATGTCACCAATGGTGGCACCAATTCCTCCTGCCTCTACAACTCCACTTTGGCGAATGTTGAGAACTGGTCGAACATCCCGGTGGCTGCGTCGACGCGCAATGGCCTGCAATTCTCCGCTCTCACGACTCTCCAACTCAACGCCGCCCTCGCCGTGGCCGATGCCGCGCTGAGCGACTCAGGAACGACACTTCTGGAGGAAATTCGACTGGCCGACCAATACATCAGTGGTGAAGTGACCAACTCGAAAGGCTCCACCTCTGGGATGTGGGGGTACGAGAAGTACTACATCGCCTTTGTCGGCACTCCCTCGACTTCCAGCGCGTGGACGCTGCAGCTTGGCGGCCATCACCTCGCCTACAACATCACCTACAACGGAAGCTATACCTCCTGTTCGCCGATGTTCTTTGGCACCGAGCCAAACAGCTGGACCTACAACGGATCCACTCACGCTCCCTTGGGGACCCTGAGAACCCTCATCACTTCCCTGCGCCCCACCCTTACCTCCTCCGCTCTGCTCAGCGGCACTTACTCCGATGTGGTGTTCGGTCCGAACGGAACCGGATCCCACGATACGAACCAACCGAAATCTTACCCCACCAGTGGGCGCGGACAGCTCTACTCCTCCCTCAATTCGACCCAGCAGGGGTTGGTGATCGACTACATCACTGATGTGATCGGCAATCATGCCGGTCCCCGTGCAGATGAACTCCTGGCGATCTATTTGAGCGACGAAGCCCTGGCGGAAACCTACATCGGCTATTCCGGATCCTCTTCGACCTTTTCCACTTCAAGCAGCTACTTCCGGGTGGATGGGCCGCGATTGTGGATCGAGTTCATCGTCCAAGGCGGGGTGTGGGACATGTCCGGCATCCACGATCACGCGATCTATCGGGACAAGCTGGGCGACTACGGCGCCGCCTATGGTTCCACGACCGTTTCCACTACGCTCCAGCCGCCCTCGATCAGCACGCAACCTGCCAGCCAAAGTGCGAGCAGTGGAGATTCTGTCACGCTTTCAGTGACCGCCGCGTCGTCGGGGACGGGTACTTCCACCTTGTCATACCAGTGGTTCAAGGATGGAGAAGCCATCTCGAACGCCCTCTCCTCCACTTACACCATCAGCTCCATCGATGCGGAGGATGCCGGCGACTATTCAGTATGGGTCATCAGCACAGGCGGGCTTGCCGAGAGTTCGGCGGCCACTTTGACCGTCGCCGACAGCCCGGAAATCACCACCACCTCTCCACTAGCCAGTGGAATCGTGGGAGCGTCCTATTCGGAAACGCTCACCGCCAGCGGTGGCACTTCGCCCTACACTTGGAGTCTTGCATCGGGCAGCCTGCCTGATGGCCTTGCCCTTTCTTCGGCAGGCGAAATCTCCGGCACCCCAACTGCGGCGGGAGTCTACGAATTCACCTCAGAGGTGACCGATAGTCTTTCGGCCACGGCTTCCACTTCGTTCTCCTTGGAAATCCTAGAGCCGTTTGACGTGTTTCTTTCCGAATACTCGGTAGGAGACGCGAGTGACGATGACGACAACGACGGAGTCAGCAATCTGCTGGAATTCCTGCTGGGCGGAGACCCGACCACGGCGGATTCCTCGATCCTTCCAGTGGGGGTGTACGAAAGCGATGCTTCGTCATTTGTCGCCACCTTCAATATCACGGTGCCGACGGGATCGGTCACCTGGGAGAGCCAATACAGCATGGATCTCGAAACCTGGACCACCGCCGAGGACGGCACCGATGGAGTGACGGTGGACACAGCCGACCCGCTGGATGGACAAAGCGCCGTCACGGTGACCATCCCATCATCGGAGGACGCGCTCTTCTTTCGGATTCACGCGACCGCTCCCTGATCGGAAATGAAGACCATCTTGCTTCTCTTGCTGGCACTCGTCGGCATGGCCTGCGGTCACAACATGCCGGGGTCCTCCGTGGCCCTTGATTTCCAGCCGAACTCGGTGAATGCGGAGCTAATTCTCCCACTTCAGGAGCTGGAACTGGCCTTCAAACGACCGTTGCTCAAGGAGCCCAAGTCCGCATTCACGCTCCACGAGGCAGAGCTGCACTCCTACCTTGTCGAGCACGTCCGCCCGGTATCTTCCGATGGTCGTGATTGGAATGTGGAAGTGATGGAAATGCATCTTCAGCTCGACACAGAGCCCTTCGATTTAGTCGCGACACTTCACCTGACTCCGCCACCGGGAGAAAGTGCGAGACACTTCCGTTTCCACTACTCTGTGATCAACCATGAGGTGATGTCTCACTTCGCCACCGTCACGGTGAGATCGGATTGGAACCAGTCGGTGTTTTCCGACCACCCCGAGCCGCTCGGCATGCTCCAATATACCGTCACCTATCTCGATGTTGATCGCAGCCAGGGCTCGTGGTTGCAGGGGTGCCGCACGGTTTTCCGACACGGCATGCACCACATCTCAGAAGGAACTGACCACCTGTTGTTTCTCCTCGTGTTGTTGCTGCCTGCACCGTTGCTGGCCACAGGAAAACGATGGCGTGGCCATCGAGGAACGAAACCGACGATTGCCGGCCTCCTCAAGATCATCACCGCGTTCACCTTGGGCCATTCCCTAACGCTGATCGTCGCCGGCCTCGGGTGGGTAAACCTTCCGTCGCAGCCGGTTGAAGTTCTGATCGCGCTTTCGATTCTCGTGTCCGCCGTGCATGCCGTGCGGCCTTTGTTCGCAGGCCGAGAGGCCTGGGTCGCGGCAGGTTTCGGTCTGGTGCACGGTCTTGCCTTCGCGAGCACCTTGGAAATCTATGGATTCTCCCGGGGTTACCTGCTGCTCACGATCGTGGCGTTCAATTTAGGCATCGAGGCGATGCAATTGATGGTGGTGGCCTGCGTGATCCCATGGATCGTCATCCTTGGCCGGACGAAAGCCTATACCTGGCTTCGGCAATCCGCCGCGTTCTTTGCTGCTGCGGCAGCCATCGGATGGATCGGCGATCGCAGCTTCGGATGGGGAAACCCCATCGAGCCAGTGGTCGCCTCCGTCTCTTCCCACGCTGGCTGGATCGTCGCGGCACTGGCGTTGGCAGCCATCACCGTGTTGCTTCGAAGCGGCCCCACCCAAAGAGCGGCGGCAACCGACTGAATCCTCTTCTATCCATCCCGTCGCTGGGGTGTTTGAAGAGACGGCAAGAAAAGTCGTGATTCCACCTCGGGGCGGCGCGTCACAAGCTCGATCTGCTGAGGTGCTTTTTTCTTAAATCCGATAGCGATGGCTACGGTGCCGAAGCATCGGGCTTGATGCCCAATGGATCCGTCAACTCACGGATATGAGGCGGAATTTGGCTGGTGATCCAACTCTTTCCCTCCGGCGCGTCGGGCGAGTCCTGCCGGGTAATCCGATACACGAGAGAACCGTCCGATTGGCTTTCATATCGAATGGAATACGCTCCTGAAACCTCATGTCCCCACTTTCCGAAAGCTTCGTCTGCGCGGCTGCACGTCAGGAATGCCGCTGCCCTTTCAGATCCGAGAGTGTCCTCGGCATCCTGATAGAATTGCCGGCGGATGGCATCGCCGTCGAACGGATCGACACCGAACCAAAGCCGATCTTCCCTCTGCTCCGACCGGAGCCCTTCATGCTGACGAACAAGGACGCGATCTTTTACTTTCGCCCAGCTCCGTTCCAGCCGAGCTTTCTCAGATTCCGTCATTCCTAGCGCCTCCGCCACGGGATCGCCGTCGGAGAAAAGGACCCTGCGTTGTTCGAGCACGGGTTGGGTGATTCGCGTCAGGCTGACAATCACAGCGGGGTCCAGACCGATCATCGGACGGACGGGATCAACAGTCGTATGATTGGCTTGAGGTCTTGCTGTGAGCTTGGAGGCCAGGATCGGCGCCTCCTCGTGATCGTGAGTCTCCTGATGATTTCGAGACATCGTCAGTCTCGTCGGAGTGGACCCTTGGTCGATGGCTCCATGGCGAGGCACTCGAGCCCCTACCCCCATCCCGATGACCAATCCCCCGCAAAAGACACCCACAAGGACGCCAAGGGGGATCCGAGAAACCCCGCCCGAATCCTTCGGGCGGGGCGATGGATGACTCGGTCGGCTCATGGAGTGACTTCGATGCCAAGAGCATCAATGTAAAGAGAGTCCAGTGTCCGATTGCCTTGGGAGCGATTGGTGTCCTTTACCCGAATCTGAACGCTGCCGCTCAATCCCGCAGGCAGTTGGGCGATCTGCGCCACATTGTCGTCAGCGACTTTCGTGATGGTGAGAACGTCAGTGAAGCTCACCCCATCCGTTGAATAGGCAAAGACGAAGTCGTCCCCTTCCAGATTGACGCTATGGTAAGCCTCGACTGACAATTCCACTTGGGAACCGCCGGATCCAAGGTCAAAGGTCCAAACGTGTTCAAGGTAGGAATAGCGGCGATTTTGTCGTCCTCCTGATTCGATCTCACGAAGTTCCTCGTAGCTATTATCCGAGCTGAGGGTGCTGGAATAGCTGCCGCTGACCATCGTTCCGGCGACGACCGTTTCCCCATTGGCGCGATAGGTGGATGCACTCGGCTGCGGATCGACAGTCATTTGCAGAGTCGCAGAGTCGCTCAATCCTCCACCGTCGGTCACCTGAATGGTCCATTGATTGGTGCCAACATCTTCCGAAGATGGAATGCCACTTAGCGTGCCATCTGTCGAGACGGAGAGCCATGCCGGCCCACCCACGACTGCGAAGTACAGCGTGTCCCCTGCATCCGGGTCGCTGGCATCAGCGGAAATACTACCTTCATAGTTCGTTCCCTGAGTCGCATTCACTTTGATGAGCAACGATGATGCGAATGACGGCGCATGATTGGATGACGATGTCTGGGGTGTCGCCGAAGCCTCTGCTGAGAAGCCACTCTCACCATACTCGTTCGAAGCAGTCGCAACGTAGTAGTAGGTGACCCCGTTGGAAAGGCCGGTATCCAGATACTGCAAGCCGGTCACTTGGGTGGCCACAGCTGTGTATGGCCCCCCACTATTTCCACTACGATACACACGATAGCTCGTCGCATCACTTGCGGCATCCCAGATCAGCGTAGTTTGAGTGTCCCCTGCCATGGCAGAGAAATTCAACGGCGCCGAAGGTGCAGATGGTCCCGCGAGAGGAGATGGGTCCGAGGTGACGGTCTCAGGTCCAGCCTGATAGTTGCCCAGCACCTGTTGGGAGCTAAGCGCATAGTCATAAATACGGAATTCCTCGAAAGTCGCGTCAGAGTTGCTGTCTGACGACCAATTCGAGCGCCCGAGCCAAACATTGACGTCATCGAGAGTGCTCGGCCCCAAAAGACTTGGCACCGAACCGATCTGCACACCATTTTTGTACAGATACCAAGTGGAAGCGGCGTTGTCGAAGGTGACGACGACATGCATCTGAGAGCCGATGTCTGTCGCGCCAGTGATGTCCAGACCTCCGCCTCCCGTGAGACCGAGGCCTCCGCGTTCGAAGCGCATATCGTTGGAGGTGCCAACCGTCGCTGTGATCTCGAGGTAATCCGATCCGTAAAACGAGCTGCCGGTTGTGGTGACCTCTCCCACGGAATTGTTCCCGAAGTCGAGGATACGCGACATGCTTTGCTCGCTATGAACGGTGAGCCAAACTTCGTAGCTGGCCTCGGAGAGGCCGGGGAAGATCTCGCCCGATCCTGATACGGAGCCATTGGGGAGGTCGATGTATGGAGCACTTGCGGAGGAACCACCCATGAGTCGGACTCCCGACCCAGTAGCGCTGGCGCCACTTCCGCGGATCGAAGCGTGCGCGGTTCCAATCGAATCGGCGAGTTGGGAGCCATCGCTGAGCGATCCACTTGCGTTATCGAAGCGGTAGCGGTGGATCGGTCCGTAGGTGAGAGCCTCCTGTGCCTGTGAGGAGGCGGCGAACGCCGCAAGCATGGCGGCGATCTTGAGAACTGATTTCATGGTCTTGTAAGTTTCAGAGGATTTCAGAGGTCGGAGTCGATGAAACGCCATTGTTGATTGTTGGCACCGACATAGGTCCAGAGGTGCACATCTGCACCGGTTCCAGTGCTGACGCCCGAGACATCAAGGCACTTCGACGGCGCATGTACCGGGCAAAGGCGAACGAAGCCCATTCCCGTCGATGTGAACGTGAACTTTTGTGAGTCCGCACCCGTGTAGCTCTCCAGCACGGCCTTCGTTCCATCTGCGGTGCCTCCGCCTGCAAAGCCAAGAGTCACACCCGAGTTGTTGGCAGGATGAATGCGGAATTGACCGCTACCCACGCTCTGTAGGGTCCACTGCTGCCAATCGCCAGCTGCCCAAAACTGCTGTTCAATCTGAGTGCCTGTGGCAGTGCTGCGGTCGCGAAGCGCCAGCGTCCGGGTTTGAGCATGACGCGGCACCAGCCGGTAGGTTCCGTCGTTGATCCCGATCAGATGGGGCTCCCACTTCTGCTCGTCACCGGAGAAATCGCCGTACTGAAGCACATCGCCGTAATTCCCTGAGGACGTGTCGGCAGTCAGCACTTGATCCGTTCCCTTGTGTCGAAACTTCAGATAGCCATCCCAAGAGTTCAGGACATTCCATCGTTGGTTGTCGCCGCCGTTCCAGGACCACTGGACGATCTCTTCGTAGTTGCCGCTTCCATTGTTCCAAACGTCAAGGAACTTGCCGGCGCCGTCGTGCTCGAGGCTGTAGGTGCCGTCGCTGTTGCGCTGGGCGGTCCATTGTTGCTCGGCTGTTCCAGTGTAGGCAGCGATCGTCGGCTCAACGCCATCAGTCGTACTATTTCCAGGGACCGTTAGGAATTGGTCAAAGCTCTTGTTCCTGAAGGCATAGATTCCACCATCCACAAGAGCTCGATAACCGTGGTTATAGGCAGAACCAAATTCCACCTTCACATACATGTGGTGCGGCCATTCGGCCATCATCCGGCCAGCTGTGGTGATGGTGATGTCGGAGCTTGCATCGTAAAACGACTGCCCTTGGGCAAGTGGGGCGTTCCACGTGCCATCGTTGGTGGTATTCATGTCGAGAACGTGGGAATCCCCGAAGCGTTCTCCGTTCGCGGCAATGATGTAGGCACCGGTGTTGTATTCTCCCTGAGGTACGCTGTCCCCCCGAAACATCACCCAGAGATCGAGATCATTGTCCCGTGTGATTTTGAGTGCCACTGGTTTCGTCCAGTCTCCCCAACCGTCGAACTGGTTGATACGATAAGTGCCAGCATGGGTGACGGGCACGACCGCGCTGTCCGGCAACCAGCCGAGCATGTTTTTGTAGTAGGCGTTGTAATCGCTGTCGCCACTTGTTCCCCAGGCATTGCCCATCGGGTCACTGACGTCACCGTATTCGACATGCCAGCGGCTCGAGGACAGCGGGTCGCCGTCATCGGACTGCCAAGAATTCGCGTGAGGCAGCCAGAAGACATGGCCATATTCATGAATCAACAGGCGGTCTTGGGCATAGCCGTTGCACCAGATTGCTCCCCCGCCCCCCCAACCGGCGGCGCCACCGCTGACGAAACCGTCATGGACGATCACACGGCAGGCGTAACTCCAAGGATCGTATCCTTGGTTGATCGCTTCGTCGCAAGCATCGTTGAGAATGTCGCCCCAGTAGTTGCCGTTATCATAGGTTCCCCGGTCGCGCGGCATCCGTAGCACCGGTGTGATGGTCGGCGCACCTAGTTGGGACTGCCCATAAGAGAACCGGTCGATCATCGAAGAGCAGGAACTCACCTGTTCCGTAAGGTAGGTTTCCGTAAACCCGTTGGTCTGGTAGTCCGGGAAATCCACACGCATGATGATCATGGCATTGGTCCCCTGTGTCAGTGAGGCAGGAGGTTTGCCCGGGTAGTCAGCACTGCCATCGACACCACTCGAAGATAGGGATCGCGGCTGATCCGCATCGTCAGCGATCGCCTGAAGTGCCTTTGCTGCTGGCCAAGACATGCGTTCAAGTCTCTCCATGCGAGTTTCGAAGTCCTCGGCGCAGAAGGGACAGCACATGTCGTAGCCGTGGTTGCCCACAAGCATCGTCGTTATTTCGGGATCCGGTGTTTCGTGAGTCACCGGATCCGCCTGAGCCACCACTTGACCACCGGTGACAACGCAGACATCGGTGGTTCCGTCGACGGATTCACCCGATTCCAGCAAGCGGATCGGACTGTCCAAAACAGCGAGGTGCCCGTCCAACGCTACCCCATGGATGGAAACCTGGCGCATCTCCGGGGTGAGTTCGCGGTCGCCGTAGCGATGGGCCTGAAGAACACGGTCCCCGAAGTTCGCTTGGTCGACGGTAGGGACCACTCGATCATCTCCGGGACCAGCGATCCCGCGAACGGTGAACAAGTCACCAATGCCCGATACGCGCTCTTCGAGTTGGTTCCGGATTTCTTGCGGTAAGCCATTTCGCACAGACACCGGAGGAGTATTGGCGAGCGCTTCTCGTGGGTTCTCCTGGATCAATTTCGCCATCACCTCTCGACGTGCTTTCGCCAACGAGAGACCTTCCGCGCTCATCACAGCGCGAGCTTCAGGCGAGGCCGCGAGATAATCGCGAACCCACTCGGCGAACGCCGCGAATTCGCTACGCAGCGGCTGTTCCCATTCGCTGGCAAACAACTCTCGATCGGGAGTGTGCCTTGTGGAGTTGCGTTGGGCCAGGATGGCGGTGGCTGAAGGAACTGGCACACCGGGGGTGGCGTGTTCCGATATCTCCTGCAATGGGGATGGAGAGGGCATCCAATCCCTGATATGATGTCTCTGTGTCCAGAGACAGAGGCTAGCGATGACCGCACCGACGGCGAAAGCGCCGGCTGTCTTCGGGTGATTTGGCTTCATGGTTTTTAGGTTATTTCCCCCCTCCGATTCGTCGCTTGGCTAGCAGCGAAACTCGGAGGCATGCCGTAGATCGGCAATGGGAGCATGACTTTTGAAATTCAGAGCCATCTGAAGCAACAGGGAATCCGCTTGCCCAAGGTACCTAGCGAGTATACAACCCAATCCTCAATCGAATGAGTGAAGTGCCCCGGAAGATTCTGATCCATGATCAACTCGTTTCATTGATTCGAGACGGAATCCGGAAGAAGCGATGGGACGGACACTTACCTTCCGAATCCGAATTGTGCCGTGATTTTCAGGTGAGCAAGATGACGCTGCGCAAGGCGCTCGCCCAACTTGCTGCCGAAAAGTGGATCGAACTGGGAGGGCGAGGGAAACGACACCGCATCCAACGTCGATTCGGAAAGCTGCGGACTCCAACGGACGCCCGCACAATACGCGTGCTCACCCCCTTTCGATTTTCAGGGTGGAGTTCTCCCGAGCACACATTGCTCGACTCGGTCACCGAGCGGGTGGAGCGAAGTGGATTCCGGATGAAGGTGGAACATCACCCTCGATTGTTTGAGCGTTTCCAGGCCGCCACGCTGGCTCGACTCGATGCACTTCCGGACACGGCAGCGTGGGTGCTTTGTTATTCGACGCCGCAGATTCAGAAATGGTTCGCATCCCATAACCGGCCGGCCGTGGTCGCGGGTCGAGTGGTCGACAACTTGCCACTCACATCGATCTATCCCGACACCGAAGCAGGAGCGAGGCACGCGGCCGGGTTGTTGGTGGGGCGCGGGCACCGAGAACTTGTCTATCTGCGCGCGAAGGTGACAAGCATCGGAGAACTGCGAGCATCAGAGCTATTTGTCGCGGAGGCGAAGCGTCTCGGCGCGAGTGCGAGATTGGTGTCCTACGATCGGGCACGCGAGCCGATCTCCAAGCTCATGGCGGAACTCCTCCTGTCCCGCCCGGTACCGACAGCTTATTATGTGGGTGCTTCCGAGGTCGCGCTCACCGTTCTTTGTCACCTTCAGGCCACGGGCTTCCGGGTGCCACGTGATGTCAGTTTGATCGCAGGTTGGGATGACTATCACCTGGATTTGACCTATCCGGTCATTGCTCGGTACCGGACGGATGGACGCCTACTCGGCCGACGAATCGGAGACGCGGTGATGGAACTCGTTGATCACGGATTGGGCAGAATCCGGACTATTCCCATCGTGCCGGAATTCGTGCCTGGTGGGAGCGTTGCTGCATGCAAGTGATCAGACCATCAGATGACCCGGAGAAAGCTTCGAATGAAGCCAACCCGCCGCAACAGGAAGCCCAACCGAACCGACCTCACCGGACTTCAGAAGTGCCCAGAACCATCTGGGCAAGGTGGGCCGCAGATCGTCCGTGATTTCGACCAGTCGACACCGATATCTGGAGAACCGCTGAACTTTGAAAATAGGTGGAGCCGCTGGTCGGATTTGAACCGACGACCTGCTCATTACGAATGAGCTGCTCTACCCCTGAGCTACAGCGGCGAATCACGGTTTGGAGGTGATCCAGATGGACGCGAATTCCTTGATTCTTCAAGGAATTCCCTGCCCGCGGCGTTGGTAGCAGACCCGCCAACCTCCGCAAGAGCAAAATCATCTTTGGACTCCTGCAACACGATATAGAGTGTTCTTTACCAGCGGGTTTTCGAGGCGAATCACCTCGCTGTCGGATTCCAGATCGGAGTCGAGCGCGTTCGTGACCGTCGAGTCGATCGAAACGGCGCACCGATTCTGGGCTGCGATGGGGGGAAATCAAAACACTAGAGGAATGGCGGTCGTCTCCTTCTCCGGCAAAGCGAAATAATCCGTATGGGGGATGATTCTCCGATAAAACGAGGGCTCGGCTGCGTTACAGGAGGTCATCCGGACCGGACACTGCAGGCCGAAGTCGCATCCAGGCACTCATTTCCGGTCACCTTGAACCCAAGACCCAATCCCTCTGAACATGATTCCCAAGAGCCTCCGACAACCATGCTGCATTGCCCTCGTGATGACAGGAATCGCATCGGCTGCCGAACCCGCAGACGAAGACAGCGCCCGCGATGCGGTCAACATTCTGGGCGAGCGTCTGGTGCAGTCATATCCCTTCCCTGAAATCTCGGCCAAGTATCAGGAGGCTCTTCAGGCGAATGAACAAGCGGGGAAATACCGGGGCCTATCCGAAGGAGATCTGGCGAGGCAACTCACCGAAGATCTCCGGGCGGTTCACAAGGATGTGCACTTGGTGGTAATCTCACGCCCCCGCGCTGGCCAGGGCGAGGACTCCCGCCGAGGCGAACGGAGAGGCCGGGAGCAAAACTCGGAGAGATCCAGGCACCGTGGCATTCGGAGCGTGGAGCTGGATACCGAAAATTCCACAGCTTACATTGACATCCCCGGGCCCTTCCGTCCCTCCGAGGAGTCCTTCCAGGCTGCTGCCGCGGCCATGACGCTGGCTGCTGACAGCAAGTATGTGATTCTGGACCTTCGGCAAAACGGCGGGGGCTCCGGACACATGGGGCGCTTCATCGCATCCTACTTTTTCCAGACAGGCGATGAGCGATTCTATCTGAACGGCTTTCACAAAGACCGGACCCG
Organism: Haloferula luteola; assembly: GCF_014201715.1. GTDB lineage: Bacteria > Verrucomicrobiota > Verrucomicrobiia > Verrucomicrobiales > Akkermansiaceae > Haloferula > Haloferula luteola. Next base: position 68,071 of record NZ_JACHFD010000003.1, read on the forward strand.
AGATGATCAGGAGTGGACGTATTCATTCGTGCCAGGGAGAAGAAACCCCGACGCGAAAGTTTACATTCTCGTCGGCCCCCGCACGGCATCGGCGTCCGAGGGTCTCGCGTTTGCGATGCAAAGGATGGGCCGGGCAACCATCGTCGGCAATAACAGTGCTGGGGCCGGCATCGCCGGATCCATGGTCCCGCTTGAGGGGAGTCTCATGGCATTCATTCCGGTCAAGATGGTGGTGGCTCCCCGCACGACCGAAGGCTGGGAAGGCGACGGCGTGATTCCGGACATTTCCGCAGGTGATGAAGACGCCCTAGAGGTCGCCCGCAGAGCCATCGCGGAAGATCGGGAGAAAGAGTAGGGAACTCTGGGGCGCCATGAAGTCCCTCCATTCAAAGAGAAAGTCGCGATCGCTGCAGCGGCATCACTCCCGGCGGGGGCGCGGGATGAAACAGCCCCCCCGCCAGTGGACAAGCGACAAGTCAAGAGTCGCCAGTTATGGAGACGACGATGCGCCGTTCGTGCGGCGCCCGGCGATGCTCGAAAAGGAAAACTCCCTGCCAAGTTCCTAGGGCCATGCGACCGTCGATCACCGGGATCACTTCGCTCGTCCGGGTCAACGCCATCCGGATGTGGCTGGGCATATCATCCGCTCCTTCATAGGTATGTACGAAGTAGGGCGTATCTTCGGGGACAAGATGATCGAAGAAAGCCTCCAAGTCACGACGTGCGCTTGGATCGGCATTTTCCATGATCACCAAGCTGGCCGAGGTGTGGCATACAAACACCGTCACCGTGCCTGTCTGGATCCCGCTCTGTCGAACGATCCTGGAAACTTCGTCGGTGATTTCGTAGGTTCCCTTCCCGCGGGTGCGAACGGAGAATCGGTCAGCATGAGCACTCATGCCTCTGCCTAATCTTTCCTCATTCTGGCGTCACTTCCAGATATCAGGACCTTCGCACCATCTTCGCTGCATAGAATCCATCCCATCCCGTTCCTGCAGGGGAGATTCGGTTCTCTTCAACGCACTCCCAACGGGGATCGCGCTCAAGCAGAGCCTGGATTTGACCTTGATTTTCGGAGGGCAAAATTGAGCAGGTTGCATACACCCATGTCCCATCCTCCCGCAACAGCGGAGGATATTCATCGAGCAAGCGCCGCTGCAGTCGACGGGTCTTTTCCAAGGTGGACTCAGATAGCCGCCACTTGAGGTCCGGTTGGCGCCTCAACGTGCCCAATCCGGAACAGGGCACATCCAGGAGCATCCGATTCGGCCAGCCTTGCCACTTCCGATAGCTTTCGGAGTTCCAAACCTCCGTCTGCAGGCCCCGCACTCCGGCGATTTTCGCCCGCCGGGCCAGGGCTTCCAATTTGCGGGGTGAAACGTCCAGAGCCACCAACTCTCCCTCCCCTGCCAAGTCCGCGGCCAATTGGAGAGTCTTTCCGCCCGCTCCTGCGCAGCCATCCATGACCCGATCTCCCGGCTCCACAGCCAGCAGCGGAACCACGGTTTGGGAACCACAATCTTGAATCTCCATCCGCCCGTCCGAAGCCAAACGTTTGGGCAGCAATCCCTCCAGGATGATGGCATCCGGCAGCTTCACTTCGGGGTGCGCCTTGACCCCCTCCGACGCCAGCCATGCCAAAACTTCCTCGCGGTCCCCTCGCTGTCGGTTCACGCGCAAACACACCGGAGCTCGTCGATTGAGTGCCGTCAGTTCCGCATCCCAAGCCTCTCCCAGCTCCGAGAAACCTCGTAGGTCCAACCAATCCGGTATCGATTGCCGAATCGCCCGTGGCTGAGCTTCCAATTCGGCCCTGCGACCTTCCATGGTTGCCACCGAAGCGCCTTCCCAGGTCCACCAGTCAGGAAGGATCCAACCCTGCCCGCTCCACCACGCTGCGAGCATCGAACGCGAATCCGAAGCGTCCGCCACAAATGCCAGTGCCCGCCGCCACCGAACGGTCTCCCAAACGGACTCGGCAACGAAATGCCGGTCTCGTTTTCCCCACTTCGGATGAACGCGAAAAGCCTCGCCCATGACGCGATCCAGCACCTTGCCTTCATCGAACACCTGCTCCAACAGGTGCACGCAAGCTTCCGCCAACATTCGGTGCCACTTCATCGCGCGACCCTCCTCTCTTGATCGGGTCCTCGGGAAGCCGGAAATGGATCCTCAATGACCTCTTGCACCTCTCAAAACCCCTGCTTGCGGAGGAGTTCACTGAGTTGCTTCTGGAAGGACGCGACGTCTTCCTGGCTGGGCCGGTAGCCGGGCGTGTCCGGATCAAGTCCGGGTCGACCATACTGATCGATGGCCCAAATGGCAGTTTCCCCATCAGAGAAGACCACCTTGCCACTGACCATCGCTCCCGGAACCGCGACGCTGTCGACAGAAACGCTCACGTCACCGGTGGGCAAGGGTGCCCCATCCGCAGCGGTGACCTCGGCTCCCTCTTCGACCGCTTGGGCGGGCTCGTCTTTCTCTTCCTGAATTTCGATGTTCAGATCGAGCACCAGAAATCGCGCATCCATGTAGGTGATGCCAATGCCGTGTTCCGTTTTCAACTGCTTCTGCAAGTCGGCGATGCTTGCCCCTTCCGATGCCCAACGATGGAGATCGGCTTTCTGGTCCTCGGTCAATTTGCTGGCGCTGAACACAGGGACGATTCAGGCGCTTCCCCCGCGCAAGCCAAGTCCAAAGACACACAATGCTCACGCTATTCGGTACCGATGCCCTTGCGGCGCGCCTCGACCGCCAACCGAAAAGCTTGGCGGTCGCCATGTCGTTTGACCGAGAATTTCACACAGCGCCGCTGCCCCGGCTCGGGCGACCACGTCGCCTGCCAAAAGAGGTAAGTTTCTCCATTCGAGCTGCTCACCGCGACCTTCGAGACGCCGACGACACCCGATGAATTGCGCGTCGACCGCTGACAGATCCGCGTCGATGTCCGAACCTCCTGCTCCAGCCGAGAAAGGAGATCATTGCGCCAGTCCAAGGCCGCCCGGTAGGACGCCCGAACTCCGCCGCACGGGCGGTCGGCGAAGTACTTTGCATACTTCCTGCCACGCCGCTGCACCCTCACCTGCCAGCCGTGAGTGCTGGCATCCGGCAGATCGATCCGGGCGATCGCATAGGTATCCTCTGGTGTCCACATGCGCCGATGCAGTGGCACCCTTGTCCGCTGCCGATCCCTTGTCAACGATCCTCCACCCTCACCGCCACTGAGCGACCGTGTGCGTCGAGACCTTCCACCCTCGCAAACTCGGCGACATGCGGCAGCGACTTCGCCACCGACTTCTCATCGAGTTTCACGATGCTGGTGCGGCGCTGAAACTGGTCCGCACGCAACCCTGAAAAGGATCGTCCCCCTCCTCCGGTAGGCAGGGTGTGGCTGGGTCCTGCCAGGAAATCCCCCACCGCCACAGGCGAAAGGTTCCCAACATAAATGGCACCCGCAGTTCGGATCTGCTTAAGGCGCTTGTTCTCCTTTTCAACCACCAATGAAAGGTGCTCGGGGGCGAAAGCATTGGCGATGGCGATGCCTTCATCGAGATCCTTCACCACCAGGGCAAACGACGATTTTTCCAGTACTTCGCGAATGATCTCACCCCGCGAAAGCTGGGCCGCCTGTTCCTCGATCGCAGTGATTACTTGTTGGAGCAAGGATTTCGAGGTCGTGAGAAACCCGATCACGCTGTCACCTCCGTGTTCGGCCTGAGCCAGCAAGTCTGCCGCAATGCACTTCGGATTGCCGGTTTTATCCGCCAAGACGAGCACTTCACTCGGTCCGGGCAAGAGATCGATCGATACCGCTCCAACCAGCTGCCGTTTGGCCTCCACCACGAACTTGTTTCCCGGGCCAAAGATGCGATCGACCGGGCGAATAGAAGCGGTTCCCAGGGCCATGGCTGCCACGGCTTGGGCGCCACCCAGTTTGATGACTTCCGTCACTCCAGCCGCCTTGAGCGCATAGAGCAAAGCGTCGTTCACTTTTCCATCGGGTCCGCAGGGCGTTGCCGCCAGAACTTCCGGAACCTTGGCCGCTTTCGCAAAGCCTGCGGTCATCAGCGCGGTCGACACCAAAGGCGCCTTTCCTCCCGGGACGTAAACCCCTACCCGATCAAACGGCAGGAAGCGCTCACCCACCTTCGCCCCTTCCGCATTCCGGTAGGACCAATCCTTGCGCAAACTGCGTTTGGCGAAGGCCGTGATGTTTTTCAGGCTCGCCTTGATCGCCTTCTTCGTTTCGGCGCTCACAGCCCGAGAGGCTGCCGTGAATTCATCGGGAGTCACCCGCCATTCTCCCGGCTGAAAATGGACCTGATCAAACTTCGCTGCGTACTCCACAAGGGCATCGTCTCCACGCTGGGCGACCTCGACGATGATGCCCGCGACGAGGTCGCGGACTTCGTTCGATGGGATCGCGCGGCGATTCAGGGTGGCGACAAATTCAGCGTAGCCTGGGTCACGGAAGGTGAGCGTTTTCATGGCGGGGCGGCACTGTGGGCTGCTCGGAGGATACGGGCAAGACGAAGAGAAGCTCGGGTGCCCGGAAATTCGGATCTCATCCCATCGCCTCGTCCATCGAGTTCGGCACCCACACATGGGGCCATACCGGCCGCTCCTCCCGACAAAGCATCCGATAGGATTCCCAGTCGGCGAGCTTCGGGAGATCACGGGCCTCGCCACGGGCTCCCATGCGGCGACGCCGCTCGTCGGGCGAGCAGGTGACAAAATGAAAGGTAGGCCGAACTCCCAGGCGTTCCTCGAGAGCCTCGGGCCAATGGGCCTGAGCTCCTTCGGAAGTGAAAGGCCCGGCAATCACCACCGGCAGGCGCTCGAGATGCCCGCGTGCAAGATCGTACAAGGTCTCGTAGACTGCCGACCGAAACGCATTCTTGTAGGCTGGAGAGTCGCGATCATTGGGATCGAGCCCCGCTAAGGTCAGCCCCGCCCTCACCAGACGCTCCGCCACTTGATCGCTATCGAGGAGCACGGCACCGAGGTCCTTGGCCAGACGGATGGCATAGGTCGTTTTCCCTGCCGCCGGAGGACCAGAGACAAGATGACAGGGGTGGGACGCTGTGTGCATGAACTCCCGCTGCCAGATTTGACGACAAGTTCCAATCCTGCGGGTCGACAACTTCCTCATCACCCTGCATCTTTCCGCCGTGTCCGCTTTCCCCACCCGCCCTCGCTCACCGCTGTGCGCCTCGCCTGCGGAAGAGTCCGCTTCCATGTGGAGCCACATTTTCGGGACCGTTCTGGCCATCATTGGCTTGGTCGTCATGCTGCTTGTCTCCGATGGTGACGCCCGTCGCGTGGTGTCCGCCTCGATTTTCGGAGGAACCTTGGTGCTCCTCTACCTTTCCTCGAGCATCTATCACGCCTTCTCTTCACCGAAGTTGAAGGAGTTGTTTCAAATCTTTGATCATGCCTGCATTTATTTGCTGATCGCCGGATCCTACACTCCGCTGACCTTGGTTTGCCTCCGCGGGGCCTGGGGATGGTCGATTTTTGGCGTGGTGTGGTTTCTTGCCGTGGCCGGTGTGGTCTTGAAAGCCGTGATGCGGGGCAAACGCGAGGCTTGGTGGTCCACCGCGCTTTACCTCGCCATGGGGTGGCTGATCGTGATTGCCGCGGGTCCGTTGATCCGGAATTTGCCCACTCCGGGTCTGATTTGGCTGATCGCTGGTGGTGTGGGCTACTCGCTGGGCACCATTTTCTTTGCGTGGGAAAAGCTCCCCTACAACCATGCCATTTGGCACGGTTTTGTGATCCTGGGGAGCGCCTGTCATGTGGTCGCCACCGCGGGTTACATTTTGAACTGAGCCGCCATGCCCGAGTTGCCCGAGGTGGAAACCACCCGCCGCGGAATCGCACCGCATCTCGTGGGGAGGTCGCTCCGCGAAATCACTGTTCGCAATGCCCGATTGAGGCTGCCGGTGCCCAGCGACCTCGATTTCCTCCTCCATCAGCGTGTCACGGAGCTGACTCGGCGCTCGAAGTACCTCCTCGTCACCTTCGAACATGGAGAGCGGCTTCTGATTCATCTGGGCATGTCAGGAAGCTTGCGCATCTGCGAATCCGACAGGGAGGTCAGAAAACATGACCACGTGATTTTCACCCTCGAAGACGGAAAAGAACTTCGTTTTCACGACCCACGGCGCTTCGGCATGGTTTTGCCGATCGGTCGGGGCGATCCCTCGACGCACGCTCTGCTCTCCCATCTCGGCCCGGAACCTCTCGGACCTGATTTCACCCCCGAGGGCCTCTACACGGCCGTCCACTTGAGGAAAGCCGCGATCAAAATCGTGATCATGGATGCCAAAGTGGTGGTGGGCGTCGGCAATATCTACGCCAATGAGGCTCTTTTTCGCTCCGGAATTCGCCCCAGCACGCCGGCAAATCGAGTTTCCCGAATGCGGATGTCCTCCCTGCATGCGGCCATCATCACCGTGCTGCAGGAGTCGATCGAACAAGGCGGCACCACCTTGCGGGATTTTGTGAACTCGGATGGCCAACCGGGCTACTTCCGCCAGCGTCTCGATGTCTACGATCGAACAGGAGAGCCCTGTCGCCGCTGTCAGACTCCCATTCTCCATGCCGTCATGGGGCAGCGCTCGACCTTTTGGTGTCCTCGTTGCCAGAAATAAAACGGGCGGCCCCATGGGGACCGCCCGCTCCAGAAAGCACGATCAGGCCTCGGGTGCCTTGGGCAAGCTCCCGACGATCACTCGAGTCTTCGCCCACTCATCACCCAGACGCAGGCCCCGCTGGGCCCCATTTTCACGGTTGAAGAGCACGATGGCTTCGATCAGGCCGAAAAACGGAATCAACAGCGCAACGTTGCGCTTCACGGCCGTCACCCAATCCCCTTGGATCGAACCGCCGCCGGACTTCTCGACGCGCAACTTCATGGCCATTTTGCCGATGCTCCCATCCTTCAGAAAGGGCAGAGAATCTCGCGTCACCACATAGGCCAGCGCGGCTAAACTGGCCAGGAAATCCAGATGGCTGCCCGGCAGCAAAATCCTCAGACCGTAACCAATTCCGGCTGCCACAAATCCATCGATCAATGCCGCCAAGATCCGGGTGTTGATCGGGGGAATGCCTCCCTCGACGAGTTCCTCATCGTCATCATCGGACGGAGCCTCCTGGACAACCTTGGGCGGAGGTCCGGGAACGGGAGGAGGCACCTCGGCAGGAGCCACCTGCGGAACCGGTGGAACCGAAGGGGTTTTGGGCGGGCCGCTCAGACTTGGAGGCGGCAGCGGTGCCGATCCCCGGGCGGAGCTCGGCGGCGGAAGGTCGGGCTTCTTTTCGTCGTCGGACATAGCCAAACCGATAGCCGATTTGTGTCGCGCGTCGAGGCGGATTGCGCGGCGGAGGGAGATCCTCAAATGTCCCCTTGCCCGCTCCCCCTTCTTTTTCCGAGTTTCATTGCAGATGAAGCATCTTTTCCTGCCTCTCTGCCTCGCACTCTCCTCTTGTGCCCCGAATTGGGGAGGGCGTCGGCTCGCTCACCGTCCAGACCTGTCATTGTCGGAAATGGCGACCCATCACCGGGACCGCGGTCAGGTTTTCTCGTCCTACCAAGTAGGTGGTCCCGTGCGCTGGAACCATGGATGGCCATGGGATCTCGATCTCACGGGCATCGGTTGGAGCGACCATCGCACCGCGACCGCCATCACCTCCCGCCATGTGGTCATGGCCGACCACTTCCGGCTCGGACCTGGCGACACGGTGGTTTTCCACGACCGCAAGGGCTTGCCGCATTCCCACCGCATCTATCGCATCGTTCGTCTTCGCGATCTTGGGGTCCCCTGTGATGTCGCCGTTGGGATGTTGGAGGTCCCGTTGTCCGGTTCCATCCGCACCTACCCGCTGCCCGACCTCCGCGACCTGCCCGAAGATGCCCTCGTGGGGGCCACCGCTGTGATCACCGGCCACCAAAAGGTGGTCGACTTCCGCCGCATCGCCCGCACTCCCGGCAATACCCTCGGCTTCCAATACTTGGACGGTCAAAGCGGCAATTCTCTCCACCGGATCATCGTTGGAGACTCTGGCAATCCCTCGTTTGTGCTCAGCCATGGCGAACTGATCCTCGTTGAAACTCACACAGGTGGGGGAGCCGGAGTCGGCCCATTTTATGGGTCCCCTACCCTGCAAGACGGAATCCGCCGTGCCATCCAAGCCACCGATCCCTCCCGATCCTTCCAGACCGTGGCTCCCGACGGGACGTTGCAAAAGGAGGCGGCCGCCGGCCGAGCTCCCACCGCCGCCAATTCTGCCCCTTCACGGAGCTGACGCCCGGACCTCAGATCCGGTTGCCCGCTGCATGGCATCGAGATAACGAGTGATCCGATCTTTGCGGGGAACTCGCACGTTGCGATCGATTTCCCGCTTCAACTCCATGAAATCATCAAAACTTCCGCTCAATTCGTGGGCATCATGAATCTCCACGAAATCCAAATAGTCCCGTGCCCGTAGCGCCCGCTGGGTCATGATCTCGCGCGTTTCCTCCATTTCCATCAGCAGCGGTTGCGGTTCCTTTTCGCCCGAGGCCCAGGACACCAACCACCGCTGATAGTCGAGAATCAACGGCCGATAGGATGGAAAGCAACGGTAGCTCAGGTGACTCAAGGAATCCTGCACGGGCCTCACCACCTCCATGCGTGCCGCATCGCCCAGAGTGGGGAGCGACTTCCAATCGAGAATCGGCACCTGATGGCGGACCCCCTCATCGGTGAAATACTGCAACACCAAGGCTTCCTCCAGCCGCTTCTCGGTCTCGGCAATGCCCATCGCCTCTGACAAGGGAGCCTCCGAAAGCTTGGCCAATGTCAGCGACCACCATTTTACCAAGCTCTTCTCTGAAAGGTTCAACTCAGGAAAGTGCCGACGGAGCAACATGGGAAACTCTCCGCCATAGCGAGCCGCTTCGTCGCACATTTCGACAAACGCCGCTTTCCCTCCGGACTGCCCCAGCAAAGCCATCACCAGGGCCCCCGATTGCACCCGAAAAATTGACTTCGACACCCCGTCAAGTCGCTCATGCTGGTCATTCGTCATCGACAACAAGGCGTCGATTTCAAAACGGCCTTTCTGCTTGAAAACCCCTTCATACAGACGGCGGTCCCCACGACCGTCCGCCCACTCCTGGGCTTCCTCAAGCCCCACCAGCAACCACGACGGCGCCCGCAACGGAGAATCCAGCGCACCTGGCTTCACTCCCGCCAACGCCCGATCAAAAAGCAAGCCACTCAACACCGCGGAATCCAACCGATCATGGTCCAGCCCGCGGGACAAATCGACGTGGATGCGCAGCAAAAAATGGTCGGGAGTAAAACGCAACTCGTAGGCCAGCGGTCGAGCCTTCGGAGGATCGCCGGCTTTTCCGTATAGAAGAATTTCGATCGGCAAGGGCTTCTCTGTCGCCTCCGCACCCAGCAACTTCAGGAAACTCGCCCGCACCGACTCCGCTTGGAGCGCCACCGAACCTCGCACCGCGGCATCGCCACCCGACACCCCGAATTGCCCGCTCTCCGACTCCACTCGCGAGGCCATCTCGACCTCCATCGGACTCATCGGAAGGGGCTCCACTTTTTCGGCTGCGGGCAACACCTCGTCCTTTTCCAACAAGGCCCCCTCATCCTGCGCCGCGATCGGCAGCGCAAGACATCCCATTCCGAGCACGGTTCGTAAGATCTTCATGGTCCCGAAGACGGCAGCATGCCTTGCCCGGAAACGGGCTCCAGCACCAATTTCCCCTCTTCAATCCGGATGCGCGCCATGTCCTCAATGAAGTCGATCTCCTTCACCGGCATCTGCCGACCGCCCGAGGCGGGATCGTTGGGACTTCGGTACACCTCCGCCAGCTTCTTAAAACTCGGCAACACCAAACGCAAGAATCCTTGAGGAACGGGGACGCGGCCGAAGCGACCTCCGATCAAAGGAGCGGGCAACTCGGGTCGATAGGGACCGCCATCAAGGTGAGTTTCCGTTTCCACCGAACCATCGGGCTTTTCCATCTGCACCACCCGGACATACATCGAAAGCGTGAAGGGTCGCCCCCACAACTCCCGGACGATCACTACCTCGGCCCGCTCGGATTCCAAGCGCACCGCCACCTGACGGATCTTCACTTGATCGCCAGGCCACCCCACCTGCTCGGCCTTTAAGGTACGGGCGAGGTAGCGATTGATCTCATCCTGCGTCAATTCCAGCTTATACGCCTTTTCTGAGGCGTTGCGGAGCACCAAGCGCAGATCCCGGGCCGTAGGACTGGCCTCCAAATCCGAGAGATCCTGAGGTTGAAATACCTGATACACTCCGAAGCCCAGAGCCGCCAAGGCCACGAGGGTCAACAAAGCCACGAGGCGGCCGAAACATCCTCCTTTTTTGACCGCCTTGGGTTTCGGCTCATCTTTCGCCATGAGCGGAGGGCTAGCAAAGGCCACGGAGACTGAAAAGCCCCGCGGTGAAGGAAATGATGGGGTTCGCGCCCAACATCAGGCCGAACAGCCGCAGCCCCCCCCGCAACTATGGCCTCCACCCGTGGCAGGTTTCGGATCGCTTTTTCCGTCACCCTTGGCGCCGGCCTTGTAGGAATCCGAACGGTAGTCCGTTTGGTAAAAACCACTTCCCTTGAAAATCAGTCCCGACCCAGTACCCAAGAGCCGGCGCACCTTGCCGTCACATCCTTCCTGTGGGCAGGACTCCAGCTTCGGGTCGTTCATCTTCTGGAACACCTCAAAACGGTGTCCACAGGTTTCGCATTGGTAGTCGTAGTTAGGCATCGGAGTGCGGAATCGGCGGTCTCCATAGCACAGCCCCGGCGCGCATCAACCCTGAAGGTTTTCCAGCTCCCGGCAGCCGCTTGGGATCAGGAGTCTTGACCCGACGGGAAGAAAACGTATCGATCCGGCCTCAAATCCCCGATGTCGATGCTTCGAATGACTCGCTACTTGGTTCCCCTTACCGGGCTCTTCCTGGCTTCTTGCCAAATGTCTGGCACCTCGGGCTCACAAAGCCGGTACCTCGCCGCCTACGGTCCTCGCCAAGATCAGCGAGCCAAAACCGACCCAGGTGCCGCCATGCCCGATGACACGTCCTATTGGGCAGGCGACGGAAAGTCCGGATCCCCGCTCATCCGCATCAATCGGGCCCAGCAAAAGGCCTACTTCTACAAAGGTGGGGAACTCGTCGGCATGTCTCGCATCTCCACCGGCAAAGAAGGTCACAACACACCGCCCGGGACCTACAAAATCACCGAAAAAGACCGCGATCACCGCTCGAACCTCTACGGCATTTTCGAAGAAATCGGAACCGCTCGGGTCGTGAACGACGATGCCGACATGTCCAAGGACAAGGTCCCGGCAGGCTGCAAATTTGTCGGCGCCCCCATGTGGAATTTCATGCGGTTTACCGGCGGGATCGGCATGCACACCGGCTATCTGCCCGGCTACAATGCCTCCCATGGATGCGTCCGCATGCCCGACAAAATGGCACGGGCATTCTTCGACAACGTCCAGCTCGGAACCCCCGTCGTCGTCGAATAATGGCCCTCCCTGATCCCTCTCAAACCCTTGAGGTCACTCCGCAAGAGGTCTCAGCCTTGGCCGCATCGGTGGCCGCAGGAGAGGTCGTTCTCATCGATTGCCGGGAACAGGACGAATGGGAGATTGCTCATTTGCCAGGGGCCCGTTTGCTTCCCCTCTCCCAATTTGCCGAGCTCGCCACTCCGGTATTGGAGGAGCCCAAGCCCAGCATCGTCTATTGCCACCATGGCATGCGCTCCCTTCGAGCCACTCAATACCTGCGCTCCCGCGGTTTGGAGAATTGCTGGTCGATGGCCGGGGGAATCGACCGTTGGTCGACAGAAATCGATGCATCCGTGACCCGCTACTAACCCCACCCGCCGACCATGCGCATCGTGCTGCAAAGAGTCTCGCAGGCCCGGGTCGAAGTCGACGGCCAGCTCATTTCCGAAATCAACTTGGGCCTGCTTCTCCTCGTCGGCATCGAGGCCGACGACGGGCCTGAAGATATCGCCTGGCTCGCAGGCAAAATCACCCGGATGCGCATCTTCGCCGACGACAATGGGCTCATGAATCGCTCCGTCCTCGATCTCCAAGGGGAAATTCTTGCGATCAGCCAATTCACCCTCCACGCCTCCACCCGCAAAGGCAACCGGCCGTCTTTCATCCGCGCTGCACGCCCGGAAATCGCCCAACCCCTTTACGAGCAGTTCTGCCAAAGCCTCGAAGCCGAGCTGGGCTCCTCCGTGAGCCGCGGAGTTTTCGGTGCCGACATGAAGGTTTCCCTTCTGAACGACGGTCCCGTCACGGTGATCATCGATTCCAAAAACCGCGAGTGAGCCGAATCAACGGCAAATGTGCCCTCCCTCCACCGCAAAGCGGGCCAGTCCGGTAAGCTCGGGAGCTTCCTCCAACCAATCCAGATGGGTGGTGGTGATCCACTTCTGGGCCGACGCCGGCAACGCCCGCATCAGCGCATTGCGGCGAGAAACGTCGAGCTCGCCAAAGACATCATCGATCAACCACACGGGCTCCTGCCCGGTCTGTGCCCGCAGCACCCCCCCCTGCGCCAACTTGAGCGCCAAGGCCAAGGTCCTTTGCTGGCCCTCACTGGCATAAGCCGCTGCAGGAAGCCCATTCAGCGTCAACTCCAGCTCATCTCGATGGGGCCCCACCAAGCTCCGGCGTTGCCGAAATTCTTTCTCCCGAACCTGCTCCAGGGCCAGACCCATCTCCATTCCCCCCGCGGCCTCGTAGCGTATCCCAGCTAGCTCCTCGCGTCCGGCGATCTCCCGCTGTCGATCCGCCACTGCGTCCGCCAAACGCTCCGACAACTCTGCACGGACCCGCCGTAACACCGCAGCGGCGGGAATAAGGATGGCTTCGTAAGAGGCGATCTCCGCACGCCGGCGATCCCCTTCCTTCAACAACAAATTCTTGGCTTTGAGGGCCCGTCGATAACGCGCCAGCGAGCGTCGATAGTCAGCCGCGACCTGACTCCCCATGAAATCCAGGTAGCGCCGCCGGGACTCACCGCCCGCACGCACCAAATCGAGATCATCATTGCCCATCCAAACCAGCAATCCTCCGTCCTCAAGATACCCTCCTTGGCTGGCGCGGGATTCGCCCTCCACCGAATGGCGGGTCGCCTGACGCGGCCTCCAGTCGATCCGGCGCTCCATGCCCCAGGCTTCCCCAGCAATCCCGAAACCGCCTGAGCCGCCGATCCGTGCCAGCGTTTGCATCCGGCTGGAGCGCGGAGAATGCAGTCTTACCAAAACACACACTGCTTCCAGCACCGACGTCTTGCCTTGCGCATTCTGCCCGGTGAACACCGCCCCTCCCTCCGGGACTTCCAATCCCAGGGTAGGAAAGCAGCGGAAATCCATGGCTCGCAGCGATCGCAACATCGGCCCGCACCATGCCCGGAATCAGCCGTTAGCCAATCCCAAGTTGCCCGATCCACCCCGCCGCCGTCGCATCGCAGAATCCCGCCTTGAAATGCCTCGGTGGGCGTGCATCCTCCCCGCCCTTCCCGCCGAATCATGGCAGCTCTTCGTTTCCAAGCTCTTCCCGGTTTTCGTGACTTTACGCCGCGCGAATGCGCTGTGCGCAACTACCTGTTCGAAACCTGGCGCTCCGTCGCCCGCAAATACGGCTTTGTCGAATACGACACTCCGGTCCTTGAAGATACCGCACTCTACCTCAAAAAGTCAGGTGGAGAACTATCTTCCCAACTGTTCCGGTTCGAAGACCAAGGTGGACGCGATGTTTGCCTCCGCCCGGAGGTCACGGCATCCCTCGCCCGTCTCGCCGCCCAGCACCAGAGAGATTTCCCCAAGCCCCTCAAGTGGTTTGAGATCGGTCAATGCTTCCGCTACGAAAAGCCCCAAAAGGGCCGCGGGCGCGAGTTCTACCAGTTCAATGTCGACATTCTCGGTGAAGCAGGTCCAGCCGCCGATGCCGAACTGATCGCCCTGGCCATCGATACCATGCGTGCCTTCGGGTTCCGCAAAGGGGACTTTGTCGTTCGCGTGTCCGATCGCCAGGCATGGCTCGACTTCGCCGCCCAACGCCAAGTCGCCGAAGAACGCATCCCTGAATTCCTGCAGATCATCGACAAACTGGAACGCGAGAAACCGGAAGTGACGGCTGAGAAGCTGGCTACCTTTGGAATCGAGGCCTCCGAAGTCACCAGCTTCATCGCCCATCCTGAAAATGCGTCTTCGGCCTACGAGGCAATTCGTGCCGATCTCGCTGCGCGCGATCTGGCTGATTTCATCGACCTCGACCTCTCGATTGTTCGTGGTCTCGCTTACTACACAGGGGTGGTTTTCGAAGTCTTCGACTCGAAAAAATCGATGCGGGCCGTCGCCGGCGGAGGTCGCTACGACACCCTCGTCACCACACTATCGGAAGGCAATGTCGACCTCCCTGCAACCGGGTTCGCGATGGGCGACTATGTGATCCGCAATCTCATTGAGGAAACCACCGATCCTCGGATGCAGCTGGAAACTCATCTGCTACGTCAAGGTGCGGCTTGTGAGGTCTATCTCGTCCTCGCTGATGATGCCAAGCGCCCTGAAGCCCTGGGAGTCCTCAGCGATCTGCGCCAAGCGGGCATCTCCTGCGACCTTCCCTTCGGCAGCGTCAAAATCGGCAAGCAGTTCCAGAATGCCGAAAAGGCCGGTGCACGATTTGCTCTCGTCGTCGGCTCCGAATTCCCAGAACTCACCTTGAAAGTCCTCGCTTCCCGAACCGAGGAAAAGTGCCACTTCCTTGGGCTTGCTGATTGGCTGCGCGATCGTCTTCAAGAACCTGACGGCCCCTTGTTGGCCTAACGCAAGCCCTCTCCGTTCTCCCATCCGTCGAGCATCGAATCTCCAACGACCCTCAACCACTCCGGTCAAACTCTCGCCGCTCGACTTTTCCTTTCCTTTCTTTTTCCGACTTCATCCACCTGGTCCCCAATTCAACTACGGCCATGCGAACCCACCACTGCAACGAACTCCGCTCCGCGAACATTGGCGAAACTGTGACCCTCATCGGTTGGGTCAATTCCGCCCGCGACCATGGCGGCGTCATCTTTACGGACCTCCGCGACCGCGAGGGTTTCACCCAGTGTGTGTTCCGGCCTGAAGAAAATAGCGATGCCGCCAAGCTTTCCCACCAGCTGCGGGATGAAGACGTCATCCAAGTCACCGGTAAAGTCTCGGCCCGCCTCGAAGGCACCGTGAATGCGAAGATCGCCACTGGCGAAATTGAAATCGTCGCCACCGAATTGGTCATCGTCAACAAAGCCGACGTCCTGCCATTCCAACTCGACAAGGAACTCTCCAACGAGGACCTGCGGATGAAATACCGCTACCTCGACATCCGTCGTGCTCGCATGACGCGCAACCTTCGCACTCGTCACCGGGTCACCAAGGCCACCCGCGATTTCCTCGACGAACAAGGTTTCTGCGAAATTGAAACGCCGATCCTATCAAAATCCACTCCCGAGGGTGCTCGCGACTTCCTCGTTCCCTCGCGCCTTCAAGCCGGGCATTTCTATGCCCTCCCCCAAGCACCCCAGCAGTACAAGCAATTGCTCATGGTCGGAGGCATTGAGAAGTATTTCCAGATCGCCAAGTGCTTCCGCGACGAAGACCTGCGTGCCGATCGCCAACCCGAGTTCACCCAGATCGACCTTGAGGCCTCTTTCGTGGATCAGGAGGACATCATTGGCCTCGTCGAGGGACTTCTGGGCCGCGTCTTCAAGGAAGCTCGCGACGCGGAGATCCCTGCATCCTTCGACCGCATCACCTGGAAGGAAGCCATGAACGTCTACGGATCCGACAAGCCGGACCGCCGATTCGAGATGAAGCTCACCGACCTCGGTGAAGTGTTTGCCAATTCTTCCTTCAAGGTGTTCTCCGGAGCGCTTGCTTCCGGTGGCGTCGTCAAAGCGATCAACGCCAAGGGATTTTCCGGAATCACCACCGGCCAGGTCGAGGCGCTCACCCAGACCGCGATTCAAGCGGGGGCCAAGGGCCTTGCCTACATCCAGGTCCGTGGAGAGACGGTCGATACCTGGCGTTCTCCGATCACCAAGTTCCTTTCCCCCGAAGAAATCGAAGCCATGAAATCGGCGCTCCAAGTTGAGCCCGGTGACCTCGTTCTGTTCGGAGCCGGCCCTTGGGAACAGGTCTGCGAAATCCTCGGCCGCGTCCGT
The DNA here is from genome assembly GCF_014201715.1 of Haloferula luteola. Lineage (GTDB taxonomy): Bacteria > Verrucomicrobiota > Verrucomicrobiia > Verrucomicrobiales > Akkermansiaceae > Haloferula > Haloferula luteola. The sequence continues at coordinate 84,328 of NZ_JACHFD010000003.1, forward strand.
CTCGCCGTCGCCGCCATGCAGAATCTTCTCGAAGGAAACGAAGAACTCAACTTCCTCTGGGTCACCGAATTCCCACTTCTCGCTTGGGATGAAGAATCCGGCCGCCACGTGGCGGTTCACCATCCCTTCACCCGCCCGATCAAGGAAGATGAGCCCAAACTCCTCGCCGGTGAGCTTTCCACGGATCTGCGTGCCCAAGCTTATGACGTCGTGCTGAACGGCCACGAATTGGGTGGAGGATCGATCCGGATTCACGAGGGCGCCCTGCAAACGGCCATGTTCAAGGCTTTGGGAATCTCTGAAGAACAAGCTGCCGAGGAATTCGGCCACATTCTCGATGCATTCCGCTTTGGAGCCCCTCCTCACGGCGGCCTCGCCCTTGGACTCGACCGTCTCGTCATGCTCATCTGCGGCGAAGACAGCATTCGTGAAGTCATTGCCTTCCCGAAGAACAACAAGGGAAGCGACCTCATGTCGCAATCCCCCGCCGAGGTCGATCCCAAGCAATTGCGAGACCTGCGCATTCAGACCGTGAAAAAGCCCGGCACCCCAACGGCTCCCGCCGGTGCCTGATAGCGGGTCGACACAGCACCCCTTTTTCCACCGAGCCCGGAGGATGATCCTCCGGGCTTTTTCATACTCCGAATCGGAAGACGGCCCAACCCTTCCCCCTATCCCTCGCCAACTGCCTCGGCATTGACCCTCATCGGTCGTCAGAGCATGGTTCCCGCTTTGATGGATTCCATTTCACCACGCTACGCAGAAGCGCTTCGCCGCCGGGAAACCATGAACCTTTCCGAAGGCGGAGATACCGACGCCTACCGCCTTGTGGATGGCCTCGGAGATGCCCTTCCCGGCATCGAATTAGAAACCTTTGGCGACGCATGGCTCGTCTCCACTCGGGATGCCTTTGTGCCACGTGACATGGCCGCGTGGCTCCAGGCGTCAGGCCGCCCGATTTACCACAAGCGGCTCGATCAGCATCAAAAAGAATCTCCAGTTCACTTGGCAGGCGCCCAGGTCAACGCCCCGTTTCTCATCAAAGAGAATGGACTGGCGTATGAAATCTCCTTTCAGGCCGGCTATTCTCAGGGGATTTTTCTCGATCAGCGATGCAATCGCCTGGCACTGCGGCAGCGTCTCGGCCGCGGAAAATCCCTCCTCAATACCTTTGCCTACACCGGCGCCTTTTCAGTCGCTGCGGCCTCCGTGGGAGCCGTGACCACCACGCTCGATCTCTCCCAGCCCTATCTTGACTGGGCAAAACGAAATCTGGAACACAACGGCCTCGATCCCGCTTCGCACCACTTTTGCAAAGGCGACACCTTCCACTGGCTCGCTCGCTTTGCCAAACAAGGTCGCCAGTTTGACGCGATCGTGCTCGATCCGCCCACCTTTTCCCGCGACAAGGATGGCAAGGTGTTCCGCGTCGAGCGCGACTACGGTCGCCTCGCCAGCTTAGCAGCTCAATGCCTCTCACCCCACGGCGTGCTGCTTGCGAGTACCAACTGCCGGCAACTCACTGACGCCACTTTCCTGCGGACCCTGCGCGAGGCCATTCCCCGCGGCCGCCACTTTTCCAGCGTTCCGATGCCTCCCGACTTCACAGGCGAAGCCTACTTGAAGTCGGTTTGGGTCGAAATGTGAGGCACCCCTTTCCCCGCACCAACACACTCCTCAATCCTGAGGCGGCCAAATCACGCCTTCCAGCTCAGGCGGCAACTCCGTTGGATCGGTGGGGTAAAACTTCGTAAGGTCCGGCTTTTCTCCTTTCGGAACTTCATGATCGGGAGCCCCCACGATCAACCAAAGCACCTCGTCCGGCGTGTCATTGAACACCTGCCTCATCTGCTCTGGCCAAACATGCAGTCCCTCGTGCTTTCGTAGCTCGTAGGTGGTGCCGTCGACCCGGATTTTCCCCACGCCTTCCAGCACCATGAAGAACTCCTCGGAATTGATATGCCGATGCAGTGTGTTGGCGCTCATCGGCGGAAGCCTCCAAAGTCGCGCCCCGAGCATTTCGCTGCCAGTGCGTTCCAGAAAATCCGCATTGGGGATTTTCATGAAATGGGAAGGCCGCCAATGCAACGCATCGACACCGATCTTGGTTTCCCGAGACATTTTCACTCGGCCATGACGCCGCTCAGCCTACGCCACCGATTGGCGGACGATGTGGCTCTTGGCCGCCGGAATCGGGAGGTCTTCCGGTTGCAGGTCCAATGGCGCACCTCCCGATGCCTTATCCACATCCTCTAGGATATCCAGCTCAGGCCGAAAATCGGCCGCATGATAGGAACTCCGCACCAACGGGCCGCTGGCCACATGACGAAATCCCTTGTCCAAGGCGATCTGCTTGTATTCGGCGAAACGATCTGGATGCAGGTATTCCACCACAGGAAGGTGCTTCGGAGTAGGACGCAAGTACTGCCCCAGCGTGAGCACCGTCACATCGTGAGCCAGCAAGTCATCCATCGACTGCAGCACTTCATCCTTCTTCTCTCCGAGACCCAGCATGATCCCGCTCTTCGTCGCCACTTTCCCTGCCACCATCGCCTTGGCTTTCTTCAAAACCGCTAGGCTGCGATGATACTTCGCGCGCGAGCGCACCAACGGTGTCAGGCGCTCCACGGTTTCAAGGTTGTGATTGAAGATGTGCGGACGAGCATCCATTACCTTTTCCAAAGCCCAATCGCGGTCGTTGAAATCCGGCACCAAAACCTCGATCACGATCCCAGGATTCAAGGCACGAACCGCTTCAATCGTTTGCTGGAAATGCTCAGCTCCCCCGTCGCGAAGATCGTCCCGAGCCACCGCGGTGATCACCACGTGCTTCAGCTTCATCCGCCGTGTCGCCTCAGCAACACGAGCTGGCTCATCCGCCTCCAACGCATCCGGCTTGGCAGTTTTGACCGCACAGAACCCACAGGCACGCGTGCACTTCTCTCCCGCGATCATGAACGTCGCCGTTCCCTGACCCCAGCATTCCCAACGATTCGGGCACTGGGCCTCCTCACAAACGGTGACCAACTTCAGGTCATTCACCAAAGATTTGGTCGACCAGAACACCGGATCATTCGGCAGACGGACCTTGATCCATGAAGGCTTCTTGTCCTGGTGCAGATCGGGATCCATCAGCATCTTGGGACCGTGGCACGAGCTCATTGGCGCGAAAGCTAGGACCGATCCTCCCACCGGGAAAGGCGAATTTCCGCAGATTTTGCGCTCCAGCCCCTCGGGTCCTCGGAAGTTTCTCAGCGCGAATCGCCCCGCGCATCAGGAAATTCCTTGGGCCCCCGGCGTCGGCCGTGCTCTGTTCGTCTCGGCCTGCGATGAGCGAGACTTTCTACCAAAAAACAACCTCCGAACCGACGGGGGCCTTCGATATCTCCCTGCGCCCCCCGGTGTTTTCCGAGTTCATCGGCCAGGATAAGGTGAAAGAGCGACTCCTGCTCATGGTCGAAGCCGCCCGGATGCGTGGAGATGTTCTCGACCACGTCCTCCTCTCCGGACCTCCCGGCCTCGGCAAAACCACCTTGGCCAACATCATCGCCCGCGCCTCTGGCGCCCAGCTCCACACCACCTCCGGGCCGCAAATCGAGAAAGCAGGCGACCTCGCTGGCGTCCTCACCAACCTCCAAAAAGGCGACGTTCTTTTCATCGACGAAATCCACCGCCTCCACCCAGCCATCGAGGAATATCTCTATCCGGCCATGGAGGACTTTCGGCTCGATATCATCATCGATTCCGGCCCGTCCGCCCGTTCCATTCAGCTCAACCTTCCCCGCTTCACCCTCGTCGGGGCCACCACCCGCTCGGGAATGCTCACCGCTCCACTGCGATCACGCTTCGGGCTGGTGAATCGGCTCGACTACTACACCCACGATGAACTCGCTCAGATCGTCGAACGCTCTGCTGGCCTGCTCGACATCCCCGTCACCCCCGATGGGGCCCTCCAAATTGCCGGCCGTTCCCGAGGGACCCCGCGGATTTGCAATGCACTGCTCCGCTGGGTTCGCGATTTTGCTCAAGTCCGAGGCGATGGCACCATCACCGGACCGATAGCCGATCAGGCACTGACCATGATCGAAATCGACGACGATGGCCTCGACGAAATGGACAAACGCCTGTTGGAGGCCGTGATTTATAAATTCCAGGGAGGCCCCGTGGGACTCAGCTCATTGGCGGTTGCGGTCGGCGAGGACGCTTCCACTTTGGAGGAAGTTCACGAACCATTCCTGATCCTTCAGGGCTTCCTCCAGCGCACCCCACGAGGCCGCATTGCCCTGCCCCCTGCCTATACTAAAATCGGCGCCTCCCCACCTTCCGGGCCCCAACCGACCCTCCTGTGAAGCCCCGGCTCGGGACTTGACAGGGCCTTCAGAGTCCGGGTGAACGCGCTCCACGCCTTGCCCCGATCGGGTAATCGTGCCCCATCTCGATTTTGGTGGAAGATACTCGGGTCCATGATCCGCCCCACCCTCCTCCTCACCCTATTCACCTGCCACGCTGTGGCGGCGCTTGAGGTGGCGTCGGATGACCGCGCCGTCACCTTACGCGGCGATGCCATCTGTGCCCGAATCTCAAAACGGGATGGTCGTCTCGTATCCCTCCAATGGCACGGTCGCGAATGGATCCGCGGGGGCCAAGGTTATTGGTCCATCACCGGCTCCAGCGAGCGTCAACACGCCGGCAAATTTCCCGATCCCCAACAGGTCAGCGTCACCGCAGATCCAGCGACCTCCCATGGCGGAGTGGCACGCGTTTCCAGCGAGTGCCTTTACACCGGCCGGCCCGGCACCCTGCCCGTCAATGCCACCTTCCACTATGTGCTCACGCCCGATGAGGAAGGCCTCTACCTCTATGCCGAGTTGGAACATCCTGCTTCCCTCCCTGGATTCGGGCTTGCCGAAGGTCGTTTCGTTCTGAAACCCGATCCGGAACTCTTCGACACGATCCACATCGACGCCCGACGCAGTGGCCTTGCACCCACCGGAGCCGATTGGGACGCCGGCCAACCCGCCAATCTCAAAGAAGCCCGCATGATGGTCACTGGCAGTCATGCCGGCCAAGTTGAGCATAAGTATGGTTACTCTGCCGTCCTCGCGGAAACTCCGGCCTACGGCTGGTGCAGTCGCCGCGAAAAACTCGGCCTTTGGATGATTCATCCCTCTTTGGAATCGATCGCCGGTGGTCCCACGAAGCCGGAACTCACTGCCCACCTCGACGTCAATCCAGGAGGTCGCCCCGTTCTCCTCAGCATGTGGCATGGCAGCCATTACGGCGGTTCCGCTCTCTCCGTCCGCAAAGGCGAAGAATGGAAGAAAATCGTCGGTCCCTTCCTTATTCACCTCAACTCGGGTGCCGAGCCCGTCCAACTCGCAGCGGAAGCCATCACGACCGCCCGCCGCGAACAAGCTCGCTGGCCATATTCATGGGTCGACTCCCCCCTCTATGCCAACCGTGACCGAGTGGCAGTAAAAGGAAAAATCCATCTTGAGGACGCTCCGGGGGCTGTCGAGGCACGTTCTACCGATCCGGCGAAACCGCTTTGGGTCGGCCTGACTGCACCCGACTATCCCATCTCACCGCGCCCGCATGCCCGGATCATCGATTGGCAGCGTGACGGAAAATTTTACCAATACTGGACCCGGGCAGATGCCGATGGCTCCTTCAAGATCCCCCATGTTCGCCACGGCGAATACACGCTACATGCCTTCCGCGAAGGGACCTTGGGCGAGTTCTCCCGGTCCTCACTTCGGATCGACGCGCCAACGGATCTCGGTGAACTCACCTGGATTCCCGTACGGTCCGGACCCACCGTCTGGGAGATCGGCATTCCCAACCGCTCCGCCGCTGAGTTTCGCGGCGGTGACCGCTACTGGAAATGGGGGAACTACTACGATTACCAGAAGTTATTCCCTCACGATGTCGACTTCGTCGTCGGAGACAGTGATTGGAAGCGGGATTGGTTTTTTTGCCAACCTCCCCGCCTTGATGCCCATGGTCGCTTCACCGGTGAATCCACTTGGAAGGTCAGATTCACGCTCAACGAACCCAGCGATTGCCTCCTGCGGATCGCGCTCTGTGGATTTCGCGGTGGAGGCCGCCTCGACCTTGCTCTCAATGGCCAACCGCTCGGCACCACCGGCCGCTTCGAGGAAAATGGAGTCATGCACCGCGATGGGATCCGTGGCGTCCTGCAAACTTGGACCTTTCCGATAGCGGCCGAGAAACTTCAGGATGGTGAGAACATTCTCGAACTCCATTCGTCGGCACGAGTTTGGCATGAAGGCCTGCTCTACGACTACCTCCGGCTTGAACGAGTCGATCCTGCTCTCGTCGCTCACGATTCCTGATTTCTCCGTCCCTTTCATGAAGTTCCTGGCTCTGTTTTTCACGCTCGCGCTCCCGCTATTTGCCGAGCCCGATACCGCCAAACCTTGGACCCGCTGGTGGTGGCTCGGCAGTGGAGTTGACGCGAAGAACCTGACTCGCCAACTCGAAGACTTTGCCACGGCTGGCATTGGAGGCGTGGAGATTTGTCCCATCTATGGAGCCCAAGGTTACGAGGATCGAGACCTGCCTTTCCTATCGGATCCTTGGGTCGCCATGCTGGACCACACCTCAAAAGAATGCGCACGGCTTGGCCTGGGCTTCGATCTCACCACCGGCACCGGCTGGCCCTTCGGGGGGCCTTGGGTCGATGCCCAAAACGCCTCCAGCTCCTTCATCCCGATTCGCCAAGATGTGGCCCGTGGAGAAGTCATCCTCACTCTCCCCGAGGGTCAACTGGCCTGTCTCCGTGCCTATGCTGACCATCCGGACACCATCGATCTCCGCCCCTTCGTGAAAGATGGCGAGCTCCACTGGCAAGCCCCCACGGCCTGCCAAATCTACGGCATCGTGACCAAAGCCCCCATGCAGAAAGTCAAACGCGCTGCCCCAGGGGGCGCTGGCAACGTCGTGGACCCCTTCTCTCCCGCCGCACTCCAAAATTACCTTTCCCATTTTGATTCCCCCCTTGCACGACTCCAAGGATCCCAGCCCCGGGCGCATTTTCACGACTCCTTCGAATACTACGGCGCCAATTGGACTCCCGAGCTTCTTCATCGCTTCCGTCAACTTCAGGGCTACGACCTCTCAGAGCACCTGCCAGCTCTTTTTGGAGAGAGCCTCGATGAGGTCGATGCGCGGGTGGCTCATGACTACCGCGAGACCCTTGATCTGCTCCATCGTTCCTACCTGGAAACCTGGAATCACTGGGCCAAACAAAAAGGTTCGCTCACCCGCAATCAGGCTCACGGCTCTCCGGGAAACCTCCTCGACCACTACGCTGTCGCCGATATCCCTGAGACTGAGATCTTTCGCCACGTCGACAGCCAACAGATTCCCATGCTCGGCTTCGCCGCCTCCGCAGCCCACCTCACTGGGAAAAATCTCGTCTCTGCCGAGTCGTTCACATGGCTCGGAGAGCACTTCCAGGTCCATCCATCGGCACTCAAGGAAGCCGCCGACTTCCTTTGGCTTGGCGGCGTGAACCATCTCTTCTTCCACGGTATCCCCTATAGCCCAGACGATGCGCCCTGGCCCGGCTGGCTTTTCTACGCCTCCACGCACATGGGAGAAAATGGCGGCCTCTGGCGAGACCTTCCCGCCTTCAACCGATACATTCACAACGTTCAGACAGAACTCCAATCAGGCCAGCCCGCCACCTCGATTCTCCTCTACTGGCCCGTTCATGACATCTGGTCCAAACCTGCCAAATCCCTGCCACTTCTTACCGTTCACAATCAGAACGAGTGGCTCACGGGAACCTCGTTTCATCGCACCGCGATGACGCTCTGGGAAAGCGGTATCCCTTGCGACTTCATCTCCGATCATCTTCTTGAGCAGCTCACCTATTCCGACGATGCTTTGCATCTAGGGGGCCATGCGTTTCGGACCCTGATCCTTCCCGATCTTCAAGAGCTGCCCTCGGCCACCGCGCGTCGCCTCGAGAAACTGGCGAAACAGGGGGCCTCGGTGGTCCTCCTCGGCAAGGCCCCGACCACTTCACCCGGGCTCCCATTTCAACCCCTCACACTCGACCCCATTCTTCCAACATCGGTCGACCTGACATCTCACCTCGATCAACTCGACATCCATCCTGAGCCCATGACTCGAAGCGGCATTCGTTGGATCCGCCGAATCACAGATCAGGGCCAATCCTGCTTTTTGGTCAACACCACCGACCATCTTATCGATCAGGAATTCGAGCTTTCGCAGCCATTCCAAACGGCTCTTCTCATCGACCCCTCGCGTCCCCATCGATCCGGAACCGCCACCTTGCGGGACGGCAAAATCCACCTTCGTCTCGAACCTGGGGAATCACGAATTCTTCGGCTTTCCTCGCAACCTTCCAACCAGCCCCCGACTTGGACCAACGAGCATCCGGAATCTCCAGAACTGGAACTCCGAGGACCCTGGAAGATCCAATTTATCGAGGGAGGCCCCGAGCTACCCGCAGCTCAGTCCCTCAACCAACTGACTTCCTGGACCGACGGCGACGACGAACTCTGTCGGCGATTCTCCGGTACCGCCCGCTATACCACCACCTTCCTCGCCAAGCCCGGACAACTCGCCCTCGACTTGGGAATCGTGGCCGAAACTTGCCGTGTCATCCTCAACGGGACCGATCTCGGCTCCTCCTTTTTTCCCCCCCACCGCTTCGAAATCACCCAAGCCCTCCACGATGGCGAAAATGAACTCGTCGTCGAGGTCACCAATCTTGCCGCCAATCGAATCGCCGACTTGGACCGCCGAGGGGTCGCTTGGAAAGCCTTCCACGAAATCAATTTCGTCAATATCGACTACCAACCCTTCGATGCCTCCCATTGGCCCACTCTCCCGTCGGGTTTGATCGGGCCCGTAAGACTGATCCCTCTCTCCACCCGTTGACGAATTTCCCCTCAACGGGTTATCGATCCTTCGATCGAACGAGCTCAAACTCGGAGGCAAACCCATGCGATCGTCTCTCCTCCCGACCCTGTTCGTCCTCCCAACCCTCTGCCACGCCCAGATCCCAGCCTTCCCCGGAGCAGAAGGCTTCGGTGCCTACGCCACCGGTGGCCGAGGTGGCGACGTGTATTACGTCACCACTCTCAATAACAATGGCGCCGGCTCGCTTCGCGAAGCACTGAACACCGCACCAGCTTCCGGACGCACCATCCTCTTTGCCGTCAGCGGCTACATTCCCGTCGTTTCCGACACCAACTTCCAGGTCCCTTCCAATGTCACCATCGCCGGCCAGAGCGCCCCCGGAGATGGAGTAGGGCTCAAAGGCGGACGGATGCTCATCAATGGCAGCAACGTCATCATGCGGCATTTCCGGATTCGCCACGGGAAATACGGAACCGGTGGAGATTGCTTGAACATCGCCAGCAGTGCGTCATCAACGATGCTCGATCATATTTCACTGATGTTCAGCACTGACGAGAACTTCTCGTTCTTCAATAGCTCGGTGAACAACTTTACCATGCAGTATTCGAACTCCACTTGGGGCATGGAGCGGCACAATGCCGGCGGCTTATGGGATCTGCAAAATGGCAGCTGTCACCATTCCCTCTGGGCCCACCATCGCACCCGCAACCCCAAAGCCCGACCCGGTGGAGTGCTTGAGTGGATCAACAACGTCACATTCCACTGGCGCAACGAAGGCTTCATCATGGGCGATTCCGAAACGCCCGCCAATTGGAAGGCCAACGTCCAAGGTTGCTACTACATCTCCATCGACGATGCCGACGATGGATCGACCCTCAAAAACACGGCCTTTACGAAAGCCACCGTGGCATCAAATGGCATCCCGAATTTCAGCCTCCATCTCGACGACACCCTCTTTGATAACAACGACAACGGGATCCTTGATGGAACCGATCGTGGTTATGGAATTGTCTCCGGCTCCGAGTTCGCACCGGGAGATGCTGTTGGCTCCAATCGCTACTACGCCTCTGACACGCCGTTCTCCGGCGCTTCAGGAAGTGCAGCCATCGCGGTGGACGACGCCCTGACCGGCTACAAGAAAGTCCTATCATCAGCGGCTCCACTCCGCCTCGATGCCAACTACGACGCCCCCCTTCGCGACGAGCTCGATCACCTCCTCAAGGATTCCCTAGTTCACCAGTACAGCATTCTCGTTCAAAAAGACGGCCTCACCACCGGAGAAGATCCCACCCGCACCAGCAATGGTGAACAACTTCTCGCCGACCAATTTGGCATCACCAACAACGGCTTCGGAACTCTCAATGGCACCAGCCCTCCCAGCGATGCCGACCTAGACGGCATGCCTGATTTTTGGGAAGTGGCCCTCAATGGTAAAGGCTCCATCACCTACAACGCCGCCGGTGACGATCACAATACCGTGTTCACCGCAGCCCAGCTGCCCAACACCTTTTTCCCTACTGGAACCCCAGTAGGATACACCTATCTTGAGGAATACCTTCATTTCCTGGCCATCCCTCATGCATCGGTGGCGAAAAACACCACAGCCGCGCCGTCCTCTCAAACCGTCGACCTCGCCAAATACACGGACGGCTTCACGGCATCTCCGGTCTATACGCTCACTCAAATCCGCAATGGCGAAGTCGAGCAATTCGCCTCAGACGGCCTCACCCCTCAGGAAAACGGGCCCATCGCCCGCTTCACGCCGACCACCGACTTCATCGGGCGCGCTGGCTTCGATTTCACTGTCACCGACGCCGAAGGCAGCCAATGGACGCAATCGTTTGCACTCCTCGTCTCCAGCAGTGCTGCGCCCCGTGACATCGTGTGGACGGCTCAAACGGGCAACCAATGGGACAACACCTCGACCAATTGGACCACCAGCAGCGGAAGCTCCACCCAATTCAATGATGGAGATTCTCCGCTTTTTGACGATCGTGCCTCCACCACCCTTGTCACTCTTGCCGGAAGCCGCCTCGCGACCTCTGTCACCGTTACCGGCAGCAAGAACTACCAATTGTCAGGCGATGCTTTGGCCGTCACTTCGACTTTCACGAAGGCCTCTGACACCACCCTCACCCTCAACACGCCTGTCTCCGCTGCGACCGGAACGTATCTGAACGGAGGAACGACCCAGATCAACACAGGAGCCAACCTCTCGGGAGGACCGATCCGCTTCACGGGAGGGAGCACCTTGATTGACAACACCGGAAGCAATTACCTCACCCTCACCCCGGACATCGTCGTCAACACAGGGGCAGTCGGAAACCTCCAGCTGTCACCGCGCATCACCCTCACAGGTTCCCTCTCCGGGGGAGGAACCTTCAACATTCACTCCCCATCCACCCTCGGCACAGAAGGCCGAGCTTATCTCGATGGGGCATCGGCGGGTTGCACCGGGACGGTCCACATCACCGGAGGGGCGACCGCACCGGGCAATGGGGGCCGAATCGCGCTCCGAGCACTCAGCGGAGACTTCAATGGCTTTCCCAGTGCTCGAGTTCATCTCTCCGGAATCGATCTTTACACCCAAAATTATTCAGGGGGGAACACCTACGAGTTCGGCCAACTTACCACCGACTCCTCATCTCGCCTTCAAGGTGCCTACAATGCCAGCGGAACGACCACACTTTCCGTTGGCCATCTCGGTTCCGATTCAGAAATCGCGGGAATCATCCAAGATGGAGCGGCCAGCACGACCGCCCTCAGCAAATATGGGACCGGGACGCTGACCCTCTCGGGAACCAACACCTACACCGGAACCACCGCAATTTACGGAGGAGAACTCCGCGTCCTCGGCTCGCTTGCTGCCACTCAAAACTACCTGGGGAGTGGGGCCACCCTCAGCGGAAATGGCACCGTCGCCAGCCTCCTCACCGTCCAACCTTCCGCTATCCTCTCACCAGGGAATCTTCCCGGAGAGCCCGGCACTCTCACCACCACCGGTGGAATCTTCCTCAATCCCTGCGAGCTGATCTTTGACCTCTCTTCTAACCCCTCCTCGGGGAATGACGAGATGGTAAATACCTCCGGCACTCTCACTTTCAATAGCACGGGTAGCAACCTCGGGCCCCAATTTGACTTTCACCTCATCGACGGCTTCCTCTCGGCGGGAACCTACACCTTGATCCGCGGAGGCGACTCAACTTCGGCACCAGGCAGTCCGGTATTCACTCACAATCTGCCCGGCAACACTCGCCAAAGTTTCTCCCTCCAACGCTCGGGAGGAGGCTCCAGTGATACCTACGTCCGACTCGTCGTCACGGGAACATCATCCGACCTCACGTGGACCGGCACCACCAGCACTTGGGACATCGGGACCACCACACCCTGGACGGGCGGCGCCCATGCGGACCAACACTTTTACAACCTCGATCGAGTTCATTTCACCGACTCAGGCCTCAGCCGGCTCGTCACCCTCAGCGGGAATTTAGAGCCTCAGTCCGTCGAGGTCTCCTCCACCACGGGAGACTACACATTCACCGGAAGCGGCTCGCTCGCTGGCACCGCTTTCTTGCTGAAATCGGGAGCAGGCAATTTGACCCTCTCCAATACCACCGCTCATTCGCATTCCGGGGGGACCCGCATCACAGAAGGTCGCCTCATCCTTGGAAATGCCACCGCCGGCTTGGGCAGCGGTCCGATTGAATTGTCCGGCGGCACCCTTGAGCTCCCTTCCACTGCCACCTTCCTCGATTCGCCGATTTTGGTCACTCAGAACTCCGCCATCGCCTCGTCTTACAGTGGCAGCAGTACTCTCATCAACAGCGATACCTCCACCCTTACTTCGATGGGATTCCCCACTCTCGACCTTTCGGAAGTCGTCGGAATTCTCAGCTTGAGAGGCCCCATGGACACCTTTTCAGGCACACTGCAATGGGGCGCCGGTTCCGGCATGCTGCGCCTGAATGCAGGAACCACTGCTGCAACTGACATCAATCACGGAAGCTCTCATACTCACTTCGCTCTCGGGACTGCCAGCGGACGCTTGGCCAACCGAAACGGCGATCTCACCGCCGAGATCGGAGCCCTCTCCGGTGGCTCCACCACCGTGCTGCAAGGACGCCAATCCGGCTCTGGAGCCACCGCAACGACCTACCGCATCGGGGCACTCAACCTTGATACCTGCTTCGATGGCTCCATCACAGAAGCGGGCGACCTTGCAGGACTCCATCTGGTGAAGGTCGGTTCCGCTCGGTTCTGCCTCGGAGGCATCTCGGATTTCGAAGGCTCCATTCAAGTCGAAGAGGGAACCCTGGCCACCCCTGGTTCGGTGAGGATTCACGGGCCCACCGACGTCGCCAATGATGCCACGCTCGACCTGGATGGGGGGACCTTCGCCACCACGGGCCTCCATGTGGCAAGCTCCGGAACTCTCGTCGGCCCTGGAAACCTCGAAGGGGAACTCACCAACGACGGATTGCTCACCTGCACTTCCGGGACACTCTCGGTGAGCGGGAGCATCATCAACAATGGCATCGCCCGGCTTACTTCAGGGGCGGTCCTCGCCACTGGCGGAGAGTTCCTTAACAATGGGATTCTCGATCTGCTCACGGCCGATGGCGGACTCCCCGCCAACCTCGTCAACCAAGGCACCGTGATCGATTCGAGTGGTCTTCGCCTGACCCGATTTGGAATCTCCGGCAACGACTTCTTCCTCACTCTTCCGACCTACGAAGGTCATCGTTATCAGCTAGCTTGGTCCTCCGATCTCAGCGCAGATTCATGGAACCTGCTTGACTCCCCGATTGAGGGCGACGGATCGGAAAAAACCTTCACCCACACGGGTGCCACCAGCCTCGGAGCGAGATTCTATCATCTGGTGATCACGCCTTGAGAAGGATCCCTCAAACGACGGGTGCTCGTTTGCCAGCAATTCGGCAGCCTCACCGATTCATCAGTCGCTTCGTCTCGCGAACGAAAATCCTCGCCACCAGCCAATCATACCAGAGATCGTTCACATCTTCGATCTCCACAGGCCGAATCACGTTGGCATCCAACATCTCAGCTGCCGATGTCAACAGCTCCTCGGATTCCCTCAATTCACCCTTTTGAAAGTGGACCATCGCCAGCAAACAGGCGAGATCCACCTGTCGTGGCAAATGACTCCCCGCAATCGGCACGGCCCGCTCAATCCAAGTTTCTGCAGCCTCAAGATTTCCCTGCCGATACCGCATCAGTCCAAGGGACATGCAGGCCCAGGAGGTTCTGAAATCGTTAAGATCAAGATCCGGATGCCCTTCCCTTAGGCACTTCTCCAGAAATGCGGCCATCGGCTCCAATTTCGCCAGAGTCTCTCGATCCGTCGCCGACAAGAGGCATGCCTTAAAAACCTGTTCGACGACCACCGGACTTGAAGTCCCCGAGAATCGCTCGATCGCCAACTCCCGCACCACCGAATACCGTTCCAAATCCTCCGCCCAACAAAGCAGAGCCGCCGCAGGAATCACAATCACGGAGACTTCATACGAATCGGCCGTGTCGATGGATGGCAGCACCAGAGCTAGGTTCGCGAAGTAGTCGGTCGCCTCCTCCCAGCGACCCGCCAAAATGTGCCAGTCCCCCAACTTCAAGTAGGCCTCCGCAGCTTCCAAGGATGCCGGAGCCTCACCGAAGGGAACCGTCTGCAAAAGTTGATCTGCCGCATCGAAGTTCCCGTGACTGACCATGACCGCCGCGTGGGAAATTCTTTCGCGATACTCGGCACGTTGCCGCAGGGTCGCTTCATTCGCCCGGGCCAACTCCGTCTCGTGCTGCAAACGGGCCTGTTCTTGTCGGGCTTCCTTTTCCCGATAGAAAAGTACTGTCGAAACGCCAAGGCCCACCACCAGGGTCGCCCCGACCATACTCCCTGCCAGAAAGCTCCCTCGGTGACGTTGCACCCATTTCGCAAACCGGTAAAATGGATCCGGCGGTCCCGCACTCACCACCTCGTGATCCAGGTGGCGCCGGATATCCAGGCCCAGACCGTAGGCCGATTCATATCGCCTCTCCGGTTCCCGAGCCATCGCCTTGAGGACGATCCAATCAAGATCCCCCTTGAGACGTTGCTTCAACTTCCCCGCAGCCAATCCTCGACTTCGACTGATTTCCTCATCCTGATCATCGGACAACTCAGCCAGCCACTCTGAGGGAGCTTTCACTTCTTCCTCACTCTTGAGCCGCCGCATTTCCTCGACGCTCCCCACCCCCAGCATCCCAACCCCCATCACTGCCTGACCCGTCAACAACTCGGCCAAAACAGCGCCAAGACTGTAGATGTCGCTGCGGGTATCCACATCCCTCCCCCCCACCGCCACCTCCGGACTCATGTAGGCAGGCGTCCCAACCCAACCTTCATCTTGTGTGACATGGAGAAAATCCTCGGAGGCAGGGTCCGTCGCCTTCGCAATGCCAAAGTCGATCACTTTGGGCACCGGCCTTCCATCCTGAAGGTGAACGAGAAGATTCGAGGGTTTGATGTCGCGGTGAATGATCCCTTTTTGGTGAGCGTGCTGAATCGCTTGGCAAACCTGCATGAAGATCTCCAGGCGTTGGGGAACCCCCAGTTTCCGCGCATCACAAAAATCCGTGACCCTTTCCCCATCCACCAACTCCATCACGAAGAACAACCGCCCTGAGGACGTCGACCCCGCATCGAGCACCCGAGCGATATTGGGATGATCCATACGCGCCAACGCCTGTCGCTCCGCCTCAAAGCGGGCAATCACTCGATCCGTATCCATCCCCGGGCGAATGATCTTCAATGCCACCTTGCGCCGAACCGGCTTAACTTGCTCCGCCAGATACACGACACCATGTCCCCCCTCGCCCAGTCGGTCGATCAGACGGTAGTGACCCATGCGAGTGTCCAGTTCATCGCGATCACCCGGATTCGCGGAATCGTGATCGCTGGATTCAAAATACCGGCTCGCGTCTCGATCGAGTGCGAACAAGGCCTCGATGCGCTGCCGTAAAGCAGCATCCCCCTGGCAAGCTCCCTCCAACAAGGCTTCCCGCTCCCGCTCGCTCTCCAATCCTGAAGCAGCCAAATACAGAGCCTTTTCGTAGAGAGGATTCACAGGAATCTAAAGTTCGTCGCAGATCAGCTGATAGAGTCGATTTCGCGCATACGCCCACTTGCGCTCGATGGTCCGCTCGGTGACGTTTTCCATCGCGGCGATCTCCTTGTTGGTCAGACCACCGAAAAACTTGAGTGTCACCACTCGAGCGCTGTCTGGATCTTCCTTCTCCAGAACGGTGAGGGCCGCATCCACCTCGAGGATTCGATCTTCAGCGCCGGTATCCGCGACCTCCAAACCCTCCAGCGAAACACAATGCGCATTTTCGCCCCGTTTCAACGTTGCTTTCCCACGAGCCCGATTGACCAGAATATGCCTCATCGCCAAAGCCGCGGCCCGGAAGAAGTGGGTCCGATCGTTCCATTTGCGATCCGAATGGTGAGTCAACCGCAACCACGCCTCATGCACCAAGGCGGTCGCTTGCAGCGTCTGCCCAGGTGCTTGCCCCGCCAGTCGCTGGGCAGCCAGCGTCCGCAGTTCGTCATAGACCAATGGCAGCAGCTCTTCGGAAACCTGCAACCGGTCTCCGCTGGCTTTTTCAAGGATCCGCTCGATCTCACTCATCTTCGCTCACCTCTTGCAGGGGGATTCCCCACAGAGGACCCCTCCACGAAAGACAGGATCCCACGCATGTCCAGACCCCAGGAAGGCCTGCCTCAGCGAAAATCAACTCATCCCCCCTTTCATTCGAACCATTTCCCGCACAATCATCGCTCACGAAGAGGCCGCTCAGCCCTGTATTTTCGACATAATCGACTCCTAATAGGCACTTTTCGCAGAATTCCTCATGACCTCGATTGGTGTTTTCGCACCCTCGGAGTATTTTGTAGGGAATCCTTTCCTCTTTCCTGGGCCCCAGACCCAATCCTGAAGGACAGAGGTGCCTCAACCCACTATGAAACCCACCCTCCTACTCGCAGGCGGTCTGTCCACGCTCGCTTGCGGCGACATCACTTACACGCTGCAGTTTGACCCCAATTCATCCGCCGAAGCCCAACAGGTCGCCAACTCCGTGGCCGTCGCTTCCGCTTTTTACAACCAATATGGATCCTTCAACAAACATTGGAGCGTCTACTCCAATTCCGGAATCCCGACTGCCGAAGCGAACTACGATGGTTACATGGGATTCGGTGGAATTCGCAACGAACGTGTCGTCTTTCACGAAGCCGGACATACCTTCGGGATGGGCACGCATGGCAACTACTACGGACTCATTGCCGGCGGCGTCTGGCGCGGCTATTGGGGGAACCAGGCCCAGTTCAATACCTACTTGGCCAATGGTGACGGTGGCTACGCTGACGGTCTCCACGGCGACAACCATGCGATCTGGCCGGGAGGATTCAACTATGATGCCGAAGACGGATTCCTTCGCCGTATTTGGCAAACCCGCATCATGTCTGGAATTCGTGCCGACATGGGAATTCTCTCAATCACTCAAGAAGCTCGCAACGAATTTGCAGCAGTCGGCGGTACCGTCGAATTCCGCATCACCTCGCCGCGTGCCAGCAGTTTCCAATGGTTTCGCAACGGTGTGCCCCTCACCAATGATACCCGAATTGCAGGTGCCCAATCATCCCTGCTACGATTGAGTTCGGTTTCCTTGGACGATGCAGGCGTCTATTTCTGCGCCGCCACCGGAGCTGGTGAAACTCTCAACAGCCGCACCCGACAACTTTGGGTCCGCCCCCAAGGGCTGGACGCGTATTATGCCCTCGACGGCAATACTCAGGATTCCGCCCAGGCTTTCCACGCCACGGCATCCGGGTCTCCCACCTACACCGCCGGCCACCTTGGCCAAGCCATGAATCTGGATGGCAGCGACGATTTTATCGAACTTCCCGCAACTGCGGTGGCCAGCCGTGACTTTACCCTCGCCACCTGGGTCCGCTGGGACGGCGGCGGCAATTGGCAACGCATCTTCGATTTCGGTAACGATACCCTGCAATACCTCGCACTCACACCGAAGTCCGGCTCCAACGACATGCGCCTGATTTTCAAGGACGCCATCAACGGACTCAATCAGGAATATGTCGTCACGACCACCGTGCTTCCCACCGGACAGTGGACTCATGTCGCTGCCGTCAAAAAGGGCAGCACTCTTTCCCTCTACATCAACGGCAAACCGGTGGCCTCCCGCAACGACGTCAACGGTTCCTTGGTCGACTTCGCTCCCACCCACAACTACCTCGGAAAAAGCCAGTATGCGGATCCGTTGTTTGACGGCCGGATCGATGACTTCCGCATCTACAATCAAGCGCTCGATGGTTCGGAAATCTGGACATTGGGGACCTCCGGCAGCAATTCGGCACCGGCACTATCCCCTCAGGAAATGACGCTTCCGGCAGCCACCTTTCAAGCATCCTATCTCTCCAACGCGGTCACCGAGGCCGCCGCCAACAGCGAGGATTCCAACCTTACCTTCACCAAAATTTCTGGTCCCGCTTGGGCCACCGTGAACGGTCGAGGACGCATTTCGGGAACCCCCAACTCAGCGCCAGGTTATGCCGACCCTTTGGTCATTCGTGTCGCGAACTCCTCGGGCGCGACCTCCGACGCCCTCGTCCATATCCCCGTGGTCGGCACCGTCGGCTACTGGAACTTTGAAGAAGGATCCGCCGATGCCAGCGTCCCCTATGCTCCAGCCAATGCCAACCAGTTCGATGGAAGCCTCACCGACCTCTCCGGGAATGGCAATGGCTTCTCCACCTGGAATCGCGATTGGCATGCCTACCGATCTCAAGTCCCGGGCAACGTGACGCCACAAACCGGGGAATCCAATGAGCTCAGTCTACAAAACCTGAACGACTTCCCCGCCATCTCGGCCATGGGCACATCCCTCACCTCCTGGGCACCCGAGACCTGGACCATCGAAGCTGCCATCCGCCCAAACGACGCGACTCAAGGTTACCAAACTTTCATCGGCCGCGATAGCCAGGGCGCCTCCGGAACCGACTACGGCTTGGCATCTTTCTACTTTGCCATCAATCCTGAAGGCGCCCTCCGAGTGGTGTTTGCCGACCGTGCCCGCAACGCATGGGCTTTGAATTCCTCCCCGGGGCTCGTTCAAGACGGTCAGTGGCACGCCGTAGCCGCGACCAGCGATGGCAAAACCCTATCGATCTTCCTTAAAAACCTCACCGCTGGAGATGCCGAATACACCCGTGTCGGCCAACTCGACATTTCCGCCAGTACCGACCCAGCCTTGACTGCTGGTGTCGGAGACGGTGGCGATTGGGATGCTGGAGTCTTCACACTGGCCCGAGGTCTCTTCAACGGAGGCCACACGGACCGCTTCCTTGGTTTCATCGATGATGTGCGCTTTACGGAAGGTGTCCTTGAAACTTCCGCCTTTCTCTACTCGGCTCCTCCCCAGTCTCCCGCAGAACTTTGGCGACAAACGGCATTCGGGATCAGCACCAATACCGGCGACGCAGCAGACGAAGCCGATCCCGATCTCGATGGAATTCCCAATCTTCTGGAGCGTGCCTTGGGAGGTGATCCTCACCATGCCGACCTGGAGATTCTTCCCTTCATCGACCTCGCTCCCTCCGCAATCAGCTTGGTTTTCCAGAAATCCCTCGCAGCCACCGACGTCACCATCACCGTCCTGGAATCCGAGGACCTCGCGGGCGATTGGGTTCCCGCCACGGGAACTGAAACCGTGCTGAGCGACGATGGTGAAGTCCATTCCATCCGCTTCACGCCTTCCTCCCAAGACTCCCCACGGCGTTTCCTTCGGTTGGAGGTTTCCGCTCTCTGAAGCCCCCCCCGAATCTCTCCTTGGACCGCAGAGCCCGCAGATTTTCAACATGGCTCGCGGTCCACAGGAGGCATTCCTGTCAACGGGAGGCAGCCCGGCGATTCCTGTCATTGCCTCATAGAAGACCCTCCATTCCCATTCTTCCATGGCTCTTCGCGAGGCGTCGTGAGTCTTTCGAGATCCGGATCGGGAGCTTTTTCTCCCGGGGCCAAGCCACTCGGCTCAGGGGGTGGGCCGTAGCGATGACGGTGCTGGCGCAGCGCGGGGATCAGAATCTTCTTTTCCTTCCCCTCGCTCGGCCCGCCGTGAAGCTTGCAGGTGATGTTATAGATCAGGGGGAAATCGCGCTGCGGAACCTTCCAGTGGGAATGATAGGCCTCCAAGGCCACTTTCATCACTTCCAGACGTTCACAGTCGATGGGATCATGCACCCAGAAAAATCCTTCCTTGAGCGCCACCTCCACTTCTTCCCGATCCAACACCTCATAGTCACCGATCTTCTCCCACGCCCGGAGGCAGCCCTTCACTCCACAAAATTCCCCTCCATCGGCGATACTGAAGATCAAATTCCCGCCGTAACCTGACCAGAACGCCGGAAGCCCCCCGATCTGCTGACTGAAACGCAGTTGCTGGCCATATTCGGCAATCACATCTTTCTTGAGAACCGGATGGTATCGCGTGACCCGCGGACGAGCTTCCTTCACTTCAAAGCCTCCCGGCCAGTCACCGCCGCGGTAGAGCTGGCTTTCATCGATCCCGAGCCGATTCATCCACTCCCGGCACATCCTCACGCACTCCTCCCGGCTCGCCAGCGGCTTGACGACCGCCATCTGGTGTTCGTCCCTATCGAATTTTCGAAATGGAGCATACCCGAAGAAGAGATAGCGCTTCCGGGCCACGCCCCCGGCCCCGAGCCAAGGCGGTTCGGTGGTGTGGTAGTCCACGGCGCCGTCCTCTTCCGGACCCGGATCATACTTCGGATTGAGCACCATCCCGCGCTTCTTGGCTTCCTCGATGACAAGGGTGAGGTCCAGCGGCTTCTCCACCACCCTGCAGACCGGTGCCGGCTTGTGAAACCACTCGCAATCGGTGCTCCACACCAACTCCTCGAACCGGAGGTATCCCGGATCGCGCGATCCCAATTCGTGCCGGGGCACCAGACTGATCGGAATCTCCGCTGCCAAAAGCGCGAATCCAAGCAGTGGGAACACAAGAACCAGCGTTCGGAATGCGTTCATGGGATCAAAGGTTGGGGAAATCGGTGAATTCCAGCTCCATTTGGGAACTGTGGGGTTGAAGGGGAGGCACATGTTCGTGATCGACACCGGGGATCGCATCGAATTTGCACTCCGGCCAATAAACGGCGCGGGCGATCTTTCCCGCGCCCTTGTTCTCGGACTTGCTCCACACATAGCCCGACGATACCTCCGCGGTAAGGCATCTCCTCCCAGAGGAGGCTACCATGGCTCTCCGCGAGGCGTCGTGAGTCTTTCGAGATCCGGATCGGGAGCTTTTTCTCCCGGTGCCAAGGCACTCGGCTCAGGGGGTGGGCCGTAGCGATGACGGTGCTGGCGCAGCGCGGGGATCAGAATCTTCTTTTCCTTCCCCTCGCTCGGCCCGCCGTGAAGCTTGCAGGTGATGTTATAGATCAGGGGAAAATCGTGCTGCGGAACCTCCCAGTCGGAATGGTAGGCCTCCAAGGCCACTTTTATCACTTCCAAACGCTCACAATCGATAGGATCAGGCACCCAGAAAAATCCTTCCTTGAGCGCCATCTCCACTTCTTCCCGGTCCAGCACTTCATAGTCGCCGATCTTTTCCCACGCCCGGAGGCAGCCCATCACGCCGCTGAACTCTCCTCCGTCTGCAATGTAAAATTGCATGCAACCTCCGAAACCTGACCAGAACGCCGGAAGCCCCCCGATCTGCTGACTGAAACGGAGTTGCTGGCCGTACTTGGCAATCACCTCTTTCTTGAGCACCGGGTGGTACCCTCCTTCCGCCGGAGTTGACTCAGTCACTTCAAATCCCTCCGGCCAGTCACCGCCGCGGTAGAGCTGGCTTTCATCGATTCCGAGCCGATTCATCCACTCCCGGCAGATCCTCACGCATTCCTCCCGGCTCGCCAGCGGCTTGACGACCGCCATCTGGTGTTCGTCCCTATCGAATCGATCAAACGAGGCATACCCGAAGAAGAGATAGCGCTTCCGGGCCACGCCCCCGGCCCCGAGCCAAGGTGGCTCGGTGGTGTGGTAGTCCACGGCGCCGTCCTCTTCCGGACCCGGATCATACTTCGGATTGGGCACCATCCCGCGCTTCTTGGCTTCCTCGATGACAAGGGTGAGGTCCAGCGGCTTCTCCACCACCCTGCAGACCGGGGCCGGCTTGTGAAACCACTCGCAATCGGTGCTCCACACCAACTCCTCGAACCGGAGGTATCCCGGATCGCGCGATCCCAATTCGTGCCGGGGCACCAGACTGATGGGGATCTCCGCTGCCAAAAGCGCGAATCCAAGTAGTGGGAAAACAAGAACCAGCGTTCGGAATGCGTTCATGGAATCAAAGGTTGGAAAAATCGGTGAATTTTAGCTCCATTTGGGAACTGTGGGCTTGAAGGGGAGGCACATGTTCATGATCGACACCGGGGATCGCATCGAATTTGCACTCCGGCCAATAAACGGCGCGGGCGATCTTTCCCGCGCCCTTGTTCTCGGACTTGCTCCACACATAGCCCCACGATTGGACCACGCTGCCATCACGATAGGCAACATCCTCCTGCGGATACATCATCGCCTCACTGAGCAGCGTGCCCATGCCCGAATGGAGGCGGATCTTCGAGACATAACCGCAAAGCACCCGCAGGTTGTTACCAAAGGGCAGGGTCCCGTTCGCCTGGCAGGCGGCGAAGATCTCGTGATTGTTGGCGTCGGGGCAGGTGTCCGAGAGAGGACTGCATGTCATGAGGAACATCCACTTGAGTTTTCCTCCCGCACCGTACTTCGGGATGCTGGCGCTGCGGACCCAATAGGTGGCACCCGTGTCCCGGTTCAAGGTAAGCGGATAGTAGTGTGAGGGGCCCGTCGTGAAAGTGCCGTTTCCGAACGGAACGGTTCCACCTGCCGATGCAACACCATGGCCCATGAAAAACCCCATATCGTAGTCGTTGAATGGGTTGCTGCCTGAAGCAAAAGCCGCAACAGGGTTGGAAATGTTGTCACGATTCTTCGAGTCTTGTTGCCAGAAAAGGCACTTCCATCCTTTGATGTCCCCCAACCCGGGCAACTTTCGGTTATTGGCGTTCTTGGCCCGTCCTCGGATTTCGTCGGTAATTCTGTCGAGAGAGCTGAGTTTTTTCCAAGGGCCCCACGCATTGGGTATCGGCGTTCCGCCCGTGGTTGTGAAGTGCTCCATCCAGGTTTCGCGATAGTTGGAGTACGAGAAATTCTCCCCCCATCCGCCCTGGGGTTCTGTGAGAATGAGCGCTTTATGGGTGCGCACACCAGCATTGACGAAGTGCGTGGTGCCTGTTAGCCCAGCGCCTCCTACTTCAAGATCGACTTGATAACGACCGGCCGGGACGGGAGTGCCGCTGGAATTCGTCCCATCCCAAGTTTGCCGAATCTCTAAAGGATATTCGTCTGGAAACCAATCCCATTCACGGACCACATTCTCGTTCTCGTCCAGAATTCGGAGAAACGTCATTCCTTGAGGATCTGAGAGGATATCAGCGGAAATCACGGTTGCCGCTGGAAGATCCGGATCAACGGGGGCGATCTGGTTTTCGCTGATCCGGAAGTTCATCGCCAGGTGGCTACCGAAATCGAGCGTGAAAGAGGAGGCTGCAGAGCGCAGAATCCCGCCAGTCTGTCCGTTGGATGTTGCCGGCTGGTCAGTCAATGAGTCCACCACGACGTGGGCGGTGTGGGCTCCCGGTGAGAGATACCACCAATCGACCTCGCCAATGAATCCATTTCCCGAGTCACTGGGTCGGCACCTGCCATGCACCTCACCATCAATCACCAAATCAACCGCATTGGCACTGATGCCAGCGGGTAGATTCACAGTGACAAGAAACTGACGCGGTGCGCTGCCTTGAAGAACGGGAGCCAGTGTCGCGCCAAAGGTGGTGATACCGTCGCCGCCACTGGGGTCGCTGGGAATGGTTGGGGTGTCCTGATGCAGACGCACCCGGTAAAAGCGTTTCGGAGCGTGAGTGAACTGTCCCCAAGTGCCGATGTCTCCGATGACCGGAATCTGCTTTGCGCAAAGTTTCCAGTTCACGAGATCATCAGAACCTTCGATGTCGTAGAGCGAATCTCCCTCGCCCTCCCACGCGAGAAGGTAGCGACCATCCGACAACCGCTCCTGGAAAAGGATTTCTGGTGCGCTACTGAGGGAGCACCACATCCATCCAGCCACTGCCGGGTTTCCATCAGACAAACTCCCTTCATCAAAGGAACTTTTCCCGGTGGTGTCGCTATCGTCTGGATCCTCTTTCGGTGGTTTTTCCTCCGGCCCACGCCTGAGGACTCCGCGGCTTTCTAGCAGCAGATGGAAGCGGTCCAATTTCTTGGCGTCGCTTTTCCTCTCGGCGGGGATCGCGGCCGCACGGGAGGCCTTCGCCTCCGCAGGCGACAGGACGCGAGGTGGGCTATCCGCTTCGTAGGGATTTCGGAAGCCGAGCATCTCCTCGTAATTGCTCACCCCATCGCCGTCGGCATCACCATCGGGGTGATTGGCGATGTTGGCTTCGAACGTCTGGCCGCTGTGATGGCGGGCGAAAATGGCCTCCCAAAGATCGTCCCATCCGTCCCCGTCCATGTCCCCGTTATGGAGATGGAGGCGACCAGTGGGTGGAATCCGCTTCTGCACCTCAGAAGAGCTGGGTTCGGCCAACAGGAGCGAAGATGGCGAGATAACCATGCCGACAATTACAGACGGAATCGAAAGATATTTTTTCATATATTTCCTAATGGGAAAAATAGCGAATCCAAAACCTCCGCAGGTGTTATGAAACACAAACGGCGCTGACAGGATCATCCCCAACGACAGGCACAATGAAGCCTCTCCGAAAAAAACGAAGCCTCAAAACCACGTTGGATATGAACAGGTAACAACCGCATCGACCGCATGGCAAGCATGAAGATGCCTCTTGGCAAAATCAGGCCCCAATTGGATATCACGAGGCAAACCGAGAGACAAACAGACCCAGATATCTCCCCATGTAGCGAGCGAGAATCATGCTCGTATCGTCCTTTGCACAGGCGATAGGCAGAGTGACTACTGAGTGTGTGCGGAAGTAGGGCACGACGTCGTGCAAGATGAAAATCAGCCTGCTTTCCTCGTCCTTCGGCACCTCGACAAGGATGTCTATCGAGAGGATGTCGAGGTGAGTCGTGGGCACTTTCATCAAAAGCCGAGTCAAGCGAATCAACGAGGAACCCGACGAGTTGGAGACGGGACCTTTTGCCCCCGCGGAACATGCCACGGACCTCTCCGATCTCGCCGATGTCGAACCATCAGGTGTCGAGGACATCACGGGCGATGGGGTCCCCGCCTCGGGCAACTGAAACCGTGCTGAGCGACGACGGTGAGGTCCAATCCATCCGCCTCACTCCTTCCTCCCAAGACTCCCCCCGGCGTTTCCTTCGGTTGGAGGTTTCCGCTCCCTGAAGCTTCCCATCAAATCCAGTCTTTGACCACAGGCCGCAGATTCTTCACATGGCTCGCGGGCCACAGGAGGCATTTCAGTCGAGAAAAGAAACTTCCATTGTCGGGTTTTGCCCGAAAAGCACGTTACTCAAGCCAACCTCGTCGAAGCAACCCTCCTCCCGAATTCTCAAAGCTCCCCCCCCTCTTCCCCAAGCTCCCAAGGATCCACGCTCTCCTCATAAAGAATTCTGCGGGTCTTGCCCACGGCCCACCCACCGACGCATCTCTCTTAACCATCACCCATGAGCACGCTGAGCCAAGACTCTTCCCAGGATCACTCCCCATCTGGAGGGCGACTTCGGAAACTCGTTCAGAATTCGCCGTGTTCCCATCGATACGGATGCCATGCGCCGCCTGCAACCTTGCGACCCATGAAAACTCCCCTCTCAGCCTGCCGAGGACTCACGTGGATTCTCTATTTCCTCGCGGCCACTTGTGCCTTCTCCAGTGCTCGACCGCGTGTCTTGGTCACCACCGACGGTGAAGCGGACGACCGTTGCTCCATGGTGAGATTCCTTCTCTCCTGCAACGAATTCGATGTCGAAGGCATCGTCAACAGCAGTTCCCAGTTCCACTGGCAAGGAGGACAGGGGTGGAATGCCTTCCATGACCCGACATGGGTCAGGGACTCCGTGGGGCTCTATCAAAAGGTCTACGACCAACTTCGAATTCACGATCCCGCCTATCCCCATCCCGACCTTCTCCTTTCAAAGTGGAAGATCGGAAACATCCAAGGCGTCGGTGAGGACCAGGAACGCAGCGAGGGAGCCGAATGGATTGCCCAAGTCCTGCTCGATGATTCCGATACTCGCCCACTCTGGATTCAAGCCTGGGGCGGATGCAACACCCTCGCTCGCGCCTTACGAATCATACAGGAAGAACACCCCGATCGCATGACCGAAGTGGCGACCCGCCTCCGGCTCTTCCTGATTTGGGAACAAGATGAAACCTATCAGAAATCGATCCGCCCCGTTTGGGAACCCCTGGGAGTCACCACCATCATCTCGGATCAGTTCGATTGCATGGCCTACATCTGGCCCAAAGTTCTTCCTGACTCCGTCAAAACTTACCTGGAAGCGGATTGGATGAAGAAACATCTCTTGCGCGGGCATGGCCCTCTCGCCTCTTCCTACGAAGCCCTTGATGGGGCCTTCCACGCTGAAGGTGATACGCCTGCCTTCCTCCATGCCATTCCCAATGGTTTGCGCAGTCTGGAATCACCTGCATGGGGGGGATGGGGTGGACGCTACATTGAAGTTCGACCGAATGTCTGGATGGATCCCCCACCTGCCCCAGATTGGAAACACCCCGAGGGTCAGATCTCCATCCACAACAGTTGGTCCAAGAAGCTCGAAAACGTGACCGACCCTGCCGAACAGACTCTTCGAACCCACTACTTCAAACCCATCTGGCGCTGGCTGCCTGCCGTGCAGAATGATTTTGCCGCCCGCGCGGATTGGTGCGTCAAGGACTACGCTTCTGCCAATCATCCCCCACAGGTGAAATTGAAGGA
Organism: Haloferula luteola; assembly: GCF_014201715.1. Taxonomy (GTDB): domain Bacteria; phylum Verrucomicrobiota; class Verrucomicrobiia; order Verrucomicrobiales; family Akkermansiaceae; genus Haloferula; species Haloferula luteola. The sequence continues at coordinate 111,350 of NZ_JACHFD010000003.1, forward strand.
CACTCCGCTCGACCTCTTCGCTGTCCCCGGAGAAACTCTCACCCTCGACGCCTCCGCAACTCGCGATCCCGATGGCGACTCTCTTCAATTCCAGTGGTGGGCGTACCTCGAAACCAGCCAGATCTATCCCCAGAACCACGAATGGGAGTCCTCTCCCAAAGTGACGTTGACCTTCCCCGCCAAAGCCCAGCCGGGAGAAGCCCTGCACATGATCTGCGAAGTCACCGACAACGGATCTCCTCCCCTCACCCGCTATCAGCGCGTCGTCATCCGAGCGAAGAAGCCTTAAAATTTACCGGATCGACTCGAAGCAAGTCCACCTCACGTAACCACCTCAGCCCCGCCCGATACAGAAGACTCCCACCGAGAACGCAATCCATTCCCATTTCTTGCTGAATCCTAAAATCGAAATGAGGAAGGATTCATGGTCATCCATCGCACGAAAAACTTACGAATTCTTCCGTTCATCGCAATCACGGCCGTTCAAGCTGAAGTCATTCCTGGCACTCCTGATTTTCCGACTCTGAACATGATGACCTATGGAGGTAAAAACCTTCGGGAGGCCCTCACCCTCACCCTCACCCTTGCAGGTGTGCCGCTGTGACCCGACGATCGATCCCGATAAGGCCCAACTGACCTTCTCTGCGAATAAGGCCGCCACGGATTTCATGATTACCCTCGTGAAAGAAAAATGCATCTCGCAGCCCACCCTTAGCGACGCTGCCGAGGTGAGGCACTCCCTCGTTGGAAAAACTTATTCTCTCAACTTTCTCGCCGTTCATGGAGAGATCCGACTACGACGGAGAATTCCGGTTTGGCGAGCTGCTAGAATCCCAGTGGTTCATTGTAGTGGCTTCGCCTAAAAGTCTCTGCAACGGTCGAGGCACCATGGGATGGATGAGAACCATACTACTCGGCGATATCGGAAATCGACTCGATATTAGCGACACTGAACAGGAGATCGCTTCCCTTAAGGAAGTTCAAAAATGCACCACCAAGTCGATCTCGGATCGAGAGGATCAGATCGATCAACTTCTTAGGGAAGTGGGAACCCAGAAACTGGCCATCCAAGCCCTTACGAGATTCATCGTCTCTAAAGGCATCATCCTTCAGGATGAATTGGATGATTTTATCAAGGAAGTCGACGCGGAGGATGGAGTGATCGATGGCCAAATGACGATCGATCCTTCGTCACGGCGCCTCCACTTCCCGAAGAAATCAGTTGAAGACGGAACGTTCCGAAAAATGCCCCCCCAGAAATAACCTACGGCATCGAAGTCGAGCGTCCCCCCCACAGAGTTGGACGGGGAAATAGGGAAACTGGGGGCTGACGAACAAACGTTCCCATGAGACCGGCGCAAGGTCTTAGTCCGACCACGATCCTCCCCTCAAACGGTCAGAGTCCGATCCAATAATCACCGAAGAATCTGCGGCGACTCATCGCTGGCCTGCCCACCAAAACCATCAAGAGAACGAATCCTGACTCCGTCGTATTCCTGTAAATCTCGGTCGCCACGAGGCGCGGGCAAGCGATCAGGGTCTTCATTTCCTCGTCACGGCCTGACCGAGCCATGGCCAACGCCATCGGCTACGGCGCCTTGTTTCGAATTTTGAGCACCGCCCATCAGCTTCCCAACCGCCAGACGCCATCGCTCGGTCCCAAGCGAAAGACTTCGCCTTCTTCCACTCGTCCACAAGACAACATGCCGTTCCTCCACTCCACCCAGCGAGCGCCGTGGGGATTCAGGTAGGCCCCGGTATTGATGACCAACTTTCCTCGGCGATGCCAAATTCCGTGATGATGAAAATGCCCAATCACCAACACCTCAGCCCGTGGAAAATACGTTTCGGCAAACTTCGCCGCTTCATCCGCTTGGCAGGCCCAGACCCGAAGAATTTCCAACGCGCGACGCGGTGGATTCACCGCATCCAGTGCGCGACGAAAAATCGTGCGGCCCTTGGGGATCCCAGGAGGCTTGAGCGTCCGTGCGATTTCCCGAGCCAACATGAGTCGGGCGGTGGCATCATGCTTCGCTTCTTGATGCTCTGCCCATAGGACTTTCAACTGCTCCATGCGGGCAAACGCTTCACGACTCCAAGGTGAGCCGCCCCACATCACGGCATCGCCGTGGCAGGCCACGATGCGACCCTCGCACCATTCCACCCAACCCTTTCCCGACCAACCTGGATCGTGATTCCCAGAAAGAAATACCGTCTCCACTCCCAGATCGGCACAGAGCCCTTGCAAATCATCCAGTAGGGCCTCCGCCCGCGGCCGAAACACTTTGGCAAGCTCCTGCCAGGTGTCGCCATTGAAGACCACCGTCGCGACCCCTTCCAATAGGGGCCGGAGCTGTTCCACCGATTGAATCTTCGACGCCGGATGCCCGAGATGAAGATCGCTTAAAATGCGCACCGGTTCTCTCATGCTTCTGGAAGACGTTGCCGAACTGCTTCATACAAGCACACCCCGGCCGAGACCGAAACGTTCAGGCACTCGACCTGACCCGCCATGGGCAAGCGCGCGAGGAAATCACAATTCTCCTCAGTCAACCGGCGCATCCCTTTTTCCTCCGCCCCCATCACCAAGGCCAGCGGCCCCTTCAAATCCAATTCATACAAGGACTTCTCCGCCCGGTCGGAAGTCCCCACAAACCACACTCCGGCATCTTTGAGCCGCTCCATCGTCCGGGCGAGATTCGTCACCTGAACAAACGGCACATGATCGGCGGCCCCCACCGAGATCCGACGCACCGTTTCCGTAATCGCGACCTGTTTGTCCTTGGGGGCGATCACCGCGTGCACCCCAGCACCATCCGCGGTTCGGAGAATCGCACCGAGATTGTGTGGATCCTGCACGCAGTCGAGAACCAACAGGAAGGGCACCGGAGTCTCTGCCACAATGCGCATCAACTCCTCCTCAACCATCGAAGGCACGACGATCTCCGTGGCAGGTTTGACGTGGCGGTTTTCGCGGGCTTCGCGCCCCGGGCGTTTTGGTTTCACGCCCGCAGCATGGAAATGCCCATGCCCTCGCCGCAAGCCGATTGCCCGTCGCGGAACTTGAAACTTTTCACCTGAGGCTGGAGGCTTGCCCGAAGTGACCGACGAGCGCTTCATCCCCTTCTCCCTCCAGCATGGACTTATCGCCCTGGGAGGCTTCATCGCCATCGCTATATGCGTCGTGGCCGGACGACGACGGGGCACTCCCGAGCGAGTCGCCCGAGCCCTCCTCACCTTCATCACCCTCGGCAGCTACGCGGTGTCCCAATGGGCGTGGTCACAGGTTCCTAGCGAGGTCTCGCTCGACAACCTGGTTCCCTTTCACCTTTGTGATATCGCCTCCTTTATCGCCGGATTTGCGCTCATCACTCGCCGTCGCACGCTCATCCTCCTGACCTACTTCTGGGGCTTGGCTGGAACCCTTCAGGGAATCGCCACACCGGCTCTCGACTTTGCCCCACCCCACCCGGTGGCCATCGCCTTCTTTCTCCAACATTTTTCGGTGATTGCCGCGGCCGTCTATTTCCCTGCAGCCGAGGGATGGCGGCTCGCCGAACCCTGGTGGCATGAGCCTCTCAAGGCCTTTGCCTGGCTCAACGTCTATGTGGTCTTCGCAGTCCTCGCCAATGGCCTGCTGGGCACCAATTTCGGCTTCCTTGCCGCCAAGCCGACGACGCCGTCCCTTCTCGATCACCTCGGCCCCCACCCCTACTATATCATTTGGTTGGAGATCATCGCACTGGTGCTTTTCGCCCTGCTGTCCCTCCCGGTTCGAAAGGGTCATCGTGGCTCCCCATGATGCCCCCCGCGCCCCTTGCCTCTTGCCACAAGCCGCGGCCTGCCTGAATGTCCCGCCGTGCCCCAGCCCGCAGGAAACGAACAACGCAAGCGAGTCAATGTCCGACGCCCCGATGTGATGAAAGTCGTCACTGAGGAGGTCGAAGCCCATTATCGCTCGTCCATCGTCGAGAAAATCCGCACTCACGGCGGCGAGCTGACCCTCGGCAATACCACCATCCGGCTCGCCCAACAATTCGGCTTCTGCTACGGCGTCGAGCGCGCCATCGACCTCGCCTACGCCGCCCGCAAAGTATTTCCGGAACAGCGCATCTTCCTCATTGGCGAAATCATCCACAATCCGGAGGTCAATCGCCAACTTTCCGACATGGGAATCGTCTCCCTGCCGTGGAAACAACTCAGCGAGGATTACGATGCCCTCACCCCTGAGGATGTCGTCATCGTGCCTGCCTTCGGAGCCCCCACTCACTTTATGGACAAGCTCGCGGAGCGTGGCTGCTACGTCGTCGATACCACCTGTGGTGACGTGATGAAAGTCTGGCGCCGCGTCCGCACCTACGCGAAGGAAGGCATGACCTCCATCATCCATGGCAAAGCCGGACACGAGGAAACGCAAGCGACCGCTTCCCGTGCTTTGGGGGACGACGGCACCGGCCACTACGTCATGGTTTTGACCCTCGACGACACCGATTTCCTCTGTCGCTACCTTCGTGAGGGCGGTGACCGCGCTGCCTTTTTCGAGCGCTTTGGCTCAGCCCTTTCTCCGGGATTCGATCCCGATCGGCACCTCGTCCGCGTCGGCGTGGCCAACCAGACGACCATGCTCAAAAGCGAAACCGAAGAGATTCAGCGCCGCGTCAAAAAAGCCGTTCAAGATCGCGATGGCTCGGACGAAAACTTCGTCGTTTTCGACACCATCTGCGGTGCGACCCAGGAACGGCAGGATGCCCTCTTCGAAATGCTCAAAAAGCCGATGGACCTCATGCTGGTCGTGGGCGGCTACAACAGCTCGAACACCACCCACCTCGTGGAGATCGCAGAACAGGAACTTCCGACCTTTTTTATCCGCAACGCCTCCTGCCTGAAAGACCTTGAAGAGGTCGTCCACTTCGATCTCCACCAGAAGTCCGAGATCTCCAGCGCCTACCCAGCATCGGTCTTGGGAGATGGGCCCCTGACCGTTGGAATCACGGCCGGAGCCTCCTGCCCCAATAACCTGATCGAAGACACCATCCTCAAGGTGTTTTCGCTCCGCGGCATCGACGAAGCCGCGGTGCGCACCGCCTGATCAACTTCCTGCCAATCCTTTCAAGATCGCTTGGGCCTCAGCCGACCTCTCGGGTTGATCGGCCTTTTCCGCTACGGTGACCAGACGCTGAAGAAGCTCGACGTCGTTCGGATAGCTCGTCAACCCCGTTTCCAAGGCTTCTAATGCCTTGTCCCACTTTTCTTCAGACGAAAGATAGTCGCTAAGTCTGACTCCCATCGGGGTGAGCACCATCGGAGGCATCATCACGGAGGCACGCCGCTGGTGATCCCGCGCGGAAAGAAACCAATTGTAGGCCGAACCTCGGCTCCCTTCAGGCCCGGACATCGCCAACAATCCGGTCAGTTCCCCGGACATCTCTTCCATCGCATGGAAGCAACGGATCCAGTGCGACTGCTCCCCTCGGGCAGCAGCCACTTGACGGGTTTCCACGAAGGTCGAACCCAATCGCGTGAAATCCTGCACCAGAACGCCCGCCGCCTCCTGATCGCCTTGCTGCATCGCGAGCTGGGCTCCGACCGCCGTCGAAAAAGCCTGGAACGACCACACCGCCAAGGTGTGATCGCGTAGCCCCTTGGTTTCCTCCACCGAAGGAAGGAGCTTCCTCGCCTCCTCCAAATCTTCCTGTCGCCCCCGGCGCATCAGGATTCGCGCGGGAAGAGTTTTGCCTTCCCACAAGAGCATCCGAGCCCCGTCCGAAGTCGCCCGATCCACCGGCACTTTCACCCCTGCCAGAGCCTTGGCGGCGGCCAACGCGGTCTCGTAGTCGCCCTTGCTCGCCAGCGCGACGGCTCGGTAAGACTCCGCTTTGGTCCAACCGGGGCAATCCAGAGCTCCCAGACCCGTTGATTCCATCCACTCCGAATATGCGTCCGCCGCCCAGCCGAAGGCCTGTTGGGCCTCCTGATGATGCCCACTGCGCCATTCAAAATGACCAAGTAAATGGAAATACGGTGGAAATTCCGGCGACTCCATCGTCAACCCTCGTGCCATTTCCAGATCCTTCTCCAAATCAGGTGCTTCGGCCCGCATCGCCAACAATGCATAGCGCAAATAGGACAGCTCTGGGTGCTTCACAATCAACTCTCTTACGACCGCTTCCGACCGCTCTTGATCCGGAGTGACGTCGCCCATGATGTCGTAACCGCCCCGCCCCAACAAAGCCTGCAACAAACCCAACTGGGGATCGTTCGGATACTCCTCCGCCGCGCTGGCAAATACCGCCGAGGCTTCCCGGGCACCTTCCTGAATCAACTTTGTCAGGCCAAAAACATAGCGATGTTCCAAATCCGTGCCCACCCCACGGTCCACCAAGCCGAGTATGCGATTGAGGGCCGCTTCCCGTTCTTCACTGAAATCATCACTGCCATGCAGCAAGGCCAACCCCACCCCCCAGTGGGCCATCAGGCAATCGGGATCCCCTTCCAGGGCCTTCACAAAATGACGATAGGCCTCGAAATCCCAACCCGCATGGAGGCACGTCAGGCCATCACATACCGCCTGCTGCACCTCTCGGTTCAGAGCAGTGATGGTCATTTTCACCCCTCCCTTCACAGCGGGCGGAGCGGGATCCGGTAGAGCCGCCACCTGGGGGGCAATCAACGCCGCCACCTCAGGCATCGCAGGTACTTCCTCGGCCACCACGGCGCCAACCATCAAGCAAGCCATCCAGGCAAATCTCATGGGCCGGACGATGCGGCGATGCCCCCCGCTCCTCCAAGCAAAATGAACACTCGCCCGCCGCGTCCTGACCGCTCTAACCTCCCGCGCATGAAGCTCGGAGTCATTGGATGTGGAAAAATGGGCACCGCACTGGTCGCCGGCGCCGTTCGCGCAGGCGCACTCGGCGCGGATCAAGTGATCGGCTTCGATCCCCACCCCGCGGCTCGCGATGCTTTTGCCACCGCGACTGGCAGCCTTGCCGCGGCCTCGCTCAAAGACCTTGCTGGGTGCGATACGCTTCTCCTTTGTACCAAACCCCAGCAAGCCGCCGCAGCCCTATCCGCCCTGCGCGAGTCAGCCACCACGGAGGGATTGCTGATCTCAGTCGCCGCCGGTCTCACGCTCGAATGGCTGGGCCAACACGCCCCCAGCGGTTGGCGCCACATCCGCTGCATGCCCAATACCCCTGCCCTCGTCGGAGAAGGGGCCGCGGGCTTCGCCTGCTCGAAAAACGCCACCGAAGCCGATCGGCAAACGGCTCACGATTTGCTCGGCGCCGTCGGCAGCGCTCATTCCCTTGCCGAACCTTTGCTCGATGCCGTCACCGGGCTCTCCGGCAGCGGGCCAGCATTTGTTTTTCTGATGATCGAAGCCCTCGCCGACGGCGGCGTCCGTTCCGGCTTGCCACGCGATATCGCCCTCGAGCTCGCTGCACGCACGCTTCGCGGCGCCGCCACCATGGTGCTTGAAACCGGCCTCCACCCGGGACAGCTCAAGGATCAAGTCACCTCGCCCGCAGGCACGACCATCGCCGGCATCGCCGAATTGGAAGCCCGAGGCCTCCGTTCCGCGCTGATCGAGGCCGTCACTGCCGCCACCCGCCGCTCTCAGGAACTCGGCCGATCCTGATTTTCGCTTTCCGCTCCTCATTCCAACCTTATAGCTTCCCGCCATGCGTTTGAGCTTCGCCCTCCTTCCCCTCGTTGCCCTTTTCGCCTCCTGCGGAAATGATGCCGACTTGCCCCCCATGATCAGTGCGAGTTCGGGCAATAACCAACGCGCTGACGCCCTTTTTGCCCAGGCCCAGGCCGCCGAACAGGCCGGAAAGACCAAAAAGGCCATCAAGCTCTACGACGAAATCGCCGACAAGATCGCCCTCTCCGATAAAGCTCCCGAAGCACGATTCCGCCAGGCGAAGCTGCTCGACGAAAGCGGCGAAACCTTGGATGCCTTCGATGCCTATCAGGAACTCATCGTCCGCTATCAAGGAAGTGGGCTCTATCGCCAGGCCTTCCAGCGCCAAACGGAAATGGCCTTTTCCGCAGCCGATGGTGGAATCAAATCGAGCTTCCTCGGACTCAAATCCAAGCTCGCCGCCAACAAGGTCATCGAGATGCTGAAGAAGGTCGCATCCAACGCCCCACGCTCGACCACTGCCTCCAAAGCCTCCTTCAAAATCGCCGAACTTCTGGCAGGTGATGACAAAATCGACGAAGCCGTCAGCGCCTACCGGCATGTCGTGGTCGAATACCCGAGCTACGCGGAGGCTCCCGAAGCCCAATTCCGCATCGGCGAAGTTCTCCTCTCAGAAGCCCGCGATGGCAATCAGGACCAAGCCAACCTGGATCGAGCTGAAGACGCCCTGCGCGATTACCTCAGCCAATTCCCCGGCCATCGCCGCAATGCCGAAGCCCGAAAGCTCCTCTCCAGCATCGGCGGGCGCGACCTTCAAAACACCTTCGACATCGCCAGCTTCTACGAGAAGAAGGGCGATGCCGCTTCCGCCAAGTTCTACTACCAGGAAGTCATCCGCCGGTCCAAGTCCGGCGCCCTTCACGACAAGGCTCAAGCCCGACTCTCCGCCCTTGGCGGTCAATGACGCCCACACCGCCCTTTCACCATGCGCCTCCTCGCTTCCTTTCTCGCCCTCGTCCTCGCCTCCTGCGCGGGCTACAGTCTCAACGGCGCCAAGCCGAAGTCGCTTGAGAACGTTCGCAGCATCGCTGTGCCGATGTTCAAAAACGACACCTTGCAGCCCCGCGCCGAGGCCCTTGCCACCTCTGCCGCGGTCGACGCCTTGGTGAGCGATGGCACCTACCGCATCGGCACTCGCGAAAACGCCGACGCCGTCCTGGAAGGCACTGTCTCAGAAATCGAGTACACCCAAATCCGCTCCACCCCGCTCGATACCCTTCGACCCTTGGAAATTCAGAATCGAGTCGCCATCCTGTGGATCCTGCGGGATACCAAGCCCCCCTTCGACATCCTCGCCTCGGGAACCTCTTCCGGGACCTCCCGCCTGTTTGTCGATTCCAACCTGCAGACCGCTCGCACCAATTCCCTGCCTGACGCCCTCGAGCGTGCCAGCATCACGATGGTTTCCCGGCTCGCCAACGGCTACTAGGAAGAGCAGGCCCCCTTCGGCCCGCCAGCTTCCCCGCACCCATGATTTCCTTTGTTCCCACCCCGATCGGCAACCGTGACGACATCACTTTGCGCGCCATCGAGGTGCTCAAGACCGCCGACCGAATCGCCTGCGAAGATACTCGCCATTCCGCACCTCTCCTTGCCCACCTTGGCGTGACCGGCAAGCCCTTGGTCTCTCTCCACGAGCACAATGAGACCCGGCGCATCCCGGAACTTCTAGCCGCCGCTCGCCTCGGCGAAAACATCGCTGTCATCTCGGACGCCGGCATGCCCGGGGTCTCCGATCCCGGATACCGACTCATCCAAGCCTGCCTTCAGGAAGACCTTTCCTATCAGGTTTTGCCCGGTCCCTCCGCCGTCCTCACCGCGCTCATCGGTTCAGGCTTTCCCTGCCACGCTTTCCACTTCCTGGGGTTTCTCTCGGTGAAAAAGGGCAAACGCCTAACCGCCATGCAGGGCGCCCTCGAAACTGAGGGCACCACTTTGTTTTTCGAAAGCCCCCATCGCCTCACCTCGACCCTCGAAGTCCTGGCTGCCGCTCACCCAGAAGCGCGCTGCTGCGTGGCTCGTGAACTCACCAAAAAGTTCGAGACCTACCATCGTGGCACCGCTGCGGAGCTGCTCACCCATTTCCAGGCCCACCCGCCCAAGGGCGAAATCGTCTTTCTCATCGCTGGTCGCTGACCCTTTGCCCCTCCATTTTCCTCGGAGCGGCGATCCCTGATCCCATCTTCCCATGCCTGCTTTCTCCACCTGCTGGAACAATTCCCGCCACACAGACGGCGAAGCCATGATCGATGAAATCCTCGATCTCGGCTTCACCGAATTGGAGCTCTCGCATGGCATGACCGTCACCAAGCTCCCCGGCATCAAAAAAGCCTTCGAAGATGGCCGCTTCACCTGCCTCGGCGTGCACAACTACTTCCCGTCCCCCGTGGAAGTCATGATCGATGCCCCCGACGCTTACGAATACACCTCCCACCGTCTCTTCGACCGCCAACGGGCCATGGAAATGACCCGCCGCACCCTCGATCTCGCCGCCCAATTCAAGGCTCGTTACGTCGTCCTCCACATGGGATCCGTCCCGCTCAACCCCAAGAAGTGGACCAAACGTCTCACCTCGATGGTGGCCGAGGGCCAGCGCGATACCCCTCAGTTCGCCAAAGAACGCATCGCCTTCGTGAAAAAGCGCGAGAAGATCGCCCCTCTCTATTACCACCGTGCGATCCACGCCCTTGAGGCCATTGCTGAAATGGCGCGCGAACTCGATCTCATGCTCGCCATTGAGTCGCGCTCCCGCTTCGAGGACATGCCCACCGAACGGGAAATGCTCCAACTGCAGGAACATTTCAAAGACCACCCTCACGTCAGCTATTGGCACGACTTCGGCCACGTTCAATTGAAGCACAACCTGGGTTTGCTCGACCATGTCGAATGGCTCTCTCACGTTTCCCCCTACCTCTATGGCGGCCACGTCCACGATGTCCAATGGCCCGCCCGCGATCACCGCGTCCCATTCACCGGGGAGCTCGACTACTCCGAACTCCTGCCATTCTTCCCTCAAGGCTGCCCCCTGACCTGGGAACTCTCTCCCACTCGCCGTTCGGAGGAGATCCGCGAGTCACTCGCAGTCTGGAAACACAAATTTCCAGACCGATAAAGAGGATCACCACCCAAGTTACCCCGAAAAACCCCAACTTTCACCAGACCGAGCAACACAATCGACCAAGTTGTCGTCTTTTTCTCAATTTTTGGATTGCGATCACAGCTCAACTGTCCACTTTGAGCCGCGAACCGCATTTTTCCCATGAGTAAGGAACAACTCGACGGCGCCCAAGCGCTGATCAAGACCCTCGACGAACTCGGCATCGAATACATCTTCGGATACTCCGGAGGGGCCGCGATCCCGATCTTTGATGCCCTCGAAACGGTCAAGACGAAGATGAAGTTCATCCTCGTCCGCCACGAACAAGGCGCTGTCCACATGGCCGACGGCTATGCCCGGGCAACCGGTCGGCCGGCCGCCGTGTTGGTCACTTCCGGCCCTGGTGCCGGCAATACCATCACCGGCTTGATGACCGCGCAAATGGACTCCGTGCCCATGATCGTGCTCTGCGGTCAAACCGTTTCCTGGATGCTCGGCAAGGACGCATTCCAAGAAGCCGACATTTTCGGCATCACCACCCCGGTGGTGAAACACAACTACCTCGTCAAGAACACCAACGACCTTCCCAAGGTCGCTCGCGAGGCTTATCACATCGCCACCACAGGCCGCCCCGGTCCTGTGCTCATCGATATTCCGAAGAACATTTCTCAGGCCCCCTTCTCCGGCGACCTGGAACCGGAACTCGATCTTCCCGGCTATCATCCGGAGCGCGCTTTCCAGATCGACCTTTCCGCCGTCGATGAGGCCGTGCAATTGCTGGCTCACTCTCGCCGTCCGATCATTTTGGCCGGTCAGGGAGCCATGATCTCTCGCGCCGGAGAAGAACTGATGAAGCTCGCCGAGACGCTTCAAGCCCCCGTGACCAATACCCTTCTGGGCAAGGGCGTTTTCCCGGAGACTCACAAGCTCTCCCTCGGCATGCTCGGCATGCACGGCACCGCCTATGCCAACAAAGGCATGGTCGAGGCCGACCTCATCCTGAACATCGGCTCCCGTTTCGACGACCGTATCATCGGCCAAGCAGATAAATTCGGTGCCCACGCCAAGATCATCCACATCGACATCGATCCCGCCGAAATGGGAAAGATGATCACTCCCCATGTGCAGATCATCGGCGACGCGAAAGCCGCTCTCATCGAACTCAACAAACGGGTCAGTCAACTCGACACCACCGAGTGGATTTCCACCATCCAAGGCTACAAGAAGAAGTTTCCGCTCAGCTACAAGAAGCAAGGCGGGCTGCGCATGCAGCAAGTCATCGAAGAACTCTATAAGCAAACCGAAGGCAAAGCCATCGTCACCACCGACGTCGGCCAGCACCAGATGTGGGCCGCCCAGTTCTTCCTCAACGATCGCCCCTACGAATGGGTGTCGTCTGGAGGAGCCGGCACGATGGGCTTCGGCTTCCCGGCCGCCATCGGCGCACAGCTTGCCTGCCCGGAAAAAACGGTCATCTCCATCTCCGGTGACGGCGGTTTCCAAATGACTCTTTTCGAACTCGCGACGGCCGCCATTCATAAGCTGCCCATCAAGATTGTGGTCCTCAACAACCACTACCTCGGCATGGTGCGCCAGTGGCAGGAGCTGTTCTTCGAGAACCGGGAATCCGGCGTGGATCTCCACGGCAACCCCGACTTCTGCAAACTCGCATCCGCTTACGGCATCCCCAGCGTCAATATCAAGCGCCCGGCCGATGTCACCCGCATGATCAAGAAAGCCCTCGCCTACAACGATGGCCCCATTCTGATCCACGCCGAATGCGTCAAGACCGACAACGTGTTCCCGATGATCCCCGCAGGCGCCGCCCTCGAGGACATGCTCACCGAGCCACCTAAGCGCAAGCTCGCCAAGCCCACGGGTTCCACGTGATCCGTTCTCTTGAATTTCCAACCTTCCAACCTGAATCACTCCGTGAGCACCTCCGTCATTTCCGACACTCCCGCGACTGAAGATCTCGGCGCGGGAACCCACACCCTCTCCGTTTTCGTCAACAACAAGGCCGGCGTGCTGATGCGCATTTGCCAGGTCTTTGCCCGCCGTGGCTTCAACATCGATTCCCTCGTGGTCTCGCAAGGCCGCTCTCAGCGCTTCTCGCGCATGACCATCGGCATCTCAGGCGACCCCCAAGGCCTTGAGCAAATCATCAAGCAAGTCAGCAAGCTGATCGACGTCATTCATTGTTCCGAGCACAACTCGGACGACGCCGTGACCCGCGAATTGTGCATGGTGAAAATCAAATGCTCCCCTTCAGAGCGCTCCCAAGCCCTCCAGATCACCGAGCATTTCTCCGGTAAAACCGTCGACCTCACGCCCAGCTCGATGATCGTCATGATCACGGGCGACAGCCCGAAAATCGATGCGGCCATCACGATGTTCTCTCAATTTGAGATCATCGAGACCGTCCGCACCGGCAAGGTCGTCATGGCCCGCGGCGAGCAGCCGACTTAAAACTGAGATCTGAATTGGAGGTCGAGTGACCATTTTGGAACATGTTTCCAATGAACAAATGGCACTCGACCTGCTGTTTTTCGAGTTGCGACTAGAGAATACCCCCTCTTGGTCGATCAGTTCGAATTCTCCACACCTAATTCAAGTCCATGAAACTTCAGCTCACGGTAGTCGCTAGCATTGCGGCCGCCCTCAGTGCCCAAGGGGCCTTGGTCTCCTACTGGAACTTTAACGGCCTGTCGATTTCGACGGCGTCCACTCCAGGATCGGGAGGAGTCCCTACTTCCATCAGCGCGGATCAAGGGAGTGGAAGCCTTGATCTCTCCAACTGGACAGGAACTGTCGATGACTTTGGCGGTACGACCCTCAACGCGCTCGATTCTGACCCTTCAGAAGAGTCTCTGAGTTTGGTCGGGAATATCGGCAACGGCAGCTTCATTGAGATCGGTGTGAACCTGACGGACTACTCGGATCCTGTCATCACCTTCTCTACGCGGGGAACAGGCACGGGATTCAATTCAGGAATTTGGTCATACAGCATCGACGGAATCAACTACTTCGATCTCGCCATCAATACCGCCAGCAATAGCAGCACGTTCGCCCTCCAAACGGTCGACTTTTCATCGGAAGACACCCTTGATGGAGCATCATCGGTCACTTTCCGCTACACTCTTACCGGCGCCTCTTCAACTTCGGGTAACAACCGCATTGATAACCTTCAGATCAATGCCGTTCCCGTCCCAGAGCCCACTTTCGCCCTTCTCGGAGGACTCGGACTTCTTGGTTTGATGCGTCGTCGCCGCTGATCAGATCTTCCATCACTTCCTCAAAAAGGCGCCAGGTTTCGAACCTGGCGCCTTTTTATCTCTCTAAATATCAAGGAACAGAACTCATTTGGCAGGCAGGATGCTTTGTCCACGGTTAGCCCACGAGCGTCCTTCGTTCAGTGCGGCCAAACCATGCAGCCAAAGACTCCCATGAAGATCGAAAATCCAATCCTACTCGCCCTCGCCCTCGCCTTCACCTCGCTCTCCGCTCACGGCGCGGTCGTTCTAAATGAAGTGATGGCATCCACCACCGGAGCGGATGCGGAGTTCATCGAACTCTACAACACCGGAGGCTCTCCGATCGACCTGAGTGGCTGGGAAATCCGCCTCTACGAAAGCGATGCCGGAGCCTCCCTTGGGAGCCTCGACGGAACCGTCTCGATCACCGTAGGAATCATTCAACCCGGAGGATACTTTCTCATCGGCAACGATGAATTTGTCACCGACTACGGCATCAATCCAGATCTTCTCGACTCCAGTCTTTCGATTGAAAACAGCTCCGTCACGATCCAACTGGTCGACTCGCTCGGGGGCTCTGAAGACATCGTTTACATGACCGATGGAGGTGCGGGCGACATGGCGAACATTGCGGGCGATACCTTGATCACGCCTTCCATCTCCATTGGCCCCGATGGCTCCTTCTTTCCCGCTGGATTTACCCGCGACACCCCAGGCGGAAGCACCGCGAGTATTCTTGAATTCTCTCCCTCCCCCGCCCCTTCCGCCACCCCAACAGCAGCGGTGCCCGAGCCCTCATTGGCCCTTTTGAGCGTTCTCGGAGTGCTCTTGGGTTATCGGCGTCAGCGCTGACACTCCTGTCCGCGAAACCATGCTGGAACCGGATTCTGGTGGACATCCGGGGCATTTTTCGCCGTTTCAAGGGGATTTCCGTGTCAAGCACCGGAACTCGTTCATTGACACAAGATTCGCGATTCCTAAGCTCCGCGCGTCCTCGCCGGGGCACGCGACGGCATTTGCGTGCTGAAATCGGCCTCGACGACGCAAACCTCATCCACCGAGACTAACGATGGCTACACGCAAAAAGACCGCCAAGAAAGCGGCACCCAAGGCGGCCTCCAAGGGCCCGAAATACGTTTACACCTGGGGCAACGGCAAGGCCGACGGCCACGGGAAAATGAAGGAACTCCTTGGCGGCAAGGGCGCCAACCTCGCAGAAATGACCCTCATCGGTCTTCCGGTGCCTTCCGGGTTCACCATCACCACCGAGGTCTGCACCTACTACTACGCCAACAAGCGTACTTACCCGAAGACACTGCGCGCCCAAATGGAGGCCGGTGTCGCCAACATGGAGAAGATCATGGGCTACAAGTTCGGTGATTCCGAGGGCTTCCCGCTCCTCGTCGCCGTCCGTTCCGGCGCCCGCGACTCCATGCCGGGCATGATGGACACCGTCCTCAACCTTGGCCTCAACGACAAAACCGTCAAAGCTCTCGCCAAGGCCACCGACAACGAGCGTTTCGCTTGGGACTGCTACCGCCGCTTCATCCAAATGTATGGTGACGTGGTGCTCGGTGTGCAAAAGCGTGAAGGAGAAGACCACGAGCCATTCGAAGAAGTCATCGAAGCCTTCAAACACGAAGTTTACGGCAAGGACATCGTCGATTCCGACCTCACCGCCGAGGACAACCAAGAAATGGTCAAGCGTTTCAAGGCCCTCGTCAAAGAGCGCACCGGCAAGGGCTTCCCGGAAGATCCGTGGGAGCAGTTGGAAGGCGCTGCTGGTGCCGTGTTCGGTTCCTGGATGAATGACCGCGCGATCGTCTATCGCCGCAAGTATGGCATCCCTGCTGAATGGGGCACCGCCGTCAACGTGCAGGCCATGGTCTTCGGTAACACCGGCCCGAACTCCGGTTCCGGGGTGGCCTTCACTCGTAACCCGGCCAACGGTGAAAACGAGCTCTACGGTGAATTCCTCGTCAACGCCCAAGGCGAAGACGTCGTCGCCGGCGTTCGTACGCCCGATCCGGTTGCCGGAATGGCTCAAGCCCTGCCCCAGGCCTACAAGGATCTCCTCAAGGTTCGCCAAATCCTTGAAAAGCACTTCACCGACGTTCAGGACGTCGAGTTCACCATTCAGGATGGCAAGCTGTTCATGCTTCAAACCCGGAACGGCAAGCGCACCGCTGCCGCCGCTCTGAAGTTCGCTGCCGACATGGTGAAAGAAAAACTCATCACCTGGCAAACGGCTGTCCTTCGCAACCCGGCCGATCAGCTGGACCAACTTCTGGCTCCCGTCTTCGACGCTGCCGAAATCAAGAAAGCCAAGGAGATCGCCAAGGGTCTGCCCGCCGGTCCGGGTGCCGCTTCGGGCAAAATCTATCTCAACGCCGATCGCGCTGCCGCGGCTGCCCAAAAGGGTGAGAAGGTGCTCCTCGTTCGCGTCGAAACCTCTCCGGAAGACCTTCGCGGCATGATCGCTGCCGAAGGCATTCTCACCTCCCGTGGCGGGGTTTCCTCCCACGCCGCTCTCGTCGCCCGCCAAATGGGTAAAGTCTGCATCTGTGGCGCTTCCGCCGTGGAGATCGATTACGAGAAGAAAACCGTCAAGGCCAGCGGCGAGTCCTTCAAGGAAGGAGACTTCCTCTCCATCGATGGCACCACTGGCGTCGTTTACGGCGGCGAAGTCGCCACCGCTCCTTCGGAAATCATCACCGGCCTCATCAGCAACAACAAGGCTGCGCAGAAGACCGAGAAGTTCCAAAACTTCGTCCAGCTCATGGAATGGTGCTCCAAGGCCACCAAAATGGGTGTCCGCACCAATGCCGACACTCCAGAGCAAGTGAAGAATGCCGTTGCTTTCGGAGCCGAAGGCATTGGCCTCACCCGGACCGAACACATGTTCTTCGAAGGTGACCGCATCGACGCGATGCGCGAAATGATTCTGGCCGACAACGAAGTGAACCGTCGCAAGGCCCTCAAGAAACTCCTCCCGCACCAGCGCAAGGACTTCTTCGGCATCTTCAAGGCCCTCGATGGCAAGCCGGCCACCATCCGTCTCCTGGACCCGCCGCTCCACGAATTCCTGCCCCACACCAAGGAGCAGCAACTCGACCTCGCCAACAAGATTGGCATTCCGGTGGAAACCATCATGCAGCGCGTTCACGACCTGCATGAGTTCAACCCGATGCTCGGTCACCGGGGTTGCCGCCTCGCCATCTCCTATCCGGAAATCGCCGAGATGCAGGCTCAGGCCATCTTCGAAGCCGCTGCTCAGTGCGTGAAGAAGAACATCCCGGTCCACCCGGAAGTGATGGTCCCGCTCGTCGGCTATGCTCGCGAACTTCAACTCCAAGTCGAAATCATCCACCGCGTCGCCGCGGAGGTGAAGGAGGCCAAGGGCGTCGAGTTCGACTACCTGGTCGGCACCATGATCGAAGTTCCACGCGGTGCCGTCACCGCCGACGAGATCGCCGAGTATGCTCAGTTCTTCTCGTTCGGCACGAACGACCTGACCCAAACCGCTCTCGGCGTCAGCCGCGACGACATGGGCTCGTTCCTCAACAGCTACACCGAGAACGACATCTATCCGAAGAATCCGTTTGCTTCGCTCGACGCCACCGGTGTCGGCCAGCTGATGGAAATCGCCGCCGCCAAGGGCCGCGCCACCCGCCCGGGCATCAAGCTCGGCATCTGCGGTGAGCACGGTGGTGACCCATCGTCGGTCACCTTCTGCCACAAGCTCGGTCTCAACTACGTGTCCTGCTCGCCTTACCGCGTGCCTGTCGCCCGCCTTGCCGCTGCCCAAGCAGCGATCAACAGCGGCGATGCTCCGGTTGCCAAGAAGGCCACCAAGAAGAAGACCGCCAAGAAGGCGGCCCGTAAGGCCAAGTAAATCCTTCGCCCTTAGATCCTAGGACCTGAGGGTAACTTCCCTAAAGCCGTTCCGGTTCACTCCGGAGCGGCTTTTTTTTTCAACGGCACCTAACTTCCATCGTCGTGGCACACGGCTTGAGCGGACTTTCGTGAAGCCCCACTCCCATCTGTCATTCCCCTGCCCTGAAGAGTTGTTCCCCGGTTATTCACATCGCACGCGGGCGGACTTCCAAGCTCCAATGCCCCCAAAGAAACCAGCAACCTGCTCTCGAACTCTTCCATCGTGAATCGCTTGAGACGCGGAGCGGAAGATATTCACTTCGACGTCCGCCTTGCGCATCCTCCTCGGCCACCATGCAGCTTGCGCTCTTCGATGCAGGCCGCACCCATCGAATGCAGTTGTCGCGTCACCCGTTCTGCCCCTCGGCCGATCCCGCACTTCCACAGATTTTCGTCTCTTGAGGTCCTCCATCTCAACGATCAAAGGCGAACACCTCGTCATCCTCGTGCTTCTTACCGAGAATCCGCTCACGGATGATTTCTCCCGCAATGACGCTGTAAGTTATGCCGTTACCACCGTAACCGAGGGCGAAAAGACAACCGGGCATTCCTGGCTTCTCTCCGAGATAGGCAAGGCCATCGGAAGTCTCTCCAAACGTGCCCGCCCATCCGTAAGCCACCTCCATCGGCAACTCCGGGAACATCTTCCGGAATCGATTCTCCAACTTTCCGAGCTTCTTCGACAGCGCCTTTCCCCTCACACCCGGTCGCCGAAAAGGGACGTCCTCTCCCCCCAAAATCGCCCGGCCATCGCGATCCGTTCGGAGATAGAAGTAGGGCCGTGCACTTTCCCAGAGCAGACAGTCTTTCCACCACCTCTGCGCCATCGGCTCACTGGCCAGAGCGAACGACTGGTGAAGAGATACCAGCTTCCCCACATCGAAACACTCCACCGCCTCGTATCCAGAGGCGACCACCACCCATCGAGCGCCGACATGCCCACGGTCCGTCACCAAGTGCATGCTACCCGAGCGATCGCGCGTGACCTCAGTGACCTCCGTCCGATCCAAAATTCGAACTCCTCGACCAGCGGCCACCGCTAGGAGGCCATGAGCGAGGCGATACGCGTCCACCTCCGCAGCCTGTGTCGATGCCAACGCCAGTGGATGGGACAATCCCAGCCGATCCTTCACCTCGCTCGCGGCCCAGGTATCGACATCAATTCCAATCTTCCGCCGGGCCACAGCTTCGCGCCTCAGGACATCGACATCCCTTTCCTGTGAGGCGAGGTACACACTGTCCTTGCGCGCAAATCCACAGTCGTCTCGAAGCCCAAGCAACTGAATTCGATCCTCCAGCAAGTCGATGCTCCGATGGCACGCCAGATATGCACGCTCGGCGCGCTCTCGACCATGCCTCTCCATAAGATCGATCAAGTGGGTATCGATCTCATACTGTAGCAAAGCCGTGCTGGCGCTCGTGCTACCATGGCACACATCTCGACGGTCCAGCACGACCACGTCATGACCATCCGCCGACAAAGCTTCGGCGAGAATTGCCCCGGTGATTCCCGCTCCGAGCACCGCGACATCGCACTTCGTGTTTCCCTCCAACGAAGGATAAACACCGAGGATGCCATTCTTGACGGCCCAATACGGGTGTTCTGAGGTCAGGTTCATTCTTCGACCCGTTCCTGACTCAAAATCATGAACCCGTAGGCCGGCAATGGCAGCGCTCCCAGATGATTCTCCGCAACCTCGATCGCAGGTTCCCCGACATCACTGAAGGCCTCGCTGTAGCCTTCCCAATCCGCATTGAATCGGACCTTCCATGATCCCGGCGCAGGAAATGGAAGTTCGTAGAAGTCATAAGATTGAGCGGTCAAATTCATCACCACCATCGTGCTGTCGCCCGGCCCGCCTTCGTCCCATCGATGCCAGCCGAGCACCTTCGATTCGGCATCAACACGGGTGAACTCAGTGTGCTGGCCGCAGAGTCCGCGAGTCTGCATGTCCAAATTTCTCCGCAGGCGGATGAGATCTCTGAAGGCCGCCCGAATGCCTTCAAATCGCTCGGCTTTCGACCAATCCAGAGGCTCGTGATCGTCAAAAGCCCCATCTTCCAAGAACTCCTGCCCTTGGAATAACATCGGAACTCCCGGTGAGGTCATCGGAATCGCCGCTCCCAAAAGCGCCCGCCGTTGGGCCCATTCCCCCTGTGGGGCCTCACCATCAATCCCGCTCGTCGTACGACTTCTCCCGTTGGCCACCATGTCGTGGCTCTCAAGAAAGACCACCCTCCGGAAAACATCTCCTTCGGGGGCGTGACCGATCGCTTCCGCCACTCGATCCGCATCTCTCCCAGCATCATCGGGACACTCAATCATCTCTTTCAAGGGAAACACGAAACCTTGCTCCCATTGAGTATCAAAACCCCCACCCCCTTGATCAATCCAAGTCGTCAGCGCCCGATTGTCGCCAATGTCTTCAGCAATCGAGTAGACGCGTGACGAGTGCAGCTTCAGGTCCTTGTTGATCCACTGCATCACTTGCCAGCCTTCTGGGATTTCCTCTGGCTCGGGCACCTCGACATCCACGGTGCGAATGAAGGCCACAGCATCCAAACGCAATCCATCGACTCGGAACTCCTCCACCCACATCAAGGCATTGTCGCGAAGGTATTGGCGCACCTCTGGCCGTCCATAGTCAGGGCGCGTATCACCCCATGGGGTCTTGGATCTCCAGTCGTTATAGAAGTAGATCCCACCCTTGCCATTTTCGCTCCACCCATCGAACTGCCACAGATCCAGCTCTGAGGGACCAAAGTGATTGTAGACCACATCCAGAATCACCGCGATACCCCGCCGATGGGACTCCTTGACCAGTCGCTTCAATCCATCGGGACCGCCGTAACTGTCTTCTACGGCAAACGGATGATTCACGTTGTAGCCCCAAGAATGCATTCCGGGGAATTGGGTCGGTGGCATCAACTCAATCGCGTTGACCCCTAACTCAACTAACTTGTCGAGCTTGCCGATGACATCGTCAAAGGTTCCATCCGCGTGTTCCCCCTCAGGAGCAAAGGTCCCAATATGCAACTCGTAGATCACCACTTCGTTCAAAAGAGGAGCCTCGAACTCGACGCCTTCCCAATCAAATTGATCACGGTAGATCTTCGAATTCCCCGTATGCGGATCGACCACACGGGCACGGGGATCCGCCTTCAGCAAACAGTGTTCGCCGTTCTTCAGCCGGAATTTGTACGCTTGCCCCTCAGCCGCCTCTGGCACCCACCCAGACCAATGGCCGGCATCCTCCCCCACCAACTCCATTCCCGGGTCAGCCCAATCACAAAAGTCCCCCGTGACCCACACCTGCTCGGCGTAGGGTGCCCACACTCGAAAATCGACACCTTGCTCTCGAACAAGAGCTCCCAAACCTTCACCACGAGCCTGTGGAAGCTGCTCGTTTTCTGTCGATAATGCCCCAACGTCCGCTCCTTCGAGCTCCAATGTGGATTTCATGGTAGTGCCGTACTTCCAGCCTGCCGAATGCCAGCCTTACGAACCTCCCAAGTGCTTGATCCTGCTTTCTCAAGCTCAGCACCTCCCTCCACCCCCGCGCAAAAAGCCCGAATCCCACGCGGCATTTTGCCCTATCGCAGGATGAATGATGCCCCTTCCGTCGTCCACCGATCGAGCCTTGAATCTTGCCAGTTCCCCCCCAGCGGAAAGAATGAAACCATGCACCGCCAGCCCCTGCTCGACGCCCTTGAAACCTACTTTTCTCGCCATCCCGCCGAGGCCGAAACCGTGGGACCATTTCGTCAATTCGTCGAAGCCGAGCCCGATTGCTTTGAACGCCATCTTTCAAAAGGCCATGTCACAGGCTCGGCGTGGATTCTCAGTTCCGACCAACAACGAGTTCTTCTCACCCACCATCGCAAACTGAATCGCTGGCTGCAGCTCGGTGGCCATGCGGACGGGGATCCTGACGTCCTCGCAGTCGCCCTTCGTGAGGCGCGTGAAGAATCGGGCCTCCATGACTTTGAACTCGTCCTCCCAGGGATTTTCGACCTCGATATCCACCCGATTCCCGCCAGGGCCAGCGAGCCCGCGCATTTTCACTACGATGTCCGCTACCTACTTCTCGCGACAGGCGATGAGTCCTACACAGTCAGCGAAGAGTCCCATGACCTGAGTTGGGTCCCTCTTTCGGAAGTACCCCAGCGAGTCCAGGAAACTTCGATGCTTCGCATGTTGGAGAAGTGTCAAAACATCCAACCAGGCATCGCCTGATCGCCTCATTCCGGGTTCGTGCTCATCTTGCCGACTCACTTCAGACCGCGATCTGGAACCCCTGTCGTCGTGCCCAGGCCGTCACCCATCGCCACTCCACAGCCATCGGAGCCCGATTCCGATAGCCTCGCACCTGGATGACCCGCCGCTGCGGCACCTCGACTTCGAGCGTCAACAAGCGCTTCTCGCATCCGTCGATCTCGCTCACACATGAGAAAATCGCCGACCTTCCCGACAAACATTTTCGCCAATAGCCTGCGACGCAGTGCCTGAGTTCACGAGCCTCATGCTCCAGTTCGAGAAGTGACAACCGCTCCTCAAAGCGGATGGTCGTTCCCCTCCATGACCGCACGGACTCCCGGTATTCAAACTCCAGCAGCCCTGACATTGGAGACCAGCGGGCTCGACTGCGATTCCGCAAGCTGCGTCGGATGGCGACATCCTCAAGCGCCGTTTCGTTCTCCAATTCGGATTCCCGGCCCAGGGACTGAGCCAAGAGACGCCAATGTTCACGACAACACCGGAGCAGATCGCTCATCGGCAAGCGCAGAAGTTCATGGACGTAGGCATCCCTCCCCATCGCCAGTTGGAGTTGCAGGATTTCCGCCACCCACTCGAACGATCCAGCCGATCCCGCGGCCGACCACTTTTGCAACAGCCGCGACCAAACCGCTTCATGGAGAAAGTCTCCAACCATCGAGGAGTGAAGGACTCGTTCAACAAACTGCTCCGGTGCTCCCAACACCTTCATTTGCCCCCATCGAATCGCTTGGGCCATCGACAAGTTCGGGGGTGCTTGGAGAGCCGCGTGGAGCGCGCGGTTGCTGATTTCTCGGGGAAAGCTTTCTAACTTTCGAAGGCTGCGACCTTGAGCCAGGGCACAAAACCAATCGCGAGAGGGACAGCGCAGGGAACCTCGTTCCCACCACACGCTCTGGAATCCGCTAGGAACTGGCCACTCCTGCCAAAGATGACGCAAGAATCCTCCCATGGTATCCGCCACCGAACCTCGTTCCGCTCCCTCCCAGGAAAGCGGATCACGAGCCCACTCAGGCTCATAGGCGGCACAACGCAACAGCATCGCTGCTCCGGTTGCTGCCGGGAAATCGGGTTGATGCAACAAATGGGATCGGAGCACCAAGGAGCGAAGCAATCGGATGCAAGGTTCCCGAAGCGAATCCCAATCGCTTGATTGGCGAAAAATGGTGTTCCATTGCCGCGCATGGCGGCGAAGAGCAAGAGAGTGGATGTCAGCAGCGACCCATGGTTCTCCGCGAACCACAGCCTCCAGCATCGCTGCCTCCTTCCAACGAAGGCACGTTGACATATTCAAGATGAGAAGCACCGGAATTTCCGGCAATGCATTTCAGGCACGTGCGCGATCGCGCACGTACAACCCAGCGACTCGCGGAATCACCGCAGTCGCTTTCTCATCAGGAATGACCTTTCACCATGAACATGGTCCCGATGGTCTAACTTACTCTTCGCTCCAAGGCAAGCCCGACCAACTGCATTGCTGGGTCCGCTTGAGGACGAACCCTTGCATCGACCCTTTCCGCATTTCAGAGTTCCCTCGCTTCGTCGCGAGTCCAAGAATCCCTCCCGCCCCATGATCCGTCCGCCCTTCCAACCGGTCGCCGCGCTCAAATGGCTGGCTCTGCTTCTTCCGATGGCGGCGGTGGTCGGCTCGGTATCCGCCCTTTTTCTCTGGTCACTCGACGCCGTGACCCGTGTTCGATTCGAATTCCCATGGCTGCTCTACCTGCTGCCTGTTGCCGGAGTCATCGTAGGCACCCTCTACCACCGTTTCGGCGGCAAATCGGGCGGCGGCAACAATCTGATCATGGACGAGATCCACGAACCCGGCGCAGGCGTGCCGCGGAGGATGGGAGTCTTCGTTTTGCTGGGTACTCTCGTAACGCACCTCTTTGGAGGCTCTGCAGGTCGCGAAGGTACCGCCGTGCAAATGGGGGGAAGCGTCGCAGCTGCCTTTGGAAAGGCCCTACGGATGGACGCTGCCAGTCTGCGAATCCTGCTCATGGCTGGCGTGGCAGCAGGCTTCGGTTCCGTGTTCGGCACCCCCATTGCTGGCGCGGTTTTCGCCCTGGAGGTCCTCGTCATTGGCCGCATGCAGTATGATGCCCTCGTCCCGTGCTTTCTGGCCTCCTTGGTCGCCGATTGGACCTGTCGATCGTGGGGCGTGGGTCATGCCCACTACTTCGTTGCCGTGACCGGCCCCGAGCCTCACCTGCTGCTCATCGGCAAAGTACTGCTTTCCGCTGTCGCCTTCGGACTCACGGGAGCACTTTTCGCCTGGCTCATGCATCGACTTGGCAAGTGGCTCACGCAGTTGATCCCTCGGCCGGAATGGCGTCCTGCGGTCGGTGGACTGGTCGTCATCGTCCTCTTCTTCCTTGCAGGGACACCCGACTACCTCGGCCTCGGCGTGCTCGGCAATCGGCCCGAAGCGATCACTTTGCCCGCCTTCTTTTCCTCCGCCGAGATCCCCGCCAGCGCTTGGCTGTGGAAACTCGCCTTCACCGCCGTAACTCTTGCTGCGGGCTTCAAAGGAGGAGAGATCACGCCCTTGTTTTTCATCGGTGCCGCACTTGGAAATGCTCTCGCCCATCTTCTTGGAGCTCCGGTGGACCTCTTCGCAGCCCTCGGATTTGTCGCCGTCTTCGCGGCCGCGACCAACACGCCATTGGCTTCCACCCTGATGGGCATGGAATTGTTCGGCGCTGGCAATGGTCTTTATCTCGCCGCCGCTTGCATCATTGCCTACCGCTTCAGCGGCCATAGCGGCATCTACGCCTCCCAGCGTTTGGCCGTGCCGAAATTTCACAGCGACTCCGAAGGCTCCTGAGTGGACTTTGGCCGCCGACCCCGCAAGACCAGAAGTCCCGCCAGCGAAAAATACGGGAACGTCAGCAAAGCCAAGGTTCCCAGACGAATCCTAAAGCCATCATCGAGGACCACGGCATTCATCAGCGAACTCGCGGTCAGGACTGAAAACGCCAAGGTGGAGATCCCCATGGCCATAAAAAACATCCACCAGAGAAGCCGCGAACTCTGCAACAATTTCACGGCAAATGGCGCCACGAGAACACACAACATCGCGAGGAGATACCCGCTCAGTGAAATTCCATCCCTTGCCTCAAGCGAGGCAGGATATCGGAGCATTTTGAAAATCTCGAGCCACAACTGATAACCCCAATCCGTTCGGGTCCCTCTGATCGAGTGGGTGTCATCAAACAATGGCAGTACCTGCATCACCGCAAATAGCGCCCATCCCAATCCCAACAGCACGCGGGCGAGACGGCCGGTGCGGTGCCGTGCCCGCCAACCGTTCTCAACACCGCCCGAATCTCTCATTTGTTGGAACTTTCTAAGCCAAAACCTCGCTTCGGTTCACCCATCCTCCGACCACCAATCCCAACAACCCCAGCGCCAAAACACCGGAATCACCCACGACCGCATACAGCGAAAACGACGGATGCTTGGGGATCTCCACCTCCACCAGCAATGACCCGCGCGTCAAATGGCTCCCTTGTTCGTCGCGCAGTTCCTGAACCGTGCCAGTGGTGGGATTGACCGTGCTGCCCCGGGTATCGATGGCCGCGCTCACCCCCGTGTTCGCACAACGCACCATGGGCCGTCGCAATTCGATCGCCCGAAACCGGGCATTCGCGAAATGCTGAGCCGCCGCTGGACTGTCCTTGAACCAACCATCATTGGTCACATTCACGATCACCTGAGGACCGCCACGCACAAACTTCCGCAACAAGCGGGGCACGGTATCCTCAAAACAGACCGAAGGGATCACCCCGAATTCTTCACCGTTCACCTGCGCGGACAATGGCTCCAGCGACACCCCTTTCGAAATGGCCCCCGCATACTGAGCACCCGACTGCTGCTCGTAGATTTTGCGCAGAAAGGGTAGCTCCTCCACCCATGGGATGTATTCCCCAAACACCACCAAGTGATGTTTGCGAAAGGTCTGCATCGCCCCGCCAGGCTGCAACATCACCAGAGAGTTCCACACTCGGCCGTCTTCCTTCCTTACAAGTTGGTCACCCAAGCGAACGCCCTCTTCTTCGAGCAGCCCTAACACCAAAGTGAATTCCCCATCAGGGTTCACCACCGACCACGTATCCAGGTTTTCTTGCCAAGTGGCCCAGGCCCCCTCGTTATCTCGCAGAATCCGCCCGTCGAGTGACACCTCGGGCCACAGGATCCAATCCGGACGTGCCAGCTCCACCAACTCGCCTTCCTGAGCAGCGCGAATTTTTGCCTCATTGGCCGCCTCGACCTGTTTCAGTCCCGCTAGAGTTTCATCTTCATAACCAAAATGGATCTCCTCGGATGTCCACAAGCGCCGCGCTGCCTCCTGCGGAATGTCGA
This sequence comes from Haloferula luteola, assembly GCF_014201715.1. Classification (GTDB taxonomy): domain Bacteria; phylum Verrucomicrobiota; class Verrucomicrobiia; order Verrucomicrobiales; family Akkermansiaceae; genus Haloferula; species Haloferula luteola. The sequence continues at coordinate 137,983 of NZ_JACHFD010000003.1, forward strand.
GCTGAACCAAAAGCGCCTGAAGGCGAATCGAGTCCCCTTTCCCCTCGCGACTCAAACGCCAAACACCGTAGCAAAACGAGAGTGCCACCAAAACCGCGGCCACCCCGAAGTCGATGTGGGGTCTCAGCTTTCCCGCCCGGGCCTCCGCCACCAATCGGCGACCCGTTTGCACGATCACAGCCTGCAAAAACACCGGCACAAACGCCAGGCCGCAAATCCCTAGCAGATCCGCCGACTGCGCCATGACCGGAGTTCGATGGAATCCCACCCCCAGCGTATTCCAGCCGAATCCCGTAAACAGCCATCCACGAAGCCACTCCAGAACGCACCAGACCGCCGCCGCACTCAACGCGATCCTCAGCGATTTCCACGAAGCCTGCCAATGGCCTGCGCGCACCACCTCCTTCTGCCGCATCTTCATGGCAATCCGGCTCTCATCTTTCGGAGCGCGATCGATCCACGGATGAACGACCTTGGCCACCCAAGCTCCCCAAAGAGCTGGAAAGAGGGCAAGGTAGGTACTCAGTGCCACCCACCCTGCGGAGCTGACTTCCGTGAGCCAATGGAGACTGATCAGGAAACTGCTGAAACCCATCAGCCAGCCCAAGCCGAACCCTTTCCAGCCTCTCCGTCCCTCCAAAGACCACAATGCGAGCAATGCGGGCAGCAATGCCACCCACACCAGCCCTCCGCCATCATACGGCGGCAAAACCAAGGCACTGCCCGCCCCGCTCGCCACCGCGGCTACCAGACGCAGCCACGGTCCTGACTTTCCGAGCTTCATCTCAGCCCATGCGCGCCTGCGCGTCGGCCTCGATCGCGGCCCACAGTTGAGCCAAACCTTCCGTCACTCCCGCTTTTGCAGCTGCCAACTCCCCTCCAGGCTGAGAACGCCCAAACAGGTAGAACTTGATCTTGGGCTCGGTTCCCGAAGGTCTAACGGCAAAGGATCGACCGTCCTCAAGATCAACAAACAGCATCCCTTCCTTGGGAAGCTCGTCCCCTTCCTCATCGAAAATCGTCTGCGTGGCAAAATCCCGCACCTTCTCGACCTTCGCTCCATCGATCTCGATCGGTGGGTTCTCCGAGTAGGACTTCGCCAAAGCCTGAATCTTCGCAGCCCCATCAGCCCCCTCCATCACCATCGCTTTCCCTTGTTCAAGGAAATAGCCGAATTCCGAATAAATCTCATCGAGCAAATCAGGCAAAGTCGATCCCACCGACTTCGCGTAGGCCGCCACTTCGGCAAACATCACGGTGGCACCGTTCGCATCCTTATCGCGGACAAAATCACATCCGAGATAGCCGTAGCTCTCCTCGCCCCCAAACAGGAAGAATCGCGAAAACTCCAATCGCAGCTTGCGTGTCGTGTCCTCATCGAGATCCCGATAGTCCACCCCCTTTTTGTCCGCCGGAATGGCGTCCTCATACTTGCCCAGTTTCGAGGCGATGTACTTGAATCCCGTCAGCGTATTCACCACGGCGATCCCAAATTTCGCGGCGATCGCACTCTGCAACTCGGTGGTCACGAAGGTTTTCACCAACACGGCACGAGCACGGGTGGTGTCGTTGAGCCAACCGATATCGAAAGCAGCCTTGCACCGGTACCATGCCATCAACGATCCAATCTGGTTTCCGGTCAGCAAGCGCATGGTCCCCGAGCCGTCTCGTGCCACCACCCCCATCCGGTCACTGTCCGGGTCGGTGCCGATCACAATTTCGGCGGCTTCCTTTTCCGCCAGCGCCACCCCCATCTCCAACGCTTCCGCATTTTCCGGATTCGGGGATTTCACCGTCGGGAAGCGCCCATCGCGGACATCTTGTTCTGGTACTGTGAGGACCTCAAATCCCAGCTCCCTCAGCATCGGCACCGAGATATGCCCCCCCGTGCCATGGAGATTGGTGAACACCACCTTGGTTGAGCTGCCTTCCAACAACGAAGGCTGCATCAACAGCGAGCGGAGTCGGTCCATGTAGCGGCGATCCGCTTCCGCACCCAAAATCGTCACCGTTCCGCGCTCTCCTTCCGGCAGCGCGTCGAACTTCTCGCTATCGATCGCATTCACCTCCGTGATGATCCCGGTCGCGTGCGGCTCGACGATTTGGGCACCGTCGGTGAAGTAGGCCTTGAAACCATTGTCGTGTGACGGGTTGTGACTGGCTGTCAACACCACCCCGGCATCCGCGCGCAGTTCACGGATCGTAAAGGAAAGCTGCGGGGTCGATCGCGCATCTTCGAAAAGCCAAGCATCACAACCCAATTCCGATGCGGTCTTCGCGCAGAACTCGGCGAAATCCCTTGAGAAATGCCGCGTGTCATGGGCAAACACCAACTTCGGTTTCCGCCCGCTGCCCACGTGCGCCTTCACATAGGCGATGAGTCCACGCACGGCGCGGGAGACGTTGAAAAAGTTCATCGAGGCCGTTCCCACGCACGGGTGCTCCGGACGGTCATTCGGGCCACCTTTGCCCTGTTCGACTGAAGTGACCTTTCGGCCGATTGTCCGGCCCCGCAGGCCACCGGTACCAAAGGCAAGGGTCTTGAAAAACCGGTCATTCAATTCCTGCCATTCGCCTCCCTGCGCGAGCTCCTGCACCGTCGCCTCCGCCACTGGCGAAGCCGCTCCGGAAAGCAGGAGATCAATATTTTTGCGGGAGCTTTCGAGAAGATTTCCGGCCGACACGGCCTGGTCGAGAAGGGCAGCAAGTTCGCTCATGTCGGGCTCGGATACTAGAGCCGACCTGCCCGCTGGCAATGCCCGCTTGCGTGGAAATTGCAGGGAATCGACGGGACCACCAATTCCATCACCACGGCCACCCGAGAGGTCACGCCGCGTCCCCGATCTGACGGTCGACGTCTTCGCGAAGGTGTTTGATGATATAATCCTGACGATCCGGAGTGTTCTTACCCATATAAAATGTGAGCAACTCCTTGACGCCCTTACCTTCCTCGAACTCGACGGGATCAAGGCGCATGTCCGGCCCGATCATGAATTTGAACTCGTCCGGCGAGATTTCACCCAGCCCCTTGAACCGGGTGATCTCGGCCGACTTGCCCAGTTTCTTTAAGGCAGCCACTCGTTCTTCCTCGCTGTAACAATAGATCGTCTCCTTCTTGTTGCGCACCCGGAACAGCGGCGTTTGGAGAATGTGCAGGTGACCTTCACGAATCACTTCCGGAAAGAACTGCAGGAAGAAGGTGAGCAGCAGCAATCGGATATGCATGCCGTCGACATCCGCATCAGTGGCGATCACGACCCGTGCGTAACGCAGACCTTCAATTCCTTCCTCGACTCCGAGAGCTGCCTGCAAAAGCGCAAATTCTTCATTCTCATAGACCACCTTCTTGCCCAAACCAAAGGTATTGAGCGGCTTGCCGCGCAAAGAGAACACCGCTTGAGTTTCCACATCGCGGCTCTTGGTGATCGATCCAGAGGCCGAATCACCCTCGGTGATGAACAGCGTGCTCGCCTCACGCAGCTTGTGCTTGGTGTCGAGATGGGCACGACAGTCCCGAAGCTTTTTGTTGTGCACCTTCGCCTGCCTGGCGCGTTCCCGGGCCATCTTCTGGATGCCCTTCATGTCCTTGCGTTCGCGCTCTGCCGCCAAAATGCGTTTCTGCATCGCCTCCGCCGCTTGCGGATTGCGGTGCAAGTAGTTGTCGAGGTGCTCTTTGAGGAAATTGACGATGAAAGTCCGCAGCGTTTCTCCCTCCGGCGCCACGGTTGCAGAACCAAGCTTGGTCTTTGTCTGCGATTCAAAGACCGGTTCCTCAATCCGCACCACCAAGGCAGCCTCCAGGCCTGCGCGGATGTCGGACGGGTCATACTGCTTCTTAAAGAAGCCGCGAACCACCTGCACGATGGCCTCGCGAAACGCCGCTAAGTGAGTTCCGCCTTGAGTGGTGTTCTGGCCATTCACGAAGGAATAGTATTCCTCACCACTCTCCGCCGTGTGAGTGAATGCAATCTCGATGTCCTTGCCCTTGAGATGCACCGGCCCGTAAAGGGGTTCGTGTTCCATCTCCTCGCGGAGCAAATCCAACAAGCCATCCTTCGATTTGAATTTGCGACCGTTGAACACCAAGGTCAGCCCGGGATTCAAGTAGCTGTAGTAGCGGCACATCCGCTCAACGTAGGCCGGCTTGAATCCGGTCCGTGCGGGGAAAATGCTCCGATCCACCTCAAACGCCAATCGCGTTCCTGCCTGCCCGGCATCTGATCGGGGAGTCTTCATCTCCTCGACCACCTCACCCTTGGAGAACTCAATGGCTTTGGTTTTCCCATCACGCCAAGCTTGGATCTCGAAAAAACCGGACAGGGCATTGACCGCCTTGATCCCCACACCGTTGAGTCCCACCGACTTCTTGAAAGCTTCGCTGTCGTACTTCGCCCCCGTGTTGATCTGGGCTGCACAGTCGTAGAGTTTCCCCAGCGGGATCCCGCGTCCAAAGTCACGCACCTCCACCCGTCCTCGGTCGTCGATCCCGATGTGGATCTCCTTGCCGTGCCCCATGATGTGCTCGTCGATCGAATTATCGACCACCTCCTTGAGCAGGATATAGACGCCATCATCCGGTGACGAACCATCGCCGAGCTTGCCGATGTACATTCCGGGGCGGAGGCGAATGTGCTCCCGCCAGTCCAGGGACTTGATGTCGTCTTCGGTGTAGTCAGCCATGCGAATCCTTCGGTTTCGTTAAGGGATAGGTCCGGCGGCTCGATGAGGCAAGGCTGGGGTGGCTTTCCCTCCCGCAGTTCCTCGGCATCAAAGACAAGCGCCCTGCGCGCTCGGCTCTCATCATAGGAACGACCCCTCTCCACGGGGAAAAAGGAAATGTTTCGTGACCCGCAACGACCTTGCGTGTCGAGGCACTCGGCTCCAATGTGGCTGGCGATGAGCGATGTGCCGCAATTGGTGAAAGACGATCCGTGGTTGGAACCCTATGCGAACCGGATCGAGGAACGCATGCTGCGCTTCAAGGCCACACGAGCTCACCTTGCTCGACTGGGTGGCGGCAGCCTCAAGGATTTCGCGAACGGCCACTGCTTGACCGGCATCCACCGCGAACCCGATGGCAGTTGGATAGCCCGAGAATGGCTCCCCGGTGCCAAAGCCGTCAGCCTCATTGGAGATTTCAATGACTGGAAGGCCGATTCCCATCCCTTCCAGAAAGGCGAACAGGGCGTGTGGGAACTCTGGCTTCCAGCCGATGCCATCCAACATGCCGATCGGGTCAAATTGCGCATCGCAGGTGCCGATGGAAGCATCCGCGACCGCATTCCCGCCTGCATCCAACGCGCCGTCCAGGACCCCGAAAACCACGATTTTTCAGGGCAGGTTTGGGCTCCATCGGAGCCCTACAAATGGCGACATGAGTTCGACCCCTCCACCATCCAAGTTCCCCGAATCTACGAAGCCCATGTCGGCATGTCCGGCGAAGAAGGACGAGTTCACACCTATCGCGAATTCGCAAATACGGTGCTGCCGCGCATCGCTCGACTCGGCTACAACACCCTGCAACTGATGGCCATTCAGGAGCACCCCTACTACGGCTCCTTCGGCTATCACGTCTCGAATTTCTTCGCGGCCTCATCCCGCTTTGGCACGCCGGAGGATCTCAAATACCTCATCGACACCGCTCACGGCCTGGGTCTCGCCGTGCTTCTCGACGTCGTCCATTCCCATGCCGTGAAAAATCTGGCAGAGGGCATCAACGACCTTGATGGCTCCGGCGGACTCTATTTCCACGCCGACGATCGCGGTGAGCATCCGCAGTGGGATTCGAAGTGTTTTGACTACGGTCGCCCGGAAGTTCGTCGATTTTTGCTCTCCAACGTTCGCTACTGGCTTGAGGAATTTCATTTCGATGGCTTCCGCTTCGATGGCGTCACCTCAATGCTCTACTGGCACCGCGGCACCGCCGCCTTCGACCACTACGACAAATATTTCGTCCAGGACATCGACGAGGACGCCATTCTCTACCTCCAACTGGCGACTTCCCTCGCTGAAGAACTTCGCCCAGGGGCCCTGTTGATCGCAGAAGACATGTCGGGCATGCCAGGCCTCTGCCGACCCATTGCCGAAGGCGGCATCGGTTTCACGCACCGGCTTGCCATGGGGGTCCCCGACTTCTGGATCAAATTGCTCAAGCATTCCCGCGACGAGGACTGGAATCTCGATGAGATGTGGCACACCCTGATCAATCGTCGACATGGCGAGGCCAACATCGCCTATGCCGAAAGCCACGATCAGGCGCTTGTCGGCGACAAGACCCTGGCCTTCTGGCTGATGGATCAGGAAATGTACTGGCACATGGGAGTCGACGACCCCCATCCCGTCATCGAACGCGGGATTGCCCTCCACAAAATGATCCGGCTCGTGACTTTCGCTGTGGCAGGAGAAGGATGGCTCAACTTTATGGGCAACGAATTCGGCCACCCCGAGTGGCTCGATTTCCCACGGGAAGGCAATGGCTGGTCCTATCACTACTGCCGTCGTCAGTGGTCTCTGGTCGACAATCCCGCGCTCAAATACCGGTTTCTCAATGATTTCGACCGGGCCATGCAGCACCTCGGAGCGACCTTTGACCTCCCTGGCAATGCCCCGGTACATTGCCTCAACATCGATCCTGTGAACCGCGTATTGGTCTTCGAGCGAGCTGGCCTGGTGTGGGTCTTCAATTGGTCGTTCGAGCACTCGGTCCCTGGCTATCAGGTGAAAGTGCCGGGCAGCGGCAGCTATCACCTCGTACTTCACACGGACCGCCCCGAGTTCGGCGGTTTTGATCGCCTCGACGCCAGCATCCCCTACCCCGTCGATGAACATGGCCATCTCACCTTCTACACGCCGGCGCGAACGGCCCTGGTCTTCGCTCCCGCCGGAGAAGAGGATTAGCCGACAGCGAAACTAACGGCGCCAAGCGCCAACGGTGATCCCCAAGCCTCCCACCACAAAGATCAACGGAAACCACAGCGAATAGCCGGGGGCTTTCGATTCCCCTTTGAGCACCGCTTTCCGGGGCTGCTCAGGATTCACCAGGCAATCTTGGACGCTGCCCTTGGGATACTGTTCCACCAACGCCTCGGCGGCCGCGGGAGTGCTCGACCATGAAGCCCCACGGAGCCGATAGTGGTCGGACTCCCATTCCTTCCCCTCCCACTCGTAAATGTAGCGAACGTGAAAGCTAAACTCCTGCGGCATTTCTGGCGGCCAATCCGGATCGTCTCGTCTGGATTTCACTTCGGATTCCAGGATGGAGCACGGAACGACGGGCCAATGATCCACCTCTTCCGCGCGCAGGAAGCTTTTCCACATCAGCCATGAAAACACCCCGCCCAGGACGGCGAGGGCCAGCCCCACGAAGCTCAAATAGACGCGTGCTGCAACCGACCGCTTTTTCTTCACACCCCGCCGTATGCCGGGAGCCCGCAAGCGCCAAGGGAAATGCCCTTCGGATCCCTGGGTAGGCACGATTTCCTCTTTGACCCGAATCGCTGGAGAGATACCTAAGCCGCATGAGCAACTTCGCCGCACAAATTCAGGAAGACCTCAAAGCCGCCATGAAGGCCAAGGACGCCAATCGCTTGACGGTCATTCGCGCCCTCAAGACCGCATTGACCAACGCGTCCATTGAAAAAGGAGGTCTCGGCACCGAATTGACCGAAACCGAATCGATGGCCGTCGTCCGCAAACAACTCAAACAGCGCGAAGACTCCGCTTCCCAATTTGATGCCGCAGGACGGCCAGAACTCGCCGAAAAGGAACGGGCGGAAATCGAAGTCCTCCAAGCCTACCTCCCTGCCGCCCTATCTACTGAAGAAGTCGTTGCTTTGGTCGATGCTGCCATTTCCGAAACCGGGGCCACCACCAAGGCCGATATGGGCAAGGTCATGAAACTCGTTCAAGAACGCGCCGCCGGACGGGCCGATGGCAAAACGATCTCTCAAGAGGTCGCCAAGCGACTTTCCTGATGGCGTGCGACGCGATCATTGTCGCTTCGGGCAGCAGCCGGAGAATGGGCTTCGATAAGCTCGCCGCTGAATTGGCCGGAATCTCCGTGCTGCGCCGAACCGTCGCCGCTTTTCTCGGTTGTCCTGACATCCAGAGAGTCGTGGTTGTATGCCCGCAAGATCGATTCGACGCCCTCCTCTCCGACGTCGCCGATCAGGTATGCCGGGTAGATGGCGGACAGGAACGGCACTTTTCGGTTTTGGCGGGCCTCGCCGAGGTCTCCGCCGACCAGGTGGCTGTCCACGATGGCGCCCGTCCATTGATCACGCCCTCGGCCATTCGTGCCTGCCTCACGATTGCTCAAGAAACCGGTGCAGCAGCCTTGGCTCGCCCGGTAACGGAGACCCTCAAGCGCGCCAATGAAGAGGGTTTCAGTGATGGCGCGGTGTCTCGTGAAAACCTCTGGAACATGGAAACTCCACAAATTTTCCAGACCGGATTGCTCCGTCGCGCCTACGCGGAAGTTCTTTCCCGCAACCTCCTCGTTACCGACGAGGTGTCCGCCTTGGAAGCCCTCGGGGTGCCGACCAAGCTGTGCTTGTCGACCGCACCCAATCTGAAAATCACCCACCCAGCCGACCTCCACGTCGCCGGGGCCCTCCTCCGATCAGATTCCAGCCATGCGGGCCACCTACCATGAAACCCGGAGCCAGTCGGGGGTCCGACTGGCCATTGCCGAGCTCCCCGACAGCGAGTGCGCGGCGTTATCGATCCACCTTCCAGCAGGCTCCCGTGACGATCCCGCCGGACTTGCCGGTACCGCCCACTTCGTGGAGCACATGCTCTTCAAAGGCACGGAACGTCGCGATGCCCGCACAATCAGCATTGAAACGGAAGATGTGGGCGCGATGCTCAACGCTCACACTTCTGAAGACCAAACCAGTTACGAAGGCCGGGGCGATGCCGATACCCTGCCCCTCCTCGCCGACATCCTCTGCGACATGGTGTGGCACTCCCGATTCGCCCCTCCTGACATCGCTCTGGAGCGCGAAGTGATTGCCGAGGAAATCGTGATGTATGAAGAATCGCCCGGCGACCATATCGGCGATCTCCTATCTTCCGCCCTGTGGTCTCCCCATCCCTTGGGAGAACCCATTTCAGGCACCCTCGAAAGCCTCCGTCGCATCGACCGCAAGGCACTCCAGAAGTTCGCCGCCCTTCATCACCGGCGTCGGGATATGGTCGTCGCCGTAGCCGGACCCTTTTCGCCGCAAACCGTCGTCGATCTGCTCGACCCTCTTTTGCCCGAACTCACCGACGCGCTTCCCAGCTCCCGCTTTTCAGGCCTGCCGCCCGGAGAATCCGTGCGCATCGACGAACGGGAGACCCAGCAATTGCAACTGGCCATCGCCTACCCCACGTTCGGACGCCTCGACCCCCGACGTCATGCGCTGCGACTGCTGGCGATGATTCTGGGCGAAGGGTCGAGTTCCCGGCTCTTCCTCAAGCTACGGGAAGATCGCGGACTCTGCTACCATGTCTCCTGCGATGCCTCACTGTTGGAGGAAACTGGAGCCCTTGAATTCAATGCCGGTCTCGACCCGGAAAGTCGGGATGAGGCCATCGCCGTTTTCGAAGCGGAACTCGCCGAGTTGGCAGAAAACGGCCCCCACGAAGCCGAACTGGCGCGTGCCAAGCGTCTGTCGTTCAGCCAACACCGGGCTTCCATGGAAAACACCTCAAGTCATGCCGCTTGGGCAGCAGATTCACTTCTTCAACACGGTCGTATCCTCCATCCGCAAGAAGCGCTCCTTTCGGTCGAAGCCGTCACAGTGGCTGCCGTGCGCGAAGTTGCCCGCGACGTGCTCGCTAGCGGCAGCCGGGCCCGCGCTGAAATCCGCCCGTCCTGATCGACGGGCGGACTCTCCGTCCGCACTCGAAAAGCGCGAAGCTCAGTCCATCGAAATCCGGAAAGTGGTCCGGCGTTGACCTCCTTCCTCCCGTTCGTGGATCGTTACCTCCTTGAACTCCTCAAGTGCCGCGATCCCTTGACGAATCTTCGGGAGACTTTGCTGGAATTTCTCCCACTGATCCGGATGAGGGAAGAGTTCAGCTCCCTGTTCCTCGACGACCGCCAGTGTTTCCGAGAGGTAGTCACTGAGCACATCGAGATCGAGTTTCAGCCACGCTCCCACCCGTCCCCCATCGGAATCGGCTTGGGCGGCCTTGTCCAACAGCTCGAGAGCTTGGTGGCGTGAAGTGGATGCCGCAAACCAATCGTCATTCAGCGTCACGGAGGGCTTCGCATCATCCGAATACGCTGCAAGGTCGTAATACCAAGTGATTTGGCCGTCCTTCTCGGAGGACGTCGGGGCTGGCAGTGAAAAATCTCCAGCTCCCATCTCCCGGGCTTCGACAAGCAAACCGCGCAGGCCGCCTTCCATCTCCAGCCAAGCTTCACCCAGCTGCGCACGATCCTTGACCGCAGCCACGTAAGAGGCCCGGGGAATGGAGACCTTTTCGACCACCGCGGGCGGAATCCCGGGAACCGAAGGCATGGCGCCAGCCAAATCGACCACCAAGGCACGTTCCGCCCCCAGTCCCGCATCCGCCTGGGTGATACCGTTCCACACCTTCAACAAATTCTCCCGCGCATTTTCGTCGAAGACCTGAAACCACTCCGAGAACCTTGCCATTTCGGGAGTAGCAGGCTCCAAACCTGCGACATGCTGAGCCGCGGTGTAAGCGATCGTACAAAGGAGATCGAGATACTCGTGCATCGCCTTTTGGTAGTCGGTCGAAGCCATTCCATCCGCAAACAGAAGCGTGCGCTCGCCTTCCCCCAAGGAACCCAGACTCAACGCTTTTCCCTGACGATTCCCGGTGATCTCAATGCCACCAAAGGTATCGAACACCAATCCGCCATCCTCCGAAATCATCCCGCCAAAGGTGTCCGCCGAATAAAATTTCATCAATGCCTCCTGATGGTCCTCCACCAGGCCCAGCAGAGCGATCAGTTCACGCGGATCGCCAAATCCCTCGGCTTCACGCAGACCATCGATCACCCCTGAAACCGTATCGGAGATTGATGAGTTTTCGAGGCCGGTCGACAGCACTTCTTTCGATCCATAAAGGAAGCCATAAGTAGCTTTCCCTTGGAAACCATCGATGAAGGAAACCTCGGAGTTCGCCGCGAGCGAATCATCCAGACTCTCCGCCAATGGGCAACTTTCCACATCTGGCCCCAAGTAGAGCATCACATACTGACCCATCGTCGCCGACGCCATAACCACCTGCTTTTCGCGCACCAGAGAGATCAACTCCTGAGCCACCTCCGAACCAAACTGGGCGCTCAATTCAGCGGCATTGGCCTCCATTTGCTCCGCCACCATCGCCCCTTCCAATTTGAGCCCCGTGAAAGATCCTCCCCCTGCTTCAAAGGCCACCAACTCGGACTGCTGCCCCACCATCGCCAGCAACTGTGAGATTTGCCCCGATGTCATCACTCGCTCCTCTTCGTCCTCAATCTGAACGCCAAACAAAAGAGGCGGAATCGAAAGCTCCTTCAGTGCGGGAAGAAACATTTTCATGTCCCCACTTATGCCCTCCAGAAGGGAACCTTGCCCCAGGGACTCCATGTTCTCCATGCCCTCCAGATCGCCCTTCACCACGGACTCGGCCGCAGTCCGGGAGAGATCCCGATACTGGTAGTAGCTCAACCGCCCTTGAATCACTCGCAGATTGCTGAGGAAGTCCTTCATCCCCTTCCCAAACACCATCACCCACTCCTGACTCGATTGGGGCCCAAGAACTTGGGCAAACGACCCCATCCCTCCCGTCTCCGCACCCGGCGCGCCCGGCGCCAACTCAGTGAAAAACTCCCACGCTTTCAGCCCCCTGAGTTTCGCAAGCCCCTCACCCACCTGCTTGAGCGAAGCCACCCCATCCACGTCCGCCTTCACCATACCCGTGATGGGAACGATTCGAGCCCTCTCCTCCGCAGAGAGACCCACCGGCAAGCCCATCGACTCCGCAACCTCTTCGACCACCGCTTCCACAACGCTCTTCGGAGCGGATTCCGCAGCATTCTCCTTCTGGCATTGGGTCAGCAAAAGCGTCGAAAATGGAACCGCATAAATCCATGGACGGGCGAAGTTCATCATGTCGGCAAACTACGCATTCGAATTCCCTCCCGACAAGGATCCCCCTATCAAAAACCCACAAATTCAACACAGAGAGCCAAAATGACCGCTCTCTCAGCGCGGATTCGGACATCGCTATTGCGACATCCCCGCCTTTGTGGAACCGTTCCCCACGCCTCCGAATCATGGGCATGCCGACCACCCTCACCACCAGCGACCGCTTTCCGTTCGACCTCGTTCGCCCCCACCTGGACAAGGTGGAGACTTCCATCCGCGAACAAGTCCGTGCCTTTGATCCTGCCGTAGAGCCCTACGTCTCCTACGTCTGCAACACCTCCGGCAAAAGAATCCGGCCAGCGCTTTCCATTCTCGTTGGGGGAGCCTTCGGAAACCTCGGAGAAGAACAACGCAAGCTCGGCGTCATTCTCGAACTCATCCACATGGCCACCCTCGTCCACGATGACATCATCGATGGCGCCGTGACCCGTAGGATGGTTCCCACCGCCAATGCCAAATGGGGCAATGGCCTATCGGTGCTGCTCGGAGATGCGCTCTTCTCCCATGCTCTCGCCCTCGCCACCGAATTCGACGACATCACCATCTGTCGCAAGGTCGGGAGAGCCTCCCGCGAAGTTTGTGAGGGTGAAATCGTCCAAACCCAACGACGCTTCGACCTTTCGCTGACCAAGGCGGACTACTTCCGGATCATCGAAATGAAGACCGGAGCCCTGTTCGCCGCGGCCACCGGAATCGCTGCCGCCCTCTCTGATGCCGACGAAGCCACCGAACAGCGCTTGTTCAACTATGGCCTCCGGCTCGGCACCGTTTACCAGATTTACGACGACTGCCTCGACCTCGTCGGCACGGAAGACGCCGTCGGCAAGACCCTGCGCACCGACCTCGAAAAGGGCAAACTGACCCTTCCCATCCTCAATCTCCTTGAGTCCGCTTCGGAAGCCCAACGGACGAAGCTAAACAAGCGCATCATCGAGCAAGAACCTCTGGACCTCTCGGTTCTCGTCGGAATCGCCGAATACGAAGGCGCCATCGAGTCCGCCGTCGATACTGCCTGCCGGATGCTCGACGACTGCCGGGAAGATCTGTCCGGGCTTCCTGACAACGACTTCACAGCAGCTCTCCACCAGATCACCCGTTTCCTCGGGTCCCTTCTGGAGAAATGCCGCCGCTGAGGCCCGTCGAAGGCAAAACCCCTTTCCTGCGTGGGGCGGAGGTCACTTCCGCCGCCACACTCACGGATTTCCCCCAGGCTCAAGCTCCCCGCATCAGCGAGATCTCCGCGAGGCTGATCATGGCCTTGTAGAGGTCTTCCCGTGGGGCAGTCTTCAGCATGTCGATCGTCACCGCGCGCTCGAGGGTGAACTTACCCGACCGCACTCGCCGCAAGGCGCTCAGGTGCGCGCCGCATCCAAGATGCTGACCGATATCGTGAGCATAGGTGCGCACGTAGAATCCTTTCGAACAGTCCACCGAGAACGTCACCTCTGGCAACGCAATGTCCCGGATCTCATATTTCGTGACATGCACCGGGCGGGGATCCCGCGCCACTTCCTGGCCCTTGCGAGCCAATTTGTAGAGCGGCACACCATCCTTCTTGATGGCGGAAACCATTGGAGGAATCTGTTCGAACTCCCCCTTAAAGACGCCAAATGCGGCGTCAATTTCTTCCGGAGCAAAAGACCGGACTTCCTTCTCCTCAAGAGGTTCCCCTTGGCGATCCTGAGTCGAGGTAGTGACACCGAGTGTCAGCGTCCCCTCGTACTCCTTGTCTTCGCTCATCAGCAAATCCTGGATCTTCGTAGCGCGCTCCACCACCAGCATCAGCAGACCCGTCGCCATCGGATCAAGCGTCCCGCAGTGGCCAATCTTCTTCGTACCCAACGCACGGCGGGCAATCGCAACCACGTCGTGTGAGGTCATATCGGGGGCCTTGTCCACAACCAGCACACCGGAAGGGACTTGGGAAACAACTGAATGGGGTCGGCTCATGCTTGAAAAAATGGGAAACTTTAAGGCAGCAAAACTCAATCGTTCAGAGTGGCCAGCTCGGCTTCGATGGCTTCAATCACGCGCGATTGCGCATCAGCAAGTGGCCCGGACATGCGAATGCCAGCAGCCAGAGAATGCCCGCCACCACCGAACAGCATGCACACCTTGCAGGCATCCACACGGGGATCCTTCGAGCGCATCGAAACCCGAATTTTTCCATCGGGCAACTCCTCGAAAAAGACAGCCACGATCACCCCTTGAATGGCGCGGATGATGTCGATCAGCCCCTCACTGTCCTCTGGCTTCACGCCAAGGCGCGATACCGTCGCCTGATCGAGCTTCCAATGGGCCAAGCGCCCAGCAGAGCTCACTTCGAGGGTATTGAGCAGCGCGCGCATCAGCTCCACCCGCCGCATGGGATGATTGTCGTAAATCAGGGCGTTCAACGGGCCCACCTCCGTTCCACCACGCACCAAGTCCGCCGCCATTTCGTAGGTCTCCGCGGTGGTGCCACGATACTGCCAGGATCCCGTGTCCGTCGACACCGCGACGTAGATCGCATCCCGCGACTCTGCAGGCATCGGCAGACCCAGTTCACGAATCAGGGAGTAAAGAATCTGCCCCGTTGCTGGGCTGCTGGAATCGATCAGATTCAAATCGCCATATCCCGGATTCGACTTGTGGTGGTCGATGTTGATCCAGCGTCGGCAGTTGGCCACAGCCGCCAAGGTCCGCTCGCCCAAGCGCGGTTGGGTCGCGGTGTCGAGCGCGATCACCACGTCCACCTCCACCGGTTCCCCAGATGGTCGTTCGATTTTCTCCGACCCCGCCATGAAGGCGAGATTCTCCGGCAATCCATCCTCATTGATCAATCGCACCGTCTTGCCGGCCGCCATCAGGGCAAACCCCAAGGCAATCTGAGAGCCAATCGCATCGCCATCTGGACGCACATGACTGAGCAAAGCAAAGCTCTCGGAATCGTTCAGCCATTGGCCGATTTCTGCGATGACAGGGGTCTTGCTCATGGTCGGATGGTCCGGTAACGGGGGCCGCGGATTCTCCCGATCCCCCTCGTCGGGGCAAGGACAATCCGGCCGAATTGCCCGTCTCCATGTCGAAATCACCCCTTGGTACGCCGCTTGCTAATTTCCTGACTATCGGCGTAAAAATACTTTGGTCTTCTGAAGTATCTCCCGTATAAAACGCGTCTGAACGGACGTATCGATTCTTATCCGATGCACGGCGCCCTTGCACGCTTCCTGACTTTTGCCCTTCTTGGCCTTCCCTCGCTGCTTTGCGGCAAGGAATCGCAACCCGCGGATTCGACGGGGGAAATCATCATGACCAGTTGGCCCTGTGTCTCCCCCGATGGCCGCAAAGTGGCCTTTGAGTGGCGTGATGACATTTGGTCCTGTTCCATCGACGGCGGCCGTGCCACCCGCATCACCGCCCACCCGGCACGGGACAGCTACCCACGTTTTTCACCCGATGGGAAGACCCTCTACTTCTGTTCGACCCGCTCCGGCACTCTGCAACTTTACTCCATGCCGGTCGAAGGCGGCCCTGCGACCCAACACAGCTTTCACTCTGAGGGCGGCACCCTCGAAACCATCTCTCCCGATGGAAACACCGCGCTCATCCGTGGTGAGCGCGACGAACCCGGATTCCGCCCGCAACGCCTGATCCAGGTCGATCTCCGGCGCAATGCCCCGGAGACCTACCTCTTCAATACCAAGGGCAACAGTGCCTCCTGGCTCGCCGACGGCTCGGCCGTCATCTTTTGCCGTGAAGGCGAGCAACTCTACCGCAAAGGCTATCGGGGCCCCCGTGCCTCATCCATTTGGCGCTACGATTTCTCTACCGCAGACTTCACGCCCTTGGTCAAAGAAGAATGGGAAGCCAGATCTCCCCTGCCTTGGCCCGATGGAAACGGCTTCTACTACGTCTCCGAACAAGACGGCACCTTCAATCTCTGGAGCCGCAAAATGGATGGCTCCGAAGACCATCAACTCACCCACTTCAAAGATGACGGCGTGATGCTGCCAGCCCTCTCGGGCGACGGCTCAACGCTGGTCTTCCGCCGCGGCTTTGACCTCTGGAAATTCTTTCCCCAATCCGGCGACGAACCCGTAAAACTCAATCTCTGGCAAGCCGAGGACCTTCCTGACACCACGAAGGAAATGCGGGAAATCGACGGCACCGTCGATGCCGACTTCTCGTCCAGCGGATTGGAGATCGTGTTTCGCGCCGAAGGGGAGCTGTGGACCATGGACACGGTATTGCGAGAACCCAATCGCATTACCCGCACCGACGCCCGCGAAGACGACGCCGTTTTCAGCCAAGACAGCCAATACATCTACTATGCGAAAGATGACGGCCTCGAATGCCAGATCTGGCGGATGAAGCGCCGCCACCCGGACGAGTTCTGGTGGCAAACGGAGTCATTCGAAAACGAGCAACTCACCTTCACACCAGCACCCAAAAGCCGCTTCTCACTGAGCCCCGATGGCCAGAAACTTGCCTACGTCGAAGGGAGTGGCGACCTCATGATCGCCGATGCCGATGGGAAAAACCCTCAAATCCTCTTCGAGTGCTGGAACGCCCCCACCTTTGATTGGTCACCGGATGGGGAGTGGATTGTGTTTGCCGCGCAGGATCAGAATTTCAATCGCGACATCTACATCGTTCCAAGCGATGGCAGCCGCAAACCCTTCAATGTTTCCCGCCATCCGGACTTCGAGGGCTCTCCTCGTTGGTCGCCCGATGGCACTCGCATCGCCTTCACCGGCCGCCGCCTGAACAACGAAATGGGCTTGTTCTATGTGAACTTGCGACTCGATGAAGCCGTTCGATCCACCCGGGACCTCCGGGAAATCGAGGCCGAAGCCGCCATGCGCGATGATCCCACCTATCAGGACGACAGCGAGAGCGAGGAGGAACCCCCACCTTCCGGTGAACTGCAGGACGATCCCACCCCCATTCCTTCGCCTCCGAAGAAGAAAAAGCGCAAGCGGATCCCCATCGATTTCGACGGCTTGAGTGAACGAGTCGTCCGCCTGAACACTCGCGGCATCGAACCCAAGCGAGTGATGTGGTCCGGCGATTCGGAATCCATCCTCTTTCAATCCGAGAACAGCAGCAACGACACGCTCTACCAGATTGAGCCCCGGCCCGGCGCGAAGATGGAATCCATCGCCGACGAACGCGGTTTGCCCATTCGATCGGAGAAAGATGGCACTCTCTATTGGATCGTCGACCAATCTCCCGCCGTCCTCAAGAAGGGCCGCCTCAAGAAATACTCCATCGACGCTCGCTTACTGAGAGATCGCATCGCCCACCAACGCCTCTGCTTCCGGCTCGTTTGGCGCACCTTGAGGGATCGATTCTACGACCCCGAAATGAACGGCCTCGATTGGAATCGGATGCTCGCCAAATACGAAACCGTCGCCGCGGAAGCCCCCGACTCCCGCACCTTTGACCGCGTCGTTGGCATGCTCCTTGGCGAACTCAATGCGTCTCACCTCACCTTCATTTCTGAGGAGTGGCCCAAAGCATGGCAAGTCGACGGCTCAGAATTCCAGCAAACCCGTCACCTGGGCATTCGCTTCCAACGCCACGGAGCGGGCGATCCGCTCACCGTCGCCAGTGTCATTGCCGGTAGTCCTGCTGCCAGCTGCCAACCTCCCGTAAAACCCGGCGATACGATCGTTCGGATCAACGGCATGCGGGTCGATAGCAGCATGCCCGTCTACCGATTCATGAACGGCCGTATGGACCGGCGCATCGAACTCGTCGTCCGCGATGCGGAGCAGAAAGAGCATAGCCATTCTCTAGAGCCGATCTCCTATGAGAAAGCCACGCTTCTCGCCGAAGCGGAAGTGATCACCCAAAACCGTGATGAAGTCGACCAACTCTCCGATGGCAAACTCGGCTACATCCACATCGCCCGCATGTTCTGGGACGACTTCGATCAATTCGAACGGGAGATCTACGCCGCCGGCCATGGCAAAAGCGGATTGATCATCGACATCCGAGACAACGGTGGCGGCTTCACCACCGATCACCTCCTTACCGTGCTCTGCCAACCGCGCCATGCTGTCACCATTCCCCGAGATGGAGGTCCGGGCTATCCTCAAGACCGCAAAGTCTACGCATCCTGGCACAAACCATTGGTCGTCCTCTGCAACCAGAACTCCTACTCCAATGCCGAGATCTTCGCCCATGCGATCAAGACTCTCGGCCGCGGGAAACTGGTCGGCGTCCCCACCGCAGGCGGCGTGATTTCCGCCACCCGCGATCGCATTCTGGATGCCGGCACACTGCGCGTCCCCTTCCGTGGATGGTTTCTTCCCGACACCGGCGAAGACATGGAAATGAACGGAGCCGTCCCCGACTACATCGTTTGGCCGGATCCCACCGACCAAATTGCCGGAGTCGATAAGCAACTCGAAAAAGCCGTCGGAGTGCTCCTCGAAGACGTCAAAACCGCCGTCGAGAAGCCCTTTACGCCCCACTACCGCAATCGCCACGCGTTGCCCAAATAACCGGGCCCCCACCATGGGACCGGATCTCATCGAAGATCCGGCCCGCGACCCTTCGCGCGATCAATCCAGTGCTTCGACGGCCGCTTCCAGGCTGGCGAGATCTTCCACGCTGATCACCGTCACCTCCTTGGCAATCTTGGCGACCAATCCTGCCAACACCTTTCCAGGACCCAGCTCGATAAAGGTCGTGTGCCCATCGGCCACCAACTTCTGGATCGATTCCGTCCAGCGCACCGATCCCGTCACCTGCTTCTCAAGCATTTCACGAATCTCCGCGGGTTCACTGACCGCCTGGGCGGCATAGTTGCACACCACTGGAATGCTCGGAGACCCCATCGTCAGCCCGGCCAATTCCTCTGCCAGCTTGACCTGAGCCGATTGCATCAAGCGGCTGTGGTAAGCGCCCGCAACCTTCAGCTTCACTGCTTTGCGAATGCCCTTTTCCTTGGCTGCTGCCACGGCGGCATCGACCCCCGTTTCATCGCCGGAAATCACCGTCTGTCCCGGGCAGTTAAAATTCGCGACGTCGACATCGCTTTCAGCCGCCAACTCGGCCACCGCTTCGTCGGAGCCACCAATCATGGCTGCCATCGCTCCTTGGGTGGCATCGCAGGCCTCCTCCATGAAACCTCCCCGCTGCGCCACGATGCGCAGGCCATCCTCGAAAGAAAACGTCCCGGCCGCCGCATGCGCCGTGAACTCTCCCAGCGACAAGCCTGCCGCCGCCACCGGGTTCAAATCCGGGCGCTTCTCCCTGAGCAAATCGAGGGCAATCAAACCGTGCAAATACAAGGCTGGCTGACAACGGGAGGTCCGCGTCAGTTCCTCCTCCGGGCCTTCAAACATCACCTGAGAAAGAGGAAAACCCAAAGCCTCATCCGCTGCCGCGAACTTTGCACGCGCAGCCTCGGAGGCTTCGAAGAAATCCTTCCCCATGCCCACCTTTTGGGCGCCTTGGCCGGAAAATAGAATGACGACGTCGCTCATGTTCCCGCCGTCCTAGGCACAAGCCCGCTTCGGGATCAAGACCCGCCCGCAGCGGAATCGTGTCACCGCGGCAAAGGAATCCCCCGATCCACCACCGACCGAGTCGCTGCCTCGCGCAGCCTCAACGGAGCACCGTCAGGTACCACTCTGCCACCTTCCAACCACCGAAGAACCAGACCAGCGCACCGAGAATCAGGTAGGGACCAAAGGGCAACTGCTTGCCGAATCCAATTCTTCCGAAAATCGCCGCGACGATCGCCAACAACGAACCGCCAAACAGCGAAAAGAACACCGCGAAGGGACCCAAAAAGGCGCCGATCACTCCCATCAGATGAACGTCCCCCATGCCCATCGCCTCACGTGGCACCACCGCTTTGGTGGCCGTGCCCTCCAGAGACTTCAGGTCCTCGATCGCGATCTTGCGCCCATCGGGAAGCACCACTCCAGCTTGGTCAATCACCACCTCCCCTGCCCCTCCATCCTCGCCATTCACCTTCACCGAATCCGCGGTGATTCGCAGACGATCCGAAGACCGGAAAAAGATATCCCACCAAGCCAGCGAATCTTCCCCCATGTGGAAAAGAATCGGATCATTCTCCGTCTCCGCATCCTGCAAACGCCAGGCGACCGGCTTCTCATGCGACCACTCCATTTTCCCAAACGCCAACTTTCCCAACAACACCACCGCCCACAGACCAAAGAATCCAAAAACCCATCCCAACACCGAAAACTTCAAACCGCTCCACCACCCCGTCGATAAACCATCCCATCCGCAAAGGTCAGCGAGCTCCGGCTGCAACACCGCCGCCACACACGCCGCGACCGTTCCCGAAATCGACAACTCCAACGGAATGATCATGTGCTCCGCATCGATGAATGTCATCGCCACAAAAGCCGCGAGCAGAAACCACACGGGCAAAATCGCCAAGTCCGCCATCACGAATTCACCCACCGGCACTCGCGCGCCCATCACCCTCCAGGCCCCAACAAAAAGCAGGCCCGTCAGCAGCTCGACCCAAAAATATCGCATCGAAATCTTTCCGCCACAGTCCGCACACTTCCCCCGCAACCACAACCAACTCACCAACGGCAAATTCCTCCTCATCGGAATCGACGCCTTACAGCCCGGACAAAAGGATCGCTTCGGATCATTCACCGAAAGCCCCAACGGGAGTCGGTAAATCACCACATTCAAAAACGAACCGACGCAAATCCCAAACAGGAATGCCACCAGCAGCCACAACGGATGATCGAGCGGAGGATAGATCACGCGCGGACTCAAGCGGATGAAATCGGATTCGGAAACCTGAAAACCGTGCCCCTTCGAAGCTCCCTGCCGATTCAGAACTTGAGAGAATGACCACGGACGTCGAAAGGGGAAAACCTCCGACGCCCGTGGGCCCTTTGGGGGGCTGTGTTATCCCTTACGGAGTGGAGACTTGCACACCTCCCACCGGGACTCCATCACGTCATCGCGGCACCCTTCGCTTTCTCCCCAAATGCCTCGTAGCAAAAAACTTGCTTTCACCCGATCCCGGGCGCCGAGGGGGGAGAATCTCGGCGCCCCGGTGTCGACCCACGTCGACGCCTGCCACGGCAAAAACTCTGCTAGGTTCACCTCCGCGTAGCCATTACGCCTTCACGGTCCCCATCACAAGGGGGCACCTATAATCGACCAGCCGCCTTGATGTCCAGATAGCGGTTCGCCAAGGCCACCGGCAACTCATCCGCGGGGACATCCAGCGTGATCACCCCATGACTGCGCAACGAGGCCAAGGTTTGCGCACGCTCCCGATCGTAATGCTCCGCCGCTGCAAACTTCAGAGCATCCGCAAACTGCTCCACCGGACGCTCCCGCGCATCCTCCAACGTTCGCTCCCGCAAACTGGCCAGCACCACCACATGACGCCGCGTCAGGCTCGCCAAAGCCGGCACCAACTCCGTCGCATCCTCGCCACGCAGATTCGTCAAAAGCACCACCATCGCCCTCCGTTGCTGCCTCGCCTGCAACTTCTCGGCTGCCGCGGTAAAATCACTCGGCGCCGGCGTCGTACGGTAATCGTAGAGATGATCCAGCACCTTCGGCATCGAGTGGAAACCCTTCACCGGTGGCATCCACAGGTCACTTCCTCCAAATGATTGCACCCCGACGCGATCTCCCTGTCGCAGGGCGATCGACGCAACGAGCAACATCGCATTCAGGCAATGATCGAACTGTTGAAGCTCCCCATCCCTCGCCCGCATCCGTCGCCCCGTGTCCGCCAAGAAAATCAAGGTCTGATTGCGCTGCTCCTGGAACTCGCGACTGATCAACTGCGCCCGCCGGGAACTCGCTTTCCAATCGATCTGAGCCCATGGGTCCCCCTCTCGATATTCCCGCAGCTGATGGAAGTCACGACTTGAGCCCACCAGCGCCTTGCGCACGATCCCCATTTGGTCTTGGCGAGAAGCCATCGACAAAAGAGCCAATCGAAGGGTCGGCTCGTAGTCAGGATACACTTTGACCGCCACCTCTTCCCCCACCCTCCATGCACGCCACCACAGCCCCAAGGGAGACCGCGCTCTCACATGCATCGGACGAAACATCGCCAAACCCCGCTCCAGAATCTTCACCGGATGCTCGATTCCAGTCGTCGACTTTCCTGCTACCTCACCCCTCCAAGGCATCCTGGGCGCATCACTGCCTTCCGGGATTCCATCAAAAATCTCGATCCGTCTCCGCCGCGCTGCCGCATGCACCACCTTCAGCCGCACCACACCCACCTCGCCGACCGCGAAGCGGCCAGGCACCTCGCGCATCACGGAAATCCCTTTGACCGAAATTCCTAACAACGCATCGAAGGCCGCCAGGCCCACCATGGTTCCTCCCACCGCAGCCCAGGCCCACAACCAGGACCGCTCGATGGAAACCAGCAGGCCCAGGAGCACCCACACCCCGCCAAGCGCCAGAGCTCTGGAAGACGGAATCACGAACGGGGAGCCGGCACCGACTCCACCAAAGCCTTCAAAATCCCATCCCCATCCTGACCGCTGATCGCCACCTCAGGGGCCAGCTGAATGCGATGCCTCAACACCGGCAACGCCGCTCCCTTGATGTCATCCGGAATCACAAAATCCCGTCCATGAAGAACGGCAATCGCCTTGGCAATACGAACCAATGCGATGGCTCCCCGAGTTCCCGCACCCAACGTCACAGCACGGGACTCCCGGGTTGCCTGCACGATCGCCACCGCATAGTCGACCACTTCAGACACCACCTTCACCGCTGCCGTTTCCGCCTGCGCACGCACCAAGTCCTCAGGGGTCGCCACAGCCTCGACTCGCGCCACCGGTGACTCGCCGGGCACTTCTGCAGCCGATCGCGTCACAATCTCCCGCTCCGCCTTGGCCTCAGGATAGTCCAACAAAATCTTCATCAGGAATCGGTCCAACTGCGCCTCGGGCAGCGGATACGTTCCTTCATGCTCCACAGGATTCTGCGTCGCCAAAGTCATGAACGGCGGCGCCAACAATAAGGTCTCCCCGTCAATCGTCACCTGCCTTTCCTGCATCACCTCCAAAAGCGCCGACTGCGTCTTGGCAGGTGCCCGGTTGATCTCGTCCGCCAATAGCAAGTGCGTGAACACGGGACCCTTCCGGAGTTGGAAAGTCTGGCTCTTCATGTCGAACAAGCGAAACCCCGTCACATCCGATGGCATGAGATCCGGAGTGAACTGAATCCGCCCGAACGACCCCGCAAAACTCTTCGCCATCGCCAGCACCAACTGCGTCTTCCCCAAACCCGGCTTGCCTTCCAACAACACGTGTCCTCCCGCTAACAAGGCGGCCAGCACCTGATAGACCACTTCCCGTTGGCCGAGCAACACCGTCTCGATTTGTTCACGCATGCGTTGGATCGCCGTCGTGGAAGACGGAGTCATCGGGGGAGGGGGCGATTCTTGAGAGGGTTCGTTCATGGCAAAGATTGATGAATGGCTTGAAGGTCGGCACCGATGCGCGTGAAGCGGGCACCGTCACGAGGAGATTCGTAAAGCATCGCCTCCCGCACCCGGTCCGGCGAAATTCCTACCCGCTCGGCGATCACTTCGAAAATCTCGTCGTCCTGACGCCCAGTGGCCATGGCAAAGCGGTGCGCTCTCTCCATCAAGGACTCCCTCAATGGAGCCAGCAACCCGCGCCCTCGATCCAACCGCCAATGAAACGCTCCCAACGACTCCAAGTGGTGCTCGCTCGACACCAAAGGGCGCGTCGATTCCTCCCCATCCACAGGTCCAAATCGGGGTAAGTTTTTCCACAGCCACAACAGCGTCAAAACCCCTAATGCCACCAAAAACGGCCAAGCTTTCTCCCAGATCAACGACCAGAAAGACAGTTCCGCAAAACGCAGAAAAATGATCGTCCCCCACGCATCCGTTGCATTCGCCAAAGCCTGCAACAACTCCGCATGATCGTAGTCACCCACATATCGGTTGCGCAGGGGCAAACCACTCGCCAATGCAGTCACTCGCCCCTCCCCCACGGATCGGGTTCCCAAAAACTTCCCATCCCCAATCCGAGCCGTCGATTCCATGAACACCTCGAATTCCTCTCCTCCAAATGGCAACTTCTTCGCCGAATCTTGGTCCGTCTCGCTGACCTCCAAACCCAATTCCGCCAACCACCTGACATAGGGCTGAGCTTCGCTGTCATCCAAGATCTTCTGAAAGCGCGGACGGTTCCAGTCGTCGATCCCCGCCTCGCCATCATGCACCAGCACCACCAGATGCCCCCCCTCGTGGACCCACTCCTGCACTTGGGCCTCCTGCCCGACCGATTCTAACAGCGATAGCGGAGCGACGACCATCACCTCCTCGGAATCGAATTTCGGCCAACGCAACCCTTGCCCGATCTCGAAATCCTCTCCCTCCAAAAAACGCTCGGCTGCCAGATAAGGATTCGACCGAGCCAGCCCCTTGTGGCCGATCTCGCGGGATTCCTCGCGAAATTCACAGCTCGTCATCCCACCGAAGAGAATCACACCGAACAACAGGAGCCCTCGCTTCACGCGGTGCCCCCTTTCTCCTGCGATCTCGCAGTGCCAAAGGGCCAGCGGTGGCACAACCCCTCCACCACCCGATCTTCTGGCTCTCGCCGTGCGTAGGCGAGCCGGCTCCAGACTTGCGTCAAATCCTCAAAATATCCGGCCTCCACCACCCCCGCATCATGGACTCGTCGCAGGCAATCCATCTCTGTGTCCGATTCTGCAATCTCCACACCCGGCACCCGGATCATCCAAGAAATCGCACCACGATACAACAACGCCAACGCTTCTTGCCGCCGACCACCGAGCCACGCCGCCCAAGCCGCCTTCGCCACATCATCTGGTAAACTGCTTTCCCTCACATCCATCCCCATCACCACCGAAGCTCCCAACTTCGGGGCCGACGGGTTCGCTTCCATTCGGCGGTTGAGGAAGACATGTCGATGGGAATAGATCAACCAACTCAGGAAGACCACGGCCAGCACTGCCAGGGAAACCAAGGCGACGTTCCCCAACACCGCCATCACATCCATCCATCCCGTTCCTCCCGAAGACGTCGTCATTGGCCGCCGAGAGAGCCAACGCTCCAGCCAATCCCAAGGAACCCATTTCCTGGTCACTTCATGATGCACCTCGAAATCCGGATCGGACAGCACTTCCCCCATCCGGTCTTTCGCCCCGTCGTCGCCACGCACCATCCCGCATCCCAAGCACACGGCCATCATCCAAATCGCCACCCGGGCCAACCGCGCAGCAATCCTCCGAAACGACAATTCGACATCCCATCCCTCAATCCAGGTTCTATGGTTCACGTAGATCCCAAAACCCGCTCCGGTCGCAAATAGATCCGTCAAAGCCACTGCAAAAGTCAGACAAACTCCCCAAGCCACTGCCAACCCCATCGGCATGCCTTGGGCTGGAGTCAGCTGGCCGGTCTCCAAGGCCGTCGCCCACTCGGCTTTCGCCGTCACCGGCAAGAATAGATACAAAGTACTGATCCCACTTACCACCAACCACCCGGTCAGTCCGATTCTCCATAGGTGCAACTGCACCAAACTCGAGTCTCCCCGTCGCATCAGAGTGCGGCATCGCGTGCGATAATCACGGCCCCGAAGCCCTTCCAAGTCCTCCACCGGCATCGTCAGCGGACGCCAAGGCGAAAAGCGGGCCCATCCCAGACGATACCCCCATCGACGCCCCATCGCTCGAGGCAGCTCCCGTAATTCCTCAGTCAACTTCGGAGCATCTCCAAACAATCGCCGACTCAGCTGGAAGAGCACCATTCGCGAGCCCACCGGAACCCACCACCAAAACCCCAAAAAAGCCAACACCGGACTCCACCAGAACGTCACTCCCGCGACCATCACCATCGGCGCCATGCCCAGCCACCAAGACAACAACAGGCGCCAAAAATCTCTTCTTACCAAAGCCAACCCGAGGTCCACCGCCTCCCAGTCGCTGCGAGGTCTCAGCTCTGCTGTCACCGATTCCAACTTCACGCGCGCCCCCTTCCCACCCGCAGGAAATACACCCCGTGCATGGCCCACATCACCGCCCCAAAGCCATATTTCACCATCGCCGGAAACTCCTGGGCCGACCAGAACCCCTCAATGACCGCCGCCAATGCCGTCAAGGCCCCGGCTCCATAAATCAACGGAAGGGCACCCTTGGCAGCCGCTGCCAGGGATCTCGACCGACTCATTCGCCCAGGCCGTAGCACCCCCACTCCCAACTTCATCCCAGCCATTCCCGCCACCACCATCCCGATCAGCTCCGGTGCCGAATGCCCGGCCACAAATGTCCAAAATGCCGATCCATCGCAAGCATAGCTTGCATACCCCGCCGACCCACCAATCAACAAACCATTGTAGACCAAATAAAACACCGTCCCCAACCCCGCCACAATGCCCCCAGCAAAAATCCGAAAGTCGATCCCAATATTATTCCAGATATAGTAGCCAAACATCGCAAAGTTCGACCCATACTCACTCCTCATGGCTGAAATCGAATCTGACTCTCGACCATACATGCTCTCCATCGCAATCACCTGATCCGGCCCCAAGATGGCGCGCACCCAGTCCAAATCACGGCTGGCGATCATCAACATCGCGAAAAAAGGCACCCAAAACAGCAGGCTGGATAACCAGAACAATCGAGCCTCGGAACGCACGATGGCCGGGAAATCCTGCCCGACGAACCGCACCACTCGATCCCAACCTTCACGCCGCTGCCGATAAAGCAACTTGTACCCCCGGATCACCAATGTATTCAGGCGCTCGATCGTGGCGCTGCGGTACATTCGATGGCTCGCCAACGCCAAATCGGCGCACAGCTCACGAAACTTACGGGGAAGCTCCTGCGCTCCTTGGGGTGCGGGTCCCCGTTTCTCCAGCCCGCTCACCAATTGCTCGAACTCCTGCCACGCCTTTTCGCGTCTTGCTTCAAAATCCGCCTCCTTCACCCCCTCAATTCCTTTCCTGCAACCACTTCGCCATCGCCAAGAGCCTTGAAACTCCTGCCGCCCCCTTCGCTCCACTCAGCTCACTCACATGATCCGCAATCTCTACCTGCCGACCCGGTGACCACGTCGCCAGCCGATCCTTGAACGCCGTAAGGGCTCGAACTTCCTCCGGACGCAACGCCACAGCAGGTGCCCGCACCTCTGCAACCGGCAATCCTCCACCCATCGGTCCCGAGGGCTGCCGATCGTAGATCACCACCGTGCCCGCCGCCAAATCTCCCAACCTCTGGAATCGACGAGTCGCCATCATCGACACCAATGCAAAGCCAAAAGTCGGCACCCCGGCAATCCCACCGAAAAGATAGGGCATCCCATCCGCATACCTTAAAAAGTTCCGCAAAACCGACTGCCCCCAGGTGATCGGTGACCCCGATTTTTGCACCACTCGAAGACCGCAAATCTTCTTACCGGGAGTCGCCCCCCATTTCCCCGCCTCGAAAAACACCGGATACCACCAGGAAACCCCAAACCAAAAAATCATCGAAACCCCATCGATCGCCATGCCGGGGATCGCCAAATTCAGCAAACCCACCAAAAACCCGAAGCCCAACATCAACCCCGCTTGGATCAACAAGTCCAACAATAAGGCTCCGCCCCGCGGAAAGGGCCCCGCAATCCGTAGACGGATTTCCACTCCCTCGGCGAGTTCCATCGCCTGCAAGGTGTCCAATCGTCGCTCCGCCTCACCCGTCATCCTTACCACCTGCACCATAGGCATCCGCAGCTCGGGGTAAACTCAGAAGTCTCCGCAAATCCCTCGATCCAGCATTCCCACCACTTCTCGCTTTCTTTGGTCTCTACCACCTGCGATCTCTCGGCATGCTTTTGGGAACTCATGTCCTGTTACCGGTCAATCTCGCCCTTATGGTGGATCTGCCGCGAATTCGACATGGGAACACTCCCCTCTTCTCCGGCGGAGGCCTACTCGCCATCGGCATTTTTGGCGCCCTCCCGGATCTTTGTTCTCCCCACGTTTCCCTCGATGCACGCCATGCGAGCCTCTCGCATACATGTCTATTTCTCGGCTTGCTCATCTTCATCTTGGCCGCACTGACATCGTTTCTACACAAGGGCCAGCGATTGCGACTCGCTGCCGCCTGCTGGCTCGCGAGCTTTCTCCACCTCGCTGCGGATGCCGTCTCCGGAGGCATTCCCTGGCTCCACCCATGGAGCGAGGATATCCTCGGAACCTTCTACATCGATCCGCTCTGGTGGATTCCCTCCGATATCGTCTTTGTCGTCATCGGAAGCTCCCTCCTATTGATCCGTCGCCGCTGGCTCCATGCCCCTCCCCGCCCCCATCAGGATCTACCTTCCCCGTCACCCCACTAAAATCTCACGGACCCAGAGCCACGGCGACTCGGCAACATGCCCGAATCCCAAAATGACGCCTCCGAGCCATTGATCGAACATCCTAGGAAATCGCGACCCGAAGCTTCCATTGGAAACCTCTCCCCGACCTCCAATCTGATCTCCTTCCGCCGGTAGTGCCTTTCTCGAAATCCCTTGGATCAGGGCAGTCGATTGAAGAACGGCACCAGAATCTGCGTCGCCAAATCTTCTGGGCTGGCCGCCAAATCCAGTACCAGTGCAGTTTCCGGCCGTTCCAGTGTCGCCAACTGACTATCCAACAAAGCGGGCGGGAAAAAATGATCCGACCTCGCTTGCAATCGCGCAAGGAGCTGATCGCGACGGCCATCGAGAAACACAAAAACCACCTGAGGTCCCGCTTCCCGCAAGACATCCCGGTATTTCCGTTTCAGCGCTGAGCAGGCTAACACCAGAGTCCGGCCCGCCTCGTTGGTCGCACGGATATGATCGCGCAACGCCTCCAGCCACGGCTGCCGATCCCCATCGTCCAGAGGCATTCCCGCTGCCATCTTCTGACGATTTGCAGGTGAATGGAAATCGTCCGCATCGGCGAAATCCGCTCCCGTGCGGTCCGCCACCAAGCGACCTACCGTGGTTTTCCCGCAACCGGAAACCCCCATAATGACGAGCGTGAACTGAGGTTTGACCGGCATAGAGAAGGAAGATTCAGGCGATGAGATTGGGACAAGACTTGGGACCTTGTGTCAGACAGGTGATCACATTTTCTGCCGCCATCCGGGCCATCGCATCGTTGGATTCCTCCGTATTCGATCCAATGTGCGGGGTCAGAATCACCTGAGGCAACGAACGCAAATCCTTCTCCGCATCGGAAGGCTGATAAGGTTCGCGCTCAAAGACATCCAACGCGGCCCCCGAGAGATGCCCCGAAACCAAGGCGTCGTAAAGATCCGGTTCATCTACCAGAGCTCCGCGAGCCGAATTGATGAACCTCGCTCCCTGCTTCATCTGCTTGAAAAAACCGGCATTGGCGATGTGCCGAGTGGCATCCAGCACCGGCAAAAGACAGATCACAAAGTCCGCATCCGCCAACGCTCGATCCAATTGGTTCGTGTAGCGGGTGAATCCACTATCTTCACCAAAGTGGGGGGCCTCCAAAATATCATACCCCGTCACCACCATGCCCAGCCCAATGCCGAGCTTCCGCGCCAATGACCGGCCAATGCGCCCACACCCCAGAACCGTCACATTCCGCCCACGAACTTCAATGCCTTCTGCGGGCTGCCATTTCCCTCCATGCATCTCACCATACGCCTTCGCCACAGGGCGGGCCAAGGCCCCCAACATCCACACCGCATGCTCCGCCACCGCATTGTCGAGCACCCCAGGAGTATTGCACACCGTCACCCCAGCACGCCGGGCCCGCGATTTGTCGATCGAATCATGGCCCACTCCATAACGGGAAATCACCCCTCCGCGTCCCAGCGCCTCATACAAGGGCCCCTTGTAGGGCGTGAGATCGGCGATGAAGCCCTGCACCCGATGTTGGCGCACCAAAGCAGCAAGAGCTTTCTCATCATCCGGTGCCGGCTCGAAGTGGAATCCGACCTGACTGGCATTGATGTCCTCAAAAGACGCTCGCGCTTTCCCGAACGAGGTTTCGGACACGAAGACGGTTTTCATGATGAGTTTTTCGTCTACCTCCTCGCTCCTCCCTTCTCCAAGTGCGGAGCCGAAGGCGCGAACGAAAGCGCAAAATGCGCAGAGCCGAACTTCTCAATTCGCAGGCGCCCCACTCAGGACCGCCGTTTGGATGCTTTTTCGCATTGGGCATTTCCCACCGCTCCTCCAAGCTCCACGCCGTGTCCGACGCCTACGCCATCGCCCGCTCGCTTTTGTTTCGTCTTGATGCCGAGTCCGCTCACCACATCGGCATGTCCGGGCTCCGGCTCGCGGAAAAATCGGGCCTCCTTCCCCTACTCTTTCCCGCACCGGAATGCATCGCGCCCATCGAAGTCATGGGCCTGCGCTTCCCCAACCGCCTTGGCCTCGCCGCCGGACTGGATAAGGAGGGAAACACCATCGATGCCCTCGGTCGCCTCGGGTTCGGATTCATTGAAATCGGCACCATCACCCCCCGACCTCAACCGGGAAATCCCAAGCCGCGGCTCTTCCGTCTCATTGAACACGAAGCCATCATCAACCGCATGGGCTTCAACAACAGCGGCATCACCGCAGGCGTCGCCAACGTCCGCCGATCCCAAACTTTCCAGGGAGTCATTGGATTCAACATCGGAAAAAACAAAGATACTCCCAATGAGCAGGCGGCCGAGGACTACCTCATCTGCCTGCGCGAGGCCTATCCCGTGGCCGATTACATTGCGGTCAACCTCTCTTCTCCCAATACCCCGGGACTGCGCGACCTCCAAGGTGAAGACGCCTGCGCCCGTCTCCTCGAAACCTTGAAGGCCGAACAAACGCGGCTCGCCAAAGAACATGGCCGCCAAGTCCCACTGCTCTTCAAGGTCGCTCCCGATCTCGATCCACCGCACATCGCCGGACTCGCACGGGTGTTCCGTGACGGTGGGCTCGATGGACTCATCGCCACCAACACCACCATCCGCCGCGACCCAGTGGCCGATCACCCCCGCGCCCATGAGGCCGGCGGACTTTCGGGCCGAGTTTTGCTTGAACAGAGCAACGATGTCATCCGCGCCTTTGCTACCGAGTTGGGCGAAAACATCCCCATCATTGGAGTCGGCGGCGTCGATTCCCCTGAATCCGCCCTTTCCAAGATCGCTGCAGGGGCGACACTCGTGCAGCTCTACTCCTCGTTCATCTTCCGCGGACCATCCATGGTCAAAGAAATCGCCCGGTCGCTCGACACCATCTAAATCCGAGCTCGGGTTTTTTCGGGAATCCTGAACGGGTGTTAGATCTCCACCCGTAAAGCAGAGTTCCATGTCCCGCCTGATTTTCCTCTTCTTCACATTCGCCTCTCTGGCCTTCGGCCAGTTTCCCTTCGGCGACCTTGAGCAGCCTCACGTCGTAGCGCGCCTGCTCACGGCCAAGCCGACCATCGAAGCCGGCGAAACTCTGGATGTCGCTCTGGTCCTCGACCACGAAGAGCACTGGCACACCTACTATGTGAATCCTGGCCAGGCCGGCTTTGCCCCTTCCATCGATTGGCAATTGCCCGAAGGCTTTGAGGCTGGCGATTTGACCTTTCCCACGCCCATTCTCGGGACCTTCGCCGGCACTCCATTCTACGGCTACGACGGAGAAACCTGGTTCTTCACCACCGTGAAGGTGCCCGATCACCTTGAGGCAGGCGAGATCACCCTCCACGCCAAAGCCTCCTGGCTGACCTGCAACGAAACCTGTGTCCCGGAAGACGCAGAACTCACCCTGACCCTTCCTGTCGGCCCTTCTGAACCGGAAGCAGCCGTCGCCGCGGCATTCCAAACGGCCCTCAAGGTCCTCCCTGCCAGCGAAGTTCCATGGTCCATCAGTGCCTCTGAAAATGGTGCCATGATCACCCTATCCCTCACTCCGCAGAATCCGGGTGGCGATCCAGGCGAGCTCCACTTTTTCAGCGAGAATCAGATGGAGGACAGCTCCGCACCTCAAATCCTGGAACATCAGGAAAACCAGTGGACGCTCACCTTCCCTCGCCATGCGGACACGGATCCTGCCCCCGAGCGCGTCAAAGGCATCCTCAAAGCCACCCAGGGGTGGGGCGACCCAGCGGTCCAAGGTTGGGCCATCGACGTTCCCCTTACCGAACCCACAGGTCCGCTTGCGACAAATTCAGCCGGCTCGCCACAGCTTCCCGTCCCCATGGTGCTGGCAATGATGTTTCTCGGCGGGATGATCCTGAACCTCATGCCCTGCGTGTTCCCGGTGATTGGGCTCAAAGTCATGGGATTCGTCCAACAGGCCGGTCACTCACGCTCGAAGATCGTCACCCACGGGCTCCTGTTCACCCTCGGGGTCCTCCTGTCGTTTTGGATTCTCGCCGGGATCCTCCTCGCGGGTGGCATTGCTAACTGGGGAGGCCAACTCGAGAACCCGTGGGTCGTCTACATCCTGCTGCTGGTCATGCTGATCTTCGGGCTCAACATGTTCGGCGTGTTCGAGGTCGGAACCTCAGCCACCTCCGTAGGTGGCTCCCTGGCCGCCCAACAAGGTCTTGCCGGAACCTTCTTCTCGGGAGTCCTGGCAACCGTCGTGGCCACGCCCTGTTCCGCTCCCTTCCTCGCCCCCGCCATCGGGGTCGCCGTCACTCTTCCGGGACCTCTGTTCTTTCTCGCTTTCACCATGATGGCCCTCGGTCTCAGCACCCCCTACCTTCTGCTTTCCGCCTACCCTGCGTTGGTCGACAAACTCCCCCGACCAGGCGCTTGGATGGAGTCCTTCAAACAAGGCATGTCTTTCCTGCTCCTTGGCACCGCTGGCTACCTCCTCTGGGTCTACAGCGTTCACGTTTTCGATCAAAAGGGCATCCAGGTCATGCTCGGCCTCACTGCCATTGCCGCTGGGTTCTGGGTCTATGGACGCTGGAATCTACCCTCGAAATCCACCCGCACCCGCGGCACAGCAGGTGCCGTTTCCCTGGCTCTCGTGGTCACCGGATTCGTGATCGCCAAGCCGATCCCGGCACCCAGCGAAACAGAACTCGCCCGACCCAAAATCCACTGGGAACCCTGGACCAAGGAGTTGCAAGAACAACTCATGGCCGAAGGCAAACCCGTCTATGTCGACTTCACCGCCCGTTGGTGCCTCACCTGCCAGACCAACAAGACGGCGACCTACACCGAAGACATGGCGCGCTACTTCGCCGAAAAAGGCATCATCGCCCTCAAGGCCGACAAAACCGCATCCCGCCCCGATATCGACGAGGAGATCCGCAAGCTCGGCATGAGCGCCATTCCCGTCAACGTCTTCTACACCCCGGGCTCCACCACTCCCCACGTCACGCAAACGGTTCTCACCGAAAACTACCTGCGAGGCTTCCTTGACGAAAAACTCGCCCCCTAACGCCATCCCGACCTCTCCCGCTCCAGAACCCGGTCAAAACGCAACCGATTCTGCCGCTGAAGCACGATACAAGGGAGATTCGTGACCAGGGCATACAAAGGCAAAAGGCAGCCCCACGGCCACGGGTTCAGAAAAAAGAACATCGAAATCACCACCACCTGAGCGTGGTGAGCCACCTCCCCACGACAGGTCTCTCGCCGAAATCGTTCCAGATACTGGCGATCTCTCCCCTTCAGGTGGGCCTTCGCGAATCCACCGAACCAAGTGGCTCCATCGGGAAGCCACGACTTCCAACGGCGCACCTGAAAAACCCGGTCGTAAAACCTCACGGACTCGCCGGGAAAACTCCGGAACACACCCCGCCCCGGCACGAACCATCGGTCCGGCATCTTCGTCACCCCCCAGGCCACGCCCAGATGAGCCGCAGGAACTCCTAGACTGTGGATCCATCCCAACGCCCAAACCGGCAAATCAAGCCACATCCCGACCCTTCCAGCGAGTTTTGTGCCCCAGCTTCTCCCGCACCAAGGAGATCAAGAACAGCCCCTGATAAAACAACAGCGCGATCGGGTAAAACACCGCATTCCACGGCGAAAACCGCCCCACCCAGGCCATCCGTTGATACAGCGTGAGCGCCGCCACCCCATAGGCCCCCGGCAACAGCAAAGCCTGTGGCGAAGCCTCCATCGCGCCCATCACCACCGCGCCTAAAACCATCATCAAACCGGTGATCCATAAAGAAATCGCCGCCATCGCCCAAGCTGGCGTCAACGCCGCCCCCGATGAAAAACCCTTCAACCAACTCCGACACAACTGCCCGAAACCCTCTGGAAACATCCGCATCGTGATGCTCCCAGCTCCCACATACGAATGCCGCTCCACTCCCATCGCCTCCAACTCCCGTGACAGATGGAAATTCTCCAGCACCTTGCGGCGCACCACACCATGTCCCCCCACCCGCTGGTAGTGGTCGTAGCTGATCATCAGCACCTGCCCAAAGAGACCAATCTTTTTTGCCGCGAAACCCGCAGGTCCGGAGGCGCCGATGCCGCCAACCATCAACAAATTGAAAAACACCGATGCCTGCTCATCGAGCCGCTCCGTCCGGTGCCAGGGACACACCGATACCACAGCTCGACCATCCCCAATCGCAGTCACCAACCGAGCCACCGCATCCGGCTGCAGATGCACATCCGCATCCACAAACAACAACAGCTGCCCGCTCGCCAGATCCGCCCCCTGCTGGCACGCCCAAGGCTTCCCCAACCACCCGGCGGGCAAGGGTTTGCTCGAAATCACCCGCGCTCCCATCCTCCGAGCCACCTCATAGGTTTCATCCTCGGATTGATCGTCGATCACCAGAATCTCCAGAGGGCGCAACCACTGCCGATGCAGCGAATCCAACAAAATCGGAAGATTCCGCGCTTCATTGCGGGCCGGAATGATCACCGAAACCGTCGGAGGCCGCCCCAGAGCACCAGCCGGCGGCAGAGGCTTCATCCTTCCAAGCAGCCACCACGAGGCCCCTCCCGCCAAGGAAGCCCCTGCCCACGCAATCCCTACTGGCAACCAACTCACGGGCCCAAACGGAGCTGAGCGCAGAGCCGGTCGCAAGCCTTCATCCCGCTTAAGATCACCATCGGCATGCCGCCACCCGGGTTCACACTACCCCCTACAAACCAGAGATTCTCGAAATACCGGGACTTCTTCGGTGCCTTAAAACCCCGGTTCAGCTTCCAATCGCAGACCACGCCATAAATCGAGCCTCCATTCGATCGATACATCGCCTCCAACTCCACCGGAGTCAGCACATCTTCCACCACAATGCTTTCCCTCAACCCCTTGAGCCCCATTCGCTCCAGCTTCTCCAAAACCCGGTCACGCAACTTCAGATAATCCTCAGCCAAAACCGGTCGATCAGGATCCAGCGCCGGAATGTGTGGCAGAATCTTGATATTGTCGCCCCCCTCCGGGGCTTTCGACCGATCCGTCCGCGTAGGGGCCACCACATACACCGTCGGATCGTCCGGCAGGCGACCTTCCCGAAACACCTGATCAAAGTGCTTCGACGCATCCCGGGAGTGGAAAAAACTATGATGCGCCAACTGCGGAAACTCCCGGTCTGTCCCCAAGTGAACCACCAATCCCGAACATGCAGGCTGGAATCGCCGGAACTTCTTCCTCAACTCCGCTTCCTCCATCCCCATCAAATCCCGATGCGCCGGGATCACCTCCATATTCGACACCACCTGATCCGCCACCACCATCGTGTCATCCTCCAGCCGAACCCCCGTCACTCGACGCCCCTCCTTGACGATCTCGCGAACCCCTGTTCCCGCATGCAAACCCACGCCCAGCTCGCTAGCCAACCGCACCAGCGCCCGTGACAGCTCAAACATCCCGCCGCGCACATACCACAATCCGTAGTCAAATTGGATCACCGGCATCAGATTCATGAACCCCGGAGCGTCTCGCGCGGAGGAACCCACATACTTGATGAAAAACCCAAAAATGCTGCGCAGCGAGGGATCCGAAAAATACCGTTCCACCGACTCCGCCATCCGGTGATTCCAATCCAACTTCCTCGCCATCCCAAGAGGCCCGTAGTGCCGAACCATTTCCCACAGCGAATCCAGTCCCTTGCGGAAATACCCATCATCCACCACCGCGTACTGCTCCCGCGCATACTCCAAAAAAGCCGCCAACTCCTTCGCATGCAGCAACCCATCTCCCGGTAACTTCGCCAACTCCCCCTCCATCCGCACCCGATCCTCGTGGAGGTCCAATACCAAGCCGCTTTCGAAAAAATTGCGCCATTGCGGAACCACACGCTGCAGACTCACATAGTCGCCCATCTTTCTCCCCGCCCGCTCAAACAACTCCTCAAAAAGGTGCGGCAGCGTGAAAATCGACGGCCCGAGGTCGAAAGTATAACCCGCCATCTCCCGCTGGTTGAGCTTGCCTCCGAAATGCTCGTTCTTTTCGTAAACATCAACGGACAGACCTCGCGCTCGCAGCGAAATCGCAGCCGAAAGACCTCCAAGCCCGCCGCCGATCACGACGACATGCGGAGATTTTGTGGATCGAGAAACAGACGGAGAATTCACTTTGCCAAGAGTCGTGTTAGGATCGGCGGATGTTGGATGATTTCAACCGGCGAAATTTCGACGACCCCGCCAAACGTGCACGAACGGCTTTCCAGGCCGCTCAACAAGCCTTTCTCGCCTCTCAAAGTCGCCCCCTAAAGACCCGCCACGAGGCACTCCTGAAACTCCTCTCCTCCTTGGAAAATCATGAAGATGACCTCCTTCAAGCCCTTCAGGACGACCTCGGAAAACCAACTCTCGAAGCCTGGCTCGCTGAATTCCATTTCCTCCGTCAGGACCTCCGCCTTGCTCACCGGAAACTCTCCCGTTGGGCTCGCCCACGCCTCGCCCCAAGCCCCATCTTCGTCCAACCCGCCATCAGCCGGATCCACCGCGAACCCCACGGCACCGCCTTGATCCTGGCTCCTTGGAACTATCCCCTGCAGCTCTCTCTCAGTCCCCTCATCGCTGCCATCGCCGCTGGCAATACCGTCGTCCTCAAACCCTCCGAACTTGCACCCGCCTCCGCGCGGCTCATCGCCCGCCTCGTCACCGAATCCTTCCATCCACAACACGTTCAAGTGCTTCTCGGGGACGCTCCCCTTGCTGCCGCCTTGCTCGACCAGCCATTCGACTTCTTCTTTTTCACCGGTGGTGAAGCCATCGGCCGCAAAGTCGCCGCCGCCGCCGCCCGCCACCTCAAACCCTGCGTCCTCGAACTCGGGGGCAAATGCCCCGTCATCATCGATCGTGGCATGCCCCGCGACCTTGTCGTCCAGCGAGTCGTCGATTTCAAAGGCTTCAATGCCGGGCAAACCTGCCTCGCCCCGGACTTCGTCGTCGTCCCCGAACCCGAACGCGACCAGTGGGTTGCGGCCTTCACCGCTGAGTTTCGCCGGCGCTACACCGATCCCTCCGACCTCGCCCGCATCGTCAATTCTCAGCACTTCGATCGCCTCCTCCGCCTGACCCAGGGACATCCCGGAATCGGCCCGGACCACCGGGATTCGCTGCGCTTTTCGCCCCGAGTATTGGCCGCCGACTCATCCCATCCCGCCATGCAGGAAGAAATCTTTGGTCCCATCCTCCCCATTCTCGGCTATTCCGGGACCTTTCCGGAATCTCTTCGCCCACTCCCCAGCCCCCTCGCCTCCTCCATCTTTTCCCGGAATCCCGCTTTCATCGACCGCGCCCTTCGCGACCTCCCTTCTGGAGGAGTGACCCTCAACGACGTCGCCAAACACGCCATGAACCACCACCTCCCCTTTGGCGGCAAAGGCCCTTCGGGCTATGGGCGATACCGCGGAAAATTCGGCTTCGACACCTTCTCATACGCCCGCCCCATCACCCGACGCTGGCTGCTCCCCGACCTTTTCACCCTCTCTCCCCCCTACCGTGACCGCCTCAAACTTCTCCGTCGAATCCTCCGCTAAGCCCCTTCCCATCAACAAAAAAGTGCCCCCGGCAGGAATCGAACCTGCATCTAGCCTTTAGGAGAGGCTCGTTCTATCCATTGAACTACGGGGGCCTCGTGGCGGGAGACTAGGACCACCCCTGCGCCCGAGGCAAGCCCGGGACTTGCCGGAGTGGGTCGTCACGGGCCAGCATCCGCCGCGTGACCGTCCCACGGCCTCCTTGGCACCACCGATTCGAATATTTCCTCTACCGCTGCGTTGAGGGCGCCCTCGCGCGCCTCGACATGACGACCTGCTGCTCCCTAGGCCGGGGGCTAGGAGCCCTGACCTACCGCCTCAGTGGGCGCTATCGGCGCCTCGTCACACGCAACCTGCGCATCGCCACCGCCCTCCAACCACTCCCAGAAAGCGAACTCAAGGCTCTCGTCCAGGAAACCTTTCGCCGCGGTGGCGCCAACCTTCTGGCGTCCCTCAAAACCCAAATCTTGCCCGTCGACGAACTCGCCCAGTGCATCTCCCCTGAAGCTCTCCAACAACTCGCCGCCCATCGCGCCGCCGGCGTCGGCACCATGGTCGCCATGGCTCACATGGGAAATTGGGAAGCCCTCACCCGACTGGGTTCCAAAGTCCTTGAACCCGGAACCTACGGTGGCGTCTACCGCCCCCTCGACAATGCCCTCATGGATCAACTGACCGAGCAACGTCGCACCTCGACAGGTGCTCGATTGTTCAGCCGCAAAGACGGCTACTACGCCCCCGCCACCTTTCTCCGCGAAGGAGGGGCGCTCGCCGTCTTGGGAGATCAACGCGCCGGTGCCCACGGCGTCGCCATGCCCTTCCTCGGGAAACTCACCACCTGCCCCCCGCTCCTCGAACTCATGGCACGCCGCGGTCGGGCACGCATTGCCATCCTCGAAATGCGCACCACCGCTCTCGGCCACTGGCAGCTCGACCTCCGCCCCCTCCCCCCCCAATCCACCACGCCCGCCATCATGGCCGCTCTGGAAACCACCATGCGCTCCAGCATTGCCGATGTGTTTTGGTTCCACGACCGGTGGCGCGCCAACTCAGAATATCCCCTCAGCCTCTTTACCAAACTCGATCCCGCGACCGCCGCCACCGCCACCGTCCCCCTCCGCCTGCTTCTCACCACTCCGCCCGAAGCCAACGAAACCAGCGTCCAACATTTCCTCCGTCGGCTCCTCGAAATGCGCCCGGACCTCCGCATCGAACGCCTCCAAACGGCCAGCGCACGCAGCGAAGATCCCCGAGTCCTCCTCCATCCATGGGACCCCGAAACTCCGGAAACCTTCGCCGATTCCTTTCTCGCCACCATCGATCGCACCCACCCCGCCCCTCTCGATGCCTTCCTCCTCTTCGGAAGTGAACTCGCCCTCGCCCGCGCGGCACGCCGGAACGATCACAAGGCCATTCTCGGTTTCCAAGTTCAGGGGAAACCCTGGAGCCGCTCCCTGACGCCACCCAGCGACCTTGCAGGCTGGACCTCCCTTGCCGAATCCCTCCATTATATCCCCCGACGTCACCAAAAACCATGAGCCGCCCGTTATCACTCTGCGTGCTCACCGATGGCAAACCGGGGCACCAAAACCAATCGCTCGGCCTCGCCGAAGCCATCGCGCGGCGGCTCCCTGCAGAAATCTCGCAGCTCCCCGTTCCCACCGGAAAATTGGGCTCCTGGCGTCTCCTCCCCACGCCCCAACCGCCTCCCGACCTTTTCATCGGTGCTGGCCACCGGACTCATGCCCCCCTCCTCCAGCTCTCCCGCCGCACCGGTGCCCCGTGCGTGGTTCTCATGAAACCCAGTCTTCCTCTCGGTTTCTTTGACCTCTGCCTCGTCCCCGAGCACGACCTCCAACGCCGAATCGCCGCCAACGTCCTCCCGACCAAAGGCGCTCTCAACCGCGTCCCTCCGACCGATCCAGCCCGACCCCGCCATGGAGGCCTTCTCCTCATCGGAGGACCCTCCGGAAGCCATTCATGGGATGGTCCTGCCACCCTCCGACGCATCCGCCATCTCGTTGCCCATTCACCTCACCTGCCTTGGATGGCCACCGACTCTCGGCGCACCCCTGCTTCCTTTCTTGATGAACTTGCTGCCGCCGTGCCCGAACTTTCCATTCATCCCCACACCCAGACCGGTCCCGATTGGCTCCCGCAACATCTCGCCAGTGCTCAAGAAGTCTGGGTCACCGAGGACTCGGTCTCGATGATTTACGAAGCCCTTAGTAGCGGAGCTTCCGTCGGACTTCTGCCAGTCCCTCGCTGGAAAAAATCCCCATCCCGCGTCGCTCGCGGAATCGACCAGCTCGTCGCCACCGGCTGGTTGACTCGCTACGACGATGCCTCTCCCACCAACACCATCACGCCCCCCCCTGAAACGCTCAGAGAGGCCGATCGCATCGCCGACCTCGTGATCCAACGCCTGCTCACCACCCACTCATGAAAGTGCTCCAAGTCCTGCCGGAAATGAACTCGGGCGGCGTCGAACGCGGCACCTTGGAACTCGCTGCCCACTTGGCGGCTCACGGCCATCAGTCGCTCGTCCTTTCCGGAGGAGGTCGACTGGTTCCCCGACTCGAAGCCGCGGGCTCCCGCCACATCACCCTTCCTGTCGGTCGGAAATCCCTCTCGACCCTGCTACTCATCTCCAAGCTTCGTCGACTTCTCGAAACCGAGCGCCCGGATATTCTCCACCTTCGGTCCCGAGTTCCCGCTTGGGTTCTTTGGTTCGCCTGGCACCGCCTGCACCCCAAAGATCGCCCTCACCTCGTCACCACCGTTCACGGCTTCTACTCCGTCAGCCGCTGGTCGGAGATCATGACCCGTGGAGAGCGTGTCATCTGCGTCTCGGAGAGCATTCGCGACTACGTGCTTCAAAACTACCCCTCGACACCTAACGAAATTCTTCGGGTGGTTCCACGCGGCGTCGATCCCGCCGAATATCCCTTTGGATTCCGCCCCGAGCCCGCTTGGCGCCGAGACTTCGAAACCCAGTTCCCCGAAACTCGCGAAAAACGCCTCATCACCCTTCCCGGAAGAATCACTCGACTCAAAGGCCACGAAGACCTCCTGACCCTCCTCCGGGGATTGTCCGACCTCCCCGACATCCACGCTCTCGTCGTCGGCGGCGCCCATCCTCGCAAGCAAGCCTACCTCGAAGAAGTCCGCAAAAAAGTCCGTGATGCCGGACTGGAAAATCGCATCACCTTCACCGGAAATCGCGATGACCTGAGGAACATCCTCGCCCTATCCACCCTCGTCCTTTCCCTCACCCAGCAACCTGAATCCTTCGGGCGCACCACCCTTGAAGCTCTCGCCATGGGCATCCCCGTCGCTGGATACGATCACGGTGGAGTCGGCGAGCAACTCAACGTCATCTATCCGCAAGGGAAACTCCTACCCAACGCCCCCGAAGCGGCCATCCCCATCATTCGCCAACTGCTGGCGGATGCCCCCAGCGTTCGACGGCCCAACCCATTCACCCTGCAAGCCATGCTCATGGGAACCTTGGAAGTGTATCGTGAACTCCATGGCGAAGGCTAGATTTCCGCAGGAAATGACACCCGCAGTGTGAGCCCGCGCGTCTCACCGCAGACAAAAATAAATTCCCCCCTCAGCGACTCTGCCCGCTGCCTCAAGGCTCGCAAAGTCGATGGTCGCTCCCGCTTTTCCACCGGGATCCCCACCCCATCGTCACGAATCTCCAGACTCACCCGACCCTCCTCGGCC
Source organism: Haloferula luteola (assembly GCF_014201715.1). Lineage (GTDB taxonomy): Bacteria > Verrucomicrobiota > Verrucomicrobiia > Verrucomicrobiales > Akkermansiaceae > Haloferula > Haloferula luteola. Next base: position 179,777 of record NZ_JACHFD010000003.1, read on the forward strand.
TTGACCGAAATCCACACCGCGCTCGCTGCGGCATGCCTCAGAATATTGTGCAGAGCCTCCCTGAAAAAGAGGAACAGGTGCCGGTTCTGCTCATCATTCAATTCCAGCTCCCACGAAGGATCATCCGCCGAAAAATGCCAATCCAAGCGCTCCAGCATGATCGAAGCCGTCTCGCGCAAATGCTCCACCGTCCCAATTCGGTGGCCTCCTCCCGGGCGTAACAACCACACGATGTCCCGCACCGCACTCACGGTTTCCGCTGCGATTCGCTGAATCCGCTTCAACTCATCGGAAGCCCCTAACCGTCCTTCCGCCAGATCGGCAAACATCTGGATACTCCCCAAATTGCTGCCCACCTCATCGTGCAAATCCCCGGCAATCCTCTCGCGCACCTCCAGCAACTTCCGCTTTTCTCTCATCCGGAAACGAATCGGCAAGGCGATCAATAACGCTGTCCCCACCAAACTCGCCAACACCACTGCCCACACCGCAATTCGATTCCACCGCTGGACAATCGCCCGCCCCTCGGCTCGCAGCTCGTACTGCCGAGTCTCCAGCTCACGGCGGCGGTCCAGCCTTTTCAGCCAATCCACCATTGGCACCAGACGCCCTTCCGGACCAAACCCGTCCGTCAAACTCTGAGAACTCCAGTAGCGCCCTCCCGGCCCCACCATGTTCTCCATTCCCTCCGCACTGCGCACACCCAGTCCCGCTGCGAGATTCGTCGTCCCATCCAACACCTCAATCTCGCTGAACGCACAAAATGCCGGGTAGCTGTCAAACGGCTTCCACAAACGCGTCGCCGTCAACCTGACATACCGCACCCCCTCGGCGACCACCTCCCCATCAAACGGATTGTGCCCGGGATTCGGCAACGCAAACCGCACCGGCTCGGCCCCCGCCAGCTCCGACCGGTGCGCCGCCGTTCTCACCTCAAACTGCTCAGGAAACCCAAACCCACTCGGCAAATCCGGCGTCGGTCGCTTCGCCGGATACAGACGAATCCGATCCATCCGGCAAAGCTTCCCCAAATCCAAATCCACTGTCACCGGATCATCCGGCGATTTCATCGGCTTCGAAAGCCACCCAACATTGCCATGATCTCCCTCCTTCACCTCCGGCAAACCAAGCGGCGTCTGCCCATCGACCAAATAGCCGGCTGACCATTGCCAGGGCGTCAGCGGTGCCTGTCCCGACAACGCTTTCACGCTTCCGTTGCGAGCCACATTCCGCCCCTCCGACATCACCAGGCATTCCGCCCAAGCATGCACATAGTTCAATCCCTCATCGGGATCCGGAAACAATCGCCCCGCCCGAATCACCAACGCCACCGCTGTCGTCTCTGACGGCGCTTCCAAAATCAACGGATGGCCCGCACGCACGGGATCTCCCCACAAGCCCTCAAATCCGCCCACTCGCCGCTCAGCACCATCGGCACCCAACGCCCAAACTTCCACCGCATCCGGCATCCCAAACTGCGGCTCCAAACCGCGTGCATCGTAACGCCGCGCCGGCACCAAAATCACCTCGTCGATCTTCACCGGCGCTTCCCAGCGAATCTCCACCTCATGACGATCGGCATCCGTGGGCCATTCCGCCGAATGCTGGGACGCAAAGCCACCGCGTCCGCCCTGGTCATCAATCGGAACCCTCGGCAATCCTTCCGCTTCTCCCTCCAATGCCCGAACTTCCGCCTCCACCTCCGGGAGCCTGCGCGAAAACACCCTCGCCCAATCGCCTTCATCCGCCAACGGCAAGGCCAGCAGCAGCACCATCCCCCATCCCTTCATCGCTCGATTCCGCGTTCACTTTGCAGGATCATTTCCTGCCACTCCTTCCAAGCCTTCCGCCGACCACTCACTTCCGCAGTCTCTGGAACGCGATAGCTCCAATTCTGCCCTCCCACCGTTCCCGGTTGGTTGATCCGCTCCGCCGATCGATAAAAATCCGTAATCAAAATCGCCGCATAACGGGATCTCGCCGCCATCAAAGCGCGAACCAGAGCCCCATAAACCCCGTCATCAAAAGCCCCCTCCGCCTCCAAGCCCGCGAACTCCGCCAAAGCCTGCCACGTTTCACGCACCTCCTTCCGGTCGTCCTCATCCTCATTCTCCAACGACGCGCGCCGGCGGAAATCCTCCCACATCGCCGGGATCGAATCATGATCGTGCGTCGCATACGTCGCAAACGAACACTCCGGGAACTCTTCACCCGGGATCACTCGTCCCTCCTGATCCCGATCCCAATGAGGGATCCGAAACCCGGGGATCCCCAACGAAGCCAGATGAGGACGGACATAATCCGGCACACACCCCAGATCTTCCGCCACCACTTCCGCAGTGCCCGCCGCGCTCTGAATCACCCGCAACCGCCGATCCCCATCCGCACGATTCGCATCACAATTCGTCTCATAATCGTCCGGTCTCGGCACCCACCGCGGAAGCGCTCCTCCCGTCCGCTCCGCAGCCTCGGAACCACTCAGATCGAGGAATTCTCCGTTCCGGCTCGGCGACCATGGAAAAGCATAGATCCGATAAAATCCCAGCACGTGGTCGATGCGAAAAATGTGGAAAACATCCGTCAGCTTGTCGATCCGGCGGCGCCACCAAGGATAACCTTCTGCCGCCATTCGCCCCCACCGATACAACGGAATCCCCCAGTTCTGCCCCCACTTCCGAATGAACGCATCGTGCTTGAAAACCGTTTCCGGAGGAGCCCCGCCCGACCAATCGAGATCGAAGTCCTCTCGCTGCATGTAGACGTCCGCCGACGATCGACTCACCCCGATCGGAATGTCGCCCATCAACCTCACTCCACAGGCATCCGCTCTCCGCCGAACCTCCCGCCATTGTCGGAAACACAACCACTGCACCCAGGCGAAATACGCTCGCCACTCTGGCTCGCGCTCCACGACCTCGCGTGCGGATGCCACCGTCTGCCATCCCTCAGGCCAGGTCTCCCACTGCGCACTTCCTTGCTTCTCCACCAGCACCCGGAAAAAAGTGTAGTCTTCCAGCCAATCCGCCTCCGCAGCACAGAACCTGGCAAACTCCTCATGAAGCGCTGCCGCCTGCTGCCCCCACCGCGCCCAGGCCGACCTCAGCGCACCTTGCTTCCATTCTCGCACCGTCGAGTAATCCACCGCCGCCGCCGACTCCGGTACGCCACCCTTAAGATCCACTCCCGGCACCTCCTCCATCGTCAGGTAAAGCGGCTCCAACGCGACCGATGAAATCGCATTGTAGGGGCTATCATCCGTGCCCATCTCATTGATCGGCAGCAACTGCAAAACCCTCACCTCGTGCTTCGCACACAACTCCAACCATTCGATCAATGCTCGGGTGTCCCCGATACCACCATCGCCATCCCGCCGCGCGCTGAACACCGGCAAAAGCAACCCTGCATACCTCCGATTCACGACCCTATCTGCCCCTCACCGACTCACCACGCAAGCCCAGGCCCCGCCGAACTCGCGAAAAAGCCACGGCCTGCCGATCCTCCTCCTCCTCGATCCGAAAACAAAAAGGCCCCGGCTCACTTTCGCCGGGGCCCCTGAAATCGATCACTCCCACTCGATGCTCGCCGGCGGTTTCGTCGAAACATCATACAGCACCCGATTGATCCCCTTCACGCCATTGAGGATGTCGTTGCTCGTCTCCCGCAACAGAGAATAGGGCAGTTCCACCCAGTCCGCGGTCATCGCGTCCTCACTGATCACCGCTCGGAGGGAAATCGCCCACTCATAGCTGCGTTCGTCTCCTTTCACACCCACCGTTTTCACCGGAACCAATCCCGCATAGGCCTGCCACACACGGTCATACCAGCCGGATTCCTTGAGGTGACCAATGAAGATCGCATCGCAATTCCGAATGATCTCCAAACGTTCCTCCGTGACCTCTCCTGGGCAACGCACAGCCAAACCAGGCCCCGGGAACGGATGGCGATGGAGGATATCATGAGGAATTCCCAACGAAGTTCCCAAAGCCCGAACCTCGTCCTTGAACAGCTCAGCCAAGGGCTCAAGCACCTTTCCTTGCGCTTGCAGCTCCAAAATCCGATCGACTCGATTGTGGTGAGTCTTGATCTTCGAGGCCTTCGACTTCGCATTCGACGCACTCTCGATCACATCCGGATACAACGTGCCCTGCGCGAGCAACTCGGCATTGCCCACCGAATCCCAGAACACATCGATGAACAGATTCCCAATGATCTCGCGCTTCTTCTCCGGTTCAGTCACCCCGGCCAGCGCCGTCAGAAATCGCTCCGAGGCGTCCACCGTTTCGATCGGCACCCCCATGCGGTGGAAATTGTTGCGCACTTCGTCGCCCTCATCCTTCCGCATCAGACCGTGATCGACGAAAATGGCGCGCATGTTCACGCCCGCCTCGTGAAGAAGAACGGCAAGCACCGTACTATCAACACCACCGGAAACACCACACACCACCTGCTTGGTGCCCACCGTCTCACGAATACCGTCCAGCAGCTCTTTCTTGAAGTCCTCAATCCGGAAAGGCTCCAACTTCTCGGCATGAAGCAGGAAATTGTGGAGAATCCGCGTTCCTTCATGACTGTGGGTCACTTCCGGGTGGAATTGAATGCCAAACCAGCGCTCACCCCATTGCAGCGATACCGGAGTGCCATGTTGGTTGCGCGCAATCACCTGGCAGTTCGATGGCAAATCCGACACCGTGTCTGAGTGGCTCATCCACACCTGGGACTCACGAGACAATCCCTCATACAGACCCTTGGTCTCTGCGGGGACCAACTTCGCAGGCCCATACTCGCGCTTATCGCTTGCCTGCACACTGCCCCCGAACTTGATGTTCAACAGCTGCATGCCATAGCAAACACCCAAAACCGGAACCCCAAAGGCCTGCAGCGCATCAAAATCAATGTCCGGAGCATCCGGCTCACTCGTACTGCGCGGACCACCGGAAAGAATGATCGCTCCCGGTTTCCCAATATCGGGAAACTCCTCCAAGGCATAGAGCTTGGCAAAATACCCCAACTCCCGGACCCGACGCACGATCAACTGGGTATACTGGGAGCCGAAATCGAGAACGGCAACGTGTTGAATTTCCTCCATGATAGAAAAGGGGTTCGGTTCCGAACGATCAGGCGATCGGCTGGTAATTCGTAGGCTCTTCGGTGATGACAATATCGTGGACGTGGCTTTCACGAAGCCCGCCAGGAGTGATCCGGGTAAACAGCGCCCGCTCACGCAGCTCAGCCAAATTGTTCGCACCCACATACCCCAGCCCCGAACGAAGTCCACCCATCAACTGGAACACCACGTCAGCCAAGGGACCTTTGTAAGGCACTCGCCCTTCCACCCCCTCGGCCACCAGCTTCCCAGACGAGTTCTGATTGTAGCGGTCGCCAGCACCCTTCTGCATCGCGCCGATCGAACCCATGCCGCGATACGTTTTGAACCGCCTCCCCTGCGAATAAACTGTCTGCCCCGGGCTCTCGCGCGTGCCCGCCAGCAGCGAACCCAGCATCACCAGATCCGCACCGGCCGCAATCGCCTTCACCACATCACCGGAATAGCGAATCCCACCATCGGCAATCACCCGCACACCACGCTCCCGGCAATAGCCCGCCACATTCTGAATGGCCGTGAACTGCGGCATCCCCACTCCAGAAATCACCCGTGTGGTGCAGATCGAACCTGGCCCCACCCCCACTTTGATCGCGCTGGCACCTGCATCCGCCAAATCTTTCGCTCCCTCCTCCGTCACCACGTTCCCGGCCACCACGGGGCGGTCCGATAGCTCGCGTAACTTCCCGATCACCTCCAACACCCGCATCGTGTGCCCCGTCGCGGCATCAATGAACAAAGCATCTGCACCTGCATCCAACACCGCCTTGGCGCGCTCCAGGAAATCAGGACCCACGCCCACCGCCGCGCCACAACGCAAACGACCATTGGGATCCTTCGCCGCCTCGGTGAACGCAGCACGCTTTTCAATGTCCGCACCGGTGATCAATCCCACCAGTCGACCTTCTCCATCCACCAGTGGCAACTTTTCGATCCGATTCTGATAGAGCACCCGCCGCGCCTCCTCCAACTCGGTCGTTGGCGGCGCCGTCACCAGCTTTTCCCGGGGCGTCATCACATCCGACACCTTGGCCGAGCCATCATCGAGATAGCGAATGTCACGCCCCGTGATCATGCCCTCCAAACGGCCTTGGGCATCCACCACAGGGAATCCAGAGAACCCATACTCCGCCATGATCGCCTTAACGTCGTCGACCGTCTGGTCACGGCGCACCGTCATCGGGCTCAAAATCACCGCGTTCTCCGAGCGCTTCACCCGCGACACCATCGAAGCCTGGGTATCGATCGGGCAAGCGCGGTGAATCACCCCCATGCCGCCCTCTCGGGCGAGAGCAATCGCCAGCTCCGCCTCCGAAACGGTATCCATCGCCGCCGAAACGACAGGAATGCGAAGCTGAATGTCTTGAGAAACCGAAGTCGAAAGATCGGTGTTAGCCGGGAGCACCGAGCTCAACCGGGGAGTCAAAAGGACGTCGTCGAATGAGAGACCAAGAGTGATGTCCGCCATGGCGGAGTCAATGGAGCCGGCCGGGGCGAATCAAGCCTGAATACACCCCAAGCTCGGAAAAACCTTCACGAAAGCGAGAAATCCAAGGGGGCGGGAATCGCCTGAACCTTCATGCCAGCCTGTTGGGCCGCCATGATGCCCGCTGGCGCATCCTCCACTGCCAGACACTTGGTTGGATCAACCCCGAGCAATTCAGCCGCCTTCAGGAACACATCCGGCGCCGGTTTGCCCACCGCCACATCGTCGGCCGTCACCACTTCATCGAACAAATCCGAGAGCTCCAATGCCTGCAGCGTCTTTTCGATCACCAGCCGCGTCCCCCCCGTCGCAATCGCCATCGGAATCCGTCCCCGACAACGGCGCGCAAATTCCACCACCTCCACAATCTCATCCACTTGAGGCAAACGCGCGAGAAAGGCTTCCCGCTTTTTCATCGCCACGGCTTCAGGATTCAACTTCAGGCCGTAGTCCCCGTTCAACTGAACCACGATGTCCTTCGTGGGCCGTCCGCCCATCGCATAAAAGACATCCTCCTGAAACACATTGGCGGCTCCATAGAATGCCAGCGCCTCACACCAAGCGGCGAAATGCGCAGGCATCGAGTTCACCAGAGTGCCATCACAATCGAAGACGATTCCTTCGATCCCATCCAATTCCCATTCGATGCTTCCGACGCTTGCCATCGGGGGCACGGCGTATCAGCCCCCCCGGATATGGCAAGCTAACATCGACTGCGACGACGACACATTTGCTCAACGCTTCGGATAGACTCCCGCAGGAATTTCTTTAACTCCCTCGCCGGTAGAGAATTCCGCAGAACCCTGGATCACAACCCCGTCAGCAAATCGAATATCGCCTTCCACCACCAAGCTGTCGCACCCAATCAACGAGGGCACTCCGAGCGCATCCAGCGAATCCACAAACTTGTGCCCGTCGTCCAATTTCACCACCGGTGGCCGACCTTCGCGGCGAGGATCGAGCAGGACCGTACCTCGGTCGTCCACCTGATAAGCGTCGGAGCGCAGCGCCAACAAATCTCCCGTCGTCTTCACCGGCGCAAAGCGGCTTCGCGGGACTTCCACCGCCGTCGCACCTTCAAAACATTCGATCGCAGCCCCCATCGCCGTTTCCAGCTGAATCACCGCAGTCGATGCCTTGTCGCGGGGATCCACTGTCTTGCGATTCCGAATCATCGGCAGCGGCAAGACTCCCCCTCCCTGCTCCAACCGTTCCTTCAATCGATCCAATCGCAGCCAAATCGAATTCGTATTGAAATAACGATGACGCTCGATGTCCTGAAAGCTGTCCAAATCCTCATCCGGGCATTGCGCCACCTCCCGCAGCAGCAAACGACCATCCGACCTGCGGCGTGCGAGGTGCCCCCCCTTGCGGTCCGCCGGGGTGCGCCGCGTCACCTCCATCATGAAAGGAGCTTCCGATTCCGCAAACCAGCGCAACAAGGCGGGATCTAACACCGCACCCAAATTGTCCGAATTCGACACAAACGCATATTTCACCCCTGCATCCAAAAGCCGATCCAACCACCCTGATCCAAGCAGCGCCGGATAAAGATCACCGTGACCCGGTGGACACCACTCCAACTCGGGATGGGCCTCACAGGTCGCCGGCATCAGCGTCTCCGCATCGATCTTCGGCGCTTGATTCTGCATCAACTCCACCTCGCTCCGCTCCGCCAACTCCACCGGAGCATGATCCGCAAGATGCCCCAAAGTATCGTCGCTCGTCGCAAAACTATTCATGAACAACAACCGCACCGGGGAACCCGTCGACTCCCGCAAGCTGCGAATCTGCCGAACAATCAAATCCAAAAACGTCACCCCAGGGCGCACCTCCAACAAACTCTTCACCTTCTCCAGACCCATGCTAGTGCCCAAGCCACCATTCAACTTGATCACCACCGTTTGCGCCAGCAACTCGGGATCGAACCCTCCTTCGCCCAACTCCACTTGCGGCAACTCCGTCGCCGGCTCCAGGGACTCTTCGGCAATCAAGCCGCTCTCATCCCGACACAGCGCCTCGTAATTGTGACGGAAGGCCCCAATCGCAGCCTCCATCACGCCCGCTGCTCTCATTTTTTGCTCGAAGGATTCAAAAGCCGCGCTACTCATCTTGAAGAAATTTTTTTGACGGCCCACGTCCTAGGGCAAGCCCGCAAAGCGCGGCACGAAAAAATCTCTTGAATACTTAATTTTGCGGATGGCACGTTTTCTGCTTGGAGTCTTTCAGGCGGAGATTTACAAGAGGACCGCAGCCCGGAATTCGGGCTCACTCGTATGGCCGAATCCTCGCTCCAGCAGTCGTTTTCCCAGCAGCAATCGCTCGCTCCCCAAATGCGGCGGAGCTTGGAGATTCTGCAGGCCAACTCGATGGAGTTGTCGCAGATGGTGCGGCAAGCCCTCGAAACCAATCCGGTGCTCGAGGACATCACCGAGGCCCCCTCTCTTGATGAAATGGGGCCCGATCCCGAGGAGGCCGATTCTCTCGATTATCTCAACGAAACGGATGACGACATCCGCGAGTTGATGATCATGGAACGGCGCAACCAAAGCTACTCTCAGGACGACGAAGAGCGCCGCGATCACCTCTACAACTCCATCGTCGCTCCTGAAACCCTGCAGCAGCATCTTGCCGCCCAGCTGCAGGTCGCCCTCCTCGACCCCGGCGTCCGCGTCGCCGCCGAAGCCCTGCTCGGCAACATGGACCCGCGCGGCTTTTTCGACCTCCCACCCACCGAGCTGGGAGTCCGCCTCGGCCTTCCCGCCGACGATGTCGAGTCCGCCACCGCCGTGATTCGTGGCTTCGACCCTCCCGGTATCGGCGCGATCGACCTTCGCGATTCCCTTCTTCTCCAACTCGAACGTCGCGGCCAAGGCTCCAGCATCGAACATCGCATTGTCTCCGATCACCTCGAAGACCTCGCCCGAAAGCGCTACCCACAAATCGCCCGGGCTCTCGGAACCAGCATCGACCGAATCTCCGAAGCCGCCGAAGCCATCGGCCGGCTCACCCCCAACCCCGGTGGCGAGTACGACCCCACTGGCAACCCGATGATCCGCGCCGACGTGATCATCGAAAAAGAAGACGAAGGCTGGATCGCCCGCCTCACCAACGAATACCTGCCCAAGCTTCGCGTCAGCGATTTCTACAAGGACCTGTTAGGCCGCACCACCAACGACACCAAGGCCCGCCAGTTTCTCCGCGACAACCTACGCGAGGGCCGCACCCTGATCCGTTCCCTGTCCCTGCGACAAGAAACGATCCTCAGCATTGCAGAAAAGCTCATCGAGCATCAGCCCGACTTCCTCGCTCGCGGTCCGCGTCACTTGCGACCACTGACGATGAACCAGATTGCCGACGAACTCGGCCTCCACGCCACCACCGTTTCGCGCGCCGTGGCTGGCAAATACGTGCTCACGCCCCACGGACTCATGGAAATGCGCTCATTCTTTGCAGCGGGCTACCAAACGGAGGACGGCAAGGAAGTCTCCAATGCTGGAGTTCGCGAGGCGATTCAGGGTCTGATTTCCCGCGAGTCCCCCTCCAAACCTCTCTCCGACGAAGCCATCGCCAAGGCCCTCAAAGGCCAAGGCATTCCAGTGGCACGGCGCACCGTTGCCAAATACCGCGACCAACTCGGCATTCTGCCCTCCCACCTCCGTCGCACCTTCTAAAGCTCCGAAAATCCGGGCAAATCCTCATCCGGGTTTGATCATCCGCCTCACCCCGGTTCTGTTGGGCCCGGCAGCTCATGAACATCGATCTCGTCAAACAAGCACTTCGCACCGTCAAGTATCCCGGCTTTTCCCGCGACATCGTCTCCTTCGGCCTTATCAAGGAAGTGACCGTCGAAGAGGGCGTGCTCCACGTCCGGATGGAGATTCAAACTCGCGACCCCGAGATCCCTCAACAGATCTTCAAGGCCAGCCACGAAGCCCTCGCGGAACTCCCCGATATCGGCACCCCGAAAATCGAGATCAACATCAAGGACGCCCCAGCCGGCACCGCCGAACAGGCGAACACCGGCAAATCCTCGATCCCCGGAGTGAAGAAAATCCTCGCCGTTGCCTCCGGCAAAGGCGGCGTCGGCAAATCCACCGTCGCGTCGAACCTCGCCATCGCCCTCGCCGCCACCGGCGCCAAGGTCGGCCTCTGCGATTGCGACCTCTATGGCCCCTCTGTGGCCATGATGTTCGGCAGCCATGATCGCCCCATGGCCAATGAACACGATGAAATCATCCCGATCGAAGCTCACGGCGTGAAGCTCATGTCCATGGGCTTCCTCCTCGAAGAACGCTCACCGGTCATCGTGCGGGGCCCCATGGCTACCCGCTACACCCAACAATTCCTCCGTCAGGTCGACTGGGGAGAACTCGACTATCTCGTCCTCGACCTCCCCCCCGGCACCGGAGATATCCAACTGACCATCGTGCAGACCGTCGCCGTCGATGGCGCCGTGATTGTCACCACACCGCAGGAAATCGCCCTCATCGATGCCCGGAAGGCCGTGTCCATGTTTGCCAAGGTCAACGTGCCGATTCTCGGACTGATCGAAAACATGGCCTGGTTTGAGTGCGACCACGGAACCCGCTACCATCTCTTTGGCAATGGCGGAGGCGCCGTGGAGGCCGCCACCATTGGCACCCCTTTGCTCGCTCAAATCCCCATCGAAGCCCCCGTCCGCGAGGGCGGGGATGCAGGCCGCCCCATTGCTCTCACCTCCCCCATCGACAGCGCCGCCTCGGCGGCTTTTCACGACTCCGCGGCCCAACTGGCCGCCCGCCTCAAGCCATGACCGGCCTCCCTGCCACCCGCCGTGTCGGTTCCGACATTCAGGCACTTCCCCCTCGACCATCCGGGTGGCCGACGAAATGCTTTCCCTGAATTACGTATGTCGCGCCGCACCAAGATCATCGTCACCCTCGGCCCCGCCACCGAGGCGGAAGAAACCATCGGCACCCTCATGGACCTCGGGACCAATGTGTTCCGCCTGAACATGAGCCACGCCAAGCATGAGTGGGCGCGTGAAATGTCCCGCCTCGTCCGCCGACAGGCCAGCCAACGGAGCATCCATGTCGGTGTCCTCTTCGATCTCACCGGACCCTCGATCCGCACCGGCGAGGTCGCCGAGCCCTACGAACTCGCCATCGGCAACCTCGTCGAGTTCCGCCGCGAAGGCACCGAACCCTCCATCCCGATTTCCACGACCGTCAACTACCCCGGCATGATGAATGACGTCGCCGAGGGCAGCACCCTCGTCGTCGACAACGGCACCCTCCTCATGCAGATCCAGTCCCGCCAAGACGACCGGATCATTTGCGAATGCAAAAATGCTGGTGTGCTCGGCTCTCGCCGCCACATCAACCTTCCCGGCACCCGGCTCAACTTGCCGGCAATGACCGAAAAGGACCGCCTCGACCTCGCCCTGGCAGTCGAGTGCGACGCCGATTATGTCGCCGGATCCTTCGTCCGCGATGCCGCCCACGTGCATGAAATCCGCAGCGCCATCGAGGCCCTCGAAGGCACCGCTCAGGTCGTTTCCAAAATCGAAGACCAAGAAGCCGTTCGCAACATCGACTCCATCATTCAAGCCTCCGACGTCATCATGATCGCTCGCGGCGATCTCGGCATCGAAGTGGCTTTTGAGGAATTGCCCCTCCTCCAGCGCCGCATCGTCAAACGCTGTCACGAACTCAGCCGCCGCGTCATCGTCGCGACCCAGCTGCTCGACTCGATGATCCAAAACCCCACGCCCACCCGCGCGGAAGTCACCGACTGTTCGAATGCCGTCTACGAAGAGGCAGATGCCCTCATGCTCTCCGGTGAAACCAGCGTCGGCAGCCACCCCCTACGCTGCGTCGATGCCCTGACCCGCATCGCTTCACGCATCGAGCGTTCGGGAGGCATGGGCTATGGCCAGGGAGTCCTCCTCCGTGAAGAACGCCAGAAGACCGCCAAAGCGGCAGTCACCCTGGTCGATTCCATGCCCGACGCCCGACTCGTCGTGCTCACCCGCCGCGGCGTCCTGGCCAACCACACCGCCATGCTCCGGCCCCGCACTCGCGACTTCTACGCCTTCACCCCCAGCGAAATCGTTTGCCGCCAACTTTCCGTAAGCCGCAACGTCACCGCCCTGCGGCTTCCCTTCGCAGCCAGCATTGATGAAACCATCAAACGCGCTGCTTCCCTCCTCATCGAGCGCGGCCACATCACACCAGGCACCCCGTTGGTGATCGTCTCAGACATCCTGTCGGATCACATCGCGGCCAACTCGATCATCCTTCACCACGCGTGATTCTGTCCGCTGAGGCGGCATCTTCGCCTCAGCCCGCCTGCGTGCGGCCACTCCAGATCCAGAGCTGAGGATCCAGCTCGGCCCGCGCAGCGGCAGCAAGTGCCTCCGGATCGGCGCCCTCTCCCAAGACGGCAAACATTGTCGAACCGGAACCGCTCATCAAGGCCCCCTCCACACCTTCCTGCCTGAGCAGCCACAACTTCACCTCCGCGAGAAAAAGGAACTTCCGAAATACCGGTCGCTCCAAATCATTGACCAACTCGCCCCAGGAGAATCGCTGGGGCGCTTCATCCATTCCCTCCAGCGGCAGCGCCTCCTTCCAGCGCCCATAGGCATCAGGAGTCGAAACCCCGAAGCCCGGTTTCAAGAGCATCACTCGCAGGGATGGCACCGTCGGACCCGGCCCAAGCTGCTCCCCCCGACCCGTCACCCGCGCCACGGGCGATCCCAAAAAGAACGGAATGTCCGATCCCAATCGCGCCGCCCATTCCTGCAAAGTCTCTACCGGCACCCTCCCCTCCCACAGCGCATTCAATCCGGCCAAGACCGCAGCCGCGTCGCTACTCCCCCCGCCCAATCCCGCTCCGTGCGGCACCCTTTTCTCGAGGCGAATCGCCAACGGCTGACGCATTCCCGTTTCCTCACGGAACAAATCCCGCGCACGCAGAACCAGATTGCTGCCATCCGTCGGTACGCCAGGAGCCTCACAAACAAAGGCATCCTCCTCGCTGGGCTCTAACGAAATTCGATCCGCCAACCCCTCCAGCCGGACCATGACCGAATCGATCTCATGAAATCCATCGTCCCTCCGCCGGACAACCCGGAGAGATAAATTCAGCTTGGCAGGCGCTTCAACGATCACGGACGGCATCATGCGGAACCACCGCACCGGATCAATGCCAACATCCGTCCCGTCTGCCCCTTCTCCATCCGATAACTGTAGTAGCGCTCGCGATCTGCCGCCGTGTCGCACCAACAGTCGAAATAGCTCCCGATCCCCGCTGCCACTGCCTGCCGACCAATTTCCGCGGCAATGTCCACCTCGTAGTGGGGCGGCCGAATGCACGGAGAAAGCACCGCCACCAGATCCTCGGGCTCACATCCAAATGCCTCCTTCATCCTCGCCACCGCCCGAACCAAGATTTCGCCCTCAGTCCCCTTCTTTCCCGAATGCAAAAGACCCACCGCTCCCAATCGACGGTCTGCCAGCCAAATCGCACCACAGTCGGCCACATAAATTCCCAACACCTCGCCAGGTTCCGCGCACAACAAGCCATCCACCCCCGGCACCACCGGCTCACCATCCTCCCCCTCACAGGTCGCCGCACCAGGGACCACCGCCAGCTCATTTCCGTGAACCTGCTCCGCCCGCCACCAATGGGCCGATCCCACCTGTCGCTCCGCCTCAATCCGATGCACCGGCATCAGGCGCCGCAACACCTCAGCACGCTCCGTCACCACATCGATCCCAGCCACCCTCTCCACCCAGCCGGCACGCACGCCAGGAATCGAAAGAATCGGTTCTAAAAAAGAAAAAGCCTCCGCCACGGGGGACACCGTAGCGGAGGCGTGGAAAACCGACAAACAGGGGGTATGTCAGCAGGGTCTGTGAAGCCCTCAGGCAATCTCGCGGCTCTTCAAGGCACGCTTGGTATGCTCAACCGCTTCCGCTTGATCCTCGTCCATTTCCGAAAGGACACCCGCCAAATCACTGGCGATTTCCTTGCGCATTTTGGAGACGAGTTCGACACCCTTCTGCGTAATCCGCACCATGATCTTCCGGCGATCCTCTGCCGCATGGACACGCTCCACATAGGAGAGCTTCTCCAAACGGTCGACAAGGCCGGTCGCGGCAGCCGTCGAGTGACCCATCTTCTTAGCGATATCCGACATCGTCAGATATTCCTCGCTTGCAAGATAAGCCAACAGGAAAAACTGCGGAAACGACACGTTGCCTTTGTTGAGGCTGGTCGAAAGGTTCAGGATGCAGCTGCGCTGCGTGAAGAGGACAAAATCAGCGAGACGATTCGCATCGGCATGCAGAGAAGGGCTTTCGCCCGGGGTGCTCAGTTTCATGGCTGGTGTTAGGATTCATGGTTCGGGACAAGTAAGGGAGCACAGCCTTTGCGGGATGGAGACTAGCAATGCCTGCGAACGGTAAGCAAGGTTTAATTATAAAAATTCCGTTCCTGCATGGTCCAGAGCTCAAGTTTTTTGGGGAAATTCGACCCTTCGAGTCCCCAATCCATCGACCTTCCAATTTTTTAAGGATCCTTGAAAAGAGCGGACTTCTGAAAAGCCGACCCCTCTCTCCAAAGACGCGCGGATCAGTTCATTCCCCCCGGCATCATCGCCGGAAAATCAGGAATCGCCGGGCCCTCCGCTGCCGGGGCCGGATCCGGAGTGAAATCGGGAGAGGTTTCCAACATGGGTCGACCATACACCGCATCCCCCGGCTCCACCGAACCCGACCGCAAATCAGCCGCCGCGAACCGCCCCAAATGCTCCCCACTCACCGTCAGCGCTGCCGTCCGCCCCCCCTCCCCGACCGTCGTCAGCAACAACCCCTGCCCCAAGGCCACCTCTCCATAAGTTTCCACGAGAGCAAATCCATCCGCTGCATGAACCGAAGCGATCTTTCCCACCAGCTTCGGAGCCGTCGCCGAAGGTGTTTCCAACTCCGGGTCCGACGCCCCACACCCGAGCAAACCGAGGGCAAAAATCGACACGAGCGGCAAGGAGCGGATCATGCCCCCCACCCCACACGATGGCCTCCGATCCTGCAAGCCATCGGCATGATCGAAAATATATCACTTCTCCCCATTGACGAGACTCTCTGCCTGTGATTGAACCCGTCCGACCCAAACCCCAACGGATCGGTGGCTGAGTGGTCGAAAGCACTCCTTTGCTAAAGGAACGTACCTCAAAAGGGTACCGAGGGTTCGAATCCCTCCCGGTCCGCCACTTTTGTCGTTACTACGAACTCCCGGTGCCTCACCGGAGTTTTTCAGCATTTCTCTGATGCTGAGATGGTTGGAAAACATGCGGAGATCCACCCGATACCATGCAGTTCGGATTTGGGTCGCAAAGGCCTCCTTCTCGCACGGCAACTCGTCCTTTTCCGGGTCGAAGCGCGATACTTGGATGTCCTTCACCAGCAGCCCCATCAGCTCGGACTGTTCCTCGAACGTCAGCTCCTCAAACAAGGCCGAAAACTCCGTGAGTTTCTCGCAGATGATCCCCTCATCCGTAACGAGATTGCGCCGGTGATCGATCTCCATCCGCAGCTTTTGCCGCTCATCCTGAAGCTCGGACTTCCGCTTTCCGGCTACATTGGCCTCTTGGATGAAATCGGCTGAGAGATTTTTCAACTCCGGACGTTTCGCCAACCCGATCAGGCGGGAAACTTCCTCCGAAACGGCAGCAAGTTCTTTCTCAATCTCCCTGAGCTTGCGCTCAAAGGGCTTGGACGCTTGCTCCTGCTCCTTTCGTGCCGATTCCGTTGTGGCCCGGATGATTTCAGGATGTCGACCCAGCTCGCCCATGAGCTTGAGGATGAAGTCCTCGAACGCGCGGCCAGGCAGGTTTCGCAACTCGCACGCCGCCGTTTTGCCGTGCCTGTTGAGGTCTCCGCAAACGTAGTAAACGTATGGATTGCCGTCCTTGTCCTTCTTGCCCGCTGGTTTCGGGATCAAATGCTTGCCGCAATGTCCGCAGCGCAGAATCCCCTTGAGAAGCATCTGGTGGCGATTGCGCTGCCGCATCTTCGTGTCTCCCGCTGGGAGCTTCACTCCAGCGGTGAGAACCTTGTTGGCTGCTTTCCAGAGCTTCTCATCGACGAGCGCCTCGTGCCGCGCGGGATACTCCGCGCCATCATGAACGATCACTCCGCGATACAGAGCGTTGCGCACCATGCGCGACACATTTTGTCCAACCCACCGCTTGCCGCCGGTGGCTTTCGCTGAGCCGTCCTTGCGGGTCTCGGTGCGCCGCTTGGTGCGAACACCATCCTTGTTGAGCTGTCGCGCGACCGCCACCAAAGGCGCTCCCCCAGCAATCTGTTCGAAGATCGAACGAACAATCACCGCTTCTTCTTCGAGCGGATGGAGAAGCTTGTCTTCCACCGAATAGCTGTAGCCGAATGGCGGATTGCCTCCGTTCCAATAGCCTCGCTTGCTCCGCTCCGCGATCTTGTCCGAAACCCGTTGTCGGGTGAGCTGGCGTTCCCATTGGGCCAAAGAAAGCAACAGATTGAGGAAGAGTTCACCGGTCGGGGTATCGGTCGAGAAAGCCTCAGTGGCTGAAACGAACACCACTCCATGGCGCTCGAAGATTTGATGCAGCTCGTAGAAATCGGCAATGGAACGCGTGAGGCGGTCGAGCCGATAGACAACGACGGCTTGAATATGTCCCGCCTCGATGTCCGCCAGCAGCTCCTTGAGCGCCGGGCGATCCGTCGATCCCCCCGAATAGCCACCGTCCTCGTAAATCCGCCCCAGTGACCAGCCGTCCGGCTCCTTCATCGCCACGGCGTGTTTGCAGATACCCGCCTGGGATTCCAGCGTGCTGAAATCCTTGCCCTGCCATTGCTCGTCGGTGGAACAGCGGCAGTAAATCGCCGCCCGAATTGCCCGTGATCCGTTCGATTTCACGAGTTCGTATTAGACTCAAACTGCCAATTTATTCAACCTCGAAACCAACCCTTTACTCTCTCTCAATCGACTATCGCTTTTCAGGCCGCTGTACCAACTGTCACAGATGCCAGCCTGTAGCGGATGCTGCGGGTATTCCCGTGCTTTGTGAGATGGCCCATGGCGACGAGTGCTTCCAGACGCCGATAGGCCGTTGCTCGGGAGAGCCCAAAGCGTTCGCGGATTTCCTTCGGAGTGGCTTCCCCGACTTGGGCCAGAAACACGACGATGGGATCAGCATTTTCAGGGAGGGCAGGCTGCTTGCGTTGAGCCGCTTCCACAGTCTCACGCTGCGCCTTCCTGCTAATCGCACGGGCTAAAAGCTCCCCAATTCGCTGGAAGCGCTTTTGCTCACTTTGATCAATCTCCCCCATCGTCGCAATTGAATACGGGAAACGGGGCGAGGGTGGCCGGAGCCGCCGAGGATTTGCTTCCCTGGACCGTCTTGCTTCAGCAACGCAAGTCAGTTAGATTTGATTCCATATTGGAATCAAATGTGGGAGATGAGATTTGGGAATTCCAGAGTGGATAGCGGTGATTTCGGTGGTGGTGGCTTTGCTGTCGCTCGCAGTTCAACAGCACTGGACGCGCCAACAAGCAAAGGCCGATGCCAGAGCAAAGCAATACGACCGCACTCAAGCTCTAATTCTTAGAACCATGGATGATCCCGAACTGCTGCTAGCGATCAGTGGAGGCTCATCCGAAGATCAAAAGCAACGACGTTTCAGGCAGCTTTGGGTCAATCACGTCGAAATGTTTTTCCGCCAGCGACACCTTTTTGATCGTCCTCATTGGAAAGGCACGATCTATGATATTCGCGATTTCATGAATATGCCCGTCATGCGCGGGCATTGGCTTGCTCACAAGGATTACTACGCGCCGGATTTTCAGCGATTCATGGAGTGTGAGGTATACGCGGGAAAGGCGGAACCTCGGCAGGCCGAGGCTCCGCCTGAAGAGCCTCAGGCCTCGACAACTTGAGCCGCAATTTTCTTCAATACCGAAAGCGGGATGCGAACAAAATCCTCGCCTGGAGGCGCGGACAGCTCGGCTCGTTCGTGATCCCCCAGCTTGTAGCCTTGCACGAATGCATGCTCCCCTTTGGTGAGGATGGCTGCGGGGCACATTCCGCCATTACACAGCTCAGACATCGGGCCGTTTTCTCCCAGGATCTTCTGTATCGTCATGATTGTAAGTGATTTGATGATTTTGTGCTTTGTATGCGATAAAGTGAACGGAATAAGGATTCTGTTCAGGAGGGATGAAAATGAGGTCGTTATATGACGGCAGAGGTGATCGAAAATATGTCTCGTTTGCCGAGAGGTTGGCCTTTGGTGAGGCGGCCTCAAAATTGCCCAATTTGAAGCACCAGCTCTTTTGTTTGGTGCTGCTCAACACGGGTTGCAGGATCTCCGAAGCCCTTTCTCTGCGGCGCGCTCACGTGGATGTTGGCGGTGGTGCTCTTGTGTTCCTGACGCTCAAGCAGCGGGGAGAGGTCAACTATCGCCCAGTCCCGGTACAAGACTCTCTGATCGAGGCTCTCATGGTGCTACCCACCTCAGAGGATGGCCGTCTTTTTGACTTTGGCCGGACAACGGGATGGAAGCTCGTGAAATGGTGTATGGACTCAGCGGGGATAAGCGGCATCAAAGCAACGCCCAAGGGGTTGCGCCACGGCTACGCAATTGGCTGCGTGTCCATTGGTCTGTTCCAGGGGGACATTCAGGGCCTGCTTGGTCACAAACGACCTGAAACCACCGCAATCTACACCACCCACATCACCGAGGACATTCGCGGCAAATTCCACAAAATCTGGATCGGAGGTGGCGCTCAAACAAAGTCATGAGGAAGCCGCCTACGATGGTAGGCGTAGAATCATTTTCCTTGAGGAAGAGGCCGCGAATCGGGTAAGATTGAAGGCGTGAACAGAATCCTTATTTCGTTCACTTTCAAGAGGAAATCGCCGCCAAGTGATGACGGTGGAAAGGAAAAGAATTAGGCGGGGAAAAGAGTCGGGTATCGATCCCCGGCCCCCTACACACGACCCGCCTTTTGGGCGTAATGGCGCGAAGGAGATCAGATCGGATGTATCGTCACCTTCGTTGCCGTTGCGTTCCCCGATTTTTTGGAGGAGAACTTCTATGCCCGATCAATTCATCCCGTCGCCTAGGCTGATGCTCGCTCTGGAGTGGTTGGAGCAGTATCTGGATGAGGTGGTGGAGTCGCTTGATCTCTTGTCGATCGACAGCACGCGCCATTGAGGCGCGTGGGAGTTTTCTCGAACTGGCTTTATGGGGCCTACTCGAAAACACCCAAGCACGCACTGCTGCCGAGCGGTCGTCCCGTGTCGCCTTCGTCCCCGCCGCAACGGTGTTCCGTCCCCGCGAAGACGCGGCGGCCCAGAAAGCTAAGGAGCTGCACTCCTCGCGCCCGCCACGAAAATAGCCCGGACCGTGGCTCGGCTCGTTCCTTGCCTGCGCCCGCACCATCCGGACGATTTTCATGGCCGTTGCTACCCTGCCTTTGGAGAGAGCTTCTATCGGTTCCATGCGGAGCATGAAACCTGAGGGGCAAGGGAGGTGTCCATTTTGACAACGCCGCATGGATCGGACAAAATGAATAGAGCCCTCGAAAGGAGATTCCCATGACTCACCGCAATTACTTTGACCCTCCGCCAACTGAGGCGGCGCGAACTGGTCCACCGGCCCCCGACCTCTATTGTCTGAGCCGAGAGCTTTTTGGCGGCTCAAAGGGCGTGGATTTGGAGGCTCCAACTCGTCAAACCTCCCGCAACCCTGCTCGGAGCCCAAAACTCTAGCGGCTCAGTAGAGCCGAGAAACTCTAGCGGCTCAGTAGAGCCGAGAAACTCTAGCGGCTCAGTAGAGCCGAGACACAATACCCTAACGCTGCGCATTAGGTTTTCCAAGGTGATGACAAGGTCCGTTCCAAGCTGGATCCAAGGTTCATGCAAGGGTGCGCAAAGGTGGCGACAAGGTTCTTCCGGGCTAGCAAACCACCGCTTCTTCGAATGGATCCTAGCTTCCCCCCCGTTTCAAGCCGGAATATCAGCACCCGATCTCACCCCGTTTTAGCTTGGCTTGCATAGCCGGGATATCACGCACAAGGTTCCGATTTCTCCTTGGCATTTCAACGGTCTGGGGAAAGATACCGCAAGAAACGCGACCCAAATACGCCGCCCGGATCGTCTGCGAATAAAACTCTTAGCCTAAGAATGAAGAGGATCGGAACAACATCAACAGGAAGCGTGATCGTCGAGATGACGACTCAAGAGTTCGAGGCTCTTCAGCAACTTCAGGTAGGCGCCCCGTCCAACGGGAAGAAGGCCACGACCACGCAGGAGGCACCGCCCAAGATGACTCATTCCGAGCGTGTAACCTATGTCGCAGAACGGCTCCAGAAGCTCGGTCCGAAGAAGAAGGACGGGGTCATCCGTTCCATTGAAGCGATGTTTCAGTTTGGCGGAGGCATCGAGTCCGCTGAGATCGATAGACTGCTCACCACGTTGCAGAAGAAGAAGTTTTTCACGATTTCGACGGACGGCAGGGTAGGATACAATAAAGGCTAGTAAGTCGCAGCGCCCAACCGCCTGACCCGCTCCGAGTCAAATTTCCCCCGTGATTCCAACCCTCAACCCACAGTCTACGTGCGGCTGCCGTCAGGCAGTTGGCGTGCTATGACGTTCGCTAGAAAACTATGGAACCACTTCCTCCAGCAATCAAAGACGACAACTTCCCAACCGATATCGACGATAGGGAGTCCAACGCTAATTTCAAAAACTTTGTCGTAGAGATGCCTTTGACTTACGCGTGGGCAAGCGGAACCATCCCCCAGACGATTACCTCCGCCAAGCAAATCAGGCCTGGCGTGCTCTTGGTCAAAATGAGGGACTTGATGTTCGGTGGCAACGGCTACGGTCTTTTCATCTTTGGTCGGGATCCTGCTCTTATGGATTGGACCAAGCCCGTATGGATGCAATCGTGGAATGGCCTCGCTTCAGATCTCGATTCCGCGGAGCGCCGTTTGGGAAGCAATAATATGGATGTAGCCATTGTTGTGCATCCCGATGCTCCGCCTCCCGAGCGTCTGGCGACACCGGAAGAACTTAAATAAGAGAAGCGAACAAGGCGTCAAGAATCCCCCGCAAGGCCCGGCCTCCTCGTTCGGGGGAAATGGGGGGGGGCAAAAGAGACCGGGGCTTGCGGGGGATTCTTGACGCCTTGCTGGTGTGGCAGCAAGACGGTCGCGACTATGGACGACTTCCCTGCGAGCGATATTACGGCTTTACGGCCCCGTATATGCGTTACCTTCTCCCCTTAAAGCTTGCTAAGATTAGGAATATATTGACATTGTCGGCTTAAATATGTTAGAATGCGCCATTCTCGGGATCATTGCGCGTTGGTGAGGTGTTATGTTGAAACACATTGAAACGAATTCCCTGAAACGCTTTTCCGGTTTTTCTGCTATTCTGAACCTAGAATAGGAGAGATCCCCCAGTGCTCTGGATGAGCGCCCTGAATCACCCGGTCATGTTCCGCATGGCCGGGTTTTTTGTGGCCTGATTCCGGGCCAGGGCCCACGCAATCCCGTATTTCCCAATCAACAACCCATGGAGGCATGAATGGCTCAAAGCCAATGGAGGAAGGGCGACCTCAGATCCGTCCATCAACGCGTCACCGAACGCATCATCGAACAGCTTGAACAAGGTGTCGTGCCCTGGCACTCACCCCATATCGCAAAGATTGGCTTCCCGCGGAACTACCAGTCCGAAAAAGCCTATCGAGGCATCAATGTGATGCTCCTCGCCATGGCAGGGTATACCTCCCCGTGGTTTCTGACCTACAAACAGGCCCAAGGTCGCGGGGGGCAGGTTCGCAAAGGAGAAAAAGGCTACCCCATTGTCAAATTTGGCTCCTACAGCAAGGAGCTGGATGACGGTGAGGAGGAGAAGCGGCATTTCCTGCGTCTCTACACCGTCTTCAATGCCTGTCAGATCGACGGCATCGAGTTTCCTCAAGCTGATCTTCCCCCCTTTACCGCTTCGACCAAGACTTACGTGGCGAAAGCCATCGTCACCCAGATGCCCCATCCTCCCGCAATCCATGAAGGCCGGTCGGTCCGCACTTGCTACGATCCTGTGGCAGACGCCATCGACATCCCTCATCGTTCCTATTTCGAAAGTGGTGAGCGGTTCTATAAAAGCCTGTTCCATGAAATGGTCCATTCCACTGGAGCGGCCAAACGGCTGGCGAGGAAGTCCCTGATGGATAACCGGGGGATTTCCATGTCCGACAAGACGATCTACGGGAAGGAGGAACTGGTGGCGGAGATCGGTGCAGCGTTCCTCTGTGCCCATGCGGGGATCGTCATGGACAACCATGAGAATTCGGCTTCCTACATCAGCTCCTGGCTCACAGTTCTCAAGCAGGGGAGCAACCAACGCTGGATCGTTGAGGCTGCCGGGCAGGCACAGCAGGCCGTCGATTACATCCTCAAGGTGGAGCTATAGCCGATGGAACTTCAAACGCCTCCAAGCGACGCTCAGCGCCCGTATTCTTGCACTACTTTAGCGGACCGCTGGGGTGTGTGTCGACAAACCATCCACAACATGATTCGGCAAAATCGAATCGAAAACACCTTCACGGTGGGAAACATGATTAGAATCCCTGCATGGGAAGTAAGGAGAATTGAAAAATGTGGAATGACCACCCCGTCCTCTATCGAGGAAAATACTACGCCGTCAGTGGCAGCGGAAACAACAAACGAAGAAGATCGCTTTCAACGACTAAGTTGGACATGGCGCGGAGTCGACTAGCCGACCTCATCGCTGGGAGCCGTAAGGCCCCAAGTCTGATCAACGAGATCTTCGAACTCTATCGGGAGCACAAAGAAGACAGCCGCGACCGGCTAAGATACAAATGGAAGGTGCTTGAACCTTATTTCGGCCATCTTCGACCAGATCAGGTCTCCCGAAAGGTCTGTCTTGCCTATCGCGAAGCCAGGCAAGTTGGCAACGGGACAATCATCAGGGAACTGGGAGTTCTTCGGGCTGCCCTTCGTTGGCACGATCCCAATACCCCCGCAGTGTTCGAGTTCCCGGCGTCTCCTCCGCCTCGTCATCGCCATTTGAGCCGTGAAGAGGTTACGAAACTGATCGATGCCTGTGAGCAGCCCCACGTTCGGCTTTACATCGTGCTGGCACTCTGCACGGGAGCGAGGAAAGGGGCTTTGCTCGACCTTACTTGGGATCGAGTCGATTTTGACAATGAGCTGATCGACTTGGGCGTCGGTGAAGGTAACAAGGGCCGTGCCACTGTTCCTATCAATCGGACTGCACTGGAGACCCTCAAAGAAGCCAGAAAGGGAACTCTGAGCAATCATGTGATCGAGTACCAAGGCAAGGCTCTGAAGGACATCAAGCGCGGCTTCCAGACGGCGGTTAAAGCGGCTGGTCTGAAAGATGTCTACCCACACGCACTCCGACATACCGCTGCCGTTTGGATGGCCGAGGATGGCGTCCCGATGTCAGAAATTGCCCAGTTTCTTGGGCACAGCTCTACAAGGGTGACCGAGAAGGTTTACGCACGCTACACCCCGAACTATTTACGGAAGGCAGCTACTTCGTTGGAGTTGGGTGCAATTGCACCCTTTTTTCGAGGTGACACCGGGGAGCGCAATCTTCGCAAACCTAAGGTGAGTATGGCGCGAGTGACGGGACTTGAACCCGCGGCCTCCGCCGTGACAGGAACACGGGAGCGCGTCCATATGAGAAAATCCGTGTCAATCGAGTTCAACCGGCATCCATTTCGGACCATCTTGAAGTAGAACATCCAGTGAACAGGGGTGCAATTGCACCCCCGACCGCCGCCCGTCGCGACCGCTTTCGATCCAGGCGGCAATTCAAGGGTGCATCACGATTACCTTTGCCTATCCCAAGCCCCTCCTCGGAGGGGCTTTTTCATTTATACCCACCTCAACAGAAAGGATCACCCCCATGATCACACGACCATTTCATGGCCCCATCGGCCTGTCTCACGACCCTATAGGGTCATGCTGCTCGAACAGCTCGATTCACAGGATAGCAAGATGTGGTTTTCCGTGCCGGAAAACCCTCCATCTTGGCAAGGGGCGGACTGACCGTCCCCCCGTTGCATCCCCCCTGTATCCACGGCGCTTGGTTGCACCGATTTCGACCTTCCTCCGGTTGCGGCAGGCTCGCCGCGCGTATCGGGAGGTGTAGTCATGGCCCGTCCCACCCTATCCTCCGACCGCCACCGTCTGCATCGCATCGTGTTTCGCCTGACTGACGGCGAGCATCGCGATCTCGCACGCCGCGCGAAGCAGTTGGACCGCCGCGCCAATGAGCTTGCCCGCATGCTCCTTCTCTCCGCTTTGGAGACGCCCGGTCAGGAGACCTCCTACTACGATCCAGCGGTTGTCAGCGAATTGAATGCCATCGGAAACAACCTCAACCAGATCACCAAGGGCATGCACATAACCGGGAGGTTGTCTCCCACCGTCACCGCGTTGTGCCAACGCATCGAAGACCTCATCGACGAGGCCATCGGGAAGGAGAATGAATAATGGTTCCCAGACTCGCAGCCCAAGGATGCTCCTTCAGCGGTGCTTTCCAATACTATTTCCACGACAAGAACGCCCGCACCCAGAACCGCGTCGCTTGGACGGAGACACTGAACATGGTGACGGAAAAGGTGGAGAAGGCGTGGAAGGTCATGGCCTACACCGCCAAGCATCAAGAGCGCTTGAAGGAAGCTTCCCATCAAAAACGATCCGGCGCGAAACTCAAAAATCCCGTGCTGGCCTTTTCTTTGAGCTGGCATCCCGAGCAAAAACCGGATCGGAACGCGATGATGGAGGCGGCCCGCACTTCACTGGCCAAGCTCGGCCTCACCGATCACGAAACCATGATCGCTTGTCACAGCGACGAGCCTCAGCCCCACATCCATCTCATAGTGAACAAAGTCCATCCCCGGACGGGACTGGTGGCCTGCCTGAAGCACGCCAAGCGCAAGCTCCAGGATTGGGCGCGCGACTATCAGAAAAAGGAGAGAACCATGTACTGTCCCCAGCGTGAAGAAAACTACCGTAAGCGTGAAGAAGGTCGCAAAACCCGCTATGCAAATCCGGCCATCGTCAAGGCATGGCAGAACAGCCATGATGCAAAATCCTTTGTTCAGCAGCTTGCAGCCAAAGGCTATGAACTGGCGCAGGGGCGCAAGCGTCTCGTGGTCGTCGATCCTTACGGCAAATCGTCCAACCCGACCCGCGACCTGAAAGCCGCACTTGGCGACAAATTCAAGGAGCAGGAATTTCGGGATCGATTGGCTGGGATTGAACCGTCGTCGCTACCGACACCGGAGGCAATCAAGGAGCGGCGCACCGCCGAAGAGAACAGGCGAAATGAAAGGTTGCGGGCTTTTGAAGAGAAAGCCGCCGAATTGATCGGTAAGCAGGCTGGGAAGCATCACGAAGAACGCTTGTCGCTCGCGAATCGTCATCATCAGCGCATTGAGCACAAGCGAACCGAGTTGGAAACTTTCTACTGCATCGGCGAACAGAATGTGCAGATTAACAGGTTGCAGGATCAACTCCGCAATCCGGGGTTCGTCCAACGGATCAGCTTCAAACTCTTCAAAACGGATCGAAAGCTTGAGCGCGCTCTTCGTGAGATCGAGATGCAGCAGACCGATGCCAAGAGGCGCATGAACGAAGCCATCGGCACGCTGAAAAAAGAGCGTGATCGTGATTTCGGGCAGTTAGAGCGTATGCATGCTCAGGAGATTGAAGAGCTAAAGAGGCGTTTGGACGCATGGCGTCCGTCCGACCGTAGCCGTCGTGTTCATGAGAGGGAGCATACTTGTGACCTCGCCCTTGGTCGTGACGGTCCGGGCTTGAGCCGATGATTTGGCGGGGAAAGTCTTCCCCTCGCGGCTATTACATGCGCCACTACCCCTTCTGCGGGGACACCCCGCAATATTGCCGGTCTGGAGTTATTCATCAGGGTGAGGAAGCGGGCTTTCATAGCCCGTCCGCCTCCCCGAGCCCTGTGAGTAACTCCACCGGCCCCAGCCGGAAGGAGGTGGATTGTGACCTGGATTTTTGGCTTCATGATCTCCCATCTTTTGGTGGGACGCACCGGCGCGGCACGAATCACATACCCCGTGGACGGAGGTCTCTTCGGCACTCACGTCTGAGGCGTTGCAACTCGGCCGCGTCGGTCGGCCTTCTCCAAAATGAACACTCAGATGCTGGCCCCACAGGCCCATTCAATATTGCCTTCAATGGAGAGGACAGGCGTCCGGAAGGTGGGGTCACTACAACCATGAACCATCAACAACCATGTCCAACAACGACAGAAACGAAGCATATGCAGCCATTGTCGGCATCGACTGGGCCGACGAGGTCCATGCTGTTTGCCTCTGGGATGCGACCACTGAATCGATCACGCACTCGGACCTTTCGAGCAAGCCGGAGGCAGTCGATGCCTGGCTGGACGAGTTGGCAAAGAAGTATCCGCTCAAGTCGGTTGCCATCGCCATGGAGCAATCGAAAGGCGCACTGATCAACCAGATGGCCGATAGGGCGGACCTTGTAATCTTCGCGCTTAATCCTGCCACTGTCGCCAGATTTCGGCAGGCGTTCTCTCCGAGCATGCGGAAGGACGATCCGTCCGACGCCCTGATTCTAATGGAACTTGTCCGCACTCACGGACAAAAGCTGCGACGCAGGAAGGCATTGGATCCGGCAAGCCGACGGCTTAACATCCTCGTCGAGAACAGGCGCGGGATGGTCGATCTGCGCGTCAGCCTCAGCAATCGCCTCAGGCAGGCGCTCAAGGACACCTTCCCACAAGCTCTGGAGCTCATCGGACAGGAGATCTACACTCCGCTGGCGACCGACTTTCTGAAGCGCTGGTCTTCGCTCGCAGATCTCCAGCGCGCTCGTTTGGCTACGGTCCGCAAGTTTTACTATGCCCATCAAGTGCGACGGAAAGACGTGGTCGAACGCCGCATACGAAAGATTGGGGAGATGGTTCCCCCCACGACAGATGACGCGGTGCTGGATCCAGCCAGGCTGCTGATCGTGGCGCTTTGCCGCCAACTCGCGGCTGTGCAGGACAGCATCAAGTCATTCGACAAGGAGATAGTAGAGGCGTTCGCTAAGCATCCCGATGCGCCGATCTTCCGATCATTACCAGGCGCGGGCGAGGGCCTTGCTCCTCGACTGGCAGCCGCATTTGGCAGCGACAGGTCCAGGTTTGAGAGCGCCAGTGCAATTCAGAGAGCAAGTGGGATCGCGCCAGTCAAGATCACCAGTGGCAAGATGTCACGAACCTGCAGGCGGATCTCGCGTAGCCTTTTCCTACACCAGACCTTCTTTGAGTTCGCGTCCAAGAGCATCCAATTCTGTGGGTGGGCGAGGTCCTACTACGATGCCCATAGGTCTGCGGGGAAATGCTATGGCTCGGCGATTCGTGCTTTGGCCTTCAAGTGGCTGCGCATCATCTTCGCCTGCTGGAAGAACCATGAAGTCTACGATGAGGCGAAATACGTCGCACAGTTGGTAAAGCGGGGCTCACCCCTTGTGGCTTGAGTGGAGTTAACAGGCTTATCGGGCCGGATGATGCCATGGCGTCATTCTGAAGAAAAACTCACCGTAAGAACTCTCGGACCTTCACAGCCAGAGTCGCTGGAGCTTGCTGTGTACACCGGAGAGGAATCCTCGATGTGAATAGTCCGGGCAGATTCTCTTGACGGACCAGCTCAGATGTAACGCCCCGAAGACCGCCGCGCCGCCTACACGAGCTGACTGTCCGGCAGGAAACGAGGAACGAGCGGACGGACAGTCAGCTCGTGTTGCCACCACCCAACCCTATACACCGAAACCCGCTTATCCCGGGATTCGGAGGGACGAAAGGACCTTCGGGCTAAGAGGCTCCCGCCTCTCGCGCCTGCTAGCGGAATAGTCGTGACCGTGGCTCGCTGCGCTGCGCCCGCACCATCCCGACGATTCCGCTAGCAGTTGCTACCTCCGGTTTGTGTTCGCCGTTAGGGTTTCGTGCGTGGCGCGAAACATTTGGCTCCACTCCAAGGTGGTAATCTATCAACCTGTTCCTCGATTGGCGATAATTTTCTCCCTCCTTCTTCGCGTGTCGGCAGCGGGCATACGGCTTAAAACAGGGGCTTGATTCCCCAGTGCAGCTTCCTATACACTCCTAGAAATCACCAGAAAGATCGTGATCAAACTGAATAAACTGAAATGCTTTCTTTGTCGTGGCATTAGCTAATGATGAAATTCCTAGGCCGTGATCTTGAATAATATGAGACATATCAATTATGGTTGACAATATTTCTGATATTACCGCCGACGACTTGGCTTCTGCTCTGACAGGTGATCCGGGCACGCTTGATGTGCACTTAGCACTTATAGAGAGGGATGTTCTCATCGACGGCCATTTGGTCAAAATTCACTGCCACTGTCTGACTGTGGACGGCAACGGAAAAGTCCAGCCACGTCGACTTGCCGAGTTCATGCGCAACGCTGTAGCTGATTATGCGATTCCACGAACGAAGTTAGCGAAGGCAAAAGAACGCGATAGAAAATACAACAGTACCGAGGCCGTTGTAGGCTTACTGGAGGAAGCTCGTCGCTCGTTCACCGATCTGGCGAAGACTGGTGAAGGCGGTGAGATGCTACTCTTCCTTCTGGCAGAACGGTTTCTCGGACTGCCGCAGATCCTTTGCAAAATGGATCTGAAGACAGACGCGCGACTCCACTACCACGGTGCTGATGGCGTTTATGCAGGCATTACGGATGACGGATTTCTGAAGCTCTATTGGGGCGAGTCAAAAATTTACAAAACGGCAAGCGAGGCCATCAAAGAATGCCTCGCTTCCCTTTCACCGTTTCTTATAGAGCCTGATCATGAAGAGGCCGAACGCGAGCGGGATCTCATTCTGCTGAGCGACAAAGCAGATTTGAACGATCCTAAATTGACGGACGCGCTCAAGCGCTACTTCGACAAAAATTCCGTCATGTCTAACCGGAAGCGGTATTGCGGCGTGGCCTTGGTCGGATTTGATGCCGCGTTCTATCCCGGCGAAGGTGCCAAAGGAGTCGCAGACGACATAGCCGTGGCCGCGCGAACTGAACTAGAAAAATGGAAGGAAAGAGTCAGCTCACGCCTGACTGAAGAAAAGCTCGAGCAAATTGAGATTGAACTGTTTTGCCTTCCGCTGCCATCGGCGGATGGATTCAGAGATGCCTTTCTCAGTGCAATGGGACTGAAATTATGAGCTTAGACGATCTCAACTCTTGGCTCATGAGCGAGGGCATTCGTGAAGAAGTCGATGCTTTGACGCGCTGCACGGTTAGAACAGAGCTTGACAATCTCACCCCTGAAATTGGCGAGGATTCCCCGCAATTCGATTGGCCTCGCCTTCTCCTTGCTGGAAGCATACTGGCACGTTCAGAGTTACGAAGCCATCAAGAGACTGCACTTCGGATCGCAACCGGCGCAGTTACCTTGGATAACAGCCAACCGATCAAGGATGCCGGTGCAGTTTTACTCGACAAGCTTTCCAACTTCCGAGCTGTCAGCCTAGCTAATAACCGTGAGTTGTTGGTCACGGACATAGGTTCGAGACTTGGAATGGCACTGCGGATGGAAATGCAACGCCGTCAGATGGACCATTCAGTTTTGGTTGAATCAAGCGGTCGATGGTTGGCGGTGAATGATTTTCAGCAGCGATTCTGGAACAATGCCAGCAGTAACACATGGTTGTCAGCGTCAGCTCCCACCGCTTCCGGGAAGACGTTTTTGGTGCTCCAATGGTTGATTGATCATATGCAATCAACTCAATCACGCGTCGCTGTGTATTTAGCTCCGACACGAGCATTGGTTTCGGAAATAGAAAATGAGCTTTTGTCAGTACTCGGCAAAGACGCCCCAATCGATGTTTCGTCGCTCCCGTTGCGAGAAAAATACGATACGGCGACGGCAGGCGGTACAAAGCTCATTCATGTGTTTACACAGGAGCGACTACACCTCCTAGCTAACGCATTGGGAGACGAAGCAAACATCGACTTGCTCATAGTTGACGAAGCGCACAAGATTGGGGACAACCAACGTGGTGTTATCCTTCAGGATGCTATTGAGCGCTTGGAACGTGCAAATGCTTCGCTCAAAGTTGTATTCATCAGTCCCGCGGCTCAAAACCCCGAGGAGTTGTTGGCCGATGCACCCGATGACGCTCGAACCTCTGCTGTCGACAGCGATCTTCCCACTGTACTCCAAAATATTATTATAGCCGAACAGGCTCCCCGTAAGCCAAAACTTTGGAATCTTTCGGTAAGTCACGGCGGTGGTTCGTTGCCAATCGGAGTTCTACAATTGGGTAGCTTGCCCGGCTCTGTAAAAAAGAAACTTGCTTTCATCGCCGCGGCAGTGGGCGAACGGGGAGGAACCCTTGTGTATGCCAACGGAGCTGGGGAAGCTGAAGAAATCGCCGACCTGATTAGTCAATTAGTTCCGTCTCTCGAGCATCCTGATAGAGAGCTTAGCGAGCTTGCCGAGTTGGCGCGTAAGGGCGTTCACCCCAACTTCGCGCTTGCTTCACTTGTTGAGCTAGGTGTTGCATTTCACTATGGTAACATGCCATCTTTGATCCGTCTTGAAGTTGAGCGCTTGTTCCGCAGTGGCAAAATTCGCTTTCTTGTGTGCACATCGACTTTAATCGAAGGAGTCAATTTATCCTGCCGCACTATAGTGGTTCGCGGACCTCGCAAAGGCAGGGGACATCCAATGGAACCTCATGATTTCTGGAATCTGGCTGGTCGAGCTGGTCGCTGGGGCAATGAGTTTCAGGGAAATATCGTCTGTATTGATCCTAAAGACCCCATCGCATGGCCAACAGGAGTTCCTGCCCGATCGCGTTATCCTATAAAGCGCGAAAGCGACGCGGTGCTTGAGCAAGGTGATGATATGGTGGCTTATCTTAAGAGGCGAATTACAACGCCTTTGTCCGAGCTGAAAGATGTGGAGAAGTTCGAACAGGTGGGTGCCTACCTTTTAGCCACATACCTTCGTCTTGGATCGATAGCACAAGCTAAACTTGCCAAAAGGCATGGCGATTCTATGGTCGCGAAGCTCGAGGAGAATTTGGCTATTATTGCTGCTCAGGTTGAGATTGGTCATGAGATAGCCGATCGTCATCCTGGTGTTAACGCCCTAGGCCTTCAGCGCCTACTTGATGCTTTTCGTGCTTATGAGGGTGACGTCGAAAATTTGCTCCCTGCTCCGGTTGAGAGCGCAGACAGTTTCGACCGCTTCGTAACGATCATGCACCGTATCAACGATAACCTATATCCAGCCTTCGTGCCAAGTGAGCTGGTAAGACTATATGCGTTGGTTGTAGTGCAATGGCTTAAAGGATATTCGCTGGCGCAGATGATCCGAGGAAATATAGATTGGCATAAGGACAACGGGAGATCTTTTAAGCTGCCTATGCTTATCAGAAGAACGATGGAGTTGGTTGAGCAGATCGCTCGATTTAGGGCTCCTAAATATTTGTCTGCCTACATGGATATTTTACACACACACCTGAACGAAATAGGTCGAGAAGATTTGATCGACAGCGATCTCGACATCGGCACACAGTTGGAATTCGGCGTTTCTACGCGCACGCTGCTTGCCCTTATGGAGCTTGGGCTGTCCCGAATGAGCGCTGTTACTCTATATGAAAAGATTGCGCGTGATGATCTAACTAAGGAAGAATGCCTCACATGGGTTGCGGACCGTGAGGCCAAGTTTGAATCCATGGACATACCCGCGATTATTCTTCGGGAGATCCGCGAGAAATTACTACAAAGCGAAGACGATGCACCCAGTGCCTAGCTTTTCAATAACCAAAAACATTGATATGCCTGCAAAACCAATCAGTTTCGGAAATTTTCACTTTGACAAAAAAGGCGATGCATTTGCCTTTCTTCAAGGCATTCTTCATAAATACAATGTAGGTGACAGAGTGAGTTCTGATGATGCGGAAGTCTTGCTTGCTGCACTCGCCCACCATCCTGAGGCAGAGGAAAAGATCGGGTGCGGCATTACCTATTTCAGTGTTCGTAGCGCCGACTTCGGCACAAAGTGTTTCTGGGTGAACCGAACCGATAAGACAACAGAGAAATTTTCATTTAAATCGTGCATTTATGGGTAATTGCTATTTAAGCAATTTATCTCTGGGTCAGACCGCTCGAAATTAGGCCATACGAGCGGCCTTTTTTTCCAAGATCAGCGTGACCGTGCAGCCGAGCTTGTGCGGTTGATAGCAGCAAGGTAACAGTCGGCGAAATCGGCATTGCCGCCGCGTTTGTGCGTGAGAGCCTCCCAAGCTTCATCTTGACACTTGATTTCAAATTCCTTGATCTGGAAAAGGGCTTCACCGCATGCGCGGTATCCTCCCTGTCATATCCATAGGTGCTACCGAAAACCCACACGGTTTCGACCAGAGCGATGCTGTTATCCCAAAGATTTTACCACTTACAATTCTGACAGTTATTCCGATTTCTCGGAATGAGGAGTTGAATTATTGACAATGCAGAGCGTCATTCAGTCTTTTAGTGAAAGATTTGATTTGAGAATGGTCTCCACCGTAAATCAGGTAGGCAGCTTTATAGTAGTGCGGGAAAAATCCCCCGTCTTTTTCGACCATCATTACACTATGTCCGTAGGCAATTATGCAGGGGATCAGACCTGAGTCTGCAAACAAAGGACTGAGAAGTTTGTGGCCATCTCCCTCCCCTAACAATTTGACCATGACTTCTGCGATGTTTTGTTGGAGCACTTCCCCTCCAGAACCGTCATTCCAGGAATATATTCCTTCAGGCATGTACAGGTAATCGTGATTCAGCAGGGGTGACACATCCAAGAACACCACGCCTTTCCTAGGATCAACATTCTCATCTTCAATCGATTCTTTAATTTGTTCAATAGCTTCACGAATTCGCTGTTTGAAATTATTCGGGTTTTGAGAACTTATCGATTTACAAGCAATTCCAAATCTAATGCCTTCATCCACGATAATAATATCAGGATTCTTGGGGTCTTTGTTGGAATTGTTCGGATTTTCAAGTATCACCTCGTCAAATTTACTCATTGCCGCCAAGGCAATCATTAGTTCTAAAGACTTTCGCGCTGAATCTCTAGCGACCTCAAAGCTTGGAGCATTACCAATGTGCGCCCGAAGGCGTTCGTAGATTACACTGTTGTGGTATTGCTGCTTCTGATAAGTTGCGGAAATCCCAAATCCTCCGGAGCCGATAAGTTCGAGGTGATGTCGAGCTTTTTTCAGTTTTCTTTTATCATCAATTGTTTTGATGTAGCGTGACAGATCCATCGCGGCGGCTACATAATAGCAACACTCTCTAATTTTCGGATTAGAGTAGTCCACCGGCAAAGGACTTTCGGTAATACCCTGATAGACGGCACATGCCATCTTCAGAGCCTCGATTTCGATACGGGAGGAATCGTCATAATTCTCCGATTCAATGAAACGGATGATCCGATCAATATCCGTTCTAATTTCATTGATATGTTTCTTTTGTTTTTTGGGGTCTGGGCGCATTACTGAGTTGAATTCTTGTTGGATTTAAAATCATATAGACAGATATTTTTAATGCATTTCCTGTGATTGATAAAAGCAAATCATGTGCTCCAATCTGGCTCAGCCAGATTGCCAGCGATCCATACACTGGCAAGTTCTTGAGGAAAGAAGATCCAGCCAGCTTGATAAGACTTGAGACCTCGGATGAAATTTCTGAGATTTTGGTCTGTCGTAACCAAAAGTGCTGGCCACATAAAGGTAAAATTGAGGAGGAAATCGATTCCATCATTCTTACGCTTGCCACTCGATGCGTTATATCCGTTAGCGAGGCGTCGCTCCCATTCGGCTCTCGCATGTGCAAGAATATCACCTTTCAAACTCATCGGAAGACCATCGGTTTTAGCCCAAGAATCAAAATTACGTTTTGAATTAATGACACTTTTTTCGTAATCAAAATTGGTTATCGGCTCTTGCGTCATTTCTTCAATCCACTTTGAGCGTTCTCTTGTCAGTTCTATGGATGCCTGCTCCGGCCTGAATGGAGCTGAAAATGTTTTCCCCTCAGCACGAAAGAAAATTCTAATTTCTACGTTCGGTTCAGGTAACGGGGTTTTCATTACCTCCCACATTGCGATTGAATACGCGGCTAGAAATTCCTCGGAAAGAAATTCCTTATTTGGGTCTTCTTCGTCGATAAGCCCGCAAAGATGAAAAAGATCTCGTTTTCCCGGAAGAGTCGGAAAGATTTTTCCCAAAATTACCTCAAGGCGCATGATTCCCTCTTTCCATTGCTCTTCGCTAATCGAACCACGATAAAGAGCTGCTATCAATTCTGAGACCGCGATTTCGGTAAGGTGAAACGACCAGCCGTGCCCAGCCATTTCAACGAATGCTGAGAACCAAGGCGGCTCTGAATAGCACAATTGCCGAGCAACTCCCGTATCGAGCTCAATTCGTTTCATGTTTGTATGAAAATTATGAACGATCTGTACCTAGAGCAACTCTAAAGAATGAGTATAATAGTTGCCTTCAGTTTTTCACGAAGCAGCTAGTCGAATGAATCGGCGGTGTGAGTTCAATCAGCGGATTTGAAATTCCTTCTCGAAGCGCTGGACTTGCATGTCCGGGGGCAGGCCGACAAGGGAGCGTATCCGGCTTTCAGAAAAGCCCCGAAGCGCCTTTTGCCCGTTCAGGCCGGAGAGGAATTCCGTAATTTCCTGAGCAAGGCCCGAAAGCCGGACGATCTGCCGCACGCGGCCCGAAGTCACGCCGCACTTTTCGGCAATCTCCGTGGACGAGGCCACAAGGCCGGATTGCAGGGCTTGAGACCAGTTCTGGCTCAAATGAATCAAATGCTTCCCCGGTGGGCAGGCCAGAAGCAGCTCCATCGCTGGCGGATCGTCCCGCCATTTGCGCCGGATCGGGTGCGCCAGCTCCATTCCGTCCTTCCAAGTGTCGCGAATGATGCCCACGAGGCACGAAATCGGCGCAAAAGTTCGTAATTTCATCCCACCCCCTCCGCCATGACCCCATCCCTGTCCGCAGGGATGGGGTCATGGCGTTTTTAGGAGGGTCGAGAACCCTGACGAGCGCCAGCGAGTCGGGTTTGAATTCAGCGGGAGCTTCGCGACCAAATCCTACCCTGCGAGTGGCGCGAGCACATTCTGGAATGGCCGGAGCGGAGCGAAGGCAATCCCTCCCGGCCCGCCATTCGTAAGCGTCGTAGATCCATCCCCTGTGCTGACGCCGGACGGGATGATCGGCTTGCGATCAGGCGGCTTCGCTGCTCCCGGCCGCGGCGCGGAAGCGTCCCATGCGGACGACCTCCCTCGTTTGGCATCCGAGCTATCGCTCTGCGCTCCGCGCTCCGTCCTCGGTCGCGGCAGACGCCGCGCCCTCGTCCTGAGCTCCGAGCGAAAGCGCGGGGCAGGAGCAGCCTTGTCAGGAAGCCACCAAGCGATGAATCTCAACCCGACCCGCTGCCACCGATTCTAACGATCTGAGGGACATCCCCGCCGCTTCGCGCTCTCCGCCTTGCAGGAACGCCTTCTTCAGTTTTTCGTGGTTCACGGTGGTTGGTTGGTTTTGGTTTAGCAACGCCACGCTGACGCGTGGCACCAACCAGCCACCACCTCATTCTAACGATTCATGGGACGCTTCCGGGATGGCGCTCTCGTCGGCGAGCAGTAGCGAAAAACCCTCGCGGAACTCGATCACCAGCCGAGGCTGGGAGACGCGCGGAAACTCGACTTCGGCGAAGTGGAAGCCGGTGGATTGCAGTGGCCGCGCGGGTCGGCGGGTGGATCTGGACATCCCGGCGATGTTGGCAGGTCAAGCGGCCGCACGGAAGGGGGCGATTTTACGACACTTACGCTGCTCCAACGACTCCAACTAAAGGTGTCCTGTAGTTCAAAGAGGGCTGCTACTTAACTACGTACCATTCGGGATCGACCTCATTTTTCACTGACGCCATTCACATCGATCCCAAACTTAATCAACTGTTCTTCAGAAACAAACTCTTGCACAACAAAAAAAGAAAAAGAGCCGTAAGATTTTTCAACAACAATGAGATCCATTGGCGCACCTTCAGCTTTTTTAAGCCATGAGGGCCTAACATGCAATTTTTCATGACTCCCAGAATCGACATATGCATCCGAACTCCCGAAGCTCATCAACGAATTTGGATTTTTCGCAGATTTTGGCTTTCTATTTCTCAGAACAAATGCATCATTTTTAGCTACAACCCGAAATCCTTCATTAAAATCCACCCCTAAATATCTTTGAATTACTTTAAATGAATTCCCGTTCCCAACACGAAAGACAAGCGCATCTCCTTTGGTTCGAACTAAGGATGCCCTCACCAACGCCGCGGCCTCGCAGGGGACATCCTTCCCATTTACGCAAGTCAACATCAAACACATTAAAGCCAACCAAGAAGCGTGCATACCAATTCGTATTATTATAGTGGAACTCGATCTTCTCTCACGACTTCAACTTCATTGTTTCCATCATCGAATGGAGCGCAATCTTCATGCTGTTTTGAGCAGGCACTCTCCCATTGCTCTACAATATGATTATTAGCCGTAACATACGCCAGTTGATAAGTTGCTACAACACCCACTCCATTGCCCAAACTAACCGGGTCGCATTCGCAGTCCGAAGAACCTTGGTTCCAGCAACTAAAATTAGAAACAGGCTTCAGTTCAATGCGCCATGAGTATCCTTCCGGAGGAACAGGTTTGGGATCAGGGTAGTTATCAGGATCGGACACACTCCAATCATTATAGTCCGACTTTGCATTGTCAATAGTTTCATTCGGATATTTATCTGGGTCAGGCAATCTAAATGCCAAATTCCCATGAATATCCACCCAATTCACCCCGTCATTTCTGACAAATCCATACAGATTCACCCCCCCCCCGTTCCTCGATCGGATCCCTTGCTGGCCACCTTCCTGTCACCGGATCGTAGTAGCGGTATCCGTAGTAAAGCAATCCACTCTCGTAATCCTGATGCTTGGTGCTGAAGTGATAAGGTAGCAGGACCGCAAGGTCACCCAGAGCCTCAGAGTACTTCACCACGTTGCCGAAGGCGTCATACTCGTAGTGGGCAGCGACCGTTCCGTTGCCATCGAGGTATTCACTCACGTTGCCGTTCCCATCGTAGGTCGGATAATAGGTCTGTCCTCCCAGGGTCACCGAAAGAAGCCCTCCGACCCCACCAGCAGCTTGCATGCTTCCGCTCAGGTCCAGTCCCGAATGGTACTATATTGTGGTATACAATATTGGGCTTCACGGCATTGGGCGCGATGGACCTGTTGATCTGTCTCTTAGCTAACATCGGAATGCAATTCTAAAAAACAGTCGAAACCTATCCGAAATTTCTCACGCATGAACAGAACTTAAAATTCCCATCATGTCAACCATGACTATATATTAAGGCAGGGGAGTTTTGATCGATTATGCAAGATAAGAGGTATCTTTTGATGAAATTAAAGAGGAAGGGTTGATAAAACGACCAAGGGTTTCGGCTGCCGCTTGGGCCGCATCTTCAACTGACAGTGTCCTTTGCGAGTTGGAAAGATCCAACAAATCCTCGGGAAGCAGGTCGTCATATTTTTCCTTGTGCCGGGATTTCATGATCGCTGCGAGGGCAAATGGCTCGAATCTTCGAGCGGCGACCCGGGCGAAGTGCTGGCGCAAGCTTTCTTCGTCCGTTCGGTATTGGATGCTGAGATTTCCGGCGTCGAATGCGATGCCGTCGAGTTCGGCGCAAAGTTTCAGAGCTTCCATTCCTTTAGTTCCGGTCCAAGGGAATACTAGGCATCTACCAGCCGTGCTGAGCCAAGGTTTTTCGAATAGGCCGGCTTTCGCTGCATAGATTCTAGCAGCGTCAAGGAGCTTCGCCGCGTCTTGGTGCAGGTAAGCCGGGACGTCGGAACCTGCCAGGACTCCACGCATCTGCTCGACGATTTTGCGGTGAATCGTCCCTCCCGTACCCAGGAACACGGGCTTCTTCCTCCCCTTCGCCGGAGCAACTTCCACGATCATGGAGCGACTATCGATGATCACGACCATCCATCTCCTTCCGTTGAGCAGGAGGTGCTCTCCCTCCGAAGGAACGGATTCCACCGGCAGCTTGCCCAATATGACTTGGCCATGCCGGATCGAATAATCCGCGCTGCCGGCGAAAGCTGCGTAGAAGTCTTTCCCGTGAGTAAGATCTTCGCCGTTGGGAGCAAGGATCAATTCGCCGGTTGGCATCTGTTCGATCAGCCGGTTGGTGGCGAGGGTGCGCAGGATTGCCCCAAGCTGCCGGGGGGTGACCGAGTGAAAAGCTCCGTTGGCGATCAGGGTTTCATGGATTTTCTCGGCCGTGGTGCCGCCGGTTTGGCGGAGGAGACTGAGAATCTGGTGCACCAGCGTGCTGAAATGAAACGGGTCGTTATCGAACGGCTCCAGCCACCGCTCCAGCATGAGTTCCACGAGAGCGATGGACCGCAAGAGCTGGGGACAGAAGAGTTCCTCCATCTTGGAATCCGGCCCCGGCGGAGGGTCGAGAGAGTAGAGACGCAGGATCGAGGATTCACCTTCGCGTCGGCCGGATCGGCCTAGGCGCTGGACGAGGGATGCGACGCTCCAAGGCGGGGCGAGCTGTCCGACGGAATGCACGCTTCCAATGTCGATCCCCATCTCCAGCGTGCTGGTGCAAAAAACCGACAGGGCTTCCTTGCTCTTAAGCCGGTGCTCGACGTCCTCTCGGACTTCCTTCGAAAGTGACCCATGGTGGAGGAGAAACGGATTCCGATGCCAGCGCTGTTCGTCGGCTATGTGATTGAGTTCGTCGGCCAGCATTTCCCCGAGACCGCGGCTATTGGTGAAAATAAGATTGGCATGGCTTCGGAAGACCGAAGCAAGGTCCAGTGCCAAGTTCCTCAGGGCCGTCTCATCGTTGATAGGTTCTCCGATTGGCTCCCATCGTTGAGTTCCCTCGGCGATTGCAACCAGATCCTGGCAGGCTTCCAGAGCGGTGGTGGCAAGCCGGGGGACTTGCTTAAGTTCTTCGTCGTCTTTCGTTGGGGCCGGTCTCGGACGAGGAAAGGCCCTCACACCGATCCGGATGGATCGCGATCCTTCGTCGTCGTCGATGATTTTCACTCGTTCCGGGTGATGGTGATCGAGAAATGCCCGAGCGGAATCGAAGTCGGCAAGAGTTGCGGAAAGGCCGAGCATTCTTGGTTGATGCCCAATTACTTGTGAAATCCGAGCAATGAGACTCTTGAGGTGCACGCCGCGGACGTCGGCGACGAATGAATGGAGTTCGTCGATGACCACGTGTTGCAATCCACCGAAGATTCTCGGCACTTGGGTCCCGTAATTGATGAAGGCTGATTCGAGGGATTCGGGAGTGATGAGGAGAACGCCGCCCGGTGATTGGCGGAACCGCTGTTTCGCAGCGGCGGTCACGTCACCATGCCAGCGGTGGACGGGGATGTCGGCGTGTCGGCATAAATCCTCCAAGCGCAGAAACTGGTCGTTGATGAGGGCCTTCAACGGGCCGACATACATAGCCCGGACCGAGCCTTCCGGGAGACCGGCGACGGCAGAGAGGACAGGGAGAAACGCCGCCTCCGTCTTACCCGATGCCGTGGAGGCGGAGAGGATCAGAGGTTCGACCGAGGTGAAAAACTCATGGATGGCCCGGACCTGAAGAGGGCGGAGTTCCTTCCAGCGCATGTCCCACAGCGCTTGCTGGATTCCGGGGTGCAACCGTTCGAAGGCACTGCTCATGTGGCCTTGGCGGAACTAGAGCTTGAAGCTCGCGAGGTCGTCGTTTTCCTCGCTGGTATTCTCCGGATTGAGGGCAATCTCCTCCTCGGCGGACATTGGGGCGGAGGGTTTACTCAGGATTCCATCTAGACCCAGAATGTCGCTCCAGGACTTGCCGGGGTTCTGCTCGATCAGGTTCAGGAGCCCGACGAACGACCGGATGACATCTCGGGGTGTACGGAAGAAATCGGCTCCGAGGGTATCGTTCGCTTTGTGCAGCAAGGCTGCGATGCCTTCGTCCGGGACAAGTCGGGCGGAGTGGTCGCCACTGGCATGGACAACCGAAATATTCCGCAGGAGAACGAACAGGTCTTCCGGCGAAAGTGCTTGGAGGCGGACGACCGGCCCGGAGAGGTCCACAAGCCCGGCAGTAGCCAGTTGGTTCTCAGTAAGGCGGGAGCGAAGGGCTTCGTAGGAGAAGAGCCCGCGGCGTCGATCTTCCAAACTCTCGTCGGTTCCCGCGAATACGAAGCCGACACCTTGGGCGCTGCCCTGCACGGCATCGTTGAGAATCGTGAGGATCGCTTCAAAGTTGGCAATCCGTGACCGGGAACTGGGGAGGCGATGGCTGAGCACCACCAGTTCGTCGAATAGTACAAGCATACCGTCGAACCCCGCCTTGCGGCAAAATCCGCCCATCAGTTTGAGGCTGTCGTAAAAACTGTCGTCGTCAATGATCCGTCTCACCCCGAGATCCTGTCTCGCCTCGGTCCTGGTCTGATACTCGCCCCTCAACCAGCGGAGTGCCGCTGCCTTTTCCGCTTCATTTCCGTTCACGGTACCGCGGTAGTAGGCGCGCAGGACTTCGGCGAACTCGAAGCCGCCAACATAGTCCTGCAGGTCACGGAGATCCTCGGTGATTCTGGCTTCCACATCCGTAGTGTCGCCACCGGCTCCGACGATCTCCTGTTGGAGCCCGCTGATCCATTTCGTGCACACCGATGCGAGTGCCGCTCCTTCCGGTTTCGCCCTCGTGGTCATGTTGCGCATCAGTTCCGAATAAAGGGCGCGGGACTCTCCTCCCGTCGCCTGCAGCCTGCGCTCCATCGTGAAGTCCGCCTGAACGATCACGAGGTTCTGCTGGAGAGCTACGTGGCGAACGAGGTTGAGGAAAAAACTTTTCCCGCTTCCGAATCTTCCGACCACCAGCCGGAACGATGATCCGCCGTCACGAATGCGGGAAATATCCTGAAGAAGAGCTTCCGTCTCGGCTCTCCGGCCAACCTGAATTAGATGAAGTCCTTGTCGGGGCACCAGACCGGCCTGAAGGGATTGGAGAACGGAGTCCCGTTCACGTCGCTTGATCTGCATGGTGGTTCAGTGGGTGGGAAGGAGTTCGCTCTGAAAGTTGGTTTGACCGTCGTCGGTGATTTCAATCAGGAAATCACCAAGGGCTTCGTCTGACCAGGCATTGATTCCGTCAACGAGGTCATCGGCCATCAAGTAATGCCGTCCAGCAATGGCTGCGATGTCGATTGTCTGACGATCGGAAATCGCGATGATTTCCAGAAGCGCGGGGTGATATCTAGATTCCAGCGATTCCATCCATTCGGGAATCATCGCATGTTGCAATTCCGGGGCTTCGACAGCGACGGGAACTGAATCTTCGTGCGATTCTTCCGCGAGAGCCTTCGACAGAATCGAAACAACCTCGGCGGTCTCGGCGGTAAGCGCCGCAATCCGGTTCATATCGAGCGAGAAGGAAGGAGCGATTGACTCCGTGGACTGGGGGATCGCTTCGCCCCCGGTGCGGGTTTTGCCGCGTGAGACGGTGACTGTCTGAAACGTCGAGTCTTCGGTCAGCACGTTGTCGAGGGCGTCGTCTCCAATTTGGAACGCTTTTGAGATCCTCCGGAGCAGGCGGTTCTCGTCGCTTGAAAGCACCCCGTCGGAGCAGGCGATTTGAACGAGGAGTTTGAACACGATCATCCGCTCTCCTTGATGAACAGACTTCGCAATCCGTTGGAGCTGCTTGCTGGCTACGTTGGTATCGCGGGTGAGCGCAGCCTCGGTTGCCCGAATCTGGATGCGCCCATATTCATCGCTGATCCCGGAGGCCCGGTGAAACACCTCCAGTTCGGTTTCATCCACCACGCCGTCCGCCGATGCGACCAATACCGCGAGGTAGAGCAATCGCAAAAGCCCCCCCAGTTCTTTGGAAGTAGTGGGAGTCTCGGCGCACGCAGCGAGCGCCACTTCCTGATTCCAGGCGAGCGGCAGGTTCAAGATCACAGGGTGGGGTGCGATCGTATAGCCAAAGCTTTCGACAAGTGCGGCCAGATCTTCGCTTTGCCTCTGAGTCAGGGTAGCTCGCTCGCCAATACCCAGAAGGCCGGCAAGAAGACCCACGGGTATGAAATGTATTCCGTCAAACTCCGGACAGGTTTGAAGAGTCTCGGCGAACGGATCAGTCAAGGGATGCGGGTGGTCTTTTCTGATTTCGACAGGGAGAGCCAAATGGGCTTTCAGGCGGTCCTGGTTCGAGACCGAGGCAGCGGAGGAAAGCCTGGCGACGGCTCGCGAGTAGCCGGATAGTTCCTCGATGCACTGGTTCCAGATGGAGGAAAGGGCCTTGAACTGGCTTTTGATCCCCATCACACCGGGCACCTTGAGAAGGACCGCGGCATCTGATCCACCTCCGCCTGCAGCAAAGTTACTGCAACACGGATTGAGTGAATTGTTCCCGGTCTGATAGCGAACAATTTGCTCTCTTTTCGATGTCTTGAGCACCATCCCCTCGGGGTAACGATCCTCGAACCGCTTGCGAAACATGCCCTTGAACGCATCTCCTGTCCGTTCCGTTACGACACTACGTCGCGAGTCATCGAGATTCATCGCCACCAGATGGGCGATGGCCCAGTCGATGGGTTTGTTGGCCCTGTAATGGTTTGCGAGGGCAAGCGTAAGAGCAGTTTCGCTGGTCCGCCTTCCCTGAAGATCCAAAAGACCCTGGCAGACGTTTGCGTAGCCGGCTGGCCCCTGCGAGTAGGAGGTGAAATGGAGAAAATCCCCGAAATAGGAAGCCACGGAACGGCTTCTCCTCGTGAGTCCATAGATTCGCAGAAGCTCGTAGACCTCGAACCACATGGCTGGATCGAAATCGCCATCGACGAGCATTCGCCGTTCGATTCCGTAGAAGAACAGGAACAGGTAGCCCGTAGGGAGGTGTTCAGGCACGGCATCCCTACGGCCCCTGGCAAGCCAATCCAAATAGAACGCTCGCTGAGAAGGTGAGAGCGTCGAGTAGCTCGGATAATAGGGAAGGTCTTCCCTGTCCGAAGGTCGCTGGTCGACATCAGCGGTTTTGTAGATCGCGGAAGGTTCGTCGGCCCACCCGAGGCCGGTATCGCACACATATATCATACCTTGTGTTGTGCGACCTGCGATTTGGGCAGAGGTGCCGGGGAGAATCCATTGAAGGCGGCTGCCCTTGGGGGGACGGACTGACGAGGACACATCAGGAACTCCCGGTGATCTTTCGGGTGGAGCAGTAGACGGGACGGGAACCTGTCGGGGTGCTGGAGTTGCAGGACTTGGTGGTGGCTCTGGCGTGAAGGATCTACGAATAGGCTCGGGAACAGGGCTGGCCGAGATCGGCGGGGGCGAGGGAGATGGTGCGGGAGAAGCAGGAGAAATGGCCTTTTCAACGGTGGCTCCTCCGTTCTGGGCATGCGGTCGTGCGAGTTTTCCGAAGGAACGGATCGCTTCGACCAGGGAGACTCCCACACCATACTTTGAGACCTGAATGACTTCGTTCAGGCCCGAAGGGCTCTTGAAATGGATCTCGTCGTAGAGGCAAATTGGCAACCGTGCATTGTTGGAGAAGCGCTTGTCCGGGCTGCCGTTCTTGTTCACATAACGCCAAGTGTGATCGACCACATAAGCGTCTCGGGGAGGGTTGCCGTCCTCGATGAATCGCTTCTGTTGAAC
The DNA here is from genome assembly GCF_014201715.1 of Haloferula luteola. Lineage (GTDB taxonomy): Bacteria > Verrucomicrobiota > Verrucomicrobiia > Verrucomicrobiales > Akkermansiaceae > Haloferula > Haloferula luteola. The sequence goes on from NZ_JACHFD010000003.1 coordinate 224,249, forward strand.
CTGAACGTTGATATCGTCATAGCCGACCGCGCCAATACGTCCCCCATCGTATACCAGCAATCTGTCCGGGAAGAAGTAAAGGGTCTGTTTTCCAACATCAATGGCGATGGTTTCGATGTTGGTCTTCAGGAAATCCGGCGACTTTGCTCTGATCGTCGTGTCCTTGCGGCTAACGAGGCTGGAGGCTCCAGCATGATAACGACTGTCGTGAACGCGACCTGCTGCGGAAATGTGCCAGCGCGCCGAACATTTCGCGAGGATCGAAGCGGCGCGGTGGAGGTTGCCATATGCCTGCTCCATTGCAGAATCGAAATCGTAGAGGAGAACGACCGTTTTCCGGAGAACATCGCGCCGGTAGGCCCAGATCACAGCGGCGATCGACAGCAGGAAGCCAGGAAAAAGCAAGATGGAGGGAAGAAATCCCATCAATATCATGAAGAGGACGATGACGCAGGCGATGATGACTCCCGGCCACCACCATATGAGCGCCTTCTTTGCATTCAGTTCCTGAAGAAGCTCAGAGGACGAGCTGTGAACCATTCGGGAAACGTCCGCCGACTCGATTTCAGTCATCCGGACAGGAGGGATCTCCGGAAGAGGGGACCCTCCACCCCCCGGCATCGGTGGTGGCGTAGAGCCCCCCACACCGGACAGCTGATTGGCACCCTTGTGATTGCCTCCGATCGGAAGGGTCTTGCGGTAGTGGATTCCGCCAGTCCCCATGTGGACATAATTGCCGCGGGGACCAGTCCCGAGCCGAAATCCCTTGAATCCCGTTGAGACGCCGATACCGGACTTTGAAAGCTTGAATCGGAAAGGGCCAACTTTGACGCTTTTTCTGAGGTAGAAGCTCATGCTGGAGAAGAGGCTCCTATTCTGCAAAGTGAGATGTTCTCCCGCAATCTTAAGTTACGCGATCCCGTGCATCCTGACGCTGGTGGAGCGCAAGACTGGGTATCTTCAAATTGCCAAGGTAAGGGCGCGCACCAAAGAAGAGGTCTTTAAGGCAATGATGCTGCTGACCCACCGCCATCGCCGATGCTACTTGACGATCACTGCGGACAACGGGTGCGAATTTCATGGCAATCGAGAAATCGAAGAGTAGCTCTCGATGCACTTCTACTTTGCGACCCCGCATCATTCATGGGAACGCGGGACTAACGAAAACACAAACGGCCTCATTCGCCAATGGTGTGAGCGACGATGTAAAGGAACTCGAAGATGAAGTGGTCCCACCAACAGAGCCAAAGAGTTTGGTAGGACCGTATCACCCACAACTGGCTCCGCCACGATGTCCCCTTCTCCCGCGCGGCTCGCTTTCCGCGCATGCGTCCGCCACGACAACGACCGCAGGCACGATCAGGCCCTAAGATACAATTACCCAAGCCATCCTCCCAAATACAATTACGCTGTACCACCCAAATACGCTGGACCACCGCCGCCCGAATCAGCACCACGGCTGTCCCCTTCACCAAGGTTCCTTGCGGTTGCAGGAAGATAACCTAACGAACTCCTAGAATCCACGCCTTACTCCCACTCCCACGAGATGTGCGGAGATGTCGATTTTGCTAAAATCATACTCGCCTGCCCGATAGCGGCTTTTCCCGACTTTGGAGGCATCGCCGAATTGATACTCGTAGCTGACGTCCCAGTTCCATTCACCTTTTTTCCAGCCGAGCCCGAGAGCCAGAGCATGCTCTTGGAGAGAGGCATTGAGAGGTGTGGCCCAGGCATCTTCCACCACTGGTTCTCCATATCTCCAGCCTGCCCGAAGGGACAGGTTTTCCTGCAGCTTCCATTCGGTCCCCACGGCCACCACCCAGGCATTCTTCCAACGGATCGGCACCCGGTCTCTCACGGTGGCACCGATGGCGCCATTGACGACCGCATTGCTTCCATTTGCCAAGGTGACTTCAAGGTCGTCGAAAGCACGCTTCCATCCCATCCAGTCCGCCCAAGCCCCGACTTTCCACCGATCCCCGATTTCCCAAGAGAAGCCACCGCCAGCGACCTGAGGGAGCGCGTGGGAGGTGCGAACATCATAGGTCGCATAGCTAGGGGCGCCGCCCAGTCCCAGAGGGGGCAACTGAGCGCTGAAGTCGACCTCTCCCCGCCCGCTCAGATTCAGATTCATCTGAGGCCGATAGCGAATCCCGAGGGTAAGATCGTCCACGGGTTTCCAGGAGACACCCAATTCGGTCATGGCTTCCCAGCCTTCGGTATCGAAATCCAGATCGACCTTCGCCCCTGCGAGGGCGGGATTGGACTGGAAGATGAATGGGGCATCGAAGTCCACCCGGCTGTAGACCGCGCCCAGACTGGCTCCGATGGAGAAGTTCTCGATCGGCTGCCATGCCAGACCGGCATTGACCCGCCAAGAAGAGAAGCCGCTGTCGTGGGCCATGGAGGAGCCATAGGAAATGCCTCCGATGCCTCCGGCAGCATCGGGGTAGTCCCAATCCATCACACCAATCGCCAAGGGTGCGGCGGACAGTCCCAAGGTCAAGGGGCCTTGCTGGGGTTTCCAGGCCACTGCCCACTCAGGAAATCCTCCGATGACTTCCATGGTGGAGCGGGTCCCACCTTTTCCATACACTCCACGTCCCCAGCCGCCTCGAAGGGAAAGCTCCCATTGATTTTCCGGGATCCATGCCAGAGAGGCTGGGTTGGTCTGCAAAGCCGGAAGGGCATCCTCGGAGGTTCCACCAAAAGCTCCGGCTGAGCCGGCATCTCGAGCACCAAAGCCCGATCGCAATACCCCCTGCGCTTGAAGGACGGAACACGCCCCGATCGCCATCAGTCCAACGATGATTCCCTTGATCCTGTGCACGAACTTCCCTTCGCATCTCGCAGCGCGATTTGTCGAGCCACGGCTGCCCCGATGACCGTCGGGCGGAAGGATTGGGGGAAAACCCTTCCACCTCGACGGTGCATCGGTTCTTGGGTTGCCAAGGGATGCTGGGAATGCCGATTCCGGTGCTCAACTCCCTGAAGATCGCATTTTCCTACCATCTGCAGGGAGCAGCCAGGGAAGATAGCAGCCGGTCCAACCAGAGGGTGAAAACTGGCTGAAATCCGCGTTCCCACCTCAACCAACGCTCCTGTCTCTCGACCGGATGCAGAAAATGTTTGGCCTCGTCCGCAATCCGGGTGAGAGATTTTCCGTCGCCTGATTTCATGACCGATCCCAGCCCGGAGGAACTTCTTGATCGCATTTCGAAGGGCTGTACGGATTCGCTTTCCCAGCTCTACGATGGGTTTAGCGCGGCCCTCTACGGTATCGCCTTGGGAATTCTGAAGAACGAAGCGGAAGCCCAGGAGGTTTTGCAGGAAGCATTCATCGCGCTGTGGGAGAAGGCCGATCGTTACGATCCGGGGCTGGGAAAAGCGTCGTCTTGGATCATCCACCTCACTCGCAATCTGGCAATCGATCGCTTGCGCAAGCGCCAGCGCCAGCATGTCGGTCAGGAGCGGTTTTTGGAGCAGCGCTCCCCTGAACCCGAGGTTGCTGAACCGAGTTCTGCCCTCATTTCCCAAGAGCGCGCTGCCCGGGTGCAAGCAGCCCTGCGCGCATTGAGTCCGGAATACCGGTCGGTTCTCGAACTCGCCTTTTTCCACGGACTCACCCAATCTGAAATCGCTGAACGTCTCCAACTCCCTCTAGGAACGGCAAAATCACGCATCCGCCGGGCCATGGAGCGCGTTCGTTTGCTGATGACCGACTCTTCGACGGACTTTCCATGAACCCCACACGCCCACCCTCGTCTTCACGCGATCTTGCCCAGGAGTTTGCCTGCTTGGTCGGCCTCGACGCGCTCGATGGCGCCGAGGCCTCGGCGATGGAGCACTGTCACGAATGCCCGCTGGGCCTCGCCGCACGAGCGGCCATGGGATACGACGAAACTTTGGCGGAAATGACCGCGGCCAGTTACCCGCCGATCGCTCCGCCCGCGGCACTCAAGGACGCGATTTTCTCGAAGATCTCCCCGAAGGAGACCTCCGCACCGTCCAAGCAGGGTTATTTTTTCCTCGGCGATCAAGAGGGCACCTGGACGGATCTTCCCGGAGGGAAGGTGCGCGTGAAAATCCTCTCTGATCTCGAGGACAGCCCCCATACTCTGGTGCTGCTCGAGGCCGACCCCGGGGGCGTGTTCTTTCCCCATGCTCACAAGGGCATGGAGGAGGTGTTCATGATCAGCGGCGACCTCGAAACCGAGGGGCATCACATGCATGCGGGCGATTATCTGCGCGCTGCCCCGGGAACCCGTCACCATCGGGCCATTTCCCATGGAGGCTGCCGGGCAATCATGGTGACGGCTCGGGAAAACCATCCGCGACGGGCAATCGGTCTGTATGCCGGTTTGGTGCGGTCGTTGCGCTCATTGCGGCGCCGCTGAATGTCGGGCGAGTTCGCCCGTGTCGGGGGCTCTTCTTGCCAGGCGGAGCGATTCGCGCACTGTGGGTTCCGGCCCATGCACTGCCTCCCTGCCCTTCAGTTCGATTGGATTCACGACCTCAGCCTTGGCACTGCGGCGCTGTTGGTGTTTGCCACGCTTGCGGTGTTTGCCTTGCTCCGTGGCTTGCTGAAGATGCTTTGGAATACCCTAGGGCTCTGCCTTGCCGGTTTCGTCGCGTTTTGGATTTGGCAGCACGATCTTCCCCCTCACTCCCTTCCGTGGATTGCGCCCGTGGCAGGCTTTGTCGTCACCTTGCTACTTCTTCGGTTCGCGGTGCGAGGCCTTCTCCCTGCACCTAGCGATTCCGAAAGCTCCGGAACAGGAGGGAAATCGGGGCTCTCGCGGCTCTTCACTCTGCTGTTCAGTCTCATTCCGACCTCCGCTGTTTGCTTCCTCGGCGCGTTGCTGCTTCGGCATGCCGGTTCGCTCGCCGAGATCCAATCATTTGCCCAACCGGACCGTACTTCCGATTCCGCGGCCTTTTTCAGCCAGCTCAAGCAACGCATCGATGAACTCCTCCCTGCCGACTGGTTCCATTCCGTCGATCCTCTCACGACGCAACTTCGGCTCGATCTTGCCAAGCTCATTGTGACCGCTGACGACCCTCCGCCGAAGGCCATTCCCGTTCTCGAAACGGGCGACATTCGGGAGCTGATTCTCGCCGACCCGGAACTCCGCCAGCTCGCCCGTGAGGGACGTTACGCCGAGATTCTCCGTGATCCGCGCCTCGATCGGCTTCTTGAAAACGACAATCTCCGCGAAGTTCTTCGCAACACCGATCTCTAGTCGATCGACCCATCAAAAACCTTGGCGTTTCGCTCCCCATCCCGCTTCACTTCCCCCGCCCCACGGCAATCTTCAATTTTCCCATCGGACATGTCTTTTCTCGTCACCATCGGCCTCGAAGTCCACTGCCAGGTCAAAACGAACACCAAGATGTTCTGTGCCTGTGAAACCTCTTTTGCCGACGAGCCCAATACCCATACTTGCCCCGTTTGCCTGGGCCTTCCCGGCGCCCTTCCCGTGCTGAACCGCCACGCTATTGAGAAGACGCTGCTCGCGGGTCTCCTCCTTGATTGCGGCTCTCCTGAAATTTCCAAGTGGGACCGGAAGAACTACTTCTATCCGGACATGCCCAAGAATTATCAGACCACCCAGATGGATCTGCCCTTGTGCATTGGCGGCGAGGTTCCGGTCTACGATTTCAATTACCCCACCGATGTCAAAAAGGACATCCCCCGTCCCGGGCTGAAGATCCGTCTCAATCGGATTCACCTTGAGGAGGACGTCGCCAAATCCACCCACCTCGGCACCTCGTCGATCATTGATTTCAACCGCGCCGGCACTCCTCTGATGGAGATCGTCACCGAGCCAGACCTTCAATCTTCCGCCGAGGCCTTCGCCTTCCTGCGCTCGCTTCAAATGATCCTCCAGCAGGGGGGCATCTCCGATGCGGACATGGAGAAAGGACAGCTGCGTTGCGACGTCAATATCTCCATCCGCCGGAGGGAAACCGATCCCTACGGCAATCGCATTGAGCTCAAAAACCTCAACTCGATTTCCGCGGTCCGCCGCGCGATCGACTATGAGGTCGAACGCCAGTGGGAAGAACTCCAAGCGGGAATCGAACAGGTCCAGTCGACCCGACGTTGGGACGATGATCGCGGGGAGTCCCAGCTCTTGAGGACCAAGGAAGACGCCCACGATTACCGTTACTTCCCCTGCCCGGATCTGCTGCCGATTCACACCGCACCTCTTCTGGAGAAAGTTCGTCCCCTCCTCAGTGAGCGTCCTCACGAACGGGCCACGCGCTACGAAAACGACTACGAAATCACCGCATACGACGCCTCTGTCCTCGCGGCCGACCTTCCGCTGGCCACGTATTTCGAGGCGGTGGCCGCCAATGGCAAGGTTCCTGGGAAGAAGGCCGCCAACTTCCTCCTGAACGTCCTTCTCGGCCTTCTCAACGAGCGCTCGATTGCCATCTCCGACGCTCCGGTTTCCGGCCCCAAGGTGGGGCAACTTCTGACCTTGGTCGAAGGCGGACAACTCGCCTTGAACCAAGCCAAAGAGGTGCTCCTGGTGCTCCTCGAAAACCCAGACAAGGACCCGGGAGAAGTGGCCCAATCGATGGGCTTCGAACCCGCCGACGCGAGCGAACTCGAAGGCTTCTGCGATCAAGCCATCTCCGCCAATCCTAAGCAGGTGGCGGAAATCCAGGCAGGAAACGAAAAGCTCGTGAACTTCCTCACCGGCCAGGTGATGAAGCTTTCCAAGGGCAAGGCCAATCCCAAGCAGGTGACGGAAATTCTGCAAAAGAAGCTACTCTGAAACCAGCGCCAGGAAGCGCGCCTGACCGCGTTCTCATGAAGGGCGAGCTCAAGCGCTGGAACCTCTCCCCTTTCTCCAACGCCACTTTCTGCCCCTCGTTCAACCGTCAGCATAAGCGATTCACAGTGAATCCTTATTGACTCATCAGGAAATCCCTTCCTGAATGGGATTCCCATGGCCGTTGGCGCACGCCCCCCTCAGCAAGGCTTCAAGACTCTCCATGCGAACGTGCATATCGCGGAGGCTCGGGAGATCCACCGAAACGTCGTACGCGGCAACTACACCATTTCAGGAATCGCGGTCCTGATTGGAATGGCCGCCGTCGTCCTCGACCGAGGTGCCGATTCCACTTTCGATGCCTTTGGCGTCTCTCTCCAGTCCGCCCACATTGGCGTCGCGGTGACAGGACTTGGGTTGGTGATGGCCTTTTGGACGATGAACTCACTTCTCCGAAATATCCGAGATCTGGGTGCCCTTCCAGGCACAGAGAGCGAGTCCCGAAAATCGCGCATGAGCCGCGCCCAAGCGGCCTCGATCGAAAACGAAATTCGCGCGCTCCGGCAATTGATTCAAGATCGGCTCCCCTCCAAAGCCAACCCTCCCACCAGCGAAAAACCCTAGGGAATCCGCATTCCAGCGGCACTCCACCGAAGCTCGCCCACTCCATCATCCACTTAACATCCTCCTCCCCTCCTCCTCCCATGAAATCTTCCTTTCTGCTGTCACTGATCGCTTCTGCGGCCCTCACTCTGGGTGGCCATGCCGAGCTTGAAGACGTCTCTTCACAGTTTTTCGCTGCCGTCCAAAGTGGTGATCCGGAACAACTCACCAAGGTGTTCATGGAGAGTCCGACCCGTGATCAATCCATCGCCGATTTCATCTCCGCCCTTCCGCTAATCGAATCGGGCTCCATTCAGTTGGCCCCCACCCACAAAGAGCTGGTGATCGGAGAGCTCGGTGCCTCTCTGGTCCGCTTCCACTATGGGAAATCTCGCCGCGCCGAATACGAACTCCTGATTTGCGTGAAAACGGCCAACGGATGGCAGGTATTTCCGTGGGGTTCTGATTCTGATCTCGAAGTTCTCTCCAAGCAGCGTTCGCCCGACGAACAAATCCACCTCAAGCTTTTTAAGGAATGGAAAGTTCTGATGACGCAGCAGTTGGAAGAGGACGCGAATTGAGCCTCCTGCACATCACTCTGCCCTGACTCTCACTGGGGCTCAAGGCCCCCCAACGAATCATGGTTGGCTGAAAGCTCCCTTCTGTCGTCCAAGTCTTTTCCGCCCAAGAAAGGAGGCCACCGCCCCTCCTGAACCTCAGACTTGCCGCGGTGGGCCTCCATCGAGAAAACACCAGAGTCGGCATTTCCCTGCCAACTTCTCTCACGGTTTTCCACCTTCTGCGCGCATCCTCTTGAAGCCCACCCTTCTCCACGGCGACTGCCTAAAAGTTCTCCCCTCTCTCGAGGCGGAGTCTCAGGACCTGGTCGTCACCTCGCCGCCCTACAATCTCGGCATCGCCTATCGCTCCTTTGACGACACTGCCAAGCGTGAAGATTTCCTCGACTGGTGCCGGCAGTGGGCCGCCGAACTGAAGAGAGTTCTCCACCCCCAGGGTTCCTTTTTCCTCAATGTCGGAGCCGCCCCTTCCAATCCTCTTTTCCCCCATCAAGTCCTCCTCGCTCTCACGGAGGAGCTGTTCGTCCTTCAGAATACCTTCCACTGGATCAAGTCGATCACTGTCCAAACCCGGTCGGGAGAGTCGATCAGCGCCGGCCATTTCAAGCCGATCAATTCCAAGCGCTACGTCAACGACTGCCACGAGTACGTCTTCCACCTGACGAAGAACGGGAACGTCCCACTCGACCGCCGGGGCGCTGGGGTTCCCTATCAGGACAAGTCGAACATTTCTCGCTGGGGCCACACCGGAGGCCAAGATCTGCGCTGCCGTGGCAATGCTTGGTTCATCCCTTACGAGACCATTCAGTCCCGCGACAAAGAGCGCCCCCATCCCGCGACCTTTCCTGTCGCCTTGGTCGAGCAGTGCATCCGCATCCATGGACAGGGCGAAGACACTCGCCTTCTGGATCCGTTTCTCGGCATCGGCACCTCGGCGGTCGCAGCCCACAGGATGAACCTGAATGCCTTTACCGGCATTGAGCTCGACGAGCACTACCTCGCTGTCGCCCGGGAACGACTCGAAACTCTGATCTGAGTGCCCCAAACACTCGGCGCTTGGCACTTCGCCGTCCGGGGCGTAGCCCGGGGCCGTGTCTGAGCCCGTCCCCGTAGAAGAATTCACCCGCATCGAGTCGATCTTCGTGCGCCACCGCAACGTCCTCGCAGTGCGCGGGCAGATGACCCCCATTTACACGGACTACTATCTGCACCTGATGCAGCATGGTCTGCGGCATCCCGAAGAGCTGGACACGATGCTCAAGGATCTCCTGGCAGGCTTAACGCTCCATCTGGTAGCGCGTCCTTGGGCCGAGACCATCGCCTGGACCGCCAATCTGCGTGCGCCAAGGGTCAATTTTTTCGTCACAGGTGGCTCCATTGGAGAAAACATCACCGGCCGACTTTTCACGGAAGAAATTCGCGAGCCCGATCGGGATCTCTTTTATTCCCAAACGACGACTCAAGGAGGCGGGGAACCCCGCACCTCGACGCTCCAAGTCGATGGTCGGGATCCGCTCCACTGGATCGAACAGTACTACACCCAGTCCGAGCAACGCCCAGCGCGCCTGTTTCGCCTCCCTGACGAAACGTTCGTTCTGGTGGCGGCCCAACCTGACTTCGATGAAGAATGGTTCGAAGCTCTCACACCGGAGATCATCGCAGCTCTGGAATCCACAGAAGAAACCAAGTTGCTTGAGACCCGGCGCTTTCGGTTCCATTGCGGCTGCGACCTGCAAAAAATCCTCCCGATTCTGGGCTCCTGGCGGGATCGGCCCGATGAGCTTTTCGAGGGGGCCGAAGCCATCAGAGTGCAATGCCCCCGTTGCGCTGCCCGCTATACGGTGACGCGCGACATGATGTGAGCGACTTCGCCGAGATGCTTCCGGTTCAACCGATTTCCTGGAAGACGCCTCCTCCGAGCAATCGCCCCCCTTCATAAAAGGCCGCGATCTGGCCCAGCGCCAACGCTCGTTGGGGCTTGTCGAAGTGCAGTTCCACCCGATCACCGTCAATGGGGACCAGCCGACACGGCTCTGGCTTGGCGCGATAGCGTGGCAACACCTCGATCCGCCGAGCAAGGTCGAACGGCTCGTTGAGGGTGGAGAGCGTCCCGATCACACTACGATTCGAGTAAAGACCCGGCGTTGACGCCTCGTCCCACCCGAGAATCAGTCGGTTATTTTCGAGGTCCTTGGCCACGACCACATAGGCCATCCCATCGCGCGGCGAAGCCACTCCATGTCCCTTTCGCTGTCCCAATGTGTAGAGATGGAGTCCGTCGTGCCGACCCAGCTTTTTTCCGGATGCATCCACGATGTCTCCCGGGGAGTCGGGAATGTAGTGACGGATGAAATCCCGCATCTTGATCTCCCCAATGAAACAAATTCCCTGGCTGTCCTTTTTCCCAGCCGTTGGCAAATCGTGACGTCGCGCCACTTCCCTCACCGCAGGCTTCAACAATTCCCCCACGGGAAACCATGCATGCGACGCCTGCCGCTGAGTCATGAGCGAAAGAAAATAACTTTGATCCTTGTTGGGATCCGCCCCCTTTAAGATCGCCGCCTGCCCCGTCGCTAAATCTCGACGGCGGGCGTAGTGACCAGTCGCCACCCGCTCGAATCCTTGCTCCAGGGCATAGTCGAGAAACACCCCGAACTTCATCTCCCGGTTGCACCACACGTCCGGATTGGGGGTCACACCACTGCGGTACCCCTCCACGAGGTAGTCGACGATCCGTGCCTTGTATTGGTCGATGAGATCAATGACTCGAAATTCGATTCCCAGCTTTCGAGCCACGGCCAGGGCGTCGTCCAGATCTCGCTCCCACGGGCAGTCCCCAGGCAAACCCTCGGCATTGATCCAGTTCTTCATGAAGGCTCCGGTCACCTCATGCCCCTGCTCGATCAACAGGGCTGCGGCCGCCGAGCTATCGACGCCGCCAGAGAGTCCCACCAAAACCTTCGCCATGCGCGGGATTTGGAACCGGGCGAGGGAAACTTCAACCCTCAAAAAACCACCTCCGCGACCTCTCCCCCCTGAACTTCGCACTTGGAAGTTGGCACTTGCGAGCTTAGCCCGCCTCCGTGTCCGCCTCCGCCCGCTCTCCGCTGTCTGGCTGCGCGATTCTGATCGCCGCCGTCTGCATGCTCCTTTTTCTCATTGGCTTCTCCATCTGGGTGCCCTTCCGGCAAGCTGCTGCCATGGAGAAATTCACCGCCACCCAAGCGGTGGAATTGCCTGTCGCCGAAGTGACCGACGCCCGCGCCAAGGCCCTCGATGACCGACTCACCGCATTTCAGGAGCAACTCTCCCACTCGGATGCATCGGCGGAACTGGCCTTGGACGCCGAGGATCTCAACCTCGCCGTGGCCCACTATCCGCAACTCGAAGAGTTGCGGGGAACCTTCCACGTCAAAGAAGTGCGGGACACTGACCTTCTGATCGACATTTGCTACCCGCTGAACGGTCGCCCCCGCTTCTCGAAGGATGGCGAAGAGGGCCTGATGACCTCTGATCGGCGCTACCTCATCGGCACCATGCGGGTGACCCCTCTGCTCTCCAAACGCGAACTCTCCCTGCGCGTGGAAGACCTCGAAGTTCCCGGTGCCGAGGTCGACCCGGGCTTTATGGGCCACTTCTCGACACTCCGCATCTTGGAGCGCTACCTCGAACACCCTCAGCTCGGCCCCGCGATGGCGAAACTCACTTCAGCCAAGGTCTCCGCCGGAAAGCTGATCCTCACCCGGACCCCCGGCGCTCCCATTCCTGACGTCGTCAGCGATCAACAGTTCCAGAAAACGGGCTCACGATTCATCGCATTTCTCGCCGGCGCCCTGCTGCTTTTCCTTCTACTGGCAGGAACCGTGCTTTTCATCGGCTACCGGAAACAACTGAGGAAAATCGAAGAACAAGAACGAACGAATGGCGCCTCCAGCGACGTTTGATGGAAGAATCCGGCTGTTCTGACCGAAGAATCCTCCTGAACCACCGTTTCGGCAACCCTATGAAGACCCGTCTCACCCGCGCCGCCCTCCTTTCCCTGGCCATGGCCGCTCCGCTGCATGCCGCAGACGCGACCGCCTCACCGGGAACCACCCCCACCATCGCCACCGCCACTGAGCCTGCTCCGACCCCAGACTCGGCAGCGCAGGAAACTGCCAAGGCGGAACAAGAGCGACTGGCTCTCGAAAACGCACTCGTCGACGAGCGCGTGAAGAAGGAAACCTCGGAAATGCGCGCGGAACTCTCCCGCCTACGCACCGAAAAGGAACTCATCGCCGAGCGGCTGAACCTCGCCGAACTCAAGCGTCAATCCGAATCCCAGGCCGAAATCACCGAGTCCAAGATCCAGGAAGAGCGCCTTTCCCGAGAAGCCTCCATCGCCAAAGCCCGCGCCGAAGCCCTGACCAACGAACTCAAGGCCAGCCAGGCAGAACACAGTTTGGAGCTCGAAAAGCTTCAGAGCGAGATCGCACGCTACCGCGCCAAGGAGGAACGCAGCTCCTACGCGGACGCCCCACCTGAGTACCTCGACCAGCCGCTGCGCGACGATGGTGTCCTTGTCATTTCTGACCGGCGGATTCCGCTCAACGGTGCCATCACCACCGATACGGCCGACTTCGTGACCGACCGCATTCACTATTACAACAACCAGAATTCCACCAAGCCGATCTTCATCGTGATCGATGAAAGCCCCGGTGGATCGGTGATGGCCGGTTATCGCATTCTCAAGGCCATGGAAGCCAGCGATGCCCCAGTTCACGTGGTCGTCAAATCTTTCGCTGCCTCGATGGCCGCCGCCATCACCACCCTGGCCAAGGAATCCTACGCCTACCCGAACTCGGTGATTCTTCACCACCAGATCAGTTCCACCTTGTTTGGCCGCCTCAACCTCACGGAACAGGCCGAACTGCTCAAGGACAGCCAACGCTGGTGGGATCGCTTCGGCACCCCCATCGCCGCCAAAATGGGCATCAGCAAAGAAGAATTCATCAAACGGATGTACCAAGCTTCTTCCAGCGGTGACTGGTCCGAATTCGGCACCGACGCGGCCAACCTGAAGTGGGTGGATCACATCGTCAGTGGCATCGAAGAAACCTCATTCACCCGCTCTCCCGACGCCGCCGATGCGGATTCCAAGAGCAAGAAGACCGCAGGCCTGGGTCTCACCGAAAGTGTCGACGAGGAAGGCCATCCGGTCATGTATCTGCCTCGAATCAACGCCAAAGACGTCTACTTCCTTTACAATCCGGACGGCTACTACCGGATGCGCTGAGAGAAAGGCTGGAAAACCTTCCCAAGTCTCTTGACATCACCGGAATGCCACCCGAATCCCACTTGACCGGGAACGGTCGGCATCCCCATATTCCCTGCCCTCCCGCCGGGTCGAGCCGCGGGGGGGATTTTTTTTGTCATTCACTCTCGGGAAACCCACCAAACCTGGTGAGCGCCCCACCTCACTCTCTGTTTCCAGCACTCTCACTTTCAACATGCTAGCCAAGCTTTTCGCTAATTGGTTTTCGAACGACATCGGCATCGACCTCGGGACGGCGAACACTCTCGTTAACGTCAAAGATCAAGGCATTGTCCTCCGCGAACCTTCCGTCGTCGCGGTCAAAGCAGGCACCAATGAGGTGCTGGCGGTCGGCGACGACGCCAAACGCATGCTCGGGCGCACTCCCGGCAACATCGTGGCGATCCGCCCACTCAAAGATGGTGTCATCGCCGACTTCCAGGTCACCGAAGCCATGCTTCGCCATTTCATCCGCAAGGTGAATCAACGTCACCGCGGCAATACTCGCGTGGTCATCGCGGTCCCCTCCGGCATCACCGAAGTCGAACGCCGTGCCGTGTCGGAATCGGCTGAGCAGGCCGGTGCCAAATGGGTCCACATCGTCGAAGAGCCGATGGCCGCAGCGATCGGCGTCGGACTGCCCGTCATGGAAGCCTCTGGAAACATGATCGTCGATATCGGCGGCGGCACGACCGAAGTCGCTCTCATCTCACTCGGCGGCATTGTTTACGCCCGCTCCGTCAGAACGGCTGGCGACGAACTCGACGAAGCCATCGTTTCCTACATGAAGCGGAACTACAACCTGATGATCGGTGAGCGCACCGCCGAGGACATCAAGATCCGCCTCGGCTCTGCCGCCCCCCTCGCCAAGGAACTCACCATGGACGTCAAAGGCCGCGACCTCGTGGCCGGCTTGCCGAAGACCATCACCATCACCTCTCAGGAAATCCGCGAAGCGATGGCCGATCCACTTGCCACCATCGTCGATGCCGTCCGCACCACCCTGGAACGCTGCCCTCCCGAACTCGCCGCCGACCTCGTCGATCGCGGGATCGTTCTCGCAGGCGGAGGGGCTTTGCTTCGCGGTCTCGACAAGTTATTACGCGAGGAGACCGGCTTGCCCGTTCACATCGCGGAGGATCCCTTGAGCGCCGTGGCCGAAGGCACCGGGAAGATGCTCCAGGAACTCGAAGTCCTGAAGCGCGTCACCCATCCGTCGAACTGACACCCCTCGCGGGTGTCACCTCCCACCTTCCGGCATGCGGCCGCTCAACCTGCTCGCACTGCTTCTGTTCCTCGCCGGGGCAACCTGGGCCCTGACGAGGAGCCCGGGCACCGTGCGTTCGATGCAGGCCACCTACTACCGAGCCATTTCCCCTTTCCTCACCGTAGGCTCGGAGATGGAAGTGAAGGCTCGCGCCTTCCTCGATGAAGTCGACCACTCTGCCAAACTCCAGGCAGAGGTCGACGCCATGCGCGAAGACTTCGGTCGGCTCAAGCTGATCGAATCCCGCTTCCGCACCGTGGAGGCAGAAAATGCCAGCCTCCGCAGGGCGCTTGATTTCAAACAGCGCAACCCTTTCGACGTCGTCGCCGCACGCATCACCCGTCGGCAACCCACCACTTGGTGGCAAACCATGGAGATCGACCGTGGCGACAAATCCGGCATCGCCACCGCTTACACCGTCGTGACGGATGGCGGACTCGTCGGCAAAATCGATCGACTCGGCGAGGACCGATCGACGGTCATTCTCCTCACCGACGAAGCCTGCCAAGTTTCCGCCAAGGTCGAGGGCAGTCCCGAGGTCGGGATCGTCCAGGGCCAACGCGAACAATTCGGCACCACTCCACTCCTTCGCCTTCGCTTCCTTTCCCCCAATGCCCGCCTGCGTGAAGGCATGCGGGTCTTTTCCACCGGCAAAGGCGGGGTCTTCCCGCCAGATGTGCTGCTGGGCGAAATTGTCCGGGTCGAACCCGGTCCGCTTTCCTCCGAGGCCCTCGTGCGGCCATCGGTCGACTTCCAAAACCTTTCCACTGTATTCGTCCTCACCCCCCAAAAGGACCCCTCAGTGGAAGAGGAGAGCGCGCCTGCTGAGGCTCACTCTCCGCGAAAGGACGGTTCGAGATGATCCGCTACCTTTTTTCGATTCTGATCATGGTGTTGTTGGCCGTGATCGCCCAACAATTCCTTCCGGCCCTCACCGCCCTTTCCGGCTGCCGCATCCTACCGGTCGCCCTCGTTTTCCTGTGCGCAGCCGTGACCTTGCCGCCCCCGGCCATGCTGCTCGTCGCCTTTGTCTGTGGTTTCCTGACCGACCTGGAAAACTGGATGGGCCCCCACGGAGGTGATCGCGCCGTGTATGAGGTCCCGGTGGAAACACTGCGCTTCGGTTACTCCATCATCCTCTACGGCATCATGGGCATGTTGATGCAGGGCATCCGTCCCCTGTTCCGACGCGGCAACTGGCAATTCTCTGCACTGCTCGGCGGGATCGCCGTCTTCCTCTACCTCACCACCGAGTACCTGCTCATCAACTTCATTCGCGGCGGCTTCAGCTTCGGGCAAGGCACCCTCATGAAGATCACTTTCAGCTCCGCCCTGACCACCCTTTTCGCTCCGCTCGTCTTTTGGATCCTTTTCGCTCTCGCCGAGCGATTCAACTACACAATCCGGCTCGACACGTCCCGCCGTCGTCCCGGAGAGTGACGAACCTGAAATGAACTTCCTCAATCAAGGCATTCGCGTGCTCCTCCTCACCGTGATGGTGCTGGCTGGCTTCGGTGCGCTTGTCAAACGCCTCTACTATTTTCAGATCACCAAGCAGGAGCACTACCAATCTCTGGTGCCGAGTGACCGTGAAGTCACCGTTCGAGAACCCGGCATCCGCGGGGTGATCCGCGATCGGAATGGGATCGACCTCGCTCGCAACAAACGGAATTTCGTCGTCTTCTTCGACCTTGAAGAAATCCGCCGCTCCTACCTTCAGCAACACGAGCAGGATCCCAAACAACAAAAGCTGACGACCGAGGACGGCATGCCACGGAAGACCGTGGAAACCAACATCGTTCAGATCGTCAACACCTGGATCATTCCAAAACTCAACGAACTCGGACTCGCCAAAAACTACTCAGGTGAAAACCTCCAGAAGCATTACAATACCTACCGCGGACTGGTGCCTTACACCTACAATGCGGGGCTGACCTACGAGCAATTTGCCAAGCTTGCCGAACACAGCCTCGAAGTTCCCGGTGTCTACCTCGACGTCCGCCCTGAACGCGAGTATCCCTACCATGCTCTCGCCTCTCACTTGCTGGGCTATGTTCAGCCTTGGCGAAATGGCGAGGTCCCAGAGTCCGAAAAGCGAAAATTCAACCACTACATCGGCGATGAAAAAGGCTTCGCCGGAGTCGAAGCCACTCTCGACGACATGCTCCGCGGCCCCGCAGGCAGCAAAACTCTGGTGAAGAACGAAAGGGGCAAATTCACCGCCCTCTCCGACTACCGTGCTCCCAAAGAAGGCGCGGCCGTTACCTTGAGCATCGATGCCCGCGCTCAGTTTCTCGTCACCAATACCCTGCGTCGCGCCGGCCGCGCAGCAGGCGTCGTCATGGATGTTCAAACCGGCGAGATTCTCGCCATGGCATCCGTGCCCGACTACGACCCGAATGACTTCATCCCCAGCATCGATACCGACACCTGGAAAGCCTACAACGAGAACCCTTGCCGATCGCTGGTCGATCGCAGCATTTCCGCTTTCGCACCCGGCTCCACGTTCAAGCTCGCCACCTCCCTCACCGGTGCCCTCAACGGCTTGGCTACCCGTTCCTTCTCATGTGATGGCTACGTCACCTATGGTAATTACAAGCCAGCTTGCTGGCTATGGAATCAATCTCATGGCAGCCATGGCCTCCTGACTCTGCCGCAGGCGATCCAGAAATCCTGCAATCCTTACTTCTACAAGCTGGGCAACACCCTCGGCGAAGAACGCATGGTCGCGGGTTTCACCATGCTCGGGTTCGGGCGTCCGACTGGAGTCCGGCTTCCCAACGAAAGCCCTGGCAACCTTCCCGGTTCCAAAGCATGGAAGCGTTTCACCCACAAAAATGGCCTGACTCCCGGCGATATCGCCCAGCTCGCCATCGGTCAGGGAGACTCACTGGCCACCCCCTTGCAACTTTGCACCATGGTCTCCGCTATCGCCAATGGTGGCCGCTACTATCGCCCGCGCTTGGTCAAGAAAGTCGTCGCCATTGATGGCCAGGTCCTGATCGATGACCAGCCCGAGCTACGCTTCGACCTCATTCAGGAAGGCGTCGATCCTTCTCAGCTCGAACTCATCCGCAAGGGCATGTGGATGGCCGTGAACGAAGCCGGTGGCACGGCCGGACGCGCCAAAATTCCCGGCGTGGAAATCGCCGGAAAAACTGGCACGGCCCAGACAGCTGACGACGGCCGCCGTTCCCACAACTCGTGGACTGTCGCATTCGGTCCCTTCGAGAATCCAAAATACGCCGTCGCCGTCGTCGTCCAAAATGGCAAGTCCGGTGGCAAAGTTTGCGGACCTCTCGTCCACCTTATTTTCCGCGGCCTTCTCGCTCGTGATGAAGGCATGCAACTCCCTCTCGCCGCCCTCGATCCCGTCGAAGGCAATCGTGATCCCATCGAGGAAATTCCACTCCCCGAGGATGTCATGGCTGCCATCGATGTGTCCGATGTCGGAGAAACTGCCGATGACGTCGATGAACCCATCGAAGTCCGGCCCACCGTGACTCTGCCCAACCAAGCCGTCATTCCGGATCCCATCATCACCCCGGAGGTGGACGAAGAAGGATCCGTCGTTCCTGAAAACCCCCAATCGAACGACCCGTGACCGGCTTGCATTTTACCCAGCATCCATGATCCAACGTATCAAACGCATTTTCGGAATCGGAAAACCTAGCCCGAAAGAAGGAAATACCCTCATCATCAACGTCGAACGTCTCGAGCGCCGTGTCGCCCTCCTGGAAAACGGCCTGCTTGAGGAATACACCGTCGAACGGGAAGGAGACCAAAATATCGTCGGCGGCATCTTCAAAGGCCGCGTCCGAAATATCGAACCCGGCCTCAAGGCCATGTTCGTAGACATTGGCCTCGAGAAGAACGCCTTCCTTCACTTCTGGGACGCCATCCCTGCGGCCCTCGACTCCGGTCTGGAGGAAATCGAACGCGGTGACCGCCCGAAAAAGAAAAAGCAAAAGGTCACCTCCAAAGACATCCCCACCATCTATCCGGTGGGTTCGGAGATCATGATCCAGGTCTCCAAGGGCCCTATCGGCACCAAAGGCCCCCGCGTCACCACCAACATCTCACTGGCCGGGCGCTATCTCGTGCTCATGCCCTACACCGAGCAATTCGGCATCTCCCGTAAGATCGATGATCCCAAAGAGCGCACTCGCCTCCGCAAGATCATGCAACGCCTTTCGGTTCCCGATGGCATGGGTATCATCATGCGCACCGTGGCCCAAGGCACCCGTGCCCGTCACTTTGTGCGCGACCTCGCCATGCTCCTCGAACAATGGCAAGAGGTGGAACTCAAACGCGATTCATCACCCGCTCCGGTCTGTGTCTTCCAAGAACCCGGCCTGATCGAGAAGACTGCCCGCGATTTCCTCACCGATGAAATCGATCAGGTGATCTGCGACTCCCCGGAAACCACCGAGCTGGTTCGTGAAGTCGCCGGCAAAATCTCCCGTCGTGCCAAACGCCGGATCCACCATTTGCAGACCCAGGGTCCGATCTTCGAAAGCCTCAACCTGCAAAAGCAGATCGATGAAGCTTTCTCCCGCCAAGTATGGCTCAAATGTGGCGGCTACATCGTCATCGACGAAACGGAGGCCCTCATCTCCATCGACGTCAACACCGGGCGCAATCGCGGCGCCAAGGACGTCGAAAAAATGATCCTGCAAACGAACATCGAAGCCGCCGAAGAGGTCGCGCGCCAACTCCGCCTTCGAAACATCGGCGGCCTGGTGGTGGTCGACTTCATCGACATGCGCCACCGCAAGGACCAACAAGCGGTCTACAAGGCGATGAAGGACCGACTTCGGAAGGACAAGGCAAAGACCCAAGTCCTGCAGATTTCCTCGATCGGCCTCATGGAAATGACCCGGCAGCGCCTCAATGAATCGCTGCGCGACACCATGTTCGAACCTTGCCCCTACTGTCAGGGCCGCGGTCGGGTGAAAACTCCGATGACCATGAGCGTCGAAATTCAGCGCCGCTTGGTCTCCGTGATCAACAAGCGCCGGGAACAGGGCGGAGACATCGTGGTCGTCGTCAACTCGGACGTCCTCAACCGCTTCAAGAAAGAAGACAGCAAACTGCTCGTCGACCTGGAACGCCAGCACTCCGGTCGCCTCATCTTCCGCTCCGATCCATCATTGCACCGCGAGCGATTTGCCATCATCGACGCCAAAACCGAAAAGACGATCGAGTCCGTCTAACGAGATCATCTCGCTTCCCTATTTTAGGCCCCGCCCGGAGTTCCCTAAGAGCATCGGTTCGGGGCCTCTTTCGTTCGAGAAATTCTCGCCCATTCTCGTCACCCGAAGACTCACTGAAACCGGTGACGGAACTCTATCTGAGATTCCCATTGGGCTTTCTCAAGCCTCCCTCTCCTCCTCCATCGAGCGGGAAAAGGGCGGCTCAACTGAGACGCTTTCCGCAACCACCAGAGTACCCTTATCGCTTCCCTAAACCTCAAAGTTTGGACAGATCGAACTCAAGACCTGTGCCTGCCTCCGAAGCATCGACGCGGCACTGCATTTCTGACGCCCGAACCTAAAGTCTCTTGGACATCCCCCTGATGTCGGAAGCTTTTCGCTTCTCGAGAGTCTTTCCGCGCATTGCTGACTGATCTACCGTCAGCCCCTTTCCGGTCCCGCATCGTGAAACGATTCCTTCCGTCTCTTTGCTTGCTGGTGACGCTCGGAGCTCCAAGCAAAGCCGAGCTTCTTACGGTCGATCTGGCGCATGAGACAGCCATCAGTCCGATGTTGATGGGCGCTTTCTTCGAAGACCTCAGCTACTCAGCCGACGGCGGCCTCTATGCCGAACTGATCGAAAATCGCTCCTTCGATCTTTCACCTGCGGATTATCCGGGCTGGGGGCCGCTTTCGTTCTGGCAACTTGAAACCCGTGGAGGAGGAGAGGGTCAGCTGATCAGCGAGAGTGCCGATCCGATCCACCCAAACAATCCCCACTATTTGGTCCTTGGGGTAAAAAACGCCGGCGACGGAGTGGGGGTCGTCAACCATGGTTTCGGCGGCATTCCGATCCAGCAGGGAGAAACCTATGACTTCTCCGTGTTCGCCCGACAGGTGGCCTACCCGGGAGTCGAATTGAGCGCTCGATTGGAAAGCCGAGATGGGACCGAAGAACTCGCCAGTGCACGCCTCTCGACCATCGACTCGGCCTGGGAGAAGTATGCGATGCCATTGCCCCCCAAAAAATCGGTCGACGATGCGAGACTGGTCCTTCTCGCCCACGGAAAAGGACGCATCGCCCTCGACATGGTCTCTCTATTTCCTCGGAAGACCTTCCAAGGACGAACGAATGGACTGCGGGCAGATCTTGCTGAAACCATCGCAGCCATCCAGCCCCGCTTTGTTCGATTTCCTGGAGGTTGCTTGGTCCACGGAGATGGGATCGACAATTTCTATCACTGGAAAAACAGCATCGGCCCAGTGGAACATCGCAAGGGCCAGCGCAACATTTGGGGCTATCACCAAAGCCTCGGGCTCGGGTACTTCGAGTATTTTCAATTCTGCGAGGACATCGGTGCTGAACCCCTACCGGTGGTTCCAGCCGGGGTCAGTTGCCAGAATGCAGGAGCGAGCGTGACCGGCCGTTACGGCGAAGGTCAGCAAGGAGTTGCCCTTCGCGAAATGCCTGCATTCATCCAAGATATCCTCGATCTTGTCGAATGGGCGAATGGCCCTGCCGATATCCAAGCGCGCCGCCGCAGGGCATCCAGCCCCATTTGGACTCAAGTATTTGGGAGTGGGGAACGAGGACGCCATCACCGACGCCTTCGAGGAGCGTTTTGAAATGATCGTTCAGGCGCTGCAGGTGAAACATCCCGAAATCACCCTCGTCGGAACCGCCGGCCCCCTTCCCGCAGGAGAAGATTACCAGAAGGGCTGGAACATCGTGAATCGATTGAAAGTCCCCATGATCGACGAGCATTGCTACATGCCACCGGACTGGTTCTGGGAGAATCTCGGCCGTTGGGATCACGACGACCGCAACGGGGCAAAAGTGTACCTGGGTGAGTGGGCGGCCCACGATCAAGGACGACGTTCCACGTTGCGTGCAGCTCTCTCCGAAGCCGCTTACTTCACCAGCATGGAGCGAAACGGAGATGTGGTGGTGATGGCTTCCTACGCCCCACTTCTGGCGCGAACGCAAAACACCCACTGGTCGCCCGACCTTGTCTACTTCAACAACACCCAAGTGCTCCCGACCCTCAGCTACCAAGTCCAAAAGCTTCTCGGAAATGCGAGCGGAGATCGATACTTGGCAACGAACTGGCCCAGAACCCTTGGCCGTTTCTCGGCTTCGACCGTAAAAAACAGTCGATCAGGCGAGATCTTCGTCAAGCTGGTCCATGGCGACCAGCGCCCAATAACCATCGACATCGACATCCAAGGGATTCCAGCCGGGACAACCATCACCCAAGTCGACAAAACGGAACTCAGCGGACCCGATCTTGACCACGTGAATACCGGCGTCGCTGGAACTCCTGATGAAATCTTGCCCGTCGTTGAAACTCTTCAGATGACCCCACCGTTCCAACTGGAACTTGCCCCCTACTCCTTTACGGTGCTTCGGCTATTGACGGCGCAAAACTGAAATCCCCCAACGATGCGCCGTCGTGGGATTCAAAAATCCAGGGCGATGACCCCAGATGGATGCTCTCAGATCAGCATTGGCCGCCTAGTCCTCCAGCTCTCCATTTGCCATCAGGTTCATAACCTGCGCCTGCGTCAGCGCACTTCCGAAGACAAAAAGTTCGTCGATCGACCCACGAAACCCGCGATCCGGCTCAGGTGAGGGTGAGGAACCGATCAGCAATGGCAATCCATCAGAAGAGGTCATTGGAGTATCGAACAGACCCAAGCGATAGAGCGACCGCTCGGGATCGATGGGATCGAGCTGACCATCCACATACAGCTCCACGGGAGGGTGATCTTCGGAGATCCGCCCCCCGTGATAGACGGCCGCCACGTGATGCCACTGCCCTTCTGTGAGAGGCAGGGAACCGGTGAGCAGCAGTCCATCAAAGGAAAGCCGAAGCTGAGGAGCTTCCTCGGGAGTTTTGCGAAAAACGAGAAGCTCACATTTCCCGACCCCCACATCTGCGTCCTCGCCTCCTCGAAATCGCCCCCAGCCGACAATCGGTTGAAAACGACGAAACTCCGGAGCTTCATCCAGTCGAATCCAGGCGCAGAGAGTTCGCGGTAGATCTCCCGAGATTCCCCTCCAGTTTGAAGTGATCGCTTCACCCTCTCCGTCAAAATGAACTGCAGTTCCGATTTTTCCTCGATCCAGTTCGGCTCCCATCGACGGCCATCTCGCTTCGAGCGATTCGCTTTCCGGAAGGCATCCCTCCACTTCAAGTCGCTCGCCTTCGATCCTGTCGAAACTCAGGCGAAAATGAGGAAGCTCCGTCGGTAAAGATTGGAAAAACCGCCCATCATCAGCCTCACCCAGTGTCCATGAACCCACCGTAGAAAGGGTTGCCGATTGTCCTTTCTCGAGCACCATCCCGTCGCGTCGCCCCTCCAAGGCACGAACTTGAACCTTTCCACGAAAAACGTGTACTTCGGGGGACATGCCATCCTGGACCTCCATCCCGAATTCGGTTCCGAGGTCAACCAAGCGAATGCGTTTGGATTCGATGGTGAATCCTCTGGCCGCTGCCGGCACCTGACAAAAAACCGATCCTTTTTCGAGCGAGAGGCATCCGGCATCGACGAATTCGGCTTCTGCCGGACCTTTCAGAAGAACCATCACCCCATTCTTCAAGTCGAGTCGCATGGCCCCCGCATCGATCACGATTCGGTCGCGTGGCTGCAGGCTCTCGCTTTGATTTGGAGACACTGCGTGTGTCCGCGCCAGATGATAGATGGTTCCCGGAGAGACGGCGATCCGGTTTTCCGGAGCAGTCGTGAGAACATGCCGAAGCAACACCGCCGATAGGAGGAGGATCGCGGCTGCGCTGATGAACGCTGCCTTGACCGCCTTACGCCGCTGACGCGCCAACATTTCCGCTCCAGGCAGCCGACTCCGACCTACCGAATACGCACTCACGGAGGCTTCCGCGTGCAGCCGGATCAAATCGTGGGTGCGGAAGCTATGGCGGAAAATCCGACGAAACTCCGCGGATTCCAACAAGGCCTCCTCCAAGGCTCGCCATTCCCCCTCGTCGAGATCGCCGTCGATCGCACGCTGGACCCACTTTTCAAACTCACCGAGTTTCATGCAGGGGAGGCAGGGTTGAGTTTTTGCTCAATGCAGCGTCTCAGGGCGATTCGCAAACGATGGATCCGCGCCCGAAGTCCCGACGCCGTCAGAGCCGAGGCATCCGCCGCCTCGGCGATCGCCCCGTACTTCCGATAGCGACTGAGAAGCAACTCACGATGGTCGTCATCGAGATTCTTCAAACACTGGCTCAATGCCCCCATCCGTTGTTGACGGTCATCGGGTTCGTTTTCGTGCTCCTCTGCCAGAGTTTCGACCAACTCAAGACTGAACACGAACTGCCTCTCCCGCTTGAGCTTCCGAAGGTGATTCATCATCACATTGCGGGCGAAACGGAATGCCCATGCCTTGAAATGCGTTCCGGGAGTGAACTTGGAACGCTTCTCCAACAGCAGCATGTTCACCTCCTGCAGAACATCCTCCGTCCCCGCATAATAGGGCGCCAAATGGTGAATAAACACCCGCAGCTCCGACTGCAGCGCGATCAATTGCATCGTGTAGGAGTTCATGGAGTCAGCGTCGGACATTTCGCGAGACTCAGGATCAGGAACCATGGGCATACCAAGCTATTTGGCAGGAGGCCAGACGTTGCCGAAAAAATCCCTCCACGCCTCAAAAATCGATCACGGAGCAGAAATCAGAAATTTTTTCTGCAACGTCTTCCGGCCACCCAAATCCCTGAATGGGAGACCGGATCGCCAGCCCTTGCGATTTCGATTCCCTGTGCCTTCGAAAAACCCATTGAACCCAAGTCCCAAACTCAGAAAACCCATGAAGATCGCTTCCTTCCACCACCTCATTCCCACTCTATCAGCCCTCGTATTTCCAGCGAGTGCCGCCCTCACGGTCTCCCAGGGCGATTTCGAATCGGGCGGTTTGAATTTTGCCATTTCCGGCGCACCCGACTTCATCACCTCGGACCTCGTGGCAAGCTCAGGCCAAGGTTGGTACACTTCCGCCAATGTCGACAAAACTTTCCAGATCACTTCGGGAGGGTCAGGCGGCTCGGGCAACTATGCGGCGGTGACCTCGGGGGGCACCGGCACCATCGGGAATCACCGCGGCATCGTCTACGTCTTGGAAGACGGCCAAAGCACAACGGGAGAAGTCACCGCCACCATCGATCTTCTGATGCTTCCCCAAGGCGGCAATGAAAACTTCCTGATCAAAGTATTCGGCGTGACCGACTCAGACGCCGGCACCCCCGGAGTGCAGTGGGATGGGTTGATCGATCTCACCGGTCCGCTCGGAAACTTCGATGCCCTCAACCTCCGCAACCTCGACGGCAGCTCCACCATCACACCAGGATATACCGGTTCCTCATTGACCACCCTGGCCAGCTACGATGCCGCCAGTCTCGGGGCCGTGGCCGGAACAAGCTGGAACTCGGGGCTGAGCTTTTCCTTCGACCTTGGCGCATCAGGCTACGATCAAGTGATCATCGGCTTTGCCATCCACGACTCCCCTATCGCAGGCACCCTGAGCGGCATCGACAACCTCACCATCGTTCCCGAGCCATCAGCGACCTTCCTGATGCTCACCTCCGCCACCGGGCTTCTCGTCCGCCGTCGCCGCTGAAGCCACTGGCTTCGACGGCTCTACCCACCACGGACCCCTGCGAACTTCGCAGGTAGGATCCGTTGGGCCGACGACACCCATTTCCCCAATCATTCATGATCTCCGTTTTTCGATACCTCGGTCTTCTCGGGGTGATCTCCTCCACCGCTTGGGCGGACATGGCTCTCACCAATGGCGACTTCGAGGGACCTGAGTTCTTTACCAATTCTCAAACTGGCACAACCTCCCGGGACGGTCTCTTTTACGAAGCCTATGCTACCCACGGTGATGGTTGGTACAATTCCAACAACCCCACCCATTGGAATCTCCTCCCAGGCGGGCCGTCAGGATCGGTCACCTATGGCGCGAAAGATTCCTCAACGAATCTCAGGTCACTTCTCCATGTCATCACCGACAACCGGCAGACGACCGGAGTCGTCAAGCTTCAGGCGAAGGTGCTCTATCGAGCCAGCGGCGGCAACGAGAAGATGGTCATCAAGGCTTGGGGAGTCCGAGAGAATACTCCTGGCCAATGGGACGGTTGGGTCGACCAAACGGGTCCCCTCGGCAACCCCGACGCCCTGGATGTGCGAGATTTCAACTCAGCACTTTCCCCAGATGCCACTGGACAACAACTCAGCGGCGATCCCGTCAGCTATACCGGCTCAGACTTCACCCCCCTGCTCTCTCAGACCGCAGCCTCACTGGGCCTCGCCCCAGCCGAAGTTTGGCAGGATGTCTTCTTTGAACTAAATCTCGGGGACATCGGATACGATCAGATCGTTCTCGGCGTCTCCTTTGCCGAGACCAGTGGCACCCGAAGCGGGGTCGATGAACTCAAAATCGTCCCCCGGCCGAGTGCCGAACTCACCGTGACAAACGGAGATTTTGAAGGCACCGAGCTTTTCGCACCCACCCTTACCGATCCGAACGGGCGCGACTCCTTCTTCCGTGATCTTTACGCCCAGCATGGGGATGGATGGTACACTTCGAACAATCCAGATTCCACTTGGACACTGGAGCCGGGCGGTGCTGGAGACTCACCAAACTACGGTGGAAAGCGGAGTAGCGGCAACCATCGAGGCATCGTCCATGTCATCACCGACGAACGCCAGCATACCGGTCCCTCAGTCCTCCATGTGAATTTGCTGCACCGCCCGAATGGAGGTTCAGAAAACCTCATCGTCAAGATTTGGGGCATCCGCGAAACCGTTCCCGGAAAATGGGATGGCTGGATCGATCTCACGGGTCCCTCCGGAAACACCCACGGCCTCGATCTCCGCGATTTCAATACGGCGATCCCTCCCGGAGATCCCTCCCAGACCTCTACCACATCAGTTCCGAACTACACCGGAAGCGACTTCACCACCCTCCTCGTCACGAGCGCAGCGGGACTGGGGATCTCTTCCTCGGAAGACTGGCAGCCAGCAGCGCTTCCCTTCGATCTGGGCGATACTGGCTACGATCAGATTGTGGTGGGCTTCGCCTATCAAGCCACCACGGGAAAGCCGAGTGGCGTCGACGACCTGAGCCCTGAAGTCACCATGCCTCTCGACTTCACCTTTGCCGCTTCTCCCACCAAACCCACTTTCTCGGACGACACCGTCTCTTTCACTTGGGGACACTCCAACCCGATCGAAAACGGCATCTACCACATCACCTCATCGCTTCCCGGGCAAGGTCCATGGGATGTGACTGCACTGACGATCGGTGATCCCGAAGTTACCAGCTCCGAACCCTTCAGCGTGCCTTACGATCCAGAAGGTGGCGATGTGACCTACACCCTCGCCATCGCCGATCCCGAGACCGGGCGCACCTATCGAAAATCGATAACTCTCATTGCTCCCCGACCGGAGCCCACTCTATCGGTCACCCCTGATCATCTCGATCCCGGCCAGACGGAAATCTCGCTCACCTGGTCGACACTTGGATTCCCCACCAACGGCCAGGTCGTCATCACGACCAACCGAACGACGATGGGGCCCATCGACGTCACTTCCATGACCGACTCTCAGGGAGCCAGCACCTCCCCCTTGGTCATTCCCTATGACTCGATCGGTGGCGACGTCGAAATCACGCTCACCGTGACTCATCCGATCTCTGGCGTTACCGGCACGACACGGCAAGTGGTCAGCGCCTCCTCAGGGGATCTCCCAAATGTTCTTGTCGTGCTCGTCGACGACATGGGCTGGTCCGATATCTCACCCTACGGTGGGGAAATTCAAACCCCGACCTTGCAGCGACTCGCCGACCATGGCCTGCGTTTTCGAGACTTCCACAACGAAGGACGCTGCGCCCCCACTCGCAATGCTCTCCTTTCCGGGCTCCACGTGCAGACCTCCGCCACCAAACCGAACAACAACCTTCCGGCCATGCGGATCGACAACAACGTGACGATTGCCGAAATGCTCCGAACCGCTGGCTATCGGACCTACATCTCCGGGAAATGGCATATCAGTGAATACCAGAACCAAGCCGACTACACCCCCCTTTCATCTCCGACGCACCGCGGCTTCGACTACGCCTTCAATGCCAGTCTCTGGGGCGGAAACCTCGCGGACAATCATGCCCTGGGTTACTGGAATCCCGCGGAATATGACCTATGCCCGGCCGATTCCGAGATCCTTCCGATCCGCTACGACGGCACCGATCCACGCGCCACCCTGCCGTTCTTCCAGACCGACGCAAAAACCGACTACGCCCTCGAATACCTCAACCACCACTATGGAAAAGGAGACGACAAACCGTTCTTCCTCTATGTGGCCTACGGGGCACCTCATTTCCACCTTTCCGCACCCAAGGAACTCATCGATCGCTACACCGACATCGCCGACGCCCATCCCGAGGATGAAGACATTTACCGCTACGAAGACGGTTGGGAAATCACCCGTCAGCGACGCTTCGACCGCCAACTCGCAGAAGGGGTCATCCGACCAGGCACCCGACTGTCTCCGCCCAGCCCGAATCCCGACAACGGCAATCCCATCCCGCAGTGGGATTCCCTCAGTTCGGTAGAGAAGGACGATCTCTCCCGACGCATGGCTCTCTATGCCGCCATGGTCGACAACATCGACGACAATCTCGCTCGGATTCTCTCCAAACTCGAAGCCGAAGGGGAGTTGGACAACACCGTCATCCTCTTCATGTCCGACAATGGCGGCAATGCCGAGCAAGGACTCTTCGGCGGAGGCAATCGCCAGACCGGAACGGCTCTCGCCGAAATGGGTCAACCAGGACAAGCCAACCTATGGATCGGCGGAGCTTGGGCCAATGTCAGCAACACACCGTACCGTTACTTCAAACATCACACCCATGAAGGCGGCACCCGCACCCCACTCATCGCTCACTGGCCCGCGGGCATTCCCCACAGCCTCGATGGAAGCTGGACTGACGAGCGCGGCCACGTGATCGACGTTCTCCCGACTCTGCTCGACATCGCCGGGATCCGCTACCCGGAAACGTTCCATGGCCACAACGTCGAACCCGCGCAAGGAACCTCGCTCGTTCCGGTCTTCCAGGGGGCTCGTCTCGCGCCACGCGACCTCATGATCGAACACGAACGCAATCGCGCACTCTACCGCGGCGATTGGAAGTTGGTCTCAAAAACCTTCACCTCTCCCCAGACCTCCGACCTCCCCGGCAACGTTCCCGAACTCTACAACCTCAAGAACGATCCTACCGAGATGAATAATCTCGCCTTCCACGAACCCGCCATGCTCGCGGAAATGGCGACCGCTTTCAACCACTGGGTGGATCTCAACGAGGGCCTTGATGCCAACCGAAAACTCGCTCTCCCAGCCATCGAATCCGCGCCCTTCATCATGCCGCGGGGACGGGAATTTCTCGTCGATGACTTCAATCGAACCGACAGCGACGACCTGGACGCCAACCAGTCTGGATTGTCCGGTCGACTCATCGGCATGAACCAGCAGCCGCTCCATCAAGTCTATCTGGAAGGCCATCAACCTGCCGGCATGCAGATCGTGGACAAGCAACTGAGGATCTCCGGACAAAGCTCCAGCGGAGTAGCGATCAATCTAGATGACCCACTCACCCATGCCACCGGCGGATACAGCGTCGGATTCGACCTTGTGACCGCCCCCCAAGAGGGAGACGACCTTGTCGGCTTGGCGATCGGCCTCACTGAAATCGAAGCCACCGCCGGAGGCATTCCTGGCAGTCTCGATGCCTTCAGTGCTCCTGACAAAGCTGAGTATTTCGCTGACCTCACTGCAAGTGGACAGCTCAACCTTCGGGTCCAAGGGGAAACGATCGCTTCCATCCAAGTCGGAGCAGTCACCGGAAGGTGGCTCTTTGCCGTAGAAACCGCGGGAGGATTTCACCTCGGGGATGGCGTGACGGTAAAAGTATTCTTCAATGGGTCCCCCATTCATCAATCAACCTTCAACTGGTCACAGGCCGATTCTTCACGACTTGGAATCACCGCGTCCTCGAGAAGTTTTGTGGCGATCGACAATCTGATCGTCGCCCCCCTTCCCTTGCTGGAATCCTTCATCGGGCCTTACGCCTTGGATTCGGGTCTATTGGAAGCCCATGCCGATCCTGACGCCGATCCCGATCAAGATGGTGTGACGACAGCCGGTGAATGGTTGCTAGGCACCCATCCCGGAATTGCGGACAATCCGACCCAAGGAGCCCTTGCCATCTGGGGGGACTCTCCCAATGGTCCAGCTCTCTTGATGCGGCGTGCCGCCGGATATTTGGAAGCCGGGATTCCATTCCAGATTCGCTATTCGACCGACCTCACCCGACCCGTGTCGCAATGGTCGATTCTCAGTGATGAAGAAACTCAAGTGCTCTCGGAACAAGACGGCTACCAGACAGTCGCCATGACCCTTCCCCCCTCATTGCGGGGCTTGCCTCACCTGTTCTGCGTGCTGCAGGTCGATTGAGAAAATCGCCGGGAACCCTTCAATCGTGGCCCATTCAGCTCACAACCCGCCCACCTTCTTTGGGGGCGGGTTTTTCGTTTTTCAATCCTCAGCATTCCCGATCATTTTCTCTGCTCGCGGTCGTCCAGAGAAACAAAGTCAAACTCCAGCCTCGCGATGGGAGCGACATCTTACCTAACTATCGTTTCCTCATTTTCCCCTCCCATGAAGACACTCGCCAGCACTTTCCTCGTGACCGCACTTGCAGCCAGTTTCACGACTTCGGCACTCGCACAAGGCATCGCGAAACCCACACTGAAGTCCGATCAGGTCCCACGCGAAACCCAAGCGGGCGAGGGCCCAGGCCGCTATGTCCCCCCGGTCCCGCAAAAGAAAAGCCTCCCCACCCTCTGGCTGATTGGAGATTCCACCGTCCGCAATGGATCGAAAGGCGACAATGGCCCGGAAGGTAAGTGGGGTTGGGGCGCCCCATCACGGCCTACTTCGACTTAAAAAAGATCAATTTGGTAAATCGCGCGCTCGGAGGAACCAGCAGTCGATCCTTTTTCAACGATCTTTGGGAAGATGTTCGATCCAAAATCAAAGAAGGCGATGTCCTCATCCTCCAATTCGGTGCCAATGACAACGGCGGCGCGAATGGCAAAGGAGCGCTCAATGGTGTCGGCAATGCGACGGAGAAAAAGGGTGACGAGACGGTCCACAGTTTCGGCTGGTACCTTCGCAAATACGTCGAAGACACCCGGGACCAAGGCGGCACCCCAATCATCTGCTCGTTGACCCCACGCAAAGCATGGTCTTCGGACGGAAAGTTTCAGCGTGGAGGATCTCACGCCGAATGGGCATGGCAGGCGGCCAAAGAAACCGACACGCCCTTCATCTCCTTGAACGAAATCATTGGGCAACGATATGAAGTCCTGGGACAGCGACAGGTCGAGAAACTCTACGTTCCTTCCCCCAAGGAGAACCTTCACACCGGCTGGGACGGCGCCGTCGTCAACGCCGAGTGTGTGATCGCAGGCTTGAAGGCCTTGTACCCCAACCCCCTCCAAAACTTCTTCAGCAAACGCGCCGCTGCCATTCCCGCGTGGCAAAGCAAGAAGTAAGCGGCTCTCGTCTTGATTCGAGACTAGCCCGCAATATCAGTGAGGAACTCGTCGAAACGCGCATAATGGGAGAGCTTTTTCTCAGCAGATTCGCAAGTCTCTGGTGCCACGATCCCCGTGTTCTTACATAGAAAAATGATATATCGTGCGACGTTCGAAGCAAACTTCAAGCGACCTTCGTCGCTGATCGCATAGAAGCGCTCTCGTTGTCGGTAGCCAGCTGGCGAGTGATCACCCAACGCTGCCTTGTCCGCCTTTCCTCCGGCTGCAAGGATGTAAAGGAAGTTATACTCGAACCAGAACATCCACTCGGGATCCGCCTTGAGCGACGTCAGCACTTCCCGAGTTCCCTCGCTGGAGGAAAACAGATCATCACTCACTTCAACTCCCGCCGTCTTCAGAGATTCGACAATGAAACTTCGGGCCATCGATTGCTCCGTACGGCTCTCGGCAAAAGCCCCGGCCACCGCAAGATCGAGTGTGAACTGATACCAATCCTTCCACAACGCCTGGTCTCCCTCGTCACTGGAAGCGGAAAGTGCCCGCCCCATCTCATAGGTGTAGCGGCCACTGGTCTTGATCTCCAATTGGCCACCGGTGACCTCTCCCATGACCTGATAATTTTCGGCCGATTTTCCCGACCCGGAATGGAAGCCGATGCTCACCCCAAATGTCCGGCAAACCTCCCACTGACGCTCGATCATCGTGCGGAGTTCACCATTGTCGGGATAGGGCATGTTCTTCTGAAATCCAAAGGCAGGCGCGATGAAATTCACCGGCATCTCCAGGGCTTCACACAACGCCAACATGATCGCGGTCGTTTCGGCAGTGGTCAGGCCCGGTAATTCATCGATGGAAAGCTCGCGCAGATATGAGCAGCCCACTTCGGTCGTGAAATGCTTCTCCCTTATCGCCCGGTATTTCTCATCACGAATCTTCATCTTATCCATCGACGGCCAAACGCGGCACAGCAGTTCATTGAACTCCGCCGGGTCCAGATTCAGCCCGGCATCCGCCACCCGACCTTTCACCTTTTCCACCAGAGACGCATCGATCTCGGAAACAACATATTCCGCCTGCGCCTTCGCACCCTCGGGAAGTGGGGTGACGCTGAGCTCTGGAGAGAGGTCAAAAGTGATGTAGGAAGCCAACAAACACCCCTCCACCAACGAGTCCTCCCGCTCGTCATACCACCCACCGATCGGCTGGTGATCGGCATTGAAACTCCACGCAATCTTCCGCCGATGAAATCCGGTTTTCAGCTTTGCCATTACGCAACCGTGACTCATGCCCTCGACACTTTGTCCCTGGTGGCCCTCCGGAACATCCGTTCCGATGAATGGGAACGGCACCTTCGCCAATCGGTCCGCCAACATCGCTTCGACATCAAACACCAGCTCCCTCGGGATGCTATTCTGGTTGGCGGTGACGCCGATTCCCAATTGCGCCATCGCCCAATCAACCCCGGGCCAATGTAGCGTCGTGAAGCGCGCACCCACACCAATCGTCGATGAACCAAGTCGAGGTGTGGCCGTGGGAAACACCGTCGCATCGGGATCGAATTCCTGAATCGCATTCTTCATCTCGAGCAGGTGCTCAAACGTGGCGGGGAAGGCGATCGAGCCATCCGGCAACTCGACGGCCTCTCCTGAAAGGGCCAACCGACCGCGTCCGCCGGATTTCGGAAGGAGAATCCACGCGTGATCACCCGCCTCATTTTCGGCAATGCTCCACAGCCCGTCCTCGGTGGTGACTTCGCTTAGCGGATAGACCGCAAATCCCGATCCAAATGCCAATTCCGCAGCGAGGGTCGGCCAATCGAGACAAAAGTCAGGGCTGATGCACGGGTTTGTCGAAAGCCGAAGTTGATGAGTGAGGAGAAAGTCGTTGATCGCGCTCATGGATTGCCGGCCCATCCCAACAAGTTGTCTGACAAACTCCAAGCCTCCTGTTCCTCCCCCAATCAGGGTAATTCATCCTGCCAACATGGTAGGCCCGGCGGGATTCGAACCCGCGACCAAGGGATTATGAGTCCCCTGCTCTAACCGCTGAGCTACAGGCCCTAGTTGTTGGCAATCAACACCCGAAAGTCTTCTTCCGGTGGCGTTCACCACCGCCGTTCACCACCGCATGCAAAATGCCGCCTTTTTCTGCGCCCTTGGCGGGCTGAAAAAGTGACAGCAGGCTGGTGAGAACTTGGTGAAGCATTCGTCGGGGACGATCTACCTGCGGGCAAAGGTGGGGGGCAAGATCTTTCAACGCACCCTGACGGCCTCAGACGTCCGGATATCGAAGCTCAAACGAGATGCCGAGCCCGACTCGATTTGGGAGGCCAAGAACGAGGAACGAGGCGATCCGATCGAGACCCTCGATGACTCGCTCGACCATGCATCACCGACAACCCGATTTGAGGAGTCACGTCGCCAACCGGAGAGATTTCTACAACCAGCGGCGGAAGCACGAGTCACTGAACTACCATTTGATGAGATGGGAGCGTCAAATGAACCTGGAATTCGGTATGCTGCCTCATCTCAAGACCCGGAGACTTTTGAGGACGTCCGGCCTCTCATGCCACAACTTTCCGTCCATCGGCGTGCCTCACGACCGCCATCCAAGAGGGTCCTCAATCTGACGCACCGAGAAAACTCAGGCCCTTTCCTCAACCAGGAAAGAGCCCATGGAAAAAATCGACAAGGTCGGCCTCAAGCGGCGATCTCGTAATGTTCGGCAATCTGCCGGAAAATCCGATCCCTGCGTTCACGCGCCAGGTCAACATCGCGGGTTTTCAGGGAGAAACGAAGGCGCTCGGCAGTGGCATCGGGTTTGTGAACCGTCAAGTGGCACCACCAAACGCCGCGGTTGTTCCAAAGGTGGTGGTTGGGATTGTCATGATTCACTCGGAGAGCGAGCTTCGCTTTGCGTTTCATGAAATGCTTGGTGGGGATTTGGGTTTGTGGTGCGCGGCCCATTCAACGCACGGATGGGACCACGACGACTGACGAATTGGATTCCATCCAACGGGCCCAAACAAGGAAAATCCCGCCATGGGGTGCGCACGCTTTGTGCATTCCCGCGCATCAATTCCTGCCAGAACGCACCCCAGGAATCAAATCGCCTCCAAGGCGGTGAGAAACACTTCCTCCAAGTGCTGCGGGTCTTCCTGCCCGACAGAGACTCGGATCAACGACTCCGGCACCCCACATCCAGCAGCCCAGTCCCGCTCATGGTAATGAGCCAACATCACATATGGAGACGCCAAGGTGAACGAGGTGCCAAAACTCGGCCCCTTCGAAACCGCCAGAGCGTCAAAGAACTTGGGAGACTTCTTGGGAGCTTTCAGTTTGAACGAGAAGAGCCCGCCAAATCCTCCGTGCGGTGTCTTGACCCGTTCGTAGCGATCGCGGTGAACGACGCTCGGATGCCAAACGGACTCCACTGCCGGATGCGCACCCAGCATGCCCACCAAACGCAAGGCCGTTTGGTTCGGTCGCGTCATCCGCTCCTTGAAGTCCTTCATGTTGGCCAGCAAGACCTGCGCGTCTCCGACATATAGAGGGGCACCCTCCTGAGATTCACGCTCCAAGGCAGGGAGAAAATCCGTCGCAAAGGGAGAGTCCTCACGCACCACGACCGCCCCCGCCATCACATCCCCCGCTCCAGAGATCCACTTGGTCAAACTCGCGGTCACAACGTCCGCCCAGGGCAGCACCTGAACGTTGTAGGGCCCCACCGCCGAGTCATCGACGATCAGAGGGATTCCTCCCTCTCGACAGGCCTCCGACACCTGTTGGAGATCCGGACAGCGGAGCAGCGGATTGCTAGGAACTTCGGTGAAAACCCCGGCGAACTCGCCCTGCCGGATACGCTGTAGGGCTTCATCGAACGACTCGCCCTCGGTCTGACCAAGAAACACCACCCCCGTGCCAAATAGCTCCTGCACCTTCAGGGAGTCCACATACGGGAACTCCAGTTGCAGTGTCTTTTTGCCTTCAGCGACACCGGGCAGAGATCGCATCACAGCCATCACTGCCGACATCCCGCTGCCATAGACGGAAATGTGATCCGCCGAAGCGCCGTAGAGCCCCGCCAAGCGCCGCTTCACCAAATGGCTTTTGTCGCCCATCTGCACGCCGCCTTCGAAGAAATCTTCCGCAGCACGACTGCTCACCAACTCGCCAGAGAAGCGCTGATAATCTCGGGCCACTCCTGCCACCCCCTCGGGAACCACGACGGCATGGAAAGGGTCGAATCCCGCAGCCCGGACCGCGCCGCCGGATTGACGCTCGATCCAGCGCTGAGCGCGTTGGGCGGAACCTTTGCTCGGGAAAAGAAACACAGCTTCCCCCACCCCGCCGATTTCGTGGGAGGCTTGTGCGGTCAGTCGGGACACCAAGGGATTGGTGAAAAACCGAGGATAGCCGGCTCGCATCCGGCGAATCACCTTATCTCTCCCTTCTTCGTAACCAATCACTGCTGACCACGTGGGCAAAGCCACGGAACATGCATGGGCAGAATCCGGCAACGGAAGCCCCAAGTCGGCCTCTGTCCACGCCGGTTGTTGGATGAAATCGCGCATGCCGGCCCCTGATTGGATTCGAGGCGGCATTCGAGCAAGACGTAATTCCCTCTGAAATCACCGATTCCTTCGGCGTCTCCCCAAAAGCAAGGATTCTCCCCTCTTTCCAAATGCCTGCGATCCCCTAACCTCCTAGCTTTCGGAGCATACGTTTTCCCGCTTCCACTCTCCCGTTTCCCCCCGACTCTTTTGGATGACTCAAAAAGGGTAATTCCCATCCCTCGATTTCAAGGGTAGGGTATGGATCAAGTATTCACTGGGGACTCCAACCCAGACCTTGGTGGATGCCTCGATCCATTCCTTCGATCGGCCTTCGACATCCCAGACCCTGCTTCCGTCGAGACCATGAAAACCCATCCCATCCGGCCTCTGGAGCTCCGTATCCCCGGACTTCAACCACCCTCAGGATTCGCTCTGATCATCACCATCAGTTTGATGGTGCTCCTC
This sequence comes from Haloferula luteola, assembly GCF_014201715.1. Classification (GTDB taxonomy): domain Bacteria; phylum Verrucomicrobiota; class Verrucomicrobiia; order Verrucomicrobiales; family Akkermansiaceae; genus Haloferula; species Haloferula luteola. The sequence goes on from NZ_JACHFD010000003.1 coordinate 260,629, forward strand.
AGCTTGTTAGCCGTAGGCCTGCTCGCCCTATCATCGGTGACTCTCCGTGGCTCGAATTCCGGAGATGCCATGCGGGAGGCCCGCTCGAATGCCAAGCTAGCCCTCGAACTCGCCATCGGCCAATTGCAGAAAGAAGCCGGTCCCGACACCCGCATCACCGCCTCCGCGAATCTGGTACAATCCAGTGCCCCACGTGGCATCACCGGAGTTTGGCAAGCCTCCACACGCAATGAATTGGCCCAATCGCCTCCTGATAAAACGGACCGATTTGTCGCATGGTTAACCTCCGACTCGATGCGCACGCTCTCCCAAGACTCGGCTCATTGGGAGCCTGTATCCGAAGAGGATGATGCTGTCGTTCCATTGTTTGGCGCCCATTCGCTGGGCGAAAACCCCACCGCCGATGAAAAGCGTGAGCAAATGTTCTCCCGCCCGTTGGAGCTTGGGTCCGATTCTCATCGCGGGCGCTTGGCCTGGGTGACGGTCGACGAAAGCACCAAGGCGCGCTTCGATCTTCTCGACGATCATTCGACCTCCACGCAGGAATCATTGGCTCGTCGGGTCTGTCGCAGTGCGGCCCCCCGTCGCGTCGGTGTTTTCGCCCTCGATAGTTTAGAAAACCTTCGCCCCAACGCTGCCATGGTGTCGAAGTTCGCCACCTTCGAATCGGCAATATTTGGAACTCAAATCGAGAAACTCCGCACTTATCGTCCCGACCTCACTCCGTGGTCGCTTTCCCTCATGACCAACCCCGTCGATGGCGGACTCAAGACCGATCTCAGCACTTTGATCTCCGAGAACCCCACGGAGCTCGAATCCGACGGATCCCTGTATGCCTATGCCGGTTTGCCCTCCCATCGAAGTTCGGACCCGGAAATGTCCACCTTGGCCGCCTATCACGAACTCTACAAGGAAATCGGCAAATCCAATGCATTCACACGGACCGTGCGTTCCGATGCCGTCGGGGCATCCCTGCCGGGAAATCTAAGACCCTACACGGTGCGTGGCGGACGCTATGTCACCAATGCCCAAGTGCCTGACGGCATGGTGCTTCTTCCCAATTTGGTGCGGGTCGACATGGTGTTTTCCTTGGTCGCGCGGGACCCCCACACCGGCAGCTGGGCCGATTCCCATAAAGCCCTCGGCAACAATTACATGCTCCACCTGATGTATCTCCCGGTGGTGACCCTCCACAACCCCTACAATATTCCCTTATCCTTTCAATCCATGAAGATCACGTTTCAGGACGTTCCGATTGGATTCAAAATGCTCGTCGGGGGACGACCCGCCACCACCGATTTGGTCCCGCTGAACAACATGTACATCGACTTCCAGAACTCCAACACCAGCAAGCAATTTGGAATCAACCTCAAGCGATCGCTCACTGGGGGCGCCGCCATGACTCTGGAGCCTGGCCAAACCAAGATTTTTGGAACCATCGGCGTCAACCCGAGTTGGAATTGGAACAGCGAACTCGGAAACAACCGACTTCTCTTCGATTGGGAAAACAAGAATACCGGAGACGTCGATTTGCTCCCAAAAATGATGACGGATTCCACCGGAGGAGCCGGTTTCGACATTGACTGGCTGGCTCAGGAATCTCGTCAAACGAGCTTCGCCAAGTATTTCTGCGCCAGAGGAACCGTAGGGGCCAAAAAGAATGACATCGTATCGGTGGAGTGGGGACCCGTCCGCCAACCCAGTTCGGAATTCTCTATCATCATGGAGCTCAATGGTCGGCCCGCCGGGATCTATAAGATCAACTATGGAGATGAAAAAAACCTGACCGACATCGTTTCTGAGGGAACCTCCGAACGATTCCCGGATCCTCGCAGCTTCCCATTCTCCTCACCGGAATCAAGTTCCCCAAAATGGCGGGCCTCCTCGATCTATGAAGCTCCCAACACGCCCTTCAACCAATACAGTCGCGCCGTCCCTTTCGCGCTGTTCAGCTTTTCGGGGAAAACCACCCAGGATTCCTTCGTCCCCGCTCGTCCCTACGCCGACTCCAGTACCAATTTGTTCGTCGCCGATTTGAACATTTCGCGGGGCAAGGGGGCCGCAGGAGATCAACCCTTCGAACTGGCCATGGTTCCGATCAAGGCACAAACCGCACCGATCGCTGAAAACCGCGAAGATGAAGAAGGCTTCTTCTTTGGTGGCAACGACTCCGATCGAGGCACCTCGCGGGCCACCTTCAATGAAATCCCCCGCGCACCCTTGCAATCTCTTGCGCAGTTTCGTCACGCCAATCTGGCCAATTCCGGCACGCCTCCCTTCATGACCTACACGGTTGGAGAATCCTGGGCGCACCCGATGCTGCCCACCGATGAGGTCACGGGAACCGATCCAGGTGGCAGCGGCGAAATCCTCGACCACACCTACCTCTGCAATGCCGCCCTCTGGGACCGCTATTTCTTTTCCACCATGGCGGACTATGAAGGTGACGCCTTCAGTGGAACCTCGAAGTCCGCCGCCGAGGTGCGGGAAGAGTTTTTCGCGGGCGATGACGTGCTGCTCAATCCGCGCTTTACCTCCCTTGTCCACGGGCATGAAGCGGACCAGGCCGCCTCAAAAATCGCCGCTCCTGGTGGCGATCAGGAAGTTGCCCGATACCTCGGGCTGAAAGGTGGATTCAACGTGAACTCCACCTCGGTGGATGCCTGGATCGCCATGCTCTCCTCGCTGCGGGATACGGAGGTGCTCAATCAAGTCGACGGCGCCATTGAATCGCAGACTTATTCGCCTTTCCTCCGTGTCCGCTACCCGTCCGCCGGCCCCATTGAAGGCGCCGGGTCATCGTTTTTCGGGGAGAACGAGCCGCGCTGGCAAGGATACCGCCAACTCGATGAAAGCGAGATCAAGTCGCTTGCTGAAAACCTCGTCGACGAGATCCGAGAACGCGGACCCTTTCTCTCCCTTGCGGAATTCGTGAATCGGCGCCTTGGCCCATCCAATGATGAAACCGCCCTTCGTGGTGCGCTGTCTTCAGCCATCCAAAAGGCCGATTTGAATGCCGTGATTGAAGGAGACGGCATTGAACTCGAAGCCGGCAATCTGGGCACCCACCAATGGGTCACGCCCGCCGCCGTGATCGGAACCAACACCGAAGGAGCCCCTGGTTCTCTCACCCAGGGTGACATCCTCACTTCTCTCGGAAGCCAACTCACCGTCCGTGGAGACACTTTCGTGATCCGCGCCTATGGCGAATCCACCTCCAAACGCGGCCAACCGGAAGCCCGCGCCTGGTGTGAAGCGGTGGTCCAGCGCACCCCAGAGTTTACCGACCTCCGAGACGCGGCAGACAGTGCCCCCGATGCCTTGAATCCCGTGAACAGCCGCTTTGGACGCCATTTCGAAGTTCTTTCTTTCCGCTGGCTCGTATCCGATGAGATTTGATTTCCACCCATGATGACCGTTCGCCATCTGCTCGCTGCCTTCCTGCTCGTTGTTTCGGCGCTCGTCGCCCCGATGCAGGCTCAATCCGAACGCTCGATCCAATTCCGAGCCCTTTGTCTGCAATATCAAAACGATGTCCGCTCCGGCCGGGTGCCCTCCGGCAAAGGAGGCAGTGGAGAAGTGGAGTTTTTCACCGGCGGATTTGGTGAACTCCATCAGGGAACGTTCAAAGACAACACCGCCGTCTTTTATGTGGAGGACTCTTCGGCACCCGATGGAAAGCGAATCATCGCCTCCGGAAAACTGGCCGAGGGAAACGTCCAGCTGTTCTTGCTGGTGCCAGACGGTGAAAAAGATCGGGCCTATCGCATCCAGTGTTTTGCCGATGATGTCGCGCATTTCCCCATGGGAGGGGTGAGATTCCTCAATCTCACTTCCTTTCCCGCCCGATTGGAACTCGCCGGCACCACTCTGAAGCCCGTCAACCCAGGAACCGCGCAGGTCTATCCCATGGTCACCAAGGCCGATGAGTGGAATATGTACCAAGTCCGTTTGGAATTGCAGGCTCCCACAGGCCAATGGGCCACCATTTCCAGCCCCTCGTGGAAAGCCCTCAAAACCAAGCGTGACTTCGTGGTCATCACCATCGACCCCAAGTCCAAACGCCCGAAGATATTCAGTTTCAAGGATCTTCCCCCGTGGTTGGAAAATCCCGAGAGCGCCGGAAATCCCTGAATTCCGCACGATAGCATTTGCCCGCGACCGAAGTTCGAACGAAGGGTTTCACCATCGGCATGCACGGCAAACGACCACTTCTCATCGCTCTGGCGGTCCTTTTGATTGGGCTTCTGGTCGGCCGCTGGCTCGGACAGAGTGCTTCCACTACCGACGGCTCGGCCTCCTCAGACGAATCGATTCAAAGACAAGTCGTTCGGAATCAACGGGTTGAAGATTCCCGCCTCCCAGCACCCAAATCGGAAAGAGGCCCCGGGGCTCACTTCCGCGAAGACAGTGAGGCCATCGCCTCCGGTGCCATCGCCAACCAACGCGCGATCACTTTCGGATCGGCCGAGGCACTGGCGGCATTCCTCAAAAAAATCGAAGGAAAGGGCATCGCCGTCCTCGATCGCATCGATGCTCTCAACACCCTCCGTCTCAGCTTCCTCAACTTGGAGGACTTGCTCGCCGCTCTCGATGGCGATGAAGACATGGGATTCATTTTCCCTGCACTGACACCAGGAAACGGCACCGTCCAGGATGGCGCGGTTGGCTTCGGCGACCACTTTCTGGAATGGCTCGGCATCTCCGATACCAGTGGCTATGGATCGAACATCAAGGTGGCCGTTCTCGATACCGGCGTCGTGATCACCGACACGTTCACGGGCAAGGTCACCCAGGTCGACTGGGTGGATCGCCCCACCGACCTCTCCTCTCAAAACAGTCACGGCACCTCCGTGGCTTCGATCATTTTGGGTCAGCTGGGGCTCTCGCCTTCAGCGGAGCTTTATGACTACCGAATCGCCAATGATGAAGGCGTTTCCGATACCTTCCTCATCGCCAAGGCCGTGATGGAAGCCGTTTCCAGCGGGGTCGATCTGATCAACATCTCTCTCGGCTCACGCGGATACAGCCAAGTTTTGGAAAATGCCGTGATGGCTGCCTACCAAGCCGGCATTCTGGTGATCGCTTCAACCGGCAACGATGGATACGACTCGGTTTCCTACCCTGCCTCGTCAAATTATGTGGTAGGTGTCGGTGCTGTCGAAGGCCGCGGGGAGGTCCTGGATTTCTCCAACACGGGCAATGTCTCCATCACCGGGCCAGGTTTGGCACTTTCCGCGGCAGACACTTCGGGTAGCTCGACTTACTTCTCCGGAACCTCCGCGGCAGCTCCCACGGTCACCGGTGGAATCGCAGCCGTCATGTCCCAATTTGGCATTTCGGCAGAAAGCGCCTGGCGCATCCTCCTCGCCACCGCCAATGAGAGCGGCGCCCCAGGATATGACTCCCTCTATGGAGAAGGCACCTTGAATGTCGGGCGAGCTCTCGATTCCCAGACCCCGGGCATCAACGACGTCGCCATCGCGTCCAATTATTTCACCACCAACTCTGCAGGAAATTCTGTCGTCCAGGTCGTCGTCGAAAACCGCGGCACTACCACCCTCACCAACGTTCCGGTCTCGGTCACCACCCCTGCCGGAGCACAAGATGCCAGCGTGTCGTCATTGATTCCCGGTGAAGTCACCGTGTTGACCTTTCCATTGGGCCAATCCCAAGGAGACGTCACCGTTTCCTCGTCCGTCGAGATTTCGAATGGCGTCGTCGACGAGAATCCGCAAGACAACCAGCGTGCCGATACTCAAAGCACCTCCGATTCTCCTTAGCCTCCTGCTCACGGCATCGACCCTGCAGGCGCAGGAACGATGGGCACCCCACGCGGTCGCCGGGCCAGTCAATCAACTCGTGGTTTCAGGCAATGCCTGCGGCCCCTCCGCCTTGCTCGCCTCCATCCGCTGCGGGGGCCCCCGTTGGGTCGAAATTGCGCAACAGCTCCCCGGCAGCTCCGACCGCGCCAAGCTCCTCTACATCATCAAAGCCCATGGCTTGCGCCCATCGATCTCACTTCGCGATCGCAACCGCTGGACCCGTCATGGAATCAATGCCGAGGATCTGCATGCCATCGCCGGAGAATTGGCAGCCATCGGCGGCCTCCCCGCGCCCAAGTCCGAAGCCCTTCTGCTCGGGCCACGCGAATCGGCCCACGCGGGTCTTCGTCGCCTCCACAAATACTGCCGACGATCCCTCATCCAAGGCTTTCCTCCCGTGCTCAGCCTGCGGCGCTATGTCCTACGCAAGGGCCACTGGACCTCGCTCGAATCCCATTTCGTCACCGTCGTTGAGGTGCCCGACCGGCTCCCACGCAAAGACACCCAGTTCTCACTGACCTATTTTGATCCCTGGGGCGGAAAGAAACGCACTGCGATCCTCCAAGAGCCTGCACTTCCGCTGCTCAGCAGCGATGATCAAAAACCAGGCGCTCTCGATCTGCAGGCACCTCATGCCGATATCGGACGCGATCAAATCCGCAAAGGCGAACCCACCGCCATCGTGCCGGCGATGCTGATCGGCACTTGGTAACCATCCCGCGTCCTCCACCTCTAAGGATTCACCCCACCCTCAACGCAGCTCGTCGGCTGCTTGGCGCGCTTCGATGCTACTCTACCTGCACATTCCCTTTTGCCACCGAGTCTGTCCGTATTGCTCGTTCCATAAGCACACTCCCGGCGCGACCCCCATCGGCAGCTTCATCGAAAGCTTGGTGAAGGAAGCCCGCCATCGGCTCCCTGCCTTACCACCTCCACGCACCCTCTACTTCGGCGGCGGCACGCCCTCAATGCTCTCCCCCTCTCACCTTCGTCGTCTCTTCGATGGTCTCGACGAAGTCATCGATTTTGATGCCCTTGACGAAGTCACTTTCGAGGCCAATCCCGCCACCTTCGACCTCGCCAAGGCAGAACTTTTCCGCGAACTCGGCGTCCGACGGGTCTCCCTTGGCATCCAGTCATTCGCGCCTCATGTCCTGAAAACCCTCGGACGCGAGCACGACCCCACCCAAGCAGAGGAAGCCGTTCGACTGCTGCGCCGGGCCGGCATGCCCTCCGTCAACATTGACCTCATGTTCTCCGTCCCTGGTCTCACCCTCGACGACTGGGCAAGCACGCTGGAGACCGCCGTCGCACTCGAACCCGATCACATCTCCGCCTACAACCTCACCTACGAGGAGGACACCTCCTTTTTCGATAGCTTGCACCGCGGAGAAATGGATCGCGATGAAGATCGGGATGCGGAGCAATTCCAGCTCGCACACGATCGAATCACCAGCGCCGGTTTCGACCACTACGAAACCAGCAACTACGCCCGACCCGGTCACCGATCTTCCCACAATCACGGCTACTGGAACGGGGAGGACTATCTTGGGCTCGGCCCTTCCGCCGTATCCACTCTCGCCGGTGTCCGCCACGGGAACATCGCTGACACCGCCCGTTACGTCGAAATGGTCAATTCACTCGGCCAAGCCATCGTCGAGAGCGAGGCGCTGACTCCCGATCAGTTGCGTCTCGAAAGACTCGCCCTGCTCCTTCGCACGACAGAGGGAGTCCCGCTTCACCTCATCGCTCCGTCCGATCCTTCGACTCTCATCGAACACGGCCTCGCAGAAATCCACGAAGATCGCCTTGTGCTGACCCGGGCCGGTTCAGCGCTCGTCGATCCGATCGCCACCCAGCTGGCCTGAACTCTCGGGTCACTGGACATCCCGAGCCACCCACGCCAAGCTTGCTCCATGACTTCACGGTCCCTTCTCGCTGCCGTCATCCCCGGGCTGCTTCTATCCGCCTGCATTCCTCCGCCTCCCCCTCCTCCGCTTCCGAAGCATCCGGAGTTGCCCTTCAGCGAAACCCGCAAAGTCTCTCGGGCCGCGGCTCACCCCGGCAAGGTCACGGAAATGGATCTATCCACTTTCTTTGAATTCCAGCAATCCGGCCAAGCACTGATCTACGACGTGCGGCCCACATTCGTGCAGCAATTCGGCACCATCCCTGGCGCGATTGGCTGGCCCAAATCCGAATTCTCCGCCAAAATCGCGACCCGCGAAGCCGAAATTCGTTCCGCTCGACAGCACGGCCAACCGGTCGTTCTTTACTGCACGGATGCCGAATGCCCGGATGCTCGAACGGTCGCCGACAAGCTTGCAGCTCGAGGTCATGACGTTTCGGTTCTCCAAGGAGGTTACAGTTCTTGGAAAGAATCAGGGCTAGCAGAATGATCGAGGCCTGCGGGATTCTCCCCCTTTAGGGGCTTTCCCCGCCACCTTCTTGAAAAGCCCGTCTCTCACCCCACGTTTCCTCCGCTCATCGTCGAGGCCAAGGCGATTTCATTGGCCGTCCTGATTCCTCTAGTCTTCGTCACCCATCTGCTCATGCGTGCCTCTTTGTTGCTTCTATCGCTCCTCACTTTTGTGACCTTCGCCGCCGCGGCGCCCTCCGATGCGCCCGAGTCGAGCAGCCCGCCGGCTGCCGAGAAAAAAGAAGGCTCCGAGAAATCTCAGGATCCCATCACCAAGGAAGATTCGGTCGTCATTCAAGGCCAACGCATCCCTTATTCCGTCACCACTTCGAAACTGGTTTTGAAGAAAGACGATGGCACGCCTCGCGCGTCGATCTTCAACGTCTCCTACGTGCGCCAGAAAGTGGAGGACAAGTCCTCTCGACCCGTCCTGTTCGCTTTCAATGGAGGGCCTGGATCCTCCTCCGTCTGGCTGCATCTCGGCTTTCTGGGGCCCTACCGCGTTCAAGTCCCCGGAGATGGCACCACCGCTCCTGAGCCACCCGCTCGCATCGTTCCCAACGAATACAGCATCCTCGACCTCGCCGATGTCGTTTTCATCGACCCCGTGTCGACCGGATACAGCCGAACCGAAAAGGACACCAAAGGCAGCGACTTCCACGGCGTCCGTCAGGACATCGAATCTGTTGGTGATTTCATCCGTCGTTGGGTCACTGAGAACGATCGCTGGGCATCGCCCAAATTCCTCCTTGGCGAATCCTACGGTGGCATCCGAGTCTCCGGACTTTCCGAGCATCTCCAATCTCGCTTCGGGATGTCGCTCAATGGCACCATTCTCTTGTCGTCCTTGGTGGATTTCCGGACCCTCATGGCTGGCGAAGGAGATCCCCTTTCCTACCAAGTCTTCCTCCCTGGCTACACCGCCACCGCCCACTTCCACGGCAAGATCAAGGGCGACCGCGACGCTCTCGTCCAACAAGCACAGGAATTTGCCTTTGGCGACTACGCGAAAGCCTTTGCGGAAGGCAACCGCCTTCCCGCTGAGCAACTCGACGCCCTCGCTCAGAAAATGTCATCGCTTACCGGGATCGACGCCGAACTGCTCAAGACGCTCCACCTCCGGCTCGATCCCTCGCGCTTTCGTGCAGAACTTCTCCGGGATCAAGGGAAGATCCTGGGTCGTTTCGATGCTCGGGTCGCGTGGCCTTCGACGCAATCTCAGATGCCCTACCCGGAGTATGATCCCTCCTACTCGCTGGCCCTGGGAGCTTACTCCACCGCCATGCTCTCCTACCTGGGCGATCACCTCGGCTGGAAGGAAGACTCGCCCTACGAAATCCTCACCGGAAAGGTCCAGCCATGGGACATGGGACGAGGAAATAGCTACGTCAACATGACCGGTGAACTCGCGGAAGCCCTGCGCGACAATCCCCACCTGCGCATCTTGATCATGGAGGCTGCCTGCGACCTCGCCACTCCTCCGGCCGGCATCGAATACTCCCTGCGCCAAATGATCGACGCACCGGAAAGTTTCACCTCACGCATCCAGCGGACGAAGTACGAGGCCGGTCATATGTTTTACCTCAATCCACCCGACCTTCAGAAAGCCCGCAAAGACCTGGCGGCCTTCATTTCCGGGAACTGACCGTCCCTCGGGACATGAGGCTCCCTCATGTCCTACCCCCCATCGAATTCGTGGATGAAGCGCCGTCCCGGCATGGCAATGGCCGGGATCGCGCTTCCCAGCATGGCGTATTCCGCCATGAAAAGAACACTCCTCCTCACCCTTGCCGCGGCCACGCCCCTTTACGCTGGCTCACCCGTCTCTGCCCCCGAAGTTCCCCCTGCGGAACATTGGATCAAGCCCACCCTCGATCTTCGGGCGCGCTTCGAATACGGCGATTTCGACGCCCCGGGAACTGACTCCGCCTCCGCGTTCACCCTTCGGGAACGAGTCGGATTGGTCACCCGCGACTGGCACGGATTCAGCGCCCTGATCGAAGGTGAATTCCTTCAGGCCATTGGCGATGATTATGACTCCGCTCCCACGCCGTTCGCCACCCAAACCACTCGGCCCAACCCCGCAAACCCAACGACCCAGATCAACGACCCTGAAACCAACGAGCTCAATCAAGCCTACCTGCAATACCAAGGGTTCGATACCATCGTTCGCGCAGGACGCCAGCGCATCATCCTCAACAACGCCGCCATGGTCGGCAATGTCGGTTGGCGCCAGAACGAACAGACCTTCGATGCCATCAGCATCACCAATACCTCGATCGACGATCTCTCCCTCTACTACGCCTATGCGAATCGGGCGAATCGAATCTTTGGCTCCGACGCCACCGGTGCCCTTCGCTCTTTTGCAGGCGACATCCACCTTTTCAACGCCACCTACACCGGATTGGGCGACCTCTCCCTCACTGGGTACGCCCTCTTGATGGACTTCGATGAAACCGCTGCCAACGCCGGTTACATCTCGAACAACACCTACGGCATCATCGCCACCCAGCCCCTCGGCCCGGTGACCCTCTACGGCGAAACGGCCCTTCAGACCGATACCTCCAGCTCTCCCGCCAGCAAGCCGGACGAAGCCTGGTATGCTCACGTCAACGCCTCCTATCAGGCGGGCTCCCACACCTTCACCCTCGGTTGTGAATACCTGGACGCCGACTTCGTGACCCCCTTGGCCACCGTTCATGCTTTCAACGGCTTTGCCGATGCACTCATCGGTCCGCGCCTTGGTTTGGTGCGCAATCCAGGCATCGCCGACATCTATCTGACCCACGCAACACCCCTGCCCTTCTGGGGCCTCAAGTTCAATCAATCCATCCACCTCCTCGGAGACAACAACTCGGATCTGGACTACGGCTGGGAGTACGACGCGGTCCTCGCCAAGAAGTTCAATGAGAACTTCCTGGCCATCGCCAAGTTTGCCTACTTCGACGCCAGCGGTCCCACCGCCGGCCCCATTGCCAACCCTGCACCTTTCGACACCACTCGTTTCAGCGTCGAACTGAACTACAAGTTCTAAGCCTCCCTTTCCGGTTGCGCGTCAGCAGGCTCGGAAATGGGTTTTCCGAGCCTACCTCCTTCTTCCCACTGGCGCAATTCCCCATTCCGCGCCAGTTTCCCATCATTGAACCCGACCGACCGTCTCCAGCGCCCCCTGCACGACCTGCGGATCTCCGTGACGGATCGTTGCAATTTCCGCTGCCGCTACTGCATGCCCGCAGAAGAGTTCGGGGCCGACCACGCTTTTCTCCCACGCGAGGAAATCCTCACCTTTGAAGAAATCGTGCGCCTCACTCGCGTGGCCTCACGACTCGGCGTCACCAAGGCTCGCCTCACCGGCGGAGAACCCCTCCTCCGCCGCGGTTTGGACGACCTCATCGCCATGATTGCGACCGTTCCCGGCATTGAGGACATTGCCCTCACCACCAATGGCACTTTGCTGGCCCACCATGCCGAGGCACTGGCATTGGCGGGACTCTCGCGCGTCACGGTCAGTCTCGATGCTCTGAATCCCGACACCTTCGGCCGCATGAATGGAGTCGGAGCCAAGGTCGAGCGAGTCCTTTCCGGCATCACCGCAGCGCGCACCTTTGACCTTGGCGTCAAAATCAACTGCGTCATTCAAAAAGGCGTCAACGAACAAGAAATCCTTCCACTCGCTCGCTGGGCCGCCACTGAACAACTTTCCCTCCGCTTCATTGAGTTCATGGATGTCGGCGAAACCAATCATTGGGACGCCCGCCAAGTCGTCCCGGCCGATGAAATTCTCACTCACCTCCGCACCGAGTTCCGGCTGGAACCGCTCCAGCCCACTCAAGCCGGTGAAACCGCCCGACGTTGGCGACTCGACAACGGACCTACCGAAATCGGCATCATCGCCTCGGTGAGCCAGCCCTTTTGTCGCGCTTGCAATCGGCTCCGTCTCTCGGCCGATGGGCGAATCTACACCTGCCTGTTCGCCAGCCAGGGACACGACCTCCGGCCTCTCCTTCGCGGAGCTGCCGATGACAACCTCCTCGAAGCCACGCTCCGCGGTCTGTGGTCCGCCCGTGACGATCGATACTCGGAACTGCGTGGCCAAACCCACGCGCCCAAAGCAGAAATGAGTTACCTCGGAGGGTAAATCTGCCGCGGATCCCCCCGCGCTTCAGTGCTCCCCCAATGCTTCGCCCACCATCGCGGCGATTCCCGCCAAAGTCTCTTCAATCAGGCTGAGGGGACGATCCTTGTTCCAAAATACCGCCCACTCGCGCTCGATCGATTCTTCGCCCAAGGCAATCGAAGTCAGGCTCCCCTCGTGCAGCTCTCGACGCGCCACCCAGGGAGCCACGATCCCAATCCCGATGCCAATTTTGGACATCTCCTTGATCGCCTCCATATCTCCCAGTGCAAGCGGGGCACGCAACCTCACACCCATCTGCTCGAAGTGCTTCTCTACCAGCGCATACGTTTGCGTTGCTTTCGCGTAGATGATGAACTGAGTCTCCTCGATCTCCTCAACCGTTCTTTCATCCGTGTCGTTCCACGGGTGCACCGGAGGAGCAACGAAGATCATGCGATCCCGGAAGATCGTCCGAGACTCGGTTTCCGGATCGTCCTTTCCACGCATCCCGATCACCACGTCGAGATCATGGGCGACCAGACTTTCCAACAAAGCAGCGGTATCTCCAGCTTCGATGCTCGGTTCGCATCGCGGAAAACAATCACGAAACTCGCGCAGAACCGTTGGCAGGAGAAACTGACAAAGGGAATGAGGAGCCCCGATCCGGATGCGAGCTTGGCCCCACCGTTTCATGCCATCCAATTCGCGGCTGGCCTGCTCCAACTCGCCGAGAATCCGTCGACATCGATTCAGGAACACCTCGCCCTCTCCAGTCAGCGTCGTTCGCTTACCCATCCGAGTCAGCAGCTTACAGCCAAGGCTGTCTTCCAGAGCCTTCATGGAGTGACTGATTGCCGACTGCGTTAGATACAGCTTCTTGGCCGCAAGCGTGAAGCTCCCTTCATCCGCCACAGCGACGAAGGACCGAAGTTGGCGCAGATCGGGAAGCAACTCACTCATGAAGGAAGCTCATGAAACATTCTTCCCCAAAAAAGCATGCCGCATGCCAATGCCCAATGGAGTTGGCATTGATCAAGCTTTGCAAATCTTGATGGCTTCGCCCGATTCTCGCACCCCGATTCGCCTTGGTTTCGTTCCTCTCAACGATTGTGCGCCGGTAGCTGTTGCCAAGGAAATGGGCATCTTCGAGAAGTACGGCCTGCATGTGAGACTCTCACGCCAACCGGGTTGGGCGACCGTGCGAGACATGCTCCTCTACGGGGAATTGGATGCCGCCCAATCGATTGCGGGCTTGGCATTCCACCTCGCTCTCGGCCTCAGCCGGTTGCGCCGAGAGGTGGCGGTTCCACTCATCCTCAGTGCTCACGGCAATGCAATCACCCTCTCTAACGAAATCCCTCACGAGATCGTCGGCCAAGGCGAAGGCCTCGCTGGTTTCATCGAGCATCGCTGGAAAAAGAACCGGCCACTGACCCTCGCGGCAGCTCACCGCTACTCCTCGCATCACATTCTCATGCAATCCTGGCTTCATCGCCACGGATTGAAAGCGGGCCGCGAGCTCGAACTGGTTTTTCTCCCTCCGCCGCTCATGCCAGGGCATCTTGCCTCGGGCCACATCGATGGCTTCTGTGTCGGTGAACCCTGGAACTCCGAGGCCATCCTCAATGGCCATGGCTGGAGCCCGGTCACTTCCGCCGATCTCGCCACGGGTCACCCCGAAAAGATCCTACTCGTCGACGGCAATTTCGTGGGAGAACGCCGGGACGACACCATCGCCCTTGGCGCGGCTCTCCTGCATTCCTGCCGGCTTTGCCAGGACCCCGACTTCCTCGACGAAATGGTCCGAATCCTTTCGATGCCGGCCTACACGGGCTGCTCCGAGAAGACACTCCGCAATAGCCTAGGCCCGAAATTCAACTCGGGTCGCGGTTTTGTCGATGGCACCAATCTTCACCTCTTCTACGGGGGAGACCTGAATTGCCCCAGCGCAGACAAAGCCTCGTGGTTTCTCTCGGGCATGCGCAATACGGGCCTCCTCCCCGATAACATCACCGCCTCCTCCCTCACTCGCCTCTACCGTCAGGATCTTTTCCGCTCATCCGAAAAAGCCCTGCTCGCGACATGAGCCAGGCTCATTGACAGGATCAAATCTCTTCCCCTTGGATTCATCGCCAGACGGATTTCTGGCATCCGGGCCGCTCCCTGATTTGCCAACTCACTGAGCGATCCCATGGCCCAAGCAACTTCAGGCAACCTCCGCCTTCTCGACTTCAAGTCCCCCGCGATCCGGACTCTCCACATCACCTGGTTCGCATTCTTCCTCACTTTCGTTCTCTGGTTCAGCCACGCCCCGCTGAAGAGCGCGATCACCACGACTTTCGGCATGACCGAGGCCCAATGGAAGGCCCTGCTCATCCTCAATGTCGCGCTTACCATCCCCTCGCGCATTGCCATCGGCATTCTGGTCGACAAATTTGGCCCACGAGTCACCTACTCGCTCCTGCTCATCGCAGCGGGAATCCTTTGCTCCTTCTTTGCGCTGTCCACCAGCTTCGAAATGCTCGCGCTGGCTCGCTTCCTGATGGGATTCGTCGGTGCCGGATTCGTGATTGGCATCCGTCTCGTTGGGGAATGGTTTCCGGCCCGCCAGGTAGGACTCGCCGAGGGAGTCTACGGTGGGTGGGGTAATTTCGGCTCCGCGGCTGCCGCCATGACGCTCCCGTCACTGGCCCTTGCCTTCGGTGGCGAAAATGGCTGGCGCTACGCCCTGCTCTCCATCGCTGCCGTGGCATTTCTCTACGGATTCTTTTTTTACCGCTCCGCTCGCGACACTCCAAAAGGATCTACCTACTTCAAGCCCAAGAAGTCCGGAGGACTGGAAGTCTCTTCCCGGCGCGACTTCGCTTTTCTCATCGCCATGAACGTCCCCATGTTCATCGCGCTTGGCGTCCTCGCTTGGAAGCTATCACCAGCGGGGGTGAAGCTCCTGCCTGAATCCCTCGTTCAAATTCTTTACGCCGTCCTCGCGCTCCTCTTCGCCGTCCAAACCTGGCAAATCTGGCGGGTCAACGCCGACATGCTCCGGTCGGGCAAAGTCCCCGACCACCAACGCTACTCATTTCGCCAGGTCGCCATTCTCGATATCAACTACTTCATCACCTTCGGCTCCGAGCTGGCAGTCGTCTCCATGCTTCCCGCGTTCTTTGCCGATACCTTTGGACTCAGCCCCGTGACCGCCGGCCTGCTGGCCTCCGGCTTTGCTTTCATGAATCTTGCCGCGCGCCCTGGTGGTGGGTGGATCTCTGATAAGTTCGGACGCCGCAAGTCGATGCTGATCCTCTTAGGCGGATTGGCGCTCGGCTACCTCCTGCTCTCTCGGATCGATTCCACTTGGCCGGTCGCTCTCGCCGTCGTCTCCACCATGCTGTGCTCCTTTTTTGTCCAGGCCGGAGAAGGCGCAGTATTTGCCATGGTTCCATTGATTCAACGCCGCATGACCGGTCAAATCGCCGGCATGGCTGGAGCCTATGGAAATGTCGGGGGAGTGACCTTCCTCACCATCTATTCATTCGTCGACGCTTCCACCTTCTTCGTCATCATCGCCGCCTCGTCGATCCTTGGGTTCGTCGCCTCCCTCTTTCTCGCGGAGCCCAAAGGACACATTTCTGAAGTCGCAGAAGATGGCTCTGTTCAATTGATCGAGGTGGCCTGAACTCCCCGGCTCATTCCCATGAACCACTCGCCATCCCCTACCCGTTCGGATAGACGAGGCGACGTGCATTTTCGTGGTAACATCCAATGGGAGAGTGGTCGCTTCACTGACCCCGGCCCCAAAGCGGAAAACCAGGACTTCCTCGGCATGCGGGCGGCGGAAGGATCGCTCATGGCGACCAAAGGCATGGCCGCCTGCATCGCCGATGGCGTTTCGGCCGCTTCCGCAGCCCGCGAAGCCGCCGAAACCACGGTTCGCTCGTTTCTTACCGACTACTTCGAAACGCCCGAAAGCTGGCAGGTCAAAACCTCCGCTCAGCGTGTCCTGACCTCCATCAATCGCTGGCTCTTCTCTCAAGGCCAACAGCATTCATCCTCAGAGAAAGGATGCGTGACCACATTCACCGCCCTGATTCTCAAATCTCGGACTGGCCACTTCTTCCACATCGGGGACTCCCGGCTCTATCGACTTCGCGAAGGGAATCTTGAACTACTCACCCGCGACCACACCACCCAGTTGTCTCCAGGAACCTGCTACCTCAGCCGCGCCATGGGGGTCACCCTCAACCCTCAAATCGACTACGATTCCTTTCCGCTCGCCCCAGGTGATCTCTTCGCCCTCACCACCGATGGCATTCACCAATTCATTTCCCACGGCGAACTTCGACGCATTCTCAGCCTCCCCGCCTCACCTCAAGAGATCGCCGATCTCCTCGGGCAATCCACTTCTCTCAGTGACGACAACCGCTCCGTCCTCGTGCTGCGGGTCCATACTCTCCCCGATGAAGATACCGACGACGTCTACCGCCACCTCGCCGAACTCCCCTTTCCTCCCGCCCTCCTCCCAGGCCAACAAATCGACGGACTCCGAATCGAAAAACTCCTCTCCGAGTCCCCACGCTCCCAGATCTATCAAGTCACCGACACACTCGATCAGAATCGCCAACTCGTCCTCAAGACCCCCTCGCCACTTTACGAAGACGATCCCGCCTACCTCGAGCGCTTCGCCCTCGAAGAGTGGATCGGCCTGCGAGTCGACCATCCCCATTTGGTCAAGGCCGTCCGTCGTTCGACACCAAAAACCTTTCTCTACCACCTCGTCGAGTGGATAGAGGGTCCGACGTTGGCGGTTTGGAGCAACCAACATCCTCGACCCCCGATCCATCAAATTCTCGAGTGGACGCAACAATTGGTCTCCGGAGTGAGGGCCCTCCATCGCAAGGAGACTCTCCATCAAGACCTCAAACCGGATAACCTCGTTATCGACTCCTCCGGCATCTTGAAAATCATCGACTACGGCAGCTGCCGTATTGCCGGCATGAGCGAGATTGCCAGCCCCTTTGACCGAGAGATCGCGCTCGGCACCCTCGACTTCTCGGCTCCCGAATTCCGACTCGGGGCAGCTGCCACCACACGGTCAGACCTCTTCTCCATCGCCGTCATCACCTACCACCTTCTGACCGGCGGCAAACATCCTTACGGAGAGGCTTGGCAGCGCGCACGCACTCTTCAGGACTTTCACCGTCTCCGCTATCAGAGCGCCACTCAGCATCACCCCATGGTCCCCCTGTGGATGGATGCCACCCTCAAAAGAGCTCTCTCCATCCAGCCAGAACATCGCCACGAATCGATGTCGGAATTCGTGACCTACCTTCAGCGTCCCGATCCCGAACAACTTCCGCTTTCGGCATTGCCGCTCGCCCAAAGGCGACCTCTGCTCTTTTGGAAACTGCTCTCGCTGCTTCTGTTCATCGCATGGATCACCACCTGGATGTGGGCTTCCTCCCGATTCTAATTCAGGCGGGCTCGCTCAGCCTTACTTCCCCGCAGTAGCCCACTCGGTCCTTCTGGACGAGGAGCCATGCACCGCTCTCACGGATCGCATGAAAACGATGAGCCGCCGCGCATCCTTCCTTCAAGGAGATGGGCACGCATGAGGCTTGTCTCTGGGGACACCGCGAACCCCAAAAACATGAACATCCGATCCGTCTTACTCAGCACCGCCGCCCTTGTTGGAGCCCTCCATGCCGACCCGCTCGCAGTCGAGAAAAGTGAACTCAAACTCGGCTTCATCAAGCTCACCGACTGCGCCCCCATCGTCATCGCCAAGGAAAAGGGCTTCTTCGAGGATGAAGGACTTCAAGTCGAGGTCATCGCTCAATCCAACTGGAAGGTCCTCCTCGACAATGTCATTACCGGCAATCTCGACGGAGCTCATATGCTCTCAGGCCAACCCATTGCTGCCACCATCGGCATCGGCACCGAAGCCCACGTGGTGACTCCCTTCACCATGGATCTCAACGGCAATGGAATCACCGTTTCCAACTCCATCTGGGAACAAATGCAGGAGAACGATCCGTCGCTCGATGTCGATCAGCCCGAGCATCCGATTTCTTCCGAGTCCCTCAAACCCATCGTCGAGGATCTCCTCGCCCAAGGTGAAAAACTTCAAATGGGAATGGTCTTCCCCGTCTCCACTCACAACTACGAGCTTCGTTATTGGCTGGCAGCCTCCGGTATCCATCCCGGTTTCTATTCCAAGACCGACCTCGCCGGCCGCACAGATGCGGAAGTCGAACTTTCCGTCACTCCGCCGCCGCAGATGCCAGCCACTCTCGAGGCAGGCACGATCTCGGGCTATTGCGTAGGGGAACCCTGGAACCAACAGGCGGTCACCAAGGGCATCGGCGTCCCCGTGACCACCAACTACGACATCTGGAAGAACAACCCCGAAAAAGTCTTTGGTGTCACCCGCAAATGGGCCGACGAAAACCCGAACACTCTCATCGCCCTAACCAAGGCGCTCATCCGCGCGGGAAAATGGCTCGACGAGACCGAAGGCGATCAGCTCGTTCATCGTGAGGAAGCCTGTCGCATCCTCTCTCAGCCCAACTATGTCGGCGCCGACTATGAAGTCATCAAAAACTCTATGACCGGTACCTTCATCTTCCAAAAATCCGATGTCCGAGACATGCCCGACTTCAACGTCTTCTTCAAACACGACTGCACCTACCCTTGGTATTCCGACGGCGTCTGGTTCCTCACCCAAATGCGCCGCTGGGGTCAGATCACGGAAGCCAAGCCTGCCTCTTGGTACCATGAAATCGCCAAAAAGGTCTACTTGCCCGAAGTCTACCTCAAGGCAGCCGAGGCTCTCGTCGCCGAGGGTCACCTCGAAGACGCCGAGATTCCTCACACGGAAGACGGCTACAAACCAGCCACCACCGATTTCATCGACGGCAACTCCTTCGACGGACACAAGCCCATCGAATACCTCAATTCCTTCCAAATCGGCATCAAGGACGACTCCTCCTTTGCCACCAAATAAGCCGCCCTTTCTCCGCCGGCGCATCGACTTCAGGTGCGCCGGCTCCTTCCGGATCACTTTCCCGCCTCAGGCGCCACCGCTATGAAATACAAGCTTCTCAAGGTCATCGATACCGCCGGTCTGAGCTTTCTCTCCCCGGTCGTCCGCCTCGTCACCGGCGAGGAACCCCGGAAACAACTCCAGGACATCGCCCGCTTCATTCTCGTCCCAACCATCACCTTCCTCGCCTTCCTCTGGCTGTGGTCGGTCGTCGCCCCGAAGCACAAAACCAAAGCAGGCGAGGTTCCGACTCCTTCCGTCGTTTGGGATGCCGCCCATGGCATCTGGCGATTCCACGATCGCGAGTCCGCGAAGGAACAAGGATTTCTTCTCATCGGCTCCGCCCGCGAGTCCGAACTTCAGCGAGCCACCGCTCGTCTCAAGGAAGTCGAAGAACTCGAAACCCGTGCCCAACAACAACTCGCCACCATCCGCGATCGGTCCAAGGAACGCTTCGAAACCGCGGTGGCTCCTGCCAAAACCGCTTACGATCGCAAACGCGATGACTACCGCCAATTCCGCACTCAACAAGCCGCAGAATTGAAGGATGAAGCCGCTCTACTCCGCCATTCTGATTCCGCCACTCGCCAGGAGTTTCTCACGAAACTTCGAAGAAACGCCGAAACCGAAGAGGCCCTTAAGGCCGAGGTCGATCGCCTCAAAGCTGTCTACTCGGAGGCCCAAGAACTCACCTTTCCCGAAGTCAAGCAGGCCATGCGCGCTGCGACCCTTCTCGGGGAGGAAAAGCAGTTCCTGACCAAATACCTCGACATGCTCGGGGAGAGCTCGCGGGAAGAAAAACTCGCCACCGCCGAACAACGCCTCGAAGACACCCGCAGTCGCTTCCTATCGACCACTGACGAAGACCTCTACAAACTCGGCACTAATCTCCTCAAGCAAGAGGATTTCCTCTCCACCACTGCCGACTCGCGCTACGCCAAACCTTGGACCCTTCCCAAGCAAATCGTCCGCTCCTTGCTCTGCGTCTTTACCGGCTTCCTCATCGCCTCCGCGATCGCCATTCCCATCGGCATCCTGTGTGGCCTGTCACCGACCTTCATGGCCGCGGTCACTCCCTTCATCGCCCTCTTCAAACCCGTCTCACCCCTCGTCTGGCTGCCCATCGTCATGATCATTGTTGGCGGGTTCATGCCCGATCCGGAGAACCACTGGTTGGTGGTGGCCCTTTCGAAGGTGCCCTTCATCAAGAACTACGGCATCGATCCCATGTTCATCTCGTCTGCCATCACCGTGGCGCTTTGCTCACTCTGGGCTACCTTGGTCAATACCGCCCTCGGAGTCGGGTCCATCGACAAAGATCACATGAATGTCGCTCGTGTCCTGCGCCTGAACTTCACCTCGCGGCTGTTCAAAATCATCGTCCCCACTGCCCTGCCTCTCATCTTCGCCGGCCTCCGGATCTCTCTCGGTGTCGGCTGGATGGTTCTCGTCGCCGCTGAAATCCTCTCCACTTCTGAAGGCATCGGAAAGTTCGTGAACGACATGTATACGAACGGATCCTCCCAGTCCTTCGCCCAAATGTTTGTGGTCGTTTTCATCGTCGGCTTCATCGGGATGCTACTCGACCGCATCATGGTCTTTCTCCAACGCCTTGTCTCTTTCGATACCGCCCCAGCACTGTGACGATGTCCTTCGCCCCGTTCTTATTTCACGACCATGAACACCCTCTCTTTTCCCATGAGACGGAACTTTCTTGAACTCGATCAGGTCTCCATCGGCTTCGGCCCCACTCCCACTCGGGTGGACATCCTCAAGGACGTCCAACTGTCCGTGGCAGAGAATGAGTTTGTCGCGATCCTCGGATTCTCCGGCGCCGGCAAATCCACGCTCATCTCTCTCCTTGCGGGCTTGGAAGCACCCACTTCGGGTGAAGTTCGCATGGCGGGAAAACGCGTGACCCGACCCAGCCCACGCCGCGGCGTGATGTTCCAATCCTATTCCCTCCTGCCCTGGCTCACGGTATTCGGAAATATTCATCTCGCGGCCCAACAGGTCTTTCCCGAGAAATCGAAAGCGGAGGTCCGCGAACACGTCGAACGCTACATCGAGATGGTTCACCTGACCGCCGCTCGCGATAAACGCCCCCACGAACTCTCCGGCGGCATGCGACAGCGCGTCTCCCTGGCGCGCACTCTTGCCATGCAGCCTGAGGTCCTTCTGCTCGATGAACCACTCTCCGCTCTCGATGCCCTCACTCGTGCGGTCCTTCAAGACGAGATCCTACAAATCTGGGAACAGGAGAAAAAGACCGTCGTCCTCATCACCAACGATGTCGATGAAGCGATCCTCATGGCCGACCGCATTCTGCCACTGACGATGGGCCCCGAGGCATCTCTTGGTGAGGCATTCCCTGTCACCCTCGAGCGACCTCGCAATCGCCGAACTCTCACCGATCAACCCGAATATCAACATCTCAAGGCGGCCATCACCGCTCATCTCGTCGGTCTCAATCAGGAGGCCCGCGCCCTTCGCGGAGGCAGCCTCGTGCCCATGCCTGACATCGCTCCCAAAGAATTTCACGCCCCATCAAAAATCACCGGACTGAAATGGAAGTTCTCTGCCTGATCTCTCCTTTCACCTCCTCACTCACCACCTTCTCCGATGCGCTCCGTAGAAATTTTCAACCTCGCCAAGTTTTACCCAAACCCCTACGGCGAACCCTTCAAAGCCGTCGTCGACTTCAACCTAGATATCCAACAAGGTGAGTTTGTCGGACTCATCGGGCACTCTGGATGCGGAAAATCCACCGTGCTCACGATGCTCGCCGGACTCAACGAGATCTCCGATGGCGGCATCGTCGTGAATGGCCGAGAGATCGACGGTGCCGGACCTGATCGCGCCGTAGTCTTTCAATCCCCATGCCTCATGCCCTGGCTCACCGCCTTTGGCAATGTCATGCTCGGCGTCAAGAATGTCTACCCCCACGCTTCTTCGAATCAGCGCAAACAAATTGTCGAATCCGCCCTCTCCGCCGTCGGACTGGCCGATTCGATGAAGAAGTATCCTCGTGAGATGTCAGGGGGCATGCAGCAACGCGTGGGCATCGCCCGAGCCATCGCCCTCAAACCGAAGCTCCTTCTTCTCGATGAACCCTTCGGACGCCTCGATTCCCTCACCAGGATGGAACTCCAGGACGTCATGCTCGACATTCTGCATCGGGAAAAGATCACGACCGTCCTCGTTTCCCACGATGTCGACGAAGTGGTGTTTCTCTGCGATCGGGTCGTCATGATGACCAATGGTCCCGCAGCCACCCTCGGTGAAGTTCTCAATATCGACTTCGAGCGCCCTCGCGACCGGGCAAGCCTTCTTCAGGATCCCCTGTACTTCCGTTACCTCGATCATCTTGTCTCCTTCCTCACCGAGCGCGCCCACCTGCGCACCGAACCCCGCCATTACGACTCGAAGAGCCTTCTAACCTTCACCGGCAAAAAAATCGAATCCGCAGACGAACTCTCTCAAGCCGTCGCTTGATCGCCCCCTCCGCCCACCTCCCTCATGCCACCCGTCACCAATGATGAGTCCCGCTCATTCATAAGGTGACGTCGTTTCCTCCCTGAACTGCGCTCTCTGGCACTCCATCGCATGCCAACTGCTTGATTCACGCCCAAGCAACCCCTTCACCGCCATGCGACTCATCAGCGAAAACAACGGCTTCACCGGAGAACAAACCTTGTTCCTCAAAGCCTTCATTTCCGGTCTCCAACAAGGTCGGGATCTGCCCCACCTCGGTCAGGACGACCAAGGACGCTTCACCCACGAGCCTGAGGCCACAGTCCACGGGACCCCAGTCGACGACCTTTGTCGGGAAGAACGCATCAAACACGAGAAAAACGGTCTCGATTGCTATGACACCATTCTCAACAACGCCTTGGAAAATCGATTCCCGGAGGCAGACGACGTCTTTCGCTACAAATTCCATGGCCTCTTCTATGTCTCGCCAGCGCAGGACAGCTTCATGCTCCGATGCCGCATCGCCGGCGGAGCTCTGAGCACGCATCAATTCCGTGGGCTCGCCGAGATCGCCCAGGACTGGGGCCCAGGGCATGCCGACCTGACCACCCGCGCCAACGTTCAAATTCGCGAGATTGAACCGAAGAACTGCCCGGACGTTTTGATGAAGCTGAGCGAACTTGGTCTCACCTCCCAGGGTTCCGGAGCCGACAATGTGCGCAATATCACGGCAACTCCCACCACCGGGTTCGACCCTCACGAATTGATCGATGTGATGCCCTATGCCCGCGCCATGCATCACTACATCCTCAAGAACCGCGACCTCTACGGTTTGCCTCGTAAGTTCAATATCTCCTATGACTCGGGAGGATGTGTCTCGGTTTGCGCCGATACCAACGACATCGGCTTCTATGCGGTGCGTGTTCCCGAGAATGATCTAGGCGTCGAACCAGGAGTCTACTTCCGCATGCAGCTCTGCGGGATTACCGGACACAAGCAGTTCGCCACAGATTGCGGAATTCTTCTCACACCTGGCGAAACCCTTCCCGTGGCAGCGGCTCTGATTCGCATGTTCATCGAGAACGGCGACCGCACGAATCGCAACAAGGCTCGGCTCAAATATCTCGTCGATGACTGGGGCCTTGAGAAGACCCTCGTCGAGACTCAAGCCAAGCTCGCCTTCCCCCTTCGGTACTTTCCTCTTGATGCCTGCGAGGTTCCCCGCCCTAAGGACAAACAGGGATACCTCGGCATTCACCCTCAGCCCGACGGCAAAAACTACATTGGGATTTGCACTCCAGTGGGCCGCATGAGCGTCTCCCAGATGCACGCCCTGGCCGATATCGCCGATGCGTTCGGCCGTAGTGAAATCCGTCTCACCGTTTGGCAAAATTTGATCATCCCAGGCATCCCCGACGAACGACTTCAGGATGCCATCACCGCCATCGCCGCCACTGGTCTGGATCACCGAAATCATCACCTCACCGGTGGCCTCATCGCCTGCACAGGTAGCCGGGGTTGCAAATACGCCGCGGCGGACACCAAGGCCCAAGCCGTCGCCCTCGGTCAGCACCTTGCGGGAAAGATGATTCTCGATCTCCCCATCAACCTTCACCTCACCGGCTGCAAGCACTCGTGCGCCCAGCACTACATCGGCGACGTCGGCATGATGGGAACCCGCGTCAAGATCGACGATGGATCCACCGTCGATGGCTACAACATTGTGCTCGGAGGCGGCGTCGACGACCAGCAAGCCATCGCCCGAGAAGTCTGGAGCAACATCAAGGCCAGTGAAATCAATGGCCTCGTCGAGCAATTACTCTGCGCCTACCTCGCCCAGCGCCACGATGGCGAATCCTTCGCCTCGTTCACCCATCGACTCTCGATCGAAGAGCTACACGCCCTCGTCGACACCGCCAAGCTCGCCTCGGCCGCCGCCTGAAGGCCGCTCTCTCTTTTATCGGCACCTCTTCTGTCCACCGGCCCCTTCCCGCATCGTGATCTCCACCCTCCATCCCAAATCCTTGGAGCAGTCACCCCTTCCCAAGGCCAGCGAATTGCGGACGCTGATCGACGAACTCATCGCCGATCAGGCGCAGCTCCAGACCCCGGTGGCCCGCTTCGCCGAAATTCACGATCGCCAGCCGGATCTCGCCGACCACTACCGGAACCTCATTCCCCTCAGCCAACCGGCCGCAGGTGAACAGTATGCTTTCGAGGTCTCGCTTGACCGCTGCACCGGTTGCAAAGCCTGCGTCTCTGCTTGCCATAATCTGAATGGTCTCGATGAACACGAAGCCTGGCGCGATACCGGCACCCTTGTCGGGGGGAAAGTCGCGCCAGGCTGGCAGCAGACGATCACCAGCGCCTGCCACCACTGCGAAGACCCGGGCTGTCTCAATGGCTGCCCTGTCGGAGCCTACGAAAAAGATCCCGACAATGGCATCGTCCGCCACCTCGATGATCAGTGCATCGGTTGTTCCTACTGCATTCTCAAATGCCCATTCGACGTCCCTAAGTATTCAAAGCAACGCGGCATCGTGCGCAAATGCGATATGTGCCATCAGCGACTAGCTGAGGGCGAGGCTCCCGCATGCGTTCAAGCCTGCCCCACCGAGGCCATCCGCATTGTCAAGGTTCCCACCCAAACTCCCATCGCGCCTCCTCGCACCTCTCCGTTGCCCGTCTTTCTCACCGGTGCCCCGGATCCGTCCATCACGCGACCTACCACGCGCTACATCGGCCGCGATGTGCCTCTGTCTGCCCACGCCGCCGATCGTTCGACCTTGACTCCTCAACACGCTCACTGGCCCCTGATCTTCATGCTGGTGCTCACTCAGGCAGGCATCGGAGTGCTCGGAAGCGCAGCCTTTCAAGAATCACCGGCACTCATGGTGACAGGCGCGATCCTCTTCAACCTCGGCATGGCTGCGGCCACCCTCCACCTCGGACAACCTCTCAAGGCATGGCGATTTTTCCTTGGCCTACGCACCAGCTGGCTGTCTCGCGAAATCCTGGCTTTTTCCCTGTTCGCCCCCCTTCCCTTTGCCCTCGCTGCCCTTCCATTTCTCCCTGATTTTCCATTCAAGAACCTCATCACCCCATGCGTCTCCTGGATCACGATCCCTCTCGGGATCGGCGCGATCTTCACAAGTGTGATGATCTACCATGATACCCGTCGATCGCTTTGGCGTCTCCCCCTCACCGCCACCCGATTCTACGGCACGACACTCAGTTTCTTCTTTCTCGCTCTATCACTCCACTTCCCGTGGGCCAAATGCTTGCTCGTGGTGACCCTTTGCGCCAAGGCCGGCCCAGAAATCTCCATGCTCTTGCATCGCCGGCCCTCTGACGAATGGGCGCCCGATCTCCACAGCGCTCGCCTCTACAGGGGGCCCCTGAAGAATCTCATTCTCATCCGCGCCGCCACCACCCTCTTCACGCTGCTCGCCCTTTTCGTTTCTCCTTGGCTCGCCCTGCCTCTCCTCCTGATTTCCGAGATTTTCGAACGTCAGCTCTTTTTTCAGGCGGTCCAAGCTCCCAAAATGCCTGGACACTTTGGCTCGCCACTTCCCCACTGAACTTTCGCGGGCTCGTCCACACATAGCCGATCCTTCAGGAAAAAATCGGCCTCTTCATCAGATCTGAAGGATCGCCATGCCATGATTCGGGTGAACCTCGCCGCCGCGACTCATGGAGGAAGAACAACTTTTCCCCGGAAGCGGCGGTTTCCCGTCCGATCATGCCAAGGATCCTCCGCTATGCTCCTGCCCTGCTCATGCTGGTCGCCGGCGGGGTAGCCTTTTTGGTGGCACGTCGCCTTTCCACCCTCCCGGATGGCATCGTTCTGGACCGGATGGTCGAAACCGTGACGCGCACTCCCCGCCACCCACTCCACTCGAAATCCGCACCATCCAGCCCACGCACCCTGGAGATCTTCTCCTCCGCCCGGCCCGAAGAGACCATCCTTCGTTTCCCCGATTCTGAAAGCTATCTCGCCGCCCTCGCCACACCGCTCGCAGCCGGCCTGGAGTGGCGTGGCCAACTGGACCGCCTCGAAACCATCCGGCTCCACTACACCCATTGGGCGTCTCTCGCCCAATGGGTGGCCGCACTTGGCTATTCAGGATTCTCCGAACCTCCACCTGCTCCCTCCGTAGGACTTCGCTCGGATGGAGTCGACTCCAGTCAGGCCCTCGGATTTGAACGAAATTCCGTCGATTGGCTCGGAGTCCCCGGCCGCCATCCGCAATGGGGTGCCGGAGTGCGCATCGCGATCATCGATTCCGGCGTGGTGGCCCATCCCGAACTTCGGCCAGCGACCGAATCCATCGAGATCGTCCCCTTTCCGCAGGACCTCTCGAAAACTCACCCTCACGGCACCTCCGTCGCCTCCGTCATTCAAGGACAGGGACCTCGAATCAATGGCCTCGCTCCCGCAGCAGAGATCATTTCGATTCGCGCCATCGACGACGAGGGCCAAACGGATGCCTACGATTTCGCTGCCGCCCTGCTCGCCGCCATCGATGCCAGGGTGGACCTCGTCAACCTTTCGGTCGGCTCCCTCACCGGAAGCTCACTCGAAGCCGACGCCGTGCAGCAAGCCATCGACGCTGGGATAGTCGTCGTCGCGGCGGCAGGAAACGACGCCCACGATCATCTTCGGTTTCCCGCCGCCTACCCCGGCGTCATCAGCGTCGGCGCCATCGATGCCGGCGGAGAACGCATGGCATTCTCCAATACCGGCGATCATCTGGCCATTGTCGCCCCAGGAGTCGCCATGCTGACTGCGGCGCCAGGAAATGGCTACATTCTCACCAGCGGAACCTCCGTGAGTGCCCCCCTCGTGACCGCCGCCATCGCCGCAACCATGTCGGACGGCTCGGGTCGGCACCTTTCAGCCCGCCAGGCCGCCGATCTTGTTTTGAGCCTTACCGACGACATGGGACCCGCTGGCCGGGATCCCGAATACGGCTTCGGAATCCTCAATCTCAGCCGCATCATGAACCGGAGCACCATGGGCATCGTGGACGCCTGCCTCACCGACCAACGATTGGTACGCAACGCCACCGGCCAGCTCTCCCTCCGTGTGACGGTTCAAAATCGAGGCACCGCGACGCTTACCAATATCCTCGTAAGAATTGAGCCCACGGGATCCCTGGCAAGCATTGGACTTCTCAAGGCAGGAGCGGTCCACTCACTGGATTTTCCACTCGGCGAATTTGCCCCGTCCATCGGGCTGCCCGTGACATTCACCAGTCAAATCACTCTGTCTCAGGGCGCCGCCGACATCAGCCAAGAGGATCATCAACTGACCACCCGGATTTTTGCCCCTTAACGCGCATTTTCAGGGATCTTCATCTTTCCTAAAGGTCCGCCGGTACAGAATGCGGCCATGAAGTTGATTGCGCTCGGGATTTTCCCCGCCTTCCTGTGGGTCGGCTGTGCTCCCGGAAATTTCTCCCTCCCCACCACCGGGCCCCTTCCCGCTCAATGGAAACATGCCGGGAATTTCCCCACGGCCCAACCCTCCCGCGACCTCAGCCACTGGTGGAAGTCTTTCAACGATCCCACCCTTACGCGGTTGATCTCCGAAGGGCTTTCCAACAGCCCGGATATCGATTCCGCCGTCGCCCGGGTCCGTGAGGCTCGCGCCAACCGCAAAGCCACGGCATCCTCTCTTTTCCCCACTCTTTCCGGCTCCGGCTCGGCAGGTGCCAGTTTCACCGAACCTCGCGGTAGCGCCACCACCACCAGCCAATCCTACTCCGCCGGCCTCAGTGCATCCTGGGAAGCCGATATCTACGGCAAAAACCGTAACAACCTCATCGCTGCTGGAGCCAACCTTGGTGCCGCCGATGAAAATCTCCACTCGGTGCAGGCCTCACTGGCCGCTCAAATTGCCTCCGCTTATGTTCAATTGCGCTCCGCGGAAGCTGGCCTCGATGTCCTCCAGCGCAATATCGCCACTCAGGAAGAAACCTTTCAGTTCGTCTCCTGGCAAACCCAAGCCGGCGAAACCGACGCCTATGAAGAGAATCAGGCGAAAACCAGCCTCGAGCAGGCCAAAGCGTCCATCCCCTCGGTCCTGCAGAGCATCGAGCAGTCTCGCAATGCTCTCGCTCGCCTCTGTGGACATGCTCCCGGTGGTATCGATGGCATTCTGGGCTCCTCCACTCGGGGGGTTCCGGTTCCTGCGGAGAAGCTCGCCGTCGGCATTCCTGCCGACACCATCCGTCAACGCCCCGATGTCCGAATCGCGGGATACCAACTTCTCGCTTCCGTGGCGCAAACCGAAGCCACCAAGGCAGACCGCTTTCCCTCGCTTGGGCTTTCTGGATCACTCGGAGTCAATTCGCTGAAAGCATCCAAAATCTTCGATCCAAATGCCGTCGCGGGCAGCATCGCCGCCGGCCTCGCTGGCCCCATTTTCGATGCCGGGCGGATTCAAGCCAACATTGAGGCCAGCACCGCTGCCACCGATCAAGCCATCGCCAGCTACCGCTCCACGGTCATCACCGGACTCTCCGAAGTCGAAGATGCCTTGATCGCCTGCAAACGATCTGCCGAGCGCCTCTCCGCGATCGAAAAAGCCACCGTGCTCGCGCGCGAGTCCGATCGCCTCGCGCGCATCAGCTACCAAGCCGGAGAGATTGACTTCCTTTCCGTTCTCGATTCGCAGCGCACGCTGCTCGGACTCGAAGACAGCCTCCTTTCAACCCAATCCGACCGTACCAACGCCTACATCAGTCTCTATCAAGCCCTCGGCGGCGGCTGGTAATCCTCCTACCTCGCGAATCTCCAATCCATTCACTCCATGTCCAAGTCGCAACCCGAAGAAGACCTCGCCGCCATCGTGCGCAGCGGAGCTTCCCGTCCCATGAAAAAAGTCGTCGTCGGAGTCGTCGTGCTCGTCCTCGTCGCCGGAGGCGTCGCCTACTTCCTGAAAAATGAGAAAGCCGAATCCGGCAAAACTCACTACGTCACCGAGCCCGCTGAAAAGACCGACATCTCGATCGTCGTCACGGCATCCGGCAACCTTGCGCCGACCAACCAAATCGTGGTCGGAAGTGAACTCTCCGGCACCGTCACGGAGATCTATGTCGACACCAATGACACCGTGACCAAAGGCCAGGAACTGCTGCGCCTCGACACCACCAAATTGGAGCAACAGACCGAACGCAGCCGCGCTTCCCTCCTCTCCGCGAAAGCCCAACTCAGTCAGGCAGAGGCCACTTTGGAAGAAGAACGTGCCACCCTCGCCCGCCAGGAGGAATTGCTCGAACTCAGCGGTGGCAAGACCCCATCGCGTGCCGTGATGGCCGCCTCCCGTGCCGCCGTCGCTCGTGCCGAGGCCAATGTGGAGAGCGCCAAAGCCACCATCGCCGCATCGGAGGCCGACATTGGGTCCTACGAAAGCGACCTGCAAAAGGCCATCATCCGCTCGCCCGTTGATGGCATGGTGCTCGCCCGCTCCATTGAGGTGGGCCAGACCGTGGCAGCCTCCTTCACCGCTCCCACCCTATTCACGATCGCCGAGGACCTCACCACCATGGAACTGGTGGTTTCAGTTTCCGAAGCTGATATCGGCCGTGTCAAAGAAGGCCAAACCGCCACCTTCAACGTCGATGCCTGGACCGGCCGCACCTACACCGCGACCGTGAAAAAGGTGGCCTTCGGATCCGCCGACCTCACCTCTTCTTCCACCACCACCGCCACAACAGGAGGCGTGGTCACTTACGACACGGAACTTTCCGTCGAAAACAAGGACCTCTCCCTGCGCCCAGGAATGACTGCGACCGTCGACATCCAGGTAGTCAACGAAGTCGACGTCTTGGCAGTGCCGAATTCCGCTCTGCGCTTCGACCCCGCCCTGTATGAGGCTCTGGCCAATCCCGAAGAAAAGGACCAGACACTGGTTCAAAGCATGACGCCAGGAGGACGTCGTTGGCGCCGTGATGGACCTCGCAAGTCCGGCGGTCCCGGAGGTCCGCCCACGGTATGGATTTTAAAAAATGGCGAGCCAGCCAAGGTCGTCGTGGAGACCGGTGTCACCGATGGCAGCATGACCCAGATCACCAGCGGAGATCTCGATCCCGGAACTGAAGTGCTCACCAGCATCGAGCCCCCGAAATCATGAGTGCCCCCCCCCTCATCGAGCTCCAACAGCTCACCAAAGTCTACGGCAGCGGAGCCGCCGCATTCAAGGCCCTCAAAGGCATCGACCTGACCATCGCCAGTGGAGACTTTGTCGCAGTCATGGGCCCCAGCGGATCGGGAAAGTCCACCCTGATGAATCTACTCGGCTGCCTCGATAGCCCCACTTCCGGCTCCTACCGATTCAAGGGAATCGGCGTCGAAACCCTGAACAAAGATCAGCGCTCCCTCCTGCGCCGCCACGCTCTCGGCTTCATCTTCCAAGGCTTCAACCTGCTCGCACGGACCTCCGCCCTGGAGAATGTCGAGCTGCCTTTGCTCTACCGTGGCTATCCGCGGAAACGTCGTCACGAACTCGCGCGCATCGCCCTCGCCAATGTCGGCCTCGCTGACAAAGAGCGCAATACTCCCGCCGAACTGTCGGGTGGACAACAACAACGCGTCGCCATCGCCCGAGCCATCGTCACCAGCCCCGAAACCTTGTTTGCTGACGAACCGACCGGCAACCTCGATTCCAAAACCACCCATGAAATCATGGACCTGCTCGGCACGCTCAATCGCGACCAGGGCATCTCCATCATCATGGTCACGCACGAAGATGAAGTCGCCTCGTTCGCCAAGCGAGTGATTCACGTCCGCGATGGACTCATCTCCAGCGACCTCCGCAACACCCCTGTGGACGCCAACTAAGCCCACCTCTTCCCATGCTCTTCAACGCCCTTCTGATCGCCATCCGGGAAATCCGCCGGAATCTCACCCGATCCTTCCTCACCGTCATTGGCATCGTCATTGGCGTGGCGGCCGTGGTCACCATGGTCACCTTGGGCCGCGGCGCCACGGAAACCATCAAAGGAGAGATCTCCAAGATGGGCAGCAACCTGCTCGTGCTCCGACCCGGGCAAGGCTGGTGGAGCCGAGGCGTCGATCAATTTTCTCTCGCCGACCTGGATGCCATCCGCCACCAGATCAATGGCGTCGCCGACATTGCCCCCTTCGTCCAGACATCCGTTTCCGCCGTCTATCAGGAAAACAACAAAACGTACGACGTTCAGGGTACCACGCCGAACTACTTCGAGATCGCCAACTGGACTCTCTCCAGCGGTCGCATCTTCACCGCCGAAGAAGTTGAAGACTCCGTCTCCGTTTGCGTGATCGGGGAAACCGTCCGCAAAGCCTTGTTCGGTTCCGTCGACCCCGTCGGCAAACGCATCCGGCTCGGCACGACCTCCGCCGAAGTCATCGGAGTGACCGCCGCGAAAGGCCAGGGTGGTTTCGGAGACGACCTCGATGACAACATCATCGTCCCCTACACCTCACTCGTCCGCCGCCAAACCGGCAGCCAAGGTGGCCGCTTCGTTTCCCAAGCGATGATTTCGGGCGAAGATGGCTTTCCCAGTGCCCAGATTGTGGCGGAAATCACCAACCTGCTTCGCGAACGCCGAAACATCACTGGCAATGAACAAGATGACTTCAACGTCTTCGATTCCCAGCAACTCGCCGACGTCGTCACCTCCAGCACCAAAGTGATGACCTCCCTCCTCGGAGCCGTTGCAGGCGTGAGCCTGTTAGTGGGAGGTATCGGTATCATGAACATCATGCTCGTCTCCGTTACCGAACGGACCCGCGAAATCGGCATTCGCCTCGCCATCGGCGCGAGGGCTCGGGAAGTTCTCCTCCAGTTTCTTGTCGAGGCAATCACTCTCTCGTGCATCGGAGGCCTGGCCGGCATCCTCCTCGCTTTCGGACTCTGCCATGCACTGGTCAAAGCCGTCGGCACTCCGTTCATCTTCGATCCCACCATCAATCTCATCGCCTTCGTCTTCTCGGCGGCTATCGGAATTCTCTTTGGATACATGCCCGCACGACGCGCCGCTGCCCTCGACCCGATCGACGCCCTAAGGCATGAATGACCTCGGATTTTGAAGTGAATCGGTCGCCACCCCATCTGGAAGCTTCCGATTCGCCCGCCACCCCATCCTGATGCGCCTGCTTATCATCGAAGACGATCCCCTCCTCCTGCATAGCCTCCGTGAAGGGCTGCAGGAGGAACGCTACGCGACCGACACCGCCATGGACGGCGTCGATGGCCTCGCCATGGCGCGGGAAATCGATTTCGATGCCATCGTCCTCGATGGAATGTTACCCGGAATCGATGGCTGGGAACTCCTGCGACAACTGCGGGAGACCAAAACCACTCCCGTCCTCATGCTCACCGCTCGCGATGCCGTTCCCGATCGCATCCGCGGATTGGATGCCGGTGCCGATGACTACCTTACCAAACCCTTCGATTTCGACGAACTTCTGGCCCGGCTCCGTGCGCTGATTCGTCGCAATCACGGCCAAGCAAAAAACTATCTCGAACTGGGCGATGTCACCCTCGACCTCGCCACCCGGACTCTCAGTCAAACCGGCTCTCCCGTGGCTCTCACCCCCCGCGAATACGCACTCGTCGAGTATCTCGGCCTTCATCGCGGTGTCGTCATCAGCCGCACCGAACTCTACGAGCACCTCTTCGACGAGAACGACGACTCCCTTTCCAACCTGCTCGATGTTCACGTCTCGAATGTAAGAAAGAAGCTCGGCGCATCCTTCATCACCACCCGCCGCGGTCACGGCTACTCGATCGAATGAAGCGCCCATTCCACTCCATTCGCTGGCGCTTGCTCCTCTGGCACTCGCTCGTCTCCCTTGGCCTCGTAGTCGCCGTCTGGCTCCTCGCCAATCGCTTGAGCACTCGCGATCGCATGGAGCGAATCGACCGCGACCTCCACGATCACGAAAAGTCCTTCTACCGAGGCGTCTTCGCTCCCAAGAACTCGTCCAACGACAAAGACGGGCCTCCCTCCCTCGATGACATCCGAGACCGACTCCGCTCGCTGGGCAACCCCGCCATCGATCCCCCGGAGTTCCGCGACCTTTTCAAATCCGATCCCGCGGGCACCTACATCGTCGTCTGGGACAGTGACGGCTCCTCGCTCTTCACCTCTCCCAATGCCCCAGCGGGTCTCACCCGCCCTACCAAGGTGCGCCCGGAACGCTCCGAGCGCTCCGTATGCGATCGAGGAACTTTACACGAACTCCACAGTGCCCACCCCTCCGGTATCATCACCGTGATTGGTCGGGATATCTCCACCGAACTGGGAGCTCTTTACCGATTTCGCATCCTTCTCGCCGTTGGCGGTGCCTCGATCCTCCTCGCCGCCATCGCAGGCGGTTGGTGGCTCGCCGGCCGCGCCCTCAAACCCATCCATACCATCTCACAAACCGCCTCCCGCATCGCTGCGGGGAAACTGGAAGAACGCATCGCCATCCCCGACCGCGACAACGAGTTGGACCAACTCGCCCACGTCCTGAACGACACCTTCGATCGCCTCGCCTCGGGCATAGAGCGCCAAAAACGCTTCACCGCCGATGCCTCCCACGAGCTCCGCACTCCGTTGACCATCATCCTCACGGAAACCCAACGGGCCCTCCGCTCCGAACGCGACCCCGCCCAGTACCGGCAGTTTCTCGAAAACTGCCAAACGGCAGCTCAGCGCATGCGCGGGATCGTCGATTCCCTCCTCGTACTGGACCGCCATGATGTCGGCGCCGAATCACGAGCCCATCGTCCCTGCGATCTGGCGGAAATTGCCCGCGGCGTGACGGACCGCCTCGCCCCCCTCGCCCAAGAACGCGGCAGCAACCTTCATCGCCAGCTTTCACCTGCCCTCGTCGGAGGGGACCCTGAGTGGCTTGAAACCGCCGTTCAAAACCTCCTTTCCAATGCACTCTCCCATCCTCCTGCAGGCACCTCGGTCTCCGTTCGCTGCGGCCACCGGGGAGGAGAAAGCTATGTGGAAGTCCACGACGAAGGTCCCGGCATCCCGCAGGAACATTTGCCTCGGCTTTTCGACCGATTCTATCGGGTCGACCGCGCTCGCACCCAAACTCAGGGACATACCGGACTTGGGCTCGCCATTGTTCAAACCATCGCCACCGCCCACCACGGACGGCTCGAGGTCACCAGCAACGCCGGGCAGGGCACCACCTTTTGCCTGACATTTCCTCATCTCCCTTCATGAATCCGCATCATCAGGTGCATGACCCCATCTCCGGAGCCTCCGGTTGATCCCGGACGGAATCCGCACACCTCGTGCTAGCATCGGTCACTCCGCCATGCTTGCCCGCCTGCTCAAACAGCACACCGGCCCGCTCACCCGCGATCTGGTGCAAACCCCTGGATCATTTGGCCTCGGCAAAGTGCCCGAGCGCCTCAAACCCGTCGGCACAACGACCTCGATCTGCGGATACTGCGCGACGGGTTGCCAACTAAAGCTTCATCTCGACGCCAGCGGTCGCGCGATCAACCTCAGCCCTCAGGCCCACTATCCCGTCAATCTCGGCATGGCATGCCCGAAAGGCTGGCAGGCTCTCGACCCCCTTGATGCTCCCGACCGCGGCACCACCCCTCTCCGGCGCACGGCTCAGGGCGATTTCGAATCCATCGACTGGGCAACAGCCGTCGAAACATTCGTTCATCGATTCAAAAGCATCCAACAGCGCCACGGCCACCATTCGGCCGCTTTCCTCTCCACCGGCCAGATTCCCTTCGAAGAGATGGCCTTCCTCGGTTGCCTTTGGAAGTTCGGCATGGGCTTCCATCACGGCGATGCCAATACCCGACAGTGCATGGCCACCGCCGTCAGCGCCTACAAGCAATCCTTTGGCTTCGACGCCCCTCCCTACACCTATGCCGACTTTGAAGAGAGCGATGTCATTGTGCTCGTCGGCGCGAATCTATGCATCGCCCACCCCATTCTCTGGCAGCGCATCGTGCGCAATCCACGCTCCCCAAAAATCATCGTCATCGACCCCCGCGCAACGGAAACCGCGCAAGCCGCAGATCAGCATCTTCCCCTTCGCCCCAAGGGAGACCTCCCCCTCTACTACGCTCTTGCTCACTGCATCATCCGTGATGGGCGCATCGATTCCAACTCACTCGAACGCACCGAAGGCTTTGAGGAGTTCCGCCATTTCGTTCGCGATTACTCTCCCGCGGCCGTCGCCGAAGCCACCGGGATCGACTCCGACACCATCGAAACCCTGGCCCACC
Organism: Haloferula luteola; assembly: GCF_014201715.1. Taxonomy (GTDB): domain Bacteria; phylum Verrucomicrobiota; class Verrucomicrobiia; order Verrucomicrobiales; family Akkermansiaceae; genus Haloferula; species Haloferula luteola. The sequence continues at coordinate 296,755 of NZ_JACHFD010000003.1, forward strand.
AGGTCTCCGAGCCGGGCAAGCGCGTCTCCTGGTGGTGGACGATGGGCGTGAACCAATCCTACGAGGGAGTTCGTACCGCCCAGGCCATCATCAATTTGTGCCTAATGACCGGGAACATCGGTCGTCCAGGCACCGGCCCCAATTCCATTACCGGGCAATGCAACGCCATGGGTTCCCGGCTCTTTTCCAACACCACCTCACTCGTCGGTGGTCACGACTTCGCCAACCCGGAACATCGCCTGAAAGTTTCCAGAATTCTGGGAATACCGCTCGATGCGATTCCCTCCTCCCCCTCCCTCGCCTACGATCAAATCCTCGACGCAGCCGAACGGGGCGAAATCAAAGGCTTGTGGATCGTCGCCACCAATCCATTCCACTCTTGGATTGATTCTGGAAGACTCGCCGCGCTTCGCGAAAAGCTCGAGTTTCTCGTCGTTCAGGACATGTATTCGACGACCGAGTCGGCACAGGTAGCGGACCTGTTCCTGCCCGCCGCCGGGTGGGGCGAAAAGCAAGGTTGCTTCATCAACTCCGAACGCCGGATTGGCACCCTCAAGGCCGTTCGCACACCCCCGGGTCAGGCCCTAGCCGATTTTAGAATCTTTCGGCTGCTGGCACACGCCTGGGGTTGCGATTCTTGGTTCGACTCATGGACCGATCCTGAAGCGGCTTTTCTTCAACTCCGTGACCTCACCCTTGACCGGCCCTGTGACATCACCGGGATCCGCGACTATCAGCACATCGATCAATCCGGAGGCATCCAATGGCCTTACCCAAAATCGATGACGACCCCTCCTCATCCAACCCACGCAGATCGGGTCGGTGAACTCACTGAACGCCGCCTTTTCGCCGACTGGAACTACTACACCCCTACTGGAAAAGCTCGAATCCACTTCTCTCCTCCGGCCCCACCTCCTGAACCTCCCAACGCCGACTTTCCCTTCCTCCTTCTCACTGGCCGGGGCTCAAGCAGTCAGTGGCATACCCAGACTCGCACCGCAAAATCCGATATCCTGCGAAAACTCTCTCCACAGGAAGCCTACCTTGAGATCCATCCTGAGGACGCCGCCATTCTCGGCATCGCCGCCAACGATCCCGTCAAAGTGAGCTCGCGCCGGGGTGAAATCATCGTCGCCGCCTACCTTGCGCCCACCATGCAACGTGGCCAGGTGTTCCTTCCGATGCACGATCGTCGAGTCAATCAGCTCACCCACCCGTCCTTCGATGCCCATTCCCGCCAGCCGAACTACAAGGCTTGTGCCGTTCAGATCTCCTCAGCCAAGACCTCGTCTCCCAGCAAAAAATCGAGAACGTCTCCCGCCGAATAGCCCTTGGATCCCGGAGCGGCCAGCTTCCGAATCCCCGACAGATCCTTGCCACACGTCAACAAAGGCTGCTCGGTTTCCTCGGCACGCCGTTGCCCCAATCCAATGTTTGCCATCAGGCTGTTGCACAGACATTTCCGCCCAGCGGTCTCTTCGATTCGACCTCCCTTCTTCTGAAAGTCCAGCGGTTGTTCCGCCGGGCACCTCCAGCCCACCGAGCCATCTTCCCGTTCGTAGGCCTCCCGCAGATAGCCCAAGTCGCAGATCCTCTGCCGCTCCTCGTAGATCTCCGCCTCTGACAATGACCCCGGAGCCGTCAGCACCTGAAATGGGAACCCGGTAGGAGATGCCGCCGGATCCCGGAAAACTTTCTCCTCTCCCGCCAACGCCGATTTGATCGCTGCCTGCTTCAGGTCTTCCCGAAGACCCGACTCCTCGCAAAAAGCAAACAAACTGCCGAGCTGAATTCCTTCCGCACCATCCGCCCGTGCCTCTTGCAACTTTTCCGGGCTGCCTTGGGAACCGGCCACCCAGAACGGCAAGCCCAGTGCCCGAATCGCGGCGCGATCCACCTCATCACGCGGTCCATACATCGGTTCACCCTCCTCGCTCAACTTCAGGGCGCCACGCGGCGGAGCATTGTGGCCTCCCGCCGTGGCATCCTCAACGACCAGACCATTCACTCCGCCTTGGCACTTCTTGACCAACATCGAGGCCAAGGTGACCGACGACACGATCGGGAAAAACAAAGGACGCTGAAGCTCCGGAGTTTCTCCCGGAAACCACCTTTTCGGATCCAACCGCATCTTGTGATCCCCCCCCGCTCCCGTAACATGAAGACTGAATTCCACCGGCTCCCATGCCGCCAAGCGGTCAAGAATCGATGGAATCTCCAACGGAATCCCTGCACCGATCAAAACCACACTGACCCCCGCCAACATCGCCCCCAGCAACGAGGGCAACATCGGTGTCTGGATCTTGTGCAGGAAATTGATGCCGACCCATCCCTGATGCCCTTCCTTCGCCAGAAACACCTCCGCAAAGTTGGCCACCACCATCAACTCTTCCAATGCCTGGCCCTGACGATCTCCCACCATGGGCTTTGCCGCGAACGCCTTGGTCTCCGGTTTGCCCCCTTCCACGAAATAGCGGTCAATCACCCGTTCCGCCATCTCCCTCCCGGGAAACGCCGCCAAGGCCCGCCGCATATGACCGCCCGGATCCCCCGCTTGCAGGCGCCGCGTCAGGATCAGGTCGATCGCCGTTCCCGACACCACGCCCAATTGTCCTCGCAACGCCACCGCTTTCGCCAGACGCCAATTCGAAATGCCGAGGCCCATGCCTCCTTGAATGATTCGGGGAAGTTCCATGAGAAATCCAGGTGCCCCCGCAGCTGGCGGCGGCCAAACCCGATCCTTCGGTCCCGTCACCGCTCGGTGAAGATCATTCGCTTCCACCCGCAAGAGCCGCGACGACTTCCGCAACCCGTGCGCAGGCCCTTGATGTTTCCTCCCCATCCAACGATGATCCTCCCGTGAGTGCGACGATCCATCAGCTCTTCACCTCGCCGGGGCACAACTTCTACGGCCACCACGGCGGACCCGCCGGAACCCACGAATCGATCGAGCACGACTCCATCGAACTCGTCGCGGGCAGGGGGATCCGTGGCGACCGTTTCTTCGACTACAAAGAGAACTACAAAGGCCAAATCACCTTCATCGACCTCGCGGTCGTCGAAGCGATTCGGGAACACGCCCAAGCCCCCCACCTCCCGGCCTCCGCCTTCCGGCGCAATGCGGTCGTTTCCAACATCGATCTCAACGCCCTTATCGGCGAACGTTTCTGCCTCAATGGACTTCTCTTTGAGGGCACTCAGGAATGCAGCCCTTGCTATTGGATGGACGAAGCCACGGGCACCGATGGCACCGAAGCCCTGATGAAAAATCGCGGCGGTCTGCGTTGTCGCATTCTAGAATCCGGCATCCTCACCACCGGCCCTGCCACTCTCGAGATCCCAGCCCTCTGACATCCTCGTGGACGACCCCATCACTCCCGCCGAAGCCGATGCGATCATCGCATCCTCCCTCTGGCAACCCGCGACTGATCGGGTCTCCCTCGTCGAGGCCGTCGGCCGCACCCTAACCCGTGCCATCCATGCCGACCGCGACCTCCCCCCTTATGCTCGCGCCATGATGGACGGGGTGGCCTTCTCCTCCTCCTCACCACCCCATTGGATTCAGGGCCTACACGCTGCCGGCGACCCACCGCCCACGGCCTTGTCCGCCGAGCATGCGTGGGAAATCATGACTGGGGCCTGTGTTCCGGCCGATTGCGACACCGTCGTTCCCTACGAAGACATCACTCTCGAACCGCAGGGCGAAGAGCTTCAAATTCTTCAAATACTAGAAACTTATGAACCCGGCCAGTACATCCACCCAACTGGCAGCGATGCCCTATCGGGAGAAGTGCTGGTCCCAGCCGATCGGATCATCGGACCCGCCGAAATCGCCATTGCCGCCTCCGTCGGGCTCACTGAGCTTGAAGTGGCAGCGCGACCACGCATCGCATTGATTTCCAGCGGAGATGAGGCCATTCCTGTCGCCGATCACCCTCAGCCCTGGCAAATTCGCCGTTCCAACGGTCCGATGCTCGAAGCTCTGCTGCGTCGCGCTAGCCATGTTCCTCGCCTCGTCCGCCATGTTCCGGACGATGCCGATGTCGCCCGCGACGACCTTCACGACGCCCTCGCCCAATCGGACCTCGTCATCCTTTGCGGCGGCATCTCCAAGGGCAAACGGGACCTGATTCGCCCCCTCCTGGAAGAAAAACTCGGTCCCCCCGCCTTTCATGGTGTTTTCCAGCGCCCTGGGAAACCCCTGGCATTCTGGTCGGGGCCACCTCTGGTCTTCGCCCTTCCCGGAAATCCTGTCTCTGTCCTGGCCACCTTCACTCGCTACGTTCTGCCCGCACTCAGCCAACTCGAAGGAAGCGACCTTCAGGTACCGACCCGACCATCTCCACCAGAGCTCCAGCCCCTCCCTCACCTGACCTGGTTGCTGGCCCTCGACGCCGCCGGCAACCCTCTCCCTCCTCGCAACTCCGGGGATTTTGTCTCCATCTCTGGAGCCGCCGGGTTTCTGGAAGTCCCGCCTGCACCCGATTGCACCGATCGTCTGCACCTCCGTTTCTTTTCCTGCTCTCCATCCTGAATTCATCTCGCCATGTCCCTGACCCACGTCGACGCCAACCATCACGCCAACATGGTCGATGTCTCCGCCAAGGAGATCACCCAACGCAGTGCCACCGCCGAAGCCCTAGTCACCGTCAACGACGCCGTTTCCGCCCAGTTCGATGGCTCCGACCTGATCTCCAAGAAAGGGCCCGTCTTCCAAACCGCGATCCTCGCCGGTATCATGGCCGCCAAGCAGACCAGTCAACTCATTCCCCTCTGTCACCCTCTGCCGCTCGATAGCGTCAAAGTCGACATCACTTTCGCCGACCACACTGCCACGATCCATTGCACAGCGCGAACCACCGGCAAGACCGGTGTCGAGATGGAAGCGCTCACCGGAGCCTCCGTCGCCGCCCTCACCCTGCACGACATGTGCAAGGCCCTCGACCCCGCCATCGTGATCTCTCAAATCCGGCTGCTCAAAAAAACGGGCGGCAAATCCGATTTTTTGGCCCAACCCTAAACCGCCAGATCCATTGAAAGCCCTCATCCTCGCAGGTGGCCGCAGCCAGCGCATGGGTCGCGACAAAGCCACCCTTGAACGGCCCGATGGTCGCCGCCAACTCGACCACCTCATCTCGCTCCTCCAAACCGTCGGCACAGACGTCATTGTTTCCGCCAATCACCCGATCTCGCTGCCCCCAGAAGTCCCGATCCTTAAGGATCTGCGCCCGGGAGGAGGCCCCTTGGCGGCTCTCGAATCCTTCCACGCCGCCCACCCGGAAGATCCCGTTCTGCTCATCGGCTGCGACCTCTTCCTCCTCGACGCGCCCACCCTCAAGACCCTGATCGATTCCTACGAAGATCCCGCCACCGCATTCCGCAACCGCCTTGACCAACGCGGAGAACCCCTCGCTGCCATTTATGCTCCCGCAGCCCTCGATCGCGTCCCACTCCTCCTCGATCACCAATCGTTTTGCGCCCGGCATTTTCTTGAATCCCTCAATCCCCTTCTTCTCGACCTTCCTCACCCCGTCGCCCTCGACAACGCGAACACCCCTGTGGAACTCGACGAAGTCTTCGCCAAGATCACTTCAGGCGTTCACCCCAAGACGGTGAAAATCCTCTATTTCGCCAAACTTCGTGAAGCTCGTGGCCTCGACGAAGAGATTCTCGAAACCGTCGCCTGCACCGTCGGCGGGCTCTACGAGGAACTTCGTTTTCAACATCGACTGCCGCTCGCTTGGAATGCCCTCCGCGCAGCCCGCAATGGCGACTTCTGCGACGGGTCCACACGCCTCGCCCCCGACGATGAAATTGTGTTCATCCCCCCCGTCGCAGGTGGCTGATCTCAAAACTGCACCCCCTTCACTTGCCCATCTCTCCTGCCCGACTTCTTCGATTTCCTCGATGTTCCGACTCCAGACCACTCCCCTGTCGCCCACCGAACTCCGCGAAGCCACCATCGATCCCGCTGCCGGAGGCTTCTGCTCCTTTGAGGGCTGGGTTCGCAACCATCACCTCGGACGTCCGGTCGCCCGACTCGAATATGAAGCATATGTTCCCCTCGCAGAAAAAGAAGGAACGCGCATCCTTGATGAGGCCCGCGAACGCTTCTCCATCCTGCACGCTGTTTGCGTCCACCGCACCGGCCCCATCGAAATCGGTGGCCTCGCCGTAGTCGTCTGCGTTTCCGCAGTGCATCGCGATGCCGCCTTCGAAGCCTGCCAATTCATCATCGATGAAGTGAAAGCCCGGGTTCCCATCTGGAAGAAGGAGTTCTTTACCGATGGCGAAGAGGGCTGGGTCCGCTGCGATCACTGTGGGCACTAAAGACTCTTAGGATCGCCCCTTGCGCTCCCGGCTCGAGACCGCTCTGTTGCACCCGTGAAATTTGCCTTCGTCCTGAGTTTTTCGCTGGGCCTCCCAACTCTTGGTCACGCTGCCTTGCTGGCGCATGTTGCCACCACACTCGGTGACATCACCGTGGATCTCCAGTACGCCGCCGCTCCAAAAACGGTGGCCAATTTCATCACCCTCGCCCAGGGCACGCGCGCCCACCTCGACCCCACCAGTGGAACCCTCTCCCACACTCCCTACTACGTGGGAGAGTCGTTCTTCCGCGTCGTCAATGACACCACTTTCAAAATTGCCCAGACCGGCTCGGGAACGGGCACCAACTCCGGTGGACCAGGATTTACCTTTCCCGATGAATTTGCGCCCTCGCTCCGCCACGGTCCCTACATGCTGAGCATGGCCAACAGTGGGCCCAACTCGAATGGCAGCCAGATCTTCTTCGTCGGGAATTCCACCCCCTCTCACCTCGACGACGTCCATACCATCTTCGGCCTCATCCCCGACAGTGCTAGCCGCGCCGTCATCGATGCCATCCATGCCGCCGGCAGCAACGGCTCGTCCATCACCGCCATCACCTTCGAGCGCACCGACGCCGCGGCGGAAGCCTTCGACGAATTCGCCCAAGGATTGCCGGAGGTCACACCGGCCACCGCAACCCTCGCTGTCACACCGGGAGAAAACGTGGATCTCCTTCCCTCCCCGCCTCTTCAACCCGGAGAGTTTCTTTCCATCCAGCGTAGCACTGATCTCGCGGTCTGGGCAGACCACCTATCTCTCTATGCCGGCCCCGAGGATCTACCCGTGGAAACCGTTCAGACCGAATCGCCCTCGCCCCCATCTCAAGCCTTTTACCGCATTACCCGCGTCACCTACCCCGAGGCCCTCGCACCGGGATCATTGGCAAACCGGACTCTCGTCGTCCTCCTGCCCGACACCTCCGATTCCGTCACCCTCACTTTCGACGCCACGGGCACTGGCGGCACCTGCGACTACACTGGCAGCAACACCTCGGGCACCCTCACCTATGTCGACTATGCTCCGTCCGCCTACGGCATGAGCCTGGTGTTTTCCTCCACCAACGTCATTCCCCTGAACATCCTCGGTTCCTTCGATTCCGAAACCGACGGCACCCTCATCGGACGGCACTCACTTTACGGCTGGAGCAACTCGGCGTGGACTTCCTTGGGCTCATCCACCCTCACTCTCAGCCATTGAATTTCGATTTTTCGTCTCTCAGTTCATGGCTCCGAACCACTCCGGCTTCACCAGCCAAGCGCAGTAGATGAAATAGCCGACCAATAACAAGGTCCCCTCAAATCGATTGATCCTCGATCCCCGGGCTAGAACTGGCACTAGGGCCAGGGTGAAGCCACCCATCACCATCAAGTCGAGGCGATTCAACGTTGCCACCTCGATCGGTTTGATCACTGAAGAGATTCCCATCACCGCCATCACATTGAAAAGGTTCGAGCCGATGATGTTTCCCGCAATGATGTCCGTTTCATTTCGCCGAGCAGCCGCCACCGTGGTCGCCAACTCCGGCAATGAAGTCCCAACCGCCACTAAGGTCAGGCCGATCACCACCTCTGAGATCCCCATCGTTCGGGCGATCGCCACCCCTCCAAATACCAAACGGTCCGCACCGTAGACCAAGCCAGCCAGACCGATCGCTACCCACATCAAGCTCTTCCAAAGAGGGCCCCTGGACTCTTCCACCACTTCCTCGGGGAGATCCACCGCTAGGTCGCCCGGCTGCTTTCGGGCCATCCGGATGCTTGCGATCACATAAACGACGATTCCCGTCGTCAGCACCGCTCCTTCCACCATCGAAAGTCGCCCATCCCAGATCATGGCGATGAAGGCCGCCGTCACTCCCAACAGAATCGGAATCTCCCGTTTCACCACCTGACTCGACACGACCAACGGTCGAATCAACGCGGCCAATCCCAACAGGAGGGCGATATTGCAAATATTCGACCCCACCACATTGCCGACGGCGATGTCCGCCTGGGTGTCTGCCTTCAAATTCGCCTGCAAACTGACCAGCAACTCTGGCGCGCTGGTTCCGAACGCCACCACGGTGAGCCCGATCACCAACGGAGTCACTCCCGCCCGAAGGGCAATCTCGGAGGCTCCCTTCACCAGCCAATCGGCACCCACTGAGAGCAGCACGAGTCCCAAGGCCAGCCATCCGAGATTCATCAGAATATCCACGCCCCGAACCCTGCCTGACCTTCCCCCAATGCCAACTGGAAACTCCCCCACGATTTTCCACCCCGGACCAACACTTCAGCCCCCCTCTTTCCGGACTGCGGTGACACGTCACCGCCTTCCCCCTCCAGCGACACCCACACCAGCACCCTCCCTTTCGGACTGCGGTGACACGTCACCGCTTTCCCTTTCCAGCAACACCCACCCCAGCACCTTCCCCGGAGTCGACACGTCGGCTCCGCCCTCCACCTTCCGCCCCAACCTCACCCCTCTCGGACTGCGGTGACACGTCACCGCTTTCCCTTTCCAGCAACACCCACCCCAGCACCCTCCCCGGAGCCGACACGTCGGCTCCGCCCTCCACCTTCCGCCCCAACCTCACCCCTCTCGGACTGCGGTGACACGTCACCGCTTTCCCTCTCCAGTGCCACCCACCCCAGCACCCTCCCCGGAGCCGACACGTCGGCTCCGCCCTCCACCTTCCGCCCCAACCTCACCCCTCTCCAAACCACAACATCAACTCACCGCCTTCCCCTTCCACCCCCCATTCCCATCCCGTCATCATCATCGATTTCCCCTTTGTCATTTGTCATTCGTCCTTTAGACCCAGCCCATGTCTCGCACCTACCGCATTGCAGTTCTCGCCGGCGACGGCATCGGCCCAGAAGTCATGACCGAAACGCTGCGCGTCCTCGACGCCGTTGAAGCCAAATTCGGCTTCAACACCGAACGCTCCGTGCAGCTCGTGGGCGGCGCAGCCCTTGATGCCACTGGCAATGAAACCCCTCTTCCCGCCGCCACCGTCGAGGCATGCGAACAAAGCGATGGCATTCTCTTTGGCTCGGTGGGTGGCCCCAAGTGGGAAAACCTCCCACCCGACATTCAGCCCGAGCGCGGAGCCTTGCTCCCTTTGCGCAAACACTTCGGGCTCTTTGCGAATCTGCGCCCCGGCGTCTGCTTGCCCTCCCTCACCCACGCCTCACCCGTCAAGAATGAGCTCATTCCAGAGGGATTCGACGTCCTCTGCGTCCGAGAACTGACGGGAGGAGTTTACTTCGGCACCCCGAAAGGCCGTGAAAACCGCGATGGTGAACCCGTGGCCTTCGACACCATGGTCTATAAAAAGAGCGAGATCCAACGCATCCTGCGCGTCGCCTTCACGGCGGCCATGGGCCGAGGCAAAAAACTCGTTTCGGTCGACAAGGCGAACGTTCTCGCATCTTCCGTCCTGTGGCGGGAGACCGCGCTTGAAGTCGCGAAGGAGTTCCCGGAAGTCGAACTCTCCCATCTCTATGTCGACAATGCCGCCATGCAGCTTGTTCGGCGTCCCGGATCCTTCGACGTGCTGGTCACGGAAAACCTCTTCGGGGACATCCTATCCGACGAAATGGCCATGATTTCCGGTTCTCTCGGCATGCTTCCTTCCGCCTCACTTGGGGCCAAAAAAGAAGGCTCTGACTTGTATTTCGGCATGTATGAACCCAGTGGCGGCTCAGCCCCAGACATTGCGGGTCAGGGCATTGCCAATCCCATCGCCCAGATTCTCTCGGCGGCCATGCTTCTTCGTTACTCGCTGGGAGAATCCGATGCGGCCGACGCCATCGATGCCGCCGTCGCCAAGACCATCGACGATGGCTACCGTACCGGAGACATCGCGACGGGAGCCGCCACCGAGAAAAAAGTCGGCACCCAAGGCATGGCGGACGCCATCCTCGCCCACCTCAAGTGAGCGGCTCAAAGCCTCCACAGCCAATATTTCCCCGCCCGTCCGCTTCCCGCGGCCGGGCGTCTTTATTTCCTCAGTCCCCCTTTTTTCCGGACTGCGGTGACACGTCACCGCTTTCCCCTCCTTCTCCCTCCCACCCCAGCACCCTCCCCGGTGCCGACACGTCGGCTCCGCCCACTCCCTCCGCCCACTTCCCCCTTTTTCTCGGACTGCGGTGACACGTCACCGCTTTCCCCTCCTTCTCCCTCTCACCCCAGCACCCTCCCCGGTGCCGACACGTCGGCTCCGCCCTCCGTCCCCCATTTCCCTTGTCTTCAACCCCGTTTCGTTCCCCCTTGCCCTCCGCCCCAGCAGCCCCCAGATTCGCCGCCAACATGAGCGCCGAGCACTCCGAGACACCGGTCTGCATTGCAGGCACAGGTAGCTACGTTCCCGAAAAAGTTCTCACCAACGCCGACCTCGAAAAGATGGTCGACACCACCGATGAATGGATCGTCACCCGCACCGGGATCCGCGAACGACGGATCGCCGCCGAAGGCGAATACACCTCCCACTTGGCCACCCATGCGGCACGCAAAGCCCTGGAGCAGGCCCAAATGGAAGCCAACGAGATCCAACTGATCATCGTCGCCACCATCACCCCGGATACCCTCACGCCCTCCACCGCCTGTTACGTCCAACAAAACCTCGGGGCCTTCGGCGCCGTCGCATTCGATATTTCCGCAGCCTGCTCCGGCTTCCTTTACGCCATGAAAATCGCCAAACGGCTGATTTCCGATGGCGCCTTCGAAAACGCCCTTATCATTGGCGCCGAAAAACTTTCTTCCTTCGTCAACTGGGACGATCGCTCCACCTGCATCCTATTTGGCGATGGCTCGGGTGCCGCCGTTCTCCGCAAGGCCACTCAACCCGATGACGGAGCCATTCTCGCCACCGAAATGGGCACCGATGGGCGCCAGACCCACCTCCTCAATATTCCTGGAGGCGGCTCCGCCTGCCCCATCACCATCGAAAACGCTGACAAGCGCCTCGCCACCCTGGCCATGCTTGGAAAAGAAGTCTTCAAGCACGCGGTGACCCGGATGAAACAATCCGCCGAGAAGGTCATCGAACGCTCCCATTTGAAGCCTGAAGACATCGCCCTGGTGGTCCCCCACCAAGCCAATCTTCGGATCATCGACGCCATTGCTGAGCGGCTCGACGTTCCTTACGACCGCGTCTTCACCAACCTCCAAAAATACGGCAACACCTCCGCTGCGGCCGTCGCCATCGCCCTCGACGAAGCCAACCGCTCAGGTCGCATCCAGAAAGGCGAACACGCCGTGCTCGTCGTCTTTGGAGCCGGTCTCACCTGGGCCGCCGCCGCGATTCGGTGGTAAACTCATCATCCCCGGGCCCGCCAAGCCCGGGGATTTCCGCCCCCTCCCTTCTTTCTCGCTGGATTGGCGGCCGGCGTGCTCCGCGGAGGCCCACCTGTTCGATTTCAGCCACCCGTCATGTCCGAATTCCGCACTGAGCCGTCTCTGTCCTCAAAACTCCCCTCCGGCATCCCCCACATCGTCGGCAACGAAGCCGCCGAACGGTTCTCCTTCTACGGCATGAAGGCCGGCCTCGCGATTTTCCTCGCCAACTACCTTGGCCACCTCGGAGGAGAATCGATGTCCGAGACTCAGGCGACCGTCTATGTCGCAGCCTTCACAGCTGCCGTGTACTTCACCCCCTTCTTCGGAGCGCTCGTCTCCGACTGGTTCTGGGGAAAATACCGGACCATCATCACCCTCTCCATCGTCTACTGCCTCGGCCACCTGTGCCTTGCCTTCATGGGAGTCGGAGGAGCAGTTCAGTTTTGGCTCCTCGCCGGCCTCGGTCTCATCTCCATCGGGGCCGGAGGCATCAAACCCTGCGTCTCCGCTCACGTCGGTGACCAATTTGGCCCCAACAACCAGCATCTTCTAACGAAGATCTTTAATCTCTTCTACCTCTCCATCAACCTCGGTGCGGCGGTTTCCAATCTTCTCATCCCATGGCTCCTCGAATGGTATGGCCCGCACTGGGCCTTCGGCATTCCAGGCATCCTCATGGCCCTCGCCACGGTCGTCTTCTGGATCGGACGCCACCGCTTTGTCCACGTCCCAGCCAGTGGCTCAGCCTTCATCCGACAGGTCTTCTCCAAGGAAGGCGTCGGGTCGCTCGCTTGGTTGGTCCCCCTCTTCCTCTTCGTCGCCGTTTTTTGGAGTCTCTTTGACCAGACCGCTTCCACCTTGGTTTTCCAAGCCGTTTCCATGGATCGCCATCTATTTGGCGTCGAACTCCTTCCCTCACAGATTCAGGCGGCTAACCCCATCCTCATTCTCATCCTCATCCCCTTTTTCGCCTTTGGAGTCTACCCCTTCGTCGGCCGATTCGTGCGCGTGACTCCCCTGCGCAAGATGGCCACTGGCATGTTTCTCATGACGGCAGCCTTTGCTCTCGTCGCCGTCGCCCAGGAGAAGATCGATGCCGGCCAAGCCCCCCACATCGCTTGGCAACTCGCCGCCTACGCCGTCCTCACCTCTGCGGAAATCATGATCTCCATCGTCGGCCTTGAATTTGCCTACACTCAGGCGCCAAAGCACATGAAGTCGATGATGATGTCTCTCTTCCTCTTCTCCGTGTTCATCGGCAATGGACTCACCGCCGTCGTGAACCTTTTCATCCAAATTGACGAGCCCGCCAAAACCCAGTTTGCGGCTGCCCAAGCCCACCTCACCTCGGATTGGCAGGAATCACCGCAAAACATCGTCCTTCCCGGCTTCGACGGGGCAACTGGAACCAACGACGATCTCATCGCTCGCGTTTCCGAAGGAAAACTCTCCCGCGTCGAATTTCCCGGCCAGGATTCCATGAAATCCCTCGGGTCTCGCATCGCCCAACAAGCCATCGACCTTGGCCGCCCTCCCACCCTTGATGAAGTCGGCGACCTTGGACTCGACCCTTGGGGCCAGCCCATTCGATACGATATCCTCAACTCCCTTTCCATGCGCCTTACCAGCCCTGGAGCCGATGGCATCGCCAAATCCCCTTGGGATCTCACCACCCTCATCAACTTGGCAGAGCCATCCAAACCGGTCGCCGAAACCTCCTGGAGTGACCGATTCCGCCCGGCAGAACCTTGGCTCGTTCGCCACGGAGGCGTGGCATCCACCACCGATCCCGCCGAACCTTTCTCCCTCACCACCCGCCTCGGCGGAGGCAACAAACTCGAAAAGGCCGCCTACTTCTGGTTCTTCACCGCCCTCATGGGAGCCACCGCCCTTCTTTTCGTCCCCTTCGCCATGCTCTATCGCCCTCGTCAACCCGAGGCTTGATGTTCTGACCGGTGACCCCGAGTTTCCCGCAGCCCAGCACGGCACCATCCGACCGGGCAACCGACGATTCTCCATGCTTACCGACTCCCATTGCCACCTCGCCTCCGCCAAGTTCGATGCCGCTGAAGTTCCGGCACTCATCGAACGCGCACGGCATGCCGGCGTCACCCGCCTGATCTCTCTCGCCACCTGCCTCGATGACATTCAGGCCCATCTCGACCTCGCCACCACTTACCCTGAAGTCCATTGCTGCCTGGGCATCCACCCTTGCGAGGCTCATGATGCCCCCGATGATGTCATCGCACAACTTCGCCCCCACCTTACTCACCCACAGGTCGCCGCGATCGGAGAAACCGGACTCGACTACTTTCATCCTGCACCCGCTGACTGGCAGGAAACCGACTACCGTCGGCGCCAAACCGAACTCTTGGAGGCTCATTTTGCCCTCGCCTCCGAATGCGGCCTGAACCTTGTCATCCACACTCGCGATCGTCAGGGCGACGCCTCCTTTCAGGATGCCCTCTCCATCTATCGGGGCTTTTCAGATCAAACCCGCGCCGTATTTCATTGCTTTATCAGCAGTCCTGAAAATGCCCGTGCCGTCATCGACCTCGGCGGAAGAGTTTCCTTTGGAGGAGTCGCTACCTTCAAAAATGCTACCTCCGTTCTCGATCTCGCTGCCAAGCTCCCCCCTGGAAGCTTCATGCTCGAAACCGACTCCCCCTATCTCTCCCCTCATCCACATCGCGGGCAGCGCAACGAACCAGCAAGGACCTCGATCATCGCTCAGCGCATCGCCGAAGCACGCGGCGAAACGATCGAACAACTCGCGAGTCATACCACTCAAACAGCCATCGACTTCTTCAAGGGAATTGAATAAATTCCGCGTCGGGTGTCGTTCTCTCCATCAAACCGGCCGCCTGAGAACTCCAACCCCACGCAACAATGAATCCAACCCTCCGCTTTTCCGCCCTCATTGGAGCCGCCGCGCTCTCTTCCTGCTCTCTCTTCAACAAGGAAGAAAACTACGACACTGCCAGTGGATACGATACATCGAATCCTTACGGAGTTCCCTCCTCTGGCGGATATGAGTCCGCGCCCTATCAAGATGTGAACGCGCCAGCCACCGACCCTTCCTACGGCAGTGCCGCTTATGAAGAAGCCGCAGTGACTCCGGCACCAGCCCCCATCCCCGCCGCCCCCACTCCCTCGGCATCGCTTTCATCCCACACCGTCGTCAAGGGGGATACCCTCTGGGGTATCAGTCGCAAATATGGCGTGACCGTGGATGCCATTCGCAGCGCGAATGGCATGGCGGCCGGAGACACCAACGTGCGCCTCGGCCAGACAATTTCGATTCCTGCCCGATGATTCGTGCCGTCGCCTTGGCCTGCCTCATCGCCCTCGCCCCTCAGGCGTGGGCCCAACGGCCGGCCACTGGCCCCACACTGCGCGAAGCCGTCGATCTCATGCTCTCCGAGCGTGAATCCCAAGAGGCACTCGAAGCAGCCATTCAACGTGCCCGTGACCTTGGCGCCTCCGAACAATCCGTTCTGGAGGCGCGTTTTCTTTACTGTGTTGATCGTCGAGAAGACGCGGTGATCGCGTCACTCGCCCCCGAATTCGTCTCCCGACGCGAACTCTTCAAACTAGAAGACTCCGAAATCTTCGGTGTCCGAGAAGATTGGCTTGCCGTGGTCGAATACACCGAAGCCATCGCCTGCCTCCAAAACAACGACAAAGAGGGCTTCAAACAACACATCACGGAGGCCTTTTGGCTCAGTCCGAAACAGGGCGCCGCATTTGCCCCTCACATCGAGCGCTTGCGACTCAATGAGGCCATGAAGCAACTCCGTCTCGACTTCAGCACCTCGCTCGAAACCCTCGAAGGGACCCAAACTACCCTCCAGTCCGCCACTGAGGGTAAAAGCGCGCTCCTTCTTCATTTCTTCTCCCCTTGGAGCCGCGAATGCGAAGAAAGCCTCGAAGACTTCGCCCAAACCGCGACCGCTCTCCATGACGCCGGAATCGGGGTCGCCACCCTGGTCGGAGAATCGGATCCCGATACCCGGGCAGACACCCTTGCCCTCCTCGATGCCCTTCCTTCCAAACCCACTGGCCTTTGGCTGATGGATCGCAAAAAGCGCTCACTCACCTCGTTGCTCCGCATCCAATCCGCGCCTACCATGGTCCTCGTGGGCCTCGACGGACGCATCCTGTTCAACGGGCACCCCTCCGAAGATGCTCTCTGGAACGAAATCTCACGACTCGCACCAGAATTCAAAAGACCTGCGAGCCCACCTGCTCACTGATTTTCCACGCCCTGCATGGCGATAAACGGCATTCCGACTGCTTCCTCCCCATTCCCCATCCCAACTAAAGAAGCACTCACCGCCACCATGTTAGTTACGGAAAACCAAAATATCTGCTCCTTTTAACTTGACAGGCAACATTAGTACTAGCTCTATGGTTGCTATCGAAGAAAAATCTAAGATGCCCGCGACTCCATCCAATCTCGAACTGCAGGCCCTTTCCGTTTTATGGCATGAGGGACCCTCTACGGTAAGCGACGTACTTAGTGCGCTTCCCGATGGCAAAGACCGCGCCTACACCACGGTGCTGTCGGTCATGCAAAGCCTCGAGCGCAAGCAGCTCGTCAAAAGAACCCGTTCAGGACGGGCTCATGTTTATGAGGCCGCTCATACTCAGGACCAAATCGCAGGCAAAGCGACGTCCGATTTCCTCACCAATGCTTTCGGAGGCCGCCTTGGCGAGGCGGTCCTCGCGCTACTCTCCGCCGGCACTTTGACGCCGGAAGAGAAATCCAACATCGAACGCGAACTCAAACGACATAAAGCCATGCCTGCCAAGAAGACGACCAAGCCCGCCAAGAAGGCGGCCAAGAAAGCCGCCGCCCCCGCGAAAAAGGCCGTAGCAAAAAAAGCAGCGAAGAAAGCCGCCAAAAAGGCCGCAGCCCCTGCCAAAAAAGCTGCCGTCAAAAAAGTAGCGAAAAAGGCAGCGACGAAGAAAGTCGCCAAAAAAGCCGCAGCCCCTGCGAAAAAGGCTGTCGCCAAGAAAACCGTCAAGAAAGCCGCCAAAAAGGCTCCCGCCAAGAAAGCTGCCAAAAAGACGACCAAAAAGGCTGCAAAGAAAAAGTAACCCTCCTCTCCCCAGCGACTGATTCGTCACCCACAGGTCGCGGACTGTTCGCGTCAGCAGATGTTTTAAAAGGCGAAGGGCATCGTCCCTTCGCCTTTTTCCGTGTCTTCATCTCTCCTATCACCTCTCTTCCAATACCGCCGATCTCGCCACCCATTTGAGGCGATCCAGCTCTCACCTTCTTCCCAATTGCGTTCCCTTCTCCAAGGGGGCCCAAGAAGTTTCCAACTTGGTGAAAAAAGCATTTGCATCCAGCCGGAACGCCTCCTAGCCTCCGGCCTCTTCGCGGCGGCTGGCCCTCAAAGCCAACCAGTCCATGCGCGGTTAGCTCAGTGGTAGAGCACCACCTTGACACGGTGGGGGTCACTGGTTCGAACCCAGTATCGCGCACCATCTCATCTTCAATGAGATGCCAATCCGGCGCCCCTCAAACGCGGCACTTTGCCCGAGGCCACAGTCATCTTCGAAGAATTTCAGGGCGTCTCACCGAGAGACTAGGCAGGGCATCGCGAGATCGAAGTGCAAACAACTAAGGTCGTCCTTCATATGAAGGCGGGACTTTGTCAGTCACTACGGCTAGTGCATCGTCCGAAAAGTAGCAGGCATATCAGGTGATGCCAGCGTCTTGGGCGAGCTTGGTTAGTTGGATGATCCGACTGAGCTTCTTCGGGCCTTTGGTCCAGGTGAACGGACCGCAGTTCTCGTTGTAGGCGCGGACGAAGTCTTTCAGGAATCGCTCAAGCGCCTTGCC